>MVRE01000023.1 GCA_002067895.1 Methanoregula sp. PtaU1.Bin051 | reverse complement strand
GCTCTGTAGAAACCCCGATCTAAAACCGAATTGCACCGACGACCGAAAGATCTAAGGTACCGTGTCTCCTTATTTTGTTATGTTCAGTAACGATAAGGAGACGAGATAATGTCAGCAAACCGGTATATCAGTTTTGTTGAATTATCCTCCGGTGTGATCCGGAATTCCCGAATCCCCCTTTACTCATCAAAGTTCTCGAAAAGAACCTATAACCAGCACCAGTTACTCATTCTTCTTCTCCTGAAAGAGTACATGTCCGAAGATTACCGGGATATCGTTGAACTTACCGGGATCATGGACTCTCTCCCGGGAAAAGATCCATCTCGATCAGGTACCTCATTTCACGACGATTCACAAGTTCTGTCAACGGATTCGATCCATAACATTCACCCGGTTACTCAACCGGCTCATGAAATTGTTCTATGACTGGGGCGAGAAAATACCCTGTACCGCTGTCGATTCATCCGGGTTCACCAGCTCGTACGCCAGCCATTACTATTCCTGGGGAACCGGTAAGACCAGAAAACGGTTCCTGAAAACATCAATCTCCGTTGATACGGCTCAACAGATTATCACAGGTCTGAAGATCTCCCGGCATCCCGTCCATGATATCCGTCACGCCGAAAAACTCCTGAATCAATCTCACAGAACCAGAAAGTCTGACCTCTACCTCATGGACAAAGGATACGATTCCGAAGAGATCCACCGGCTGATCCGGGATACGCTGAACTCTTGTTCGCTCATCCCGATCCGGGAGAGAGAAAGGAAACGGATCTCCGGTTATTACCGCCGAAGAATGAGGGTGTTGTTCGATCCGGAACTATACTATCAACGGATTAAGGTCGAAACCGTGTTCTCCGTCTTGAAAAGAAAGTTCGGGGAATCCCTGAAAGCAAGAAAATACCGACTCCAGGTCAAGGAGATCAAAATCAAGGTGATCCTTTACAACCTCTCAAGAGCGATGATAATATTCTCTATTCGGATTGTCATTGAGGAATTCTACAGAGCCTAATATTTTCCAATATATGAAGATGGAATTTTTATATCAATGGTATAAGATTCCAGAAGGCTGCTCTTGATAATGAAATAGTAGCTCCGTTGTCCTTCGAAAACTTTTTCCTTCCATGGGCGTGGATCATCTTTACTCCAGAGCTTGGGATCCAGTGATCCGGTCGGGGAAATGGATCTGACAATCCGGTTTGGATCTTCTCCATCGATTATCTGAATAGAGAATGATGGCAACGCTGTCGAATATGATCCTGAAAAACCGGATTTGGCTTCGCCTATTCCCTGCGTGGGGGTGACAACATACTGCCCTCCAGGTTCGGCTTGTTGTGCAAGATCTGTTGACCTCGGTTCTACAGTATACCATAACTCCCAGTAAGGGAAGGGGATTTTAATAATCTGGGTTGTGCCACTATACTGTCCGGAAAACGTTGCATACGTGGTCATGCTGCCACGCAATGATGCATTATCCGTCGCAATCTTTGTATAATTCGGCAGAGACTGGTTCAGGTTCACTCCATAAGTTGAAGGATCTACAAACTGGACATTTTGCACCTGCTGGTCCCATGTTGGAGTGGGTGTTGGTGTAATTGATTCCGTTGTAGCGACATCGACCGGGGTGGTTGGAATTGCCTCAGGTAAAGGGGTTTGAACCTGTGAAATTAGCGGAGACGGTGTAGCTTTTTCAGGAAGCCCTAAATTGACTGGTTGCCCGGTCGCCATTGGTTTGATCACAAGGGCTATCACTAATAAAATAAGGATCCCTAAAACAGCCCATTGGATATCTTCCTTCTGCATTTACAACTGATTTATCGGATAACCTATTTCAATGTATAGTGAAAAATTTCCAATCCCGGACGGTTTCAGAAAAGGGGAGGGCGGAAAGGGGAAATCAGAATAAAAATCAACTTTTATTAGTTGAATGACGAGCGCAAAATTTAATAAGGGATCCATGAGGATAATTTCTACATTGTCCGCTGCGATGATCATCCATGGGCAATCAGCCGGATTATGTCGTCTGCGGGTAATCCGTAATTAAAGTCGTATATATGTGTTAAGATTATTAAACCAAGAAATACTGATAAAATGATCAGATGTGATCTCATGCCTCCCCTAGAATCCAAAAACACGGATGCATTCACCGGGCTCGAGGCGGCAATCGTCCTGATTGCATTCGTCGTCGTAGCCGCGGTGTTCTCTTACGTCGTACTCGGCGCCGGGTATTATGCAACCCAGAAAAGCCAGGAATCTGTGTATAAAAGTGTCGAGCAGGCTACCTCCAACATCCAGCTTGTAAGCCAGATCTATGCCATATCTGGTAACGCTACAAGCGGTATTGAAAAGATCAAGTTTTCCATCGGTCTTGCACCAGGCGCCCCTTCGATGGATATAAACAAGATGACTATCGTGTACTCGAATGAGACTGTTGAACCGAGAATCCTTGTTCATGCAGCCGGAATGGGTTCCGTCCATACATTCAATGCAACTAAAAACGGAGTGGATACTGAATCGATAGCTGGAAAAGAAGTGGTGGATATTGAATTCATGGTTGGATATACATCGGCAGATTGTCCGGGTAAAAATACCAGATTCAATGTAGAAATTAAACCGGCGATAGGATCCGCATTTTTAATGTCGCGGACGCTTCCTCCTCAGATTTATCCAGTAAACGTATTGTAATATCATTTTCACTCTTTTTACGCAGAATTATGGAGGTCATGGGGAAACTATCAATGATAGGTATAGCCAGGATTTAAGGTGACCTTTTTTCAGGTATAGCGAATCATTTTTCTTGTTTGCTAAAAGCCAGAATAATTCATTAATTCAAGACCCTGTTAAACTAGTACCCATTTCTGTTAATCAATATATACGAACCAGATTGCCAAACATTGAGTAAAATTGTGATTTTTCTTAAAATAACTATATATATGATGACTGCTTTTTATCATTTGCAGACTTTCAGACAGGTAATTACTGGAAGTTTTGCACAGTTTAACCAAGGTGAAAAACATGTCATACAAGAACGATTCAGCATTCACCGGGCTCGAGGCGGCAATCGTCCTGATTGCATTCGTCGTCGTAGCCGCGGTGTTCTCTTACGTCGTACTCGGCGCCGGGTTCTTCACAACCCAGAAGAGCCAGGAGACCGTGTACAAGGGTGTCGAACAGGCTACCTCCAACATCCAGATGATGGGGCAGGTATACGGACTTTCATCAGCAACAAATGAGAGTCTTGGCGGAATTGAAAAGATCAAGTTCACAATCGGGCTTGCTCCGGGTGCACCATCCGTCGATCTGACCAAACTGACTATTGTCTATTCCAACGAGACAACATCGCCCCGGCTTATCCAGCATGTAGATGGCACCGCAGCTCCAGCAAGTGGGGTTTACTTTGCATCTACAAAAGCCGGATCGGCCGTTACGACCATGGCGGGACAGGAACAGATCGATATCGAGTTTATAATTGGAGTTACCGGATCGACCACCCCGCCAAAGAATTCCAGAATTACAATCGAACTGCGGCCCGCAGTCGGAGCCTCGCTCCCGTTCACACGGACCGTCCCGGCAACAATCCAGGCAGTCAACGTTCTCTACTAAATCTTCTTTTTTTAGGTGTATTGAAGACTGAATTATAGCCATTTGAAAATTTAAAATCAGTCAGATTCTGTTATTTCATCAGCATCAAAAAAAAAATGGAATGCTTCAATCATTTCCAGTTAAAACAAATGAGATTTCTAAATTTGAAATAATAAGGCGATTAGGTTTAAAATAACTATATATATGATGACTGCTTTTTATCATTTGCAGACTTTCAGATAGGTAACTACTGGAAGTTTTGCACAGTTTAACCAAGGTGAAAAACATGTCATACAAGAACGATTCAGCGTTCACCGGGCTCGAAGCGGCAATCGTCCTGATTGCATTCGTCGTCGTAGCCGCGGTGTTCTCTTACGTCGTACTCGGCGCCGGGTTCTTCACAACCCAGAAGAGCCAGGAGACCGTGTACAAGGGTGTCGAACAGGCTACCTCCAACATCCAGATGATCGGGCAGGTTTATGGGATGTCAAACGCATCCTCGAATTCAAGCCTGCAGGGGATAGAGAGAATTAAATTCACCCTCGGACTTGCACCAGGTGCCCCGTCTGTCGATCTGACCAAGCTTGTCGTGGTATATTCGAATGAAACAACTTCCCCTATCCTTCTCCAACATACAACCGGTGCCAATCCAGGTACTCTAGTCTTTACAACAACAAAAGCGGGGACAGCGGTAACAACAATGTCCGGACAGGAGCAGATCGATGTCGAATTCCTGATTGGATCGTCAGCTGCAACATCATCTGTAAATACCCCGGGGAAGAACACGAAGATTACAATTGAGCTACGACCTGCTGTCGGGGCATCGTTACCATTCACACGCACGGTCCCGGCAACGATTCAGGTAGTCAACTCACTCTACTAAATCTCTTTTTTTTTAAGTATAACACTACTCCAATTCGTACCTTCGAATTATTCACTAACAGGGGATCTTTTCAGTTAAGAGATATCATAAAAATGAATATTTCGATCTAACCTTCTCAAAACAACGAGATCCCCAAATATGAAAGAATAAAGCGATTAGGTTTAAAATAACTATATATATGATGACTGCTTTTTATCATTTGCAGACTTTCAGACAGGTAACTACTGGAAGTTTTGCACAGTTTAACCAAGGTGAAAAACATGTCATACAAGAACGATTCAGCATTCACCGGGCTCGAAGCGGCAATCGTCCTGATTGCATTCGTCGTCGTAGCCGCGGTGTTCTCTTACGTCGTACTCGGCGCCGGGTTCTTCACAACCCAGAAGAGCCAGGAGACCGTGTACAAGGGTGTCGAACAGGCTACCTCCAACATCCAGATGATGGGGCAGGTATACGGGATGGGCGGCTCCAACGCAGTAGATAATAACGGAACAGCTGCCGGTATTGAGAAAGTCAAGTTCACTATCGGGCTTGCGCCGGGTGCCCCCTCTGTCGATCTGTCCAAGCTTACAATCGTCTATTCCAACGAGACAACATCGCCCCGGCTTATCCAGCAAATAGGCGGCACAGATGGATCCATATACGGATTTGCGGCGACCAAGTCCGGATCGGCCGTTACAACGATGGCAGGGCAGGAGCAGATCGATATCGAATTCATGACCGGATATACTGCAACCACCACGCCGGGAAAGAACACCAAGATTACGATCGAGCTGCGGCCCGCAGTCGGTGCCTCGCTCCCGTTCACACGGACCGTCCCGGCAACGATTCAGGACGTTAACGTCCTCTACTAAATTCTTCCATTTTTCCAGAAAATTGGCGGTTCGTTCTTAAAATCTGATATCTACAGTACTCCTTGTTATTAGACAATCATACCGCTATAACAGATAATTACGATGAGATCTGATACGATTATAGCATCCTTATTGAACGCTTAGTTGCCTTGATAATTAAAAAGGAAAAGAATTATCGATTTTTTTCTTGAATCATACCATTTATTCCCTTTTTATCACGACACAAAACTTATTAACTGCGATCATAATATATCATACTGCTATGGCGGTAAATCAGGCTCAGGTAGACCATATCATCACTGCCGCATCAGAAGACGACCCAGAGGTGAAGATGCAGAACCTCGAACGGGAAGTCGACCTTATCAAAACTTCGATAAAACGCCTGCTCATGGATATCCGGGAGCGGATGAATGAACTGGAAAACCCGTTTACGATAGCAATAACTGGTGGCGGCGATGGATCTTCTGCCGAAGACGAGGCAAAAATAGCAGCACTTGAAGCGAGGGAATCCGCCCTTGAGGCCAAGGAAGCAGAGCTCAACGCAGAAAAGACACAGGCAGAAGCACAGGAAAAGAAGGCGACCTCTGAACATGCAGTTAAGCCGGAGCAACCAGATGCCACCTCGCAGATTGCGCCCCTGCCTTCTACAACTGACGAACGCCGGATCATCGACGAACAGCTCCTTGCCCAGTTCCGCTCCCAGCTGATGGACACAAAAACCGCCACTGATAAGACACCGGTCTCCCGGCCTTCAGAGAAGTTCCGGCTCCAGAAGGTATACAAACTCTTCAAGTGGACAAACCAGGCTGTACGGAAATACGGTCATGACCGGCTTGAGATTATGCTCCAGTCATACAAGACAATGGGGTATATCAGCAAGGAAGCATGTGATGAAATCCGGGAGATCGCTCGCCTTATGCCGGCCAATATCGGCGATGAACATGAAGTTGGGCCTGATGAATTCGTTTCAGAACTTTACACACTCAACCGGATCATCGCACCGGATGACACAACTCTTGACCGCGACATGATCGAGGTCATGATGGAACAGCGTTTGCAGGCTCCCAAGGCCGTTCCAGCAGCATCCCATAGCCAAGTCGAGTTCCCGGTTGCCCCGGCCAAAGACAAGGGATCCCAGAAAGAGAAAGAATTCGAAGAAGACTGGATGAACCTCCCTGACAGGATCTAACCAATGTCTGCCGATACGTTTGTATCTGCATTGTTTATCATAACAGCAGTCGTAGCAGCAGGTATCCTGATAAATGCGGTCTACCCGATTGTCTGGAGCACTGCCAGCACGTTCTCTTCCTCGGCGCACGAAACCGATACGCGGATGAGAACGGACTTTAAGATTGTAAACACTTATGGATCCAGTACAACCCACTTGGTGAAAGTCTGGATAAAAAATATAGGTTCAAATCCCGTAGGAATTTCCGAGATACAAAACGGAGCGGATGTTTTTATCGGATCGTCCGGGAATTTTGCCAGGGCAGCTCTCGGTGATCCGACAACTACCAATCAAAAGTGGACTTTCCAGCTCGATGATCAAAACAGCAATAATCTCTGGGATACCGGTGAAACAATCGAGATTACTGCGCGTAACGATGTATTGGACGCTGCAGGTGAGCTGGCGTATTTCCAGTTTGTACTACCCAATGGAGTATACCGATCTGTCGAATTCACTATCGTTTAAGGTGATAAATTGGCTGTTGGCGAAATGATAGGAGCAGCAATTGGCATCCTGATGCTGATTATTGTTGCATATCTTGTTGTAGGCAGCACCTTGTCGACGGCCGATCAGATTATAAATACCCAGAAAGAGGTTACGCAGCAAAATGAGGCAAGAATGCGGACAGCCATCAACATTTCAGATATCGAGTATCAGACAGGTTCAACAAATATCTATTTGAATATTACAAATACCGGAAACGAACCGATAAGTGACTTTGAACATATGGATGTTTTTCTTACTATTCCCGGAAGTAATCCGGCCAAGTATTCTTACGATGAGACAACGGGTACCGAGGCCGCAAAAACCTGGACATATTCCAAAATCACATTAACGGACGGACTCACAAATGAGGTGATCCATCCCGATATGCTCGACCCCGGAGAGATGATGTGGGTCCATATTGACAGCTTCTTGGTAAATCCGCCTGTTTCAGGATCTTTTACCAGTGTCAGCACCCCGAATGGTGTAACTTCTTCATATACAGTGAGTATCCGGTGAGTTGACGTATGGCCAGCATTGCTGATCTGATGGGTGGCGATGACAAACAAATCGTTTCTACAGGTAATTCTGAATTAGATAAGAAAATCGCCGATGGCCTTCCACTCCAGTCACTGACCCTTATCGAGGGCGAGAACGATACCGGAAAGAGCGTGCTCACCCAGCAGATCATGTGGGGGGCGATGAAGCAGGGGCTCTCGGTAGACCTTTACACCACAGAGAGCACGACAAAGAGTTTCATCAAGCAGATGGAGTCCATGAGCCTTGATATATCAGATTACTTTGCCTGGGGATACCTCAAAGTATTCCCGCTTCATGTTGTCGGGTTCGAATGGTCAAAAGATGAGATGCAGGGTATCCTGCAGCGGGTCATCAACAAGATACAGGAGAGCAAGGCCCAGGTCGCTGTGATCGATTCCTTAACGCTCTTCACGGAATATGCTGAATCCGACTCCATCCTCACGTTCTTCACCAATTGCAAGTCGCTCGTCGACCATGGCAAGACTATCCTGATTACGCTCCACACCTATGCGTTCGAAGAGGACACACTTGTCCGTATCCGGTCGATCTGTGATGCACACCTTAACATGAAGAAGGCGATCATGGGGGACAAGTATATCATGGTGATGGAAGTTATCAAAGTCCGCGGAGCACATAAGACGACAGGTAACCTTGTCAGCTTTGAGGTCCACCCCGGGTATGGCATGAAGATCATCCCGATGAGCTTTGCCAAGGTCTGATCATGGGCACCCTATCCGTTGCCATCAACCTCCCTTTTAAACCGGAGAAGCTCGATGACTCCATTGATATCTATGGCGATATCGAATCTTCAACGCTTTACAAGATGCTGCCCGAGAATGCAAAGGAGTACGTAAAGACAAGCCCCCATCTCCTGGAGTACCTCCATACATTTCCTGTCAATACCTATGGTATTCCCCTTTTCCTCTCGGAGCTGAAAAAAGACCTGCGTTCGATGAAGACATGGAACCTGATCTATCCGGTCAATGAGACTACTTTTGTCCACATCCTCCCGGACCCGGACGATGTGCGGAATTTTTACATCCCTATCGAACCCTCGTTCCTGCACAGTGTCTATGACCTCATGCCCGTAATCGAGGGAAAACTGATCGATCTTATCGACGGGCTGGAGAACGATCCGAGGACCGACCAGGAACGGGCGGATGTCCTAAAAAAGATGTTCTCCACCATCGCTGTTGTCAAACCCAAGAACATGGACCTCAAACAGCTGACCGGTGGCGATAAGGAGGAGCAGGATGTAAAATCAAAGCTTACGACATTTTTAAAAACCGACTTTACCGCCCAGAAAAAGATGAAGAAACGCCGGTCTTCGATCAATGTACCTGTGACCCCGGACGGCAGGGTGATCCTTACACCGGAGGAATTCCGGGCGATCGAATACCTCTTAATCAGGGACAAAATTGACATGGGAGCATTAAAACCGTTCCTCTCCGATTCCTATATCGAGGATATTTCCTGTGACGGCGTCGGGCCGATCTTCATTGAGCACAAGATCTTCAAAGGCTTAAAATCGGTCATCGAGTTCAAAGTCTCGAAAGAGCTCGACGAGTTTGTCGTCAAACTGGCAGAGAAGATCAAGCGCCCCATCACGTACCGGAGCCCGCTTGTCGATGCAACACTCCCTGATGGTTCCCGTATCAACATCGTGTACGGGACAGACGTCTCACGGCACGGCAGCAATTTTACGATCCGTAAGGTGAACGAGATTCCCCTCTCTGTCATGAATATCATCGAGAGCGGGGGTCTTGATTATACGGTCGCTGCTTATCTTTGGATCTGTATCGAGTATGGGATGTCAATGTTCGTCTCCGGTGAAACGGCAAGCGGCAAGACAACAACGCTGAATGCATTAACTACTTTCATTCCCCCGGAGAATAAGATCGTCACTATCGAAGATACGCCGGAGCTGAACATCCCCCACCGGAACTGGGTTCGTGAAGTTGCACTTGCAAAGGGGAAGGGTGAGGGCACGGGCGCTGGCGGTGAAGTGACGATGTTCGATCTGCTTAAGGCTGCCCTCCGTCAGCGCCCGAACCAGATCCTTGTTGGCGAAATCCGTGGTGTCGAAGGAGCTGTCGCATTCGGTGCGATGCAGACAGGTCACCCTGTTATGAGTACCTTCCACGCAGCATCTGTCGAGAAGCTGATCCAGCGTCTCTGCGGTGACCCCATCAATATTCCTAAGACCTATGTCGATAACTTAAACCTTGTCCTTATCCAGAGTGCTGTAAAACGCCCTGACGGGCAGACCGTCCGTCGGATGATCAGTCTGAACGAACTTGTCGGGTACAATCCCGAGACCGGCGGATTCACATTTGTCGGGATGTTTATATGGGAGCCGGTCTCAGACACCTTTGTCTGGACCGGCAAGGGAAGTTCCTACCTGCTTGAGAATAAGATTGCGACGATGCTGGGGATTCCCGATGCGAGAAAGGCTGAAATCTACGACGAAGTCGATAAACGGGCGAAGATCCTCGAACGACTCCACAAGGCCGGCTATGTAAAATTCTGGGATCTTTTCCATATGATCACCAAGATCAAGAAACAGGGCCTGCTTACAATCGGTGCCTGATCCATGTTTGAATCTGTCAAGGACAAGATCAGGGCATCATCGGGCGGCCAACTTCCTTTTGAATCCAGTATCGCTTCACTCAAACAAAAACTTGCCTTGATTGCCGAGAATAAGAAGATGGGCGCCGACATCCTGTTCATGATGACTTATATGGCGTCGATGTCGATGGCGAATGCCACTCGCCCCGAGATCTTCGCGTTTGCGTCTCAGAGAGAGGAGTACATCAGCTCAAAGTACATCGCAAAAGTCGATACATTTGTCAAGAAATGGAGTTTCAGTTACTCGGAGTCCTTAAGCATTGTCGCAGAACGGACCACCAATCCTACACTCCAGAATATGCTTATGAGATATGCCAATGCAATCGAGTCCAATGTTCCGGATGATGAATTTCTTTCCCAGGAACTGAACACCATCCGGAGCGTATACCGGAGCCAGTACGAGCAGGGTTGCGAGCTTGTCAAGAAATGGGGTGATGCCTATGTTGCGATGCTGCTGTCGGGAACCGTGATTGCAGTCACCATCATGATCTCAATCGCGATCTATTCTCCGACCGGCATGGAAGGGACCCTGAACATGTCATATGGGATCATCCTTGCCATCTGCGCGTTCGGCGTTATCCTTATGTATCAGTCTGTCCCCGGCGATCCTAAGACTCATGGTCTTACTGAACGGGCTTCCAAGGAACAGATTACAATCCGTACAATGGAACGTGTCATCTTACCAATCACGGTAGTGATTGGTCTGGTGATACTAGTACTGGGCGTACCGGTCGGGCTCATTTACCTTATGATCGGCATATTCCTTGCCCCGCTTGGCATCATCGGGTTTATCGACGACCATAACATCACGCTCCGGGACAATGATTTTGCCACGTTCATCCGGAGCTTCGGCTCGATCATGGGGGGACAGAGCGCAACAGCCGTCCATGCTCTTGGAGCGATCGACAGGAAGTCGTTCATGGCTCTTGAAGATCTCTTAAACTCGGTCTATTCCAAGATGAACCTTGGTCTTGAGGTACGGCCGACATGGGACCGGTTCATCGGCGAATCGGGAAGTAACCTGATCAATATGTATCTCAATATTTACCTCGACACAGTCCAGCTTGGCGGACCCCCTGAACCGATCGGGAAAACGGTCGGGTCTTCCATGCTCGAAATGGTGCTCCTCCGGGATAAAAAAGACATGATCGCCCGCGGGTTTATCCTTTTGATGATCCCAATGCACGTGGTCATGGCTGCCATCTTTGTTGCCCTCTACCGTATCATGGTTACCCTGACCACTTCAGTCGGTACCATGATGCAGCATTTCCAGGAAACAACTGCGGCGGCCGGTGCTTCGTCGGCTTCCGGTGCCGGTGGTGTGACAGCGAGCGGTACCCTTGGTGCGGGAATGGGCATGTTTACCAATTTCCCGGAAAAAGAGATGGGGATCTATGTCGCAGTCATTCTTACTATCATCACGATCTCCAATATTCTGGCTGCAAAGATTGTGGGGGGTGGCGATCGGTATATGTATTACTTCTACGCAGCAATATTCTGTATACTGACTGGGTTGGTTATGGTGGTAACGCCTATGATTGTCGGTATATTCTTCAACCCCGAGGCTCTGACAAACATGTCTGGCAGGTGAGAAGGAAGATCTCATGAACGAACGTGTACGCAGGATCCTGATTTTCGGTACCATTGTTACTGCGGGATCTGTCCTGATCTTCTTCGACCTTCCACTTCTCATAATCATTCCCGCAATCGTAGCTGTCGGCATCGTTCTCTTAATCCTGCTAGGGGCAATTACTCTATCCGATCTGAAATCTGTTGGAACCATCTTTAAAAAAAGAGAGAAGGAAAAAACGCCGGCTGGCGCCGGCGCGAAGAAACCTGCAGCAAAGACACCCCCCGGCCAGCCCCCGTCCCCAAAAAAAGCCGGCGGATTCAGTTTCAGCTCCCTGTTTGCACGGAAAAGTGCAAAGCCCTCCCCGGCAGCACCGAAACCGGCTGCCGGCAAGAAGTCCGGGCTTTCTCTCCATGCCGACTCCTTCATCTCATCCTTAAAATCGCTGGGCACCCTCCTCGCAACACGGAAAAAAGCTGATCCGGACAAGCTGAAGAAGATCGATAATATGCTCGATCTGGCAGTCAGCGGAAAGGTGGAAGCACATGCAACCCCAAAAATGACCTCCCCTGGCCAGGCTCCGTCCGCATCATCCGGAGGGGCTGCAGCCGGTACAGCACCATCCATAACCCCTGGTGAAGAAGATCCATTCCTGTCTCTTTCGGGTGAAGAATTTGATGCCGGGTTGCTCGATGGTCTTGATGATGATGAGACCGCTACAAAAGCATCTCTGGAAGAAGGCGGGGAACCTGCAGGAGGTGCACTCATGGATCAGGCTGGAGAAGCTGGTACTCCTTCAGGAGAACCGGGTGAAACGGCTTCTCTCGATGATATCTCTGCCGCTGCCGATGATATCCTGAAGGCAAGCGGAGAGGATCTTGGGGGCGATCTTCCTTCACTCGAAGGCCTTGATTCTTCGTCTGAAGGGGATCTTGGGGATCTGGACAGCATCAGCCTTGATTCTGTCGAGCTGGATGAGGACGAAGATATGGAGGACACAGCCTCTGCTCCTCAGGCACCCGCCCCTGCTGCTGCAGAAGCTCCCAATGTTTCGTTGCCCAAAGAAGCAGCTCCGATCCCGGCATCATCAATAGATACAGGCCGATCCGAACAGCAGGAGATGGCCGCATTTGCCGCAGCATCCGGTGGCGACGACGATATGCTCAGCTCACTTGCTGCCAGCATCAAGACAGTAAAGAAAGAGAAGGACTTAAGTCTCCTGCGTGACCTCAAGGATTTCCGTGCGCCGGGAACAGAGATCGAGACGGAACTGACCGAACTTCATAAGACACTGAATGCAGCGACAGAGAAACAGAAAAAACGGCGGACCTCTGCTGCCGGGAAGAAGTCTCCCCCCAAGTAATACAGATATAGCCCGTTGACACAGATTATTTATAAACAACAGATTTTACAACAAAAACATTGTGAGGGACTATGAAAGAGGTACCGGCAAAGGTCGAACATAACAAGGCATGGGTCGTCATTAAGCTGGGAATTGCAGAGGACAGGATTGTCCTTCCCGACCCTGTCAACCAGGAGATCCTGTATAAAACCGTTGTCGATCTTGCAGAACGGAAGAATACCCTTATCATCACGTTCAAGACCCAGGCCGAGGGTGTTGTCAAGGTAAAATCTGTCGACAAAGTTCTTGAGATTTTAAAGAAACTAATCCTGAATTCCTGCAATGCCTACCGTCTCGCCGCCTACTTCAAGTCACCGGCTATCAGAGGCGGTGTCCTCATCCAGGGAGCTCCATGGGAAAAAGGCAGTATCGTTGTCGTGCGCACGGGCATCTGGTTTGTCTCTCCCGCAAAACAGGTCTGCGTACCCCTGATGGACGCTGCAGCTATCGAACTGACCAAGACGGAGGTACAGGGAAAACCAACCGATATCATATGTATCGACCATGTCGATGCAGGGGAGGTCGTGTCGAGCCAGGTACTCTGCCCGATCTCGACCCTTCAGGTGCTCTTCAACTTCTTAAAAGATGCCACGAAAGGTATGGATATGAAGGGCAATGAGCTGGATGCTGTCGGCCAGCAAGTGGCAATGCTTGTCTATTCCGGGATGGACTCGCATGCGATCGAGAACATGCTGAACATCCCTCATAAGGAACTTGATGCGATTTACGACAGGATCTTGAACCTCCAGCTCGGCGAAGTCGTTGCTGTAAGGCGCGAGATCCAGCTCACTACGAAGGGGGTACGGTATATCTCGGACGCAACAAAGAGCCAGGTCAAATAACACTTTTCTTAATTCAAATAGCATAGACATGCATTTCTTTCGCCTGACATGCCAGCAAGTCTTTATAAGGAAAAATCCAACCTATGCCTGATGCCCCATGGGGAAGATCCTGATTGTAGATGATACCCTGTTCATGAGAACTCTTCTTAAAAATATCCTGTTCTCCGGAGGCCATACAATCATCGGCGAAGCCGGGGATGGTACAGAAGCTGTCGAAAAATACAAGGAGCTCAAGCCTGACCTTGTCACGATGGATGTCGTTATGCCGAAGATGAACGGGATCGAAGCATTAAAAAGCATCAAAGCACTCGATCCTGCCGCACGCGTCGTGATGTGCACTGCCGTTGGCCAGGAACAGATGGTCAAGCTCGCAATCAAGACAGGTGCAAAAGGTTATATCGTAAAGCCATTCCAGGCACCAAAAGTTCTCGAAGAAGTAAAAAATGTGCTTGCAACATAACCATGGCACGCGTTCTCATCGTCGATGACTCTGTCTTCATGCGGACCGTGATACGGGATATGCTCTCAAAAGACCCGGCCATTGAGGTCGTTGGATCGGCAACAGATGGTATTGATGCCATCGACAAGATCAAGACACTCGCACCTGATCTGATTACGCTTGATATCGAGATGCCCAAGAAGAACGGGATTGAGGTATTGAAGGAGATCGGGAGACAGCGGAACCGCCCCAGAATCCTGATGCTCAGTACGCTTACAACCGAAGGTGCCGAAATGACGCAGCAGGCTATCCGGCTGGGTGCTGATGACTTCATGCCAAAGCCCAAGAATCTTCCCCAGGTCAGGGAAATCAGCGACGAGCTCGTAAGCAAGATCAAGCACCTCATCAGGTTTAAGATCAGGGAACCGTTCAAGCACGCTGCTACACCGAAAAAAGCGGCGGACCGCCTCGTTCTTATCGGGTCGTCTGCCGGCGGACCTCAGATGCTTGATACGCTCCTTTCAACGCTCCCTGAGGACCTGAATGCGGCCGTCATTATCACCCAGCACATGCCGGTCGGATTTACCGCACCACTTGCCGACCGGTTCAACCGCCTCTGTCCTCTGCCGGTCAAGGAGACGGAAAACGGAGATATCCTTGAAAAGGGGAAGATTTACCTGTCAAAAGCAGGCTTCCACACGATCGTTTCCCGTTATCTTGCCGATGGATGTATAACTGGCAGGATCGTCCATTCATCCGCCCCGACACTCCATGGCGTCCGCCCGGCGGTCGATAAGACGTTCGAATCTGCTGCACCGGTATTCGGCAAGAATATTATTTCAGTGATCTTAAGCGGCATGGGTAATGATGCCGGTGAAGGTGCGAAGGCAGTAAAGGCTGCCGGGGGGACGAGTGTCATCTGTGATGAAAAAGACTGTCTTGTCTATGGGATGGCAAGGTCAGCTATCACTCACGATGCAGTTGATTGCGTCATTCCGCTCGACAAGATTGCAGACCATATCAGTAAAGCCGTAAACCGGATGGAGGGTACCTGTGTCTGAATTTGAAGCCTACCGCGGCCTCTTTGTAGCAGAATCGCGGGAAAACCACGAGAATATTATCAAGAACCTTCTCATTCTCGAGAAGGGATCCGATCCTGAAGCTATTGGCGAGATCTTCAGGTCGATCCATACGCTCAAGGGCGCATCTGCATCCATGGGCTATGCACAGCTCGAACACCTTTGCCATATTATGGAGGATGTTTTCCAGCTGATCCGGAACGGGACAGCTGCGATGACCCCGGAACTGGGGAACCTCCTTCTTTCCTGCAGCGATATGATTGAGGAGATGCTTGACGATATCGAAGCTGGTGGCGACTCCTCATCCAAGAACCCGGACGAGTATATAGCTTCGCTCAAAACATGGCTTGACGGGAACCGCGGGACTGCTCCCGCTGCTGCTGCAGATAAGCCCGTAAAGACAGCACAGGCGGGAAAGAAGGGCGGGAAAAAACAGGCAAAAACGCCTGCTGCTCCTTCTGCGGGACCTGTTACGGCGGATTCGGGTGACGGTCGTCCGCTTTTCGACGTCAGGATCACAGTAGCCGGCGAATGCGCCATGAAAGACGTACGTGCAATGATTGCCCTGAACAATCTCGAATCGTTGGGAAGCGTTGTTTCTTCGACGCCAACGAAAGAGCAGCTGGATGAAGGGACCTGTGACGGAACGCTCCTTGTTCGGATCGCAAGCGATGCGGGGGAAGAAGCGCTCAGGACTGCCGCTTCCGGATCCGAGATCGCGTCGGTCGAGGTCGTACCGGCAGGTCAAGACTTGCCAAAATCAGGACCTCCCGCACCGGTCCCGGCAGCCGGAGCACCTGCAGGGGATAAAAATAATAATGCCCCCGCAAAAGGACCACAGGCAGCGGATAAGGCACGGGAGGTCAAGCACCTCCGGGTCGATATCAACCAGCTCGACCATATCATGAACCTCGTCGAAGATCTCGTGATTAACCGGGGCAGGCTCAAGCAGATTGCCGATGAGCACAGGATCAAGGAGATGGACGAGGCGATCGGCATGGTGGAACGATCGGTCTCTGATCTCCAGAACCTGATGATGAACATCCGCATGATCCCTCTCAACCATATCTTCAACAGGCTGCCCCGGGTCGTACGTGATGTGGCCCAGTATGATGGCAAGGAAGTCGAGTTCATCATGGAGGGCGGGGAAACAGAACTCGACCGGAGCGTGATGGACGGACTCAACGATCCTCTCCTCCACCTCATACGGAATGCTGTCAACCATGGCATCGAACACCCGGACGTCCGTGAAAAAGCCGGCAAACCAAGAAAAGGAACCGTCAAACTGTCCGCACACCGGGACCGCGACAATGTCATCATCGAACTGACCGATGACGGTGGCGGCATTAATGTTGAAAAAATCAGGGCAAAAGCCATTGAAAAAGGGCTGATAACAAAAGAAGAGGCAGACGCGCTGAGCATGGAAGAGTCGATCGACCTTCTCTTCCAGCCCGGGTTCTCGACTGCGGACAAGATCACCGATATCAGCGGCAGGGGCGTCGGGCTTGATGTCGTCAAGCGGGCGATCGAGGCATTGAAAGGCACAGTGCGGGTCGAGACTACGCCAGGGAAAGGCTCCAGTTTCGAGCTCGTGCTGCCACCCACGATGGCTATTGTCGATGTCATGATCGTCCGGATCAACACCAAGCGGGTTGCCATTCCCATCAACAGCATTATCGAGGTCGCAAACTTCGACAAAGCTGCAGCTCACCAGATCGGGAGGAACGAAACGATCCTCCTGCGGGAAGAGGTGATCCAGATAAGCCGCCTTGACGACATGTTCGGATCATCGGAGAACTGTGAGATCCTTATCGTCGTACAGTACCAGAAGCGTAAATGCTCGATCCCGGTCACTGTTGTCGAAGGAAAACAGGAAGTCGTAGTAAAACCCCTCTCCGGTTTCATCGGAAACATCCGTGGCATCAGCGGCCTGACCATTCTCGGTGACGGGGATGTCGTACCCGTCCTCGATATTAACACCATGATATAGGAGCCGGCCATGAGATTATCAGAAGTCCAGAAAGATGCGTTACAGGAGCTGGGAAATATCGGTGCCGCACACGCTGCGACAACCCTCTCCCAGATGTTGAACAGTACGGTTGAGATGAGCGTTCCCAAGGTTGTTGCCATCGATATTGCGAGACTCTCAGACCATATCGGGGAAGATCCCTCTGCCATGGTTGCATTCGAGCTTCAGGGGGAGATCCCGCACGGGGGTTATGTCGTATTCTACGTTTCCAGGGACTCCGCCATCCGGATCACAAACACCATGCTGGGAATGACGGAGATGGATCGTGCGCTCAACGAGATGGACGAGAGCGCCCTTCGGGAAGTCGGCAACATCATGGTGTCGGCATACCTCGATGCGACTGCGGAGCTTCTTGGATTTGTGATGCTTCCCTCACCCCCCTCGCTGGTCGTGGATATGGCCCATGCAGCGATGCAGTCCTTAATCGCCCAGATGGCCGAGGATGTCGATGAAGTGCTCCTCTTCCGGACCGATCTTATCTGTGCAGAACATAAGATCGACAGCGATATCATCCTCATGCCGGAGAGCAGCTCCTTAAAAAAGATCGTTCTCCTTCTTGAACAGATGATGAAACCTGCTGCCTGATGCCGCAATCATGAACAACACCCCCCCACAAACTGACCAGGCCGTCATGATAGGGATCGGAGAGTACCGGATCGGTACGTTCCGGATGGCCTCGATCGGTCTTGGGTCCTGCATCGGCCTTACGCTCTTTGATCCGGAAAAAAAGATAGGGGCAATGGTCCATATCATGCTTCCCGAGAGTTCGGGGCGCACAGATCGACCTGGCAAATACGCGGATACCGCAATTCCACTCCTGATCAACGAACTGACGGTCAACGGCTCCAAGAAGAAATCGCTTGTTGCCAAGATAGCCGGGGGCGCTACGATGTTCGAGGCATTTTCCGCTTCAATGAACATCGGGCAGCGCAATATTGAAAAGGTAAAAGACCTCCTTGCCGAACACAATATCCGGATCGCAGCGGATGATACCGGTGGAAAGATGGGACGATCCGTTTACTTTGTCCCCTATGAGAATGGCAGGGTGACGGTCAGGTTGGCGAATGGTTCGAGCAGGGATATCTGATATCGTCTGCGTTGTCCTGGCGCTGTGCTGTATTTCGGTACCCGCTCTTGCCAGTACGGCAAACATGACGGTATCATCTGCAGACAGACAGGCATCGCCATCTCCTGTAATCCGGCTTTTTATACCGGCTTCCGGCTTCATCCACAGTGACCAGATCAACGATGCGATCAACGGAAAGAGCGGGGACGTCCTTTTTGCGACCGCATTCGGGCTATCGGACTACAACGGAAGCTGGAGCACCCGCCATGTGAACCGCGTTAACCTCAGCGAGGGGCTGCTGGATGACTTCATCACCGCGATCGAATATGATCCGGCGGGAAACCTCTGGATTGGGTATTCCGGGGGCATCCAGATCTTCAACGGGGCAACATACCAGACAATCCGTGACCAGCAGCTCCTGAAAGATACCCGGATCAAAGCGTTCCAGCGCTGGGGTGAGACAATGTGGGTGGCAACCGGCAGTACTGCGATCCACCGGGTTTCCAATGGCTCCTGGACCTGGTTCCAGCCGTTCTCAAAAGGCGGTCCCGGCTTTTACGATATCGACAGCATGGCACTGGATCCGAGGAACGATTCCCTCATCATCGCTACAGAGAATAACGGAATCTGGATGATACCTTCTCAGGCTGACCCTGTTACGTTTTTACGGATCGATGTTGATACAAATGTGCTTCCACTCCGCAACCACGTGAGGCAGGATCCGATGGGAGGCGTTTATTTCTTTAATGAAAGTGCCGTGACCCGGTACACACCGGCAAGGGACTGGGTACCAGTCCTCACGGTATCGGATCTCACGCAGAAGCAGGTGGAAATCAACGATATCGCTGCCGGGACTGACGGAACCTTGTACATAGGCACGGATGACGGGATATTTTTCTGGCGGGATGGGGTGGTTGCCGGTTATCTCGGGCGGTTTGAAGGGATCGGTACATCAACAATTGTCCGATGGCTCTTTATGGACGCAAAGGGCCGGCTCTGGTTTGCGACTCAGGGATCTGTCGGGTACTATGAACAGGAAACGGCAGCCCCCGTTGTCACCATCATGATCCTGAACCAGACAACAACGGCACAGGTCACGGCAACACCAACAACCACGCCTCCCCCTGTTACTTCTATAGCGACACCGGTCCCGACGGAAGAGATCAAGCCGGAAAAAAAGGCATCCTCGCTCTTTGAGATCCTGACAAATTTCATTTCGGATTTGATCTCAAGGTTCCGCAAATGAATTAATCAGGGAGTATTCTTACTATACGGCATCAGCGGTATAGTAATAATATTCTCCGTTTGCTTTCTGTTCACGGTCAAGGAAAGACTCCGGTTTGTTTATCCGCGGCCTGCCGCTCTGATCGCGCCGGAACGTCACATCGAGAACCCTTAAAAACCTGTTCATACCGATCCGCATGTCGAACGGGCCTGCAGCGGTGCATTCCCTTCCAGGTTCCCCTTCGAAAACGAGAATCCGCTCGCTAATCATGTCGATTAGGTAAATGTCATGATCGATGACCAGGATCCCTGCCTCTTTTCCTTCAGCATGGTGCTTGATGAGCCGTGTAACCTTCACCCGCTGCTCGACGTCGAGGTGAGCGGAGGGCTCATCGAGGATATAGAGATCCGCTTCCTGCGAAAGGCAGGCGGCAATCGCGACCCGCTGGAGTTCTCCCCCGGACAGGATATCGATCCCCGACTGCAGGATGGGCTGGAGGGCGAGGGCTTCGATAATCTCGTGCTGGTAATAGGAGGAATCGAATTTTGTCGTGATTGACCGGAGGTACATCTCGACCGTATCGGTGTTGTCACCCTTGATATACTGGGGTTTGTACGAGATCTTCAGCGTCGTCTCAACCGATCCTGTATCCGGCTTTTCCACGCCCGCAAGGAGTTTTGCAAACGTGCTTTTACCGGTCCCGTTTGCCCCGACGACACCAAGAACCTCGCCGCACCGGATTGTCCCGCCGGTGACTGTCAGCCGGAAGGATTCGTACTGCTTGGTTAAGGCCGGGATTTCCGCAAGGTCCTGCCGTGCCGATCCTTTCTCATGTGCCCTTTTTTCGAAAACAACCTGTGTTTCGCGGAACCGGACATTCTCTTCCGGGAGGTAGCCATCGAGATACTGGTTAATCCCCACGCGGACGCCCTTGGGCCGGGTGATGATACCGAAGACCGCAGGCTTGCCATACCCGATATGGACTGTGTCGGCCAGCATGTCGAGGATTGCTAGGTCATGCTCTACAATCACGACCGGGCGGGTGAGGGCAAGATTACGGATCAGCTTTGCCGCTGCGATCCGCTGGTAGATGTCCAGGAACGGCGTAATCTCATCGAAGAAATAGAAGTCGGCAGCACGTGCGAGGCAGGCGGCGATCGCCACCCGCTGGAGTTCCCCTCCTGACAGAGAGCCGATCGGGTGATCCCTGATGCTGTCCAGCCGGAGGGCCGCAGTCAGGTCAGCAAGTTTTCCCCGTTCATCGGTTGTTGTCAGCAGGTCTTCTACCGTGCCTGTGAACATTTTCGGGATGTAGTCAATGTACTGCGGTTTAGTTGCAACCCTGATGCCCTTCTTTGCAACGGTCTGGAGATACTCGAAGAGCTCGGTGCCTGCGTATTGTTTCAGGATCTCTTCCCATGCGACCTCGTTATCAAAGTTCCCGAGATTCGGGCGGAGCTGTCCGGCGAGAATCCGGATTGTAGTGCTCTTGCCGATGCCGTTTGCACCAAGGATGCCGGTCACTTTGCCTTCTATAGGGATCGGCAGACCATAGAGTGCAAAACCGTTCTTCCCGTACCGATGGGTGGGGTGCGCCAGTTCCTCAGGGAGACTGACGATATCAATAGCCTCAAACGGGCATTTCTTGATGCAGATGCCGCAGCCTACGCAGAGCTCTTCTGATACGAATGCCTTGCCGTCCTCGCCCAGGATCACCGTCTCGTCACCTGTCCTGACCCGGGGGCAGTAGACAATGCATTCGGTACCGCATTTCTTGCTATGGCATCGGTCCTTGTGAACAACTGCTATCCGCATGGGCGATCAGGAAAGGGATTTTTGTCAGGATATGGGCAAGTGCGACGAGAGGAGGATGGCCCAGGTCATGAACCAGAGGGCAAATGTCATGAACCCCTGGTAGAACCAGTCCTTGCCGCCGAGTTTTGCGGTGTCGATACCGGCAAACATGAAGACATGTTTCTGGATGACGATCGCGGCCAGCATAAGCATGAATGCGAGAAGCCCGTTGTTCTGGAGGCCGGTTGCATCGGGTGTACCGCCGGAATAGAAGGAAAGTATACCGACAAACATTCCGAGCAGGGAGGCGATCAGGGTCCTTTTTATGCGGTCGATATGCTCCCCCTGCTTCTCGAGTTTCGTCTTCTGTTTTTTTGTCAGTTCGGGCTGCCCGGTCGTCTCGCCGTCGCTCATGGCTCCTCCATTACGTAGACTTATTTTTAGGTGCGCAAGCCATATGTAATTTGGTATATCCGATGGCTACCGTTGCCGGTATGAGCGGGATTGACGTAATGGCGGTCGTGTCAGAGCTGCAGGAGAAGCTGCCGCTCTGGATCGACAAGGTATACCAGTTCGATCCCCGGACGCTCGGCATCCGGCTCAATGGTGAGAACCGGGCCAAGTACCTGCTGATAATCGAGGCGGGCAGACGGGCGCACCTTGTAAAGGGACTTCCCGAACCGCCCAAGAACCCGCCGCAGTTTGCGATGCTGCTGCGCAAATATATCTCCGGCGGAAAAGTGCTCTCGATCCGGCAGAACGGACTGGAGCGGATCCTGCTCTTTGAGATCGGGAAAGGGGATACGACGTTCCGGCTCATTATCGAGCTCTACGATGACGGGAACGTGATACTGGCCGACGGATCGGACAGGATAATAAAACCGCTCGTATCACACAGGTTCAAAGACCGGGATATTGTTACCGGTGCCCGGTACGTCGTGAGCGGAAGCGACCCGACAGAATCGGAAGAGAAGTTTGAGGAATTTTTAAAAAACGATAACCGGGATCTCGTGCGGGCGCTCGCCATCGGGTGCATGCTGGGAGGGACGTACGCTGAATATGTCTGCAAAAAAGCAGGTATGGAAAAGACATTCCCGGCAAACGCCGCTGACCCCGTGCCACTCTACCATGCAATAAGGGATCTTTTCGACAAGGTGATCCGCCACCGTGCGCCCGCTATTTCGGAGAAAAGCTGCAATCCGGTACAGCTGGATGACACAGAAAACAGGATACCTTACCCCTCATTCAACGAGGCACTGGATGCTTTCTACCCGACGACAAGAGCTGCAGTAACCCGGGCAAAGAAGGAGAAGATCCCAAAAGACGAGATGATCCGCCGTCATCAGCAGGATGCGGTAAGGAAATTCGATGCGAAGATTGCGAAAGCGGAACGGATCGTATCTGCCATCTACGAGAATTATCCTCTCGTCTCCAGGGTGATCGAGACGCTTTCGAAAGAGAGCAGGAAGCGGTCGTGGCAGGAGATTGCAGGGATTATAAAAAAGAATCCGACGGGCATGGCAGCGAGGATTGTCGGCGTTCACCCGGACAAGGCTGCAATTGAGCTTGACCTTGGCGAAAGGGTCATGATCCTTGTGAACGAGGGGGTTGAGCAGAACGCCGGCCGGTACTATGAAGAGATCAAGAAGTTTAAACGGAAGAAAGAGGGGGCCCTTGCCGCGATGGCAAAAACGGTAGTACGGAAAAAGCCTGCGAGGCGCGAAATCACAGCACTGAAAAAACAGTGGTACCACCGGTTCCGCTGGTTCGTAACCAGCGACGGTGTTGTCGTGCTCGGTGGCCGGGACGCATCCCAGAACGAGGAACTGGTAAAGAAGTACATGGCGGGCGGCGATACCTTTGTCCACGCTGATGTTCACGGGGCAAGTGTTGTACTGGTGAAAGGAAAGACGGAAAAAATGGATGAGGTCGCGCGGTTCGCGGCGTCTTATTCCGGCGCATGGAAGAGCGGGCACTTCTCCGCGGATGTATACAGTGCCCGGCCGGACCAGGTGAGCAAGACCGCGGAGCACGGGGAGTTCGTTGCGAAGGGTTCATTTATTGTCCGTGGCGAGCGGACATACTATTGGAACGTGCCGCTCTCGGTGGCGATCGGGCTCCAGCTCGAGCCGCAGGCCGCCGTGATCGGCGGGCCGCCATCGGCCGTCATGGCACGGACAAAGATCCTTGTTGAGTTAAGGCCCGGCCAGTTCGAACCGAACGATGTGGCAAAAAAGGTACTACGGATCCTGCGAGAGAAGGCCGGCGAGGACGAGTTCAGGGGCATCAAAACTGTCCTGAACACCGATGCGGTCGCAGCGTTCGTACCGCCGGGCGGCTCGGATATCGTGGATGCAGCATGAAAGCTGAACATTGCGAGATGAGGGGAGATTATGGCGAGATCCGGCTGTTGCCGGAGAGTATCGATGACCTGTGGCACCTGCAACACTTAATAGCTCCCGGCGACCTTGTCTTTGCTACAACGCTCCGGAGCGTAGAGTCAGCCTCTGACAAGATCCGGCCCGAGAAGGTGGAGAAGCGGCCGGTCCGGCTCGGGATCCGGGTGGAGCGGGCAGAATTCTCCGTTCACGGTGTGCGCCTCCGGATCAGCGGGATAATCGAGCACGGGGTGGATGCGGGCTCCCACCATACCCTCAATGTCGAGACCGGCTACGAGATCTCGGTGATCCGGCGGTGGCGGCAGGTTGACCTTGATCGGATCGACCGGGCGGTGAAGGCATCGGTTTACGGTGTAATCCATATCCTTACCATCGAAGAGGGGGAGGCTGAGCTCTTCAGGCTCCGGCAGTACGGGCCCGAGAACATTGTTACCGTCACAATGGGGAGCGGGAAAGGGGCGGAGATCAATACGCGGCAGGCGTTCTTCGACCAGCTCGTTTCCCACTGCGCCAGCATTACCGGTCCGCTCGTGATTGCCGGGCCGGGTTTTGTGAAGGATGACTTCGTGAAGTACCTGAAAGGGAAAAATCCCGCTGTCGGGGACCGCGTCCTCGTTGTAGAAACCCGTAGAATCGGGCGCGGGGCCGTGCAGGACGTCATCGGGCTCGGCGCGATCGAGAAGCTCATCGGCGATCTCCAGCTCGGCAGGGAGGTTAAACTCATGGACGACGTTCTCATGCGGATCTCGCAGGACGGTGCGGTTGCATACGGTACCCGGGACGTCGCCGATGCCATTGGATATGGCGCTGCCGAACAGGTTATCATTACGGACACACTGCTGCATGATGCAACTGTCACACGGCTCATCGAAAAGGCGGAGGGGATGCGGGCGAAGATTATCGTCCTGTCATCCGCTTTCGAACCCGGCGAACGGCTGGATGCCCTAGGCGGTATTGCTGCACTGTTGCGGTATAAATTGGGAAAATAAAAGATCAGGGTCCCTGTAAGAACCCGGCTCTGATAATCCATTAAAAATTATTGGATTTACTCTTCCTTCTTCTCCGGCCGCTTGAACGTCTCGACCAGCACGATCTCGGAGATCTCCTTGATCAGCTCGAAGCCTTCGTGGATGATCCTGCTCCGCCAGAGCAGCCAGCGCCTGTCGTAGGTGATGCCGGGGGGGAGGCTGATGGTGACTTTCCCGTCATCGAATGTTGTCTCGAGGTCTTTTCCTGCATAGAGCCGGACGAGGCCGTTGAACTTGTCGAGAGGGTCTTTGACGACCTTTTCGACCGTGTACTTGTAATCCAGCGTCATGCCGGCAAGCGGTGCGTTGAAGTCGACGATCACCCGGGCGCCGATCACATCGACAACCGTTCCTTCACCCGCCTCGTCGATCCTGACCGGCTGTCCCCGGACTGGTTTTTCCTTGAACTTGTTCTTCGGGAAAGACTGGACACGTTTCGGATCGCGCTCGCCGAACGCTTTCTCTGGCGGGACAGTGATCTTCCCCGTATACCCGGCCTTCTTTCCTACAAGGTCCTCGTCGAGCCCGACAATGACGTGCCTGCTGCCGACGCAGACCGTGACCGGGCCATAGAGTGCGCCCGGAGAGTGGATCCCGGCCTTCTTCGCTTCTTCCTCGTCGGTGGTATCAAAAACCCGCCCGGCGGTGCTGCCGGTATAGCTCAGAGTTATGAAATCTCCTTCTTTTATCGCCATAATCAACCTGACTATATTAAGTCACAGCAAAAATACATAAACCTGTGGCAGTTTCATGCTGGAGATCGAGTTAAAAGTCCGCGTTCCTGCTCTCGGGCCGCTGCGGGATGCCCTCACAGCAAAGGGCGCGGAGCCTCGCGGCAGAGAGCACGAGCACGATGTTTATTACAACGCCCCGCACCGGAATTTCTCAGAAACGGACGAAGCATTGCGTATACGGTATGCAGGTGGAAAAGCTGTCGTTACCTACAAAGGGGCAAAGATCAGAAACCTGGGTCTCAAGGCCCGCGAGGAGCTGAACACTGCGGTTGAGTCCGGCGAGGTTACCGAACAGATCCTCCAAAGACTCGGGTTTGTGAAAACCGCTATCGTCGACAAGTGGCGGGAGACCTATACAATAAGTAACGCAACGATCTCGCTCGATGAAGTTAACGGCCTTGGTACTTTTGCCGAGATTGAGGTCATCGCAGGAGATGGCGACCGTGAAAGGGCTCTCGCTGCAATCGAAACCATCAAAAAAGAACTGGGAATTGACGGATACCCGATCCTAGAGTCGTACCTCGAGCTGCTCCTTTCTAAAGCGTGAGCATCTCGATCCGGATATCTTTCGGTTCGGTGCCGAAATGAAGCATGGCGCAGTACCCGTCCATCGCGGGGCCGGGATTGACGATCTTTATGCCGTCGACCTCGGCTACGCCCCGCTGTTCGTGGATATGTGCACAGCATACGAGGTCGAATGATTTCATATGCCTCTCGATGCTCTTGCTGCCGATGTGCTCGCCGGCCGGCTTGTCGAGTGAGCCAAAGGGCGGGGCATGGCAGAGCAGGACATTGTGCGTCGCCTTCTCCATCTTGCTCATGGCGTTATGGAGGAGATCGTCGATTTGCTTGTCGGTCAGTTCGAACGGCGTGCCAAACGGCGTGGGGTTGGATCCCCCGATACCGACAAGCGTGATCTTCCCGAGACTGATCTGAGCTCCGTGGAGACAGACGGCGTCCGAGTGTTCGATGGCATCAACCGTATCGCGGGGGTCACAGTTTCCGGGTACGGCAAAGCACGGGACGTCGATCCGGGACAGGACATCGTCAACCGCGTCTGCGGGGCCCATATTGGTGATATCGCCTGCAATAAAGACAGCTTCCGGAGAGAGTTCCAGAAATGAATCAATTTTACCAAATTGACCATGGAGATCTGCTATTAAAAGCACATCTTTCATGTTTTATTATTTGGATGGGAACGTTAAAAAAACCTTATCTGCGGATCGTTCCACGAGCCGGTCAGTTTTCCGGACAGAGCCAGTTTCCCGCAGAGGTGCGCAGTCCCCGGAAGGATTGGGTGGGGCACGGTATCCTCAAGAGGGGTTCCGGGAAGCGGCATGAACCGGTGAGCATGAACCATCCCTTGGCGCGCAACCCACCCAATCAGTTCGGCTGTCTTCTTCTGGTCCTCGTCTGTCTCAAAGGGGAACCCCACGATGAAATCGACAACCGGGGTGATCCCGCTCTCCCCGCAGAGCTCCACAGCTGTGATAACATCGGCAACAGTATGCCCGCGGTTCAGGCGGGCGAGCACGGCATCGCTTCCGGACTGGGCGCCGAAATGCAGTTTATCATTGGCACAGTACCGGCTGATGAGTGATATCGATTCCCTGCAGACAAAATCAGGGCGTACTTCGGAAGGAAACGTGCCGAACCAGATCTTATGCTCAAGCCGGGTGAACAGGCGTTCGATCTTCTCCCATCGGGGATGGATGCCATCGGAGCCGTATGCAAATGCGTTCGGGCTGACGAAACGTGAGTGCTCGTAACGGTTCGCGTACCGGGCGATCTCTTCGATAGAGCGATGCCGAATGCAATGCCCGAAGATCCGGGGAGTCTGGCAGTACCCGCAGGAATAGGGGCAGCCGCGGGTGATCTCCACGTACCCCTTCATCTGTGAAAATGCCGGGTACGCATCGAGCCGGACGGTTGTTTTTACCGGTTCGTAGTATTCACGCGTCGCAACACCGGGGACCGGTCTCTCATCCCCGCGCTCAAGTGCGGAGAACAGGCGGGGAAGGGTGTACTCCCCTTCGCCAACAACCACGTAGTCGGCATATCGTGCGACATCGTTGTATCGTGCCGTCGCGTGCGGCCCGCCGACAACAGTTATGCAGTCCGCCGTTGCAATCTCGGTCTTAAACACCGGTTCATTCAGCGAGTTAAGCGAGTAGCATGTGACATCGTTCTCCGGTCTTTCAACAGGGTTAAGGATGTATCCCGCCGCCTCGCAGGCCGCATAGAGCCCGGCATAGGAGTTGCGGGCAGCATGGATAAGCCGCCAGTTGAACTTCATGAACACGCCGTGTCAGAGCATTTTTTTAAAAAAAAAGGAGTTATGGTACCCGGACCGTTCAGCCTCGAGTGCGGTATTCCCTGATGACATCTACAATCTTGTAGGTCTTCCCGGTATCCATGGTGACCCAGACCTCGACCCGATCGGCCTGGCCCCGCAGGCCGGGTTCACCCCGGGTGCCCTGGAGTACAGCTTCATCCCCCTTGTTGGTCCCGATGGTCTTTGTCTCGGTCGTACCATCGATGCGGGTCACTTTTGCCTCGACCTTCTTGGTATGGACAAGCCCCATGCCGCCCTGGAAGATCACCGGGATCCTGCCAAGGTAATCCTTTTCCCCTACGTCAACGGTAACGACATTATAGTCCGGCATGACATCGGTGGGCCCGGGCGTGAGGCTTATGCCCTCCTGCGTCGCCTGTGTGCCCGAGGAGCTACCGGCGCCGGCCTGCGTTCCCGTCCGGGTCCCGGTACACCCGCTCGCGGCAACCAGTGCCGCGACGACGAGTATGATAAGAATATATTTCGCGTTCATACATGATCTATCAGGCTTGTTTTATAAGATGGTTGTGATCGAAAAACGCGGTCAGGCGGGCAGGATCTCGCCATCGTACACTACCGAGCCGGTTACGCCGTCGACCATGACGCGGGCTCCGCTCCTGAGCCGGGAGACAGAGATCCCGATCCGGTCGACCATCGGGATCTTCGCGATGATGGCGCCGGTCGCGATGATCGGTTCAGCTTCGTCGTTGATGATAGCGACGGGGGCGTTCCCGTTCCTGCTCATGGCATACAGCACATAGGACCCGACGGTGGACCCTTTCCCGTAGGGAAACGCGAGCACTTTTCCGGCGATCTTCTGCCCCTGTAACGGGTGGCCGGTCTCGACAACCATGCCGGTATCGGGGTCGACGCCCGACAGGAACGAGATGGGCGCAGGGCTTACCAGGAGCTCTCCCGAACCGGTACCGCGGGCGATCCCGCGTCCCGCAAAGTGCAACATAACACCTAATTTATGTGAGGACAGGCAGATATAAGAGTCATATGGAAGAGAGCGCCACGGGCAACACGCCCGCTGCAGACGAACTGAAATTCCGGATCCAGCTCAACGAGCTGGAAGCGTCCCTTCTCGAACTGAAGCTGAAGCTGGACGACCTTACCAAGGAAAACGCCCAGCTGCGCCGTGAGAATGCCCAGTTGAAACGGATGCCGCTCTTTGTTGCCGTCGTCGTGGACGTGCTCGAGAATGGCGAAGTTTACCTGCGCCAGCAGGGGAACAACCAGGAGTACCTTACCCATGCTGGCGAGGACCTGCTCCCGTTTTTAAAACCAGGGGCGAAGGTCGCGGTCAACAACGCGCTCTCGATCGTTAAGATGATCGGCAATATCTACGATTCCCGGGTCCGCGTGATGGAACTCGAAGAGTCGCCGGATATATCCTATACAGACATCGGCGGTCTTGATGACGAGATCAAGGAAGTGCGTGAAGCCGTCGAGTACCCGTTAACAAAACCCGAAATCTTCAGGAGGATCGGGGTGGAGCCTCCCAAGGGGATCCTGCTTTTCGGTTCGCCGGGCACCGGAAAGACGCTGATCGCAAAAGCGGTCGCCCACGAGGCAAAGGCGACCTTCATCCGGATGTCGGGGAGCGAACTCGTGCACAAGTTCATCGGGGAGGGCGCAGGACTCGTCCGCGAGCTCTTCATGCTCGCCCGCGAGAAGGCGCCGGCAATCGTCTTCATTGACGAGATTGATGCGGTGGGAAGCATGCGCACAAATGACGGCACCAGCGGGAGTGCGGAGGTGCAGCGCACGCTGATGCAGCTTCTGGCCGAGATGGACGGTTTCGATAACCGCGGCGACGTCCGGATCATGGCGGCAACGAACCGGGTGGACATGCTGGACCCCGCGCTGCTCCGGCCGGGAAGGTTCGACAGGATCATCGAGATCCCGCTGCCGGACAAGGCCGGAAGGCTCGAGATCTTAAAGATCCACTCGTCCCACATGAAGCTTGCCGACGTTGATCTTGCCGAGATCGCTTCCATGACAGAGGATGCGACCGGCGCCGAGCTGCAGGCCATATGCCGGGAAGCCGGTATGATGGCTGTCCGCCGGGATGCCGATGCCGTAGAACGGGAGGACTTTACCGGGGCCTTCCGGAAAGTGATGAGCGAGACCCAGTTCGACAGCCGGATGTATACCTGATCCTGCATACAGGATCAGTTGTTCCGTGCCGGAGGTGCGTTTCCGATGAATATCCTCTTCATCCAGCGGGAAGGCACCGATCTCCACCACACCCTTTTTGCCTCAGAGACCAGCCGGCTCGCGCTCCGGTTCTACCACCCGAAGAAGATGCCCTGCGGCGTATACGTCTCCGTTTCAACGCTGGGCTCCGCCCTCTCGCTCGTATCCGAGCTGAAGTGGTATATCCGGCGCTATGTCCGCGAAGTGCTCTTCGAGATCGAGCGCGGCATCTTCTGCACCCACCAGCTCGCGCAGGACGTCTATTACGAACGCGCCGTAGTGCTGGGAGCCAGCTGGAAGTTCCGGCGGCTGTACGGGTTCCGGAACGGGCAGATGGTAAGCGCCGTAGTCATGACTCCGGGTTCCGTTATCGAGGATTACCGCCGGGACGTTATCGGAGCAGATACGGCGATAGAGGTCTGGTGCCGGGAGGACGAGGTTGAGGATATCGCGCTGGAGGATCAGGAACCGGAAGAGAGTGCTGGCCTTAAACCCGGCGAACTGGAATCCTAATAATCCCGAATTCAGGACACATACAGGAATAATGAACAACATAGCTCTCCAACACCTGCTCTACGGATCCTTGTCGTATTTTCCCATCGAGGCGGTCTTCTGCTCATCAACTTGGATAACATTAGGCTCGATGAGGATCTAGATTAAGCGTATGAGGGAAAAATGAGATAATTGCCCTTTTAAACGTTTACAGATTTGCTAGATGCTAGAAATTGGCCGTTCTCATCCTTGAATGCCACGGCATATTTTTTTGGTTTATGAATTGGTTGCGGGATGACTAACTCAAACTGAAATTGTCCCTTGAGGTCTGTAACCTGAGTGGCATAAAGCAACCATTTATCTATTTTTTTGATTGAGGGGTGTATAAGCGATTCGTATAATTCTACTTTCTTTTTGACCATTGGTTTGATTCCGCCTGTCATTGTTTTTGTCAGTTTGCCTATCAACTTCGCTTTGCTCCCAAAACCGCTGGTTGTATCGGTCTGTAAACTGATCGAATAATGTATGTTAAGGGTAGGTTTTTCAGTAATATCCATATAAACCGTCATGATACCAGGATTAGGATTCGGCGAAGGGGAAGGCCAATATTCGCTATTAGGTACCGGAGCAACAGGACCGCTCGTTGGATCAGGAATAATCGCGGAGATCTGTTTTGTATATGTTTCGCTTCTGAATTTACCAAGAGTATAGCAATCTGGATTTATATACCGTCTTGCCAGTGTGAATTCGGTTATGGTACCTGTAAAGCCATCACGGTCATGATCTTCGACGCGTAGGAACCACTTCTTGGAAAGTTTCGGTGGCCAGTATATGGCAGCATAATCTGGTAGTGGGACATCTATAGCAAGTACTTTACTGGATTCAAGAGGATATTTATGGTCACGTCCGCGGGATGTCCAAACCACCAAGGGCTTTTTTCCTTCTACACCGATACTGATTGTATAGGTACCACGCCAGTTGTTCTCGATGCAGATACGGGCAGAGTACGCATATCGGCCCTTAACCCTTTCATCGGAAGGGATGCTAATAACTTCTGAAAAAGACGAGATATCGTGATACTCCATTGCCCCGACATTTGAGTAGGGTATATATGTAATATTCATTCCGCCGGTTTCAGGATGAACATAGCTGTCTAAAATTATGAATCTCTGTTGGAGGTCGTCATACCCCACAATTGCTTTCGCATGACCATTTCCTGCTGCCCAGACCGGCCCATATGCCAGCAATAACTTCTTGATCTGCTCCACAGCCAGACCGGGATTATTTGGATCTACTCCATGAAATTTATTATCGGGCATTATCCAAACCCGATACAGGTCAGCTTCCTTTATTGCTTCCAATGAGGGATCAGTCCACTTATGAATCTCCCCCACAGAGGGTTCGTTTTCAAAATGGCACTCTTCATGCCCATCGGTATGACATAACCCTTCCGATGCAAAACCTGCATCGGCCTGTTCAGCAAGGAATGGTGTATGTTTGTTCTTGATAAGATAGTTTACCCAGAACCATTCCGCATAATGCCAAGATACTGCTGGGCTGTAAGGGTGTTCCCAGTCTTTTAAGATATCTACTATGTGTAGAAGTGAATGAGTCATACAGCCGTATCCAGCGTTAAATTTTGTTCCCTGGTTTCTTCTGAAGTTGATGTCCGGCAAATAATCGAATATTGGTGGTAATGGTTCCCCGTAGTTGAAATTCGCAATCCAATCTTCCGGCATCGGTTTGGCATTGGCCCAGACTTGATCAAGCAGTGCTTTATCGCTGACGAGATCTGTGCTCCAAGCGCCCGATTCTGCTGTCCAGTAGATCCGCCCTTTCTGGAAGGTATTATAACAACCGACACCGTTTCTAGTTTTTATTTCATCGCTTGTTGGGTAGCCTAAGGAACCCTGTTCGCAACCTTGCTCCAGCCACTTTGTATAGATGGGACCGTGAATATAAAATACACCAATTTCAGGATGCCAGTATATAGCTCCCCTTTCAAAAATCTGATAGCGACCGACTTTGTCGGAACAGGTCATCTCCTCACCGAGGGGTTTTTTTAGGATCTTTTTAAGTCCCCTGATTTGAGTATATTTTTTAGATATTTCACTCATAGAAACCTCCTTACATGTTGATATATAGTCAAACGTGTATATAATGGTTAACATTGCATGGCAATATATAGTCGCAATCTATATGGGCAAACACGTATTTGAGCTGATCTTAATGTCCGAATAAATATTTAGCGGAAGGATCGATGGCGCCTTTATGAATAATAATGATAATAATAAGAATAGTAGTAACAATAGTAATAATAATGATAATAACGATAATAGTCTGTTCTAGATGTACTTATTGAGAGCAAGTGTCTATTGGGAGCTGGATCTGACTTTCTCTTTTTTTTGGTAAAAGCGTGAAAAAGACAGAGAGTATAAATCCATCATGGTAGGTACTGCTCCGATAACTTGCGGTAAATAGGTATCGGCTTTTCCAAAAACGTAGAATACTCGGCATTGCACAATCACAACATTAACGAAAGATAGAAGTTTATTTCAAAAAAATTGATAATAAAGGATCAGGCGAACATCGCGCCTTCGGCCTCAGCGAGCCGGCTGCGGCTGAAGTCGCTTGCCACCTTCTCGATCGCGGCGATGAAATCCTGCTGGGTGATGGCGGGGTGCTCCTTCCGGATTGCAAACATACCGGCCTCCATGCAGATGGCTTTTAAGTCCGCACCATTCCTGCCATCGGTGAGGGCTGCAATCCCGTTTAAATCCACGCTCTCGTCCATTGTTAGCGAGCGGGTGTGCACTTTCAGGATGGACAGCCGGCCGGCGGCGTCCGGCAGCGGGATTTCGATGATCCTGTCGAACCGCCCGGGCCGGAGGAGCGCCCGGTCGAGGATGTCGATCCGGTTCGTAGCCCCGATGATCTTAACGTCCCCCCGGTTCTCGAAACCGTCCATGCCGGCGAGGAGCTGCATGAGCGTCCTCTGCACCTCGCGGTCGCCGCTCGTATTCGCCTCGGTGCGGGAGGCGCCGACCGCATCGATCTCGTCGATGAAAATGATCGTCGGGGCTTTCTTCTTTGCAAGGTCGAAGAGCTCGCGGACGAGCCGTGCGCCCTCGCCGATATATTTCTGGACCAGCTCGGAGCCCACGACCCGCATGAAGTTGGCCTTGGTCTCGTGGGCTACGGCCTTGGCGAGCAGGGTCTTTCCCGTCCCCGGCGGCCCGTGGAGGAGAATGCCTTTGGGCGGGTCGATCCCGATGCGCAGGAAGAGGTCGGGGCGTTTTAACGGGAGCTCGACTGCTTCCTTGATCTCGGTGATCTGCGCCTCGAGCCCGCCGATGTCGGCATAGGTCTCCTGCGGGGAGTCCACGATCTCCATGCCGTACACCTGCGCATCGAAGCTCGTGGGCAGCAGCTCAATGATAGCCAGCGACTGCTGGTTGAGCGTGCAGCGGACACCTGGCTTGAGGTCGTCGGGATTGATGCTCTGGGAGCTCCGGACGAGGAAGCGGGGGCCGGCACTGCTCCGTACAATCACCCGTCCCGGGTCGATGACGTCAGTGATCGTGCCGATGATGAGCGGGGGGCTCCGGAGCTGCTCGCTCTCGCTTTTTAACTTCCTAACTTCCCGCTCGTACCGGATCTTCTGGGTCTCGATGTAGCGCTTGTCTGCCTCGGACTGCCGGAGCTGCTCGCGGATCTCCATGTTGCGGGCTTCGAGGTCGAGGATGCGCTTGCCCATCTGGTCCTCAATCTCGCGCTTCTCGTTCTCGATCTGCACCAGCTGGTCGCGCAGCTGCTCCGACAGTGACCGGTACAGGCGGTAAAGATCCTCGGGCTTCTGGGGATCATTCGCCTGGGGGAGAATATCACCCATTGTTGATTCAATTAGATATTTTAAGAAAGTGACTATAAAGTGTTTGTGAGGATTATGCAGTGCGAAATGTGCGGGGAGACGATACACGGCCCCCCGAAACTGGTCCGGGTCGAAGGGGCGGAGCTGCAGGTCTGCAGCAGGTGCGAGAAATTCGGCACCGCCGTCCAGCAGCCGAAACGCACCGATGTCAGGCGGCCGGCGCCGGCTGCGGGCCCGGCAGGAAGGGTTGCCGCGCCCCCGCAGGCAACGGTATATCGCAGGCGCGATATGTTCGATTACATGGAAGGCGAGATTGTCGATGACTATTCTGATCGGATCCGGCACGCCCGCGAGGCAAAAGGTCTCTCCCAGAAAGATCTTGCCCTCCAGATGATGGAGCGGGAACTTTTAATCAAGAAGATCGAGAAGGGCGAACTCGTCCCCGAAGAAGACGTCCGTAAGAAGCTGGAGAAAGTATTAAACATCCGTCTTCTCGAAACGATCGCATCCGATGCGGAGAAGAAGGGAAAGGCCGACCGGCTCGCCCCGACGCTCGGAGATGTCACGATCATCAGGAAAGTAAAAAAGTAAACACCTTTTTCCTTCATTATCCGCAGGATCAGGCTCTGCCGCACAGTTGTTCAGAGACACAGAACGGTTTCCGCAAACCTATAAGCATGCGGGCAGGGTATTGTTATCAGGTGAAAAAATTATGCCTGACACCCGGTATTCCTGCATTATTTTCATCGCGTTTTTCCTTGCAGCCTTTTTCTTACAGGCGCTGACAGCGCCGGTATCTGCAGCCGACGATGAGATCGAGACATACCTCGGAGACACAATCACAATCCGGGGGGCATCCTATACAAGCGACCGGATGTACCTCTTCTTCACCGGCCCGGGCCTCCCTGCAAACGGCGTTACGCTGACCGATATCACACAGAGAGCCGATCAGGGACAGTTTACTATGGTCGATGTCGCGGATGACCAGACATGGTCGTACCGGTGGGATACCTCCCGGTTATCGTCCGTGATCGATCCGGGAACTTATATCGTGTACGCCTCGACCCAGCCGGTGGACAGGTCCGCTCTCGGCGGATCCAGTACGTACAAGACCCTCGAGGTCTGGCTGAAAGACCCGCATACCTCGAAAGTGTCGATAAGCGGCGGGACATCCTATACAATGAACCCGAGAGAGCAGCCCACAACTTCCACGGAAGAACCAACTCCGGTCACACCATCTGCAACATTGACGACCGAGCCAACAACCGTAATGACGGTAAATACGACCGTCCTCCCGACAATAACCGTCACGCCAAAGACCGCTCTTATGCCCGTAACCCCGCTCGCAGCACTGCTGGGGTTCATGGTGTTTGGTATTATCATGGGCAAATGCCGTGAATGGGAAGAAAAGTGACCTGTTTTTTGTACTTTTTTAGGATCCGGTTATGCAAACATCTGCCAACGCGGATGCCGTCACAGGTAATGCGATCAGCAGGACCCTGACGAGGGGTATTGGTGCAGGGCGCGGGATTCCAGCACCTTGAGGCGACTTACGGATCAGGCCGACCTGACAATCTCCCGCGCGAACTTCTTTGCATTCTCCATATCTTCCCTGTCAGGATGCCCACGGTTCATGATGAGGAATTTCCCCCTGCAGTGCCAGCGCCCGAGGATAGTTGCACCCTTCCGGTTCAGATCGTCTGACATGACGGCAATCATTTTTTCGCTTCCCGCAGGACTTGCCGAAGTGCCGAAGATGGCGACCTTGCGCCCGGTAAAGTCGCCCAGCTCAATGAACTTCGTCATGGCGTCGCCAGGCCTGCTGCCATATGTCCCGCTTCCCAGGAACAGGATCCTAGCATCTCCGAGAACCGGTACGGTAACATCCCCTGCCGTAACGCCCAGCTCCTCCGCAATGGCATCGGCCACTTTCCTCGTATTCCCGCCCCGTGAATCCACATAAACCGAGAAGTCAGACATAATCAGACATATATGGTTACCATATTTATAAAACATCTTATTCAGGTTTGCGGGGCTCTCGTGGTGCCGGCGCAACATGATAAGCGTTGTGCCGGTTGTTAAAAAAAGGAAATATGAAGGGATAGGTGGAGATTACGCTGCTCCGGGCGTGGTACTATGATGCAGAGGTTTTTCCGTTCTGGCCATCGGGCGGCTGCCGGCCGGAGTGGGCGGGGCGGTTGGCATCGAGCCAAGTTCTTACATCAGTCGTGTTGCCGGAAGCGAATGCTGCCTTCAGCCCCGATACGTCGGTTCCCTTCTCTTCGAACCGGCTGATCATCTCCTGCTGCTTCGTCGCGTCCGTCAGGTCAAACTCCGGACATCCGGTGCCGCCGGGGCATCCCGGACCGGGTTCTTTCCTGTTTACGTCAAGCCATGCTTTTACCGCTTCTCTATCTCCGGATGCAAACGCCGTTTTTAGTTCAGTCACATCGACTCCTTCCTGTTCGAACCGGTTAATCATCTCCTGTTGCATCGTCGTGTTGGAAAGGTCGAATGCCGGATGGGACGGGCGTTCTGCATTATCCGGATGTGCCGGGCGGTTGGCATCCATCCATGCCTTCACGGCATCCTTATCACCGGATGCAAATGCCGCCTTCAGGCCGGTTACATCGGTTCCCTGCTTTTCAAACCGGCTGATTATTTCCTGTTGCATTGTTGTGTTTGTCAGATCGAATCCCGGGTGTATCTGTTTCTTTTCGATCATGGACAGGCCCGGCGACTGCGTCACGTCCGCGGCAGTCACGATACTGATGCCTATCGTTAAGATACAGAATACCCCCAGAATCCCATAGTATATTGCTGGTACTTTCATCGTAGGATTCTCCAGTAGGTGAGTTCTCCACAGCGGCGCCTTTCGCAGCACGCACTGTGTAAGGTACAGTGTACATTTTGTAATATAAACCTTTTCAGTTATCAAGTATAGCTGACATTCCCTCAGGGCCGTGCCTTGTCGCACAATGACGGGCAGTCAAGGCCTGCCAGACACTTCCCCGATCGGGATATTAACAATATAAAGCAGGAGAGTACAGGATTACGGAAGTCGGATGACACTGATCGTACGGGAAGTCATGGTTAAGGCCATTCTTACAAGATCGAAGATCTATCCCTGGGTTATCAACCCGTATACCGGGTGCCGGCACGGCTGCTCGTACTGCTATGCCCGGTTCATAAAACGCGTGACCGGGCACCATGAACCATGGGGAGAATTTGTCGATATCAAGATCAACGCCCCGGAATTACTGAGAAAGGAGATTGTAAAGAAGAAACGGGCAACGGTCTGGGTGAGCGGTGTATGTGACCCGTACCAGCCGGTTGAGGAGAAATACCGGCTGACCCGGCAGTGTCTTGAGATACTGTCCCAAAACAGCTGGCCCGCAATCATCCAGACCCGGTCCCCCCTTGTCCTCCGCGACATGGATATTATCAGGGATGCACAGGACTTCGAAGCAGGCCTCTCAGTCACGACTGCAGACGATACGATCAGGAAACTGTTCGAACCAGATGCCCCGCCAGTCAAAGAGAGGATCGCGGCGCTCGGTGCCCTTCATTCGGCCGGCATCCGGACGTATGCCATGATCGCACCGGTGCTCCCGGGGGCGGAGGGGCTTGCGGCACTCCTTAAAGACAAGGTCGACTACATCATCATCGACCGGATGAACTACCACTATGCCGACGGGGTCTACCGGAAGTACGGGCTCGAAAAATTTCAATCGGACGATTACTACGAGCTGGTGCGGCGGGAACTTGCCCGGCTGTAAATAACGGGTGGAAACGCAATCGCGGGAGTTGTCAGACCAGTCATCGATATGTTTAATAATGAGTTCTGATTTTCATTGAAGTGATCCACTATGCCTGCAGCAAAAAAAACTGGAATTTCATTCCCGAGTGTTCTTGATCGGGCGTACCAGGAGCATAAACGCCATCTCAGGGTCGACGAGATCATGAGCCGCGATGTCGTTACGACAACACCGGGAACCCTGATGTCCGATGCGGCAAGAATCATGGGCGAACGGCATATCGGGAGTCTTATCGTAATGGATTACGGTACGCCTGTTGCAATCGTGACCGAGCGGGACCTGCTCAGCAAAGTGCTTGCAGACGGCCATAACCCGGAGACGACCACGGTCGAGGAAGTCATGTCCTTCCCGCTCATCAGGATATGCCCGGCCACCGAGATCCGGGAAGCTGCCCGGACGATGATCCACCGGAAAGGAAGACTGGCGGTCTTCGAATGCGGCAGGATCGTGGGAGTGATTGCCGCATCCGACCTGATACGCGAGATGCCCGACGCCCCGGAGACCTCGCTGAATGTCGATGAATTCATGACGAAAGACGTTGTTACTGTCGATGCAAAAGAGACAATCGATACCGTTGCCGGCATCATGGGATCGAAACGGATCGGCAGCGTGATCGTGACCCGTGAAGGAAAACCGCCCGGTATTTTTACCGAGCGGGATCTCCTCTCAAAGTTCCTCATGAAGGGGAAGTCGCTCAACACCCCGGTGGGTAAAGCTGTCTCGTCTCCGCTGAAAACAGCTCCTGCCGGTACCAGCATCCATGACGCGGCAAAGACCATGGCAGCACAGCGTGTCCGGCGGCTCCCACTCATGAAAAAGAACCGGATTGCAGGGATTATCACCGCGCGTGACCTCGTAGAAGCGTATGCGAAGTAATGGAAGAGGTGCGGGAGCAGACGGCGCTGATGTGGCTCATTCCTATAGTCCGGGCATGATGAACCAATGAGGATGTGACAATGACCGGACCCCAGCTGAAACCGGCCGACCGGGTCGAAATTACGGTCCTCGTAGACAACTATACTGATCTATTACTTCCGCAGTCAACGCCCGTGGACCGGCGGCTGCCGTACGACCCGAACCGGCGCCTTTTAGCCGAGCACGGCCTCTCCTGTATGATCAGGGTCTTTGCCGGGAAAAAGGAGCATGCAGTCCTGCTGGATACCGGACTCTCCTGCGAGTGCCTTCCGTGGAATGCCCGGCAGCTGGGGATATCACTCGGGGCGATTGAGGCGGTTGTCTTAAGCCATGGGCACTATGACCATACCGGCAGCCTCGAATGCGTCGTTTCCGGTGCGGGTCGCCAGGTGCCGCTGATTGCGCACCCGGACGCATTTCTCAGGCGGCGGAAGAATGTCCCGTCGGAGGGCGTGTTCGATCAGCCACATCCCGATGCGGTCGCGCTGAAGAAGGCGGGAGCTGATATCAAAATGCGCAGCGACCTCTCGATCCTTGCCGCAGGCCACCTGCTCGTGACCGGCGAGGTGGAACGGTTAACTCCGTTCGAGAAAGGGATGCCGGGCGGGGAGATCGAGAAGGACGGGACATGGATTCCCGATCCCTTTCTCGATGACCAGGCGCTGGTGATTAACGTGAAGGACAAGGGACTTGTCGTCCTGAGCGGCTGCGCCCATGCCGGGATCATCAACACTGCGGAGTATGCAAAAAAGATCACCGGCATCGATCGCGTCCACGCGGTCCTCGGCGGGTTCCACCTCTCCGGGAAGGCTTTCGAACAGGCTGTCCCGTTAACCATCGACGCGATGAAGATGATTGGCCCGGATTACGTCGTCCCCATGCACTGTACCGGCTGGCATACGATCAACCGGTTCATGGCCGAAATGCCCGGTAAGTGCATCCTGAACACCGTCGGAACGACGTACGTGTTCTGAAAAGCCCGTCTGCATGAGGGGTTCCTGTAAAAGGATGCGATAGTTCCTGTTACCCGGACCTGACCGAACGATTTTTTTCTTCTGCAGCTTCCTGAAACGGCGGGCCGCTTCTCTTTCAGACAACCCGATATCTTTTCATTGGAGCCCTGCAAATAGTAAACGCGATACAAGAATGGTTACACCTGAACATTTCCCGCGTAATGCGCCGTTCAAGCCGGCCCCGGCCTTTGTCGCATGGTTCATTGCCGGGTTCCTGCTCTTTATCGCCCTTATCATTGGCTTCATTGTCGTCCCGCTCATTCTCGCCGGGGCGATTGATATCTTCCTCACCATGACAATCTGCGGTGTGCTCGTTGTGATTACTGTCCTGTTCATTCTCTGGACCCGTCTTTACTACGATTCCATGTTCTACGAACTCCATGACGACGAGCTCCGCTGGCGCCGCGGGGTCTGGTTCCGGACGACCGGCATCGTGCCCTACAACCGGATCACGAATATCGATATCAAGCAGGGGCCGCTGATGCGATACCTGAACATCTCCACCATCTCCATACAGACCGCGGGCTACTCCGGGCAGGCCGTCCCGGAGATACGGATCGAGGCGATTGAACGTGCAGAGGAACTCCGCGAACTGCTGCGGAAAGCCGTGAGAGCCTGCAGCGCTGGTGCGGGCGACGGCACCGGATCCGGGCCGGCCCCGAAGGCAGTTCCCGCCGGGCCGGTCGCAACAACCGGGACAGGCCTGCTGATCCTTGACGAACTGAAGAAGATCCGCATGCTTCTCGAACAGCAGCAGAAGCGGTAAGGTTTCAGGATACAGGAACACCTTTTTTTTACGTCACGCAGGACTTTTGCGGTCTGCACCGTAAGAACACTTCGTCATCAGAGTGCTGAGAAGATATCCTCCCTTTTGAGCTGCGTCAAGCGCAGAAAAGGGATGTGCTTATCGTCCTTTATATCATAATCATAGGTATGGAACCATCAATTCCCCCCCTGCAACCCATCGGGCCGGAGCCAAAAACGGGCCCGAAGACCACTGTTGCCACATTTCTTGTACTGACGATCATCTTCTCGGGAATATTCTGGTACCTGATCGCCGAAACACCGGTGCTTAAGGAGAACGCGGGACGGCTGATGGTCTATACCATCGGCGCCATGTGGGGCCCGGCGTTCGCAGCAGTTGCCACCCGCCTCGTCTGGCAGCGCAACCTTAAGGGCTTCGGTATCAGCGTCAAAAAACCACTCTGGCTTGCAGCCGGCATTCTTATCCCGGTCGCAGCCGGCCTTGTGATGTTCGGGACGGCATGGATCTCCGGCGTCGCGCCGTTCAACACGGCAAACGCTGCGCTGGTCTTTTCTATTACCTTCCTCCCGGCGTTTTTGTACGCGATTGCGTTCAACTGTTTTGCCGCGGCCGGGGAAGAGTTCGGCTGGCGGGGTTTCCTCGTGCCGGAGCTTGCCCGGTGCATGGGTTTCACTACGCTCGCGCTTCTCTCGGCCGCAATCTGGACCCTCTGGCATTTCCCGCTGATCTTCTTTAGCACCTACCATGGGACAGGGCCGATCTGGTATTCCGTAGCTGTTTTCGTCCCGTCCGTCATTGGCGCAGGAGTGATCCTTGCATGGCTCCGGCTTGCCTCGGGGACGGTCTGGGTCGCGGTTCTGTTCCACGGGTTCTGGAACTACTTCATCCAGCATTTCTACCCTGATCTCACTGTCACGACCGAAGCGGGGCAGATGATGCTCGGGGAGTTCGGCTGGTTTGTCGCGGCCTTCTACGTAGTACTGGCAGTCGTCTTCTGGCACTTCCGCGACCGGCTGCCGAAGCTGCCTGCAGAGGAGGTATAGCGGGAAGGAACACAGCCCGCCATCTTTGTTTCAGACAATGAATAACGGCAGCAATGCGGGATACCAAATCGATCCGCGGGCATCCTGAAACGATTAAGGAGGGGGGGATCCTACAACACTGAGAGGCCCATAACGGTTGCGACCGGTGCTGATCTTAAGACATCTGCTGAAAGCATCATCGCTGCTGTAACCCGGAAATATCCCTGTTGCGAAGCCCGTGCCACCCCCGTTTCATCGCTGGGTAACCGGGAACGGGAATATTTCCGCAGGTTCTATCCTGCGGCAAAATCGGCAGTCGTGCTTGGCCACCATATCATGACAAGGGATGAATGGAGGTGGTTTGTCAGGCAGGATGGCACCGAACACTGCGATGCCGATGACCGCTGCAAGGCTGTGTGCGGGGAGATTGCGCAGGCGCTCGGAAGGTGCGGGTACCGCACGGACATTCTTCCGTATCCCGGGGAATGCGGCGTACAGTTCCGGTCTGTCGCACAGGCTGCAGGGATGGGCAGGACCGGGACGAACGCGTTCCTGCTCCATCCCGTCTGGGGCCCGTGGATACAGCTCCGCCTCCTCGCAACAGATGTGGTTTCACGTGAGACGCTGGTATGCAGCAGTCCCGCCTGCACCCGCTGCGGCGGTTGCGTCACGGCATGCCCGGCAGGGGCAATCCTTAAGGATTCATTCGACGGCCTGCTCTGCCACAGCTACCGTGGAGGGAAAGGTGAATATACCCCCTTTGGGCCGGAGAGGGAGCTTAAATACTGCACGATTTGCGCCGATGTCTGCCCGATCGGCCGGCAACCAAAAAGCAGCACAGATCCTTTCAAGGATAACCGGTAAGGGCCATAGCGGCCGTGGGGCGCCTGAACCGGGAGAATTTTTGTGGTGGATTTCAGAGAGGAAAGAATTTTTTTTTTGGTATATTTATTACGAAAGCCTTTTTCACTGATTCCCTGAGAATTACTTATGCAGTCGATTAATGGGTATATCGATTATACGCGCCGGGAATACTGCAATGACATAAAATGCCCGATACAACTTCTCCTGAACAGGCAAGCGGAAAAAACCCCGGAATACGAGGAGATCCGTGCGATCTGCGCATCCAACTGCCTCCATACGACCCACGAATTTCACAAGTGGTTAATAGAGAAGGGATACCTCGTCGTCAGGCCGGAGAAAAAATGACCCCACCTTTTTATACATTTGTGTACGACTTATTTTCGGAAGTGTCCCCATGGTAAATTCATATCTTGATATCGGAGTCCAGAGCCGGATGAACCGGATTATCAGCCCGAAAGACAACCGGGTCGTGATGCTGGCAATAGACCACCCCTATTTCCAGGGGCCGACAACGGGCCTTCGCAACATGAGTGTTACGATAAAAACGCTCCTCCCCTACTGCGACTGCTTAATGACGACACGCGGTGCAGTACGGGCCAATATCGCCCCCGAGGATGTCGGGTCAAAGCCTATCATGTTGCGGGTCTCCGGTGGAAACAGCGTCTTGTTTGAAGAGCTGAGCGATGAGAAGCTCACGGTTACCATCCGGGATGCCATCCGGATGGACGCGGCCGGCGTTGCAGTCAGCGTGTTCATCGGCTCGGCAAACCAGCAGCAGACGATTCTCAACCTCACCGACATGATCAACTCCGCCGAAGAATACGGGATTCCCGTGCTCGCGGTAACCGCAGTCGGGAAGAACATGGCCCGGGACCTGCGCTACCTTGCGCTTGCATCCCGCATCTGCCAGGACGCCGGGGCACGGATTGTCAAGACATATTATTGCGAGGAATTTTCAAAACTTGTCGACTGGGTCGCCCCGACAGCCGTCGTCGTTGCGGGAGGGAAGTATTCGAGTCCCCCCGATGCTATGAAGATGGCGTATGACTCTATCCAGGCGGGGGCAGCGGGAGTCGACTTCGGGCGGAATATCTTCCAGGACAAAAACCCGGTCGGCATGATCAAGGCTATCGGCTCAATTGTCCATGGGAATCATACCGTTAAGGAAGCCATGGATATCTACAATTCATGCCTGCCCGGTGCGACCAAGCTCGACTGAATTTTTCATATCTTTTATCCATTTTGCTCCCGCAGGGTGAACACGATGAAAGCAGCGGTCTATTACAGGAACAGTGACATCCGCATCGAGGACGTCGACGAACCGATAACCGGGCCGGGAGAGATTAAGGTCAAAGTCATGGCATGCGGGGTGTGTGGCTCGGATGTCATGGAATGGTACCGGCTGAAGCGTGCGGGGAGGCCCGGCGGGATCGGGGCCTTCGGGCACGAGTGCACGGGGATTATTGCAGAGACCGGTCCCGGTGTGGATCCGAAATGGAAAGTCGGGGACCGGGTCGTGTTCACCCACCATGTCCCCTGCAACACGTGCAACGCGTGCATCCGCGGGCATACGACCGCGTGCACCACCCTGCAGACGACAAAGTTCAAGAACGCGTACGGGGCGTTTGCGGAATACGTGGTACTGCCGGCACTCAACGTGGACCGGGGCCTGCTCCGCCTTCCCGATTCGGTTTCGTTCGATGCGGGGACCTTTGTCGAGCCTCTCGGGTGCGTGGTGCGAGGGCAGCAGATGGCCCCGGCATCGGATGGCCGGTCCGTCCTGGTCATCGGCGCCGGGATCACCGGGCTGCTGCATACCCAGCTGGCCCGGCTGAACGGCGCGGGATTTATCGCCGTCTCCAACCCAAGCCCCGAGCGGCTTGCGATTGCCAAGAAGTTCGGTGCGGATGCGACCATCTCCGCAAGGACGGAAGATGTTCCCGCACGGTTCAGGGAACTCAATGGCGGGCTTGGTGCGGATACCGTCATCATGACCGCGCCTGTCCCGGTCGCGGTGCAGCAGTCCTTTGAAGCAGTCGGGGCCGGCGGTACGATCCTGTTTTTCGCTCCCACGAACCCAGAAGTCCGGTCTGAAATGAACCTCTGGAACCTGTGGCAGAAAGAGGCCACGATCACCAATTCCTATGCCGCCGATTTCCATAATCTTTCGACGGCCCTGAAACTGATCCAGCATGACAGGGTGAATGTAGCCGACATGGTCACCCATGTTTTCCCGCTGGACAAAACGGTCGAAGGTTTTCTCTTAACTGCCAAACACCGGGACGGGAGCCTGAAGGTTATCATCCACCCGCAGGAATAACATTTTTTGACTAATTATCCGGATCGAAGTCCTGATACGTCCGGATCTCTCCTGTGCCCCTTCCCACCGCATGAAAGTGTACAGTGTCCAGCGTATCGTCAACCCCCGGGCGATCACGAGAGATGGCCCGGACCCGGTATGACTGCGCCTGCGGGCAGTGCATGGCGGTACCCATCCTTAATACGGCCCCCTTAACAGGGTAAGGGGGGATTTCGCCCGATCCGGAGTGGGGAGGGACTTCAGATTGTTCTTTTTTTTTGTCACGAACATGCCATGTCGTATCAGGGATGATAAAACGCAACCGTTAATGGTTCGGCGCCAAAAATACCGGTACATGGCAAAAAAACGGATGTACGTCTGTTCGCTTGAGGCGGCAATGGACGTGATCGGCGGGAAATGGAAGCCGCACATTCTCTGGAAGATCAAGGACGCCCCGCTCCGTTTTATGGCAATCCAGGAAAAACTGCCGGCGATATCCCCGAAAATGCTCACCCGCCAGCTCAGGGCTCTCGAGGCAGATCGCTTAATCACCCGCACGGAGTACCCCGGCATGCCCCCCCGCGTCGAATATGCGCTGGCGGAGCGGGGCCGTACCGTCATCCCGATCCTCATGTCAATGAAAGACTGGGCGGATGAGAATCTGGCAGACCAGATCAACGAGGACGGGCATGAATAACCCGGCCGTTCCCTTTTACCGGTCCGGTTTTTTGGCTAGGACTACGGACTTTTTTGTCCCGGGCTTTCTTGACTCGGAGAAACTGGCATGAATAGTGGATTATACCTGAACGAAAATAATCATGTGAAATATGGTTTTTTATGAGAACTCCCCGCTCCAGGGCCCCTCGCGGGGCGATGAATCCCGCAGGGATGAGACGGGAGAAGAACGCATAGCGTTCTTCGACTTTGGCGGCCGTTCATCATAACCGGGGGTATGGGGGCATCAGTCCCCATCATTTTCGCTTGATTTTCATAGTAAAATCTTTAAAATGCGGGAATTGGAATCGGGACGGGGCCACGGGCGCTCGCCCCTCCACTAGAGTCACCAAGGGTATATTCCGGTAATTCCACAACTTAGTACAAGGAGTTTTTCGCATTGGACATCCCGCGTATCTTCACCATTACCGAAAGTGCTCACCGCATCCATAACCCGTTCACACCGGAAAAGCTCGCCACTCTCGGCGCAGCGTTGCGCCTTAAACCTGGGATTAGTGTGCTCGACCTTGGCAGCGGTTCTGGCGAGATGCTGTGCACATGGGCACGCGACTTTGGGATCACCGGCACCGGCATCGACATGAGCCCGTTGTTTGTCAGGCAGGCGAAACTCCGGGCTGAAGAACTCGGGGTCGCCGACCGGGTCGGGTTCATCCACGGAGACGCTGCCGGCTACGTCGCCGACGAAAAGGTCGGTGTGGCAGCCTGTCTCGGCGCCACGTGGATCGGCGGGGGAGTTGCCGGCACCATCGGGCTTCTGGCAAAGAGTCTTTGCTCTGGAGGAATCATCCTCATCGGCGAGCCCTACTGGCGGCAGTTACCGCCGACGGAAGACGTGGCCAAAGGATGCGGTGCCGGGGCTGTCTCCGAATTTCTCCTGCTCCCGGAACTTCTTAAGTCTTTTTACGACCTCAACTACGACGTTGTGGAAATGGTCCTGGCCGACCAGGACAGCTGGGACAGGTACGAAGCGGCCAAGTGGCTCACCATGCGCCGGTGGCTTGACGCGAATCCTGATGACGGCCTCGTAAAAGAGGTCCGGGCCCAGCTGACATCGGAACCAATACGCTACGCCACGTACACGCGTGAATACCTTGGATGGGGCGTGTTCGCGCTGATGGCGCGGTGATGGAAGGCGGCCGGGATATCCGGCGTCATACTTACAAATTCCCGTGAGTATGCACCGGATGATTTCTTTTAAAACTGCCTTCTGACATTTTTTTCACATCCTGCTGGCATATTTGACCCAGTCTTCCTGACATTTTTGTCCCTGTTCCTTTTTTATCCCCGCGGGGTCTTTGTACGCTTAGAGAACGGTGAGAGTATGCTTTATCGGAAGTTTCCACGGGTCAGTGACGATATCTCGATCCTCGGTTTCGGGTGCATGCGGCTGCCGCCCGAAGCGGGCCAGCCGGCCGGGGGAAAGATCGACGTGCCCGTCGCAACCGGCATGATCCGCGCCGCCATCGATGCAGGGGTAAATTATGTCGATACGGCCTACCCGTACCACAACGGGGAGAGCGAGGTGGTTGTCGGGAAGGCGCTTTCTGACGGGTACCGTAAGAAGGTCTTCCTCGCAACCAAGCTCCCGAGCTGGCTCATCGCCACCCGGGCGGACATGGACAAGTACCTTGACGAACAGCTCGCCAGACTCGAAACGGACCACATCGATTTCTACCTCCTCCACGGGCTTGGCGCCGAGACGTGGGAGAACCTCTCCAGGCTGGGCGTGCTCGAGTTCCTCGACAGCGCCAGATCGGACGGCCGGATCCGGCACCCCGCGTTCTCCTTCCACGACCAGTTTCCGGTCTTTAAGGAGATCGTCGATGCCTACGAGTGGACCTTTGCCCAGATCCAGTACAACTACATGGACGAGCAGTTCCAGGCAGGCACGCAGGGAGTTAAGTATGCAGCGGAAAAGGGCCTTGGCATCGTGGTCATGGAACCCCTCAGGGGCGGCCTGCTCTCCGGGGACGTGCCCGCGATCCACCAGCATCTCCTCGATGCCCCGGTCCGGCGCACGCCGTCGGAATGGGGGCTCCGCTGGGTCTGGAACCATCCCGAAGTCACGGTCGTGCTCTCCGGCATGTCGGCACCGGAGCAGGTGACAGAGAACCTTGCCACTGCAGGGCAGGGCGTGGCGAATTCCCTCTCTCCCGCAGAGCTTGCCGTTGTCGAAAAGATGCGGGATGAGTTTGCCTCCCGCGTAAAGATCCCGTGCACCGGCTGCCGCTACTGCATGCCGTGCGAAAACGGGGTCGATATTCCCTCGTGCTTCATGTACTACAACCAGGCGTACGCCTACGATGCAAAGGAGAAAGCGGCCGGCGTGTACCTCTGGGCCCTCAGCGGCACGTTCTCCGGGGGAGTGCCGGGGTATGCCTCCTGCTGCGTGCAGTGCGGGGAGTGCGAGGAGAAATGCCCGCAGCATTTTCCCATCCGGGAATACCTGCAGGACGTCAGCGAATTTTTCGGGAAATGAAAAATGTTTGAGGTAGTACAATGCCAGTCATTACGATTGATCTCTGGAAAGTAAGCCCTGAAGTGAAAGCAGAACTGATCGGGAGCCTGACAAAAACCGCGTCGGAAATTACGAAACTTCCGCCGCCAGCGTTTTTCGTGTATGTCCGGGAGTACCCGCTTGACGCGATCGGAACCGGAGGGATCCCGCTCGCACAGCAGAAACTGCCGCCGGGTGCGCCACCTGAGTAGGAGCCCTTGTCCCAATCCCGCTGCGGTGGTTGTGCGGGCGGGGAACGGTTATTAAAAAATGTTCAGTTAAAAAAATTATCCGGACGATTCCATTTCCACTGGATCCGGCATCTGCCCGGTCTTTGCAAACGAGTAAAGGTCCGCAAGGGCAACACCTGCCGCAGAAAAACCCGCAGCCATCAGGGCCCAGCAGGAAACGATGAACCCGTAACAGATAATCATCATGGGCAGATACCCGCGGGATTCGGAGATGAAGAAGTCATAATCATGGTTGAGCAGGGCAGGAGACTGGCCGATCAGGATACCGACTGCAATAACCCCAAGCACGATGAGGAAAAAGACGATGACGCACCCCAGCACCTCGCGCCATGTCCGCTTCAGGAGCGTACCTGATCCGGCAATGGCAGAAATCAGGCCTTTCTTTTCCAGCACGATCGCCGGCACGAGATACAGTGCAGCAAGGAACAGGAGGATGTTGATGGCCATGATCTCAACGCTGAAAAATAACGCGGAGGAGTAGACTGCGCCAAGGGTCCAGTTCTGCGGCGCGTAGTATGCATAGGGGAGCCAGAAGAGTTCCATGACTTTCTGGATCATTCCGGAAAACATGATATTGTTGAAGGTGAGCTCGAATGCAACAGTCGCAAGGAGGGCCATTCCAAGGGACAGCATTGCAAGGGAGCCAAGGGATCCCCGGATCGAAGCAAGCCCCTCACGGACACTGAACGGCGTTCTTCCTAACCCCCTGCTCCGGTACAGGATGAGGGCAGAGAGCACAACGATGAGACCTGAGAGGCAAATGAGCTCGATCAGGAAGAGACCGAAATAAAAGATAAAATGCGAGTCCAAGGTGGGAATGGCAACCCACAGGTATTGCCAGCTGACTGAAAAGGAGGTGTCGCCAATGAGAATAACATCCGGGAATACCGGGTCGATATACCGGTGGCTCCATCCTTCGGCAAGCACCAGGAAGAGCATGATGAGCCCGGCAAAGAACGTGAAGGTGAGCATCTGCCGGTCCCTGAAAAGTGCTTTCAGGCTCGCGACAGCGATGCTGATGCCGTCCCGGATCCGCCCAAGCCTGCCGGCAGGTCCGCCGCCATCGGGCGTTGCAGGAAGTACAATCTCCGGCGGGCCTGCCAGTACCGCAGCCGCTGTGTGCATGCCGGGCGATTTCGGGCAGAGCACGCCCCATGATTCAGGATTCTCTGCATGCTTATTCATCAGGCCACCCCCCGGATTTTTTCGAGCAGTTCATCGGCCATCTTTGCCGGGTCGGCAGTTTTCTCAATTTTAATCCCGAGTTCAGATGCAAAGTCCCAGATGAACTCGATGCACTTTGTGTACTCGTTGCAGGAATTGCAGTCGCCATCGTGTTCGTACCAGACCTGCATGCCGTGCTTTTCTGAGACAAAGATATAAGCCGCGGTCTGGAAAGGAACTGATCTCCCGAACAGGACGCCCTTTTCCACATCGATCTTCTCGATCCGGATCCGGTTTGCCTGCGCCATCTCCTTAAGGGAGGACTCTATCTTCTCGTCCATTGCACGGAGTGCCTGCGAGACCCCCTGACGGGTTATTCCCAGCTCATTTGCGATGGAGATATTTTGCATTCCGCTGCGCCGCATCTTCCAGAACCCGAATTGTTTCTCATTCGTTGGAAGGAACATATGTAAATGTATGGACATTTACTATATAAAAGTGATGAGTGGTTGCCGGCCGGATTATTATCTCGGGCCTGAGGCAGGGGAATTACGTAGAAATTGGATGGGGAGTATGAAGGAGGATTACCGGTAGAGTTGCCTGAAGTCCTCAACGGCAATCTCGGCCTGTTTGAGAATCGCGATAAAAGTTCCTTTCTTCAGTTCGCGGTGGCGTTGGGGGAAACCAGGCGAACGGCCAGGCCGGTGATATGGGTGGGCCTCAGGCAGAACCCCCGGATCACAGAATCTTCTTTCCCGGTTCGGGGCCCGGCTTCACGATATACACATCCGTAATCTTCACGAGCACGGCAGACTTGGGCGTAAATTTCGGCCAGGCCTCCTTCATCCATGCAACGTTCTTCTTGAAGACCTCGCCATCCGTGTGGAGCGTGACGGTACCCTTGATCTGGAAACCGCCTGCATCCCCCCACCACGTCAGGGCGATTGCCGGGTTCTCCTTCATGTTGGCAAGCGTCTTGTTGAAGAACTGGTCCGAGATGAGCAGCGTCCCGTCATCCAGATCCTTGAACGCCGCGATCGGGACATTATTGGGAATGCCTTTCTTTGACGATGTCGCAAGGAACGCGATCTTCGCCGCTTTGAGCGACTCTTTGATCTCCTGTGTCAGTGTAACCATGGGTGTGATCTCCAGTATCCTGCCCGGAGGCAGTCTTACCATACTATTGTACCTTCCGGTTATGTCATACCTGTCGGTTCCATGGTAACCACTGGTTATGAGCCCGGAGGCCGTGGCCTGCTCCGGCCGGGAGGTGAGCGGGCGGGTGGGGAGGAAGGCGAGGCAAGAGGGGGGTCCCCCCTTTCGTCCATGAGCGGGGGGTACCCTCCCTCAGCACGGCCGACCCCCCCATGGGGGGGAGGGGGGTATCGCCCGAGCCTGAGGGGGGAGGGGTATCCCCCCACACCTGAGGGGGAGTACCCCCCGTTTTCCACAGGAAATGAAGGTTCAACGACTGGGCTCACCGTCGGAGACCGAAAATCCCAAAAATAGGGGGTACCCCCACCCCCCTCCGGGGGGGAGGGGGGCCGGTCACCGTACGCGTGACCCCAACGTGGGGGGCAGGGGGGTATCCTCATCAAACCGGGCGGGGGTACCCCCTCCGGCCCGAGGGTGGGGGTACTACATCCCTTCACCGTCGGAGAAGCGGCCGGAAAGCAGGGGCCCCCGTGGGGTATGGGGGGTGGGACCCTGTGGGGGTGGTGGGGGTACCCCTCCTGTCAGACAGTTGCTACCTGCCGATGTGGGAGATCTGCCTTTTGTCTATTCAGTCAACATTTGCGTACCATCAGGAAATTATTTCATTCTGTTCTGAAAAGAGATGATTATGTTGAAGCCATGCATACTAGGCCTGATTTTACTGGTAATAGTGGTCTCTTTTACGGCAGGATGTACATCGTCCACGTTATCAAATAACCAGATAACAACAACGCAATCGCAACCAACGACTGCAACTACAACAATTACAACTCCTGACTCCCAAGTAACGGTATCAGGCCAGACATCCCCCTCGAATACATCGGTTACAATAACTACTCAGATCCCCACAGCAACGCAACAAGTATTCACTGAAGGGTATGTAACAAGTGCATCCGATCCCCTCGTAAGGAGTTTTTCTTGGAGAGCCACCTATTTGAATATCAAGGATTGCGTTATGAGACGGGCATTTCCAGAGATCGCCAATGATCCCGGTTATGGGACGAGAGCCGATCCGCCAAAAGTTACCGGGATATCAGGGTTTGAACTGGACAAGTTTGTCCGCGAATATTACGAAGGCAAAGGCCAGACCTCAACCTCAATCGGTTTCTCGTGCGAAGACACCCCCGGAACAGATAAGTGGGATTTTCTGGCAGTTGGCGGTGTTTTAGTACCAAGAAATATCAGACCATCTGTATACGACGTAATTATTGTAGTCCGGAAGAATGGAAAAATTATCGCTGAGCTGAGATCCAACGAGACGTTTACCATGGATACGCAGGTGAATTTTTATACATATATACCCCTGAAACAAAAAGAGATGCCGGATATTTCAGGGTGCGAGATACATTTCACCCGTCTTACAAATATCTGATTTTGGCATTGAATTTCATTTTTTCTCTGCGCACCGGAAAACCGGATTCAAAGGGTGCAACACTTTCCTTTCCACAGGCGATTCCTGTGAAATAGTATCCGGGAGAAAACCCGCCTGAAAGTTGTCCTCGGCACGCCCTGAGACGTGAAACTGGGGAAAACAAATGGCGAACGACCGAATGGGAAAAGCGGGAGAATGGATTACCAGAAATTTTGTGTCGAAATATAATACATGCCATCGAAGGATACGCCAACACCGATTCGTGAATATTGGGAATTCAGGATATTGCTTCGATGGCCGGGACTTGTCATCCATGAATTAACCTGAGCTTTCGCGATACTATCAGGATCTGATGACACATATCCGATCCCGACAACATTTCCTGTTGGCATCTTCCCGATATTTTCTGCAATACCCTCTGAATACCATCCGCTTCCCAATTCTTTATGGACGCTGTATCCGGATCGGGTAGCTCTGTCAGTGGGATCTTCCCCTTTAAGGTTTGTATGAGAGAAAAAGTCATTTTGAGCCATATCTGTACTGTGAGCGCGTGCAATTGCTGAGAGACTTCTATCGTATTGTAATGGAGATCGCTGGGACTTCTGGCGTTCCTCATTTGTATACCGGAAAATCGCATCTTCAATCGCCGGCGAAATATCCTGACGGTTTTGAGTTATATCGAAGATCGATGACGGGACATTTGTGATAGCACTGGTAGGTGTTGTGGTAATCGTATTCTTTCCTTGAATCTCACTCGGCGAAACCGGGAACAGAGCTGAAACCGGGTTAAGCAATGTGAATACAACTAGAATTACAGCAATGTTTACAGTGCCTGTAAATAGCCATCGCCTCTTGTTATAGGAGCAATTGATAACGATTACAATGAGTATCGCAAGAAGTGAGACGAGCGAGACATAGTATCCTGCATTTGTAACAATACCATTGATACCCTGCGCAAGCACTGTTGATGCATCAGGAGTATAATGAATCCAAGCCAGTAATGGCAGAATAATCCAGCAAACAAATCTCGTCTTATCATAGAACCAGAAGTAGCCTTCAATGCCATAGACAAGATATGCAGCAACCAGACCAAGTTTGCCAATCAATGTGAGTTCAGATGAAAATGTCGGATAGATAAGGCCGGTAATAATAACCAAGACTGCGCAGATAAGGATATATTTTGATATTTTCGGGAAGGAGAAATTGCGAAATCTGAATCTCTTCCCCATAAGAGAGAATTAATCACGTAAGATAGATGATAAAGCCTTCGCGAATACAGGGCATTCAGGGTGCGACCGCAAGGGAGCACGAGAAGATATCAGGATATCTTCGAGTTCTCATACGAGACCCCTGTCTGACAAACGCTCCCCGGCCCGCCCTGTGACATGAAACCGGGGGAAACGAGGCGAACGGCCGGGCCGGGAAAAGAGAGATCAGGCCCGGAAAAACCCCCTGCCGGCGTCCCGCCACGTCCTGAAACACATCTCCTCCTTTCCCGGTTTGCTGTAACATCGCCAAATATGACCTTCTTAATTCCCGCCGGAGATCACTGAATTGTTCCGGCCTGAATTCCGCGTTTTCAGGAATTATTACCTCACTCGTATAGGGGATAGAGGGAAAAGAAGTACAACCGGGCCCAATACGGGCTCCGTTGCTGAAGGGCAGATCAAGGAGTTGAACGGTGGATCCGGCAACCCCCAGCCGGGGTCCCGCCACGTCCTGAAACACATCCCCTCCTTTCGCAGGCTGCTGTTACGTTGCCAAATATGACCTCCCCAATTCCCGCCGGAAAATGCCCGGTTATTCCGGCCCGGATTCCGCATTTTTCCGAATTATGACCTCTGTAAACAAGGGGTGAGAGAGAAAAGAGGTACAACCGGGCCCGATACAGGCCCCGATTGAAAACAGGATATAGGGAGATTATGGAGAGGAGGAAGATACTCCCTCCTGCTCCCGTGCCGCGACCCCGGCCAGGTACGCTATCGTCTGCCCCGACACGATCCGTTTCCCCTCGCGGTCGATCTCAACGAGCGTCGATGGCGTGACGAGGAAGAACCGCCAGGTCCCGTGCTTGGACCGGATCCAGAGCTCGGCCACAACCGCCGGATCTTTCGCGATGAGCCGGAGCTCGGCGATCTCCGGCTTGTAATATTCCGCAAGCTCCAAAATGTCCGCGAGGATCTTCGGCGCGAACATGACGCGGGCAAACACGAGCGGGATCTTCGAGACGATCGCGATATCGAAGATCCGCTCGGGCCCGGAGAGCGTCACCTGGATGATACCACGCGCCTTTGCTATCGGGATCGCTTCTTCGAGCGCCTTGTGCGGGCGCGGGCCGCGGCTCATGCCGGCCTCCCCGTGATGGTTGATTTTTCTCTCATGGTTTGTTTCACCTCCTTTTGTTTTTCTGACTGGTTCTTCAGAACCAGAAAGACGAGAAGAACCCGTGAGGGTTCTTCGCTGTGTTTTCAGTGTCATCGGGGCCCCTTAGACAGCAGTAGTATTTGCTCGGATACTTAATGGGCTTTGATTATAACTTGATTTTTCCGGAAAACGGAGCGCGTTGCGTGCGTCCCGAACGAATCGGGGCGTGAGTCTCGTTTTATTGGAAGGTACATATAATGTACCTCCGGCTGGTTCTCCGTTCTTTTTTATCCGGTTCTCTTTGTCTTGAGAGTCCCTTTGACAATACTATAGGGTTGATAATACCAGATGCTCTTCGCTGAATAAATTCCAAAAAGGAAAATCCGGGAATATTATGATGGATTGGAAGCGAACGGGGCAAAAAACTCCGAGATCCGGTTTAGGCAAAACGGGACAATGCCGGCCTGCGGGCATTGGATCAACGGGCCAACCGGATAGCTTCCACAAAATTCACAAAGTCTTATAGGTCAATAATAACCAAATTCGAAAAAAGATAAATGATTTGGTCGAATTGGTCCGATGGCAATGATTACATGATAGATGTAAGGGATTCAAAATAAATATACACTTAATAATAACATTATGAGTGTTTTAACCGTTATTAGACAATACTTTTCAAATCCACTTAATCGTCAAAGGATGAAAAAAGAAATAACAACGGGTATAGTATTAAGTATTCCATTAATCTATCTCATTTATTCAATAATATTAAATCAAAAACTCCTTTTTTTATTTGATCATCTTACTCTACTCATTTCAATCGCAATTACGATTATGTTTGCATTAATAATTTTTTTCAATCGATCGATCAGTCGATTTGAAGCTAAATTATTTTTATTTATCATTGTAATTTGGGTTGTTTTTCAAGCAATGACATTAGCTGCAATTGAAATAAAATATGATAATTTAAGGAATGGTTACTTTGAGCAATACCAAAAAAAATTAAATTATCAATCCAGTGATCAATTAAATGCATCGTGGGATATTGTATCAAACTATCGAGAGGGATATGTCTATTATGATTCATCCTACTACACACCAAATCGATTTCTTACTGCAAACGAATTAATGATCGGGCTGAATTCTTTTTTTAATCCGCTTTTAAGTATTTATTATGCGGGATTTAATGGAATTAACAAATTGATTGTGGTTCAACATACCGGGAGATGTGGTGAATTTTCTGATGCGATTTCATACTTATTGAATGACATTACAAAGTTGAAAACACGTTCAATTATGTTAAAAGGAGTTGGAGTAGATCATCAATTTCCCGAAATACAAATAGGAGATACTTGGTTTGTTTTCGACAAAACCTACACAACGGCAATTGAACCAATAAAATCTGTGGAGTATGCAGCATTTTTAAAAAGAACTGATTTCCCACTTTATGTAAATATTACAAATATGACATCTACAGATCATCATCCTGATATTTTCAAAGAACATGGTTTTACTCCTGATTCGTTGAAAAAGGGATAGAATGAGAGAGTTCTATTAGTATAATTGATTTTAGTAATTATCCCACCAAGGATCGTTTATTTGTAGATTAGGAGGAGGAGTAATGAAAATAATATTATCTAAGACATGTCCTTGAGAAATCTGAAATTTCATTATCCTTATCTAATGATTGAAGCGTTATTTCGAATTTCGGTTTACTTGATTTTAATTTTGATAATACACTTGTAATTTCATCAGCTTTGTAATCAAAATTTGTCTTCTCTCCAGTATTTGTATTATAAGTGATAATTTTATCATAGGTAATTGTTGCTGATACTTTATCTTTCGTAATGTAATATTCAGACAATTGAGGATTTGTTAATTCATAATCGGATCCATCCGGCCCAATTGGTCGCCCCCATTCTTGAATTGTATCGCAAAAAATTAAAAGAAAAGATATTGGATCTTTTTTAAATTCAATCGGTTTAATTTCAGGATCAGTAAAAATGCCTTTATCGTGAAGACATATAGATAATCCAGCTGGAAGTACTACAGATGAAAATAAACGTTTTTTATAATTAGGATCCATCGCAGATATTTTACTATGTTCTATCCGATCTAACAATATTAAAGAACTAATCATTCCGTGGTTTCGTTCATTGATAATTTTTGATGTGAATAGCTTTCGAATGTGATTGTTAATTTTGTGATAGCCTTCATATTGCCATTTTTTTGAAGAATTGTTATTCAAACATGAATACAAACTAGTCAATTTATCAATATATTCCTGAAAATTTCTTGTTATTAACAAATGGTACAAATCTATTTGGACAGGTAATTGTTTTATATCTAAAAATTCTGTAAAGAAACTATCTAACCATTTATCGAATTTTTGAACAAGATATCCATTATCATGATATGATGCTGCAAGTAGCCAGCTAAACTCGATATTGACTTCAGATTGATCATCAAATTTTTTTGAATATACATCTACTATCGAATCGTATTGTTTGTCGATTACAGGAAGTCCAGATAAAAACACTTGAAATTGATGTATAAAATGATCTCGATATCTAGGATCTTTAAATAAAATTTTTTCGAAATCTTTTGAAATTTCAAATATTCTGTAGGCCTCACTTTTTTCGTATTTTTTTACCCAAAGCATTTTGAGTGATTCTAAAATTAAATCATATAAGTCTCGATCTGTTCTGAAACAATCTTGTTTGAATTGTTTAATCTCTTCCTTATAGGAGATTTTTTCTAATGCCTCAATTTCTTCCATCAGAGGCATCGATAAACTTGATCGATCTCTCGGAGTGATTGCTTTTCCTACAGTATTTAAAAAATAATTGATGACATCTTCGTCAGTATAGATTTTTAATTCATTTTTGAAATCATTTAATAACGCCTTTTCTGGTGATGATAATTTCTTTAATTTATCTTTCAAGATATCACGAGATAAAAAATTGATAAAAAGATGGCTCTGTAGAATTCCTCAACAAGAACCAGAAATGACAAAGTAGAGATCATTCTTGAGAGGTTATAGAGGATCAC
>MVRE01000022.1 GCA_002067895.1 Methanoregula sp. PtaU1.Bin051 | reverse complement strand
AGAGTAAGGAGGCACTGTACCTTAGATCTTTTGGTCACGGTTTTACTTCTGAGAACGTAGCTTTTCTACAGAGCCTAATAATTCGTTCTTGAATAACTGAGCGGACTTTATTGATTCTTTTTGAATTAGGCGTTTTTTTATCTCGATAACGTTTTCGCGAAATGCAATCCCAAAATGATCCTTTAATAATAAATTCTAGCAAAATTCGTTGAAATGATTCAGACAAAGATCTTTGTCCCATTAAGCTAAAATAAAATGAGAAATAGGCACGTTTTACGGCCTCTTTATGATGAATAAAAAAGGCAAGGTGATATCCAGTCCAATTAAGCGAATTTCCGGTTTGTCTAACAATATAAAATGGAAGACCCTGATAAAATTTTATAGCATCATGGACGTTCACTATTGCATTAAATTGATCGGAGTCTAATGCACGTTTAATTTCAGGAATATGCAGATCTTCATAAATTTCTTCTAAAATCTTTTCCTTTTCTTTCATTTTAGTGAGGGATATCTATTGATAAATCTTGAATAGCCATAAAATCTGTTATGTTATTTCACCAGATACCGGCAGGTCCGAAGGCATCGCATGATATATCATCTTCGCCATTTTCACCCCGCACGATTGTTCCTTAAATACAAGCCTGCAGAATATACGGGCAGGAATTCATCCATGATACCAAAAGTAATCCTCCACATTGCTACGAGCCTCGATGGCCGGATAACGAACTTTCCCGCAGACCTCGATCTATACTACGCACTCGCTGCCCGGTGGAACCCTGATGCGATCCTGTTCGGGAGCGAGACGGTTCTTGCAGCGGTCAGGGACAATCCTGCGCTCGAAGTGCCGGTAGAGCACGAGGAGATGTTCAGGCCCCCGGAGGGCGCACCCGATCCCCGCCCCCTGCTTGTCATCGCAGACAGCCGGGGGAGGGTGCGCTGCTGGGACGCCATCCGGAAATGGCCCTATATGCGGGATATCCTTGCTCTCTGCTCTTCCGCAACCCCGCAGGAGCACCTCCGGTACCTTGCTGACAGGAAGATAGGATCAATTATCGCAGGTGCCGATCGCATCGATATGCGTGCAGCCCTTGCAGAACTGAACCGCCAGCACGGTATAAACACTGTGCGGGTCGATAGCGGCGGGACGCTCAATAGTGTCCTGTTGCAAGCCGGGGTTGTTGATGAAGTAAGCGTGCTCATCCATCCGGTTCTTGCCGGGGGAAAACCCGAACCGACAATGTTCGATCCGGTAAGGGCAGGTTTTCCGGATCTACAGGTTCCCCTGATCCACTCTCATACCGAAGTAATAGGCAACGGGATCATATGGGCCCAGTATACAGTTGCGAAAAAATAACGTGCCTTGGTTCTTCTCACAAACATATTATCGCCATCTGTGGAATTTACCGATGAATGGACATAATAAAAGAGCAGACTCATACTGCGGCCAGGTGTCATTCTGGGTCTTCGGTACCTTTCCTTCCTATAGCCTTGAAGAACGTATAGCAGAACATACCGCCCGGCTCCGTGGTCCGGTACAAATCCCTGATCCCTTGATCCCACGACTCCGGATCCGACAATCCCGCATCAATTGCCTGTTCCCTGACTCCCTCGATCATCGCAATGAAGATGCTTTTTACGGCCCCCGGTGAACCGGGGATACTGGCGGAGGCATAAACCTGCTTGGGAGAGACTGCAACCTCCACAAACCCCGTATCCAGCAGCAAATGCTCAAGTTCCCTGCCGATGAGTGCGTTTCCTCCCGACTCCCGCTGGAGTGCAGCAAGGCAATCAATGACGTGATGGGCGCCGGGAGTATCCGGGTAGAAGACAGCAGTCCCGTGATCACCTTCGATAACCGTAATCGTGCCACCTGGCCTGAGAACATTTTTCAGATTACCGAGTGCGAGATGCGGATCCGGTATGTGTTCTAACGTGAAGCAGACAAAGACATGGTCGAATGTCCCGGCCGTGAAGGGCAGGTTGCAGATATCCGCCTGCCGGAAGGTGACATTGGACAGCTCTTCCTCCGATACACGCTCCTCTGCCTGTCCCAGCGACTCGGGCGAAATATCGATTGAGACGAACTGCGTAAGGGGGCTGTTCCGGGCCAGGACAATTGTCTGGGCACCGACACCGCATCCCGCTTCGAGAACAGTACAGCCCGCAGGGTAGCGGGTGCCTTCATGCAGGAGGAACCCGAGCCCCGATGCCTGGTCATGCAGCCGTGTTGATTCGCGGTCTGACCGCCCGTGGACGTAAGAAAATGGATCTTTGCTCATGATCCCCGCTCCCTCAATCTGATATTTCTGCTGATCTTCAGAAATATTCTACAGGAAATACTTTGAAGGATGATATGACTGCCGCTGCCTTTTTACCGGTTATTTGATCTCCAGAAGAACAGCCCGATCCCGGTAGTACAGGAACAACCTTTCCGCCCAGTCCCGGGCTTGCGGATCGCTGCTGTACATATCTGCCGAACTGTCATAGACACCGCTTACCTGTTTGTTCAGACCCAGAGAGAGGTGCTTGTCGGTAACCGTGATGCCGATACGGAGTGGTTCATCAGTAATCCATATCTTAAAGTGTTCATATGGAACAAGGCTCCTGACTTTACTGAGAAACGGTTCCTGCATCAGGCTTTCGGCAACTTTCCGGTTTACGATAAGCTCTACAGGAATCCCGGCGACGATCCGTTCTGAGAGGACATCCGCGATGGCGGCGCTCATTACAGAGGATATTCCATGGATATAACCCGCCTGTTGCAGGATCGTTACAAAATGCGTATATACGTGGAACATATTGTCAGTCGTATCGTACTTCACATCAGAGTCAATAAGGTCCCCGATCTGATAGAGAAATGAACGGGGAATTCCCTCAATATCATGATTGGCCCAGAATTCCCTGTGTTGCATGAGTTCGCCAAGTGTTATAACGAGATCCCCGATTTTCGTTGCAAGGATCCTGCCGACAGGTGTTATGAAATAGCCATGATCCTGTCGTTCAATAAGAGAGAGGCGTTCGAGACTTCGGATCTTTGGAATGATAGCCTGGGATGTACTGCCTGTTACATCCCTCAGTTCAGATAGTTGTTTGGGCCCCTCCATAACGGAGAGCAGGATCTGTAATTTTAATCATGAAGAAAAGATGGATTGGATCAGCTTATAATTGGTATTATAGACATCCAGTGTCTCCATCGTAATACGGTTGGATAATCAGTATATATAAGTTGACATTTTTTATCGGGACTCTCTCGATAAATCGGGGGTTATTCAGGAAGTCTTTTATGAAGATAAAAAAATGATTCTTCAGAATCCCGAATACAAGGTGTTGAACAGGATGATCCCGAATGCTAAACAAATGTACTGGCCATCTGAAATGGCATCGGCCAGAACGTTCCGCATCTCAACCCTGTCAAGAAGATAGACACAACCATGCGAGTATAGGTTTACTGCAACAAGTACAATAGTTGTAAACGGCGGCAGGAAAAGAACACTGTAGGCAGTTAAAGGGATCCCGATAATTATCAAAACCCCGGTCAGAAAGATCCTTGTCCGCTCTTCTCCGAAGAGAACGGGTATTGTTTTCACTCCGGCATTCGCATCGCCGGCCTTGTCACGGATATCGGGAATCAAGGAAGCCATAAAGCCCCACATGAAAAAAAGGAGGAATGTGATCCCGCTTCTTGCGTCCGGTGTACTGCTGTTTAGGAAGACCGGTAAAAATGCGAGAAGCGTTGCCCAGGCAAGCCCGACAACGATATTCTTGACCGCAGGGATTTCCTTCAGACGGCGATAGCCAAGACGTTCAGGCAGCATGCGAAAGCTGTACAGGATCCCGAAGATAAATGGGGCTGCTGTGGCAAGGAGCGAAGGGATACCGTATATGACCGACAGGATCAGGGAGAGCGCGAGAGAGATAAGTGCACCATAGTACAGGTGAAATTCATACCGCTTTGTAAACGAGAATCTCTCCCGCTGGTTGATCGCATCTTCACTTTCATCTGTCTTTCTGTTGAGATTATAGATTGAGAATGCAACAAGGAACGGAATAACAGCAATCATTGGCGTCCAAGGCACAGCTTGGATTATGCAGGACACATATGCCATTGCGACGCATTCAAATGAAAGCAGGAATGAACTGAACACAAGAATGCCATACAGGTTTGCAATACCATTCCAGATTTTTCCGATAAAGCAGAGGGGATCGATCCTGTCAGGTAAGATGCTGAAGGCAGGTAAAATCATACGTTAAAAAAATCGGGGAGAGAGGTGACATTCATTATGTTCATGAATGTTAATCGCTGCGATTAACTTGAAAACCCGTGAAGAATATCTCGATTAAAAAAACATTATCGAGAGGAGGGGAAGATTCATCGTATTTCCTGATCTTTACCATCAGTACCCTAAAACCTACCAGATATCCCCTCCCTTGTATTGATACAATAACAGGGAATCCCTATAGAAAAATGAACGGGAACCTCGAGGTTTCATGACTCCGGAGGAGGAAGAAAGGGACAGATTGGAAGGATTTTTCAAGATTCTCTTTCTGGGCCAGCTCCTGACACCATCATGTATGGAAGTCCAGAAAAAACAGATCGGCGAGATCCTTCAGGAATCCGGCCTTATGATCAACAGCTCGGATTTCCAGATTCTCGACCACAGCCGGATCGGGAATTCAGCGATTACGATAGCAAACTTCACTCTTGATTATATTCAGGATGGAGAAGTGATGAAAAAGAGGGTCTGTCGGACAGGGACTGTAACTCTGCGGATTGATGACTCCGGCAATACCACGATCAAAGTATTCTCAATGGCAGATCCGTGCATACCGGATCGCGAAACCGCTCTTCAGGCAGTCCCTGATGAGCAGCAAACGTGATCTATTCAGACCATCTGTTATGGTCGCCCGGCATATGGTGACCCGCAGATCGAAATCACCGAACCGTCTGGAACCGATTTCCGTTTGATTAACCGATATAGTAAGCCAGCCTTGGAAACCGTTTTTCCCGGTGACAGGGATGAAGTGACGGATTACGTGGAGTGATCATCGGCAGGGATCATGACCCTTCTGGTAAAGAAAATAAAGATTATCCCCAGCCGTTCAGCTCCATCACGACTGTGCCCCCGGCATTACCGCCTTCCATCTTGATAAGGGGTTTGTCTGCAACAATCCAGTAGGTTGCCGTAGTGCCTTCAAGAGTGGCCGTATATTTATCGGCAACGAAAGTTCCCGCTGGGACGGTCACAGTCTCGGTCCCGGCTTTCACAAGCTTCATATCCGGGCTGACATCATTAGGGTCGCTTGATGCCTGAGCATTGCCCGTTGAGCTACAGTCCATCTCAGTCAGCATGCCCTGCATTGCCTGACCCCCTTCAATCCGCATTGTGCATCTTCCGGTTTTTTGGTTGTACTTGTAATAGAGAGTCATCTTTTCGGCGCCGTTTCCGGTAACCATCTTATATTCCACCCATTCATAAACGGGATTACCAAACACCGATGCGGCCCCAATCGGCCCGCCTGCGGCACTGCTGCCCGATGGACCCTGTACCCCTGAGGGTGCCGGCGTTGTAGAGGTCCCTGAGCACCCGGCAAAGGTAATCGCAATCACGAGCAGAACGATAAGTCCAAAACCCAAATGAGCTGGTCTCATAAACACACTTCCCGTTGACCGTTTCCTTGTGATGGTCAGATCGATTTTTTGATCCACGGTAAATTATCTCACGTAACTGTTTAAACATTCCGGGTCCTCGGCAGGGTCGATACGCATCAGGAGAAAAAAATACGGTGGGAGGTTATTGATATCCCGTTGGCTCAATTGCCCGTCCCATGCATACCATTATCTGGATTGCTCTCCTTTTCAGATTGTATGCGAAGAATCAGTCTTCTTGCGATTCTCATTATGGTATCCATACTCGTATGTGGCTGCATACAGACCCCGGCAAAGCCAGCGGCTCCAACGTCCGCCCCACCGGAGATTACCCCGGTACAGGTCACTTCCGCCACACCTGTGCATAAACAGATTGACTGTTCGGCATGGAAAACGGATCGCAGCGTTATCCTGAAATGTAATGGCGGAAACGATGCGTCCTCACTTAAGGCACTCAGGGTCCAGATTGACAACCAGAACGGACAGGTCGTCAAGCGGACACTTGGGGATCCTGTTGTCGGGAATGAGTATGAATTCCCGTATACCGTGACCCCGGATCCCGTAACAATCAATGTTGTCGGAGTATTTTCTGACGGAACGGAACAGACGGTCCTGTTGAAATATTTCTGATAAACCCATCTTTCATCGTGTAGTTTATGCTGCATGCAGGGGGATGAAATGCATACGAATAATACCTGGATCCGTTACCTGAAAAACCGGCTGCCATTGATGGCAGTAATCGTGATTATAAGCCTTGCAGTTCTGGCGATACCTGCACGTGTTTCTGCTTTCGAAGCCGGTATTCAGACAGGGCCGTCGAATGTATGCGCCGGCGGTTGCAGTTGCCTTCCAGTAAGTCAGGCCGAAAGACAGGGATATATTCCCTGCTATGACAACCAGGAGCCATGTTTCCATGATTCCATGGATCGCCCACTATACTGTTACCGTCCGCAATCTGCTCCCTGCCAGAGAGAGTGTAACGCCACGACAATAGCCCAGGATCCGGTAATAATGCCTGACCAGCAGGAGAAGCAGAATGCTTTGAGCCCGCCTGCCGTAACCGGCAGTCCTCTGACCCCTGGCGAATCCATTGCCCCGGCACCTGCAGAACCGTCGGATTTTATGGCAACGTTTTTCAATATCTTCAAATCGCTGTTTGGCTTAGGATAGCAGGCGGTGTACCTGCAACTTTTTTTTACTGGAACAGGCTACCTCTGTACCAAAGTAATGGATAGTTCCGGCAATCTTTGTGTTGCCCCACCGGGATTTTCTTCCGGTACAGAGTGCCGCCATGTCAAAAAACCAAAGGAAGATGAAAAAAAGGGGAGGGTTCTCGCAGGGAGCACTTATACGTCCCGGTGGCTCACGTGACGGCCTGTCCTCTCTGATCACTGTTATTGACTACGATTCGAACAAGTACGAAAAAAAGACGATAACCTCTCTTGAGGATTGCCTGCCGTTCAAGACGACAGATACCGCAACCTGGATTAACATCGACGGACTGTCGGATATTTCCCTTATAGAGCAGATTGGGAAGAGCTATGATATCCACCCACTAATCATCGAGAGCATCCTCAACACCGAACAGAGGCCCAAGATGGAGGATCTTGGCACCTATATCTACGTGAACTTAAAGATGCTCCAGTATCTTGAACCCGCCCACAAGGTGAAGATCGAACAGGTAAGTCTGATCATCGGTAAAAATTATGTAATCTCATTCCAGGAAGACGTAGGAGATGTCTTTGATCCGGTGCGGGAAAGGATACGCAAAGACGGTAAAATCCGGAAATACGGCACTGATTACCTTGCCTATGCTCTTATCGATGCGGTTGTCGACAACTACTTCGCGGTGATGGAATCGTTGGGAGAACAGGTTGAAGTGCTCGAAGAAGCACTCGTCAGCAACCCTTCGCGCGAGATGCTGTTGAACATCCATACACTAAAAACGGATATGATTTATCTCCGGAAATCGGTCTGGCCCCTTCGCGAAGTAATTTCCGGGCTTGAACGGTCGGACAATGACCTGATCCGGGACCCAACACGCATCTACTTAAGGGACGTCTACGATCACACGATTCAGGTTATCGATACAATTGAGACGTTCCGGGATATGGTCTCGGGCATGATCGACATTTATCTTTCAGGTATGAGCATGCGGCTTAACGAGGTCATGAAGGTACTCACACTTATTGCAACGATTTTCATACCGCTTACCTTTATTGTCGGGATTTATGGGATGAATTTTGAGTACATGCCCGAACTGTCCCATCCGTACGGGTACTACGGTGTCTGGATAATTATGATCCTGGTTACCGGAACGATGCTCCTGTATTTCCATAAGAGACAGTGGATCTGAACTCCTGAATCGTGACATCATGCTGGTGAAGAGACAATGGCAAAAAAGAGCAGCCTGTTCATCCGGGAGTCAGTGATCGGACTCGGATTCCTGTCGGGGTGCTTTACTGCAATCGGTATCGATCCGCAGGACGATGCCATAAGGATTATCGGGGAATCTGTCCAGAGTGTTTATCCTGATCCGCAGGTCAGCTACCTGTTCATTATGCTGCCAACAATCCTGCTCCTGATCTCATTGATCACAGCATACCTGAAAGGAGGGATGGGGGGGTCATCTCCGTCATCGTTGCATATCTCTCCGGACTGTCCATCGTCGTATCGCTAATAAGCACCCTGATCCTCCTTGTCATCGCAATCGCCCTTGGATACCTTGCGATTAATCGTCGCCTTTCCAAAAAGATCTGGCCGTTCTGACCGGCTCCCTATAAATCAAGGAACGTCATATTTTTAGGAACGATGAGCCTGTTTCCGAAAAAAGATATCATCTGGTTTTTCGATTCGATCGCCCCTTCGCGATACCTTCTCAAATTCCGGAAACTGCTTGTATTCGATCCATTCATCGGATACGATATCGCGACACGGGGGCGAATCCCTCACTATGGTTGTTCTGACCGAAAGGAGTTCTCAAAAGCCTTAAAGAAGATCCGGTCGGAGACAGACCTCCTGCTGGAAGATATCGAAGCCTACCATATTTACATGGCAGTCCGGCAGACGCAGAAAGTACCTGGGGACATCGCGGAAGTGGGGGTATACCGGGGCGGATCTGCCAAGATCATCTGTGCGGCAAAGGGCGATCGGCAACTCCACCTGTTCGATACTTTCGAGGGGCTGCCGAAAGTTGATGAGGTCGATGCCGTCTGGCCGTTCTACGAGGGAAAGTTCGCTGCATCTTTTGAAAGTGTCAAGAATTATCTCGATAATGAATCCAATGTCTCCTTTTATAAGGGGATCTTTCCAGATACATCCGGGCCTGTCGCGGACCAGACATTCTCATTAGTGAATCTTGACGTGGATACATACGAGAGCACGAAACAATGCCTTCACTTTTTCTATAGCCGGATGAACCCGGGGGGTATCATCATCTCTCATGATTACCTTACGGCACCCGGGGTCCGGATGGCTTTTGATGAGTTCTTTACTGATAAGCCGGAACCGGTTATCGAGACCGCAGGGTCCCAGTGCCTTGTTGTTAAAGTATAGGATGAAGATATCAGACGGTATTAATGATGTCAGGGCTCTCATCGTAAGTGCCGCACACGCCGGCGCTTGTTTATTTCGCCCGGTTCCTAAATGTTTTCCATGGATAGGGGAGCACCAGGATCAGTAAGGCCGCTCCGATAAGCGGGACTGGAATAATCCCAAGCGCGAGGTCGAGCGAAAACGTGTCCGCAATCATCCCGTTGACGGCAACACCCAGGCCGCCGAAACCGATTGCAAGCCCGAGCATCATGCCCGAGGCAAGCCCAATCATTCCAGGAAGGAGCTCGTGCCCCATCGCTACCGCCACCGAGAAGGTCGACCAGAGGATGAAACTGAAGAGGAACAATGCTATTAACGAGACCGTTCCGGTTGTCAGCATGAAAAATAAGAATGGTGGGATGCCGAGTAGCAGGCCGGCCAGCATGTACTCCCGCCGGCCGTACCTGTCAGATATATGCCCGCCTGCGATCTGGCCGGCGACACCGATCAGCAGCGACATCGTGAGGAGCGATGCTGCGGCAACGAGGTCGTATCCCCGGGATACCAAGTAGACCGGCAGGTACGTGATGATCACGAACACCGCCCACGACCGCAGGATCGTCGCCCCCATGAGGATCGAGAATGGACGGTAGTTCACCGGCGAGGCATCCTTCCTGCCATCTGGACTTGTATCCCGAGCCGGAGTAAAAAGGCTCTGCGGCACAATCCAGTTGATCGTCAGTGCGGCAATTACGGCCGGGATGAGGAGGAGGAGCAGCCCTGGCAGGCCGTACAGGGTGACGGCAGCCCCTGCAAGGACCGGGCCGACTGCATACCCGATATTGCCCCCCACGACAAAGTACGAGGTGACCTGCCCGCGGTTTTCGTCTGTGCATAACCGGGAGACCATCGATAAGGCAGCCGGGTGGAAGCAGGCGTGCCCGAGGGCCGAGAGGGCAGAACATGTAAAAAGGATGATGTAGCTGTTCGCAATACCCATGAGGCAGACAAAGAAGGCAGAGGTGAATAGGACGGCACCCAGCGGTACGGCAAGTCCCCGGCGGTCGGAAATAATTCCGAATGCGGGCTGTGCGAACGAGGAGACAAGGTTGAATGCCGTAACCAGGATGCCTGCCTCAAGGTAGGAGTAGCCGTTCTGCAGTATCAGCAGCGGAAGTATTGCCGGAAGCACCGGCATGTAAAGGTCGGTGACAAGGTGCGCGAAGAAAAGACCGGTAATGGTCTTTTTCCTGACATCCGCTTTTATCAGGGAATCGTTCTTATCAGCCGTAGGATCTCGACCTCGATCTCCTGCACGTCCCGTGTATGGAATGAAAAGGTGCGCCGGATCGGGAAGCTGCCGCCGACCACCTCATTGATTCCGGCGCGGGACTGAGTGTAAGTCTTAATAAATTGGCGCGAGCCTGCATTAAAGATGCCGTAAGTAACCGGGGCAATCGAGAGGGCGAGGTCTATGAACGGGCGGTCGGCATGAGATTTCTGCGCCCCGAACGGAGGATTCATGATCACGGTATCATACTGTCCCAGCCGATCCGGAAGGGTGTGATCTTTTACGTCAGCTACTATGAACCGGACATCTGCATCGAGCAGACCGGCATTTTCCTGCGCAACCTTTACTGCCTTGTCATCCAGCTCAACTCCGGTAACCATGCCCGCCCCGAGAAGGGAAGCGCCGATTGCAAGAACACCGGTGCCGCTGCCGAGGTCGCAGACAGATTTTCCCTTTATGTCCCCTTTCATAAATGCATGATAAAGAAGCCTTGCGGCAAGCGGGGCCGGGGTCTGGTACTGTTCGAGCGAAGCCTGCGGTTCTGAAAAACCGGACAGTCCCTGCAGGGCAATCTCAAGCTTACGGAGTTTCATGCTATCTCATCGATTGCATAGTCTTCCCACTCCCGCACACCGCACAGGATCTCGAACTCCTGCGGGGAGAGCACAGGTACGGGAAACCGTTTCCGGTCATCATAAGCGAGCCTTGGACAGGCGGTGTTGACGTATGCATCATACCCGAGGTTGAGGAGTTCGTCCGGCAACACCTCGCGTATCAACACTATGGTTGCACGCAGATCGAGTGATACGAGTTTTTCGGCCAGATCCATTCTTCGCTGCCCGCTCTTTGTGGAAACGATGATGCCAATTGTTGCCGCTCCGCGGGCTTTCTCGATCGCAGCAAACCGTTGCCGCATCAGGGCATCGCCGCTGACTTCCTGTACCGCTCCGGTGAACGGATCGAGCGCAATTACCCGTCTTCCGGTAGCGAGCGCTACACCGGTCGCATGGAACAGCCCGGTTGCGACCACGAGGATCTCATCCGCATTCGCGTTTCTCGCTGCTGCGAAACTGCATCCGAGCACCTGCCCGGTGAGTGGGGTGCGGCTGCCGCCTCTGGCGATACGCACACTGATCCCGTTCTCTTCCATCCACCTCCGCATATCGGAAATAAGATGGGTGTGCTGAACCGTTGTGACAAGGCCAATAACCGGCCCTTTCAGCAGAGGCAGGGCATTTTTCAGGACATGAAGGTCGAAGTCCACCCAGTACGGCTCGAAGATAACGTTCCTGTGCGAATCGACCGGCGCGTGTCCTATATGGACTAGCACATCGGCTGAGTCAAGGGCATCGAACGCAAGATCGCAGGCCCCGTAACAGGGATCGCCGCTTATGATTACACTAAATCCTGCTTCTTTCAATACGCGAGCAATTCCGGCCCCTTTCCGTTTCAGACCTTCGGGTAACTGAAGAGCGACGGTCCTTACATTCCGTTTTTTGAGTTCTCTGATGAGCTCAGAGGTGTCGTTCAACCACACGCACCTTTTTCATAACCTCGATCTTAACGAGGGACTTGTACGGGCGTCCGATATCGGGATCCCCGCGCTGGATCGCGAAGCAGACGTCAACAACTTCCGCGCCGGCAATCTTCAGGGCCTGAAGGAGCGCCCGCATCGTGCCCCCGGTGCTGATGACATCGTCCACTATCACGACTCGGTCGCCCTTTCCAATACCATTGAGGTAAAGTTCGCCCTTCGAATAGCCGGTTGTCTGGTGGACAGCGATCTCTCCGGGCAGATTGTAAACCCGCTTTCGCATGATGGTCATGGGGATGTCCGTCATTGTCGAGAGGACGGATCCGATATGAATGCCCATGGCCTCGACAACAACGATCTTGTCAACTCCGTTTAAGTCCAACATTTTCAGCATCCCGCCGCAGACCTCCCGGAGCAGGGCCGGTTCCACGATCGGGACTCCATCTGTTATCGGATGGATGAAATAGTTATATTCGCCCCGCCGCACCATGGGGCAGGTCTCGAGTGAGTGTACCAGTCGTTCAAGCATAAATCTCACCAATATCCTTCAGGAACTCTTCTATCTGGTCACGATGGACATGGGGCATGCAGACAATCCGCAGGTGCCCCCGCCGTGTCCACGATACTTTCCAGCGGTCAGGCACATCCTTGCACACAAATGTTGTCACATTAACATCGGGAGTCACTGCTCTTTCAATCCCGAATGACTCCATGCCGTCAATGAGACGGGCTGTGTTCCGCATGCAGCCGGCAACAATGGCTTTCATGCCTCTGACTCCCAAGTAATCCAGCACCCCAAGAGCTGCTGCAACCGGGGCCCCTGGACGCGTACCCGCAAGCGTGAACTCCTGCTTGACGGTCAAGTATGGGGTGTCGATATTTAGTATGTTGAGCATCCGGGGATCCCGCGTTAGCAGGCAACCGCAGGGAATCGTGGAAAGCCCCATCTTGTGCGGGTCGACTGCGATGCTGGTCACCCCCGGGAGCATAAAATCAAAGGGGATCGGTTTTTCAAGAAACGGAATCACCATGCCGCCGAATGCTGCGTCCACGTGGAAAAAGATCTCATGCTCTACTGCGATACAGGCAAGGTCGGCGATCGGATCCACCATCCCGTATTCAGTGGTTCCGGCGATGCCGACGAGGCAGATAGTATTTTTATCGATTTTATCTTCAGCATCAGCACAATCCATCCGCAGCGTGTGGTCCAGTGTAACGGAACGCATTTCAATACCGAGAATGTCACAGGCTTTCTTGAAGGAGAAATGGGCTGACTCGGGTACCACGGCATTCGGCGACTGGATCTCTCTCTTCTGCTCCCTTGCTAGCCTGAGAGCTTGAATATTTGACTCCGTTCCCCCTGAAGTCGCATAACCCCCCGCGGCCGGCAGGTGGAAGAGTGAACCGATCCGTTCGATGAGCAGCCGTTCGAGCGATGCCGTTCCTGGAAAGAGGCCGGGGTCACCGAGATTGGTCTCCATGAACAGGTTGTGCGCCCGCACAGCAACCGGGTGGGGGACCGTGCACATGGAGCTTAGGATAAAGCGGTGATCGAGATCGGATCCTTTTACCCGATTAAAAAACGAGAAGAGTTCCTCTTCTGTAAGCCCGTCATTCAGCATTCCGGTTTCTCGCCGCTTCAAGGATGATGCGCTGTTCTGTCTTTGCCACGGTTTCGCGGATCTTGGCAATCGCATCGATGTTTGCCGAGACGCTTGCGATCCCGTGCTCGACCAGCCACTCGACCATCTTCGGGTCGGATCCCGCCTGGCCGCAGATCGAGCACTCCACCCCGTACTCCCGGCAGGACTGGATGGCATCATGGATGAGGCGGAGGACGGCCGGGTGCTTGGGCTGGTACATGCCGGCGACATTCTCGTTGTTCCGGTCAATGGCGAGCGTGTACTGGATCAGGTCATTTGTCCCGAACGACGCGAACCTGATCCCGGCTTCAAGGAAGTCCTCAATCAGGATCGCACTGCTCGGGATCTCGATCATGATGCCGAGCGTTGCATTCTCCACGTCGACGCCCCAGTTTCGCATCATCTCCCGTGCGGCGATGAACTGGTCGGGATGAGATACCATGGGAAACATCACGCCGAGGTTGTCGTACCCTTCTTTCCAGAGCTGCTTGAACGCCTCCACCTGCAGCCTGAACTGTTTCGGGCTCTCGAGGTCGCGCCGGATCCCGCGCCACCCGAGCATCGGGTTGTGCTCGTGGGGTTCGTTCTCGCCCCCCATCATGTTCCGGAACTCGTCGGTGGGCGCATCGAGCGTGCGGACCCAGACCGGCTTTCCCGGGAATGCGTCGAGCACGATCCTGATCCCGTCGTGGAGCTCCTTTACGAACTCCTCCTCCCGGTGGTTTGTGATGAACCACCCCGGGGTCTTGTTCAGGCCGAGAATCAGGTGCTCGATCCGAAGCAGCCCCACCCCATCGGCACCGGTAGCTGCAGCCCGTGCCGCTGCCTCCGGGATCGAGACATTCACCTTGACGCTCGTCGCCGTTATGATCGGGCCCGCTGCGGCTCCTGCCTGCAGGTATGCAATTTCCTTCTTCTGTTCAGCCTTCTCAAGAAAACCTTCGTAGATGAGCCCTTTTTCACCATCAACGGTGATCTGCTGGCCGTTCTTGAGCACGGATGTCGCCGTCTTTGTCCCGACAACTGCGGGTGTGCCAAGTTCCCTGCTCACGATCGCAGCATGGCAGGTCATCCCTCCTTCATCGGTAACGATCGCTGCGACTTTCCGCATTGCCGGAACCATATCGGGGTTGGTCATGCGGGTAACGAGGATGTCCCCTTCTTTTACCTTGCCCGTGTCCTTTACATCCCGGATGATGACGACATTTCCTGATGCGATGCCTGGTGCCGCACCCTGCCCCTGTACGAGGATTAGATGATCCGGTTTACCTGCTGCCTGTTCTCCTGACATGCCTTTTGCTCCTTTTTTGCTCCCAATCGTTGTTATCGGCCGGGACTGGAGAATGTAATATGTCCCACCAACGATGCTCCACTCGACATCCTGCGGTACGCCATAGTGGTTCTCGGCTATCTTTCCGTACATGGCAAGCTTTGCCACTTCCTCGTCAGAAAGGACCTGTGCGTCCTGCCTGCCCACCGGTACATCAACGGTCTTTGTCCCGTTAGTACCGTCGGCGATAATCTCAATCTTCTTGGTGGATATAAGCCGTTCGACGACTTTCTCGCTGCGCTGGTCGAAGACGTATTTATCAGGCGAAACGGAACCGGAGACGACCGCTTCGCCAAGCCCCCACGAACCCTCGATAATAGTCGACGGTTCGCCGGTGATCGGGTGGGATGTGAACATGACGCCGGCCTTCTCCGAGTTCACCAGCTGCTGGACAACAACAGCGATGTTGACTGTATGATCGTCAAACCCCTGTTTTGCCCGGTAGTATATTGCCCGTGCCCCATAGAGGGAAGCCCAGCATTTCTGGACCGCAGTCAGGAGCGCCGCCTCTCCTTTGATATTCAGGAATGTTTCCTGCTGCCCGGCAAAACTGGCATCGGGGAGGTCCTCTGCGGTAGCGCTAGAGCGGACGGCGACGATGAGCCCCCCGCCATCCATCTTTTTGTATGCTTTTTTGATTTCGTCCCGGATTGCTGCCGGGATCTTGGCCTTCAGAACGAGCCCTTTTGCATTGTCTGCTGCCCGTTCCAGCGCCTCGTTGTTCTCGACATCGAGCTTCTCGAGGGACGAAAAGATCTTCTGTTCGAGACCGGTCTCGACAAGGAATCTCCTGAACGCCTGGGCGGTGACGACAAACGCCCCCGGTACCGGAAGGCCTATCGACGCCATCTCCCCCAGTGACGCCCCTTTGCCGCCAACGGAAATGATATCCTCCTTTCTGATCTCTTCGAGCCACAGGATGTTGGGCACAGACTTCATGCGCGCACCATGTATTAATCTCGCCTCGTGTCCATAAAAATTCCCCTGCCCAAGATGACTGGCGCATCAGAGATGAAAAGGAACCGGGCCGTCAGCCCCCCCCCTATGCCGCGCTGGAAGGCCGGTGGAAAAAGAAAAAAGCAGTATCCTTACTTTTTACACTTTCGGATAACAATCAGACTCGCAATGCCGGTACCGGCCAGGGCCATGGTTACGGGCAGCGGAGTCGTTGCGGGTCCGGTTGCAGAATCCTGCACTCCGGTCAATTGGGAACTATTCTCCTGATCCGGGGGTGCGGGTGTCCCGAACAGGTCAAGCGTGATGCAGCTCAGCGCCCGGACTGCGGTCTTCAGGGTTGGTTCGGGATCGACTGCGTACCGCGGGTTGTGACTAGACGGCACCCGGAACATCTCAGGCACACCGGGATCTGCGGAACGTGGCGGACCCCCGAAAAAGATGAACCCCGTCGGAATCTTCTCAGGAGTCATGCCGTAGAAGGAGAAGTCCTCGGATACTGTCAGCCGGGCCGGAATGACGGTTACGTTTTCTGGACCGATACCCGCACCAAGGGCCTGCCCGATGCGATCGGCGAGGGCAGGGTCTGCGTTGACCGGCGGGGTGAAGACCGGTTCAGAGTAGACCGGCATGAGCTCGTCAGGAACCCCGTGAGCACGGGCAACGGAGTCGATCACCCGCTTCACATCGCCTGTCAGCTTCGTATGCTGCTCTTCGGTACCGGCGCGGATGTCGACGTTGAGGCGCACTTCCTCGGGGATGATGTTCTCTCTGGTTCCGCCATTGACTGCCCCGACGGTTATGGAGATCGGGTTTGTTGGCGAATTCTCACGGCTGACCAGTGTCTGGAGCGATACAATGGCGTATGCGGCGGTAACCACGGGATCGATAGTCTTCTGGGGGTTGCCGCCATGTCCGCCATATCCTCGTATGGTGACCTCCATGGCACTTTTCCCGCTCATGAATGGTCCTTTGCCGTACATGATCGTTCCGGCAGGAATGCTCGCGGAATGGATCCCGACGATATAGTCGGGTTTCGGGAACCGGGTGAAGAGGCCGTCTGCGATCATGGCTTTTGCGCCGGAACTGGTCTCCTCTGCCGGCTGGGCAATAACCACCAGCGTCCCGTTCCAGCAGCCACGGTTCGCTGCCAGGTACCGTGCCGTCCCCACGATCACGGTGCTATGGGAATCGTGACCGCAGGCGTGCATGACCCCGGTATCAGTCCGGTTCTGGTACGTGGTGACCACCGTGCTGGCATACGGAAGCCCCGTCTTCTCGGTTATCGGCAGGGCATCCATGTCCCCCCGGATCCCGACCACCGGTCCATCCCCGTTTCGGAGCACGCCCACAACCCCGTACCCCCCGACATGCCCGGTAACCGCAAGCCCGGCATCCGCGAGTTCCTGCGCAACCTTGCGGGAGGTATTCACTTCGAGACCGGACAACTCGGGATTCTGGTGGAGATCGATATAGAAGGCCTTCAGGTGCTCGTATTCTGCATCAGAAACTGTAATCCCGCAAGCCCCTGTTCCCATGTCAGCAGACGCTGCCGGGATGGCAATCAGCAGTGCATTGAGCAGGATACAGAAAATCATGATCCTTTTCGGTGAGGGAAGAATCAGGCAGCCCGGCTCTGCAGCAAATCCATGATGATAACGGGATTGCATGTATCTAGGACTCTTAGGGAGGAATGGTATTTTTTTGTTTTCGATCAGGATTGATCCGGCTGCGGGCAAAGAATAACAGTGATTAAATACGGCGCCTATATCATATGGGTTTTTTATGGCAAAGGCTAGAGTGCTCGTCAGCGATCCGCTGGCGGAAGAGGGTCTCGCAATCCTGCGGCCGGTTGTCGACGTTGACGTCAAGACTGGTCTTAAGGAGGACGAACTCTGTAAGATCATCAGCGATTACGATGCGCTGCTCGTCAGGAGCGGCACCGATGTCAACGCGAAGGTGATCGAAGCCGGCAGCAGGCTGAAATTCATCGGCCGGGCCGGTGTGGGAGTGGACAATATCGATGTGGACGCGGCGACCCGCAAAGGTATCATCGTTGCCAACGCACCCGAGGGCAACACCCTTGCAGCAACCGAACACACGATGGCCATGATGCAGGCGCTCGCCCGCAACATCCCGCAGGCAAACGCCAGCCTTAAAAAGAAGGAGTGGAAGCGCAGCAAGTTCATGGGCGTGGAACTGAACGAAAAGACGCTGGGCATCGTGGGGTTTGGCAGGATCGGGCGCGAGGTGGCAAAGCGGGCGAGAGCCATGGAGATGCGGTGTGTCGCTTATGACCCGTTCCTTACGAAGGAAAGGGCTGCCCAACTCGGTGTTGAGATGATGTCGCAGGAGGACCTGTTCAGGATTGCGGACGTGATCACCGTCCATACCCCGTTAATCAAGGAGACCCGGCACATCATCAACGCGAAAAGCATCGCGACCATGAAGGACGGCGTCCGGATCATCAACTGCGCACGCGGCGGGATTATTGATGAGAAAGCACTCTACGATGCGATCAAGAGCGGGAAAGTTGCAGGAGCGGCACTGGATGTCTTCGAGACTGAGCCTCCGCTCGAGTCACCGCTTCTCACTCTCGATAATGTTATCGTGACCCCGCATCTCGGCGCAAGCACGGTCGAGGCCCAGCTCAACGTCGCCGTCTCCGTTGCAAAGCAGTGTATCGAGGTACTGAAAGGGGGGACGGCAAAGTACGTGGTCAATGCTCCGATGATCCCCCCGGAGCAGGCAGAGGTACTGGAGCCATTCGCGACGCTTGCGGAGAAGATGGGCAGGTTTGCCATCCAGATCGCAGGCGGTCGCCTCTCGTCGGTCGAGCTGGTCTACGGCGGGGAACTGGCAGCGTTTGCCGGCAGCCTTAAGTTCGTCACCCGCTTAGCCCTTAAAGGTCTTTTGGACCCCATCCTCCAGCAGCCGGTTAATATCGTGAACGCTGAGTTCATTGCGAAGGAGCGGGGGATCACAATCAGTGAGACCGTTACAGAACAATCGAGCGGCTTTAAGAACCTCATTACGCTCAGGATAAAAACTGACAAGACGGAAGAGACGGTCAGCGGGACAGTCTTCTTCAAGGGAAGGAGTCGTATCGTTGCTGTCGGCGGCTATACAATGGATATGATTCCGGAGGGCTACGTTATCGTATCAAAACATCTCGATAAGCCAGGGGTTATCGGCCGTGCCTCGACCATTCTCGGGAAGAACAACATCAATATCGCCGGTATGCAGGTCGGGCGGATCACGCCTGAAAAGGAAGCCCTCATGGTGCTTAATGTTGACTCCGCGGTTCCTGAAGATGTGATGAACGAGATCCGGTCCATGCCCGGGATCTTCACTGCGACGTTTGCGAAGATATCGTCAGAACGGATCTGATATTAATAATAAATGATAATTGTTTCTCGATCCTTTTTTTAGGTTCCTCGAAATCTCAGGGATCATCGGATCCTGAAGAGGAGAAGAAAGCATTAGCTTTCTTCGATTCGGGGAGGGTCATCAGACCCGAACCGCGAGAAGAAAGCATTAGCTTTCTTCGATTCGGGGAGGGTCATCAGACCCGAACCGCGAGAAGAAAGCATTAGCTTTCTTCGATTCGGGGAGGGTCATCAGACCCGAACCGCGAGAAGAAAGCATTAGCTTTCTTCGACTCGGGGAGGGTCATCAGACCCGAACCGCGAGATGAACTCTTCAGAGTTCCTCGTAGATCTTCACCGTCACCGGCATGATGTCCTGCCACTTGTCGCTCATGATATACATATACGGCATAATGTGCACGAGGCATTCGAGGTAACCCTTGGCTTGGCAACGTTCGAGAGCCCCTCGCTCCGCCGCCCGAGGATCAGGATGTGGAACCACTGGATGAACAGGCAGATGAACGTGATGATCCCAGAGACCCAGAGGACGATGCCGATCAGGATCCCGTAAACGATACGGATGATCAGCTCAAGCCGGCCGGCGTCATGCTCGTACGTGAAGAGCTGTCTCTGTGCCGAAGTTCCATCTGTCATAACAAGGTATCGTTTGTCCGGCTCCGCTATAAAGCATCATGGCTCCTGCAATAGAGGCCGGAAAAGATATCGTATGTGGGCTGAACCCAGTACACTAATTTTTAATAATACAAGGACAGATGTTATAAAGCATCAGACAACGGGCCCGTGGTCTAGCTGGCTATGACGTCGCCTTGACATGGCGGAGATCTCGAGTTCGAATCTCGACGGGCCCATTGAACATATTTTCGAACGTGCTTGTTAACGCGATTGAAACTTTTTGGGCAGATCGTGATCGCGTTTATTTTTTTTATACCTGATCATAAACGCGATTGTAATTTTTTAAACCCGCTCGCAATCGCGTTTGAAATTTTCAAAACGCGAACATGGCTGTTATCCGTAAATGTCTCTCCGACGGAGACTCGACTGCCCGGTCACATTTTTTTCGCAATCGAACCGGATCGTGATCGCGATTGAAAATTTTCAAGTCCGATCATGATCGCGTTTCATTTTTTTTCAAACCCGATTGCAATCGTGGTTGAGATTGAATTTTTAACAAAGTAAGATGAAAAGGGCTCGATATTTCCCAATTCATCCCCCGATCATCCCCGGCACGCCCCGGACTGTCTGAAATATGAAACCGGGTACGCTATTGCCCCGGTTCACTACCCCGCCCATGCAGGTATACTCTTATACAACGCATTACTGTTTGTCAAAGGGGCCCCCGCGACAACTCGAAGGGAGGCGTAAGCCGACCTTCGACAAGAGAAAGAACGAACAGCAAAGGAGGTGAAAACACATGGCAGACTTTACGTCAGCAACAACGACAAAGAGCGCGATCCGCAAGCGTGCGGTCCCGCTCGCGGACGTGACCGCCTTCGACAACATCGTTGCGGGTGTAATCACGAACAACCCCTTCCAGTGCGTTTCCTATAACGCAGCGGGAGTGAACCACCCGCCGGTTGAACGCAGCCGGCAGGGTTACACGGCAAGGATCATCTACCAGGATGCTGAGGCAAGGAACGTCGGGATCATCACGATCCGAACCGCAACCATCGCGGCCTTCACGGCCGTGGCAAACCACATCCTTGCCGATGCCGCGGTCGCCACCGCTATCGGCGGGACGGCAGTCCGTGACCTGGAGAACGAGAAGTACACGAGCACTCTGAAGTGCCACGATGACAACGGCGAGATCTACTTCGTCAACTTCAGCAGGGACCGGGTGACCCTCGCCTCGTACTCCGATGAGGCGATCCGCAGCCGGGTCGAGACATGGGCAGACACCGTGCCGGCACTCGCGTAAGCGGGTGGTGCGGAAATAACGGTGATACCCGGAAAGGGGGAAGATCCCTCCTTTCCCGGTATCTCTTTTCTCGTTATATCCTTGAATCGCAGGTACTTTTCAAAACCCGCTGATCCGTCTTTCCCTATACGGTCATTTTTTTATTTTTCAGAACCCCTTACTTCAGTACATGAATCGGCTCTACCGGTCGACCCGGGACAGGATGCTTGGCGGCGTCTGTGCCGGCATCGGGGAACATCTCGGTGTCGATCCATCGCTGATCAGGCTGATATGGGTTGCAATTACGCTCCTCTCCGTCGGTATCGGCATCATTGTCTACATCATGGCATGGATCATCATACCGGAGCAGCCCGGAAATTCGGGCAAAATCCCGCCACCGTCGGGCAACGGAAGCTGAAAAAACGCCGTTTCATCATCCTTCAGGACAGAAGTACAGGCAGGAACGCATGAACATCCTCTTTGTTGTCTGCGGTGAAGGGCTCGGGCACGCCTCACGCTGCCTCCACCTCGGGCACTTCATCCAGCAGCAGGGCCATAGCATTCATTTCGCGGCATACGGGAAGTCCTATGACTTCCTAAAGGAGCATTCCTGTTCGAACCTGCACCGCACCCAGCGCGAGGTGTGTCTCGAAGGGGAGAACGGTTTCTTCAGCCTGAAGAAGACGCTCTGGTGTTCCAAGTGGATCGCCTTGAATATGGTCCGGTCAGTACTCAGCGTACGAAGGCTCATCCGTGCCCATGCCATCGACTGCGTGGTCTGCGATACGATGTATGGCGGTGTTCTTGCCGCACGGTTTACGCGGACCCCGGTTGTTTTCATCACCAACCAGAACCATTTCAACGGCGTCGGCGGGAGCACCAACCCGGTCTGGAACGTACTGAACTTCCTTATCCGCAGGTACATCCGGCTCGCAACCAAAGTCATCGTACCCGATTATCCGCCGCCGGATACGATCAGTGAATACAATATTATCGTTCCCCGTGGCGAGGAGAACCGCTATCATTTCACCGGCCCGTTCATGACGATAGATACCAGCCGGTATGTTATGAGTAAAGAGACGATCTTCTGCAGTTTCGGGGGGGAACCGTACAAGATGCCGATGTACAGGATGCTTCGCACCATCGCAGACGCACGGCCCGACCTTTTTTTCGATGTTTTCTATACCGGAAAAGAACTGCCGGAATCTTCAGCCAATTTTGTCTCCCATGGGTATGTCCCCAACCTCTACGAGTACCTTGCGAAAGCAAGGATAGCAATCGTGCATGGCGGCCTTACGACCCTGCACGAGGCCCTGCTCTTTGAGAAACCGGTTCTTATCATCATGGATCCCGGCCATCCCGAACAGCAGAACAATGCAAAGAAGATCGTCGATATGGGGGCAGGGACGGTTATTGACGGGAGGAATGCGGACATGGTGACCCTCAAAGCGCAGCTGGCAAAGACGATGAACCTTGAGCCGAGACCTTTCTGCAATAACCATGCCTGTATCGATGGCAGGAGGAATGCATTTGCAGTCATTACCAAAGTGTGCGGCCATACATTGTCATAGCCTGGAAAGGAGAAATATGAGGTCGAGCAATCATGCCAAGCCCCGGTGAGATCCGGCCAATAAGGATCGGAAACGAACTTAATACCTGCCCTGCCTGCGGCTACAGGAGGGGGTTCCATATCTCATTTGTAACGGTGACACCGGGCTCAGGGGGAACGCCCTACAGGTCAACACGCGAAGTTCACCGCATCATCCTGATCTGTCCCGAATGCGGCGCCCGGTTCGATCCAGGCTGGAACGAAACCGTCCATGAATAACCTGTTGTACTCGGCAATGAAACGGAGCTCTGGGACTTGATGCGACAGGAAACGACAGAGTCTAGGGCAGTCGTTCTCGTGCTGCATGGGCCGGAGATCTTTGATACGGGCGAAGCTGCCTGGCTCATGCAGGTGATCCGGCCATCCCGAACAATCGTTACAGGGGTGATGGCCCGGACAGCTGCCGAGGAGTCCGGCCTTCCTGTCGAGTATGACGGTTCCCCGCCGACCCGGATCATGCGTGCCCTTGGGGGTAAATCGGTTCTTGCAAACCATGCCAAGACACCTGAATCCGGAAGGATCTTTGGGAATATCGTTGCATCACGGCTCGGAAGTGAGGGGCTTATCCAGATAGAGTGCTCTGATAAAACCGTCATTGTATGGGACGCCGGTGATAAAAAAACCGCATCTGATATCTCAGAGGCAACTGGTTATTCCCTGACGTGTCTTCCCAGCACTCCCGAATTGCATGGCAACGAACGGAAGATTCGCGGCTGCCTTCCGGGCGAGCCGGTCTACGTTAACGGTATGATTATCGGGCATGCGACGCAGGACACCGTTGTCATCCGCAGATCCGGAACTGCAATTGAAGCGGTGAGCGGGCTCGTCCCGAAGGATCATGGTATTGAGAAGCTCTCGGGCATACGGCCTCTGGATCTTGCCACAGCTTGGTGCAAGAGCGGCCAGATTCGCACGGTTGCGCCCTTATATCATCGCAAGCAGGTCACAAGCGGTCGTGTTGTTGTCGTCGACCACTGCGGGCACGAGATCTACGGTAAGATCGGGCCGGACTGCTGCGGTGTGCTTGCTATTGGCGATGATACGACTGCAGTCTGCGGACACATCTGTTCGCACCGGGGCATACCGGTCCTTGGTATCGTTGACGGCGACAGGGATACGATTCTAATGTCCGCGTTTGCGGATGGCTCTGTCGTTCTGGAGGCGCAGGGTGAAAGAGATGACGATCTCGGCAGGGAGGTCGCACGGATGGCTGAACCGGGGCCGGTGATATGGAGCGACTGGGTGGCTTCGGTGCTGGCGGCATTTAAATCCCGCGTCCGTGTTGCAGTTGACAGGAGGTCAGAAGACAGGTGATGCGGTGTGCTGAGTGCAAGGGCAAGGGGATGTGCGGTCTCTCCCGATGCCCGATCATGAGCCGGTTCCATGCCCGGCTTGACCTGAAGCCAGCCAGCAGCTATTCAGGCAGTGCCCCCTCGCTTTTTATCGGGAGCCACGGGTACCCGCAGGTCAGGGGCGGCCCCCTTATGATCAATGACTCTGATAATCCTCCGCAGTGGCTCGCTGAGGGACGAACGATCGATGATATCGTAGGTATAAGGGCACGCACGATCCGTGGTACGTCAGGTATCGGGCGCTATACTGACAACATGCAGGAAATTGCCATCTCCGATCGCCCTGTCGGGGTCGAAGTGGCATTCGAACGACCCGTAACTTTCGACCTGACCTTCGATGGAACCGTTGCACCGGTAGGCATGTCAGGTGCGATGAAGAGGCTGGAGGTTACCGGTAATGCGCACGTCCATCGTATGGTGGACCGGGTAACATCGGATACTGACATGAGTGCGACTGAGGCCTGTGCCGCACTTGCCGCTTCGGATATCGATGTTTACCGCATCACCCAGATCTTCTCGGCGGGACTTCTTGGAAGGAGGAGGACGTTCGTGCCGACCCGCTGGGCAATCACCGCTGTGGACGATACAGTATCGACACGACTGAAGAAAGAGATTGCAAGAAATCCCCCCATTGAAGAGATCAGGCTATTCTCTGGAGAAATATTCGGCAACCGGATCGTCTGCATCCTCGTACCCGGCGACTGGAAGTACGAGATGATCGAGATCTGGGGGCGCCATACCCTCTGGGGCGGGGACCAGGACGTTATTGTGCAGGATCGTGAAGGGATTGTAAAACACGGGTATTCCCCGATCTCGGGCGCTTACTACTCCGCCCGGCTCGCTGTCTGCGAGTACCTGCACTCCTTAAGGCGCTGCGCCCGCGTCATTCTGATCCGGAGTGTCTCGAACGAGTACTGGGCCCCTCTGGGGACATGGGTGGTGCGGGAGGCCGTTCGGCTGGCGATGGCAAACCCGGCAAAGGTCTGCCCCTCGCTGGATACGGCCGTGGATGAGGCCTCGGCGCTTCTTGGTTTTGACCACTGGATGCCGCACAGTTCACTGATCCCCGAGATGAGATCGCAAAAAACCCTGGCTCACTTCTGAACCGTTTCGCCGCCGCCCTTTGCCTGCTGCCGATATCGTTCCCGGATACCATCTAGTGTCTCGATATCGGTTATGCCCTTGTCATCACGGATCCGGATGAACCGGGGGAACCGCAGGGCGAACCCGGCCTCATATGTCGGGCTGGTCTGGATCTCGGAATACCCGACCTCGAATACGAGCGACGGCTCGAAAGCGACCTCCTTCTTGGACGTGGAAAGAATCGCATCTTTCAGAAGATCGTAGACCTCGGTAAGCTGTTCATCGGAGAAACCGGTCGCCACACGGCTCAACGGGAGCAGTTTCCCGTCTTTCTGGCAGGCAAGAAGGAATGAGCCGAAGAGGTGGGCACGCTTACCCTCGCCCCATTCCGCGCCGATTACCGCAAGGTCAAGAGTGTCGACTGCAGGCTTGATCTTAATCCAGTTCTTACCACGCATACCCGGCGTGTACGGGGAGGAGAGCACCTTGAGCATGATCCCCTCGTGCCCCGCATCAAGGGCCTCACGGTATGTCATCTCGATAGTTTCCTTGTTATCACTGACAACCTGCGGTGCGATATAGAACCTGACAGCGCTTACAAGACGTCTCCGTCGTTCGTCGAACGGTAAATCGATCAAGGTCGCGCCGTCGAGATACAGGATATCAAAGACATTGGGCACAAGCTGGATAGATTCCTGCGCCTCCGCAACATCATGCTTCCTGCGAAACCTCCTGAGGACGGACTGGAACGGCATGGGTCGGCCATCCTTTACTGCGATAACTTCCCCGTCAATTATCACGTCATGTTCTGTTGAAGCAAGGAGCTGCTGGATCACGTCGGGCAGGGCTCCGGTTACGTCCTCAAGCCGCCGGGAGTACATCCGGGCCCAGTTGCCCTTCTTATGGAACTGGAACCGGGACCCGTCATACTTAAACTCGGCAGCAACTGCACCGTGATCCGCGATCATATCAGCTATTGTCCCCTGCTGGGCAAGCATCATCCGCACAGGGTGAAAGGGGGTTATATGGACATCCTTCAGTGCGTCCGCCCCTGCTTTAGCACGCCGCGCGACTTCCCCGAGGTCGTTGAGCGCCTGCATTGCATGCTCAACGAGGCCTGAGTCAAGCGAAAATGCCTTTGCGATCGCTTCCCGCACGCTTCCCTCGCCGACACCGATCCGGAGCTCTTCCAGCATTATACGGGCAAGGTACCGTCCTTCGAGCGGGTGGGCGTTGCCGAGCAGCCTCCGCACGGCAAGTAGTTTCTCCCGTTGGGATTTTTTTCCTTCCTGCGATGCGATGCTGGTCAGTTCCCTGTAGACCCGGACGAGATCAAGCTGTTCGTGGAAGAAAGTGGTCTGCGATTTTTCAGCGAGAAGTTCCTCGATGGCCTGGCCGACATCGCCTGTTTTGTTGATGGTCGTGATAACATTCTCTTTTTTTACTCCGGCAACGTAACCCGCAGCTTCGTAGAGAAGATTCGGGCCGATCCCGAGCTTCTGGGAGCTCCAGTCCGGGAAGATCCTGCCCATGATGAAGCGGACAAAAATCGGAAGCTCTTCATCGGTAAGTCCCGGTAGCTCCCGGCTGATGATGTCAATCATCTCCAGCCGCCCGGAGATCCCTTCCAGCTTCTCGCAGCAACGTGAAAAATCGATAAAGAGCATTGTTTCTTCTCTCATCTCGCCGCAGGAAGAGATTAAGATTGTGATATCGTGCCTTTACGTTATCAGATGTGCTTTGAGGCTACAGGAACAGTCGGAATGAAGGATATGGTGTAAGTGCAATCTCCCTATGGATCAGAGGTGCATCACCTGCGGACGGTCTACAGACGTACCATGCTGCGAGGCAACGATAACCGTCATCCCGTTATACAGGAGCCCGAGCCCGCTCCGGGCCGATGCGACGGCTTTGTCCGGGGTATTATTCACTTCGCTTAAATGGGCAAGCACAATGTTGTGAACATCCTGCCCAAGCCGGCGCAGACAGTCTGCTGCGGCATCGTTAGAGAGGTGGCCGCGTGCCGAGCGGATCCGGCGTTTCAGCGATTCGGGGTAGGGCCCCTCCTTCAGCATCATCGGGCAATGGTTGCTCTCGAGCACGATACCATCACACTGAGAAAGGGTTTGTACGATTCTGTCCGTGATGATTCCGGTATCTGTACAGATCCCCAGCATCACGTCATTCTCACGGACCGTGAACCCGCAAGGTTCTGCTGCGTCATGAGATGTAGCAAAGGGTTCGATCACAAAATCCCCTAATGAAAATTTCTCATGGTACCGGCAGGTCACAGCAGTCACTGGTCGCTCTGAAGAGCGGCGGTAAGTGATGAACTCTTTGAGTGTACCTCCTGTCGCAAAGACCGGGATATTGAGGCGGCGGGAGAGAACATCAACGCCAGTGATATGATCCCCATGCTCATGGGTGACAAGGATGGCCTGGATGGTTTCCGGAGCCCCGCCAGTGCCGGTAACTCTGCGCAGGATCTCCCGGGCTGACAGCCCGGCATCGATGAGAATACTCCCCCCCTGCCCTTCAACCAGCATGCAGTTGCCTTTGCTTCCGCTGGCGAGAATGGTACATTGCATTTGTGTAAAAAGAGTTGGATCCTGATCGTATTTACCTGATGGCAACCGGCAGGAATCGGCTTTCAGGTCTTTGTTTTGAGTTCTTCGTACTCGGCCAGCACAGGCGCGATGGTCTTCGTTGAGATCGAACGGCGCAGCAGCTGCGTAAGCTTGCGGCAGTAATGGATATGGGCGATCTGGAAACTGACGATCAGGCCGAAGCAGAAGGCCGTTATTGCAATCATAGAATAACTGACAATGTCGACCATGGTGAATCTCCTTATGTCTCCCGTGCCAGTTCGTCCACGATGGGAACCGTGGAAGCGGTGTCCGAACATTCCTGTGCGATGACGAGGAACCGTTTTGTGTAGTATGCTGTCAGGGCCAAATAACCGATGATCAGGCCGATGACGAAGGTCATGAAACCGATCCCGATATAGATCACGAAATCCATCATCATATCTGCCATATGGGAGCCTCAATGGAACGTGCGGGGGGAAAACAGATAAAGATATTGAAGGGCATAGCGTTGTAATCCACTACTTGTCAGGGATGACATGGATGGCTGTTGCCTTGATGTGTGCTGCAAGCCGGCTCCCTTTTTCAATTCCGAGTTCCTCTTCAGATTTCCGGGTTACCAGCGCTGCAACCACAATGCCATCGCAGTCGAGATAAACCCTCGTAAACGGCCCGAGAGGGATAAGGCGGGTGACGGTTCCCTGCAGGCAGTTCCGGGCACTTCCGGAAGGGCAGGGTTCATCCGGCTTGTTCAGCGTTACATCCTCTGGACGGATGCAGAGCGTCACCTTCGATCCCTGAGGTTTGTTCGTGACAGCCTGGATTCGCAGGTTTCCCGCCTTGATCGTACCAAGACCCTCCTCGTTCCTCTCAACGATCCCGCCCCGGATCGGCTCAATCCCGACAAAGGACGCTACCGTACGGTTGACGGGGTGAAAGAAGATATCCGGAATTTCCCCGGCCTGGACGAGCCTCCCATCCATAATCACCCCGATGCGGTGTGCGAGGCGCTGCCCCTGGATCATGTCGTGGGTGGAAAGCACGATAGTTGTATCAAACGTCTTGTTGATTTGCAGGATCAGGTCCTCGATCATGGCGGCATTTTCAGGATCAAGGTTTGCGGTAGGTTCGTCAAGGAGCAGGACTTCCGGCTTTGTGATGATAGCCCGTGCTATCGCGATCCTCTGCATCTCGCCCCCGGAGAGGGTGACCGCTTTCCGGTCGGCAAACCCGGAAAGCCCGACCAGATCGAGCACGGACTGCACCTGATCGCTGATCCCGGATCCTCTCTCGCCCCTGAACCTGAGCCCGACTGCGATGTTCTGTGCAACTGTTGTATTCAGTACGGTTGGTTTCTGGAAGACCATGGCCATTTTACGCCGGGCCGCAAGCTCTGCAGCTTTGGAGCCGTCCGTTGCCACGCCATCGAGAACGATCGAACCGCCCGTCGGCTTGTCCAGCAGGTCGAGTAAGCGCAGCAGAGTCGTCTTGCCGCTGCCGGACGGGCCGATTAATGTGAAGATCTCGCCGCGGCGGATCTCAAGGTTGACCGAATCCAGGATCGTCCGGTTGCCGGCACGGCGTGAAAGATTGGTGATCCGGATCATGAGTGCTGTCCTCCCAGCGCCTGCAGCTGTTCCTGGGAAAGGCCGGATGTTATGATGTTTAAGATGACGACAACTATGAGCGCGATTCCGAGCAGTATGATGCCAAGCGCAATGGAGAACCCGAAGTTCCCCATGCCGGTCTCCAGCGCGATAGATGTTGTCAGGATACGAGTCGAACCTCTGATATTGCCGCCAATCATCATGGCCACGCCGACCTCGGAGATCGCCCGGCCGAACCCGAGGACGACCGCACTCAGGATCGCGTACCGTGCCTCCCTGACGATCTCAAGGATGCCCTGGAACTCCGTGGCTCCGAGAGATACAAGCATGTCACGGATATCCCTCCCCACCCCGCCAAGAGCGGAGATGACAAGCCCCATCATGATCGGCATGATGAGCACCGTCTGGCCAAGGATCATCCCCTCAGGTGTGAAAAGCAGGCCGAAGAACCCGAGCGGGCCGGACCGTGAGATCATGAGGTAGATCACGAGGCCCACGACCACGGTCGGTACGGAATAGAAGGTCTGGATGATGATGATTAAGGTCTTCTTGCCGCGGAATTCACGGAAATGGATCAGACCGGCAAGCGGGATTGATATCAGTGCGGCAAGGATGGTTGCCGAAAGCGAAATGTACAGGGAAAGGGCCGCAATCTCAAACACTTCGGGATTGAGCGTGATGATCAGGTTGAAAGCCTGGACAACCCCGTCGATGATCTCCTGCAATGCCGTCACCTCTTCTGTTGTTATGTTGAAAGTAAGAATAGATTAAAAGAGAAGGTTGTGCCGGTCCGGCACCGGTGCAGATCAGCCGCACGTGCCGGATATCAGCCCCCTTCCCAATTGGCGTCCCGTTGTTGCTATCGTTTAACCCTTGACGGTGACCGCCGGTTTGAGTGCACCCGGCACGCTGCCGAACGCCTCTGCCGGTACGATCGGGGTCTGACCATCTGCATTGAGCACCGCCTGGCCATCGCTCCCTACGAGGAGTTTAACGAACTCGTATCCCAGATCCGGGAACCTCGCGCTGACAGGTACTGTCACTGCATAGACGATCGGCGTACCCGTCTCGGTGACTGTTGTCGATCCGGAGGGGCGTTTTACCTGCATGGTCTGGTACTGGGCAGTCTTTTCAGGATCGGAGAGATCGATATCAGTCGGGAGCGCGATGAACTTCAGGCCGCTCTGGGCTGCAACGCTGCTGTACTCGAAGGCATAATCCGTCTTTCCGTCCTTGAGCAGCGGGGCGATATCAGGTCCTGTTGCGGTGATGGTCAGTTTCTTTGCATCCGGTGAGGTATTGGTCACATCGATCGTCCAGACGCCGTCTTTTACCGTCTTTGTTATCCTGCTGTTGGATGCAAGGAGGGAGTTGAAGATGGTTGCGTCGTTATACTTCTTTTCGGCAAGCCCGATCGTCATCAATGAGCGGTACCCTGCCGGATCGGTCTTGGGGTCGCTGATCGCGAACCTGACATCGGCTCTTCCCAGGATCTTGTACCAGTTATCGGCGGTGACCTCGCCGGAATACTTGCTTGCGTCAGTGTAGCAGAGCACGATGCTGTTCTTGGCAAAGTCGATATAGAAGGTGGCGTTGTTCGGAACCATGTACTTGGGAATGAGCGAGTAGTCCGCGCTTGCCAGCACGTCTGCCTTCTGGTTCTGCTTGGTCACCTTGTCAACGATTGCCCCGCTTCCTCCGGAGAAGAGCTGGACATCGATATCCGGATGCGCTTTTTCAAATGTCTTTTCCAGCTTGGAAAGCGAGCTCTGGAGGCTTCCCGCATGGTAAACCTTGAGCGGCTTTGTAGCCGTGGCAGGCGTCGTGAAGTCGGCGGTCACGCCTTTTGGAATGCCGGTAGTCATCGGTGTGAACAGTCCCTTCCCATACTTGTCCTTGCCGAAATTGCCGATGTTATTCATGGTGTCAGGGGAGATGAGCCAGTTGACAAAATTATTCGACATGGCGATCTTGTCCACCTGCGGGTTTGCCGGGTAGACCGTCATGACACTGTAGATGTTCATCAGGCTTGCGCCCTCCTCAACGATCGGCACGAGGCTCAGTTTCCCCTGGTATGCAAGGAACGTGCCCTCATCGGTGTAGGTATAGGCCCCCTTCTCGCTTGCCATCTGGAGGGTCTCGCCCATGCCCTTGCCTGCCTCGATGTACCAGTTGCCGGATTTCTGGACGTCCTTGGCATAATCATAACCGGCTTTCTTCCAGATGCCCTGCTCGGATGTATGTGTACCTGATGCGTCACCACGGGAGACAAACATTATTGCACCGTTCCCGGCCTTGCCCTGGGTCAGGATCGCCTTGAATGCCTCTTCGGGGGTCTTGCCCCTGATGCCTGCGGGATCACTGGCCGGGCCGACAATCTTGAAGTAATTGTAAGCGAACGTGCGGCGGTTCAGGCCGTACCCCTCCTCAAGGAATGTCGCTTCCTGCGTTGGCGAGTGGACGAGCAGGATATCCGCGTCCCCTTTCTTTGCGATCTCGATGGCCTTGCCGGTGCCCTGCGAGGTGATCTTGAGATCGACGTTATACTGTTTCTCGAAGATCGGCTCGAGGTAGTTCAGGAGCCCGGTGTCGTACAGGCTTGTGGTGGTCGCAATGGTGAGCGTCGACGGTGCAGCTGCCGCGGGTGTTGCAGCCGGTGTGGTCGGTGCAGTCGTACAGCCTGCAATGAAAACCCCTCCGATGAGGAGCATGCAGAGCAGGATCATGAAGTGCTTTAAGGAACCTCTCATATTCATCAGTCCTTGTGCAAGCAACCAGATTGGTTTTTTAATAAATATTATTTCCCTTTTTGTGTTGTTCACTGAAATCAGTTAATCAATTGATAAGCAGGTGGTATATCAGAAGTTAAAATAGAGACTCAGCTCAGCGGTGTTATGCAGGACCGTACTTTTTCAACAGTACTTCGAAAATGGTTTTCCCCAGAAGATCCTTTGTCTCTTCATAGTATCTCGTTTTCATCAGCCCGATCATCCTCTGGCTTCCCTTCTCTGTCGTCAGGATCCCGACCCTCTCCGCCCGGGTCACCAGCTCCTCCTGTTCCATCATCGCAAAGTAAGGGAGAACGTAATAATGGGGCACTTCGAGGAAGTCGGCGAGCCTGCGGGTTGTCGGGAATTTTATCCTGATCATATTTTCGGAAAAGGTGAGAGTGATCGTTTTTTCCGTAAGCTGGATCCTGATTGCAGCATCGAAGAGAACGTCAATCGACAGGGCCGCCATAAAAAGATGCTCATCAGAGTATGGGAGATGATGGTTTAAAGATAATCCGCTGTCGTATCCGGTCCTGCTGTTTTATCCCCTTCCCTTAACATCCCGATCCGGAGGATGTTGTGCGACTGGTGCCGGAAGTTTTCGATAATTACCTGGATGCCGAATCCAAGTAAAACAGTCAGGAAAGGTTGGGGTCTCCATGTCAATGGCGTAATTGAACGGGAATTGTTCGAGGTTCCTTGAATTCCCCGGAGACCCGACCTGATCAGCCCTTTTCGGGCAAACAGTATGTACAATCTTATTAATAAAAACATTTTGTCAACCATAAGACATTAATCGATGCTGCCGGACGGGCGGGACAGGATGCTTAGGAAAAATACGGGCCCCGGCACAGAAATATAAGTTGCAGCAGGCGCTGACAGGGTAGGAACCATGGAGAACCCGCTCAAAGAATAAAACACAGTATTTTTATCTCGCAACTGTGGAACATACATGATCAGCTATGGGCGCAAGCACGGATATCATGCATGATTTTGCTGCACAGGAGATAAAGCGTATTTATTCCAATTCTGACGGGTGGACAGTAACCTCCCGCAATCAGGCGAACAATTATGATACGGTTTTCCGGCTCGAACGGTTCAATCAATCCCGGCGTGAAATCGTAAAAGTGGGCGTGACATTTGCAAAAGAGGTAAATCCTGAGCTGCTCGCAGCATTGCAAAAGGCTGAAAGCAGTTCTGACGGAATGCCTTCGCGGTTCAGTTATTCACTTATCGTTCCGGCAAATACAGACACTTCGTCACTCCCCGGGGGGGTAATCGTCAATACAATGCGATCGTTTGCCTATGATGGCGATGCCCTTGTGTGGCTGAAGAGACCGATTCGGAAAACCGATGACTCTTCGAAAAAAGCTGTTGCAACCTGAACCTGACATTTTTTTCTGCATCATTCATCGTTTTGATACAACACCCATTCTACCGATTTAATCCGGATGAAACAGAACATTGTTACATTCCGGTATCGCGACTCTTCAGCAGGGGGCATGTTTACACCTGAATTATTCAGCCTGATTCTGGTGCCCTCTAATCATTTTTCCATTAAAATTCAATTCATAACCTTTAAGCCGATTCTTAACAATACGGAAAGATCAAGCAAAATTGATTAACCAATTTTGCAGGCAATTCAATCAGAGGTATGTGAACACAACACTAACACAGGCAGGTATCACGTGGCCATGTCTGTGCAGGTATGGTGATAGGCGATGAGTGATTTGAAAAGTACGTTAACGTATGTTCCAACGACCTGCCCGTATTGCGGTATCGGTTGTGGATTAAACCTCGTAGTCAATGAGGGAAAAGTCGTTGGTGTCGAACCCAACAAGCGAAGCCCGATCAATGAGGGCAAGCTCTGTCCCAAAGGGATGACCTGCTGGGAGCATGTCCACAGCCCTGACCGGCTGACGAAGCCGAAGATCAAGAAGGGCGGAAAGTTCGTAGACGCTTCATGGGACGAAGCGATCGAACTGATTGCAAAGAAGTTCAAGGAGATCTCTGACAAGAACGGCCCCAAGGCCCTCGGTTTCCAGACCTCCTGCCGTACGGTGAATGAGGACTGTTACGCCCTCCAGAAGTTTGCGCGCGTGGGATTCAAGACCAATAATGTCGACAACTGCGCCCGCATCTGCCATGGCCCGTCGGTTGCAGGTCTCTCTCTCCTTCGGATCCGGCGCGGCGACCAACCCGTTCGAGGATGTCCTGAACTCCGACCTGATCGTGATGTGGGGCAGCAATGCTGTCGAAGCGCACCCGCTTGCCGGGCGCCGCATCATGCAGGCGAAAAAGAAGGGGATCCCGATCATTGTTCTCGACCCGCGGTTCAGCACATCGGCACGGCTCGCGGACGAGTGGATCCGGTTCACCCCATCGACCCATATCGCGCTCGCGAACTCCATCATGTACTGGATCATCAAGGAAGGTCTCCAGAACACGGCATTCATCAACGAGCGCACGAAGGGCTTCGATGACCTGAAAAAGACCGTTGAGAAGTATGCCGACTGCCAGGAGATCCACGGCGTCCCGCTCGAGACGGTCAAGAGGTTCGCCCGCACGTATGCACGGGCGAAGAACGCGGTCATCATCTACTGCCTCGGCATCACCGAGCTGACCACCGGCACCGACAACGTCCGCTCGATGGGCAATCTCGCCCTGTTGACCGGTAACGTCGGACGCCCGGGCGTGGGGGTAAATCCGCTCCGTGGCCAGAACAACGTGCAGGGCGCCTGCGATATGGGTGCGTACCCGAACGTCTACTCAGGCTACCAGGCCTGTTCGGTTCCCGAGAACCGTGCAAAGATGGAGAAGGCATGGGGTATGCCGGTGGGTTCCCTGCCTGACTGGTACGGCTCGACACTGACCGAGCAGATCAATGAAGCCGGCAACCCCATCAAGGCGATGTACTTCATGGGGCTGAACCCGGTCGTTTCCTACCCCGACTCGAATCATGTCAAGCGGCAGCTGGACAAGCTCGACTTCTGCGTCATGCAGGATATCTTCTGGAACGAGAGCTGCGACTATGCAGATGTTGTTCTGCCTGGCACCTGTTTCGCCGAAAAGGACGGCACATTCACGAGCGGCGAGCGGCGCATCAACCGCGTACGGAAAGCCGTTGACGGTCCCGGCGAGTCGAAGCTTGACTGGGAGATCATCGCCCTTATTGCCAAGAAGATGGGCCTTAAAGGCTTTGACTGGAAGAATGCGAACGACGTCTGGGACGACATGCGGGCGTGCACCCCGAACATGTTCGGGTGCACGTATGAGAAGCTGGGGAAGCCCGAGTCCGTCCACTGGCCGTGCCCGACCGTTGAGCACCCGGGGACGCCGATCCTCCATATCGGTAAGTTCTCCGCTGCCGATGGCAAGGGCACCATGTTCGGCCTCGAGTACCGTCCGCCGGCGGAAGTGGCTGATGCAGAGTATCCGTTCACCATGATGACCGGGCGCCTGATCTTCCACTACCACACGAGGACTCAGACCGACCGTGCCGCACAACTGCATTATGAGGTTCCAGAGTCCTATGTCCAGATGAACACCATCGATGCAAAGCAGATGGGGATCAAGGAGGGCGACAAGGTCAAGATCACGAGCCGGCGTGGGGAGACCATTACAAAGGCACGTATATCCGATGATGTTGCCCCGAAGGTGATGTACATGGCCATGCACTTCAAGGACGGTGTGAACAACCTCACCAACACGGCCCTCGACCCGCTCTCCAAGATGCCGGAGCTGAAGCATGCTGCTGTCAAGGTAGAGAAGGTGGCGTAAATGGCGAAGAAAGGCGATATGCTCTACGCATGGACCAATGATTCCGCCCTTGCAAAGAAGGCGGAATGCGGCGGTGCGGTCACCGAGCTCCTGAAGTATGCGCTCGAGAGTAAGACCGTTGATGCCGTGCTAGCCGTAACGCGCGGTTTTGATCTTTACGATGCGGTACCGGTCCTCGTCACGAACCCCAAGGATCTTGATGCCTGCGCCGGATCGCTCCATTGCGGGACGCTCCTGCTGTCCAAGCTGGTGATGGAGTACGTCCCCAAGATGGCCGGAAAGAAGCTGGGGATGGTTGTCAAGGGCTGTGACATGATGGGCATGCTTGAGCTTGCAAAGCGCAAGCTCGTCAACCTCGACGACATTGTCATGGTCGGCGTCAATTGCGGTGGTTCAGTCAGCCCGGTTGCCGCGCGGCGGATGATCAAGGAGAAGTTCGGCGTCGACCCGGACAAGGTTGTAAAGGAAGAGATCGACAAGGGCCAGTTCATCATCGAGTTCGAGGGAGGCCACAAGGGCATCTCCATGGACGAGCTCGAGGATGCCGGCTACGGGCGGCGATCCAATTGCCGCCGCTGCAAGGTGAAGGTCCCCCGGCAGGCAGACCTTGCCTGCGGGAACTGGGGCGTTATCGGCGACAAGGCCGGAAAAGCCACCTTCGTAGAGGTCTGTTCCGACAAGGGTGCAAAACTCCTCGACGGGGCAGTCAAGGCAAAGAAACTTACTACGGAGCCGGCAAACCCCAAGGGTATCGAGACCCGTGCCAAGGTTGAGAACGCGATGTTCAAGCTCGGCGACAAGTGGCGGAAGCGCGACTTTGAGGCCCTCAGATCCAATCTCTGGGAGACGATTGCAAAGGAGACCGGCCGCTGCATGAAGTGCGGGGCTTGCATCGCGCATTGCCCGGTCTGTGTAGAACGGAAAGACAAGTACGACCAGCCCGTCCTGATGGTTCGCCCCGGGTTCATCCCGGCCGATCCGATGTTCCACCTGCGCCGGTTCGCGCACATCTCCGACTCCTGCATCAACTGCGGGCAGTGCGAGGAATGCTGTCCGTGCGAGATCCCGCTTGCGCTTTTCAGCCATGCGATCCGCACGGAGGCAGACAAGTGGTACGAGCCGAAGCTCGGGAAGTCAGCCTATTCAAATTAATTTTTTTTGTGTGACAGGCGAAAAGGGATCATTTTCAGGAATTAAAAAGTCTCAGAGAAAATTTCGGAAGAAACCGGTGATGCTGCAAAATACGTATCATCACCTCTCTTTCCGGTACGTTCAACAGCCTCTTTTAATCAGACAAGGCCGGAAATGAAAGTCCGGAAAAGATCCCTCACTACAAGAGCAGGTGCCCGGCAGTTGGCGGAGTTATTAGCCGATAGTCTCGTAATATTTCATGGAGCCGCATGCCCCGCAGTGGTCCCCCTCGATCAGGTAGTCGGGGACAGTCTCGCCGCAGCCGGGACAGGTCACCGGTTTCCATTTCCGTTTGCCGGCAACCCTGATACGGACCCGTTCTGACGAGAGTATCTTCCGGCCCGCACGGAAAATTTCGGTCTGGAGTTTTCCGTCCATGGTTTTCTTGTCATAGTCCGGGCTGTTGGCATACCACATGTCGATGATCGGGAATTTTTTCAACTTTTTTAGATCGACATACACCCGGATGGCGTCAGCCGTGAAGCCGTTCGTTGCGGCATTCAGGGTTATCGCGAATTTCCCGATAGGGACGACTTTTAACCGGTTGTTACCCGTGGTGCACCGCGCGATCACCTGGAGGGCATCCGGCAGGCATTTGGGGGTCTCGCAGACGCCGAAGAGCTTCTCATCGGCCGTTAAGCCCAGCAGTTCCATCGCATAGTCGACCATGAATGCGCCGATGAGCACACCCGGTGCGGGGGAGGTATGGAACTGCGCGCACTTTAGTATCTGGTCTTTGAGCTGTGGCGGGACGTTGCAGGAGTCAAGGCGTGCAGTAAGTTCATGATAAGGCGTTCTAGGGGACCCGGGTGTCATACATAGATATTGAGATGCATGTGATAAACATTTTATGAATGGTAACGCCTATGGTTTAACATTATTTTCAGATAATCAGGAAAACCCGGTCGAAAGGAACCGAACTCCGTTCTCTTACACTCAATGGTCCGTATGAATTGTGCCTGAAAACCAGCGTTATACGCCCGGGGATTTGAAACCGCATGCCTCCAGAACTTTCTGTGAATCCATGGGATCATTCCCCCCGGCGCTTGCAACGAGCGCGATCAGGGATACCAGTGACAGGGGAAATTCGATGCCATACAATTCAGTTGTCGTAACTGTCCTGTGCCGGTTGTTGAGAACGTAGTTCCGTACCGTCCAACGGTCAACAGTAATTCCAAGGAATGCGAGGTTGGCAGAGACCCGGGAAGAAGGCATTATCTGCCCGAATGTCTTGCACAGATCCACGATCGGGGACCCGATCCGCGTATTCGGGTAGAACGGCGCTTCGGCTGAAAAAACCTTGCCGCATACCATGCACCGGAACCGTTTCACAACAACGTTGATTACCGTACTCGCATCAGGTTCCGCAAGGACTGCAAAGTGCCTGTTCTTCCTGTCGTACCCTGTTGCGGGACCGCCACATGCGGGGCAGGATCGGGGGCGATCGAATACGAGGCCGTCGCAGGCAGAAAAAGTCGTCAGCACAAGATCGCCAAAGATAGGGGGGATCCGGAGACGCCTCATAGTACAATACCTGCTGTATAGCGACCAAATTGGCTGTGAATTCTGGTAAAGGGTTGGTAGAGTGCCATGTTAATCATTGTTCATAAACCCACTATTAATCCCCAATTTTCAATTATTCTTCAAAATCATTATATGTTTTCACCATGAACATAGGTTGGCAAAATCTAATTCGTTTAACAAATCCTTAAATTAACGGTTTGTTATAACCATCTTGCTGAAATGGTGAACATGATGAGTGATGTAAAAACAGAACTGAAATACGTACCCACCACCTGCCCGTACTGCGGTGTCGGGTGCGGGCTGAACCTCGTGGTTCAGAACGGCAAGTGTGTCGGGGTCGAGCCAAACAAGCGTACCCCGATCAACGAAGGCAAGCTCTGCCCTAAGGGTGCGAGCTGCTGGGAATTCGTCCACAACCCGGACCGGCTGACCAAGCCTCTTATCAAGAAGGATGGTAAGTTCGTCGAAGCTTCGTGGGACGAAGCACTTGACCTGATCGTGAAGAAGTTTTCGGAGATCTACAAGGCGGGCGGGCCCAAAGCTCTCGGGTTCCAGACCTCCTGCCGTACCGTTAACGAGGACTGCTACGCCCTGCAGAAGTGGGCACGCGTGGGATTTCTGACCAACAATGTGGACAACTGCGCCCGTATCTGCCACGGGCCTTCTGTCGCCGGACTCTCCCTCTCCTTCGGATCCGGGGCGGCGACGAACCCGTTCGAGGACGTCCTGAACTCCGATCTCATCGTGATGTGGGGCAGCAATGCCGTTGAGGCGCACCCGCTTGCAGGCCGCCGCGTCATGCAGGCCAAGAAGAAGGGTATTAAAATCATCGTGGTCGACCCGCGGTACAGTGCAACGGCACGGCTTGCCGACCAGTATATCCGGTTCAACCCGTCCACCCATATCGCGCTTGCCAACAACATAATGTATTATATCGTCAAGGAAGGGCTCGAGAACAAGGAGTTCATCCAGAAGCGCACGAAGGGATTCGACGACCTCAAGAAGACCATTGAAAAGTATGCCGACGCCACGAATATCCATGGTGTCCCGCAGGAAACGGTCCAGGACTTCGCCCGGCAGTATGCCAAGGCAAAGAACGCGGTCATCATCTACTGCCTCGGCATCACCGAGCTGACCACCGGTACCGACAATGTCCGTTCGATGGGTAACCTTGCGTTGATCACCGGTAATGTCGGCCGTGAGGGAACGGGTGTCAACCCGCTCCGTGGCCAGAACAACGTGCAGGGCGCCTGTGATATGGGAGCGTACCCGAACGTCTACTCCGGGTACCAGAAGTGTGAGGTCCCGGAAAACCGTGCCAAGATGGAGAAGGCGTGGTTCTTAAAGGAGGGATCCCTGCCTGACTGGTATGGCGTGACCCTGACCGAGCAGATTAACCAGGCCGGCGATCCGATCAAGGCGATGTACTTCATGGGGCTGAACCCGGTCGTCTCCTACCCGGACTCGAATCATGTCAAACGTCAGCTGGACAAGCTCGACTTCTGCGTCATGCAGGATATCTTCTGGACTGAGAGCTGCGAGTACGCGGATGTTGTCCTGCCCGGCACCTGCTTTGCCGAGAAGGACGGGACGTTCACGAGCGGCGAGCGGCGGGTCAACCGTGTCCGGAAGGCGGTCGACGGCCCCGGCGAGGCGAAGCTGGACTGGGAGATCATCGCTCTGCTCGCAAAGAAGATGGGTCTCAAGGGCTTTGACTGGAAGACGGCAAAGGACGTCTGGGACGACATGAGGGCCTGCACGCCGTCCATGTTCGGCTGTACTTACGAGAAGATGGAGAAGCCCGAGTCCGTCCACTGGCCCTGCCCGACCATCGAGCATCCGGGGACACCGATCCTCCACCGCGAGAAGTTCTCCGCGGCCGATGGCTTAGGGACCATGTTCGGCCTCGAGTACCGCCCGCCCGCGGAAGTGGCTGATAAGGAATACCCGTTCACCATGATGACCGGGCGTTTAATCTTCCACTACCACACGAGAACCCAGACCGACCGCTGTTCCATCCTGCACTACGACGTGCCCGAGTCCTATGTCCAGATGAACACGCAGGACGCACAGGAGCTCGGCGTCAAGCACGGCGACAAGGTCAAGATCACGAGCCGCCGCGGCGAGACTGTCACAACGGCCCGTGTGACGGACGACGTTGCCCCGAAGGTGATGTACATGACCATGCACTTCGCCAACGGTGTGAACAACCTCACCAATACGGCGCTCGACCCGCTCTCCAAGATGCCGGAGCTGAAACACTGTGCAGTCAAGGTTGAGAAGGTGGCCTGAAATGTCAAAGAAAGGCGATATGCTCTACGCATGGACCAATGACGCAGAGATCCAGAAGAAGGCAGAGCTCGGCGGTGCCGTCACCACCCTGTGGAAGTACGCGCTTGAGTCCAAGATGGTCGACGCGGTACTCGTCGTCACCAAGGGCGCTGACCTCTACGACGCTGTCCCAGTTGTCATTACCGATCCCAAGGAGCTTCCAAAGACTGCCGGTTCGCTCCACTGCGGCACGCTCCTGATGGCAAAGCTCGTCAAGAAGTACCTCAACGGGGCACAGGACAAGAAGATCGGCGTCACGGTCAAGGGCTGCGACGCGATGGCGTTCTACGAACTGGCCAAGCGCAAGCAGATCAACCTCGACAACGTCATCATGATCGGCGTCAACTGCGGCGGGTCGGTCAGTCCGGTCCTCGCGCGGAAGATGATCAAGGAGAAGTTTGGTGTTGACCCCGAGAAGGTCCACAAGGAAGAGATCGACAAGGGCCAGTTCATCATCGAGTACGAGGGAGGCCACAAAGGCATCTCCGTCGACGAGCTCGAGGAGGCTGGCTTCGGGCGGCGCAGCAACTGCCGCCGGTGCAAGATGAAGGTCCCGCGGCAAGCTGACCTTGCCTGCGGCAACTGGGGCGTTATCGGACCCCGGGCCGGCAAAGCGACATTTGTGGAAGTCTGCAGCGAGAAAGGTGCGAACCTCCTCGATGGAGCAGTCAAGAAAGGGCTCCTTGCGACAGAGGCAGCAAACCCCAAAGGTCTCGAGATCCGGGCCAAGGTCGAGAACGCGATGTTCAAGCTTGCCGACAAGTGGCGCAAGCACGACTTTACTGCACTTGGCGATGGCAAGGACCGGTTAAGGAAGATCATGAGCGAGACGGCCCGCTGCATCAAGTGCTACCAGTGCATCGACCAGTGCCCGATCTGCTACTGTGTGGATTGCACGACCCGGAACCCGGCATATGTCCCGCCCGGCGAACTGCCGGTTAACTTCATGTTCCACCTGATCCGGTATGCCCACATAGCAGATTCCTGTGTCAACTGCGGCCAGTGCGAGGAGATCTGCCCTGCAGAGATCCCCAACGCGCTCTTCATGCACGCCCAGCAGGTCGAGCTGGAGAAGATGTTCGGCCACACCCCCGGCGTGAACATGGACCTCCCGCTCCTTGCACTTGTCGAGGAGAAGGCCGAGCGTGCACGGTTGAACGCTACCGGAAGCGACATGATCTACGAGAACGTCTTCAACCCGATGCCAAACCGTTGAAGACAATCAATAGTACTTTTTTTCCCGCTACGCGATCCTTGACCGGGTTTTTTATAAAGAAGAAGATCCTTGTACCGGGATCTCTCCCGATACCTCCGCAATCGTACGGTCATTGGATACTTTATGAATCGTACCGGTCGAGGCAACATCATATCCCGGATATCCCGAGATCAGATGGCGGAACTCTGATGAGCGGATAACCGAGATAAGGGATTGGATCTTGTGGTCCGGGAGCAGATCCGGATGTACTGCCAGACCATACTGTTCCTGCCCGATCTCCATAAAGCAAAGACCCGCTTCGGAGGCTGTGCCTGCTGTACAGATTCCTGCATCGGCAATCCTGTTTGCCACTGCCTTCGCAGCAGCAGCCGGGCTGCCGGCCTCGTTTCGATAGCCGTTGATCCGTCCCGGGTCAAGTCCATGGGAGCTGAGGAACGAGTCAAACAGGAAACGGGCTGTGCTGTCCCGTTTCGCGTTGACCCAGCGGTTTGCATCGAAGGTATCGAGCGTTATACCCTTACGGGAGGCAATCCCCGTCCTGATTGCCGCAATATGGATGAAAATCAGGCCTTCAGGAGGGATATTCTGCATCAGGAAGTGGCAGTCCGGCAGCAGGGAGCCGGGAGGGAAGGAGGCCGGTACTGCATGACAGGCTTTCTTCCTGAGTGCAAGCAGGGCCCCGGTTGTCCCGAAGCTGCTGGCATGGAGGAATAATCCTTTCTCATGGACGAGGTTTGCCAGGTCTTCGAGAGAGGGGTCGAGAAGGCCTGACAGCAACAGCGTCCGGTCGATCCTGGCGGGATCCGTGGTCAGGATCACTTCAATCTCGCTGTCTGCCTCGTACCCCTCCAGCGGTGCAGGGACGTGCGTGTACCCGTTTGCCTTGATCGTTGCCATCTGGACACCGGATCCGCGGGACTGGGGAACGCCCCAGCAGGTGGTGCCGACCCTCCCGACATAGACCGGCACAAAATCATCAAAACCCGGATCGGAGGCAAGCGCCCGGAAAATTCTGGTCATGACCGTGTAGCGTTGTGCCGGGGCAAATCCCCATGATTCGAGGAGGGGCGCAGCAAACTCGCGGAGAACCGTCTGGGCTGCGAGGGGATAGCCGGGCAGCCCGAGCACCGGTTTTCCTGAGATCCTGCCCAGCATCACCGGCTTCCCGGGACGGATGGCGACGCCATGGAAGAGCAGTTCGCCCAGGGATCGGATGACGCCGGCCGTGAAATCCCGGGTGCCGGCGGAAGAACCTGCCGATATGATCACCAGATCGTTATCCCTGACTGCTTCCTCCAGTGCCTGTGCAATCAGGTCAGGATCGTCGCGTATGATCGGGTATCGCCTGCAGCACGCCCCCATCGAGCTTAAGAATACCTGCGCCATGATCGTGTTGCTCTCGACAACCTGCCCCGGAGCTGGGCGGACCCCGAGAGGCACAAGTTCGCTCCCGGTCGGGATGATCCCGACCCGCACCGACCTGACTTCGACATGCGTGATGCCGTACGTTGCAAGCGCCCCGATATCGAATGGCCGCACCTGGTGGCCGACCGGGAGCACGAGTTGTCCTTCCCGGATATCCTCGCATGCAGGGCGGATATGCTGGTTTGGCGGGGCGGATTTCCGGATCTGGAACTGGTCTCCGGATTCCCAGGTATCCTCGATCATGATGACAGCATCGAATCCCGGAGGGACGATGTTTCCGGTGTTCACCCGCACGAAACGTTCGAGGGTGACCGGTGCCTGGTCGCTCGCCCCGATAGTATCAGCGCTCCGGACAGCAATCCCGTCCATGGCTGCAAGGCTGGCTTCGGGGACAGAATATTTTGCATAGACTGGTACCGCGATTACCCGGCCGATTGCCTTGGTGATTGGAACAACCTCAAGCCCTGCCGGTACCTGAAATGATGATTTCAAGATAGAGAGCGCCTGTTCGAGCGGTGTCAGGGTCAGGTACCGGTTAACCATGGAACGATCACAAAGATCCTGTCAGTTTTCAACGTTGCTGAACATACTTTTAGTTGCTGTTGGGATAAACAATTATCTTTTAACCTAAGTCGACAATTAATGAAAATAGAATCATCCAACAGGATCCGGAAGAATATAAATCACAGCCGGAGATCCTTGCAGCGCGGATATAACCTGCTCAGCGCTGCCCGTCCGGATAACCCGGGGAGGCGCGAATGAAACATCTGTCAGTCGGTCTTAAGGAAGCACTCAGTATAACTCTCGAACATATCAGGCCTCTTCCAGTAGAAAGGATCCCGATTACCGAGAGTAACGGTCGTGTTACTGCATCAGATCTCTTTGCACTTGTTGATTCACCATCGACAGACTCCTCGATGAAGGATGGGTATGCGGTGGTATCTCATGACGTGGCCGGTGCCGCACCGGATATGCCGGTGCGTCTTAAACTGGAAGGTCAGATTGCACCGGGCGGGAAAAAGGATATTGAGGTAAAACCGGGAACTACAGTACGGATTCTTACCGGTGCACGGATCCCATCCGGAGCTGATGCCGTCCTGTCAGAAGAATTTGCACAACCGGATGGCAACGATATACTTGTCATGAATATTGCAGAACCGGGGAGGAATATCCTGCCCCGGGGGAGAGACGTGGAATGCCGTGCCTGCATCCTTCAGCAGGGCCGGAAGATCTCGCCGGGGATGACCGGTCTCATCGCTGCTGCCGGCCACAGCACGGTCCCGGTTTTTAAGAACCCGACAGTCACCATCATCGGCACCGGCGATGAGATTGTAATACCGGGAGAGCCTCTCTCCGAGGGCAAGCTGTATGCCAGCAACATCATGACGATCGATGCATGGTGCAAAAAGTATAACATGAAGACATCAATCACGGTTGTACAAGATGACTTCGATATAATATCACGCACGATAAGAACGCTTTCTGCAGGTGCCGATGCCGTGATAACGAGCGGCGGGGCGTGGACCGGTGACCGCGACCTCATGGCAAACGTGCTCGAAGGTCTCGGGTGGCAGCAGTATTTCCACCGGATCCGCATCGGGCCGGGCAAGGCAGTCGGTTTCGGGATGCTGGATAAGAAACCGGTCTTCATCCTGCCCGGCGGGCCGTCATCGAACCTGATGGGATTTTTGCAGATCGCGCTGCCCGGCCTGCTTGCCCTCGCCGGCCATGCAGATCCCGGCCTTCCCCGGATCCAAGCACAGCTGGCCGCTGATCTTAAGGGACGCCAGAGAGACTGGACCCATTTTTTCTTCGGCAGGCTTGAAGAAGCGGAAGGAATTCCGGTCTTCCATCCGTTGAATGGGAGCAGCCGCCTGCGGGATATTGCAGAAGCCGAGGCGATAGCAGCCGTACCTGAAGGGCAGGATGAACTTTTTAAAGGATCCGTAATTTCTGTCCAGGTGCTCAAATAGCGGGCATCCCGCCATTACCCGATTCATGGCAGGGATCCTGGGATCAAACACCGGGGATTAAGTAAAATACAATATCTTTTTTCATAACCGTGGATTACGAACACCGAGGGATCATAGTATAATCACAAGGGCTCCTGACACGGCCCCCTGAATTATTTCGTGCTCTGTGTTATCCGTTCCGGGTGGCAGTAAATGTCCATTTTCCCGTCACGGGCAAATCCGATTACGGTCATCCCGGTCCTGTCTGCAATTTCTATTGCAAGAGTGCTGGTCGCACTACGTGAAACCATGATCGGGATATTTGCCGTCAGGCACTTGCGTACCATCTCCGAAGATATACGAGCGGATGTCACAAGAAAGGTCTGTGACAGAAAGACACCGTTGCGCAGTGCATAGCCGATGATACGGTCGACCGCATTGTGCCGCCCGATATCTTCAGCTCTGCCGATTTCCCGATGAGAATCAAGCAGGACAACCCTGTGGAACCCCCCCGCTGCCCGGTAAATATCAGAGTCCTGGAGGGTGTTTATTGAAGCGGTAACCGCTGCTGCACTGATGGAAAAATCTGAGTGAATCCTTGGAAGTTTTTCCGTATCGATAAAGGATGTACTTCCCCCGCAACCGGAAAGGATGGTCTTTTTTTGCGGAAGCACCTTGAAGAGATTTTTAGTAATTACGCTGATCCGGTTTTTTTCGATCTTGATCGACTCGATCTCTCTCGTTGTTTTTATCAGTTCTTCCGTGAACAGGTAGCCGGTAACAAAGTCTTCCAGCCTGATGGGGCTCACCATCAGTGTCGTCGAATGGCGGCCATTGATGAAGAGGGCAATTGGCATCTCTTCGATAACATCCTGTAAACCCTGCTCAAAGCGATTTCCGTCAACATGGGTACAGGGCAGACTACGATAGATTAGGGGGGGTTGTGACGGTTCTTTTGTTTTTTTTGAGTTTTTCTTTTTATGGATCTTTTCCTGTTTCATAGTGCCATTCCTAAGTCCCGTAATAATCTGAACGGAGATCCGGTGAATGAATAGCCCAGTAGACCGGTTCCGCCCGTTAGAGATTCCTCTCTACTCTCCCTACAGCCGCGATATAGACCGGCCATTGTGTTTCAGGATCAAGGTTTGCGACCTGCAGTATCCTCTCATCGTTGAAGAGATCCGATGGTTGTACCTGGTACCCGATACAGGCTGAGGCCATGATGAGTGCTTGGCAGGTATGCCCTGCCTCGATCAGCACACTCCGGTATCCCCTGTTTCCCAATGTCCAGACAGAGCGATACGGCACACCGACCAGAAGGAATGTTACTGCTGCCCGTGTGACTATCTTGAAGTTCATGCTTGCGTCTCCCATGGCAAAGGGCAGGTCAGAACCTAAACGTTCGATAACGATACTGTGCGACCGTGGGAGATACCGGTAGAGTCCGGTCTCGAGGGTATCAACTTCACCGGCAACAAAATAGATCTCCAGCGGGTACCGGAGCCCGCTCGAGGGGGTATTCCGGATCTGGGGCTGTTCAGGTCCCGTCTTCCTGACACCCTGCATGCACCAGAGGAGGAACGAGAGGTCCTTGAGTGTGATGGATGAGCGTGAAAAGTATGTCACGGGCTCCCAGTTCTCGATGGCCTTCCGGATGGGCACATCAGGCACCTTTATGCGTCCCGGACTTGGGAGCCTGATGACCGTTGCCCCTTCCGGAACCGGCAGCTCGGAAGAAGGTTCGGGAATTCCCAGGATACTGTCAAATGTTGAATAATCCGGATACCTTGTTCCTTGGATGAAATCAGTTCCAACGTTTTTCATAAATCCTCGCAGGAGATCTGGTTTTTGGTATCAGCAACCTGAACGATAGAAATATTTGTAACAAAAAATGTGGGAGGATGATCATGCAGCGGCTTTCACATACAGGTTTGCGAATATTTCCTTACCCTTGCTCTTGGGGTGGCGTTCCCCGAGGTCCCCGATATAGTGGTCGAAGGTTGCCATAACTCCGTCGACTTCTTTCTCGACGGTTGCAATCTTCTTGAAACCCGGGAGCATATACTTGATCTTCCCAAGTACGAATATGTCCCCCTTGACCATCTGGCCGCCGACGCGGCCCTCAACATCGCCCTTGATGATGACGGTTCCGCCTTCCGCATGGGTGGAGACGTGGATGAAGGCGTCCTTCTCGATGATGATCGTGCCGCCGAGCATGAAGGTGCCGATATCATTGCCGGCGCTCCCCTTAATCCGGATGGTGCCTCCCCGCATGCCTCTCCAGTCGCCGCGGTAGGCGCAGCCGACATAGTTCTCGGCCTTGCCGTCTACGAGAATTTCCCCGCCTTCCATCGCGATCCCGCAGAACGAGTGGACGTTGCCCGTGACATGGATCCTGCCGCCTTTCATCCAACCGCCGACATACATATCGGCATTTCCGTTGACGGTGATCGATCCGGCGGTCATCTTGTTGCCGATGTACTTGACCCGGGAACAGTCGCCGGCGATCACGATATCGGTCTCCGTTGCGGTCTTACCCGGTGACCCGGAGACTTCAAAGAAGTCCCCGAGTTTTACCTTGATCTTGCCTTCACGGCCTTCCAGCCCGGCGATCTGTGCCGGTGTCTTTCCCGCGAACGTATCGGGGGAGATCGTATAGCCTTCCAGCATGAGTTCCGGTACTTTGGTTGGTTTTAATGTTACCGTTGCCATGGTAGCACCTCAGGCCTCCACATTGACATCGATCACGAATGGGTGGGGAACGAGGTAGTCCCGTACCGGGTAGTTGTCGATGCCGACGGTATAGTCCTTGGTGAAGCTCTGGGCGATATCGCGCTTCACCTGCGGGTTCTCCGGCATCTTCACATTGACCCAGACGGTTCTCTTGTGCCCGTGGTCGAGAACCTCGCCGTCCTTGACCACGATCTCGCCGGACTTGATGAAACACGCGGCGCGCTGGAACGCCTTCTCGATCTTCTCGGGATCTGACGGCATGTTCTTGTAGTTCAGGTCGAAGACCGCGACATCTGCGTTCATGCCGGGTGCAAGGCCGCCGTAGATATTGGACATGCCAAGGCATTTTGCCGGGCCGGACCTGGTCATCTGGGCGATCTCGTAGAGCGTGAGCTCGCGATCGATGCCGTGGATATGAGTCGCATCGATGACCTTGTCTTTGTGTTTAAGGCTGTTCAGCGTTGCTTCGCGGGCCTTCTTTGACATCAGCCACTTGATGACCCGGGGATACCGGGTGAACGGTCCGGCGTTCGGGTGGTCGGTGGTGATAAACGTCCGGTCCATGTTCTTTGCATAGAGACCGAGCTCAAGGCCGATCGCCCACTGGATCCCGCAGACCTTGATATTCGGGTCGTACACGTATGGGACGACTCCCGCGGCGGTCTCGAGCTCGACATCGACGTTCGCCCACTTCAGGTGGTTGAGGCCGTTGAGGTGGTGCTCGAAAGGACCGTCTGCAGTCATCGTCGTCGTCTCGTCAAGCGTTACGCAGCCAAGGTCGATGGTAAGCCCCTTGCTCTTGTTGACGTAGTCCATGACCTCCTTCGCACCCGACTCGAAGTCTCCCCAGTTCGAGCCCTTGTATGAGTGGAACTGGATATGGGTCGAGTGCATGACCTGCTCGCGGCCGAATTTGTTCTTAGGCTTGATACCCTCTGCGAGCTTAAGCGAATCGATCGTGATCTGGTAGTTACCGGGATTGCCGAGGTTGTTCTGGTGGATGTGGACGGAGTGGGGGAGACCGAGATATTCATTGGCCTTGAGGCATCCTGTGATGATCTCTGCAGGAGTAATCTCGAAATACGGGACAGGGTCGTTGAGGCTTAAGCAGTTCAGTCCCCAGCCCCAGGCCGCCGTGCCGCCCGGGTTCACGAGTTTTACCCCGAACCCTTTCGTTGCCTTAATCAGCCATGCGATGTAAGCAGCGGTATTCTCGACCTCGCCTTTCTTTAAGTAATCCATCACGAACCAGTTGTTCCCGAAGACCGGGAGGGCTCCCTCGTCAATGATCGGTGTGTCGTGAATTTCCTCGTGGACGTGGGGGGAGTGGAGGGGCGGCATCGCGGCTTCCATGACGAACGCATAGCCCATGCGGGCGTAGTCGTAGCCGGTCTTGAATGTACTCGGGATGGAGAACCCGGACTCGACCCGGAACTTGTCCTGCGCCATCGGGCTCTTGAAGAGCTTGTCCTCGGGCCGGAAGAGCCGGCCGACATTCACCTTGGGCCCCGCGACATGGGCATGGACGTCCACGCCGCCGGCCATCACGACTTTGCCCTTGGCATCAATGACTTTGGCACCGGAGCCGACCTTGTCGACAATCTTACCGTCTTTTATGGCGACATCTGCGACATCGCCGTCAATCTTGCGGGCAGGGTCGATCACAAACCCGTTCTTAACGATAATCTCTGCCATGTCAGATCACACCTTTACCGGGTATTTCCGGTCTTCTTTGGCGGCAAGCCAGACAGGTTCCGTCTTGGTCAGCTGGCACATCCGTTCGTAGATCATGTCGAAGAGTTCCTCATCGCTCGGGACCCCGGACAGGCCCTTGAGGACAGCCTTGAACTGGATCGGCACGTTGTCCATACGGTAGACGACACCTCCTTCATCGACACCGGCAATTCTGACGGGGATGTGGAGGTCCGAGATCTCGCTGGCCATGCAGTAGTTCGGATCGATGGTGATGAACGGGTGCTTCTTGACATGCTTGACCGCATCGATCGGCCAGTGCGCTCCCGCATCCGTGCCGACATTCACGAAGCAGTCCACCTCGTCCCGCATGGCAAGGTCTATGGAACTCGTCTCACCTGGGTTCATGTGGGCATGTGTCCCCTTGGAGAGGTCGATGCAATAGGGAAAGCCGAACTGCCATGACCAGACCTGTCCGGGGCCGGCAATATTGTAGTGTCCCCGCATCGCCATGATCGAGGCTTTCGTGTAGGAGTTGAGGTCGCGGGTCAGGCTGATCGCGATGTCGATATTGTGGTTGCGCCCGTCGGTATGGGTGCATCCCATGCCGAAGAAGATCATCACGAACCGGGCTTTCTTCATCGCCGTTGCGCCCCTGATGATATCCTCTTTTTTGCATCCGGCTACGACATCGGGGATGTCGTGGCCCCGCAGCACGGTCCGGAACGCATCGAAGAGCTCATAGTCATGGCCCTGGTCGAGCATGTAGTGGATGTCCGCGAGTTTCGCGGTGTCTGTCTGGCGAGGGTCGATGGAGATAATCGTCCTCTGCATCTGACCCTTCTGGGTGAAGAACCCCCGCGGGAAGATTGAGTACCGGGATGTGTGGCGCGGGTGGGCGTGCATGGGGTTGCAGCCCCAGAAGACCACGACATCGGCACGGTTCTTGACTTCGCCGAGCGTGCAGCTGGGATACCCGTTGTCGAAGATTGCAAGGAACGATGGTCCGTGGCAGATCGAAGCGCAGTTGTCGAGCACTGCACCGGATTTCTCGGCAACCCGGCCGACAGCACTCATGCCTTCGCAGTTGGTTGAGCCAAAGCCGTAGATAAGGGGCTTTTTTGCTGCGAGCAGGGTCTTTGCGGTCCAGTCGACAGCCTCTTCAAAGGAGATCTCCTTCATGGATCCATCAGGTTGGCGCATCCTCGGCAGCATGGGGCGCGTGGAATCGTTTGCATGGAAGAAGAGGTTCGTGCCGATGATACAGGCATTGTGGACTTCAAGGATCTTCGTCCCGTCATCCGAGACAAGGACTTCGATGTCGTCGCAGGACGATCCGCAGTACGGGCAGCCGACCTGTGTTATGAGTTTTGGCATGTCAGTTCCCTCCTTTCCACATTCCTACTGCACCCTGCACGAGTTCGAGTACACCTTTTATCCGTTCGTTAAACGCCGGCTCGATGGTGACCGGGAACCCGCTGTACTGGGGGGTGCCGGTCGACTGTGTCCGGGGCGGGACTATCTGGTTTGCCCAGACCCCCTGACGGATGTGGGCGAGCCCCGGCGGCACGTACTGCGTCGGCTCAATGGCCTTGACAATGACGCTGCCGCACTCGCTCGTTACCCGGACGTTGGAATTCTTCCAGATCCCGGCTTTCTTCATATCTTCCGGGTTCATCTCGCATACCGAGCACGCAACGAAGTAATCGGGGTTCAGTTTTCCTTTCTCCATTGCTGCCCCCTCCTCGACCGAACGCTGGGTAATCATGTTTAAGCTTATCTTTGCCATACTCTCCCTCGTTTCCCGTCATGCGGCAGTCCGGGCCGCCTCCGGAAGTTCACCCTTGCCTGACAACCGTATGACCTTGTACGGACAGGCTCCGACACACACACCGCAGCCGGCGCAGAGCTCTGCCCTGAAATCGAGGCTGACAGACTTTCCGTCTTTTACGGTGTAGATCTTCTCTCTCGTTACCGGATCGAGCGTATACAGCTCGAGGGCATTGACCGGGCAGGCAACGACACAGTTGCCGCATCCCGTGCACCGTTCGATATTCACATGCACTGAAAACGCCATAACATCACGCAATCAAAGTTGCTTAATTTTGATCGTTATTCAACATTGTAATTAAATGTTGTTAAAAATACGTTTGGTTAACTCAATTGCATTAATCTGTAATACTCTGTTGTATAGCCGGTTAACTTACTGTAATCCGCCAGACCTGTCCGGAACCGGAAATCCGTGTTAACTGTTATGCCTTGAAAAAAATGGTCGATCTTATAGTTGTATTAAAAGAAAAGGATCCGCTGGTGCCGGGATATAACCCCACGTGGCGGAGAGAACAGGAGGGTCGTAAGCTCCCCCGGCCCGATATCGAGGACAGCATTCAGTTTCTTGTTTTTCTGGATATTGCGTTCCTGAAGTGAAGGAAGGTATGCATAGAATTCGAGGTTCTCGTTGCCCCCTGCGGCATCGATCACTTCCTGGATATTGAAGAAGACATCATCTGGCTCTGCGTTATGCGTACCTGTCAGGGAGTAGATCCCGTCTTCGAGAAAGATGACCCGGGTCGTGATCCCGTAATGCGCCCCGGCGATGGCGAAGGACAGTGCGCCTAAAGTGTGTTCCGTGCCGTATGGCGGACGGGTGATCACGATTACAAGTGACGGCGGTGTGGGCTCTTTCTTCTCCCACGGTTCCTGCCCCGCCCTGATGGCATGCGAGATATCGGTCGTCCCTGCCGATTCGCCAAGAATTACGTGGCTGCGTCGGAAGCGATCGATGATGGCTTTCAGGTTGCGGATCCTGCATGGTTCGATCGTGCAGGCGGAGATAACAGTGCCTTTGCCGTCGTCCCACGTGCTGTAGCCCCTCGCGGCAGAGGACCGCTCGGAGGCCAGCAGCTGGAATGAAAGGCCCTTTTCCCGGGCGATCTCCGCTAGATCCTGAAACCCGTCCCCGATATTTATGAATTCGATAGGTCTCTGGCCGGCATGCGTGACGTGGATCCCGTCCATGTATACATAAAGCTCCGGTGATAATCCCTCTCTGGCAGCAGTGTGGAGGCATTCCAGCGAATTCTGGCACGACCGGTTCATATACGGGGATGAGATCTGGAGGTATCCGAACGTATCCATGTCCGGATCGAGCTTCCTACAGAACCGGACAGCCTCTTCCCAGAATGAACGTGACCCTGCCTCCTTATCCCTGTCAAACACCGTTCCGGGATACTTCATCTTGAGGGGAGAGACCGAGAGCCCCCTGAGGTCGAGTTCCCTGCGGTTGCAGAAGAGCCATACAGAAGGGAGGGAGAGGATAATATCCCAGATCCTGAGCGTCTCTTCCTCATGGAGGCTGTAGAGGGCATTGTCGGTGATGAAGAAGGCAAAGAAAGGGCTTTCCGCCCGAGAGGGGTGGCGCAGGGCGTCCGGATAAAGGTTAACGAAGTAATATTTCAGGGACTCCGTGATCCATGAGAGTCGTTCGGCTGTCAGGGGCTCGCTGAAAAGAAAAAAATTGGACGTCATGAATCGAAAATCCTTAATGATACTCCATTTTTTCTGATTGTAAATAGTCTTTATTAATTGAGGTTCGCGTAGATCCGGATGTCAGTTCCTGGATTCTGATCCTTCGGTGTTACCGGCGGAATCAGGGATCTCGCCTGCCCGGCCCTGCCACACGATTCCCCCCCGCGAGAGGGTACAGACCGTATCCCCTATGTCCTGTATATCAGTTATCCGGTGGGTCACGACGATGCAGGGGATCCGAAGGTCCCTGACATAAGCCGTGAGAAGTCTCTTTACCTTTGCAGTACTCTCTGCATCGAGAGCCGTGAACGGTTCGTCCAGTATCAGGAGATCCGGTCCGGTGGCGAGCGCCCGTGCAATGGCAACTCTCTGCTTCTGGCCCCCGGAGAGGCTGCTCGCCTTCACGCCGGCAATGCTCCGGATATCCATTACGTCAAGCCAGTAGTTTACCAGATCCGGAATCCGTGCTTTCGGGACGTGGTGTGCTCTCATCCCATACGCGATGTTCCCGGCCGCGGTGAGGTGGGGGAATGCAGCGGAGTTCTGGAGGACATAGCCGATCCGGCGTGACTCAACCGGCATGCTGATTCCGGAAGCGGCATCGTAGAGCTTCCTGCCGTTGAGCCGGATCGAGCCGGTATCGGGTGTGAGCAGCCCGGAGAGAAGGTTGAGCACGGTCGATTTTCCTGCACCATTCTCTCCCATCAGCGCGAGGATCTTTCCGCAGTTTACCTGTATTCTCAGTTCAAGGGAGAAGTCGCGGAGCTGTTTTTTAAGTTCTGCCTCAAGCATGCGGCACCTTCCGTGAGGCGAGATACCTGACCGCGACCATGATAGCGAACGAGATGATGACAAGCAGGATCGAGATCGTGATCCCGATGTTGAAGTCCCCCTGCATGGCCCCGTACACAGCGAGCGGCATTGTCTGGGTCACGCCCGGCAGGTTTCCCGCGAACATGATGGTTGCCCCGAATTCCCCGAGCGCCCGCCCGAACGTCATGACAGCGCCCGAAACGAGCCCGCCGGCCGTTAAGGGGAGAGTGACGGTTGTAAAGACCCGTAGCGGAGATGCCCCGAGAGTTCTTGCGGTCTGTTCATAGGCCGGGTCGAGCTGTTCGAAGAGGGATTTTGCCTGCCGGAGGTAGAAGGGGGATGCGACGAAGATCTGTGCCATGATGACGGCAACCGTCGTGAACGCGAGCGAGATACCGAACATGTTGAGGTACTTCCCGATGAGCCCGACCCTGCCGTACAGGACGAGCAGCGCGAAGCCGGCAACGGCCGGGGGGAGGACGAGCGGGAGATCGATGAAGGTGTCTACGACAATCTTGCCGGGATAGGTGTACCGGCTGTGGGCATAGGCAAACGGCGTGCCGACAAGGACCACGATACACAGCGAGACGACCGAGGTTGCCAGGCTCAGGTACAGGGCACTCCGGACATAGGGATCCGAGAGGGATGAGAAGAAGAGCTCAGGGGTCGTCCGGAAGAAGAGGGCAGCGACGGGCAGGGCAAGGTAGAGCGTGACCGAGGCGACCAGCACCGCTGCCCCGATGTACGTCAGGCTGCGCCGGTAATGTTCCGGTTGGAGGGGGAAGCGGGCCATGCTGCAGAACAATTGAACTTGGCAGCAAAGTAAAATAGTCTTTGTAAATTTTATCAGGAGGCCGGCCGGAAGCCGTACTCATTCAGGATCTGCTGGCCGGAACTCCCCAGCATGAAGTCCGTAAATTCCTGCGCAACGCCGCTGTTCTTCGTCTGCCTCATGACGCCGATCGTGTAGGTCTGGAGATAGTTGTCTGCTTTCGGTATGCTGATGGCGGTAAGCGTTCCGGCTGGTGCCGCGGTATACGTTGATTCGTAGACGAAGCCTGCATCCACCTCGCCCAGCGAGACCTTGGTCGCGACGGCGGGCTCGGCGTTCTCGTAGGTGACGACGTTACTGAACACTGATTTATTCCACTCGGAGCCATACGTTGACTTCGCGAGGTTTGCAAGCGCGGCATACGTGGCCGTCCCGACCGGGACCGTGGATCCTGCCATCGCGATCTTCTTTCCGGGCGTTGCGAGGTCGGAGAGGGTCTTAATATTACCGGGGTTTGTTGCCGGCACGATCACGATCACGTAGTTGGTGGTCAGTGGCTTTACGGTGCTGTTGATGAAGTAACCCTCGCCTTTCAGGGTGTTGGTGTAGGAGTTGCTTGCCGAGATGAAGACATCGGCATAGGCTCCGTTCTCAACCTGCGTCTTGAGGGCCTGGGTGCCGTCAAGGTTGAAGGTTACGGAATGGCCGGGGTACATCCGTGAAAATTCCGTTCCCAGTTTTTTTGATACCCCCTTGAGCGAGGCTGCAGTATAGACGATCAGGGTCTTTTCCGAGGGGGTATACACGGGTGCGGGTGCTGTGGTCACTGCGGAGGTCGTTGGGGCCGGTGTGGCAGTTGCAGTCACCGGCGCCGTAACTTCCGTCGGGAGAGGTGTCGGCGCTGCGGGTTGTACGGTTGCCGCTGCCGTAACCGGAGCTGTCGCGGCCTGCGGTGCCGGTGCGGAGCAGCCGGCAAAAACCGCGGTGATGAGCAGGATACAGGCGATACTGACGATTGTGTAGAGCGGGAGATGCCATTGTTTCTGCATTGATAATCCATCCTTCGTATCAATGGTTCGTGTGATTTATGATAAATGATTCTATTTGATTCTGTGTTAATGTTAAAGAGAAAGTATTATAGTGATGACTACCAATACAGGTATTGTCCCTTTGGGATGTCGACCCTTCATCAGAAGGGCCGGCCCGGGCGGGCGAAGCCTGCCGCACATGCACCAACCGGACGCAATCACGCCAAAAAATACATCACGAATGAACCGAACGCCTACACCAGCGAAACCTACAGACCCATGATCACCCGGCATCACCTCTCCTTGGTCATCATGTGCACACTGATACCGGGGATCATGGCATTCCCGCACGATCTTTTGCTTCTCTGCATCCTGATTGCCGGCTCCTGTACCGGGGTATTGCTTCCGGACATCCAGATGAAAGTGCCGGCAACGAGGAGGATCCTGCTGCCGGCATGGTGGGTTACCCGGTTCAGCACGGCTCTCTGCGTGCCGGTGATGACGGGGGTGTACCGGGCGCTACGGCACGGGATCGCCGACAGCGGGGACAAGAGGCTGACCCATTCGGTTCCGGGGGTGCTCGTCATTGCCGGGATTGTTCTTGCATTTTCTGTCATCCTGGTCGCGATCTGCCGGCCGGCCATGAATCCGCGATACATCGTTGTATTCCCTGCCGGGGTCATGCTCGGCCTTGTTCTCCACCTTGCCGAGGACGCCTGCACGCGGAAGGGGATCTCCCCCCTCTTCCCGTTCAGCAGGATCAGGATTGCCGGGGCGATCCGCCCGTGCGATACCGCTGACTCACGGATAGGCCAGTACATCATCCACCACTGCTCGATGGCAGCCGTGATCGCCGGCCTCTATCTTGCCGGCCTGCTGCCGGAATCATTGTCCTTTCTTACCGGCCTGTTCGCGTTCTGCTCCTGTCTCTTCATGATGTTCCTGTTCTCGGACATCGGTGTCGATGATGAATCCAAACATGCAGGTGCGTCCCGCCCGGCATATCAGATCTCGTCGTGACGATTCGGCGATCGGTTGTCATGCTTTCCTTTGGTTTCCTGTTCTGGATCCTGACAGGCACGGTTTTAGTGCCGGAGAGCAGTACAATGGATAGCATGAAAGGGAACAAGGGCTCTGATAATCGCATCGCCTTTATCCCGATCGGTACGATCCGGTCGCCGTTCACCGACATCGCCGGCATGCCCATCCAGCCCAGCGGGGCCCGTGGAGTCCGGGGGACCGTGGAAGTTTTTAGGGAATTTGCGGACGGGCTTTCCGACCTTGAGGGTTTTTCCCGCCTCATCCTCATCTACGCGTTCCACCAGTGCAATTACTGCCAGCTTACGGTCACGCCGTTTCTGGACACTGCAACCCATGGCATCTTTGCGACCCGGGCCCCCTGCCGGCCGAACCCGGTCGGCCTCTCGATCGTCCGGCTGACTGGGAGGAACGGCCTGACGCTGTTTATCGAGGACGTCGACATCCTTGACGGCACGCCGTTGCTGGACATCAAGCCCTACGTGCCGAAGTTCGATTCCTACCCGGATTCCAAGAGCGGGTGGCTGGAGACGAACGCCCGCGGGGCGGCGTCGTTCAAAAGCGATAGGCGGTTCCAGTAAAACAGGTTTGCCGGTTGCCGGGTTCAGAGGATTTTTTCAAGGATATCTACAGCGTCCCGGACGAGCAGCGGGCATTTCTCTATAAAGAGGCCGCTCTCCTGTGCCGCTTGATAGGCTTGCGGTTCGGAGAGGTCGTACCCGAGCAGGTTCGTGCAGTTGACCGACCCGTTCTTTTCTGAAAATTCCGTAATAAACTGCCGGGTGAGCGCCCGGGTCTTCTCGGTCGCCGCATCGTCGCCCTCCTGGGACTTGCCGTACTTGAGGCCGATTACCATGATCGCACCGGAGACTGCGCCGCAGATGTTGCCGGTCTTCGAGATGCCGGCACCGAAACCGCACGCGATCTTCTTTGCCGTATCCACATCAAGGCCCAGCTCTTGTGAGAATGCGGAAAATACTGCTGCCGAGCAGGTGAATTTTTTGAGGAAACTCCGGTGCGCATCGTCCGCTCTGGTCATGGTTTCTGATCACTCTATTGGTACAGTACTGTATTAAACAGGATGGCTGCCGGTACATTCGAGACTAGCGCCGGAACCGGTTACGGCCCCTTTCCGATCGCGATGGAAATGAGATGAACTGTATGGGATTCTTTCATCCTGTCATTTTGTTGCGGCCCGGCTGATCTTCATCATCTCGTTCCGGAAGTTGATCCCTTGGCCGGTGAGGCGGAACACCTCTTTGATAGAATACCGGATGTAGCCGAGGTCCTCGAAATACTGGAGGCAGCCTGCAACCGTATCTTTCGGGACGTCATCCAGCTGCTGCTCTAGCTGTGCCTTCGTGATGTAGATTGCGGGATTGCCCGCGACCATGTAAAAGATCTTGTTGATGACGTATACGAGGTCGTCGCGGGAAACCTGGCATACTTCCGGGGGCTCCATGTACCTTGCATTACATCATTAATGTATAAATAATTATTCAGAACAAAAAATATCAGAGTTACAATGCTGGAGGTGTTCCCTGTTTCCAGTCCTTACCCTTTGAAGTGATCACATGGTAAGGCATAATTCAACCCGGGCGGCTGAAAAAAGCCGGTGCAGGGCCGGTTCCAGGACACGGTTTTTTATAAGAGAGAAAAAAATCCGTACAACCCGTTATCCGAAACCCTGATGTACCGGTATATCCCTATTCTTCGACCTGAATTGTCGTGAGTTTCACGGACTCGACACCCTTCTGCGACATCAGCCGCTCTGCAAATGCCTTGAGATCCGCACCATCGCCACGGACGAGGATAACTTCGAGGCACCTGTTGTGGGTGACATGGGAGTGGAGCGAGGCCTTGATGATCTTATTGAACTCGTGCTGGATGTCGGTGAGCGTAACGAGGAGCCCCCGCTGGTCGTGATCGTAGACCATGGTGACAACGCCTTCGCGCTCGCCATGGACGTCGGCCATCCACTGGTAGTACGTGATATAGGTGCGGATCGCGTCCCGGATTCCTTCAGACCGGGAGGAATAGCCGCGGGCATTGATGATCTGGTCAAACTTGTCGAGCAGGTTGGAGGGAAGCGAGATCCCGATCCTTGCTAAATCAGATTCCATAGTTTGTGTACCTTCTGTTATTGGATGTATCCGTAGTACTGGTTTTTAAATTTTATGAAAAAAGGCATTTGTTCGTATCACTCATTATGCCTGTAATCGGCGCTGTTTAACGGATATGTGATTCCATGACAGCTAATTGTTTTGCATCCGGGCTTAAGCTGCCTGTTTGCTTAAGGGGAAGTCTGGATGGATGGAGATACATCTGCATCCTTAGCTGCGATATTAGATTGGGATCCCTGTACACCCAATTGTAGTGAGCCGGAGTAGCTATTGGACGCATTTCGATAAAATCGATCTCATAGGCACGATCGGAAGATACGATCATCTCTGAAGTTCGGAATGAGTTGTACCTGGCCTGGAATTTTTCTGAAGAAAAATATAAAATTTCTGTCTTTTTTTAAAAAAAATGACAAATCGGGATTCTTTTTAATTAAATACATTTAAATACAGATACTTTAATTGGTAATTATTATGCCATGGAACCAAATAGTTGCCGGATTGTTTCCAGAAGGAGCAGGACTGGACAATAACGATGAGGCGACATGGCGTATCATCCACCTGCCGGCACTTTTGGGAGGACTCTTCTTTCTGGATATCGTGACGACCCAGTCTATTCTGTTATCCGGTGGCACCGAGCTTAATCCATTGATGGTCTTCATCGTTTCCAGCCCGATCCTGCATGCAGCCCTTAAGGCATTGATCCTCCTCATCGTCTTTGGGATATCACTTGTTGCTGAGCAGATGCTGAAAGGGTCGAGCCTCCCGTTCTATTCGATCCTGATTGCCATGTATCTTTTCGTGGTATCGCACAACCTGATGGCGCTCGTTCCCCGGATCATCAGCCATCTTGCCACCTGAGATCAGGCCGGCTGATGTAGGGACGATCTCGTCAAGCATGAATGAGAATGATGATGCTAAAAAAAAATCAGAACTCTTCGGCGATCCCATATCCCCATGCATAAAGGCGTGAGACCGGGCCGCTCTCCGGAAACAGATTGCAGGTGATACCCCTGCGCAGGAGATAACGTTCCGCCATTACGGGCGTTATCGGGATGACTTTGTCCTTCCCGGGTTTTCCTGAAGGGCGTATGTGGAAATAATACTGCAGGCTCTTGTTACTGTTCCGGTGAAGATAGAGATCCTTCCTGTATACCTGTACATCTGCTGATTTGGGAGTGGTGTGCGGACCGGATGTGAGGCAGAGGTCCTGCTTCGTATCGATCACCACTCTCCTGCTTCCGTCATACAATGTCGCTTTCATCGTCAATCATCTCCAGAATTGACCGGGAGCCGTTCCCCAACAGCCCCGGGCAGGGGGTGCACAACGCCGGCACCCCGGCGATAGCTTCTTTTTGAGGGGCTTTCCTGTGAGCAGGCTCATCCCTCGTATATGGGATGGGCCACTCATGTTAATAAGTTTATTCATTAAAGTGTTAATTAGTGTGTAATTTTTCTAAATATGTACTACCTTACGGTGCGACACGCAGGTCGGACGAATGCTGATCGCGCACACGGTTATTCGGATAAAGATGGGTCCCCCGTGTTCCTGTCAGGCCAGTTGCATTCCGCACGATCGTCACTCAGTCCTGGACAACAGAGCAACCGGCCCGGATAAGATTCCGCGCTAGTGTATCCGAAGATCCGGTCCCATATCCGGACATGAGACTGCAGAGGGATCTCCCGGGATCAAATCCCAGAAGATCCAGGATGATCCGGACTACAACGGGGACTGCCCTGTCAACCGCATCAGAAAGTCCGATCTCCAGTTCAGGATATGGTATACGATCCGGCTGGCATGCGATCACCGTGACCTCAATCCTTTGGGAGAGGCTGAAGAGTGATTCGCAGAGGCCACTGGCATGGAGATCATGAATCCGGTTGGAACCAAAGGCCCCGATCCATCACGTCCGGCTGGCCGGCGGAACCGGTCGCTGATCATGCCGGCGAGGTAATGTTCATACGACCGGATCTTCGAATCATCCGGTTCATCCCGTTTCTTTTTTAACACACCGGTACGCCCCTTCCGGGACCGTCATCGTGAACCGCCCCCCTTTTCCCGGCTCCCCGTTTTCTTCAATAGCGATCCCGGTGATTGCAAGGATCTCCCGTGCAAGGAACAACCCGAGGCCGGTATTCTTCCCATATCCCCGTCTGAAGATCCGTTCCTTCTCGGCAGCGGGAACCCCTGCCCCGTCGTCTTCATAGGTCAGGATGAGCGAGCCTTCCCGGTGGGAGACAGAGATCCGGATTATCGTAACATGCCCCCCGTGCCGCAGCGAGTTGTCGATCAGGTTATAGAACACCTTCTCCAGCATGTGATCCGCGTAGATCTCAGTTCCGGTCGCATCGATCTCGAACCTGACCCGGCTTGCGCCCGACCGGAGGATGGCGCGGGAAAAGGTTTCCCTCACATCCTGCCATTCGGGATCCCGCTCCCCGATCTCCTTGTAGTCGCGGGTGAACAGGATGTGGTGGTAGATCGATTCGGCAGCCGCCTCCTGGCGCTCCATGTAAGAAAGAAGCTTGGTATTATCAGTTGCCAGCAGTTTTCCAAGCGACAGGTAACCGCGGAGAGCCGAGATCTGGTTGAGGATATCGTGCCGCGTCACCGTACTCATCAGGGTGATGGTGCGGTTTGCCTGTGCAAGGGCTTTTGCCTGGCGCTCGAGATCCCTTGTCTGCGCACGGATCTCTTCCTCATATTTCTGGCGCTCCGTACTATCGCGCAGCACAGCGAGGACGGCCCCAATCCCCCTGTGCCGTGTCGGGCAGAGGGTGATTTCCACCGGCACGACCGTGCCGTCCGGTCTCATGATCCGCGATCCGAGATGCGGGATTACGCACCCTTCGTCCAGCACCTGCCGGGACATGGCCATCATCTCCTCGGCGCACCCGTTCCCGAAGTATGACCAGAGGGATCCCTGCATGAGATGTTCGTACGATGCGCTTTTAAAAAGGGAAAGAGCTGCCGGGTTTCCGTATAATATCCGGCCATCCGTATGGACGACGACCGCATCGGTCAGCGATTCGACGAGAAGACGGTAATCCTCCTCGCTCTCCCGTAACGAGCGGTGGCTCTCCTGGAGCTCGGAGAAGGTCTGCCGGAGTTCCTCCTCGACCGTGGTTATCTCCTCGAATGCCTGCCCGAGCTCCTCGTTCTTCTGCCGCAGATCCTTTTCGGTCTCTGCCAGCCGCTCGTTGGCCTGTACGATCTCCTCGTTCTTCTTCTGAAGCTTCTGCCGGGCCCGTTTCCGCTCTTCGATGATCCGCTTGCGTTCCGTGACATCCCGAAGGATCTCGATAGCGCCGGTGACCTTCCCGTCCGCATCATGGAGCCGCGTTGCCTTGACCCAGAGCATGCGCTTCTTTCCATCCGGAAGAGTGATCTGGCATTCGCCGATGAGGAGGTTTCCGTCCCTCTTTTTGATCGTATAGCCGTCCGTAAGCAGCTGCTCGTCCGGATGCAGGACCAGATCGAGCAGGAGGGGGCGTCGTTTCCCGTAGAACGGGACTGCATACTCATAGTTCCCTTTTCCCAGAAGGTCGCCGCGCAAAACGCCGGTCAATTCCTCCATCGCACGGTTCCAGACGATCAGTTTTCCCGCATCGTCGATGGCAATGACCGGGTCCGGCAGGAAGTTGAGGATGTCTGCCATCCGGCGGCTGGTCTCCTTTGCCGCCCGTTCCGCCCGGTCCCGGCGCACCGCCTCCCGGATCTTGTGGATGAGTTCGGCAAACTGCGCCCTGGCCTCTCCCCCCTTCTGGAGGTAGAACGCGGCGCCGTTATTGAGCGCTTCGATTGCAACCTCCTCGCGGCCCCGCCCGGTAAAGAGGATGAACGGTGCTGTGCTGCTGTCCGCTTTCAGCTTTTTCAAGAGCTCGATGCCATTCATCCCGGGCATCTCGTAATCCGAGACAACGGCATCGAAGGTGCAGTGCCTTATTTTTTCCAGCGCTGCGGAGCCGGAGTCCACCGTGTCGATAACGATATCCCCGGCCGCCTGCGTCAGGTAGGTGCTTGCAAGATCCAGGAGAACCGGCTCGTCATCGACAAGCAGGACGGAAATCGACATTCCTATAAAAATAATTTCGTTCTTCTTAATTACATTTATCGTGAAATTTATGAAATAGTAAGACTACTTTTATAGAAACGTCCCACGAGCAATCCGCACGCGGGCAATCTGCAGTATCATCGCCACAGGATTATTCCTGAATTTGCCGGATCTATCTGAACCGGTGAAAAGACCTGACGGTATCTTAAGCAACTGGACTGGAATTTGAGCTGTGAAAATTCCGAAGTGAAATGATTTACAAATATTCAGGTAGCAGCAAGGATAATTTCTGTAATCTCTCTCCTCACGGTCATATTGGGAATAGCATCGAAGACCAGACCAATCCTGTACTGCCCGGGATACTGGAGCCGGATATTGGAACAGGCCGCGATGTTATTTGCCAGCATTCTGGATACAGAGCTGTTCGTGGCATTCCGGAACCCTGAATCACCGGAGAGCGTGATGTTGAACCCGGTTATTTTGGTAAATGTCATCATGGGGGATACGGAGCTTGTAAGGATCAATGTGCCAATCCCGTTTCCGCTCACCTTGTTCTGACCCCCGGAAGGTGTGATGTTGACACTTTTTATGGTGATCAGCGAGCATTTCGTGTTGTCCTCATATGATGGCAACGTTTCGACAGAAAGGATTGATTCTGTCAGAGGGTAGCTCACGTTTTCCATGGCGCTGTATTCGAGAGGCGTCTGGATCTCGCCCTTCGTGACATTCGTATACCCGTACTGCCAGGAGTATCCCTGGTCCTGCCAGAAGTTCCCGGCAGGGTGGTATAATATACGGGACATGTAGACAGAGTGATTGCTGACTGGCTCTTCTTCAGATGTGCCAAGGGTATTGTTTGTGAGATTCATTGACATATACGGCGATATTGATCTCTGGATCCGGATCATGCCCCCGGATCTCAGGCTGTTGAACGGGATATCGCCCCCGCCAAGAGGGATACGTTCCGTAAGATGCAGGTTCGTCTTGAGTGAAGCAGCAGTATCGATATCGGAGGCAAACCGCAGGATACCGGATTCGACTTCCCGGATATGGACGATCTCGGATTCCTGTTTTAAGGAAGGGACAAGGATCGCGTTCCATGCTGCAAAGAGCGTTACGATTACCGCAAGCACGAGCATCGCGGCAATGACCGGAGAGACCGCATCATCCTTCATGGCACGACCCCCGCAGAAAAAAGGCGCGCACGATCCGTTACCAGGCTTATCGTCTCGTCCTCACTGATCCATGGTGCGCGGATAGTAATGTTGCTGCCCAGATCGAAGACGCCCTTATCCGGGACAAGAACAAGGGGATGTTCGGAATCGCCATCGGAAAACGAGACCGAAGCTGTTGCATTTCGCACAATGATCCTAAGGTCCGACACTTTCACCCAGTCTCCTCCTTTGTGCCAGAACGTGATAGTTCCCATCTTATCATTCGTCATTATGATGGTGAGGGAGGGGTCATGGGATGAGGGGATGAAGTTGCCGACAACCGATGAGAAGACCGTGATGAGGAGGATTGCAAGCCCGATCATCAGCATCTCCCCCACGACTTCCGACACGGCAGTGTCCAGACTCAGAATATTCTTCAAATCAGTTCCCCCGTTCAGCGCTTTTCAGGCCCTGCAGTATGTCGCGCACGGATCTGGGCGTCTGACTGCATTTATCCGGTCATGACATTCCCTGAATGAAGATCCGGAGCTCATACTCATGTTTCAATCAGTTCAGCATATCGTAATAAAAATTTTTCTTATTGTATTACATTTATGCCCAGATATCCAGATTTTTACGACTAAGATTATATTATGATGCTATGATACTGCCGAAAAATAAATAAACTCGACAGCAGATGGAATGCTACGATTATAGAAATATGTATTAAAGATGAGAACATCCTAATTCTGTAAGGACACTATAGCTATGCCTGCCCGTGACGATGCCGTATCGCCTGTCGTCGGCGTTATGCTCATGCTCTCGATCACCATCATGATCGCAGCAATCGTGAGTGCGGTAGCCGGCGGGCTTTCCAGCACGGACAAGAAAGCGCCAAGCGCCATTCTCGATGTTGCAATCTACTCATCGATGAACTACGGGGGCTACAGCGTACCGGCTCTCACCATCTCCCACATCAGCGGGAACGTCCTCCCGACAAAAGATCTCTCGATTATCATGTACTACCGCAATCCGAAAACCGGGACTGTGATCAAAGGGAACCTGAGCGGTGAGCATGCGGTCGAGGGAGACGGATGGACAGGATACTCATCCGGCCAGTTCTGCGGCGTTCTTTTCCTGAACGACGAACGGTTCGGCAATCCGGTTCGGGATGATGATGGCGGTTACGCAAGCTGGTTCGGCAATGCGTCTGCAACCTTCCGGCCCGGAGACATTCTCGTGACTCCCGGGCAGTACTGCGGATCGACAAATCCGCATAATACCGGCATGGAGTACCTCTTCCCGGGCGTTGATTTCGATCCCGGTGCCGGCGAGTTCCCGGCCGGCTATGTCGTGAACGTGAAGATCATCCATACGCCGAGCGGGCAAATCCTGTTGGACAAGGACGTGATCATCAGGTGAGCACATGTCGCCCATGGGAAGACGCAGTCTCGCCCGTAGTCGGGGTGATGCTGATGCTTGCCGTAACCATCATGCTGGCCGCTATTGTCAGCACCTATGCCGGCGGGTTCTCCGATGTCTCGGAAAAGCCTCCGCAGAGCACGCTGACGATCACTGCGAACCTCAGGGAGAACCGGACCTATTTCACCCACGCAGGAGGGGACCCTTTCTCGCTCAGCGGCATCCAGGTCGTCTTCAAATCGGGGGAGAACAAAACCACCCTGACCCGGGCTGACATCGGGGGCAACTGCATCAACTTCACCCAGCTTGGGAGCCATGAGATGACAATCCGGGCCGGTGACACGTTCTATCTTGAGGGTGCAGATCCGTATGACGACGACATGGCGATCCGGTTCGGCAAGCTTGTCCTGCGAAAGAACAGCGAGATCACCTGGATGGTGATCGATTCGAGAAGCAGCAAGACGATCGCCATGGGGTCGCTTTTCCTGTAATTTTCTTTGGAAATACGGGCATCCGGAATACGACCCTCAATGGACTGCCGGGAAGTAATTTTCCCGGATCATTCTGCCGGTATCCGCGCCCTGACCGGTATGATGAACTTCCCGAACTCGTTTTCGATGGTGAACGAATCGACACCATATACCCTCCTGATGCAGTCGGGTGTCAGGATTTCATAGGGTTTGCCGTATCCCGCCATCTTCCCGTTGTTCAGGACAAGGACCGTGTCAGCATACCGGTAGGCGAGATTGAGATCGTGGACGGCGATGATCATGGAGGTGCCCCGATCCCACGTGAGAGTTCTCATCGTCTCCATCACTTCGATCTGGTACCTGATGTCCAGCGCACTTGTCGGCTCGTCGAAGACGAAAACCCGGGGATCCTGCGCGAGTGCCCGGGCGATGAAGACCTTCTGTCGCTCCCCCCCCGAGAGCTGATCCATATACTTCCCCGCCATCTCACCCATCTCGAAGGAATCGAGAGCGTACTGTACACGGGAGAGTTCTTCGTCGGAAACAGACCATCTGATGTGCTGCCGCCTTCCTAGCAGGACAGTCTCAAAAACCGTGGAATAGAGTGTGTACGTGAAATGCTGGGGAACGTAGCCGATCATTTTAGCCAGATCGACCGGATCCATCTTCCTGATATCCGTCCCATCGATACTGATCATCCCTGATGTCTGGGAGTGGATGCCGGCAATGGTCTTGATGATCGTGGATTTTCCCGAGCCGTTCGGACCAACAATGGCGACGATCTCCCCCCTTCCCACGGAGAATGAAACTGAGTCCACGACTCTCTTCTCATCGAAATCCTTGCTGATGTTTTCGATAACGAGATCCATGCCTGTCACCACTCAGTACAGCCCCCGCCCACGGGCCCGTATGATGAGAAAGAGGAAGAAGATCCCTCCAATCACGTACATGATGATACCCACCGGGATTTCGATCGGGCTCATGATGGTACGCGCAGCGGTGTCGGATATAAGAAGAATGGCTGCACCGAGGAGCGCAGAGCAAGGGATGAGGTATCGGTGATCGTTCCCGATGATCATGCGGCAGATGTGCGGCCCCATGAGGCCGATGAACCCGATGATGCCGGTAAACGCAAGGCAGCAGGATGCGGCGAATGTCGAGATCATGAGACCATAAAGGCGGAGACGGCTGACATTGATCCCCAGATTTTTTGCCACATCATCGCCGGCAGAGAGTGCATTTAAGTCCCATGCCTTCCGCTCAAGAAGGAAAAAGCAGATGAGCACAAGCGGGATGAGAAGCAGCACTGCACTCCAGCTGGCGCCCCACATACCTCCCATCAGCCATACCATCAGTTCCCGGAGTTTCTCGTTGTTGGTGATGTACTTCAGTGCCATCACACCTGCTGTGAAAAGGTAACCGATGACGACACCTGCGAGGATAAGGGTAGACTGGGTCGTGCCCCGCGAGCGTGAGATCCAGTACACGAGCAGCATGGAAAGCCAGCCGAAAAGGAATGCCATAACCACGATGAATATATCATAGCTGACCAAGAGCAGGCCGGCGATGATTCCCGGGCCGATCACAATGGCCAGGGCTGCCCCGAACGATGCCGCCGATGAGAGCCCGAGCGTGAACGGGCTGACCAGAGGGTTTCTAAGGAGCCCCTGCATGACAGTGCCCGCGATAGCGAGGCTGATCCCGGTAAGGATGGCAAGAAAGATCCGAGGCAGGCGGAACCCGACGACAATCAGCTCTGCCTGTGGTTTTTCCGGAGCAGGAACGGTGAATGGTATTGCATTATAGAACGGCATTACTGCCGGAAGGTACTGGTGAAGGAAATTCTGGATCGTAACTGAACAGGAATGCCCGATGGCGAGAAGGGTATCCTGCGCTGAGACGGGGACTGTCCCGATACCGGCTGAGAGAAGCCCGGAGGTAACAACGACGACAGCAAGCGCCGCAATCAGGAGAATGCGGCGGGTACTCCCTGCCTTATAGAGGCGATGGACAGAGATCGTCCGGGATTTGGCGGGGGAAGTTTCCTGTACCATGAATTGTCCTTACCTCACTAGCTGTTTCCCTTAATCTTCCACCAAGACAATCCGATCACAACATGGCAGGGGCAGGTGTCACATCCCGATGCCACGGACAATGTCTGCGATACCTTCTCCACTCAAATCCTCAAGCCGGATATATTTTGCCCCCATCTCGTCTGAGATCTGGTGCGCAAGCCCGAATGCGACGAAGCTCTGCTCGGAATCGATGACGAGTGAAGAGATCCCTTCATCGCGGATGTGAATGGCGATCTCTTTTGCATCGTCAAGCGGCGAACCGGATCCCATGCTGACGTTTGCTTTCCCGTCGGATACCAGTACCATCCTTGGGATCGCGTGACGGTTAACCATCAGTTCGCGCCTGAGAACCTCAAGTCCCTTCAGGAGCCCATGGGCCAGAGGTGTCTTGCCGCCTACCGGCAGGGTCTGCATGTACTTCCGGGCAAGCTCCACGCTTGACGTCGGAGGAAGGAGCACCTCGGCGCCCCTCCCGCGGAAGACAACGAGGCCAACGCGGTCGCGTTTCTGGTAGGCATCGATCAGAAGAGAGAGGATCGCCCCCTTGACTGCTGTCATCCGCTGCTGCGCTCCCATGCTGCCGCTTGCGTCCACGACGAACAGGACGGTGTTCCCCGTCCTGCGTTCGCGGACTTTTTCGCGCAGGTCAGTGCTCTCGATCCTGACCGCAAGATTTCCTTTCCGCTCCCTCTGGTATGGCGCTGCTGCACGGATGGTGGCATCGATGGCAATGTCTGGACCGATGGTTTTGGGGATCCTGCTCCTGACGTACTTCCCGTCACGCGATTCTGTGACGCTTCGCCGGCCGTTCCCTTCGCGCCGGAAAGCATCGATCCTTCTGGGCTGTGTAACCGACTGCTGGTTCAGCCTGAACGGGGATCCTTCTGCAAAGACCGTTGTCGTTGAACCGTCCGGCATCGTGTTCTCCTTTGGCTTCCCGTGATCATGGTGTTCATGGTCATGCTGCGGTTTCTGCCGGTCTTTCTGTGATTTTTGGATTGACTGCTCCATCTTCTGCTTGTCCATCTGTTGTTCTGAGAAAGGCCGCCTCCGCAGCCGGTGGGAAAGGACAAGGGAGGCAGCTTCCTGGACATCTTCGGCATTCACGGCATTGCGCCCATGATAGGCCGCAATCGTTGCCGCTGTCTTCATCATGGTGATATCGGCGCGGTGGCCGTCAACGGCCATGTCGATGCAGATTTGGGCGATCATCATGAGCATCTCATCGGAAACGACGACATCGGGAAGCAGGCGCTGTGCGCGGACAATCCGGTTTCGGAGTTCCTGCTCCTGTGGCTCCCAGGTATGGATGAACTCTTCGGGAGCGTCCTCGTATTTCTGTCGCCTCCGGATCACTTCTACTCGGGTAGCGGCATCGTGAATTCCTTCGATATCCACGCAGAGCCCGAAACGGTCAAGGAGTTGGGGGCGCAGCTCCCCCTCCTCAGGGTTCATGGTGCCGATAAGAATAAAGGCAGCCGGGTGAACATAAGAGACGCCTTCCCGCTCGATGAAGTTCATGCCCATGGCCGCTGCATCCAGAAGGACGTCGACAATATGATCGTTTAACAGGTTCACCTCGTCCACGTACAGGATGTTGCGGTGCGCCTGCGCAAGGATTCCAGGCTCGAACTTCTTCTCTCCCATCTTGATGGCATGTTCGATATCGAGACTTCCGACGACCTTGTCCTCAGTGGCGCTGATCGGCAGCTCGATGACCCGCATCCTTGCGGTTGTTGCTGCAAGATGCGGATATTTTTTCTGGCAGTCGATGCAGAGCCCTTTGGTCTCCGCCGGATCGCATCCGAAAGTGCATCCCTCAACAACCTGCCGGTCCGGGAGGAGATGGGCGAGGGCGCGGGCAGCGGTCGACTTTGCCGTTCCTTTCTCTCCCTTGATCAGCACCCCTCCGATGAGGGGGTTGATTGCATTCAGGATGAGGGCTTGTTTCATCTGTTCCTGGCCCACTATAGCGGAAAACGGGAAGATATCATCGAAATGGCGCATTGTTTGGCTCCTGCGAAGAAATTTTATGTTCGTGTCCTTTCTTCATCACTTTCTTGAGCTCTATCGTATAAAATATTTTATTTTTAAGACTCATTGCTAATAAGTAAGTAATTTCGTAAGTTTTTTAATAACAATAAATGAAGTTTAACTAAATGCAGGGGCGCAGCGGTTTTTCGTACCTGACGAAAGGTAGAACTAATGATGATGAAACCAGTGACAGCATCGATCTGCTCAGGTAGTACAATACTCGCCTGCCTGAAACCAGCCCCTTCAGGCATACTGATAACAGGAGGAATGTTCGGATGATGAAGATCACATGCATTATGTGGAACTCCTATGCCCGGCTTTTAAGGAAGGCAGCTGCCGAATCAGGGCATGAACTGAGGATTTTCACAAACAGTGTTTTTGAACAGAACCCAGAACGGATTGACGATTTTCTCTTCTCGTGCATGGATGCAGATGTCATCCTCATGTACCGCACGACGCATTCATTCTGGGATGACCTCGAACCGGAAATAAAAAAAATGCGTGGGAATAAACCTGTCATCTGTGTCGGCCATGATACGACGCTCTGGGGTCTAACAAGCGTACCTGGTATCGTTGCTGCAACAACCTATGCATACCTCACCAACAATGGCGAGGCGAATATGCTTAACCTCCTGAGATATCTTGAGCGGGAGGTCTTGGGGCACGATATTGCGGTCGATCCGCCGCAGGAAGTACCGTGGCAGGGCCTCTGGCACCCGGATGCTCCCCGGTATTTTCTTGAAATCCGGGAGTATCTCAACTGGCATTCAAGCCGGATAAAATCCGGCGCACCCTGGGTGGGCATCCTCTTTCCCCGCATGGCATGGGCCTCCGGTGCAGTTGAGATAGAGACTGCCCTGATCCGTGAACTCGAATCGGAAGGGCTGAACGTCATTCCGGTCTTTACCTACTCGGTGAGGGATGATGCGCTCGGTGCACGCGGAATGGCGGATATCATCATGGAGTATCTCGTTGACAACAGCAGGCCGCGTGTCGGGGCGATCATTAAACTCACCCCGTTCCTGCTCGGAGCTGCCCGGGGCGATTTCTATGGCGGGGGCCCGGCCCAGGCAGGCATCGGGATCCTGTCGAAGCTCAATATCCCGGTGTTCCAGCCGGTCATCTCGCACCGGATGACCGTCGATCAGTGGCGGGAGTCTATCGGTCTTGGCGATGATATCGGGTGGGCTGTCGCATTGCCGGAGTTCGAGGGGGTCATTGAGCCGATCTTCATCGGTTCCAGCGCAGTCGGGGATCGTGATGACCGGGAGAGGGAAGTGGTGCCTGACCGTTGCAGCAGGATCGCCCGCCGGGTGAAGAGCTGGCTCACCCTTGCAGCAAAACCCATCTGGGATCGGAAGGTCGCATTCATTCTCAACAACAATCCCTGTTCCAGTGTCGAAGGCAACGTCGGCGGTGCAGCCCAGCTGGATTCCCTCGAAAGCGTATCATGCATCCTCCGGCGCATGGAAGCTGCCGGTTATTCCGTTACTCCTCCTGCCGATGGAAAGGAACTCATCAGGACAATCCTGGATCGAAAAGCAATCTCCGAGTTCCGCTGGACAACCGTTGCGGATATTGTTGCAAAGGGGGGGACGCTGGCGCTTCTCGATGCAGCACGATACGAGCCGTTCTTCAATGATCTCAGCCCCAAGGTTATGGAACGTATACGGACAACATGGGGGGACCCGCCCGGATCCGGCATGGTCCACGAGGGGAAGATCGTGATTACCGGTGTGACGTGGGGGAACGCAGTTGTCTGTGTCCAGCCGAAAAGGGGATGCTATGGCGCGCGGTGCGACGGGGAGGTCTGCAAGATCCTGCACGATCCGGAGTGCCCCCCGCCCTACCAGTACATCGCAACGTACCGATATCTTACCGATGTGTTCGGCGCCGACGTCATTGTCCACGTTGGAACCCACGGGAACCTCGAATTCCTGCCCGGAAAGGGGGCCGGGCTCTCCCGGGACTGCTTCCCTGATATCGGGATTAAGGATATCCCCCACCTCTATATCTACAATGCCGACAACCCGGCCGAAGGGACGATTGCCAAACGCCGGAGTTATGCCGTGCTCGTCGATCACATGCAGACGGTGATGACCCAGAGCGGACTGTACGACGAACTCATCGAGCTCGACCGTCTTTTAGGAGAATACGAGACCGCCCGCACCGATCCGTCCCGCGCCCATGCCCTCCAGCACCTGATCCGCGATGCCGTTGCCTCAGCCAAACTTGACAAAGATATGCATGTAACGCACGAAACCCCGCTCGGAGAGCTCGTGACAAAAGCCCATGAGGCCCTGTCGCGTATCCGGAACACCCAGATCCAGCGCGGCCAGCATATCTTCGGCCGACGCCCCACAGGAGACAAGCGGGCGGACATGATCCGTTCCATCATCCGTTTCGATTCTGGTGAAGGATCCGCCCGGCACCTTGTTGCCGGGATGCTCGGCCTTACGCTCTCAGATCTGCTCTCCCGGCCGGAGCAGGTCTCGGAGAAGACCGGCATTCCGAACGGGGTCCTGCTGGAGCGGATAAACGGGATCATCAAGAGATATGTTGCTGCCGTGCTCGATGGAGGCGAGATCCCGTATTCCGATATTTTCGGCAGAGAGCCGGATGATTCCGAACATTCTGCACTGGCCGTCATTGCTGGCCGTATCCGCGATATCGATCGGCGGATCGAGGCTTCGGACGAGATCGGTTCGCTCCTGAACGGCTTCTCCGGAGGGTACGTCCCTGCGGGCCCGAGCGGCATCATCACCCGGGGGCAGGAAGACATCCTCCCGACCGGCCGGAACTTCTACTCGTTGGATCCAAACCGTGTGCCGACACGGTCGGCCTGGAGGGTGGGCCAGCGGCTAGCCGATGCCATGGTGGCAAAATACGTAAAGGAACATGGATCCGTTCCGGAGAGTGTCGCATTCTACTGGATGGCCGGGGACCTGATGTACGCTGACGGCGAGATGATGGCCGAGATGTTCGCCCTGCTCGGCGTCGAACCGTTCTGGGGAAGGAACGGGCGGGTTGAATCATTCACCATCACGCCATTAGAGAAACTCGGCCGGCCCCGTATCGACCTGACCGTGAGGAGCTCCGGGATTCTCCGGGATAACTTCAGCACCCGGATCGACCTGCTCGACGACGCCGTCTGCGCCGTTGCGGCGCTCGACGAACCACCGGAGAAGAACTTTGTCCGCAAACACAGTATAAAGAGCAGGGATGAGAACGCAAGCAGCTGGCGCGATGCGACCATCCGGGTCTTTGCATCCCCGCCGGGAACGTATTCGAGCGGGGTGAACCTTGCGGTACTTGCTAGCGCATGGAAGGATGAAAAAGATCTTGCCGACATCTTTGTCGCGTTCAACGGGTACGGGTATGGCCGGGGCATACCGGGCAGGAAAGCCCACCCGCAGCTTGCAAGCAGCCTTGCTTCAGTTTCTGTCACGTTCAACAAGGTTGTGACCGATGAAAAAGACCTGCTCGGCTGCTGCTGCTATTTCGGCAACCACGGGGGTCTCACGGTTGCAGCCCGGCAGTACTCCGGCAGGGACGTGAAGGCATATTACGGTGATACGAGGGAGCCCGAACATGTCGAAGTACGCGGCCTTGCCGATGAGCTGAGACGGGTCGTCCGCACAAAGCTGCTCAACCCGAAATGGATCGAGGGGATGAAGGAGCACGGGTACAAGGGTGCCGCGGACATCATGAAACGCATTTCCCGGGTCTATGGCTGGGAAGCTTCAACGCAGGAAGTGGATGACTGGATCTTTGATGATATCGCCCGGACTTTTGTTAACGATGACGAGATGCGTGAGTTTTTTGAGAGAAACAATCCCTATGCCCTTGAAGAGATTGCCCGCCGGCTCCTTGAAGCCGAGCAGCGCGGGCTCTGGAACGCCGATGAAAAGGTGCTGGAGGATCTCAGGAACAATTATCTTGAGGTCGAATCCTGGATGGAGGACCAGGTGACTGAAGGCGATTTCCAGGGAGGCGGCGTTGATATCTTCACTTCGGAAGATGTTGCTGCATGGGGCGGGTCGGTTGACGATCTGCTGGCAAAAGTTCATAACCGGCCAAAGCGCGAATAACCTGACAGGGGAAGTATCTGGTGAGAAGGTCATGAATGCTATTGAGACTGACAACCTGACAAAATATTACGGCGATCTCTGTGCCGTCAACCATCTGGAACTCTCGATCAACAACGAAATATTCGCTCTTGTCGGCCCGAACGGATCCGGCAAGACGACGTCAGTCCTGATGCTCACCACGCTGCTGCATCCCTCGGAGGGCAGTGCTTTGGTCTGCGGTTATGATATCGTTACGCACGCCGAGGAGGTCAGGAGCCGGATCAGCTATGTCCCGCAGGATATGGCGGTGGACATCAAGCTGACCGGGCGGGAAAACGTCAGGTTTTTCGCCGATCTTTACGGTGTTCCTCATGCCAGGGAGCGTGTAGACGAGGTGCTCGGCATCATGGAGCTTGGCGATCGTGCTGATGATCTCATCAGGACGTATTCAGGCGGCATGCGCCGGCGCTTGGAGCTGGCGCAGGCCCTTGTCCATGAACCATCGGTTCTCTTCCTTGACGAGCCGACCATCGGACTGGATGTTGCCGCACGGAAAAAGATCTGGGAGCACATCCGGGCGTTGAGAAAAAAGGGCATGACAATCTTTGTCACTACCCATTACATGGACGAGGCCGACCAGTTCTGCGACCGTGTGGGAATTATCAACAACGGGAGGATTGCCGCACTCGGGCCCCCCATGGAACTGAAGGCGAGACTGATGAAGGACGTTATCACGGTACGGGTCGATGGAGACTGTACGCCACCAGGTCTTGAAGGGGTCGTCCTTATCGGGCGGAGCGGCGCCGAGGTCACGTTTACGGCCGAGAACGGAAGGGAAGCGCTTCCGGCCATTGCCGACGCGCTCAGCCGTTCCGGCACGAACGTTCGGGCAATGTCGCTGCACGAACCCACCCTTGACGATGTTTTCCTGCAGGCAGTCGGCCAGCAGCAGGAGCCGCATGGTTTCTCGGATGCCAAGTTCCGGATTATGCTGCGGAGGAGAAAATGAGAGGCATCATTACGTACATACACCGGGATTTCCTGAAATGGACCCGGGGAAAAGTGGCGGTATTCTCATCTCTTGTAATGCCTGCTGCATGGCTGATTTTCGTGGGTCTCGCACTCCCGGTAAAATTTACCGGCAACTACCTTGACTTCATTACGCCAGGAATACTGGTCATGACCATGCTCTCTGCCGGGCTCTCCGGAGGAGCGCTTCTGATGTTTGACAAGATACTGGGTTTCCTGAACAAGTTCCTCGCCCTCCCCACGCCCCGCGCCAGCATCCTTATCGGAAAGATCCTCTTCATCACCGGACGCGGCCTTATCCAGGCAACAATCATCCTCGTGGTCGCACTTCTCATCGGGGCCACCCTGATCAGCCCGGTTCAGTACGGCCTTACGTACCTCGTCCTCTTCCTCTTCGGCATGCTCATCTCTGCATTCGCGACAACGATCGCACTCTATCTCGATGACCATGATTCCTACTCTGCATTCAATACCATGATCTCGATGCCGCTCTTCTTTACTTCAAGTGCCCTTATGCCCTACGATGTTATGCCGGCTTGGCTCGCAGCAATAGCCCGTGTCAACCCGCTCAGTTTCGCAATCGATGCGGTGCGGGATGTGACAGCAGGCGTATTCCCCGCTCTCCCGATCCTGGTGCTGCTTGTACTTACGGCAATCGTACTGGCGATTTGCATGCAGGTGTTCAGGAAGGTGACCATATGACCGGAAGGAGAACTATTCTGCCCGCCGCATCATCCCTGCGGATATACAGCGGAATCCAGAAGGAGAACCATCATGGTTAAGACCGTATCTGCACTCATTGTGATTCTCGTCTGTTTTGCGGCGGCATTGTCTGCAGCATGGATGATGGAAAAAACCGGTACTGATGACGCTGTCCATGAGGGGTTGCCTGCGGTTACGCCAACCTCTACCGGGATCGCTGCTGAACCAAAATACTCCCCGTCACCACCGGTAACACCCGGTTGCATGATCACGATCACCCAGACGGACGGGAGTACTGCAACCGTCCCCTGCAATCCTCGGCGCATTATTGTTGCAAATGCGAACGCGGCCGAGATGGTCATTGCCCTTGGTGCCGGTGACAGGATTGTCGGGGTGACTGACTCCACCATCAGTATCCCGTACCTTTTCGACAAGATCCCTCATGCAGAGGATATCGGGAACTGGCAGACACCCGATGTCGAGAAGATTATCAGCCTGCATCCGGATCTCGTCATCTCCTACTCCAGCTACAAACCAAAAAATCTGGATATGTTTGTCCGGTCCAACATCACGATCATATACCTTGACTGTTACCGGTTATCCACGCTCGCAAGCGATGCGCGGGCCCTCGGGAAGCTGACAGGCCGTCTGAACGCTGCGGAAACCTATGCCCGGATGGTCGAGGACACCATCGAGACCGTGCGCAGCCGCGTGAAAAAGATCCCGGAAGAAGCGTATCCAGATGTGTATTTCGAATCGTATACGGAATATACCGCAGCGGCGAAAGGATCGGGATCCGATGAGATGCTCGCCCTTGCCGGCGGGAAGAATATCGCCGGTGATATCTCGGCGTACTCTGCCAAGGTGAGCACGGAATGGGTCGTTTCCCGGCAGCCCGATTACGTCCTGAAAGTGGTCGCTTCAACCAACACGCAGCCGTTTCCGGCAATTGCCGATTCGCTGAAGAGCCGGCAGGGATGGAGCGGTATTCCCGCCGTAAAGGAGAACCGGATCTATATCCTCTCGAACGAGCTTCAGTACGGGCCGCGTGCATACATCGGTCTCGTCTGGATCGCCCAGCTCCTGCACCCCGCGGAATTCCGGGACCTGCACCCCCGCACCATGCTCATCGACTATAACAACCGCTACGTGAGCGGGACGAATACCACAACCGTGATCTACCCGTAACAACGGGATCATGACAAGATGACTTACTACTGCAAGGTGAACAGAGATGCCCACCAGAATCTGTAACAACGGGGGAACGATAGCCCCGACATATGAACCGCCAATCGATAACCGGATGACTGCTCTTCTCATCTCCGCGCCCGGTGATCCATGATGCCAAGAATCTTTTTCGTAGGTGCCGGATGCGGGGACCCGGATCTTATCACTGTCAAAGGCCAGCGCCTTCTTGAGGAAGCGGACGTCCTCCTCTATGCCGGATCCCTCGTCAACCCGGAGCTTGTCGGACGTTCCCGCGCCCCAATCAAGAGGGACAGCTGGGGAATGAAACTCGATGATCAGGTTTCCCTGATGGTACATCATGCCAACGCAGGAAAGAACGTTGTCCGGCTGCACTCCGGAGACCCTTCCCTTTACGGGGCGATCACCGAGCAGATGGTCGAGCTTGAGAAACACGGAATAGATGTCGAGATCGTGCCGGGGGTCTCCTCGCTCTTCGGTGCTGCCGCATCGCTCCGATCGGAACTGACGCCGAAAGGCGTTTCGGACTCCGTCATCATAACCCGCCCGGCAGGAAAGACCCTTGAAAAGGACCAGATCCGGGAATTTTCCCGCCTCAAAGGAACCATAGCAGTCTTTCTCGGGGCTGGCCATCTAGACGAGATTGCCAGCACCGTTGAGTATCCGCCCGATACCCCTGCAGCGCTGGTATACCGTGCAACATGGAAAGACGAGATCTGTATCCACGGGACGGTTGCAACCATTGCCCGGCAGGCCAGGGATGCCGGCATTGAGCGGACAGCTCTGCTGATCATGGGAGGGGCCGTTGACCCGCAGCACCGGGGATCCGTCCGATCGCACCTGTACTCGTGAGAGGAGAACTGAAGGGAAGGCAGCTGGATCCGGCGGTTGATGATGATGTCAGAAGAAGCAATACCATGCGGGGATAATGCACGAAGGACATATATCGATCTTGGTGCAGTCACTAAAGAGGCATATGAAATATCGAGAAAATCGCGGACGCTGGCTTGGGCTGCGCTGAGTAACGAGACGCCGGAGGACCGCATCCGGCAGCGCTGCTCGATCGCGGTCGGCGACTTTGCCATGGCCCCGCTCCTGCGGTTCCGTAACGACCCGGTACCGGCAATGCTTGCAGCGCTTGCCCGCAATGTTCCCATCTTCACTGATATCCGGATGGTGACTCTCGGGATCCAGAAGAAAGGGCATGCCTGTCCGATCACCTGCGTGCTGGACTACGGGCAGGAGATGGCAAAGGAGCAGGGGATTACGCGGACGTCTGCCGGGTTCCTTGCGCTCAGGAGGGAGCTCAACGGGTCGATTGTCATCATCGGGAACGCTCCGTCATCGCTCCTCTCGGTATGCCGGCTCGTGGAGGAAGGAATCCGGCCGGCTGTGATCATCGGAACACCGGTCGGGTTCGTGAACGCGGCGGAGTCCAAGGAAGCGCTGCGGCGCCTTGATGTGCCCTCGATCTCGAATGAGGGGACGCGGGGCGGGACGCCGGTTGCGGTGGCGGCGATGAATGAGTGCATCACGATGTTTGTTGAGAAGAAACCGCCTCATGATGTTCCGGCGGGATACTGATCCGGTTTCAGCCAGAGTGTAAACAATAAGCGTATCTCCAGATCCAGCATTCTTTTTTCACGCAAATTTTTTTCAAAAAAACTGAAAAGCAGCAGAGTGATTCATGCATGCGTGGAAAAAAACCATCGGCAACAATCGCGGAGGAGGCGCAGCGCTGCGCGGAGAAGATGGGATATCACTGGGTACCGAATACCGTTGCGGCCCTGCCGTTCGATGCATTCATGTTCCTGAAGGAGACCATCGTTGCCGTCCGGCTGAAGAAAGTGCGGTACGCGGTTGACGACAACGTGATCATCGAGAAGAAATTCCCTGAAGATGTTGACGGGCTGCGCTCCCTCCCGCTCCCGCCTCACGTTGTCCGCGAGCTCTGGTTACGGACGCAGAACGAACGTGCATGGCGGCGGTTTTACGTCCTGCCTGATACAACTGCCGAGATCGAGGAGAACACATTCGAAGGATACCGGAATAAGCATTACCGGGAGGCGTACTGGAAGAAGGCCCCCTACCAGATAGAGTTCTCCCGTACCGACCTTATGGGGGATGAGGAAAAATAAGCCCGTAAAAGGCCCGGATTGGCATGTCCGTTTGGCTTCCACGGGAAATGGTGTCCACACCCACGGAGAAAACGGATAAAACCGAATATTTTCCAGTTCTGGAGATTTAAAAACATTTTAAACCTGCAATATAGCAGGCCTGCAGCATGACCTGAAAACGGGACTTCCTGCATATCGTCTAAGGCCCATAAATGCCGTCTAAAGCCCGATATGGGGCTCTTATAAAATTAAGCTCTATAATGAGGTCCAGATTCAAAACGCTGGTGATTGCAGGAGAGGGGTTCGGGCACGCCGGCATCTTCAGAGCAGGAACCAGCCCAGCCAGAATGAGACTGTGTTCATGATCAAAGAACATACCGCTGATTCTTTCAGGCCCATCTCAAGCAGGGGCCTGAGAAGAATCACTTCCACGATAATGAGAAGTCCCTCCCCAATCAGCAGATAATATGCCGCATCGACAAACGGCGGCAGCACGAACCATAAGTACGGCAGCGTGAGCGCGGTGCAGAGAAGGCCGGTGATAAAGAATGGATCACACTTGGATTGTTTCCCCCAATTAAAAATCCTCATATGAGCTCAAGATGCAATCGTGATTTGGTGATCGTCAAGGGTATGACATCGTAACTTTTCAGAAAAGAATTTTCATAAAAAATCCTACCATCTTTCTAACCAACAACACTTTATAATTAGATCTATAAAAATGATCATACTGAAAAGAGGAATATTTATGGCCGACCTATATGTTTTTGCATCAATTCCCGATCAAGGAAAGACCACAACGGTATTGCTGCTTGAGAAGAAGTTGCGCGAAGAAGGCAAACGCGTTGCATGCCTCCAAAATAATAAAGGAAAAAACGATGTCCACCATTACCTTTTCAGTAACTGCCACCATTACACAATTCCTCCTTGAGGCGACCCAGAAGCAAAGCACTTTTGAACAGTGGGTTCCCAAGGGATACGATGCCTATATTATTGAACTCACAATGGCCTACTCACCGTTCGGTGCGACCTATGTCGATCTGTTTGAGAATGTGAACGAGGTCATTTCATACGAAGCAAAAGAGCATTGGAAAGATTACGTATCCTGTTATTACCGGCAATTATGGGCAAAAGTCCGAAGTGGTATTGGCCCATCTCAAGACTTGATGGGCCTGTGGGATCATGTCCGCAACAGGAATATCCAACCGGTTTATACAAAAAACCCGGAAGCATTGGATCAGCCCTGCGTTGATATCAATAAACAGCTTCATCACGAGAGGGATCTGGCGGTCGAAAAAATCCAGCCGAAAATGTCTTTTCCTAAAAGTGATAAAAAGGTCATTGCCGTCGGCGCTTTTCCTGCAGAATACTGGGATATATTCCCAGCACTCCACTGGTTCCGGTTTGACTATGCGAGGTTTGCTGATGCGCTCAGAAAACAAAAACAGGGTCTTGCCATAATCGGGATCTGCGGATCCGAATCCTTAAAATTACAAAAAATCCCTGCGGAATGTAGGGCTGTCTGTTACCAACAATCGGTTCTTGTCGATATAAAAAAGAAGGATCACCTAATCCCCTTCTCGGGGGATTATCCGACACTGGTTTCCCGGATAAAGGAACAGAAGCCGGGAACCCCGCTCGTTCCGGAAGGCGAGCCATATTCAGGATATAATAATCGCTATTGGGTCCGTCAGGAATACTCCGTTGACGAGCCTGTCTGGAGAAACGGAAACATAGTATTCTGTGACGGTTGGGTGCTCCCGCAATATCTCATCCGCGATGGTTACCTGGAGGTGAACTGAAGATGGGAAGCCCGCCGCCGAGTCCGCCGGTTATCAATATTAGTTGTCACGGATACGATCCTGTAGGAACATCACAGACCTTCACAGCAACCGTGAATCAGTACGCTACAATTTTTTTTATTTTGATGGATTATTGGTAGGCACATTTTCTGGAACGACAGCATCTTTCACAACAGGTCCCGGATCAGTTGGAAGTCACACAATCCGAGCAGTTGCGACTAACGCCAACGGTTCAACAGAAGCTCAATGTGTTTGGAAGTTAGGATTCGGAGGAGGAACAGATTCATTTTGGTATTTTGATTCGGAATGTCTTCAGGTTCATCTTGGAACTCAAGATACAAACATCCTCTGGACATTGGAGGGAATCTGTGTGAATGTAGTCTCTAATTTATTAATAGATGCTGGCGTTTTAACGGCATTCTCTGGGCCAATATTTACTGGAGTGCTACATCAGGTGTTATATCAAGAATATCTCTATTATACAAACAGTGATGGAACAATGGATATATGTATTCCACAATCCTCCATTCCATTATTGACTGTTGCAATTGCAGATCCCATGCCTGTTCCTCCAATCCCGGTACCAATTAAAGTAAAGGGAAATTCCGTAATATTATGGCAGATTTGGCTCTGTAGAATTCCTCAACAAGAACCAGAAATGACAAAGTAGAGATCATTCTTGAGAGGTTATAGAGGATCAC
>MVRE01000021.1 GCA_002067895.1 Methanoregula sp. PtaU1.Bin051 | reverse complement strand
ATCGAGATGGATCTTTTCCCGGAGAGAGTCCATGATCCCGGTGAGTTCAACGGTATCCCGGTAATCTTCAGCAAGGTACTCTTTCAGGAGAAGGAGAATGAGTTACTGGTGCTGGTTATAGGTTCTTTTCGAGAACTTTGATGAGTAAAGGGGGATTCGGGAATTCCGGATCACACCGGAGGATAATTCAACAAACCTGATATACCGGTTTGCTGACATTATGTCGTCTCCTTATCGTTACTGAACATAACAAAATAAGGAGACACGGTACCTTAGATCTTTCGGTCGTCGGTGCAATTCGGTTTTAGATCGGGGTTTCTACAGAGCCCCTAGAACATTGAGTTTTAAAGGGTCCAGATATCCTGGTTCAGAATACAGGAAACTATTTCTGCCTCGGGGCATGCATGAAGTGTAAGGATCCATGAGGCGGTATGAAACCGGCGAGTATTCTTATTGTTGAAGATGACTTTATTGTCGCACGGACGCTGGAAAAAACGCTGTCCGAACTGGGATATCATGTCGCGGGCATGGCCTCGACCGGACAAGATGCTCTCGTGATGACCCGGGAGCACCAGCCCTCTCTCGTCCTGCTTGATATCCACCTTGGCGACACGATGGACGGGATAGAGACAGCCCAGATGATCCACGAGCAGCACCATATCCCTGTTGTTTACCTGACTGCCTATTCGGACGACCAGACATTCAACCGAGCGATCGGAACGTCGTTATACGGGTACCTCATTAAGCCAGTTACCCTGAATGCTCTACGGACGACGATAGAAGTCGCTCTGGAAAAATTCCGGATCGAGAAATCGTTGCGACAGGCAAACCGGAAGCTCAATCTCCTCTCTTCCATTACGAGGCACGATATCATCAATACCTTAACCGCACTGATGACTGCTGTCGACCTCGCAAAAATGAATGCAACCGACCCTGCATTCCTTGAACATATCGAACGGGAAAGCCTCCTTCTCGCTCAGATCTACCGCCAGATTGAGTTTACAAGGGATTATGAGACCCTAGGCACTGATGCCCCGGTTTGGAACCCTGTCCAGACACTGGTTGAATCGACAGCCCGCCAGATTCTGCCTCCTGAAATAAAAGTCGTCGCCCCGGTACAGGACGTGCGCATCTTCGCCGATCCGCTTTTTGAGAAAGTGATCTACAACCTGATGGACAATGCAATCCGGCATAACAGGAACGTGACGACGATCCGGTTTGATTCCGAGGAGCGGGATGACGGCCTTATCCTTATCTGTGAAGATGACGGGGTAGGCATCCCCCCTGAAGAGAAGGAGAAGATCTTTGACCGGGGCTATGGAAAGAATACCGGTCTTGGGCTCTTCCTGGTCCGGGAAATCCTCGGGATTACGGGGATCTCTATTACAGAAACCGGTACGCCGGGAAAGGGTGCACGGTTTGAAATCCGCGTTCCCACCGGCATGTACCGAATGTGAAACGTAAGATTTGTACGGGAGTCCTCTCGGCATGATGCTGCTGATTTAAGATCTCCGGGCCGTCTACTGCTTCAGAATTCAACATAACTGGTTACCGGTCCATCACTTCACGGATATATACACCGGCATGATCGATCGCTTCCTGACCTTCGGGAATAGAGGATGCAAACACCTGCCAGCAATGGAACATCTCCTGCCAGACCTCGAAACGGACAACGAGACCAGCCTACCGGGCTTTGTCGATAAATGATGTGATATCGTCATAGAGTGCCTCGCGCATACCGGCCTGTACAAGCACTCTGGGCAAATTCCGCAGATTCGCATGGATGGGTGAGGCAAGGGGATCTACAGAATTATGGCCGGCGAGGTAGCTGGTCCGAATAGCAGCAAGCCTTTCAGGAGTGATCCAGTCTTTCTCACGGTTTTTCTGAACTGATGCGCCAGGGAAGTCAAGATCCATGGCAGGGGATATGCAGACTGCAGCAGCTGGAAGAGGGAGCTTCAGGTCCCGTGCCGAGAGCAGGAGGGAAAGTACGAGGTTGCCGCCTGCCGAGATGCCCATAGGATTGATCCGGTGAGAAGAGTGCCCTCGTGCGATCAGCCAGCGATAGGAATTTATCGCATTATTGACCGCAGAAGGAAACGTATGTTCCGGTGCAAGCCAGTAATCTACTGACAGGACCCTGGTTCCGGAAGCCCTTGCGATCCTTGTAATAAGCCAGAGGTGGTCAGCAGTCGAACCAACCGTGAATCTCCCGCCATGAAAGAAAAGGACTGTCAGTCCGTATGCTGACTCTTCGACCGAGACAAAATATCCGGTAAGGTTGTTCTCATCTATCGTTACCCTCTCCACCAGAGGCTCTGGTTCGTTATCCTGCTGGCAGGCAATAGAGAATTCAGAGAACTCCTTTCGGATCAGAGCAAGCGGCTTGTGCGGATCCGGAGTATGAGATTGTAAGACCTTAAGAAACCCGATATGAGGAGCGTTCTCCATCAATTGCAGATAGCGCACTTTTGGCTATAATTGGATCGGGGAATGAAAAGCCGTGTCGGCAACCTGATATAATTGATATGTGCGAAAGATATTCCTGAAATCTGAAAGTTCCACTCTTCAAAGATCCATCACTATTCAGGAAACGCCTGATCCCCCATCTGCTTGCCTGCCGTCGTCATTTCAAAATATCTGTCTTGAAAGTGCAGGAGTAATTATCAACGTACCCCACAATTACCGGATTCCCGCTTTCCTGATCACCTCGGAAACATAGCGACGGATGTTGTCGGTCTCCCGGCTATCTGAGAGTCGTTCCTTGAGCTCTTTGACAGCATCATAAGTCCGGATCAATGCAAGGGCCGCAGCTGCCCGCTGTCGTGTCCCCGGCAGTTCGCCCTTGTCCCGGAGCCTCTCAATAAGGGCACTGACAGCCCTCCCGCTCCGGAGCTTGTGGAGAGCCTCTGTTGCGTACCCCCTCACTTCTGCATCCCGGTCCCTGCTGCACGCAATAAGAGGCGTGACAACCCGGGGATCGCCGCTCTCGCCCATCCCAATAATGGCCCTGATGCGGTCTTCCCGGTTTCTGGTCTCCTCCGTTTCATCGATGAGCCGGTAAAGCTCAACAGTCGTGAGCGCTTTGCCCGGCCATGAACCCGTCAATCTTTCAACGCACATATCCAGCAAATTCCCACAGGATTATGTTCAGAAAACTGTACTGTTCCCGCCAGATTAATAGGCAGAAATCAAAACCTACTCACTTAACGAAAAATAGCTTCCGCTTAGTCGGAGCGGCATGTACCTGCTCGGCCATCATTACAGACTGGCTGATGCTGAAGTACACCGTATTTCCTTCCTCACTCCGATCATAAAAACTTAATCCTGAAAAAAGCCCCTCATGCAGGTTTATGGAACGATGCTCCACCTGCTTCGCGCCGGACCGGCTTCCCCTTCAGATAGTTTGATGTGATCCGGCTTATGAGAATGAAACATATGTACCCGATCATTGGAAGTAAGAAGATGGAAAACGGGATTGTTGTTTTCTGGCTGGAAGGAAATGACAAGAAATGGGATTCGTTCAATTACGAAGAGCTGATCGATATGAAGATCAATGCCATGGACCTTCTCGACCGGCCTGATTCGTATCATGTCGATCCCAAGGCACATAAAATGGTCGTGAAAAAGTAGATCTTTACTTCCGTTTACAATCATTTTCGGCAATCCACATTCCGGGTTTAAAGTATCATTTTTTTATAAAATAACGGTCTTTCAGCCAGACTCTCCAGTGGAAACAAAGGGGTATAAAAGGATTATGAAATTGTCGGATCAGATATTCTGGTTAAGAAAACCGGTGAATAACAAAGAACTGTTGAAATATAGCGTATTTCAGAAACGGCACTGTAGAGTACCCCCGAAGAACACCTACAATAGAACTTAGGAATGTTTAATATACCAGTTAATGCTGAACTGCCTGCCCTGAAGCATACGGAATGACCGGCCTGACGACGGTGTAAACTTTATATTGGTTTATAGAGACGGGAGGGGTGCCATCATCTTGGTAATGGCAGTGGCCCGGTTCTGGTGCCGTTGAGACCGGCCGAATACGTAAGAAGCCAGATAATCAACCGCTTGGTTCTCCCGGTGTTATCTTCTGTAATAATCAGAATCCTGCCTGGTCAACAGTATCCCATTTAACCATGGCCCGTCTGAAAAAGAGGAGGGAGGGGATAACAAGGACAACGGATGTAAGGGCATAGTACAGGCCGGCAAAGGATACCGCGGAGAAGATTGTGAGGACAATCCCGACGAGGATAAGGTAGGAGATCAGCACCCTGACGTCGTAGACCAGCACGTTGGGCGAGAGCCCGGTCAGCCAGACCGTAACCGAAACGGCATAAAACGAGACGGCAAGGCAGAGCACGACAGCAGGGACGAGCGCAGGAGCGTCACCGGTGAGAACGGCAACGGCCGCGATGAACGCGGCCGGGACCGCCTGCAGAACCGCAAACGTGCTGACCTTGCTCCGTATCAGGGTGCTGACCGAAACCGGCAGGCAGGCGTACGGCCCGAACGTGTCGAACATCGTGACCCACGTGTACATGGTGGACGCGATCACCCCGGTGAGGATTGCAAAGGTAAAGAGCAGGCCGTGGGGCGGGAAGAACGGGCCGAGCAGGGAGAGGAAGAACCAGATGACGACAAGCGGGATCAGGAATGAAAAAAGCGTCTGGCCGACGACGCTTCCGCTCCGGTGCAGGTCGAGCAGGTCCTTGGCAGCAAGCGGGGGGTCGGGGAAGAACGAGAGCCTCCGCGTAAGAGGGGAAAAAGAGTTCTTCACCTCTTTAACCGTCCCGGCATACTCGGGGCTGAAAAGCATCACGGAAAGGAGGAACAGGAGCAGAAGAAGGGCGCAGGAGAGTACGAGGCTCGCGTATGAGAAGGAGAAATAGAGGAGGAGCGGCGGGAAGAAGAGGGCCGGGTTCATGCCGGTAACTGCAGCAAGGGATCCCCAGAAAACCCCGAGGACGATGACCGCCAGCCAGAGGGCAGCCCTCGATCTCGCATAGACCGTTGAAAGGATAAAGACCGTGCAGAGCCCGAAGAGGAACGCAAGCGTGAGCGTTACGAGGAGGAGGAGCGTGCGCTCGAGGGGGATTCCGGTAAACGGCGAGGCTGCGATGTACCCAAACCCGAACGGAAAGACCCAGAAGAAGAAATAATAGACGATGTCCTTGAGAACGAAGGTGACAAAGATGAACCGCTCCGAGAGCGGAAGGCTCCTTGCCGAGTAGGCGAGCAGGCTCGCCTGCCCGAACCGGCGGTTCATCACCTCGTTCCCGATAAGACCAAAGCCGCCGACCAGAAAGCCGAGGAGCAGGAAATTTGCATGGACGAGCACGGCAAGGCTGCCGGCAGGGAGCGCAGCCTGTATCAGGGGGAGCAGGAAGGCGCCCATGAACGCGATCCCGAAGATCATGACCGGGAACAGGGCAAAGCTGATGCTCCCGAACATCGTGGAATGGACCCGCCATTCCTCCTTCATCATGTTCCTGAACAGTTCAGGCATGGCGGCCCTCGCGCACAAGCGAGAGGAAGAACCCCGGAAGGTGTTCGTTCCTCAGAGCGAGGTCAGCAACCGGCCCGGAATGCAGCAGTCTTCCCCTGTGCAGGATCGCAAAATCCGAGCAGATCTCTTCCGCCACCTCGAGAATATGGGTGGAAATGAAGATGGTCCTGCCCTTCTTCACATAGTCGGCGAGGTATTCCTTGACGAGATCCTGCATGATCGGGTCGAAGTTGATGAGCGGTTCGTCGATCAATGCAAGCACCGGCCCGTGGATGAAGGCCTGCGCAAACATCAGTTTCTGCCGTGTGCCCCGGGAGAGGTCCTTGCAGAGCACGTTTCTCTTGTCCTTGAATTCGAGGAGATCAAACCACTCTTCCGCCCGTTCGCTGGCATCGGGGATCTTCCGCACCGCGCCGACGAAGTCGAGATACTCTGTCGCGGTAAGGAAGCTGGGGGGCGTCTCCTGCTCGGGGATGATCCCCACCCGCTCCCGGATGCCGATGGGATCTTTTACGATGTCCAGCCCGAGCACGACCGCCGAGCCGCCGGTCGGCCGGATCTGGCCGGTTAGGAGCTTGATCATTGTCGTCTTGCCGGACCCGTTGGGCCCGAGCAGCCCGAACAACGCCCCCTTCCGGACCGAGAGCGTTACCGCATCGACCGCTTTCACCTCGCCATACGTCTTTGAGAGTTCCGATGCTGCTATTACTTCCGTCATCCTGTCACACCATCCTGTCCGTTACCGGTATTCGCGTGTCCATAACCGTTCCACGTCATGCCTTCAGGCCGTCCCATACGAAATCAAGCCCCTGCCCGATGATCTCCTCCCGCTCCGCAGGGGTAATTGCAGTTGAGGCCCGGGCAACGACCCCTGATATCGACGATGCCATCAGGGAGACTGCGAGATCCGGGTCGAGATCCTTTACGGTGCCTTTTGAGATGCCTTCCCGTATGAGGTCTTTAAGAAAGAGAAAACGCGACATCCCTTCCTCCTGCGCCGTTGTCGAAACGAACTGCGAGTGGGCGAACTGCTCCATGAACTTCATTTTTTCAGGGTTTTGTGTCGCCCACGCAACCGCATTGATGCCGATGCGATGCAGCTTTTCCTTCACGCCCTTCTCCTTATCCAGCCCCCGGCACATCGCGGCTGCCGCCTCACCCTTGATCCGGCGGTACAGGGTGTCGATCAGTTCTTCCTTTGTCCTGAAGTAGAAGAAGAGCGTGCCGGTAGCGACCCCGGCCTCCTTCGAAATTAACGAAGTCGGCGTGCCAAAAAAACCCCGTTCGGTGAACAGGGTAAGCGCAGTTTTCAGGATTGCTTCCTGCTTATCCTTTGCCGGCTTACGCATGGGCCTTCTCCCTGGTGATGGCCCGGCGAACGCGCCCGGCCGTATTCTGGCACCAGAGCAGCCCCTTCAGTACAGGAACGACAACCGTCATCATTCCCTCCATCTCCCGCGAGACCTCTTTCATGAGCGCAGGGATCGGCAGGTGCTGGGGACACGCTTCCGCACATTTCCCGCACGCCCGGCAGAGCCCGGCGTACGACTTTCCGCTCAGGAGCCCGCCGTACCGCCCGATATACTGGAACTTTGCCGTCCTGTCATGGGGAAAGAGGACGTGTGCGTTGTATTCCGCGAAACAGCCGGGAATATTTACGCCAGCCGGGCACGGCATGCAGTACCCGCAGCCCGTGCAGCCGACCTTCATCAGCCGCTTATACGTATCGCGGGCGCGTTCGATCCGGGCGAGCTCGTCCTGCGTAAGCGAATTTGCCTGCCCCGTATCTGCGGCCCGTATGTTCTCATCGATATGGGCCTCGTCATTCATGCCCGAGAGGACGACAGTTGCCTCCGGGTGGTTCCAGACCCAGCGCAGGCCCCACTCCGCCGGCGAGCGGTGAACGGGCGCCTCTTCCCAGATCGCCTTCACCTCATCCGGCACCCTGCCGGCGAGGTTGCCGCCCCGCAGCGGTTCCATAACCATAACCGCAAGCCCGCGTCCGGCTGCGTACTGCAGCCCTTCCGTTCCCGCCTGGTTCTTCTCGTCAAGGTAATTGTACTGGATCTGGCAGAACTCCCAGCCGTAGGCGTCGACGATCTCCCTGAACGCGGCAGGATCGCCATGGAATGAGAAGCCTGCGTTTATAATCCTCCCGTCCTTCTTTGCGGCATCGAGAAATTCGAAGACACCGAGGCGCCTGAGTTTTTCGAAACTCTCCCTGCCAAGGCCGTGGAGCAGGTAATAATCGATGTGATCCGTCTTAAGTGTCCGGAGCTGGCCGGCAAGGATCCGGTCCATGTCCGCACGTTCAAACACGGACCAGTGCGGAAGCTTGGTTGCTATCCGGACCTTCTTGCGGTACCCGCCGGCGAGTGCCTTGCCCAGCACCTGCTCGCTCTTCCCGAAATGGTAGATGGGGGCCGTATCGAAGTAATTCACGCCGCAGTCGATCGCGTGCCGGATCTGCCGGATGGCCCGTTCCTCGTCGACACCGCCGGTCCTTGTCAGGGGAAGCCGCATGCAGCCGAAACCGAGGATCGAGAGCTTGTCACCGGTTCTGGGGACGTTACGGTACAGCATACTGTGGACCTGTAAATTGACTAGTCAGTCAATATGGTGGACTGTTGTATATTAACCTGCCGCAGCCCCGGATCACCCGGGCCGGCTCCTATCCCCGCTTGTACCCGAATTTCCGGAGCAGCCCCGTCCGCCAGGCAACGCCGTCAGGCCCTTCGACACCCTTTGGCTTTGCCCCGTCGATTACCCCGAGGATCCCCCGGCCCTGCGCCGACTCCGCGATAACGACCTCGACAGCATTGGCCGTGGCGCAGAAGATCGTGCAGACCTCGGGAACACCCTTGATCGCGTTGAGGACATTGATGGGGAAGCAGTCTTTTAAGAAGAGGATGAACGAGTGGCCTGCGCCGATTGCAAGCGCGTTTTGCTGCGCGAGTGTCTTGAGCCCGGTGTCATTTCCCTCGACACGGACGAGGCAGTCCCCTGATGACTCGCAGAATGCGAGGCCGAACTTCGCGCCCGGCACCGATCCTGCGACCGCCTCGTACAGGTCCTCGACCGTCTTGATGAAATGCGCCTGCCCAAGCACCATATTGACATCGTCCGGCTTCTCCACCCGGACCGTTACGAATCCCATTGTTCCTGCCATACCGTTACGTCACAGCAGAGAGATGCGCTCGCGGGATGATAAAGCGGACGCATCTGGCAGACTGCCAAGAGCAGCTATAAAGCATATCATCCAAGAGAGCCCAGAAATGAAGGGAGGCGGGATCATGGCTGAGCCGTACCTTGACAAGGGCGAGGCGTTTATCGCAACAGCACACCGAATCAGTGTAGACTTTGTCCTGTACGATATGATGCTCACGACAGGGCACCTCATCCTTGTTGACAACAGCTCTTTACGGTTCGAGTTGCGGAAGATCCCACTTCGGACAATCCTTTCAGTGGCGGCCGGAAAGGTCACAACCGGGGAGCCGGTAATAACTCTCTCGTTTTCCGGTGAGGACGATTCCGAGCCACTGCCCTCCATGAACCTGTTCTTTACGCAGCAGGCTGCCGAGCAACGAAAAAGGGAACGGGACGAGTGGATCCGGAAACTGATGGAGCAGATTGTTGCAGTACGCCACTCTTCCGAACAGCCAGTACCGCCTCGGGAAGATGGGGCAGGAAATCAGGAACGAGGCCCGCAGGCCTCGACGCGTGGGGTTGAGCTTCCGGTGCCATATAAATCAGTCATAGGGATTGAGCCTGCTCCTGTGAGTCTCGACATCCTCCCTGAAGAACCGGATGAGGCCATGACAGAAGAGGTTGCCCCGCTTTCACCTGTTGTAGAACCGGTACCAGAAACTATACCTGTAACATCTCCGGAAGATTCTAGAACCTCAGCCTATGCGACATCCGAAAAAGCTATGGAAGAATCTGGGATACCGGAAGAAGATGAGATGAGAACTGAAGAGCCTGCCATCCCTCCAGCACTAGAACCGGAGATATCAGAGGGGGGTGAGATGGTTCAAACGCCTCCTATCGATCTCTTCACAGCAGCAGCAATCGCCGTGCAGGAAAGTACATTAGATTCAGGACACTCAAGGGGCGCTCCGGCGGCTGAGGACCTGATTTTACCTGCTCCGGTGCAAACGGCGGGGCTGCTGGCACGGATCACGAACGTCTTCCAGCTGCGAGAGACTGAAAATGAGATGGAAAGTGAGGGCAGTGCAGTGGTTCCACCTGAAGAGATTATCTCCCTCTCATCCGTGGTGGAAGAATCAGTCCCGGCCCAGGAACAGCCGGCAGAACCGGTCATTCTTTATCCGGAAAGCCAAACGGAAGAAACCACGGAGGAACCAGTGTCTTGCCCAGAAAAGTTAGCCTCCCCCGCTGCACACGTGGCCAGACACCCCAGCATCATCATTGCTGCCATTATCATCATCGTCATCCTTCTTGCAGGGGGTATATTCTATTCAGCCAGTTATAGACCAAGCCAGACCCTCCCTCCAGAAATCCCGGTTATTACTGCATTACCTGCCGAATCGATCCCTATCACATCGGAACCTGTTACGATTCCTCCTGATGGCCTCTGGCTTCGAGTATCCAGTAATACAAGCTTTGTCGGCTATTTTGGGAATCCTGGAAATCTCCAGCATATCGGCGGTTCAGGGGATCGATTCTATAAAATACCAGATGATGTGCGTCTTGTCCAAGTATCATTCCAGAAACGGGACTATTCGGGTGAGATACTCGCGATCGGGATTTACCGGAACGGTACATTGATAACGTCCCGAAGTACCCGGGTCCCGGGAGGTTCCATCGATTTTATCATCGATCCGGAGACCGGGGGCTTCCCAAGTGGCATACCCACGCGTATTTAAGTGAGAGGCTTTACTATAGACGAGAGACGCCGGTATTAAATTACACCCTCATTTTCATTTCTTAATGCCGTTTCTTTGGCTCTGTAGAAATGCTAAGCTAACAGACGTAAAACAGTGACCAAAAGATCTAAGGTACAGTGCCTCCTTACATTGGTATGCTTATACGACGTAAGGAGACGAATTAATGTCAGCGAACCGGTATATCAGGTTTGTTGAATTATCCTCCGGTGTGATCCGGGATACGCTGAACTCTTGTTCGCTCATCCCGATCCGGGATCGAAAACGAAAACGACTCTCCGGTTATTACCGCCGAAGAATGAGGGTGTTGTTCGATCCGGAGCTATACCATCAACGGAATAAGGTCGAAACCGTGTTCTCCGTCTTGAAAAGAAAGTTCGGGGAATCCCTGAAAGCAAGAAAATACCGACTCCAGGTCAAGGAAATCAAAATCAAGGTGATCCTCTATAACCTCTCAAGATTAAGGAAGGGGATTTCTGTTCTGATTGTCATTGAGGAATTCTACAAAGTCGTTAGTTTCTCCTTTTATAAAAAAACGAAAGACCGGGGGGTCCACATTGTCCCTATCACAACGCATATTATGGAAGCCTCGCCATCATCCGTGTACAGGATCTTCCTGCGGCTCACAGCCGGGGAAATGATGATTCTGGAGGTGTACTTTGGCAAAGGTTGCAGTGATAGCAAAAACTCCTAAGAAAAAAGCTGATGCGATGAAGGGAAAGGTGGCTGGAGGGAGGGCGAAGAAAAAGACTGCTTCGGTATCTGTCGTACGGTACAAATGCCGTGTATGCGGGTATATCTATTCACCACTTCGCGGCGAACCTCATAACGGGATCCCTGCAGGCACGGAGTTTGAGGATCTTCCGGATACCTATGTCTGCCCGCTTTGTGGTTTTCAGGGCAAGGGAAGAGTCGGCAAATGGGGTTTTGATGAATGGCGCCCGACACGGTATATCTGTTCGTTCTGCGGCTATGTCTATGATGAAGCACGGGGTGAACCCCACCGTGGGATAAAAGCCGGAACGCGATTCGAGGATCTTCCTGATGATTACCGGTGTCCGGTCTGCGCCCTTGATCCCAAGATTACCAGAACATTCGGAAAGATCCAGAAGGAAGGTTTCAGTCCCCTCGAAGCTTGATATCAGATTTAACCTTTTTCACCGATCGGAGACAGCTTTGTTCTGCTGATATCGATCTTTCTGCTTGCGTTGGTCTTTGGGAGAGGCTCCGTGCGGTAAAAAATTCCTATTGCGAGAGCATCGATGATCGTATAGTATTATCTTCCGGAAGGGGGATGTACGCTATGATCTCTATGGATGTACCGGAGCTTCTTGAGCAGGCACGCCGGAAGGTTAAAGTCGGCCGGTATGAAGATGCAGTTGCATTATACAGTCAGGTCCTCCTCATTGACAAGACGAATACAACCGCTTTGGAAAATACCGGACGGGCACTTTATTATTTAGGCAGGCATGAGGAAGCGATAGCCGCTTATGACAGGGCGCTGGCAATCGATCCCTCAAATATTTCGATAATCTTCGAAAAAGGCTATACGCTCCGCAAAAGTCACCGTTATGAGGATGCAATCCGGTGTTTTGATCAGGCACTGGCAATCGATCCGGATTATCTCTTCGCCCTGAACAATAAAGGCTATGCACTGAACGAGATAGGGAAGTACGAGGAGGCAATCAAGTGTTTCGACCGCGCCCTTTCCGAAAGCCCGCAGAACCTCCGGGCAATGACAGCGAAAGGGATTGCGCTTCGCGAACTGGGGAAGAACGAGGAAGCCCTGTCTTACTTTGATAAGGCTCTCGCGCTCAATCCGGTCAACTCGTTTGTGATGTATCACAAGGCCGTAACCTTAAGAAATCTCGGGAGATCTCAAGAAGCTGACAACTGTATGAGGATGGTAAATTTTCCACAAGGTAAAAAAACCATTTGATCGTTATAAACAAACAAAACAGATGAGACTATTATCTCTTTTTTTCCCATTGTAAAAAAAGCCTGGTGCTCTGTTGACAGAGCATCAGATAAGTTTGAAGATGGGGTGGCTCTCTGCCTTGCATTCGATCCCGAGCTGGCGGGTTGCCTCAAGAATGGTGATATCTGTATATGCTTGTGCCGTGATCATTGCTTCGACGTTCTCGATTGGACCGTACATAATCAGGTCGGCACCGAGCGTGCTCGCGATCATGTTGCATCCGATATCGGGTGCGGACCATGCTGCCTGCTTGATGCCTTCGATACCGCCAAGGTAGTGGTGGGACATCTGCTCAAGGAGGAGGTCCTTGCCTTTGTAGCCCGCTGCCAGCACCGACGGGGTCTTACTGGTCCCCTTCCAGCGCTTGAGCCAAGTCCAGGCAACGGTCATGTTGTGGTATGCACCACCGGTGGGGTAACCATGGATTGCCTTGCATGCAAGGATCTCACGGTATGCACCGCCGGATCCGAGACCGAGCGGGGTAGCTGCAGTGTCGAGAATCGGGCGGGTAATCCCGCACTCTTCCGCGATCTGGAGCATCCCCTTCGTCTGTCCTGCGACGCCGCCTTCGGCAAGCACTTTCTCCCTGCCGGCAACGGAGGGGTCGGCGGGGTTGAATGCGAGGACGATTGCTGCATCGACATCGCTGTTCTTCAGGGCCTCGATGTTCTCCGGAAGGATCGAACCGTTGATCGAGTTGTAGATTGCACGCTTTGCAAGACCGACTTCGGTCACATACTTGCAGGCATGTGCTAGCGCTGCAGGTACTGAAGAATCCATCAGGAATGCAGTCTTCTTATCGACACTGTCAAACCAGCTGATGTAGCTTTCGAATGCCTCGGGGAATTCCGCGAGGATCTGGATGAAGTGCGGAATTCCGGTTGCATCGGAAAGTTCCTGACAGCGGTTCCAGAGTGCCTCGGCCTTTGCCTTGTCGATGACACCCTTGTGGTCGTCCTTTACGATCTCGTGCTTGTTATAGAAGATCGAGGCTGCCAATACCGTCGGGTATTCCCCCGGCTGCCCCCCGATCTTGGTGCCGTTGAAATCCCAGACACTCTGCTCTTTTTCAAATCTGAACATGTTGATTTACACCTCCATTACACCATTACCAACAGTTTCTCTAACAGGAAGAGCAGCATCACGAATACGGTCAGTCCTGCGACGAGGCCGTAGAGGATACCAATATCCCTTCCAATCTTTCTGCCCACGCGCTGGGCAACTTCCGCATCCACGAATTCGAGTCTCTTCTCGATTTTGTCGAGCCGTTTCTCAATCTCGAGGAACTGCGGGTTCGCACCAGCTGCAGCGACTTCACCTGCGCCACCTGCAGCTTCCTTGACCTCGACGACCATTGGTTCACCAAAGGCACCGGGGTCCTTGGCCTTGAGTTCGTTGATCTTGGCCTTGATGGTGCCCAAGTCTTCAGACTCCATGATATTGACGACTTCGACCTGCTCCTGGAAGCGCTTGATAGCGTCGTCTTTTAAGTTCTCGATGAAGGGGATAGCGCCTTCAGCGCCGACGACCCTGCCATCCTTGACGCCGTTCTTGTGGAGGGCGCCGAAGGTCTGGCCGGAGAGGTGGCCCTTGACTTCAGTACCGCAAAACAGGATGAACCTGATGTTGGGGTTTGCGATCACGTTGGCGATAACCTTTTCGAGACCGAGGTTTTCCGTCTTACAGGAACCGCAGAGTGCGGCGCCTGCATCGCAGATCCCTTTCTCGTCGAGGTGGGAGCCCATGGTCACGACAGCGACCGGGCTGTTGGGGTCACCGGAGATGAAGTCTCCCTTGATGAGCGGCCATCCGCTTGCGGGTGATTTCTTGTCTGCCATGTCTTTTCACCTCACACCAGTAATACCGGCACCAAGACCATGATGAATGCGGTTAACAGGCCAATTGTAAACCCAAGGACCCCTCTTGCGGAGACGCTCGAGTCCAGCTTGTTGGTCCGCGCCAGGATCTGTGCCTTGTAGCGGATGTTCTCAACCATGTTGTCGATTGCGACCATTCTTATTGGTCCTGCAGCTTTTGCTTCTTCTGCCATCTTGATCACCTCAACCACAGGAATCCAAGCAGGGCAAACGAGACAATAAGGCCAATCATGAGCCCCTCGATCTTTCCTGCATACACACCGGCTGCGAACTTATCGCGGTACCCGATGTCGGTCACCATCTTCTCAATGATCTTCATTCTGGCCGTAATAAGTGCAACCTCGCCTGAAAGCGGGCGCACCGCGCCGCCAGCCTCCTCGCCAGCGCCACCTGCAGCTTCCTTGACCTCGACGACCATTGGTTCACCAAAGGCACCGGGGTCCTTGGCCTTGAGTTCGTTGATCTTGGCCTTGATGGTGCCCAAGTCTTCAGACTCCATGATATTGACGACTTCGACCTGCTCCTGGAAGCGCTTGATAGCGTCGTCTTTTAAGTTCTCGATGAAGGGGATAGCGCCTTCAGCGCCGACGACCCTGCCATCCTTGACGCCGTTCTTGTGGAGGGCGCCGAAGGTCTGGCCGGAGAGGTGGCCCTTGACTTCAGTACCGCAAAACAGGATGAACCTGATGTTGGGGTTTGCGATCACGTTGGCGATAACCTTTTCGAGACCGAGGTTTTCCGTCTTACAGGAACCGCAGAGTGCGGCGCCTGCATCGCAGATCCCTTTCTCGTCGAGGTGGGAGCCCATGGTCACGACAGCGACCGGGCTGTTGGGGTCACCGGAGATGAAGTCTCCCTTGATGAGCGGCCATCCGCTTGCGGGTGATTTCTTGTCTGCCATATTAACTCACCCTGATCAGCTGGAATGCAATGACTCCTGCAATGAGTAATCCGACAGCAAGCCCGTACCAGAACGAGTTCATCGAAGCAGCGATCTTGAGCGACTTGTCGCGGTTCGGGAATGAGGCAAGGAAGTTACCATCTCCCGCCAGCATATTGATAAGGTCATCGGTTACCGCTTCAAGAACGGTCACTTTCTCGACAATCGGTGAGAGCGACTCACCGGCGCTCGTCACAACACCGACCATGGGGTCGGCAACGAGCCCGAATTCCGGAAGTACCTGAATGTATGCCATGTCAGTGTCCCTCCAAATCAGGAATCGGTTTTGCATCGAGCCAGTCTGCAGCATCGCGCTTGGACAGGGCGAAATACTGCTTGTACGTGTAGATCCATCCTATGATTGCAACAATCAGCGATATCAGTGCCGACCCTGTTGTAATGAGGGCAAACGACATCACTGCAGCGACGATCATTGAAAGGAATCCACATTCGGCGGTGAGCATGAGCATCCTGTCCTGGGTCCAGCCGGGCCCGAGGCACGCGTTGAACGGATGCTGGATTGCGATTCCTCCGAGCATAAATGCTACGGCGATCAGGCTCCCTCCAATAAAGGATACCTGGTAGCTGGGCAGGCTTGCCCCGAGAATTGTGATCGATCCGGTCGTGAGTCCTGTAAATGTGAAACTGCCGCTGATTAAGACGGCAAATCCCATAAGCGTGAATGCACCGACAACGGCAAGTTCAGTCAGCGACTGGACCATTGCCGGGATCTTCATATTGAGCACCTCATTTGAAAGGTACCCGAGAATCAGGCCCACCACGATCGCAAGAACAAATGCAACGATTGGGGCTGCAAGCCCGAACTTGGTTGCCAGCAGCATTGCGATCACACCGGAACCGAAGGCGATCATACCCGCGGAAGGTACACCGGTACCAATACCGTAACTGCACAGGACCTTGATTGTGTGGCTTCCCCAGATGAGAGCTGCAACAACGGCAAGCCCTCCGAAGAACGAGAACATCTCGGTTCCGGTCATAGTATTCAGGTATGACAGGTAGAGACAGACAAGGCTGACGATAATTCCTGCCGCCATGATCTTGGTGTGCGGGACGCCACCTTCTACAACTTCAACTTTAACGGTCATTTCTCCACCTCAAATCACCACGATCAGGATCGCTACAATTCCGCAGAGCGCAGATGCGACAGCAGAAGCAACGACCGACCGGGGCCACCGCTTGAACTTGGGATCGTGGGGACCCTCGATCGTTCCTGTAATGTTGTATGCAGTCAGGACGGCGTTTACGAGGAACATGCCAACAGCGAACATACCTGCAGCAGAGACTGCGATCGGCATAATCTGTGCCTCTGTAGCACTCATCATCGTGGGCAGTGTAACCTTGTACAGGTCAAGAAGCATCAGGTAGATAAGTGTACCTCCAGCCCCGCCAAGGATACCTCCGACGACACCACCGACAAACGAGACGAACGGGAGCCCGTGTCCTTCAGTACCTTGGGACTTGTATTCTGCCTGGGTATCGCCTGTGATGGGATCAGCCTTGACTTTGCCCGATGCTGCAGGAATGCCCATGCCGAAGACATAGACGAAGTTGACCATCATGCAGGTGATCGCCATCATCAGGCCGCCACCGACTCCACCGGTAACGACTGCGATCACAGTTCCCTGTTCAGCGGCCCATGCTCCACCAAAGAGACCAGCGAGACCGGCACCAGCCGCGAGCATCGCAACGCCTGTTGCGATACCGGGAGCCTGCCCCATTGCGGCCGGCGCTCCGCCGACCGGAACGAAGTGGGTACCGAACCCGATCAGGACACCGCCAATGATTATCCCTATCAGTGCCATGAGACCGAGCCCCGGTGCGACATACCAGCATATCCCAAGCAGGATAAGCAGCATGACGATACCGACGCCCATTGCCGTTGGATTCATTGCCCCGCCGGCTGCCGGCTTTGCTGCGACCGCGCTCATGAGGATGCCTCCTTCGGTTCGGCATAAGGTCCGTAGGTCTTCCGTGCCCACGTCTCGATATACCGGTCGGCTATCGTAAATACGAGGATCATAAGAATGCCGACGAAAATTGCATACCAGCCGGGACCAAGACCCGGGAAATCAATCTTCTCGAAGATAACGGTTCGCCAGAGTTCGAGGAAGACGATCAGGCCGAAACAGACACCGGATGCCGGGCCACCGAGCTTGGCGGTGAAGAACCCGTTGTCCAGCGAATTGCGTTCGCCGGCTTCGGCATAGCGGACAATGTTGCCCGACGCCGAGATCGGGACGCCCGCACCGAATTTCTGGTTCTGGTACTGGCGTTCCTTGCCATAGTACGGGTTGCCTGTAGCCGATCCTGCTGCACCGAGTGCAATACCCCATACGAGACCAAGCAGCGGCAGCGGGAACGGGTGTCCCAGCGCGGCGTTGATCAGGAAACAGAGGGTTACAGTACAGAAAATAGCGACAAAGGCATGTGCCATGGTCACCGTGGTCATGGACTTTAAGATGTCTACGTAGATCGGCTGCCCGAACTTTTTCAGGCTGGCCTGCCTACCCAGATACGCGGTAGTTGCGTAAACACCCTGGACAAAGACTGCGAGAACACAGCCCAGAACGATCGCGAGGACCGCGTTGATTTGCATCGCCATGAAAGCCCATGCAAGTCCGGCGCCAAGACAGCACCACAACCCGTATGCCGGTGGTTCGCCGGCGACCGCCTTATTGAAGATGCGGTGCAGGAAACCCATCTGCGGAGCGAGCTGGACCTGTGAGTTCGGATCTCCCTGCGATCCGATATTGGACTCAGTATCTTCCGCAGCTCCGGCTACGGTGGCAAGAGCTCCTGTCAATGCAGTAATTCCAATGCCAAATACAATATTCTCCATTTAGCCTCCTCCCTGCGTGCTGAAGAGTGCACGAGAGTATTCAAAATGCAATGCCACGCACATCGAGTTAAAACTCTTTGTGGTCATTCTAAAATTAGTCTGTATTTAAAAAAAGGTTTCGAAACGAATTCGGCTTAAATGCCTGTAAAAACGGCCGTTTTTATAAAAGCGCCCCTTTCCGTGGATTTCTAAACATGTAAATTTACTTTAATGAAAGAAAAGTTGAGTTGATTTCAGAAGCGTACATTTCCATCATATCCGGGAAATTTGCGACGGAACTATATCGGAATACTAAGGGAATTTGAATACGCTTAATACCTAAAAGGGGGGAATCGGATATGATGAAGACCCCGTTCCATGTCATGCTTATTCCCACGCTGGGCTGCCCTGCCCGGTGCAGTTACTGCTGGAGCTCGGAACCGGGGTCGCCGGTCATGACAATCGACACGGTGAATGACGTGGTGGAATGGCTGCGGGAGTTCCGGGAGGATGAGCGGGTTACCTTTACCTTCCACGGGGGGGAACCCCTCCTTGCCGGTGCTGACTATTACCGGCAGGCGCTCCCGCTGCTTGCGGGGGGCTTGTCGCACCTGCAACCGCAGTTTGCCCTCCAGTCCAACCTCTGGCTCATGACACCGGAACTAGCAAACATCCTTACAGAGTACCACATCCCTGTCGGGTCATCTATCGACGGGCCTGAGGAGATCTGCGATTCGCAGCGGGGAACGGGGTACTTCAGGAAGACGATGGAGGGATTCGGGATCGCACGGGCACATGGTGTGGATGTCCGGTTCATCTGCACGTTTACCGCCCGGTCCGTGAAACGAAAGGAGGAGATATTTGACTTTTTCCTGCGGAACGGATTCACCATGAAACTGCACCCGGCGCTCCCCTCGCTGAAGAGCAATGAGCCGGGGCAGTGGGCGCTCGATCCTGCGGAATACGGAGAGCTTCTGGTCTACCTACTCGACCAGTACCTCATCCACCTCGGAGAGATCGAGATCATGAACATCAACGACCTCTTCAGGTGCGTGTTCACCCGGCACGGCTCGGTCTGTACTTTTGTTGACTGCGTTGGCAGCACGTTTGCGATCGGCCCTGACGGGGATATCTTCCCCTGCTACCGTTTCATCGGCATGCCGGAGTATTGTTACGGGAATGTTTCTGACCGGCCGTCCTTTGACGAGATCCGGAAGACAGCTGCCTGGGAGCGGATGTACCGGTTCACCAAGAACGTGGATACTGCATGCAAAACCTGTGCCCATATCCGTTACTGCCGGGGCGGCTGCCCGTACAATGCCATTGTCGCCAATGGCGGGCCCGACCGGGGCGTTGACTGCAACTGCACTGCTTACAAGAGGATCTTCGATGAGATGACGGACCGGCTCAACCGGGAGATGTTCGAGGGACCGGCAATGGAGATGGCACCGTTCGAGAAAGCCGGAAGGAAGCCAATGAAGCCGGGGATCATGGCCCTCATGCAAACCATCGCATCCCGTTAATCCCCGTTTATCTACAAACCAGAACAGGAATGTAAAAAAAATTCTGCTTCAGGATGCACTTTATGCGAGAGCCGCGATAGAGTCGGCCCATCTTACGACTCTGTCACGTATCACATCATCTCCATACGAGGAGAGGGTCACCCGGTCACGGGCGATGCTGATGAAGAAAAATCCGTCTTCAGGATCATGGCATTTCAGGGTCACCGAGAAGAGGTCGGCATCGGGGAGGTGCCGGGCCTTCCCTCCATGTGCCGAGGTATTTGCCACGTTGGAGATGACGGCAGCGATGCCGTACTGGTAACCTTCTATGGTATGGTACATGTCCAGCCCGTACCCGATCCGTTTCCCGTTTGCATTCTGATATACAAACTTCGCGGTATACATCTCCCGCACCTTCTCAACGGGCGGGTGGTTCTTTCCTGCCTTCATATAGGATGTGCACCCGAGCGGGTTCTTCGTGATGAGCGACCGGGTGACGGCATCGAACTCCATTATGTCCGGGAACGGATTCTTCAGCTTGCGGTACGCGCTCCGTTTTCCTGTCATCTGTTTAAACTGTGACATATATTGCCTCGTCTCCGTCAGCACAACCGCCATCCCATCGGGACCGGAAGTACGTGAGCATCCTGATCCGGGAGAATGAGAAGGAACAATAAATCCTTGGTGGTTGAATTACCGGATCCTTTTTGGGGGTCGGGCATGGATTATTGTGATCGTGACCTGGTGTCCCACGATCCTCCTTTCTCGCATTGTCTCGGGATTTTCCGACGGTATTTTCTGGTTTCACTGAATGGGATGATACATTGTATCATGAGCGATTGGGCCGGTACGAAAGAAAAAAGTGGTCCGACCCCCTTATTAACCCGGTATACATAACACGCATTTTACCAGCTGATTCATGTTTTTTTAAGAAGGAAAATAAGCCGGGGATGCGCTGATTCCGGCTCTCAAATCTGGGTTGGGGGTCGGCCGTGTTAATTTGTGTCCACCACCTGTTCTGAGCTGCTGTCAATGCCCGCAGCGATGATGTCAGGTGAACCGGGCATCTGAGAGTAACTTTTCATAAAAAGAGATCCGGAGAAATATGCGAAGTCCCCTGAGCACGTAGTATCCGGATCAGTACGGAATTCCCCGGATATCGCATGAGGGGTACAGCCATTGCCAAAGCCATGGAAGTTGAGAAGAACGCGTCAGCGGTCTTCGGGATGCCACAGTGGGGGATCCTCAGCCCCATAAACGTTATGAAAAACGATGATCTCTCTCCAGAAGATAAAAAAAGAAAAAAATTTGGTATCTTCCCGTTTAACGGGCGGGGATGACCAGCGAGCGCTCGCCTGCGGGCATGAACTCGCGGATGGCACCCTTTGCAAACTCGCGGCGGACTTCGGAGAAGTCGAACTTGAGCGAGGGGTCGGCGAATGTGATCTTGATAAGCGGAGACAGTGCCCAGGCATCCTGGCGTGCAATGTGGGCTGCACCGGCGATACCGGCGTAGCCGCCCTGGTGACCGACGTTCATCGCATAGTTCGGGTAGTTCGGGCCACGAAGTTCTCCGATACAGCCCTCGTCGGACCGGTAGGAGAGCGAGTTCGTGGTACCGCACTGGTCCTGCAGATCGTAGCCGTAGAACCCGAGCCGTGACCAGCCGTCCTTGTGCAGGAGCATGGACAGGTACCAGGCGTTTAAGCCGGCGTTGGAGTTTGCCGTTGCGAGCGCGGTGGTGACACCGGACGCTGCTGCAAGGACCGTTGCACGCTGGGAGCCGCCGAAGTGGGACTCGAGCGCGGTCGGGAACTCCTCGTACTGCTCCATGCCGTAGAGGGTGACCTCGGTTGCGATGTCGTTGACAACGTCCTGGGTCGGCTTTGTCTTGCCAAGGCCGCCGAGTTTCTTCTTGACATAGTCCACACCGTAGGCGGTGTAGTCGTCAAGGATGTTGTCGGTGTATGCAGCGGTTGCGTACTGGGTGAACCCGACACCGCCGGACATGTAGCTGCCCAGCCAGATCTGGTCGAACAGCATGCAGCCGCCGGCGACGATCTCAAGGGAGGACCGGACGGGGTCGTTCGGGTACTTGCGGTCGGACTGGATCATATCGGCGAAGTGGCCGAACTTGATACCACCGGGTTCGTTCGGGCCGCGGGCACGGCGGGCGGGCAGGATGGTTGCCATCTCGACCATGCCGGCATGTTTTGCGGTGAATGCGAGGTCAGCGACAGCTGCCTCACCGGCGCACATCTTGTAGGCCCCGATGAAGGACATACCGATCTGCATGGCTGACCAGCGTGAGGTGGTACCGCCATCGCAGGTGCGGGAGACGATCGTCGGGATGTGGATTGCCTGGAACATCGACTTGCCGAGTGCCGCCTTGAGCTGCTCTGCGCTCTTCTTCGGGAAGAGCTTGTCGAGGTTCAGGACGAACTGGGGCTCAAGGTCGTCGGCTGTCTCATCGTCCCCGGTGAATACCTTGACGTAACAGTCATCGGTGAGCGACGGGTGGGTCTCGACCATGTGTTCCTGGACGACGGCTGCGCCGGGCATTGCGTGGTTCAGGACGTGGAGGTACTCGTTGATGGTCTCAGGAGTAACTTCCTTGCCCAGTCTCTTTTGCAGGGTCTGGTGGGCGAGGTCGAGCCCGACGATGATAGTCCGGCGGATATCGTCCCACATCTGCTGCATTGCAGCGTTGTTGACGAAGTGGCAGTCGTCACCCTCAACGAAGACGCCGGTGGTGCTGATCTCGTAGGTCATCAGCTGGCGCTGCCCGAGCGGGATACCGCCGCAGTGGCAGCGGACCGGGTCGTATGCGGAGATGCCGCGGTCCATTGCAACCTTGTTGCCTGCCTTGACGAACTCCATCTTGCGGGCAGACTGCTTCAGGCCTTCGCGGGCATAGACAGTGTTCTGTGCCTGGGGGTCCTCAGCGAACTTCTCCTTCATTGCCTTCAGGAAGAGCTTCTGGGTCCTCTCGATTTTTGCTTTTGCTGCCATGTCTTTCACTCCTTGGGCATGAAGCCGTATTTGGTCCTCAGCGAGTGGATGCGCTGGACGTATTCGATATATTCTGCATCATCGCGGAAGGCGGTGCCGGCAACAGAGTGGAACATAGTCGTGTGCGCCTTGAGCCACTTGTCGTCCATCGGCTTGCCGACCTTGACCTCGGTGTCCAGCGGGACGCCGACTTGGTCCTTTACGATCTTGACCGTGTTGGACTTCTTGTCGTACTGCGTACGGGCAAGCATGTCGAACATCATCCCGTTCTCATCGAGACGGAGGGAGTGGCCATGCACGGTACACCCGCGGATGCCGGTGAGTGCCGGGTCGAAGAGCTCGGTGTTGACCAGTTCCTTCGCGTACTTCTCGAGGTCGCGCTCGCGGCACTCGATGATCTGACGACCGGACAGAGTACCCGGGTCCATTCCGCGGAAGCGGTAGGACTCAACATAGGACCTCTGGTAAGGCTGGCAGGGTGCATTGTACATCGAGTCGGTGAACTGGATGTACCTGATGCGGTCGCCGGCCTTGGTCCCGTCGGTCGGGGTTACGAGCTTCCGGATCGGGCAGTTGGGTTCCTGCTGCTCGGCAAGGGGCGGGTGTGCCGTCTTGTATGCGGACCCCGGTGCACGGTGTCCCATCATGAGCACAATGTCCTTGTCGCTGATGTCGCGAAGCTTCTCCAGCTTGTGGCTGGGATCCATCTGTTTGCGCCTGTTTGCGGCAACAATGGTGGAACCCGGGCCATACTGTGGTTTATATGCCATTCTTTTATCACTCCAATTTTTCCTTGTTTTTCAACAGTTTCATCACTGCCGAAATGACTTCAACCATTTTCTCGCGTGTAGGGGTCTGGCCACGTGTAACGCCGCTGACGATGGCCGCAACCGTTCCTTTCGTCACGATGCGGTCGGCAGGCGGCATAACGAGCGCTGTCTTGACACCCTCCTTTGCAAAATCCTCGTAATCCACGGGTGACTGGGATACAACGATCGCCGGGATGTTGCAGGCCTGAAGGATGAACCTCACCTTATGTACCACGTGGGATCTGACATTCCCGTGGTGGAGGATTGCAACCTTGTGCCGCTCGATCTGGGCGATCTCCTTATCGGAAAGGCCGAAGTATGCTCCGATGACCCCCCCTGCAATTTTCGGGGCGTCCGGTGGCACGCCGCTGCCAGCGTTCAGGACGAGCGTACTGACGCTGTATTCCACACCCTGTTGCCGAAGGCCCGAGGTGATATCGCAGACGGGCTTGGTGACATGGCGGCGGCCCGGAGACATTCCCACAACAATGACATCCGGGTACCGGCATTCAGAGATGGTGCCCCGCTGGGCAAGTCCCCCTCCTTTTCCCATACCCATCGCCTCGCGGCAGTCAACAACCTGGGTTACGCGTCCTATCGGCATTACTTGGTACCTTGCAGGATAATCGGCCCGGTCCGGCTGCTCGGGTCGGCTAGACCCAGCATCTCCTTATCGGCATTCGGACCGTATTTTGCATAATCAACAAGGGTCGGTTCCGTTTTCATGTACCTTCCTTCGGAAAGACGGTACGGAAACTCGGTGAACACATCGTCACACGCGTTTTTCAGCGCGGGAATCGCGTCCCGGTTCTCCAGTTCCAAGAGGATGGTCCCGACATGGACCTGGAGTGTCAGTTCCTGGTTCCCGACTGTAATGGTCCTTCTCATCCCGTGGGGATTGGGAATCCCTTTGGACGGGCCGGAAGGAATAACCGTGGGAAGACGGGGGCCGTTGAGGACCATCCGCCGGATCCCGTGGATGTTGAAAAATTTATTCAGCAGCCGCTCGACGGTATCGGGATTCAGCAGCCGGTGCGTTACGATTCTGCACTGAGGGAACGTGGTTTCGGTCATTTGGAATCCTATTGGGTTATACGCCCTTTGCAACTGCCTGCATCGGCTTCTTGAACTCGTCAAGCTGGCCGAATGTGTCCTGGTAGACCTTGGAGGTCTGTTCGGGGCCGAACATCTGGGTGCCTGCATCGAGAGCGCAGGCTGCAACGACGCACGGGATACCGACACCGGCTGCGTGCCGGGTCACGACATGGTTGCCGTTGAAGACACCGGGACCGCCGCCACCATAGATCGAGTGGCTGAAGAACGAGAACCCGACAGCGACTCCCATTACACGGCCGTAGTCACAGCCTGGGAGACCCGTCTCGTGCTCGAGCAGGTCGTTGAAGTACAGCAGGGTTGACGAAACCGCCTGTGCACCACGCATCGCACCACAGTTGACCATGGTTGCTGCGAGGGTACCGGCCGCTGCGTAGCCGTTCCAGAGCATCGGATCCTTGGTCTCGTAGAAGATGTAGCCGCTCTTGCCCTTCTTGCCAGGCTTGATGACCTTGTCCTCGATACCGCGCTCGACAAGGCTCTGCACGACAGTACCGATGGTACCTGTCTTGCCGTTCTCCTTGACAAGGCTGTAGGTGAGGTTGTTAGCGTTTAAGCCTTGGTAAGCGTAGAGCATGAGCTGGGCGCGCTCGAACGGACCGATTGCCATGCCCATCTCGAACTCTCCTGCCTGTTCGAAGGTCGAGGAGAGAGCTGCTGCCTGGATGGCATTGCGGTGGGTCATCATCGCAGCATGGTTCGCCGGGATGTTGCGCAGTGCGTAGCCGAGACCTTCACTGTTCTGCGGGATGGACAGGATCGAGACGACATTTCCACCTGCCATGTCCATAGTGACCGGGTACATACCCCAGACTGCTGCCTTGACCAGCGGTGCATCCCACATGCTGACCTTGTACTGGTCAATGATGGCCTGCGTTGTTGCTGCAGCTGCTGCCGTTGATGCGACATCGTAGGTAGCTGCTGCTGCGAGGCGGGCGCTCGGGCATTCGACGAGGAGCATCTTGCCGCCGCCAACCTTGGTGATCTTGGTGTCATCGCCGTCGGTGACCTGGACCATTGCCTTGATTGCCTTGGCGAGTGTATCTGCATCCTTGACGCAGTCAGTCTTAACGGTGCGGCCGAGGATCTGGTTACCCTTGCCGCCGACTTTACCGGTCTTGAGTGCATCGTCAATGCCACCAAGGTTGACCGCAACCGTCCTCTTGGTCAGGTCGAGGATCCTCAGCGCGCCCTTGTTGGTTACGGGGCTTATTCTTTCGAGAGCAACATTACTCTTTAATAGCTTACCCTCGTCGTCGTAAAGATCAATTGTGTCCTTGTATTTTGCCATGTATATTCCTCCATATTTGGTTATACATCGATACAGTATAGTCCGTGAACGATGGTCTGTACTAACAGCGTCACTGATGATGAATGAAAGTCACTATTGCACGTCCCCTAAGGTGGGACATGCAATAATAACCAACTTCGACTTATAAGCCTTACTATTTTTTTCGGATTTTTCCGTCTATAATAGCCCAATAATAATAAGTTAAAAAAGCGCAATATTGAAATAGTGCATATAGTTCTAGAATCATTGTTTTACTGGGTGTGAATAAATCTAATGAAAGTATTACCTGATGTTATGTCTGATAGTTATTTTTTTGAATTTCCGGTGCGCTCTTTGATAAAAAAATTGACGATCGGGGATGTGAGGGTTTGTTGTATGCCGATTCCGGCTTACTGATCCCCGTTGTAATTTTCCTGTATTACTTGCTGAACTCCTTAATTGGGCTCGGGCCGAGATCCTTGATCGTCTTGACAACATCGGTAATGACTTTGCCCCATTTTGCGCCTTCCGATGCGGACACAAAAGTCATCCGGAAGCGCCGGTCGTCAAGCCCGATACTCTTCATTAGCCGCTTGACCATGAACATCCTTTTTGCCGCCTTGTAGTTGCCCTCAAGGTAGTGGCAGTCGCCGAAGTGGCAGCCGGAGACAAGCACACCATCGGCGCCATCCGCGAATGCTTTCAGGACGAAGAGCTGGTCGAGTCTCCCTGTGCACATCACGCGGACGATCCGGACGTCCGGCGGGTACTGGATACGGCCGCCGCCGGCAAGATCGGCCCCTGCGTAGGAGCACCAGTTGCATACCATACCGAGGATCTTGGGTTTCCATTCCGTGTCAGCCATTACTGCTCACCCCCGAGCAGGAAGGCATCGATCTGAGCCACAACCTGCGGGGTTGCGAAATGGTTCATCCAGATTGCACCACCGGGGCAGAACCCTCCGCATGTACCGCAGCCCTTACATTTTGCTTCTGTGACCTGCATGACTTTACGGCCCTCTTTCTCTACGAGCGAGAGAGCGCTGTAGGGGCAGAGGTTCACGCACATGCCGCAGCCGGCGCATTTCTCCTCGATGCACATAGCGAAGTACGGCTCGAGCTCGACTTCTCCCTTGTGGATCGGGATGCTTGCAGCGGAAGCGGCACCTTCAGCCGATGCAACCGTGTCCGGGATATCCTTGGGTCCCTGGCAAACGCCGGCAAGGAACACGCCGGCGGTCGTGGTCCCGCACGGGTTCAGTTTCGGGTGGGCTTCGAGGAGCCAGCCGTCCATCGAGCAGGAGACACCGAAGAGCTTGCGGGTCCGGTTCGTGTCTGCCTTCGGCTCGACTGCTGCAGCGAGTACGACCAGATCGACTTCGAGGTCGAGCGGCCGGTCGAGCAGCGTGTCGTCCGTGTAGACATGGAGGTTCTTCGTTACCGGGTCCTCGAGGATGTTGGCGACGCGGCCACGGACGAACTTGGCGCCCTCGTCCTGGATTCGGTAATAGAATTCCTCGTACATCTTGCCGAACGACCGGATATCCATGTACATGAGGTAGGTCTGTGCACCGGGGATCTTCTCGTAAATCTGGTGGGCATGTTTCAATGAATACATGCAGCAGAACCGCGAGCAGTACGGCTTGCCGACACCGGTGTTGTCACGCGACCCCGCACAGAGCACAAATGCCACGCGCTTGGGTGTTTCCCCGTCACTCGGGCGGACAAGGTGGCCGCCTGTCGGGCCGGATGCGCAGATCAACCGCTCGAATTCGAGGCTCGTAATCACGTTCTCGAACCGCTTGTAACCCCATTCTTCTTTTTTCTCGATGGGGAAGATGTCATATCCCGTTGCAAGGATCGCCGTCCCGACCTTGACCTTGACGAACTCGTCTTTCATCTCGAGATCAATTGCCTTCTTCTCGGGACCGCAGGCGGTCACGCACAGCCCGCACTTGATACAGGAATTGAAGTCGATCGTATAGATAAGGGGTACGACCTGAGGGTGGTTGATGTAGATTGCTTTGCGCGGTTTCATGCCCATTTCGAAGTCGTTGGGCTTGACAACCGGGCAGACAACCTCGCAGTCGCCGCAGCCGTTGCAGCCGCCACCGACAATCCCCTTTGCCTCTGCCTCCTTGGGCGTAAGTACCCCGCGGGCCTTCTTGCGGATCGTGACATCGAAGTTGCCGATGTAGCCTTCGACTGCATCCACTTCAGACCATGTCATCAGTTCGATATTTTCGCTCCTTCCGACATCCACCATCTTTGGTGTCAGGATACACTGGGAACAGTCCAGCGTCGGGAAGGTCTTGTCCAGCTGGGACATGCGCCCGCCGATGCTCATATCGGACTCGATAAGGTACGTCTTGATACCCGCTGCCGCAAGGTCGAGTGCTGCCTGCATGCCGGCAACACCAGCGCCGACGACCATCGCGGCCTTCTCGACCGGCACGGTCTTCGGGAACAGGTCCTGCAGGAGGGCTGCCTTGGCAACAGCAATCCTGATGGCATCCTTTGCCTTCTCGGTCGAACCCTCGCGGTCGTGCATGTGTACCCACGAGTTCTGCTCGCGGATGTTTGCCATCTCGAACCGGAACGGGTTGAGACCGCCTTCCTTGGTTGCTGTCCTGAAGGTCGGCTCGTGGAGCCGCGGGGAGCATGCGGCAACGACGACACCGGTCAGCTTGTTGTCCTTGATCGCCTTATTGATCACGGTCTGCCCGGGCATCGAGCACATGTACTTGTAGTTGTCGACATAGGCCACGTTCGGGAGTGTCTTTGCATATGCCTCTACTGCAGGGATGTCCATCGAACCGGCGATGTTGGTACCGCAGTGGCAGATGAACACGCCGATGCGGGCCTCCTGCCTAGTTGTGGCACCGGGTGCAGCGGTGGCCTTTGCTGCCGGTGCGGGAGCCTGTTTCTTCGCTTCCTGCTTCACGGGAGCCTCCTTTTTAACGTCCTGCTTCTTGGTCTCGGTCTTTTTGGTTGTTTTCTTCTTTTCCGCCATCTCTCTCACCTCACAGGACCTTCTGCAGGAATGGTTCGCAGCTGATACCGTGAAGGTCCAGTCCGAGGTCCTGCGGGCTCATTCCCTGTGCCAGTCCGAGCAGTTCTGCGTAGTGGAGGACGGGCAGGTTGTACGTTACACCGAATTTCTCCTGGATCTCGATCTGGCCCCTGTCGAACTGGAGCTGACAGAACGGGCAGATATCAGTTAGTGCATCCGCCTTTGCCTCTTTGAGGTTGATCAGCTTCTCGTTCGTTATGTCCAGCGAGTGCACGATATCGTACCCCCGAACACCGCCCCCGGCACCACAGCACTGCATCTTGTTGCGGTACTCGACCGGCGTAGCGCCGAGCGCTGCGACGAGTTCCTCCATCCATGTCGGGTGTTCTGTGTTGAGCATAACCTCTTTCTCGAACTCCCGGTCCTTATGGGGCTTGACAAGGTGGCACCCGTAGTGGACGGCGACACGTGCGCCCTTTAACGGGTTCGTTACGCTGTCACGTACCTTCTGGACACCGATGAACTTGTCATTATAGAGCAGTTCTGCGGTATGGTAGACATTGATGGTACCTTTGTACTCCTTGTCGATTTCCTTTAGGACCTCGTTGACATTGTCCCGGAGATCCTTATTGTGCTTCAGCTTGTGGTTGACCTCCCAGATCGACTTGTAACAGCCGTTGCAGACCAGTGCGATGTCCATCTTCATCTCTTCGGCAAGGACGAGGTTCCGTGCCGCCATCGCATAGAATACATTGAGGTCAATCGAGCCGAAAGCGCCTGGTGCGGGGCAGCAGCTTGCTCCTTTGAGGGGGACAAGCTCAACTCCGAGCTTCTTCATTGCCTTGATCGAGGCGGACTCGACACCGGGATACCGGTTCGGGGCAATGCATCCGAGGTAGAATGCGAATTTGTATTTAGCTTCTGGTGCTTCTGCCATGGTGGATCAGCCCTCCCGTTCCTTGACAATCCGGTCGGCATTCGCCTTGAGCTTGTAGTGGTCAAGGATCTTCTGGATGCCCTTGATATATTCGGGGTACATGTGGGTGGTCGGCGGGTCGCGTGTCAGGCCGAGCCTCTCGCGGGCCGCACGGTTGACGTCGTTGTTGGGCACACCGTGACCAGATGAGTAGATCGCCTGCACGGTCTTTAGGAAGTTGACCGGAACGATATCCCGCTTGAAGGCGAGGTTCCTCATCGCCATAATGACATCGGTTGGCAGGATATCGCGCGGGCAGCGGTCGGAACAGCTGTAGCAGGTCGTGCACAGCCAGAGATCGGGATCGGTGAGTGCCTCGTTCTCAAGACCAAGCACCGCTCTCCGCATGAACTTACGGATGCGGTAGGTGCTGCGGGGTGCAGACGGGCAGGAGCCGGTGCAGGTTCCGCACTGATAGCACATATGGGCGACCGTGCGCGAGATTCCCCGGACTTTCTTTAAAAATTCGGGGTCGGAATCCTCGCGGTAATATCTCTGGTCGCGCAGTTTCTTTTCCAGTGCTTCCGGGTAGCCTTTTGTTCGTGCCATGATAATCACGCCTTCCCCATGACTTTGATCGAGACCTGTCCGGGCACCTCTTCCTTGACCTTGGAGGTGCGCTTAGTGAAGAGCTTCTCCTTGATCTTCCTGAACAGGTCGGTCTCGGTTCCCTTGATACGGATGCCGTTCCTCTGCATGATGATGATATCCTCACCCGGGCAGGCATTCACGCAGGCGCCACAGAGAATGCAGAGGTCCTTGTTGACCGCAATCGTGGGCTCGATCTCCTTCTTCATATCGGCCGCAGGCTTCGGGGTGGGGAGGTAGATCGCGTTTGCCGGGCAGATCTCGGCGCAGGTCGAGCAGCCGCCGGGGCATTTCTCGGCATGGAACTCGATATCGCCTTCGAAGATCTTCTCAACCGTGATCGCCTCGGTCGGGCAGTTTTTCGAGCACCATGTGCAGGTGCAGCAGTTGTCCTGGATAATATTGACGGTGCCATCGATCTTGTCGGAAACAATCTCACGCTCGACAGTGATGCACTCCTCTGGGCAGACCTCGACACAGACCTTGCACGCGTCGCACTTGGTCTCGTCCCAGATGACCTCTCCCTCGACCTTGCCAGACTCTGCTGTGAAATCCTTGTGCTTCACAACAATTGCCGGGCAGATAGCACCGCACAGGCCGCAGTAGGTGCACTTCTCCTTATCGACTGTAAATGTCGTTTTCTTCTGCATTGCGGCCGCCTTCGGCTTTGCACCGGCAACCGGCCCTTTGTAGGTGCCTTCATAGGCCGGTACATTCCGGTCGATGGCGTCACGCGGGCACACTTCCTCGCAGATCGTGCACTTGACACACTTTTCCTGGTCTATCTCCGCCTTCATGTCGTACTGGGGGAAGCCTTCCTTCTCGATGATCGGAAGCCTCTCCTGCCCGTCAACCTTCAGAGTCAGAGCATTGAACGGGCACATGATAACGCAGACACCGCAGTACGAGCACTTGGTCTCATCAACATCGATCGGGGCAGCGTAATCGATGGCGCCGCGCCGGGCTGCTCCGACAAGACCAAGGACAATCGCTTCCTCCGGGCATGCGTCAACACAGATGCCGCATCCTGTGCATGTCTCTGAGTTGAGAATCAGGTTGCTAACGTTCTGCAGAAGTTTCTGCTCCATGATAACGTTAACACCATCTCGCTTTTTCGAGAACTTTGGAAACAATGCCATGAATTAAACCCTCACGTCGTGTTCATCTGTTATACCGTTGCCAGCGGTGCAGGTCCCGCCCTCACGACTGGATCCCCCACCACTCGTCCGTGCGTTTATGGCCGGAAGGCAAACTATGTGATTTCTACAGCCAGTACAGTGTCTCAGGTTGATAGGCATTTCACATGCCATTATTCACGCACCATTTTTACACGCACCAGCTATGATCGATTTCAAAAATCGACTATCCAAACTGTAGTTGAGAAATGTAGATAAATGTTCTGAAATTACGCCATGATGTCGGAAAAAAACAGGTAATTTATTTAAAAATCAAATACCAAGTTTTATAAGCGGTTAATGTTTTAAGGTTTACTTTTTTCATTTTTCTGGGAATTTTTTCATGCGCTCCTGCGCTCCTGTACAGAGAAAAACATTTAGAAAATTTATTCTAGGGAAATCATGCAACTCTAGAGATACCGGAGGTATATGTTATGGAGATCAACGGTGTTACGATTGACAACACGTATGCAGAAGCGTTCCCGACCTGGGTCTGCCGGGTCATTATCACCGCAGTGACAAAGGAATGGGCAAGGAAGGCTGCAATCGAGGCTACAGGTTTTGCTACATCCGCGATCGGCTGCCCATGCGAGGCCGGCATCGAATGCGAACTGGACGGGTCCGAGACTCCTGACGGAAGGCCCGGCGTTGCCATCCTTATCTGTGCAAGCAAGAAAAGGTTAAAAGAGCAGGTCGTAGAGCGCCTCGCGGAGTGCGTGCTTACAGCGCCGACGACTGCGGTCTTCAACGGCATCACGAGTGCCGAGGAGAAGATCGCAGTCAAGCTCCACTTCTTCGGAGACGGGTACGAGTACCAGAAAGAGGTCGGCGGCCGGAAGTGCTGGGTCATCCCGATCATGAACGGGGAATACGTTGGCGAGGAAGAGTTCGGGATCGTCAAGGGTGTTGCCGGCGGCAACTTCTTTGTGATGGGTGAGAACCAGATGGCCGCCCTCATCGGGGCACAGGCAGCTGTCGATGCAATTGCGAACGTAGATGGCGTTATCACAAGCTTCCCGGGCGGCATTGTCGGGAGCGGGTCGAAGGTCGGCAGCCTGAAATACAAGTTCATGCCGGCATCCACGAACGAGAAGTACTGCCCAACGCTCCGTGAGAAGGTTGCGGACAGCAAGGTCCCGGCCGGCGTCAAAGCAGTCTACGAGATCGTTATCGACGGTATCGATGAAAAGAGCGTCGCGGCGGCGATGGCAGCCGGCATCAAGGCGGCAGTCACCGTGCCGGGCGTCAAATTCATCTCGGCCGGCAACTTCGGCGGGAACCTCGGCCCCTTCAAGATCGAGCTCCACAAGGTGCTCTGAGTACTTCCTCTTTTTTCCTGTTTTTCCGGAATCACCTTTCGATCAAAATATATACTGTTATTAACGATTCTTTTGTTAACGAAAATTTCGGTAATAACATGATAGTAACCGACTTCAGGAGGAGCAGGTATGAAGTCCGGGCTGTCTGTCTGAGATTACCGGGCAAACGGGACGGGGGGTCTCCCGCGGGGCTGCATGGAACAGATTGCTGAGCCGTACGTGATCCACTACCCGCGGATCGCGGCGGTGGCCGACAGGGAAGGCGACCGGGTGGAGCTGGTCGAGTTCTTCGACTGTGTCGGCGGGGCGATGTGGTCGGCAAAACACTATGCGCAAAGCCCGCTGGTCGTTTCCGCCCGCCCGGTCGGAGGTTCGGTGCGGTACATGCTGAAGCGGGGGACCGTTGATCTTGCACTCGAGGGCTCCCGGTTCCCGGCCGGAATTTCCGGTGTCGGTGTCTCCGCAAAAGAGATCGGCATCAGCTATATCGGCATGGGCGGCGGGGGGGTCGGCGCCGCCGCCTGCCGGTCGGACGCTGCCGGCGTGATCCGGAGCCGGAGCGACGAGTCCGGCGGCGGGAAGGTCGCCGGGTCTACGATCTGGCTTCCCCGGATGCAGCGGGTGATCATAGGCGTGGATGATACCGATACCCCGGAAGAGGGGGCGACCTGGACGCTCGTCCACAATATCGCGAAGGCTGTTGCGGACGAGAAGTCTGTCTACCTCTCGCACACCATCGTCCAGCTCTTCCCTGTGCCGTTCCGGACCAAGAACTGCGTTGCCATTGCCGCCGAGTTCGCATCCTCGGAACCGGACCGGCTTACCGGACGGTTCCGGCAGCTGCTGGAGCGGTACACGCTTTCGGACAAGACCGGCATGGCAGTCTCTGCGGCATTCGAACCGTCATCAAAACTCCTGGAGTTCGGAAAGGCTGTCAAAAGAGGGGAGGTCCGCCCGGACCTTTTCACCGGCCTTCGCGACCCCGATCTCTCGATCATCATGGACGGCCGCGGGATCACCGGGGCGGTTGCCGCACTGCCGTTCTTTACGCAATATGAGGAGGCGCTTAGGCTATGCGATGGCAGGATGTAAAGGCGGAGCTGCTCGCGGCCGGCCCGGCCCGGCTCACCGGTGCGCCCGCGGACGAGTACATCACACGTTCGGCCGCCGGGCCGGGCGCCGGGGGGGAGGGTTCGGTCTTCTTCTCCATGGGAGGGCACCGGGTCCGGCTCTCCCTCGACGAGATGAGCGATCTCGAGGTCATCCACCGCGGGGGAGGGGTCGCCGACCTGTTCCACGGGTCGCTGCAGCTGAATGGGCGGCTCGAGCGGCCCGGCCTCCACTGCCCGAGACAGGCGTACATCACGGTCACGGGAAGCTGCGCCTTTCACTGCCGGTACTGCCCGGTCCCTGCGCTCAGGGGGCAGCGCAAGACCATCCCGGAGATCGTCCGGCTGGTCGAATCGGTCCGCGACCGGGTCACCGCGATCTCGTTAACCAGCGGCGTGCTGACAACGATTGGGGAGGAGGAAACCTACGTGCGTACGGTTGTAAAGGCGCTGCGGCATTTTGGCCTGCCGATCGGCGTCTCCATCTACCCGACGGAACTCACACCGGACAGGCTCCATGACCTGGATGTTGCCGAGGTCAAGTTCAACATCGAGGCGGCGACGCCTGAGATCTTCGGGGAGATGTGCCCGGAACTCGACTACGACCGGATCTGGGGCGTGCTGGAACGCTCTGTTGCGCTCTTTGGCAGGAACCGGGTCTTCTCGAACGTGATTGTTGGGCTTGGGGAGACCGATGCGGAGATGGAGGAGTGCATCCGCCGGCTCACGGCACGCGGCATCATCCCGGTCCTCCGGCCGTTAAACCCGGTCGCCGCACTCTCCAACCGGGAGCGCCCGTCCGCCGAACGGCTCAGGCGGATCTTTGCGATGCACGAAAAAGCCCTCGCGGATGAGGGGCTCGACACAAGGGTTGCGCAGACCATGTGCACGAGCTGCACGGGCTGCGACCTCGTGCCGGGGAGGGACTGAGATGAAGGGGGATTCTGCAGTCGCCTCGGCGCTGAAGGCGTGCGCCGATACGTTCTACACGGTCCCGGGCTATCCGGTGACGGATATCGCCCGGATCACCGGTGCGGAACTTACGATCAACGAGAAGGTCGCGCTCGAGTACGCGATCGGCGACTCGCTCTCGCAGCGCCGCTCTGCAGTCATCATCAAGAACGTGGGGCTGAACACCTGCGCTGATACGCTCGTGAACGTGACGACACAGGGGCTCCGCGCAGGCATTGTGATCGTCGCGGGGGACGACATTGCCGCCCGCGGGTCCCAGAACACACAGGACTCCCGGTACTACGGGGAGCTGGCGCAGGTGCCGGTCCTCGAACCGGGACCGGAAACCTGCATGGAGGCGGTCGAGGCAGCGTTTGAGGCGTCGGAAGAGTTCTCCCGGGTGGCAATCCTCCGCATCACCCCCCCGCTCCTTGAACAGGAGGCGGCCATGACCGGTGTGAAGCGGCGGAACGGGTCCGGGAACCTTGCGGACCCGGACCTCACCATGCACGGGCGGTCGCAGGCGGCAGAGCGCGGGACGGCGGCACTCTTTGCATGGTCGAGGAAGTCCCCGCTGAACCGGATTACCGGGGGAATTGTCGGTGCCGGGGCAGCTTCTGGCGATTCACATGCCGTGACGGTCTACCCGCCCCCCGCGTCGCAAAAAAAACTTCTGAATACGCGCGAGTTCGGGCGCCGGTTCCTGCACGACCATCGCTGCATCAGTGCCCCAAAACCGGAAGGAAATCCGGTTACGTTTGCCGACCGGGGGTACTGCCGGACATTCTGCCGGGACTGCCCCTTCAAACCGCTGATGGAAATGCTCAGGGAGCGGAAGATGAAGGCAATCTGCGACATCGGGTGCTCGGTGCTTGCCCAGAACCCGCCGTACCGGGTCGGCATTGCATGTTACGCCCTCGGGTCATCGGTTGCAATTGCGGCGCGGAGCACGAAAGTGGCGCTGATCGGGGACTATGCCCTCCTGCACTCCGGCATCAACGCACTGATCGACGTATACGAGAAACGCCTCCCTTTGCTTTGCATCGTGCTGAAGAACGACCGGCTGGGCATGACCGGGGGACAGGAAGCGCACGACCCGAAGAGATACCTCGCATGGGCGGACCCGGTTGTCTGCTGGGCCGGTGACGAACAGTTGTTAAACGATCAGCTTGTGGTGACGGATGCGCCCCGCATGCTTGTTGTTGAAGGGGCGTGTCCGGAAGGGAGCAGCCATGAAACCGTGGAATGTTGAGATCTGTGATGTAACGTTACGGGACGGGGAGCAGACGCCCGGGGTATCATTCTCCTGCGCGGAGAAAACGGATATCGCCCGGATGCTCGACCAGGTCGGGGTCGAGGTGATCGAGGCAGGGTTCCCGTCTGTTTCCGCAAATGAGAAGCTCTGCGTAAAGACTATAGCTAACCTCGGGCTTGACGCCCGGATCTGCTGCCTTGCCCGGGCAAAGGAATCGGACCTCAACGACGCTATCGATGCCGACGTGGATATGGTCTCTATCTTTATCGCGACCTCTGACCTTCACATGCGGATCAAGTTTAAGAACAAGACAAAAGATCAGGTGCTAGACTCCACTCTCCCCCTCATCGATTACGCCCACGACCATGGCCTTTCGGTCCGGTTTGCCGCCGAGGACGCATCACGGACCGACCCGGTATTCTTAAAGGAAGTGTACCGGCGGGCATCCGAGCACAAGACCGACCTGCTCTCCTTTGCTGATACGACCGGCTGCTTAACCCCGCTGGAGATGTACAGGGTCATGTCGGACCTCGTCGCTTCTGTCGACCGCCCGCTCTGCGCTCACTGCCACAACGACATGGGCTGCGCTGTTGCCAACACGATAACGGCAGCCGAAGCGGGTGCGTTCCAGCTCCACACCACGGTGAACGGGATCGGGGAACGGGCCGGCAATGCTGCTCTCGAGGAGGTGCTCATCGCGCTCCGGATGAGCGGTGGCGTGGACCGGTACGACCTCTCGCACATAACCGCGCTCTCCCGCGTAGTCGAGTTGTACTCCGGGATCGCGCTGCCCCGGAACAAACCGGTTGTTGGTGAGCTCGCGTTCTCCCACGAGAGCGGGATCCACATCGCCGCCATTCTCGAGGACCCGCACAGCTACGAGAACTTCCCGCCGGAACTCGTAGGGGGCGAGCGGCGCTTCATCCTCGGGAAGCATACCGGCAAGAAGGCGCTCGAGCACGTCGTCGCCGCGATGGGTTGTGAACTTTCCGAACCCCAGATCTGCCGGGTGTTGGAGAACGTCAAGAAGCATTCCGAGGAAAAGTGCACGATCACTCCCGAAGTCCTGAAAAAGATGATCCGGAAGGTAAAGGAGGAGAAGCCGGCATGAGTACGCTCTCGGAGCGGATCCTCGGTGCTGCTTCCGGGGAGTTCGTAGAACGTACGGTTGACCGGGCGTACGTCCACGACGGGACCGGCGTGCTGACGCTCGAATCGTACCGGCAGATGGGCGCAGGCGGGCTTGCTGACCCCTCCCGCCTGCACGTGATCTTCGACCATATTGTGCCGGCCAACAACTCGACCACCGCAACCCTCCAGCACGAGCTGCGGGATTTTGCGAAGAGCTCGTTCATGCAGTTCTCGGATGCAGGGGGCGGCATCTGCCACCAGTGCATGAGCGAGGGGATCGTGCTGCCGGGGGAGGTCGTTGTCGGTGCTGACTCGCACAGCTGCACGCTCGGGGCGTTCGGGGCGTTCGCGACCGGTGTCGGGGCGACCGACATGGCCGCGATCTGGCTGACCGGCGAAACGTGGTTCCGGGTCCCCGAAACGATCGCGATCCGGCTGACCGGGGCCCTTGCCGAGGCAGCGGAGGCAAAAGACCTTGCGCTCACCTATGTCAGCAAGCTGGGCATGGACGGGGCGACGTACCGGGCGCTGGAGTTCATCGGTGAGAGTGCAGGCCCCCTTTCCATGGACGACCGGCTGGTGCTCTGCAACCTTGCAGTCGAGACCGGTGCGAAGACCGGGATGTTCTATGCCGACGGGGTCACCGAACGGTACCTTGCCGGATACGGGGTTACGGCGCAGCGGCAGGCAGCGGAGCCGTGCAGTTATACGAAAGAGGTCGATATCGACCTGTCAGATGTCGTACCCCTTATTGCGGTGCCGCCTCGGGTCGATACCGTAAAGCCGGTGCACGACCTTGCCGGCCTCCCCGTCGACCAGGTATTCGTGGGCACCTGCACCAACGGGAGGTACTCCGACCTTGCCCGGTTCGCCCGGATTGTTGCGGGAAAGAAGGTCGCGGTACGGACGATTGTGGTCCCGGCATCCCGGGCCGTGCTTGCGGAAGCCGTCCGCACCGGCGTACTTGCCGATATCATTGCGGCCGGCTGCATGGTCGGGACGCCGGGCTGCGGCCCCTGCCTCGGCGCTCATTTGGGTGTCATCGGGGAGGGAGAGGTCTGCCTCTCGACTGCAAACCGGAACTTCAAAAACCGGATGGGTGTTAACGGGGAGATCTACCTCTCGTCGGTCGCCACCGCAGCGGCGAGTGCACTCGAAGGGGAGATCACCGAACCGGTGGTGCCGTAATGCAGGGAACGGGAAAAGCAATCTGCCTGCCGTCTGATATCGATACAGACCTCATAATTGCCGGCAGGTATCTCAGGACCAAGGACCGGCGTATCTGGGCGGAGCATGTTTTCGAGGACTTGGATCCGAAACTTGCACCGCGCCTTGCGGGGGCGGTCATTGTTGCCGGAAAGAACTTCGGCTGCGGATCGTCCCGCGAGCAGGCTGCGATCGCACTGAAGGAGGCCGGCGTTGTCGCGGTTGTCGCCCCGACGTTTGCCCGGATCTTCTTCCGGAACGCGATCAACATCGGTCTCCCAGTTATTGAGGCCGATCTTGCATGCACTGAGGGAAAGGCCGTGACTTTTGATCTGAGTGCCGGCTGGGTCGACGCCGGAACCGGCCGGAAGAAGGTCGCCCCCCTCTCGCAACGGATGCTCGCGATCGTCCAGGCCGGGGGCCTAGTTCCGTACTGGAAGGTGAAACGGTGATCTTCCCGGAGCAGTGCAAGTACGTCGGGTTCGCGTCCGAAAAACCCTGCGGTGAGAAGGTCTATTTCCTGAGCCGCTATCTCGTCCGGTCGGCCGGCGACGGGTACGAGGTTCTCGAGGTGACACCGGACCCGCACGGGAAGGGCATGATGCGGAGTATTGTCTCGTCATGGGTAATCGCGGCCAGAGACGAGGTCTACCGCTATCCGAAGAAGGTCCAGCTCAATGACCGTGCCCGGCTCGTTCAGCTCGCGATCGATTCGGGATACCGGTGCACGGTCTTTACCGGCCTTGACGAGCACCTGAACTTCGTGCTGGACCCTGACCTGTCGGGGTTCCTGAAAGTCCACGTCTACGATGTCAGTCCGCCGCGCCCGAGCCTCTCGGCCACCATCCGCGAGCTCGAGGCGACCGGCCTCTTCGGCGATCTCTCGGTTACGTTTTGCCACCATATCGCAGATATCACCGGCATAAAAGCCGATGTCTACCCCTGCCGGGCCGCGGGTTTTGCAAAGACACTGGACGCCGACCGGCTCAGCGGCGGGGAGCGGGTCGCAGGCTGCATGACCGGCTCGCAGCTTGCCGGGGAGTGCTATGGGACTTTGTTTACCCTTGAAAATATCTGTCCGCTCACCGCAGTAAAGGAAGAGCCGTTCATCGCCCGCTGCTGCCGTTCCGAGCGGGAAGGCTTTGGCACATGGAACGGGAAAGCCGGCATTGTCGTCCACTGGGGTGCAGGCCCGGCCCGGATTTCAAGCGTGGTGAGTGAACTTGCTGCCCGCTGGAGAAAGGGATGACAAAGGTCGCCATTGTCGAGGGGGACGGGATCGGCCACGAGGTGATCCCGGTCGCGGAAACAGTCCTCGAGCTGCTCCACCCCGAGTACGAGTATTTCGCGGTCGATGTCGGGTATCACCGCTGGGAGCAGACCGGCTGCCCCTGCGCCGACCGGGACGTCGAGGCGCTGAAGATGGCGGACGCGATCCTCTTCGGGGCAATCACGACCCCTCCGATGAAGGACTACCAGAGCGTGGTCCTGCGGATCCGGAAGGCGCTCGACTTGTACGCGAACCTGCGGCCGGTCGTGGGAGATGGCTTCGACATCATGATCGTACGGGAGAACACGGAGGGGCTCTACTCGGGGATCGAGGAGTCCGGGCCGGATCGGGCGACCACGCTCCGCGTGGTGACGAGGGCGGGGACGGAGCGGATCATAAGAAAGGCAATCGATCTTGCCAAGCAAAGAAACGGCATACTCACTATCGGGCACAAGGCGAACGTGATCAAGTCCGACGTCTTCTTCCGGGACATCTGTCTTGATATGGCAACGGCGGCCGGTGTGCAGTTCAACGACAAATTTATCGACGCGTTGTCTCTCGACCTCCTCCAGCACCCGGACCGGTACAATGTCGTTGTCACGACCAACATGTTCGGGGACATACTCTCGGACGTGGCCTCTTACCTTGTCGGGGGGCTCGGGCTTGTCCCGAGCGCGAACATCGGTGACCGTTACGCCCTGTTCGAGCCGGTGCATGGGAGCGCCCCGGACATTGCCGGGAAGAATATCGCAAACCCGGTTGCTGCCCTCAGGAGCGCCGCGATGCTACTTGCGCATCTTGGCGACACTTCCGGATCTGAGCGGATCGAAACGGCGATCCAAAAGGTGCTTGCATCCGGCATCAAAACCTTGGATCTTGGCGGGACAGCCGGGACAAAGGAGTTTGGTGGGGCCGTTATCAAGGCAATTAAGAGAGAAAAAAATCGTACTGTTCTCAGTCGCTGTTATCGTCTTTACTAAAAGTTCACGGAGATATATGGTTTGAAGCCGATTATGATCAGGTAATTTGTACTGGCTGGCATCTTGAACCGATAGTATCCTGAATGAAGATAGCATAAGTGAGAAATATGTGTTCTGATATCTGATTCAGGTTCATATATCATCCTATCAAAGCTACATCCTTACCAGGAGCCGTGTTCTTTCGCCATGGGCCATGTTCTGGTATCACCGCTGAACTGGGGACTCGGGCATGCAACCCGCAACATCCCGGTAATCCGGGAGCTGCTGCACTTCGGCCATGAGGTTGTGGTCGCCGCGACCGGCAACGCGCTCCTCACGCTCAGGCGAGAGTTCCCGGACTGCCGGTTCATCGACGCCCCCGACTACCCCGCGCCGTACGACCCGGGAAACCTCATGCTCGCCCGTGTCCTGACAAAACTCCCGGAGATGTTAAAGGCGCTTGCCGCAGAGCGGCGGTGCATCAGAAAGATCGTCGCAAAGGACCGGTACGACCTCATCATCAGCGACAGCCGGCCCGGCATGTATTCCGATACAGTCCCCTCGGTCTTCATGACCCACCAGGTCCACTACCACCTCCCGTTCGCCATCTGGCCGGTCGAACTTTTAGGGCTTGGCGCAAACCGCGTGCTCTTCGATAAGTACCGGCGGGTGATCGTCCCGGACAACCCGCCGGGCCCGACAGCGCTCGCCGGCAAGCTCTCGCACCCGATCTGCGCCTCGTCGTACCCCCATCTCTATTTCACCGGCATCCTTGCTACCGCCCGCAGGATAGACCTGCCGCAGGACCTCGATTACCTCTTCATCATCTCGGGCCCGGAACCGCAGCGGACGATCTTCGAGCGCATCATGCTCCCCCAGCTGCACGAACTACCCGGCATTAAGGCAGTCCTTCTCGGGAGCCCCGGGGGGCAGGGCACCCGCTCCCCGGACCCGCAGACGATGGTTGCCAGCTACGCGAGCACGGAGGAGAAGATCGCGCTCCTCAACCGGGCGAAGTTCATCGTCTGCCGCTCGGGATACACGACGATGATGGAGCTTGCCGAGATCGGGAAGAAACACGCCCTCTTCGTGCCGACCCCCGGCCAGACCGAGCAGGAGTACCTCTCGAACTATTACCGGAAGCAGGGCTGGTTCTTCTCGCAGGCGCAGGACCGGCTTGACCTGCCCCGGGATATCGCCGCAGCGGCCGGCTATACCGGCTTTCCCGACATGCCAAAGACGGCCGGCAATGCCCGTCGGCTGTACGAGGAAGTGCTCTCCGCTTATGTCGAATAACGGGATATGCTCCTGCACCGGAGGTGTGTGAGGAATGGACGACCTTGTCCTGTACGGCGCGGCCGGGGTTGCCGTACTGTTTGCATCCCTCCTCCTGCTGGCCGCCGGCGTCATCTGGGGGCTCGCGTGGCTCGCATCGACTTTCGCCGCCGGACGGTTCGACCTCGTCACGATTGCAGCCCTCGTCCTCGGTGCAATCCTTACCGTGTACTGGGTCACCGGACTCGTCCTTGCACGGCTCGGGATCCTCTGAGGGAGGCGCGCACGTTCCGTTATGTTTTGATAGGTGATGCACCTAACCGGATGATCTGGTAGACATGGATCCTATAACCCCCCAGACCCTCGCAGGACTTCTTAACGAAGTGCGGAACAGGCGGCCGCTCGTCCACCATATAACAAATTCCGTGACGATTAACGACTGCGCGAATATCACGCTTGCCATCGGCGGCGCGCCGGTCATGGCCGAAGCGATCGAGGAGGTCAACGAGATGGCAGCCCTTGCCGACGCGCTGGTGCTGAACATCGGGACGCTCTCCCGTTCGCAGGTGCTCTCCATGCTGGAGGCAGGGCATGCGGCGAACCGGCGGGGGATCCCGATCATCCTCGACCCCGTAGGCGCCGGAGCGACCTCGATGCGAACCGATTCCGCCCGGATGCTGCTCGAAGACCTTAAGATTGCGGTCCTGAAGGGCAATGCCGGCGAGATCGGGATACTCGCGGGTGCGGATGCAACGGTCCGGGGCGTGGACTCGGAGAAGCTGAACGGCGATGCCGTGGCTATCGCACAGGACTTTGCGCGGCAGGCGGGAATCGTAGTCGCCGTCAGCGGGCAGACCGATATCGTCACGGATGGCAGGCGCACCGTCTTTGTGGAGAACGGGCACCCCATGATGGGCAGGATGTCCGGCACCGGCTGCATGGCGGCGTCTATGACTGGTGCGTTTGCCGCGGTAACAAAGGATCACGTGGCAGCGACAGCGGCAGCCCTTGCAGCTTTCGGGATCGCCGGCGAACGCGCGGCAGCACATGCATCGGGCCCGTACTCGTTCCGGATCGCGCTCGTCGACGGGGTCTCTGCGCTTATCCCTGATGACCTTGGGAAAATGGCGAAAATCCGCAACCTCTGACCGTATGGACTGCGAGCTGTACGTGATAACAGACAGGGTTGTCGGGCGCGGGCGGTCCCACGAGGAGATCGCGCGCCTTGCTATCGAAGGCGGGGCCGGCATCGTCCAGCTCCGGGACAAGGAGTGCGGGACAAACGATCTTGTAAGGATTGGGCGGAGGATCGCAAGGATTGCAAAAAAGAGCGGCACGCTCTTTATCGTCAACGACCGCCCGGACATCGCGATCGCCTGCGGGGCGGACGGCGTCCACCTCGGGCAGGACGATATGCCCGTTTCTGTCGTAAAAAAAATCGTGCCGAAAGGGTTCATCATCGGCGTCTCGGTCAGCACCGCAGCGGAAGCGAAGAAGGCCGCAGCCGGCGGCGCTGATTACCTCGCCGCAAGCCCGGTCTTTCCCACCGGCTCCAAGCCGGACGCCCGCGGGTTCTGCGGTCTTTCCGGCATCCGCCGGATCCGGGCCGTAACGGACCTCCCGCTTGTTGCGATCGGGGGCATTACGAGTACAAACGCCCGCGAGGCCATCATGGCGGGGGCCGACGGGGTTGCGGTCATCTCTGCGGTCGTTGCGCAACCGGACATCGCTAGAGCGGCGCGGGAACTGAAATCGGTCGTCAGGAGTGCCAATGTGCAGAGGGCCGTCCAAGCGGGGGCGGGGGACCGGGACTGACCCCGGGGCGCTATGATGGCAGCCGGGTACAGTGGCAGGCCTGAACGCGAAAACACCGCGACCTTCGTCTTTTACCTCCTGCTGCCGATTGCGGTCCTTGCCATCCACCTGCTTGTCCTTTATCTTCTTCTTACTCCCCAACAATTCACACTCGCGCTCGGGCTGATGGTCGCCTACATCCTCCCCCCTGCGGGAAAGGAGACAGTCATCCCCATCGGGATCGTGTTCGGCATCCCGTGGTGGTTGATGGCGATTGCTGTTGCGTTCATCGATATCGAGACCGGCCTGTTCATGGCCTACAACTTCGACCTTGTGTACTGGATCCCGGTCTTCGGCCAGTGGCTGGAAAATTTTACCCGTTCTGGCCGGACTTTTATTGAAACCCATGGCTGGATCCGGAAGCTGTACTTCTCGGGCATCGTCTTTCTGGTCATGGTGCCGTTTCTCGGCAGCGGGGGCGTCCGCGGCTCCGTAATCGGCCGGCTGCTCGGTATGGAGAGGGGGACGGTCTTCATCGCTATTGTCGTGGGGGCAATCGGCGGCTGCCTGCTGATCGCGTTCTTCTCCGATACTTTCCTGTCCTGGCTGTGCGCAAACAGCCTTGTGCCTCCCGAATTAACCGATCTTGTCTGCACCCACGTCTGACCCCTCCACCCCCCCAAGACGGAAGATCCGGCAGGGAAGCAATACCATGCGTCTCGCTCCAGCGTCAGGCTTATTTTAACAGGCAACGATCATGGCTGTAATGAGAGCTATTGTCGGATTCATCGTCATGGCATCTGCCCTTATTCTCATCCTCTTTGCTACCGGTTGTACCGGCACACCGCCCGCACCGGGTACAGCCGGACAACCGGCAGCAGCCGGCGCTCCGGGCACGACCGCACCGGTGGCTCATGCGGGCGCGTTCACCCTGCACGTGGACTCGGTCGCAAACGGGGAAACGCTCCCGAAAGATTACACCTGCATCGGGTCGTTCGAGTCGCCGGCAATCTCGTGGGAGAATGTCCCAGCCGGAACAAAGACCTTAACCCTTATCATGGACGACCCGGATGCCCCGTCCGGCACGTTTACCCATTGGATCGTGTACAACATCCCGCCGGAACGGGGCAGTCTTCCCCGCGGCATAACCGCTGGGAAGGAAATTTCCGGCGGCGGGCAGCAGGGTACCAACACGGCAGGCAACCGGGGCTACGGGGCCGCATGCCCCCCGATCGGGCCAAAGCACCGGTACGTGTTCACGCTCTATGCAGTCGATTACACTATGGGCCTGCCGACCGCGGACCGTGACGGGATCGATACCATGCTGAACGGGCACTGGATCGAAAAGGCTGTCGTGACGACGACATTTATGCGGTAGGCAGGGGTCAGGCCATCCCCGCGATCACGCGGGCGAGCCGTCCCATCCCCTCTTTTATCCTCGCGGTATCCGTGTTGGAGAAGTTCAGCCGGATCGTGCCGCTCCCGCCCCCGTCCGTGAAGAACGGGGCGCCGGGCATGACGGCGACCTTCTGCCGCACCCCCTCAGTAATGACCTTCATCGAGTCCATGCCGGAAGGAAGTGTTGCGGTCAGGAACATCCCCCCTCAGGGACCGTGTGGCTTACCGACGGGGGGAAGGTGTCATCGAAGAGGTCGCATATAAGACGGCAGTTCGCGCCGTACGCCGCCGTGATCGTACGCAGGTGCACATCGTAGTCGCAGGTTACGAGGTAACGGTGCAGGACCCTCTAGGAGAGGAAGTTTGAGTGGAGGTCGGCCGCCTGTTTTGCGATGTTGAACTGCCGCAGCACCGGCGCCGGCGCGAACACCCAGCCGGTCCGGAGCCCCGGGGCGATGGTTTTGGAGAACGACCCGCTCATGACGGTCTTTTCCGGCAGGAATTTTTTGACCGGCGCACGCGGGCGGTTGTCAAAGAAGAGATCCCCGAATGCGTCGTCCTCGTAGAAGACAGTGCCACCGTCCGCCAGCAGGGAGGTGATCTCCTTCCGCTTCGCACCGGAGTACGTGCAGCCCGAGGGGTTCTGGGAATTGGGTACGGCATAGTAAAACCGGGGTTGTGTTTTGCCAGCATGCCCTTGAACGCGGCAAGGTCCGGCCCGTCGTCTTCGAGAGGCACCGGTGCAAAGACCGGTTCGTACAGGGAGAACGCCTCGAAGGCCCCGAGGTAGCCGGGCCGTTCGATGCCGATGGAATTGCCGGGGTTTACGAGGATCTTGGCGATAAGGTCGAGGCACTGCTGCGACCCGTTCACGATCTGGATCTCGGCAGCCGTTGCGGGGATGTTCAGCCGGCGCCGGTACCGGTCCGCGATATATTCCCGGAGCGGGAGGTAACCGTCTGTTGTCATGTACTGGAGCGCGGTGGCGCCCTCGTCCTCCAACACTCCGTGTGCGGCCCGCCGGATCCCCGCAACGTCGATGAGTGAAGATGAGGGAAGCCCGCCGGCAAACGAGATGATCGCAGGGTCGGCCGAAACGGTAAAGAGCGTGTCAAGGAACGACGCGGGGATGCTGCCCATCCGGGCGGCAAACGTGAACGGATATGCCATTGCAGTACCGGTGCGCCTGCAGCCCATTAAACGATTGGTAACGGGCGGCAGGGCACAACAGGGTTATGTGGCACAAAAGACGATACCGGATAGCAGGGTGAATACGTGAGTCCGAAAGAAGCGGGCGGGCTGCTGCGTTTCGTCCTCCACGAGCACTTCGCAAAACACCACCACTTCGACTTCCGCCTCGAGCGGGACGGCGTGCTGAAGAGCTGGGCGGTCCCCAAGGGACTTCCGGAGAAGGCTGGGGAACGGCGGCTGGCGATCGCGGTCGAGGACCACCCGGAGGACTATATAGGGTTCGAGGGAACAATCCCCGAAGGGGAGTACGGCGCAGGCGAGGTGAAGATCGCGGATGCGGGGACGTACACGACGGTTACATGGAGCGATACCAAGATCGAGGTCACCCTTGCCGGCAGGCGGTTTTCCGGCACCTACGTGCTGGTCCCCTTTGCAAAGGCCGGGGAAGGGCAGTGGCTTGTCCTGAAGAAGGGATAAGCTCCTGCAGGCAGGACTCTGATAACCCATGGCAGGTCACGACCTGCAGGATTATTAACGGGTACAAAAAACACAGTGCATGGATATTTTCGGACGGATTACAATCCGGTCTCCTGCAAAGCTGGCCGCAGCCCTGCTGTTCTGTATCATCGCCGGGAGTCTCGGGTCCCTCGTGACTGTTACGAGGCCTGGCTCATGGTACGCGCTGCTTGCAAAACCCTCCTTCCAGCCACCAAACTGGGTCTTTGCTCCTGTCTGGACAGTGCTCTTCTTCCTGATGGGCACAGCGCTCTACCTTGTCTGGGAGACGGGCATCGGGAAACCCGGCGTGAGGTATGCCCTTTACCTGTTCTTCGTGCAGTTTGCGTTCAACATCCTCTGGTCGTTTCTCTTCTTCGGCCTTCGATCCCCCCTGCTCGGCCTCCTGGATATCATTGTCCTCTGGTGCATGATCCTTGCCACTATCATGGCTTTCTACAAGGTACGAAAGAGCGCCGTGTATCTCCTCCTCCCGTATTTCGCGTGGGTGAGTTTTGCAACGATACTGAATGCCGGCATTTATTTCCTCAACCCGTGAGGTACGACAGATCCGGCAGGATGATGGGGAAAAAATCCTATCGGGCTGTTCATCTCAGTCGTCTTTCCAGAGGTCGAACGCCCACCGGCTCACGCCCGGGGCGACATTGCCGCACCGGCGTACGGCCTGCACGGGCAGCCCGGTTTCGGCATAATGATCCGCAAGCGCGGGGATCTCGTGCCGTTTCTTAAACGTGTAGAAATGGACCATCCCGCCGTTTCGCACAACGGGGGCGAGCACATCGAGGACCCTGTCCTGCCCGTACGGCGCCGGGATAATGGCGCGGTCGTACGCCGGCTCCGGGAGCAGCGATACATCGGACGCGTCGCCCATAATCAGGGCCATGCGGCCTGAAACCCCGTTTGCAGCGGCGTTCCCCGCGAGGTACCGGAACGCTTCCGGGTTCCGCTCGACAGCCGTCACGGCCCCGCCCTTTGCCGCTGCAGGGATTGCAAACGGACCGACGCCGGCAAACGGGACGAGTACGCGTTCACCGGGCCGCACCTGGTCCGAAACCCGCTTTCGTTCCGTCCCGAGCCGCGGGGCAAAGAAGGCCTTGGCGATGTCGAGCCGGTATGTGAAGCCGTATTCCCGGTGCACGGTCTCCGTGCCGGAGCCGGCAAGGACCCCGAACCGGGCGGTGCGGGACTCTCCGGTGACCATGGAGACTTTCCGTACAACGGTGCGGATATTCTTCCTGCGGGAAATGATGGCCCGGGCGATTGCGGGAGCGAACGGCAGAAGGGCGTCGGGCAGGGAGAGGACGGCGATATCCCCAATGACGTCGAACCGGGCCGGAACAAGGGGAAGAAGGGGGGCCGGCACGATGCCTTCGCAGTCAGATCGCAGAGACACGGATCACCGTGGGGCAGTTTTTAATAAAAGTGTTGCAGTAAGGAAGGTATGACGTTCGGCCCGACTGGAGATGACCGGGATTGTTTACCGGAGCCGTCGGATCAGGGGCAGCCAACCGTCGAAGTACCGGGATCATTTCGCAACCATAAAGAACGTGGTGCACTAACCCCGCACCCTGACAACCATTATCACGGCTCTCCCCGATCCACTCTGTTGGAACAGAGGGCGGTACGGTGGTATGGGTTCACGCTATAGCGGGGTCTACGCACGGTCGATAGAAAATCCTGAACAGTTCTGGGGCGAGGCGGCGGAGGCGATCCGCTGGGAGCGGACGTGGGACCGGGTCCTCAACAACGACAAGCCGCCGTTCACCCGCTGGTTTTCCGGCGGGATCCTCAACACCTGCTACAACGTCCTCGACCGGCACGTCGAAGGAGGCCGGGCGGAGCAGGCCGCGCTCATCTACGACAGCCCGGTCACGTCCACGGTCAGGACATACACGTACCGCGAGCTCCTTGATCATGTCTCCCGCTGCGCCGGCGGACTTTCACGGCTCGGGGTTACAAAAGGCGACCGGGTCGTCATCTACATGCCGATGGTCCCCGAGGCGGTGATCGCGATGCTTGCGTGCGCCCGGCTCGGTGCAATCCACTCGGTCGTCTTCGGCGGGTTTGCGCCACGGGAGCTGGCGACCCGGATCGAGGACGCAAAGCCGCGGGTCGTGATCTCGTCGTCCTGCGGGATCGAGGTCACCCGGATCATCCCGTACAAGCCGCTCCTCGACGCTGCAATCGACCTGTGCTCCTGGAAGCCGGAGACCTGCGTCATCGTCCAGCGATACGAGCAGCGGGCACCCCTCACTCCCGGGCGGGACCGGGACTGGAAGGAGATCATGGACGCCAAGCCGGCCCCCTGCGTGCCGGTTGCGGCAACCGACCCGCTCTACATCCTCTACACCTCGGGAACGACCGGCAAGCCCAAGGGGGTGCTCCGCGACAACGGGGGGCACCTCGTTGCACTTTACTGGACGATGAAGAACCTGTACGGCGTGGAACCGGGCGAGGTCTACTGGGCGGCTTCCGACATCGGTTGGGTCGTAGGGCACTCCTACATCGTGTACGGCCCGCTCGCCGCCGGCTGCACGACGGTCCTGTACGAGGGCAAGTCGGTGGGCACTCCCGACCCCGGCGCTTTCTGGCGGGTGATCGCGCAGCACAAGGTCGCCGTGCTCTTCTGCGCCCCGACAGCGTTCCGGGCGATCCGGCGCGAGGACCCCGATGCGACGCACGTGAAGAAGTACGACCTTGCAGGGTTCCGGACTCTCTTCCTGGCCGGCGAACGGTGCGATCCCGAGACGCTGAAATGGGCAGAGGACGCCCTCCGCGTCCCGGTCATCGACCACTGGTGGCAGACAGAAACCGGCTGGGCAATCGGCGGGAACTGCGTCGGGCTCGGCCAGCTCCCCGTAAAACCCGGCTCCTGCACAAAGCCACTGCCGGGCTACGATATCCGGGTCCTTAACTCAGGGGGAAAAGAGGTGCCGACAGGCACGCAGGGAAATATCGTGGCAAAGCTCCCGCTCCCGCCCGGCTGCCTCGTGACACTCTGGCAGAACGACGCGGATTTCGTCAGGACGTACTTCACGACATATCCCGGCTATTATTTCACGTCCGATGCCGGCATGGTCGATGCCGACGGCTACCTCTGGATCATGGGAAGAACCGACGACATCATCAACGTGGCCGGCCACCGGCTCTCGACCGGCGCGATGGAGGAGGTGCTCTCGGCCCACCCGGATGTAGCCGAGAGCGCTGTTTCCGGTGTGCATGACCCGATCAAGGCCGAAGTCCCGGTCGGGTTCGTGGTTCTGAAAGCGGGGAGGGACCGCAGTCCTTTGGAACTCGAGCGGGAGCTCGTGAAGATGGTGCGTGAGCGGATCGGGCCGATCACCTCGTTCAAGGAGGTGCTTGTTGTCAAGCGGCTCCCCAAGACCCGGTCCGGAAAGATCCTCCGGGGCACGATCAAGAAAATCGCGGATGGGACGCCATACACGGTCCCGGCGACCATCGACGACCCGGCGATCCTCGATCAGATTAAGGACGCGCTTGCCCGAAGGGGATTCCCAAAGAAGTGATAATAACAGACGGCGTTTTTTTCCCCTTCTATCACATTTTGGGTCATCTCCAATAACCCCACCCCGGTTCCGTTCATAAGGAATCGCAACCTGTGCAAATCCTGATGAGCGTTAACACCCAACCATGGATACAGTAATGGTGCAGATGGCAGGTGCAGGGCATGCTTGACATCCGGTTCGTACGGGCGAACCCCGACGTGGTGAAAGCGGACCTGCGGAAGCGGAACGATTCGGAGAAGATCGCATGGGTCGACGATCTCCTCGCAAAGGACGCCCGGTCCCGCGAGCTCAAGGTGGCAACCGACCAGCTCCGGAAAAGGAGGAACGAAATCGGACGGGAGATCAACGCGGCAAAAAAGGCCGGCACCGACGTCTCTGCCCTGATGGCGGAAGGTGCAGCGCTCCCGCAGAAGATCAGGGCGTGCGACGCCGAGCAGGAGGAGATCGCTACTGCAGTCAGGAACTACCTGATGCGCCTGCCCAACATCCTGCACGAGAGCGTGCCGGTGGGAAAGGACGATACGGAGAACATGGAGATAAGGCGGGCCGGCACGCCCCGCACATTCGACTTCGAAGTGAAGAACCACGGGCAGCTTGCAGCGGAGAAGGGCTGGGCCGACTTCGAGCGCGGGGCCAAGATATCCGGAGCAGGGTTCTATTTCCTGAAAGGGAACCTCGTGCTCTTGGACCTCGCCCTCCAGCGCTTCGCCCTCGACCTGTTGATCGGCAAGGGGTACCTGCCGGTCAGTCCCCCATACATGATCAACCGGGATTCGTATGAAGGGGTCACCGACCTTGCGGATTTCGAAAAGGTGATGTACAAGATCGACGGGAGCGACGCTTATCTTATCGCAACGAGTGAGCACCCGATCGGTGCGATGTACCGGGACGAGATTTTCGAGGAGAAGGACCTGCCCCTCCGGCTCGCCGGCATCTCGCCCTGCTTCCGGCGCGAGATCGGGGCGCACGGCCTCGACACCAAGGGCCTCTTCCGCGTCCACCAGTTCCAGAAGGTGGAGCAGTTCGTCTTCTGTAAACCGGAGGACTCCTGGGCGATCCACGAGGAGCTGTTGAAAAACGCCGAAGAGATCTTCGAAAAGCTCGGCCTTCCCTACCGGGTCGTCAACATCTGCACCGGGGACATCGGCACGGTCGCCGCAAAGAAGTACGATATCGAGGCATGGATGCCCCGCGAGAACGCGTACAAAGAGGTCGTCTCCTGCTCAAACTGCACGGCATACCAGGCAGTCCGGCTGAATATCAAGGTCCGCGATCCAGCTGACTTCGAATCCAAACAGTATGTCCATACGCTCAACTCGACGGCGATCGCGACCTCGCGGGTGATGCGGGCGATCCTGGAGAATTACCAGCAGAAGGACGGCTCGGTTGTCATTCCTGATGTCGTCCGGCCGTACATGAACGGCCTCGACCGGCTCTGATTAAGGTCAATACCACCAGCCTCCTCGTTTTTCTCCAAAAAATTTTTCTTACGATCAATCCAATCCTCGTCCTAATACTCTCCGGAAAGGACCGTATCTGCAAGTGACGTATGACCCACCCCCCGCGCATCACCGATGAATCCGTGCTCGCCCGCTGGATGGGCCTCGAGATCGCAAAGATGAACGATGGGCTGGTTGTACAGCGGAAACCCCTCTCCCTCCTGCTTTGTGAGGTGAAGCCATCCTCGGTGACAAGGAAAGGGGAAGTGTATTTCTTTGATATAAACGTCATTCAGATTCTCGGAAAAAGCCTTCCGGAAGAATTGCAGCGGCAGCTGAAACTGCCCATCCTCTTCTACCTGTCACCCGATGTGCCGGACAGCTGCTCGTGCCCGGACGCCCCTACGCTTGCCGCGCTCCAGATCCTGAACGAAATGAGCACGCTGCGCACGATGGAAGGCGGCAGGTTCTGGGTCTCCCGCCCGATCGCGTATGCCATCATGGGGAAATATCCCACGGCTGTCCAGATCGTGATGGGGGCTTAGCGGTACGAAAAACAACCCTGCCCGGGATCCCTGCCGGGGACCGATAGCAGACCATTCACTTTCTCCCCCCATGCCTTACCCCTTATATCAAAGGTAACCAACCCTTCAGCAACCCATGATCAACAAGGGGTCGTACCTGAAGGAGCTGACCGCGGCCATGATGCCGTTTTCCTCGGTGCCTGTCGGCCCCGATCTCTCCGGCACTTCGCCCCCCTCAATATTTATCGGGCAGTGGAATTATCCTGATGTGCTGGCTGGCCCGATGGTCACCCCGGTTCACGGGAATACGGCCGAGATGGATATGCCGGAAGCCTGGATAGCCGGGAGACGGACCCAGGAAGAGATAATCCGGTACCGGCTCGGGCTGGTCCGCGGGACGAGGCGGGTTAACGTCTCCGGTCTTGACAACCACTATGTCGAAAAGCTGCAGGAAGTTGCTCTCTCTTCAGCATCCGTAGAGAGCGAAGCGGGATTTGCCCGTTGCCCGCAGGGTTTCTTCTTTTCCGAGGAGCATGCACCCCACGGACCGAGTGCGCCTCTCGACCGGTTCGAGATCAGCGCCGGCACATGGCAGCGGGATCTCGAGAAGGTGTTCTATGATACGGACCTTCCGGCAAAAGAAGCTATCCTTAATCTTCACGCGGAACATGTCCCCTTCTCTAGCATCCAGAAAGCATTATCGGCAGGGACCATGGGAAAGGGGAGGAACCGGCACCTCGTGCCCACACGCTGGTCGATCACGGCATGTGACACCGCGATTGGCGATAACCTCCTTTACCGGGTGAAACAGTGCACGCCAATCGATACCGTGCGGGTCCATGAGTTCTCTAGCCTGAACAACCATTACGCAGTCATCCTGCTCCCGACGGCGTGGCAATACGAGTGGACAGAGGCCTTCCTCCACGTGCTGGGAAGCGAGGAATACGTCTTTTCCGATTGCGAGGGCCATAAGAAGAAGGCCGGTTATTCGTCGCTGGGAGGCTGCTACTACTCCTGCAAGATGGCGGTGCTTGAAGCCCTCGCAAAGGAACAGAAACAGGCCGGGGCGATCGTGCTCCGTGAGGCTGTTCAGGGATACGTCCCACTCGGGGTCTTCAATGTGCGGGAGAACGTGCGGCACGCGATGCAACAGAAGGGGCAGGAGTTCGAGGATATCGGGTCGGCACTCTCGTCACTGGCCGTGCGTTTCACCCTCCCCATGCAGCGGTTCATAGATGAAGGTTCGCTTCTCCGGCAGGTAACGCGGGGCGGGCGCCAGTCCACCCTCGCATCATTCTATATCTGACAAATTCATGAGAGATTCTTCCTGCTCTTACCATCTAGGAACTATCTTTACTTTCAGACAGCTGCATTCAGGATTATGGAACCGGCAGGAGCGGTCGTATTAACCCGTTTGACGATCACTCCGTCCTTGTAAACAGTAATAGCTAGTTCATCAGCGTTTTTTTCTGTTTTTTGGATCTCCGCTTCGATAACCCCACTCATTACCGGGATCTGGTAGAACCGGTCTCCAGTGCTGTTTACCTCCCGCATCCTTCCGCTCGTACCTACAGAACCGGTAAAAATCCCCGGATACTGGATCCGTACCCAGATTCCGGATGATGGGACTATCACTTGCGGGCTGGAAATAAGCGTCATTGACGGTTGGACGGTCAGCGTCGGTAATGGCGTGGGAGAAGTTGTCGTAATTGTCATCGCAGGGGAAGTTTCTACGTCAGGAGTCATTGAAGGTTGCATTCCTTCTGTTGGTTTTGAAGATAGGAGCTGAGAACCTGCAAATACCGCAACCATCAAGGCTGCAATTACAATAATTGTAATGGCAATCTTCTTAAGGCCGGACTCCTGGGGTGCCGCTAGGGGTTTTGGGGGGTGGAAGATATATGCAGGCACATGGCTCATCCCAGTGGCTGCAGTTCCTGGAATGTTCTGATCGGAGGATGGTCCTAAAAACCCGGCAGTACTGACATTAATATGCTCCTTGAGCCGTGCGACCCATTCGTCATACTGACTGTTTTTATGTTCACTGGAAAGCCGGATGAATACCAGTTCAACAGTATTAAGGACACCATCTAAAGTAGCAAGGGAGAGAGTGATGGTTGGTTCATGGAGAGTATTTTCTCCCGCTATCGCTGATCGGATGGCTGCGAGAGGTATCGCTTGGTGGGGAGCTTTGGGATCGTCACGCCGGACAACGACGAGGCGTTTATCTGTCAGCACAGCCTCATGCCTGACACCGTTGATAACGATATTCTGGCTTGTCAGGAGGATTGGTTCGTCGCTGCTTAGATAGAGGTTCTCCATAATACAACGTTCCAAGTAAAACTGTAGGGCTGATGGCAATAATCTTTTGTGGGGGTATATAACCATCACATTCTCTTTCTATCATTCAATTATCCCTTTCCTGATTTGGCGTTTTTTTAATTATCCCTCTCGTTCTATGTGTTTAGGAGTACAAACTGTTAACGGAACCCTCCTATGAGCGCCCTCAAACGCTTTTTTACAGTATACAATTGTGACTGTATTTATGGTGCTAGAAAGTACCTCCCGGATGGGTCAGTCGATCTTATAGTCACCGATCCGCCGTACGGGATCAACGGCGACCGTCTGCACCGGCACTACAACAGGAACGAGGAGTTTGTTATCGGGGATTACGTTGAGATATCCAAAGAGAAGTATGCGGGATTCACAGACCACTGGATCCGACAGGCGGAGAGGGTCCTGCGTCCCGGTGGATCAATCTACATCGTGTCTGGATATACGAACCTTGCTGACATCTTAAACGCGCTCCGGAAGACCTCCCTAAAAGAGGTCAACCACATCATCTGGAAATTCAGGTTTGGGGTCTTTACAAAGAACAAGTACATCTCGTCTCATTACCACATCCTGTTTTACGAGAAACCCGGTGGGAATAGGACCTTCAATCCCGAGTCACGGTTTGGGTTTAATGAAAAGGATGCGAACCGCAATTCCCTCAACAACACCGACCGGGAGGATGTTTGGCTCATCAACCGCGAGTATAAACCCGGGAGGATAAAGAATAAAAACGAGCTGCCGATCGCGCTGCTTACAAAGATTATCCAGTACAGCAGCAACGAAGGTGATCTAGTATGTGATTTTTTCCTTGGAGGATTCTCAACAGCGAAGGTCGCAATCGGTCTGAACCGACGGATCGTAGGATTCGAGATATCAAGGCCCGTTTTCATAGCTAAATCTGCAGAGCTCGAAACAATCAGACCCGGCTCCATGATTTGCAATCTCCGTAAGCCTAATGTGTATTCGCAAAAGAATCGCGGGAGATCCTGGTCGGAGGAAGAATATTCAGCCCTCATGGATGGATATGACCAGTTGCTATCAGACGGTTTGCCAAGATACCGTATAATTGCCCTTCTCGAGGAGCAGCTCGGTCGCGGGCGGTGGGGGATTGAAAAAGCATTAAAGAAGATTGGCAGAGGCAGTAGCCGCCGATAGACTATTACTCATACCTGTTACGGATCTACCAGAGAAATACTACTCTTTTTAGGAACCACATAACCTCTCCTTCATGAAGGCCAATACTAGTGCCATGTATAGCAGAGTCGTTCCTGTAATACTCGTCCATGGGTGGAACAGCCATCTTGGTATCTGGAACCGGCTTGCCCCCCGTCTAGAAGCAGCTGGCATATCGTAATGCCGGTTCGATCACTCAGGGATGACCAGCTCGCCCCTGCCTGAGACAGCTGCCGTACTTGGCACATTTATCACAACGGTACGGGAGGATGCTGGCTGGGACTCCGAGATTGATATCATCTGTCATTCGGTGGGAACCTGCATTGCCCGGCATCTTCTCGAAGTTATTGACGGGACTGAAAGACAGGAGCGGGTTCGGCAGCTGATTGGTCTTGGACCTTCTAATAAAGACTCTGCTCTTGCCGAACTAATTTGTAACCCGCAGTTTGGCCCCGGCATTATTGATCGCCTGACAGGTGTCTTTGTCCCAAAAGGATTCAATCCCGATAAGGATCCTCTCGTTCAGGATGTCCATCCGTCCAGATCGGTAATGAAGGCGCTTCGGGCTTCTGGTATCCGGAAAGATATCTACTACCGGGTAATTGTCACGGCAAACCCGACAGGAATACCTGCATTCTTTCCGAATTTCTCTGGGGAAACCTATGATTCCTCTGAAGATGGAACGGTTCGGATGACGAGGAATGGCGATGGGATTGTAACCCCCCGGGAATCAGAACTCCCCGAGGTAACGCTTGATGTTCTGCCAGCAGGCAACGAATCGGACAAACCGCTACCTGCACCAGACCAGTATAGCCACATCAGACTCTCCCGGAACCCTGTCGTGATTGACCAGATGATGAAGTACTGTTATGACTTTGTAAAGAAACGGCTTTGTAGAATTCCTCAATGACAATCAGAACAGAAATCCCCTTCCTTAATCTTGAGAGGTTATAGAGGATCACCTTGATTTTAATCTCCTTAACCTGGAGTCGGTATTTTCTGGCTTTCAGGGATTCCCCGAACTTTCTTTTCAAGACGGAGAACACGGTTTCGACCTTATTCCGTTGATAGTATAGTTCCAGATCGAACAATACCCTCATTCTTCGGCGGTAATAACCGAAGATCCGTTTCCTTTCTCTCTCCCGGATCGGGATGAGCGAACAAGAGTTCAGCGTATCCCGGATCAGCCGGTGGATCTCTTCGGAGTCGTATCCGTTGTCCATGACATAGAGGTCAGAATGTTTGACCCTGTGACATTGTTTCAGGAGTATTGCGGCGTGACGGATATCATGGACGGGATGCCGGGAGATCTTCAGACCTGTGATAATCTGTTGATCAGTGTCGACAGAGATTGATGTTTTCAGGAACCGTTTTTTGGTCTTACCGGTTCCCCAGGAATAGTAATGGCTGGCGTATGAGCTGGTGAACCCGGATGAATCGACAGCGGTACAGGGTATTTTCTCACCCCAGTCGTAGAACAATTTCATGAGCCGGTTGAGTAA
>MVRE01000020.1 GCA_002067895.1 Methanoregula sp. PtaU1.Bin051 | reverse complement strand
AGAGTAAGGAGGCACTGTACCTTAGATCTTTTGGTCACGGTTTTACTTCTGAGAACGTAGCTTTTCTACAGAGCCAAGAAATTGATTCACTCTTACACGATCTGCTTCTGCAACGGTTAACCGGTAATAGAAAAGGTGTAAATCAGTTGCTAAATCTTGATTTAATTTTCCAATATCATTACTTTGTCTAAAAAATAATCCTGTACTCTGGTAAATAGGATCGTCTTTAAATTGTGGTGTCATATTAAAAATTTCAGTTAAATTATATCTATCCGCAGTAGCTTTGATAGGATGTTCGATAACATCAATTTCAGCTAAAAAATTATTCGCGATATCTCTCTGTTGGTAAGCATTTGTTAATTGAATTTGAGCCCAAAAAATCAAATACCCAACAATCGCTGAAATTACAATGAGAAGAATTTTTCCTTTATTAGTATCAAGAAATGGTCTAGAATTAAAACCATTTGATGTATTTTTATACCTTTTTTTCTTGGGATTGTGTCCCATAAGTACTACATTTTTGGAATCAACATTATCAAATCATCCATCATCAACGTGACTTCCGATAGTTCAAAAAATGTTAGTCTTTTGATCGATTATTTAAATTTAGTCTGAGTATTTTTCCAAAATCGGCCTTACCTTTAGGAAGTTTACTTAAATCTCTCTCTCAACCCAAGTAGAGAGGAACCTTTCAGACGCCTTTTAATTCCGGCCAGGTGGGGAGTACCCCCTCCCCCCATGAGGCCACCCCCCATACCCCCCCTCCTCCGGATCCCGTTTACCCCCCTCGTTTCCACTACTAATCCGCCTCCTCCCGGCCAACTCTCCGACGAGAACAGGGTGGCACCCCCCACCCTCGGGCCGGAGGGGGTACCCCCACCCGCTCAGAGCCGGTGACCCCCCTACCCCCCCACCTTGGGGTCGCGGGTATGGTGACCGGCCCCCCTCCCCCCGGGGAGGGGGGTGGGGGTACCCCCTTATGGCGGTTTTTGGTCTCCGACGGCGATTTCAGTGGAGAATGTGTTATTTCCTGTGGAAAATGGGGGGGACCCCCGATCGGGCGGGGGGGGTACCCCTCCCCCCTCCGGATCGCGAGACCCCCTCCCTCCCCCCCCCAAGGGGGGGTCGGCCATGCAGGGAGGGGGTACCCCCCATCAGGGTAGCACAGGGGGAGGGCCCCCCTCTTTCAAATCAGACGAATCGGTTTGATCCTATATTCTCCTGTGAGTCAATGGTAAAAACGGAAAAAAGGAAACAGATTATTATTTCTGTGCCGGTTTATACGGGACATAACTGATCTTGACGTCTACTTCAACCCCGTCCTTGGGAAAATCCCTCCGTCCCGGCGGATAGAAGGCAAGTACCGAATACACGGTGTAATCCCCGGACTCGTTCTTATCAGCCTGGTCTACGGTAGCCTGCCATGCCTTGACACCCGCACCCTGATCATCGTAGATCGTGACCTGTTTCGAGACCGGGTTCGGGAACCATCCGTTCAGGGTCTGGAAATCGTACTTGATCGGCGGCATTTTCCCGGATTCTGCGAGTGCCTTGTCCTTGTACCAGTACGTAAGCGTCATCTGGGCATGGCAGTTCTTGTTGGCTTCCGGGGTCGACACCCTGACGTGTTGCTGGTCTTCGGTCAGGAGGCCATTGCCGCCGTAGCTTATCCGGTTCGAGCATTCGCCGGACACCGGAAGGCCCCCGCTGCATCCTGCAGAAAGGAGGCAGGCGATGAGAATGATCACAAGAACACCGCTGATGAGAAGTGAGGGGCGTGTCATAAGAGTAAAAACGCCCGTCTGAGGTTATATCCCTTTGCCTGTGCATGGTATTGCGGGGACTGCTGTCCACTGCAACGGACTGCTCTCACTAACAATATGGATCCTGCCAAAAAAGACCGGTTCTACAGGATTGATATACTCCCGTGACAATTCCGGAATGAACATGTCCGAAAGAGGCGGCCGGCAGGAGAAGTCCCTAAAGTCACGGGTAAACGAGATACTGGAACCAGTACCGGGCAGGGGGGACCGCACGACCCGGCTCGTCCAGTTTACACTCGCGGCCGTCATCCTGCTGAACACGCTCCTTGTCGTCCTCTATACCGTCCCGTCGATTGAACGGGAATACTGGCTGCCGATAAAAAACCTGTTCACTGCCTGCATCCTCGTGTTTGCCGCAGAATACGTCCTCCGCCTCTGGTCGTGCACCGATGCCCCGACCCTGAGGCAGAGGACTGCCGAGCGGCTGCGGCATGCGACCGGTTTTTTCATGGTAATCGACCTGATATCGATCGTCCCCCTCTTCTTCCCGGTGCTCTTCCCGCAGGACTTTGCGATGTTAAAGACGTTCCGGCTCCTCTCCGTCTTCAAGCTCGGGCGCTATGCCCGCTACTCGGATTCCCTCGCGATGCTGAAGAGGGTGATTGTCAAGAAGAGGGAGATCTTCTCGATCATGCTCTCGTTCTTTGTCTTCATCATCCTGTTCTCGGCCACCCTGATGTATCTCGTGGAAAACGGTGCGCAGCCCGACAAGTTCTCCAGCATTCCTGCCGCCATGTGGTGGGCGGTGGTTTCCGTCACCACGGTCGGTTACGGCAATATCGTCCCGGTAACGCCGCTCGGCCAGCTGCTGGCATCGGCCATGATACTGTCGGGGGTTCTTATCCTGGCCCTTCCGTCGGCGATCCTCGCCTCGGGATTCATCGAGGAACGGCAGAAGAGCCTTGAACAACCCGCAACCCCCCCGTCAGCAGCCGAGATCGAACTGCTCGAACGGTTAGCTGCCCTCACGGAGAGCGGGCATATCGCAAAGGACGAGTTCGAACTGTTAAAGAGTCACATCCTGCCGGGTCATCATCATGAGAATGAACCTGAGACCGGTCATGGCCGGACGAGAATGCCCAAAAACAAGGAAGAAAAATGATCTTCGCAGGGGAAAGCACGGGTGTAGTATCCCGGCTACCCTCGCACTGCTTTTCCCCGGGCCAAATCCTGATGGCGCGGCCTGAAAAATGATGGAATTCTCAGATCTTCGGAACGTTATACGATCCGATACCGGCCTGCAGCTCGCCCTTTGCGACAACCCACCCGTGGTTCTCGCCAAGCATCAGGACCGAGATCGAGCTTGTATACTCATTGAAGTCCGGTTTGAAGATCGTCCACTCATTCTTGCCGGTGATCGTAGAGCTGATCTCGACCCGTGCGTTCGGCGATGAATCGTAATCCGCGTAGATCGCGCTCAGGTACCGGTAGCAGCTCGCACCGGCTTTCGGGTCTGCAAACCCGCTGCAGTCAGCAGTCTTCAGGTCCTGCACCGGCCAGAACAGGACACTATTTGTTTCCGGTGCCCTCGTGTCGATCTGCCCGGCCGGTTCTTCAAGCGTTAATGTTACCACAGTCGCGCCGGTTCCAGAGCCGAGAGAGGCGGTCCGGATCTTGACCGCCGTCCCTTTGTTCGACCCGAGAAGCGAGGTCTCCCATGCCGGCGGCAGCCCCTGAACCTGGCGGAGGCTGAACCGTTTTTCGACCGGTGAATATCCTGCCGGGTTTGCAGGCAGCGGGACAAACAGCGTGACGTTTCTTAATTCCTCGTTTGCAGAGATGGTCAGGCTGTACGAGTACGTGCTCGTAAGCGACTCGCGGTACTGCCTCTCTGTAAAGAAAGTGTACACGCCGGTCCCGGCAACGACGACAAGAATGATGATGAAGATACCGGTTGCGATTTTTATAACCTTATCCATTTGTACATCCTCCGGTTCATTCTTTTCGCGGTAGAGCCCTGCAGCGCCCTGCAGGGTTGAACCTAACACTCTTCTCTCTGCGTTCATCAAAGAAAAAATATCGCACGCCTGCCCTGCGCCCATGCACCATGCCTTTATCCAAGAATCATCAAATATGGTATGATGGCTGCCCGCGCCTCGCTCGTCTTAAAAAACGTCACACTCCCGGACGGGCGCGTATCGGACATCTCGACCGGGGGAGGAGTTGTCCTCCATGTCGGCGCCGGCTGGCCCTGCGACCGAATGATCGACTGCACCGGGCTTCTCGTCCTCCCCGGGGCGACCGATATCCACGTACACATGCGGGGCGGGTCGCAGTCTGGAAAGGAAGACTGGCAGACCGGGAGCAAAAGCGCTCTTGCCGGCGGCGTGACCCTTGTAGTTGATCAGCCCAACACGGTCCCGCCGCTCACGACGCCGGAACTGTTCGCGAACCGGGTCAGGGAAGCAGAAGGCCGATCGGCCTGCCACTTTGCCATAAACAGTGCCCTTACCGCAAATACGGACATCCGCCGGATGTGGGGTGCCGGTGCAATGGCATTCGGGGAGACATTCTATGCCCCTTCCAGCTACGGTGCGATAATCGGCACTTCAGCTCTCGAACGATCCCTGATCGCTATCAGGGCCCTTGGCGGCCTTGTTACGATCCATGCCGAAAAGGTGAATCCGGTCCCAGACAACGACCTTGCGGGTCATGACAGGGCCCGGCCGGTTTCCGGAGAGATGGAATCGATACAAACTGTCCAGATGTTCAACCGTTCCGGCTGCCGCCTCCACTTCTGCCATGTGAGTTCCACCGCTTCTGTCGATGCTGTCATGAAAGCATCGTTTGAGGTCACACCGCACCACCTCTTCCTCTCATACGAATCGTTCAGCGATCCTGCGGATCCTGAAGGCAAGGTGAACCCTCCACTTCGTTCCGAAAAGGAGAGAAAAGGCCTCTGGGCGCGGTGGGACCGGATTGACATCATCGCCTCCGACCATGCCCCACACACAGTAAAGGAGAAACGTGCGCGGTTTGCCGATGCCCCGGCCGGCATCCCCGGTGTCGAGACAATGATACCCCTCCTCGTTGCAAAGGTGCTTGACAGGACAATAACGCTTCCTTCTTTGATCCAAAAGACTTCAGCGGGACCGGCCGCCCTTCTGGGAATTCCACAGGCAGGCTTCAATACCGGCGATCGTGCTGACTTTGCAATCTATGAAAAAGTCCCAGCCCGCATCCATGCCGATAACCTCCATTACAGGTGCGGCTGGACACCCTATGAGGGTATGCCCGCGGTGTTCCCCAAAAAAGTGATCATGGACGGAATTGTTGTCTACCATGACGGCGAATTTATCCGGGGAACCCCCCGCTGGTTTGCCGGGAAAGGTTACCGGGCGTAACGATACCCTTCCCAAACCCTTAAGAGCCGGCACTTCCATCCGGAATGGTGCCGATACATGCGCTTCCATAGGTCCCCGGGTGATCGATTGGCGAAGCCTGGATGTGATCCACGGGACAACCCGGTTGCGCGACAGGCACTGCCCGGCAGAGGGTTAAATCACCGGTGATGGAAGGCAGTATGCCACAGATGATCCGCGTGCGTTAATGCCGGGCAACATACCCTCTTCATATGCGCCACAGCCATGTCCGAAATCGAAGATGCAGTATCGGATAGCAGGGACGGCATAATCCTTTCAGTCGAGGTCACAGCGGGTGCAAAACAGGATATCTTCCCGTCGGGTTTCAACCCGTGGAGGAGGACGATTGGCTGCCGTGTTACCGCTCCTGCGCTCGAAGGCAGGGCGAACGCCGCCGTTATTGCCGTAATCGCCAGGTCGCTTGGTATCCCGCAGACTGCAGTCAGTATTCGATCCGGTGCAACGTCCTCATTGAAAAAGGTCCATATTGCCGGTATGAAAAAGGCTGATGCCGTTGCAAGGGTCGCGGCATCGCTCGAAAAGCAGCCTGCCTATTTTATGCCCGGGCTAGGCTTTAAATAATTTTCGCGTGATATAAAATCGTATACCTATGATCAGGCTTCACATCCAGCGCATGACTCATGGGGGTGCGATTACATGTATTCACCGGATACTACCAAGTACCTTATTCACATCAGCCTCACTGCGGAGGGGGTGGTCGAGAAACCTGACGTAGTCGGTGCCATATTCGGCCAGACGGAAGGGTTACTCGGCGAAGACCTCGATTTGCGGGATCTCCAGAGAACGGGACGCGTAGGCAGGATCGACGTCCAGTTAACGAGCAAGAAAGGCGAGACCAGGGGCGAGATCCTCATATCGACATCGCTCGACCGTGCGGAGACGGCCATTCTTGCCGCATCCCTCGAGACGATCGACCGGGTCGGTCCCTGCGTCGCCCATGTCACTGTCGATTCGATCGAGGACATCCGGGTCAGTAAGCGCAGGAAGATTGTCGACCGTGCCAAGGAGATCCTCATCGAGCGGTTCGATGAAGGAGCGATCGACAGCACCGAGCTCCTCGACGATGTACGGCAGAGCCTCCGGATCGAGAAGATCGGGTCCATCGGGGAGGAGAAAGTCCCGGCAGGCCCCAACGTGCTAGATTCTGACGCCATCATCATCGTGGAAGGCAGGGCGGACGTCCTCAACCTCCTCCGCTTCGGGATCAAGAACTCCGTTGCCGTCGAGGGGACGAATATCCCCAAGACCGTCATCGATCTTTGCGAGAAGAAGACTGCCACGGCATTTTTCGACGGGGACCGTGGCGGTGAGCTAATCCTCCGGGAGCTGCTGCAGGTGGCCGATATCGACTTCGTCGCTTTCTCGCCACGGGGCAAGAGCGTCGAGGATATGACGAGGAAGGAGGTGATCAAGACCCTGCGCAACAAGGTCCCCGTTGAATACGTCCGCGAGCACTATTTCGAGGGCAGCGCGGAACTGCCGCAGGACCTGCGGATCGCTCGGGGCGGCGAAGAGCGGGAGGGAGCGGACAGGTCAGGAATGTACCCGCCGGCAAAACGCCCGCGTGAAGGACCCCACCGTGTACCGCAGACGCTGCGCGACCATATCGACGATGTCCGCGGCCACCATATCGCCCGGTTCCTCGGTTCCGACCTTTCGGTTGTCCGGGAGACACAGTCCGACGAGGTCGAGAAAGCGGTTGAAACCATCGATTCGTCGGCAAACGGTCTTGTTATCGACCGGCCGCTGGACCAGCGGCTGCTGGACCGGCTGGTGATGAAAGGGTTCGAGTACGTTGCCGCGAGGGATTTCAAGGGGATCATCAAGCGCCCGATTGGCATCCGGCTCATGAAAATGGGCTCGTGATTTTTACGTCCGGGCAAATTATTTATCATCCCGTAGACTATGCTAAATTCCAGATGTGGTACCAGTGCACAAAGATGAACTGATCAAGCTCCACCAGATGCTGTTCGATATCAAGACGTACCTGGAATCCATCAACCCCAACCTCAAGTTCTCCCAGTACTCCGCACTGAAGATCTCCCCGAACCAGCAGCACAAGAGCAAGATGGAACACAAGTACGCGATCTTTGTTCTCGGAACCGAGATAGCCAACGTGATGAAGGATATCGATTACACATCGTCGAGCCGGATCTCCGCCCGTATGAAAGAGCTTGCCGACAAGGCGCTCAAAGAGATGGATTACGTATAAGATCCTTTTTTCAACTGTCTCACTGCCAGGCATTACGGCAGCCACTCCCTGTCGCAGGGGATATATCCTTTAAGAGACGATACACGGCTATGAAATATTTTACCGGTACGGATCAGGGCCTTGATCTCCGCCAGGTTAATTCAGCTGTCGAGCAGGCTTTTGCCGATCACGGGAGGGGCCTTGTCCAGATGCCCCCCAAGACATACGTTACCCTCCCCCAGGGAGATTTCCGTACCATGCCGGCATACCTCCCTTCGCTCAATATTGCCGGGGTAAAAGTAGTAAATGTCCACCCGGATAACCCCTCCCGTGGGCTACCCACCGTCATGGCGATCACGGTCCTTCTGGATGTCGCCACCGGAAAACCGGAGGCGGTCATTAACGCAACGAGACTGACGGATATGAGGACGGGGGCGGCCGGGGCGGTTGCAGCGAAATACCTGTCGCCAAAGAAAGAGATCGTGATGGGGGTAATCGGGACCGGAAGGCAGGCGCAGGCGCAGGTGAGAGCGACGGCTCAGGAGCTTGCGATTAGGGAGATGAAGGTCTGGAGCAGGAACCACGTCCATGCCGAAAAATTCTGCACTATGTTCAGGGAGACGGAGTGCCGGTGCGCGAGGGCCGAGCAGGCCTGCGACTGCGATGTGCTGGTGACGACAACCCCGTCTCGGCAGCCAATAGTCTCCGATGAGTGGGTACATGAAGGCACGCATATCAATGCTATTGGTGCCGACGCCCCTGGAAAAGAGGAACTCGACCCGGCCATCCTATCCCGCGCATCGGTCTTCGTGGACGATATTGTGCAGGCTGTACATTCGGGTGAGATCAACGTGCCGATAAAAAACGGACTTTTTAAGGAAGCGGACATTGCTGGTACTCTCGGGGAGGTCGTCATCGGCAGGAAGAAACGGAGACGGCCTGGTGAGATCACGGTCTTCGACTCAACGGGGCTTGCCATTCAGGACCTGGCAATTGCTAAAATCGCCATGCATCACGGGACTGCGATCGTTCTGCCGTTTCCCTGAAAAGGAATGTGTTATTCCGGAGCCTTGGCGTACTTTTTCCAGACCTGTTCCCGGTAGACCGGCCCGCTGTTGTAAGTGCAGAATGGTATCAGCCTGCCGTCCGGCGTCGCGTAGTGAATGCAGCAGCGCTGGACGCGGGCAAGGTCGTAGTTGTACCGGTCCATGAAATGCATGGTCCCGATGAACAGGGCGTTCCAGTGAAATTCACGGAGCGCCTCGAAGTTCTGGCCGATAAGCGTCTTTCCGATAAGTTTCCAGAACTCCGCAGTGCTCTTATGCTCCCCCTTCTTCACCGATTCGTGGAGGTTTTTGACCCCTTCGATCAGGGTCTTGTACTTGTTGATGGTCCCGCCTTTTTTTAAGGAATCCGCCATCTTCTGGATCGCTTCAAAGAGGCTGTCGACATCCACCATCCGGTTGACCGGAATCATCCCGTCTTCCGTGACAAAGACGTAGGTCGCCGCCCCGCAGTGCTGGTGGGCCGTGAACCGGACCACCGGTTTTCCCATGTAGGCTTCTGCAAGGTCGGAGAAGGGCAGCACACAGGGGACCGGGTAAAAATCGTCCTTTTTGATGATCCCGCCAAGCTGCTCCTCGATGCCGGCAAGAACTTCAGGGATTGTGATCCGCGACTTTTTGATATCATCGTCAGACGCGGCCCCGGTGAACGCGACCGGCTGGAAGTTCACACCGCGGATGACTGTGATGTTCTTTGCTGCAAACCGGATGATGTCTCCCAGTTCCCTGTCGTTCTTCCCCCGGATCACGGTCGGGACGAGGACGACGCCGAGCCCGACACTCTTTAAATTATTAATCGCCTGCTCGTGCCGTTTTAAAATTGGATTGGTTTCTTTCGAGACCCCGTCGAAATGGAGGTAGACCGTGTTCAGGCCGGAATCCTTAAGCTCCTTGGCAAACCCGGGCTCGTTCGCGATCCGCACGCCGTTGGTCGCGATCTGCACCTGCGGGAAGCCGAGTTCCTTTGCCTTCTTTATGATCCGGATGAGATCCTCGCGCATGGTGGGTTCGCCACCGGAGAACTGGACGGCGGGTGTTGGCACGGGTTTCTCGGATCGCAACAGTTTGAGCATGTCGACGATTTCGTCGAAGCTTGGCTCATAGATAAAACCGCATGCCCGTGCATTGGCAAAACAGAAGTCGCAGTCGAGGTTGCAGCGGTTGGTCAGGTCAATATTTGCAAGGAGCGTCTGGGAGCGATGGTTACTGCACAACCCGCATGCAGTGGGGCATGTCTCCGGTGGCACGACGTTTTGGGGATTATCTATACCGCTCCCGACAGCCTCGTACTGCTCGTACCGGTTGTACATGGCGGCATCGGCCCAGTAGAGATTACGGAAATCCCCGTGCGATGGGCATGTGCTCTTCAGCCAGATCTTCCCCTCTTCCTCAATAATATCAGCAGGAATGACCGCGTTGCAGGCGGGGCAGAGGCTTTTTGTTTTTTTGATCAGCATTCACGTCCTCCCATAGTTGACAGGAATCGCCGAATGAGTAACTTTAATGTTGGTATCTGCTGTTTATTAGTGGTATTGGAGTGCTACATTATTAGTATTGAGGCATTCATAATACCATTGCTTTCCGCGGTCTGGATCATGCTTCCGGCATACCTCCCGAACCCGGTTGCCGCACTCTGTGGCGGCGGAACACCGATCGATTTTAAGAGATCCTATAAAGACGGAAGGAGGATCCTCGGGGACGGGAAGACGTACCGCGGTTTTTTTGCAGGTGTCTTTGCCGGGCTTGCCGTCGGTCTCGTCCAGATATGGTGTTCTGATGCCTTCGGTCTTACAATGCTGCCTGCCCATACGATCCTATCAGTATCTGTACTGGCCTTCGGAGCCCTGCTGGGAGATATGGTCAAAAGTTTTTTTAAACGCCGTCTAGGGAAGGAACGGGGCGAGCACTGGCTCATTGCAGACCAGTACGACCTTGTCGCGGGATCCCTTGTCCTGATGCTGCTTGTCGATCCTGCGTGGCTGATTGCCAACGTGACTGTTCCGGTCTTCATCGTAATCTTAATCATCACGCCAGTCCTTCACCGGCTTGTCAACATGATCGGGTATTATTCCGGGGTGAAAGACGTACCATGGTAAGCACTCTGGCAGAAGAACTCATCGCGCACCGGGCAATCGAGTTCGGGTCGTTCACGCTCGCATCCGGGGCGAAAAGCGATTATTACATCGATATCAAGACTGCTGTGACAAGGCCGCACCTCCTCTCTGCCATCGCAAAGGAAGTGGCAGTCACGTATCAGTTCGACGTCGTTGCCGGGGTTGCTGTCGGCGGTGTCCCGCTGGCGGTTGCCGTATCGCTGGAAGCGAAAAAACCGTATGCGATCATCCGCAGCGCAACGAAGGATCACGGCAAGAAAAACCCGGTTATCGGTGAAGTATACGGAAAAGCGGTGCTCTTAATCGAGGACGTGACGACATCCGGGGGTTCTGCCCTCTACGGTACCGAAACCCTCCGGGCGGCCGGGGCCGTCATCGACCGGGTCGTAACCGTTGTCGACCGGGAGCAGGGAGCAAAAGAGATGCTTCAAAAGCACGGTATCCTGCTCATCCCCCTTGTACGGGTCAGCGAGCTACTAAATAGATAATGATTTTTTACGGGGAGATGAGAGGTATGGGTATGAAGGTACTCGTTGTGGGCGGGGGCGGACGCGAGCACGCGATAGCAACAGCTCTCTCCCGTACCGGCGATGTAACGATCAATTCGGTCATGGCGAAACGGAACCCGGGCATCTCCCGTATCGCAAAGGAGATACTCATACACAGGGAGACGGATGTGCCGCGGGTTCTTGATTTTGCGAGAAAGACCGGATCCGACTATGCCGTGATCGGGCCGGAGGCGCCGCTCGAGACCGGCATTGTCGACGCCCTCGAAGGAGCAGGCATCGCCTGCACCGGCCCTTCCCGGGCTGCTGCACGGCTCGAGACGGACAAGGGGTTCTGCCGGGAGATGATGGACCGGCACGGGATCGCAGGCTGTCCCCGGTACCGGGTCTGCCATTCCGTTGAAGAAGCGATCTCCTTCATGGACGAATACGGGGGCGATCTCGCGATCAAGCCAATCGGCCTTACCGGCGGGAAAGGAGTCCGGATAATGGGAGAGCAGGTCGACTACGACGGGGCCGTGGATTATATCCGAAAGATCGACGGGCATGTTGTTCTCGAAGAACGGCTGGTCGGCGAAGAATTTACCCTTCAGGCGTTTGCGGACGGAAAAAACCTCGTCCCGATGCCCCTCGTGCAGGACCACAAGCGGGCGTTCGAGGGAGATACCGGCCCGAATACCGGCGGCATGGGATCGTACTCGATGCCAGACCACATGCTCCCGTTCGTGACCACGGAGGATTACGAAAAAGCCCTTACCATTATGAAATCAGTGCTCGGTGTCATGAAACGCGACGGGCATCCTTACAAGGGCATCCTGTACGGCCAGTTCATGAATACTGCTGAGGGACCCAAGGTCATCGAGTTCAATGCACGGTTCGGCGATCCGGAAGCCATGAACGTGCTGACCCTGCTCTCATCGGACTTTACCGATATCGTCACCGGCATATCCGAAGGAACGCTCTCTTCTGCCCGCGTCCGGTTCTCCCCTGCCGCCACGGTATGCAAGTATATCGTGCCGAAAGGGTATCCCGATACCCCGAATGCGGGTGATCCCATATCGCTCGGGGAGATGCCGGGCTCCGTCATCCTCTATTACGCAAACGTCGAAGAGCGGCAGGGGCAGCTCGTCACTCTTACCTCGCGCACGCTGGCATTTGTCGGTATCGGAAGGACACTTGCCGAGGCCGAGAAGACTGCGGAGACCGCTGCATCTTCGGTGACCGGGAATGTCAGGCACCGCAGGGATATCGGGACCGAAAAACTGCTCGCACAGCGGTGCGACCACATGAAGGCGCTGCGATGAAGAAGGACTTCATATCCATCCTGGACATAACGCGCGAAGAGCTGGATACGATTCTTACCGAAGCTGCCCGGTTAAAACGCTTAAGGGCGGCGGGAACTCCCCACGAGATCCTCCGCGGCAAAACCCTTGCCATGATCTTCGAGAAGTCCAGCACCCGCACTCACATATCATTCGAGGTCGGGATGAACGAACTGGGCGGTCATGCCCTCTTTTTAAACGCCCGCGACATGCAGATCTGGCGCGGGGAGGAGATCCGGGACACGGCCCGGGCTGCCTCACGCTATGTATCGGCACTGATGATCAGGGCATACAAGCACGGCACCATCGAGGAGTTCGCAAAGTATGCCAACATCCCGGTCATCAACGGCCTCTCCGACATGGAACACCCGTGCCAGCTCCTCGCGGATATCATGACCATGCAGGAGCATTTCGGTTCGACCCGTGACCTCCGTGTTGCATGGGTGGGTGATGGCAACAATGTCTGCAATTCCCTCATCCTCTCGACGGTGCTTACCGGCCTTGACGTGACCGTTTCCACACCGAAAGGGTACGAACCCGCTGCTGTGTACGTAGAGAAGGCAAGGGAACTCGGGGGAAAGGTTACCATGGTCCGCAATCCGGAAAAAGCTGTTAAGGATGTGGAAGTTATTGTTACCGATACATGGGTATCGATGGGTGATGAGGAGGAACGTTCTGACCGACTGCGGCTTTTTAAGGACTACACGGTCGATTCAGGCCTGATGAAGCGTGCATCCCCGGATGCCCGCGTTCTTCACTGTCTCCCGGCTCACCGGGGGGAGGAGATTACCGACGAGGTCATGGAAGGCGGCCAGAGCCTTGTCTGGGACGAGGCGGAGAATCGCCTGCATTCCCAGAAAGCGTTGCTGCTCAAGCTCCTGAAAAAGTCATGAGAACCGGAAAAAATTATTTCTCGATAAATTCTTTCAGTTTCTGGATCATGTATTTCTCGACCTGTTCGACGGCCTCGTGCTTTCCGCGGAAAGCAAGCAGGTTCCGCGCATCCCCCTCCATGTTGGCAAATGTCATCCGTTCTTTACGTTCGACCAGCTGGACATCGAATTTCTGTATGACCTCTTTTATAATCGAGCGGGGAACGCCCGGAGGGATAAGGACATCGAACAGCGGTTCGCCTGCCTTGTCACTTTTTGTGTCTTCTGCCATAGTATCTCTTCTTCACCCGTTGGTTATTTTCCAATCTTAATCCTTCGGCTCATGATGCATGGCCCTCCCCGCACCCCGCCAATCGGGTTCTTCGGTTTGCCAAGCGAGTTCATGCACCTGCCCATCAGCGCGGCACCCCGCGCAAGACCGTCATCCACAAAGACAACATGGTCGACGGGTTTATCATAGAGATTCCTTGCGATGATCCCGTCAAGGATGTACTCCGGTTTCCGCCCCGAGATCGCGGCCCTGCCGGTAAAGCCTATCGAGGAGTTAGGCGGGACAAGGTTCTGTTCGATCGCAACGTCGATGAGGCGCAGCGCCATCTGCGCACAGACCCGGTCGACGACCTCGTTGAGCGTTGCAAGGTTGTAATTCTTATGGATCTCGGACCCGATCGCGACAAGTTCGTCAAGCTCGCTGCTGTTGACGCCGCAGTCGCACCCTATCATGGCGATCCCGGATTCCATGGCAGTCCTCGCATTCACCGGGACACGGCCAAAACGGTCGCGGTCTGCAGGAACGATCCTGATGTCGATATGCTCGTGACAGCGCTTCACGAAATCGTCAATGACCTTCCTGTTCCCCCCGGAGAAGAACCCGCCGGTCACGCTGTGTTCCCCGAAGATATCGAGCGCCGTCCCCGTCCGGTTATGGACAAGCCCGGTACCGCGGACGATCGCGTCCGGTATCGCACCGGCAAGGCCGCAGAAATTCCCTACGGTCTTTGCGAAAGGATTCGGGGCATCGGGTTCCACGTCGCTCGTGATCCGCCCGTCGAGGGTCGTCCCGAAATCGATGGAGACGCAGGGGTTGCGGAAGTCGACCGGCGTCCACTTCGCGCCTTCCTTGATGCCGGCCATCGCAAGTTCCCCCTCCATCTCGTTTGCGACCATCTCGACGCCCGTCGACCCGACGGGTGGGATTACACCAGCCACCGCGCCGACGAATACGACCTTGTCGGCGAACGAGTACGGCTGGAGCTTCTCCGGCTGGTTCTCCTTGGACATCGGGGGAGTCATCTTTCTTGGCGGAACGCCGGCATTTAAACAGCCGTTTGCAAGGGCGATAACAAAGTCGCCGACCTGGTCCGGGGACTCCATCTCGGCAACGACCCCGGTGCTCCGGACGACAAAATCGAGCTCCTTGTTGATGTCGAGGTGTGCATCCCGGTGGCATTTTAAAAGCGTTGCCTTGACAAGTTCCGTCACCGACTCCCGTGTGATCTCGGTGCCATCAAGGGTGGCCCCGAAAATCGTCTCGCCTGGCCTCGGCGGACGGATGTCCCGGGACATGCTTACGGTCTTGTTTATCACGTAGGACATGCCGGTCTCGAGGTTGACACCGGTAAGAATGCATTTTGTCGTTGTGTTGCCCATCTCAACGGAGGCGACGAGAAAATAGGGCTTGTTCTTGTACTCGGGGATCTGCATCCCGGGGCCATGGACGATCGAGGGCGGCGGGGGGCTTTCAACAATGTGGGGTTTCGGTTTTATAAAGCGGCTGAAAAAACCCGCGCTCATAGTAACTTTTTCTTACTCTGTACCCTGTTATAAGTTTCTATTCGATACGACGGTGTCCTCGGTACCGTAACGAAAAGGGAAATCGTAATGACAGACGGTCCGTTTGCAGGTTGAAATAAATCTGATCGCCAGCATCAGGAGGTGCACCGGAAACCATCCAAACGCAAAAGATAAACCCTGTGACGCACTATCAGAGGGTAACGGCATTTCCGTCGTCCGTAAGAAGTGGTGAACTGTATGGTCGCATTAACGGGTGAGATGAAAGAGTTGTTCTCCAAGGTAAAGCTCTTTCCGGTTGCAACGGCATCGAAGAAAGGCGTCCCCAATGTCGCCCCCATCGCCTTCGTCGTAATGGTCAGCGACGATACTCTCTGGCTCGCGGATAACTTCATGAACAAAACACTTGCGAATGTAAAAGAGAACCCCCGGGCGGCAATCTACCTCTATGACGCAGACCTGAAAAAATGCTGCCAGGTCAAGGGGAAGATCGAGATAAAAACATCCGGGGATGACTATGAGAAGATGAGGAAGATGGTCCACGAGAAAAAGCCCGGGCTTCCTGCAAAATCCCTCTTAATTATGAAAATAACCGACGTCTTCGACTGCATGCCGGGACCAAATGCCGGCAAGAAAATTGTATAATCTATTTTTTCCTGCTCTTCTTCTGCTTAAGAATCCGTGCCTGAATCCCGTAATACTGGGAGACGCCGATGGCATGGCACTGGTCGATGGATGCGCTGTCAAAGGAGACAAGGTCATCGGAATAGAGCGCGTCCTCTGAAGACCTTCCCATGATACGCACGCTGCCCTTGTAGAGTTCGAGGTCCACCGACCCGTTCACCCGTTCCTGCGTAGTATCGATAAAGGCATTCAGGGCAGCATAGAGGGGTTCGTGGACAAGCCCCATGTAGGCAAGCTCGGACCACTTGTCGTCCACCATCCTCTTGAATGCAAGTTCTTCCCGGCTGAGCACGAGCGCCTCGAGATCGCGGTGGGCGGCAATCAGCACGGTTGCGGCTGGGTGCTCGTAGTTTTCCCGGGCTTTCAGGCCGAGGATCCGGTCCTCGATCATATCGTTCCGGCCGACGGCGTGCTTTCCTGCGATGACGTTGAGCTTCTGGATAAGGTCATAACCGCGCAGCTTCTTCCCGTTGAGCGAGACGGGAATCCCTCTCTCAAAACCGATGGTGATTTTCAGCGGCTTGTCAGGAGCTTTTTGCGGGGACGTTGTCCAGAGGTAGATCTCCTCCGGGGGATGGAAGGAGGGATCTTCCAGTTTTCCTCCTTCTATGCTCCGGCTCCAGCAGTTCTCGTCCATGCTCCATGGTTTTGATTTTTTAACCGGTACCGGAATCCCATGCTCCTCTGCGTACCTGATCTCCCAGTCCCGCGTCAGGTTCAGTTCCCGGATCGGGGCGATCACGTCGAGCCCTGCGCCCCGGAAGATGAAATCGAACCGGAGCTGGTCATTGCCCTTGCCGGTGCAGCCGTGGGCGACGGCCTTTGCACCCTCTTTTTTTGCAATCTTGACGACTTCCTCGGCAATCAGCGGCCGGGCAAGGGAAGTGCCCATCGGGTACCCCTCGTAGGAGCCATTGGCTTTGATTGCAGGGAAGATGTGATGTGCTACAAACTTGTCGCGGGCATCGATGGTGTAATGCTTGTCGGCAAGCTTCTTTCCTTTTTTTGATGCGGTAGCGATCTCCTCATCGCGCTGGCCCACATGCACTGCGACGGTGATGACACGGTCGTAATCGTACTTCTCCTTTAACAGGGGGATACAGATTGAGGTGTCAAGCCCGCCGGAATACGCAAGAACGATGGTTCCTTTGCTCATGCACTATCTCCGTTAGACTGGAAAAACGAATAATGTTGTACTCTGGCTATTGTAATAGTTGTGATAAAAAAATTTATGCCCGGTTCCGGGCCCTGTCATGATTATGTTACGGTGATCTTGGTGTGGTCATCGCGGAATTGCGTGTAGATCATTTCTTCCATTGTATAGGTTCCGGCTTTCGTGAAGGTGTAACTCCAAGTCTGGGTGGGGGTGATGATGTCGGAAGCCACATTAACTCCGAGCCCTTTAATCCCTACCTTGAACTTATAACCGACCGCATCCGTATAGAAGATTACTTTCGTTCCTGCAGGGATGGTGATTACCGCCGGCTCAAAGGTCAGTGTATTCGCGATCTTGATCTTGAAATCGGGAATCGGTGTCGCCGTTTCTGTCGGTGCTTCGGTTGTTACTTCGGCCGTAGGGGTCTCTGTCGGAGCTGTAGTTGGGGCCTCTGTCGGAGCTGTAGTTGGGGCCTCTGTCGGAGCTGCGGTCTGAGCGGGCGTTGCCGGTGCTGCAGGCTGGGATGTGCAGCCGCTAGCAAGAATCCCGAGAGCTAAGATCATCAGGATAACAAACAGTTTCTTCATGCATCTCTTTTTTGTTATTTCGGTATATAAGCATATTCAATTAAAATGGGGCTGGCAGGGCATAAACAGGGAAAAAAGCAGTGGCAGGGATGGTATGAGCCTTACCTTCATGCACTGAGATAATGCGCGATCGGCTCCAGGGTTACCTCTTTCTTTTTAATGGCCTCGATGGCAAGCGCTGCGGCACGTGCAGCCTGGATCGTTGTGATGTACGGGACGCCGTAATCGACAGTCGCACGCATGATCTGGTAGTGATCCTGCCGCGACTGCTTGTCGGTCGGCGTGTTGATGATGAGCCGGATCTCACCGTGCCGCATCATGTCAATTACGTTGGGTGAACCTTCCTGCACCTTGCGCACGAGAGATGCCTCGATGCCCGCATCGTTCAGGTACTCGACGGTACCCTCTGTGCCATACAGGGTTAGCCCAAGATCGCGCAGTTTACGTGCAATCGGGATGACATCCTCCTTCTGCTCCATGTTGACCGAGATAAAGATATTGCCTTTCTGTGGCAGCTCGTTGTCTGCGGAGATGCAGGCCTTGTAATAGGCGAGCCCGAAGTCATAATCGATCCCCATGACCTCTCCGGTGCTTTTCATCTCGGGACCGAGCATCGTGTCCACGCCGGCTAGCTTGTTGAAGGGGAGAAGTACTTCCTTGACTGCTACATGCCGGATCTCGCGCTCTTTATAGCCAAGGTCAGCAAGTCTCCGCCCGATCATGACCTTCGCTGCAATCTTTGCGATCGGGATGCCGGTTGCCTTGGAGACGAACGGCACGGTCCGGCTCGCCCGCGGGTTTGCCTCAAGGACATAGACGATTTCGTCCTTGACCGCGAGCTGGATGTTAACGAGCCCCACAACACCGAGGCCCAGCGCTATCTTCCGGGTGATCTCCTGCACCTTGCGGATGACTGCCGGTGAGAGGGATTGCGTGGGGATCACGCATGCGGAGTCCCCGGAATGGATCCCTGCTTCCTCGATATGCTCCATGATCCCCCCGATTAAGACCTCTTTACCATCGCAGACCGCATCCACGTCGAGTTCGACAGCATTCTGGAGATACGAGTCGATCAGAACCGGGTGGTTCCTGCTCACCCGCACTGCCTCCTTCATGTACTGTTCAAGTTCGGTCGAGTCGTGTACGATCTCCATGGCCCGGCCGCCAAGGACATACGAAGGGCGCACGAGAACCGGGTACCCGATCCGCTCCGCCTTCTCCCGTGCTTCGGATTCCGAGTACGCGGAAGCGTTTGCAGGGCTTGTAAGACCAAGCCGGCTCAGCAGCACGCTGAACCGGTCACGGTCCTCTGCAACATCCATCGCGTCGGGACTGGTCCCGAGCACCCGTGTCGTGAGCCCCAGCCTTTTAATTTCCTGTTCGATGGGGACGGCGAGGTTCACAGCGTTCTGGCCGCCGAACTGTACCATAACGCCGTAATACGTGTCTGTTCTTAAGATGTTGATGACGTCCTCGAGCTGCATGGGTTCGAAGAAGAGCCGGTCCGAAGTGTCGAAGTCCGTTGACACTGTCTCTGGGTTGTTGTTGACGATGTGGACCTCGACGCCCTCCTCCCGGAGGGCTTTGACAGCATGGACCGTGCAGTAATCGAACTCGATGCCCTGGCCGATCCGGATCGGCCCCGACCCGAGGATCAGGATTTTCTGTTTCTTCTCCGGTATAATCTCGGATACGTCCTCACGGGTTGAGTAGAAGTAGGGTGTCTTTGCAGGGAACTCTGCTGCACAGGTGTCGACCATCTTGTAGGCCGGAGGACCGCTGATCTGTCCGACAGTTTCCTGCGCAAGACCGCTCAACTGTGCGATCTCGGCATCGGTGAACCCATATCGTTTTGCTGAAAGAATGTCCTCTTTCCCGTGGTGCAGGGCGATATGCTGTTCCATCATAACGATATTTCTGAACTTTTCCAGAAAGAACGGGGTTATCGACGTAAGTTTTGCCACTTCATTGACGGAAAAGCCCTGCCGGAATGCGTCGAAGAGGCAGTGGAACCGTTCGTCAGTCGGGCGGGAGAGGATCATGCGGATCTCGGACGGGTTCGTATGGGTGCCGACATCGGTGTCGATCGACCGCTTTGCCTTCATGAGGGCCTCCTCAAGCGTCCTGCCAATCGCCATGACCTCCCCCGTGCTTTTCATAGCCGTGGAGAGGGTGCGGTCTGCACCCTTGAACTTGTCGAACGGCCAGCGGGGGACCTTGACGACGACGTAATCGATGGTAGGTTCGAACGACGCAGGCGTACACCCTGTCACCGTGTTGGTGATCTCGTCCAACCGCAGGCCGATTGCAATCTTTGCAGCCACCCGGGCGATCGGGTAGCCGGTTGCCTTGGACGCGAGCGCGGATGACCGCGAGACCCGCGGGTTTACCTCAATGACGCGGTACTCCCCCTCACGGTACGCGAACTGGATATTGCAGCCGCCTTGGACGTCGAGCGCGCGGATGATCTTGATGGCAGCGCTGCGCAGCGTCTGGAACTCGTCGTCACGCAGGGTCAGGATGGGGGCGACAACGACGCTCTCGCCGGTATGGATGCCCATCGCGTCCACGTTCTCCATCCCGCAGATGATGATGCATGTATCGGCAGAATCGCGCATCACCTCGAACTCGATCTCCTTCCACCCCATCACGCTCTCCTCAATGAGAACCTGGTGGATGCGGGAGCGGGAGAGCCCGAGCTCCACGATCCTTAGGAGTTCCTCGCGTGTCCGTCCGATGCCGCCGCCGGCGCCCCCGAGCGTATATGCGGGACGCACGACCGCCGGAAGACCGACGGTCGCAATTGCATCGTCGATCTGGCTCATGCTGGTCAGGATCGTGCTCTTCGGGATCGGCTCGCCGATACCGACCATTAAGTCCCGGAATTTCTCCCGGTCCTCTCCACGGTAAATCGCTTCGAGCGGCGTCCCGAGAATCTCGACGCCAGAAAGAGCTCCCATTTCGGCAAGCTCAGCGGTCATGTTAAGGCCGGTCTGGCCGCCCATGCCGGAAAGAATCCCGTCGGGTTTCTCCCTTTCGATGATCTTTGCGATTATGTCAGCTTTGATCGGTTCGACATAGATGGTATCCGCCATTTCCGGATCGGTCTGTATTGTCGCAGGGTTCGAGTTGACGAGCACGACTTTGACCCCCTCTTCCCGCATGGCGCGGCAGGCCTGGGAGCCCGAGAAATCGAACTCGGCCGCCTGCCCGATCTGGATCGGTCCCGAGCCGATGATCAGGACTTTTTTGATCTGATCCTTTTTCGGCATTATGCAATCCTCCGGAACAAGCCGTCAAAGTAATGGCATTCCGTGTCCTGCGGGCCTGCGTGGGCCTCCGGGTGGAACTGGACGCAGTTGATCCGCAGGTGTTCGTCCTCGAACCCTTCGACGGTTTTGTCATTCGCGTTGACAAAAGTCACGTCGCAGCCTTCCGGAAGCGAATCGCCATCGACCGCAAAGCCGTGGTTCTGGGTCGTGATGAAGATCCTGCCGTCAATATATTTGACCGGCTGGTTTGCCCCGCGGTGCCCGAACTTCAGTTTATAGGTATCACCGCCAAGGGCGAGGGCGGTGATCTGGTTGCCCATGCAGATGCCGAAGATGGGGAGTTCCCCGATGCATTTTTTCACGGTAGAAATCGTGGATACGGCTGACTTTGGATCACCGGGGCCGTTCGTGATGAAGAGGCAGTCGGGTTCCACATCGAAAATATCCCCTGGAGGCGTGTTGTAAGGGAACACGTACAGGTCACCCCGTCTCCGGGAGAGACTTGTCAACATGTTGGTCTTGAGCCCCATGTCGATAATGGCGACTTTCTTTCCCTTGCCGGGGATCCGGTACGGGGCCTTGCAGGATACCGCCGGAATCAGGTCACAGTCGGAGATCGAAGGAGTTTTTTTTGCGAGGCTGACAGCATAGTCCCCGTCATCGCTTCCGACGACAAGGGCGGCCCTCAGAGTGCCGGTAACGCGGGTCTTGATGGTCAGGCTGCGGGTGTCGACACCGCACATGCCGAGCAGTTTTTTCTGTTCGAAATATTCCCGGACTGTTGGTTTTACATCGGGCTGGTCGCAGATCTCGCGGCAGACCGCACCAAGAGCCTTGACCTGCTGGCTCTGCATATTCTGAGCATCGACCCCGTAATTACCTATCATCGGGAAGGTGAACATGAGGATCTGCCCGAAATAGCTGGGATCACTTAAGGCTTCCATGTAACCCGTCATCAGTGTGTTGAACACCAGTTCACCGGAACATTCACCTTCAACACCGAACCCTTCCCCGCAGATAACCTGCCCGTCTTCAAGACCCAGAACCGCCTTCATGATTTCCATAATAGATTTGCAGGGAGGGTTATTAACGGTAGTGGGGAGATTTTCTCCTCGACTGTCGTCTGCTGAATTTCTTCCGGATTCTGGACCGGCCTGTTCATGCAATAAGTCTCCCTTTCCGGTACAGATCGGGGCCATCGCTGCGCCGGACGTATGCCGGCAGGCATATGCATAAAAAGAGAAAGGGTGATACTGACATACCAGAATCAGACTGTGAGGTTACATACATGGGAACGCTGGGAAGAAAGATTGTCGGAACCGATGTCAACGAACTGATAAAACTGCTGAACAAGGCATACAGCGACGAATGGCTCGCGTATTACCAGTACTGGATCGGTTCCAAGATCGTAAAAGGCCCCAACAAGGAGGCAGTGATTGCCGAACTCACGCTCCATGCGACCGAGGAGCTGAATCATGCGACGCTCCTTACAACGAGGATCATCCAGCTTGGCGGCACACCGGTCACGAAACCGCAGGACTGGTATAAGCTGACCAACTGTGGGTATGACGCTCCTGACGACCCGTTCGTTGTCAAGGTGCTAGAGCAGAACATCAAGGGCGAGCAGTGCGCGATCAAGACCTACAATGCCTTGATGAAGAAGACCAAGGACAAGGACCCGGTCACCTACAACATCCTGCTTACCATCATTGCCCAGGAGGTCGAGCACGAGGAAGACCTCCAGGCGCTGCTCGAGGATGTAAACATTATCATGAAGAAGAAATAGGGCCGGGGCAGGGGAATGCCGTTTTACGGACACATTCATGCCGGCGGTCCGCTCCTGCAGTGATCGCAGAAAAAACTGGAAACTGTATAACGGTATCCCGTCCCCTGGGCAAGGGGCGCGAAGATCGTGGTCATTGAACATGTGGCCGGTAGAAAAAAGGGCAGAGTGATGCTTTATGCCCTCTCCACCTGCGGGTGGTGCGCAAAGACCAAGGAACTGTTAGAAGAGCTTGGCGTGGAATTCGATTACCAGTATGTCGATCTCCTCGAAGGAAAGGAGCAGGATGATGCAATGGACGCGATGGAAAAGTACAACCCGAAAGGGTCGTTCCCGACGCTTGTTATCGACGGCAAACGCTGTATTATCGGTTTCCGCGAGGACGAGATCCGGGAGGCGTTGTCCTGATATGGCGGGAGACGATGTCAGCCCGGAACAGATCGAGAAGGTTTTTCTGTTACTTGAGCGGGAAACGAAAGCAGGCGGTTATTTCCTCAATCCTGACAGTGTATTTGTAAAAAACCTTGTTGCAGGTCTGCTAAAGAACGAGAAACGGTACGGCTACCGTGCCTGCCCCTGCCGGCTTGCAAGCGGGACGCGTGAAGACGATCTGGACATCATCTGCCCCTGCGACTACCGGGACTCGGATATCGAGGAGTTTGGCGCCTGTTACTGTGCGTTGTATGTCAGTCCCGCGATTGCAGCCGGCAAAGGGAAGGTCGCGCCGGTGCCAGAGCGGCGGCCGGCGCGATCCCTTCGCGGTGTGAAAGGGGCGTCCCGGTCTGCCGCAGCACCCGCAGCCGGGGTATTCCCCCTCCCAATCTGGCGGTGCAGGGTCTGCGGCTATCTCTGCGCCCGCGACCAGCCACCGGGAATCTGTCCGATCTGCAAGGCTACGAAGGACCGGTTCGAGCGGTTCGCCTGACGTCAATCCTCATCCGTTTTTCTGCAGTCTTGCCAAGCCTCAAATACCGTTCCCGCCAACCGTACAGGCATGGCAGGTCCGGTCACTATTGAAATAATCGGTTTTGAAAAATCCGAATGCTCGCCTTTTCCCTGCAACGAGGAACGCACGTGCGGTCTCTCGGAGTGCTACCCGACCAATAAACTGACCACCGCGTTCGGGGCACTGGAAACCGCACTGAAGGCCCGGTACGGCAACAGGGTCGCCTTAAGCCTCACGCTCCTCGACCGGGGAGTCCCCGACAGGATCAAGGATATCATCGCGAAGCACCATCCTGCCCTTCCTGCCGTGCTCGTGAACGGCAACGTGACGCCGGTCGGCAGGATTGCGCTGGAACGGATCGCAAAAGAGATTGAAAAGGTACTCTGACCTATTCGATTTTTGTCAGAGCACCGGTGCCGAGGTCATAGTACAGGCCGTGCACCTGGATCTGCTTCTTTGCGATCGCTTCTTTTACGACCGGATACGTTTTTAAGTGCTCGATCTGCAGCCTGACATTCTCCTGCTCGATCATGCGGGAACGGGCAGCAGTCTCTTCCGGTGTTGCCGGCTTTTTGATTTTCGCATCGACACGCTTCTTTGCCTCGATTGCGTTGTTCAGCCAGTTCGGGATGTATGCATCGTCGGGAAGATCCTTGTCCAGTGCCTTGATCGCACCGCAGTCCGAATGGCCGCAGATGACGATGTGCTGGACTTTCAAGTGCTTAATCCCGTACTCAAGCACGGTAGCAAGGCTCCAGTCGTTTGCCGGTGCCATATTCCCGATGTTCCGGTGCATAAAAAGTGTACCGGCCATCGTCCCGGTTATGTGGCCAGTCTGGAGGCGGGAATCGGAGCACCCGATCCAGAGGACGGGGGGCTTCTGCCCCTTTGCAAGTTCAAGGTACTCTTTCTGTTTCTCCTTAAACGTCGTGTTACGAAACGCCTCGTTTCCTTTAAGCAGTGTGTCAATCATGAGTTACCACATCCTTATCTCGTCTCGTATGCTGCCCTGACAGCAAAGCCTGAGCCGTAAAGCTGACTTGTGTGAAACGATCAATTAACTTTTTGCAATTGTGTCCGTACCCAAATGCTGGACCGTGCCCTGCTCTGTTGCCGTTATCCACAGCTGCCCGGATGCGACCTGTGAAGCAGTACCCGCTGCAGTGGTGCTTCCGGACTTCCGGTTCATCCTCCTGCGAATATGTGGGCACCGCCCATGGGTCGAGCGGAATGCAGCCGATGCATTCTACTTAGCCATTGTCAGCGAGATTTGAACCGGACTGGTCAAGCGCTTTTATTCTCTCTTCGAGATGTTTACCATGCGTCCCGTTCCAGTACAGCTTCCTGCATCTCCCGCACCAGTAAAAGGAGAAATCAGCCCTCTCTTCCGGCGCATAGTCGGCGCCGGCGATTTCCTCCTCCGTTGCATTACGGAGTTCCGTGTTGCACAGGGAGCACCTGCTCATCATCAGCCGTTTTTTTATGAGTCCGAGGTTTGCCAGCTGCTGCACCTGGTCCATGACGTCTTCAGACCTCATGTGGACCGCCAGCTCTCCTCCTCTTCCTGCAAGTTCCGTATCCCGTGTCAGAAGGATCCGGTGCTCGCGCCGCGCCATGTCCAGAAGATGCGTGTCCTCGCGGCTGTCTCCCGGGGCCAGGCCGTTGGCGCTCGTCGTGTCGTAGCCCATGAAGCGGAGGTACCGGCAGAGCGTGCCGAGCATACGGTCGGTAAGGAACCGGCGTTTTGGATCTGTCTCAACCGGCATCGGTGACCAGCTCGATCTTCTCGCCGCACTGCCTGCACTGGCTGCCGTCCAGCATACGCATCCTGCTCGAGAATCCCTGCCGCTCGATGAGCACTGTCCCGCACGAAGGGCAGAAGGTGTTCTCGTACCGGTGGTTGTACACGTTGCCGAGATACGGGAACTTAAGGCCAAGCTCCTTCGCCCTGCTATAGATCTTTTCAAGCGTGGCGACCGGTGTCGCCCCGCGGTCGGTCATCTTGTAATCAGGGTGGAACCGGGAGAAGTGCATCGGGGTTTCCGGCCCAAGGTGATCGATCACCCAGCGGATCAGCCCCTCCATCTCTTCGATGTTGTCGTTGAGCCCGGGGATGACCAGCGTTACGGTTTCGATATGCATTCCCAGCTCTTTTGCCTTCACCGCCGAGTCGAGCACCGGCTGGAGGCGGGCCTTGCAGGTCTTCCTGTAAAAATCATCTGTATACGCCTTCAGGTCGACCCGGTACGCGCGGAGCATGGATGAGATCTCCAGCAGGGCCTCTTCAGTGATATAGCCGTTTGTTACGTACACCGTGCCGAGCCCTTTCTTCCGGGCAAGGTTTCCCATCTCGAGCGCGTATTCGTGCCAGATGGTCGGCTCGTTGTAAGTCCACGAGATGCTCGCGCTGCCGCTGGATAGCGCCCGGTTCACGCCTTCTTCCGGGGAGAGATTGCGGAGGAAGGCGCTTTCAAGGGTGGCCTGCGATATATGCCAGTTCTGGCAGTGCGCGCAGCGGAAGTTGCAGCCAACCCCACCCAGTGAGTACGAGAGAGTGCCAGGCATGTAATGGAAGAGTGGTTTCTTCTCGATTGGGTCTACGGCCTCGGAACTTACCTTTCCGTACGTCATTGCGTACAGCGTGCCCCCGATATTGTGCCGCACGCCGCAGATCCCGTGCTTACCCTCCGCAATCGCGCACCGGTGGTTGCAGAGAGAACACTTAACGCCGAGATTCTCAGTCTTTGTATACTGGAGCGCCTCGTATACCGGTATCGCCTGGTTATCACCCTGTCTCATTTCAGTTCATCGTCCTTCCCATCGGTCTCCAGTACGAAGGAGCCGCGGTACCTGCACTTCTTGCAGACAAAGACCTGCCCGACAACTCCCCCGGCGACCGGGTAGATCTCGGGGCTCTTGCAGACCGGACAGTAGAACATACTCGTGCAACTCTATATGAGTATCTGGTACAAAAAAATAATGCAATGAAAAAGATCGTCATCTCGCTGGGCGGTTCGATCCTGATCCCGTCCCTTAGTGACCACACGATCCGGGAATACGTCCCAGAGCTGAAAAAGATCGCAAAGAAGCACCGGCTCTTCGTGGTGGTCGGCGGCGGGGGCGAGGCCCGGCGCTATATAAAACTGGCGCGGCAGCTGGGTATCGACGAGGGTACTTCAGACGAGATCGGCATTCTTATCACCCGGCTGAACGCGACCCTGCTGATCGCGGCGCTGGGCGAGGACGCCTACCCGAAGGTGGCCGAGAGCCATGCGGAGGCGAAAAAGTTCGGCGAGTCCGGCAAGATCGTAGTGATGGGCGGGATTACGCCCGGCCAGACCACAGACGCGGTCGCGGCGGTGCTGGCAGAACGGGTCGGGGCCGCGGTTTTCATCAACGTAACATCGGTCGACGGCATCTACACGGAGGACCCGAAGAAGAACCCGCATGCGGCCCGGTTCGACAGGCTGGCGCCAAAGGAGCTGCTGGAGATCGTAGGCCAGACGGCGCTTGGGGCCGGTTCGAACAATGTGCTTGATATCGTAGCGGCACGTGTCGTGGAACGGAGCGGGATCCCGCTTGTTGTCCTTGACGGGCGGGAGCCGAAGAACCTCTCCGGTGCGATTCTTAAGGGAAAGTACCGGGGCACCGTGGTCTCGGACATGAAGAAGAACCCCCTGCCGCTCTGATACCCGGAAACAACATCTATTTTAAAAAAACAGGTAAACAGTACAGGAGCACGGGGTAGTAGGGTAGCCTGGTCCATCCTAGAGCGTTTGGGACGCTTTGACGGCGGTTCGAATCCGCCCTACCCCATCGGACCATGAAGAAACAGGATGCCGCATGGATCTATGCCGCCCTTCTTAAGCGGTATCCTGATGCCACGCAGTCCCCTGAGATCGTTGCAAGGGGGCCGCCTTTCGAAGTCCTTGTCCTTACCATCCTCTCCGCCCAGACAACCGACCGGGCGGTCCTGAAAGTTAAAAAACCTCTCTTCGCACGGTACCCGACTCCTGAAAAACTCGCCCGCGCCAGACAGGCAGATGTGGAGAAGATCATCCGGAGCCTCGGCTATTACCATGCCAAGGCAAGGAACATCATCGCAGCTTCGCGGACAGTAACGGAAGAATTCGGTGGCAGGGTTCCGGAGACAATGGCCGAGCTCCTGACTCTTCCCGGGGTCGGCAGGAAAACGGCGAATATCGTGCTGTACCATGCCCACGGGAGAAACGAGGGGATTGCCGTCGACACCCATGTCCGGCGCCTCGCGCAGCGGATCGGGTTTTCCGATACGGATAACGTGAGCGTGATTGAGAAGGATCTCATGGCCGCTTTCCCGCGGGAGCAGTGGGGCGACCTGACCGACCTCCTGATTGCCCACGGCAGGGCAACCTGCGATGCGAAGAGGCCGCAATGCGACCTCTGCCCGATTACAAGGTACTGCAGGTATTATCGTGAAGGGAGGGTTGCTGCATGACCCCGGAGGTCTTTATTCAGGGAGTTATTATAGGTATCTTTCTTGCCGCCCCGGTCGGTCCCCTCGCCCTGATTTGTATCCGGCGATCGATAAACGGCGGAAGAATGCACGGTTTTGTATCCGGTCTCGGTCTTGCCACGGTCGATGCCTTTTATGCCGGCATCGTCGCATCCGGGCTTACCCTGATCGCGGGACTCCTCCTTTCGTGGCAGGCGCCGCTCCGGGCTGTCGCCGGTATCGCGCTCGCCTATATCGGCTACCGTATCATCCGTACGCCTGCCCGGAGCGATCCTGTGGAATACCACGAACATGTCAGCTATTTCCGCGATTATGCATCGGCGGCAGCCCTTACGCTTGTAAATGTTTTTACGATCATCTCCATCGGGATATTCCTCTCCGGTTCCGGCATGGTCGTCAGCACGGCGTCGCCGGCTGCGGGCATGATCTTTGCCGCAGGTGTCTTTACCGGGGAGGTAGCATGGTGGCTGCCCGTATGCTCTGCGCTCAGCTCGGCCAGCCACCGGATCTCCCCCGCGGGACTCTCGCTGGTCAACAGGATCTCCGGTGGGGTGATCGTTGCAGCGGGTATCGTGATGCTGCTTTCGGTTATTTTCATATGACGTATTCCACGGGGTTGGATTAACAAACGTTTTGATCAAAAGGACAGGGTTTGTATTTTTACTGAACCGTAAGATCGGAACTGGCAGGTGTCGCATCTAATACCCGATGACGATCCTGATAACTGAGAACGCCGCGTAACCGATCAGCGCGCTTATGGGGATTGTCATGACCCATGCAAGGATAATGCTCCGGGCTACCCCCCATTTGACCGTACTGGTCCCCATCGTGGTGCCGACTCCCATAATCGATGCGCAGATAACATGGGTCGTGCTCACCGGTATTCCCGCAGCCGACGCCCCGAGGATGGTCGCTGCACCGGCGGTTTCCGCGGCAAAACCGTGGACAGGCCGGAGCTTGGTGATCTTGTATCCCATGGTCTTTACGATGCGCCACCCGCCGGAGAGTGTGCCGATGGAGATCGCGGCGTAGGAGATCAGGACGACCCAGAACGGGACCGGGAGGTGGTTCGGATCGACGCCGGCCCCGAAATACCCGATCGAGAAGAGCAGCGGGACGATAATCCCCATTGTCTTCTGGGCGTCGTTGGTCCCGTGGCTGAAGCTGTAGGCGGCTGCCGAGAAGAGCTGGAGTTTTTTGAAGTAACCTTCTGCCATCGGTTTACTGACGTCTTTTGTCAGGTTGAGCACTACGGCCATGAAGGCGAACCCGCAGGCAAGGCCGATTAGCGGGGAGACGATCATGAATGTTGCAACAAGCTCGACCGTCGACCACTTTATCGCGACAAGGCCGGCTGCGGATATTCCCGCACCGCTTAAGCCCCCGATCAAGGCATGCGACGATGACGTCGGAAGGCCGAAAAACCACGTGATCAGGTTCCATGTAATTGCCCCGATAAGGGCACCGAGCACGATAAAGGGGATCACTGCGGCCGGGACAATGTCCAGCTGGATGATCTTTGAGATCGTGCTCGCCACGGCAACCCCGAACCCGAAGGCTGCTATGAAGTTGAAGAAAGCCGCGAATGCAACAGCTTTCCTTGGCGAGAGGACTTTTGTTGAGACAACGGTCGATATCGAGTTTGCCGAGTCATGGAACCCGTTGGTAAAATCGAAAATGAGTGCAATACCGATAATGCCAACGATAAGTTCCCATGTTGCCTCGATCATGCGATCCGCTCACTGCCCGTCTGCCCTATATCATGAATGCCGGATCGCGATATCGGAGAGCACGTTTGCGACGTCCTCGCAGTGGTCCGTGGCCTGCTCGAGGTGCTCGTAGATGTCCTTGAGCTTGATGATGGTAACCGCGTGCTGTGTCCGGAAGAGGTCGGTGACCGCGTGGGCGAGCACGTCATCAGCAAGGTTCTCCAGCCTGTTGACCTCAATGCATCGCTCCTCGATCTGCTTGGGATTTTTCATGGTCCGTATCCCTTTGACTGCTTCCTCGATCTCGATGGTCTGCATGTGGATTAGTTTTGCAAGCTCGATCATGTGCACGTCGGTATTCTCGATACCGTAGTAGAACATCTTCTCGGTAGAACCGTCGATATAATCGAGCACCTCGTCAAGGGTCGAGGCGAGCCGTGAAATCTCCTCCGGCTCAAGCGGGGTGATGAAGGTCCGGTTCAGCTGTTCGTAGATATTGTGGGTGACGTGGTCCCCCTTATGCTCGAGCTTCTCGATACACTGGCGTTTCTCCTTGACATTGGTGAAATCCTCGGCCAGGATCACGAGTTTTTCGCCCGCCTCCTTCACAATTCCTGCCTGCTCTTCGAACAAGTCAAAAAAAACCTTGTCCTGCGGTATCAGTAATTCACGCAGCCCCATGACAATCTAAGGGTACTGTTTTATCAGAAGGTAAATAGATGGCGTTTTGAATCAGGGAGCTGCGTAGATAATGAGCGCCGCCAGCTGGTATCCTGCAAGGGCGCAGACCAGCGCGAGTGGGATGGTCACGACCCATGCGGTCATCATTTCGCGCACGACATCCCACTGGACAGCGTTCCTCCCCCGGGTCGCGCCTACTCCCACGATCGCGCCGGAGATGACGTGGGTGGACGAGATGGGGATACCGAAGATGGTGACAAGCGCAAGGACTCCGCTTCCCGTTGTCGCCGCACAGAACCCCTGATACGGGCGGATCTTCGTGATCTTTTTTGCCATCCTGTCCACGACCCGCCACCCGCCAAAACAGGTCCCGAGCCCGATCGTGACTGCTGATGCGAGTACGACCCAGAGCGGCACGTCGAACGTGGCAAGCATCCCTGCCGAGACAAGGAGTGCCGTGATAATGCCGACGGCATGCTGGCCATCGTTTGCACCGTGCCCGGCTGCCTGGAAGAGGCAGGCGATGATATGGAGGGGCGTGAAGATCCGTCTCATCCGTCTCTGCCGCGAGTACCGGAAGAGGTGGGATACCAGAACGTCGAAAAGGAACGCTGCCGTAAGGCCGACGATGGGGGAGATGAAGATGAAGAGGACAATTGCCAGGATCCCGGTCAGCTTGAGGATGCCAAGGATCATCAGGAGGGGGATTGCAATCGCTGCACCGCAGATGGCGCCGATGGCGGCGCCAAACACAGTGTCACCTCTCAGCAGCCGGGTTACCAGAAAGAGAATTACTGCACCGGTGCATCCGCCGGCGATCCCGCCGATGATGACGAGATCGAACGAGTGGAGAGCGGGTAACACAACCGCAGAGAGGCCGGAGGCCCCGATACCGGCTCCGAGAACTGCCCCGACCAGCGCGTGGCTGCTGGATACCGGGATCCCCGATCGCGTTGCAACGAACACGAGTGAGATTGCGACCAGCATTGCGACGATGATTGCACGGGTGGTAAGCGATCCTGGTGCAATGATTGCCGTTCCGATGGTATACGCGACAGCCGTCGTGAAGATGAACGGCCCGAACATGTTGCAGATGCCGGTAAGCACTGTGGCTTTTATTGGCGAGAGGGCTTTTGTTGCAACAACGGTTGCTATCGAATGGGATGCGTCATTAAGGCCGTTGATGAAGTTCAGGGCGAGCGCAAGTACGATCCCGAACAGGATGAGCGGCTCCATACCATTCAGGAATGGCTCATTGCAATGTCATTGAGCGCGTGCCCGACATCGTTACACTTCTCCATCACCCTGCCGAAGCTCTCGTAGATATCCTTGAGCTTGATTATAAGCAGAAGGTCCTTTGTCCTGAACAGTTCGAGGATGGCCCGTGACTGGAGCTCAATTCCAAGGTTATAGAGCCGGTTGATCTCGCCTGCATGGGAACGGACCTCGCCAGGCCGGTCGAGTTTTGCCATGCTTGATACCGCGTCCCGGATCTCGGTTGCAGAGAGCATTACGAGGTACGAGAACTCCTTTAACGTCTCGCTGGACTCGGCAAGGCCGTACGTGCAGATCTGGTTCGTGACACGGTCGATCCGGTCCAGGACATCGTCCAGTACCGGGGCGAGCCGGGCTATCTCGTCAGGTTCGAGGGGGGTTATCAACGATTCGTCCAGCTTCTCGTAGACCTGGCGGGTGATCTCGTCCCCGTTGTGCTCGATCTGCCGGACCCGGTGCGCTTTCTGTGTGCCTGACGGCAGTTCGTGGGTGATCTCGTTGAGCACGGTTGCTGCCTCGCTAATCGTATCGGCCATCCGGGAGAAGAGGGTGAAGAAGACCCGGTCTTGCGGGAGAATCAGGTCATGGATGCGCATATTCGTCCCTACATCTGTGCTGTACCGTAACCATATATAGGGTTGCGCCCGTACCAATGCGAAACGTCTGTAAAAGAGAATTAAAAACAATGGACCGAGCGGGAATTGAACCCGCGGCCTCTTCCATGCCAAGGAAGCGATCTACCACTGATCTACCGGCCCGCTTCCTATGTGGTTGGACGGCATAGGTTAAAAGAATTGTTTACAGGTACAGTTACAGGAGCGAGGCAGCGAGCATCGCTGCGAGAGCGAGAACGATGCCTGCTATGGGGATCGTGGCTGATTTTTCTCCGTCTGTCCATGTTGCCTGAAGGGAATATCCGCCAAGAAGTACTGCAAAGATCCCGCAGATATAGGGATACTTCAGCCATGCGATAAGGCCGAGGCACAGGCACAGGGCACCCGGCCAGTCCTGAGCAAATTTCTGTGCGAGCGTTGCCGGGGCTGACGTGAGCCGGTTATCGCCCCGGAGGTGATCTGCAATGAGTGAAGTATGGTGCCGTTTCTTATGCGGTGCCGGCAAAGTGACAGGGCCGTCCGTCGGTTCATCGCCGCTCCTGTTGAGCGGGATATCGTGCCGCCACTGTTTTCCCGGCTCTTCCCCTTCGTCTCGTTCCGGTACGGTATCGGGCGTTGGTATCCCTGCCTCCTGCCTGACCTTTGCATAGCCGTGCACCCACTCCCCGCCAGTCCACTTCAGCCAGCTCCCGTCAAGCGGGCTAACCGCCCACCATGCCCCGCTGTTATCCTTGTACATAAGTCCGGCAACCTTTTTATTGTAATCTTCAAGCGTGATCTCACCGGATTCGAGCTGTTTTTTTTATCGAGTGGTAGGCGGTTTCTGCTTCCTGTGCGTTCATTACGGCCCCTCACGGAATACACAAGATAGGGCTCCCCTGTTATTTTTATTTCCGATACAGGGAAGCCATCCCCGCAACCGGATTTATTGCGGAATGATGATCCGTGCCTTCGTGCGGGTTCGAATGTCAGTAACCCTGAACAAAAAAAGTTGGAGAGAAAAACGCCGGGAAGGAGATATTTTTCACAGTTAAAGAAAGGCCAGACGGGATAAAAAAGATCAGATCCTTACCGGGTAGATGACATCCTTGTCAAAAATCTTGTACACCTTCCCGGAATACATGGTAACGAAGACCTCTACATGGTCCGTTTGCCGCGATCCCTGCAGGAGCATCTCAGGGGAGATTACCCGGGGGTCCATCGATCCAAGTACTACCGTGCCGTCAGGGCGGGTCAGGCGCGCATCGATGGTCTTGACAAGCGCACGGCCGGGTCCCCCGTCGAACCTGACCGGCACCTGTCCTGCCGAGTTCTTGGGCCCGACAGTTACGGAGACCTCGCTCCCCAGCGGGAGGAACTCGACCGGTGCGGTGGTCGGGGGCAGGGCGATCGTTGCCGGTACTGTGCCTGTCAGTGCCGGTGGGGGACCTGACGGCAGGGGCGCAGCAGGAAGCAGTGCCGGGACAATAAGAGCCCCGAAGCTTACAGCTGCCCAGATCAGGATGACAACGCCGATTACGATCACGAGGATGAGCGCAACGGCGCGGTACAGCACCTCCCGTACGGCAGGCGAGGGGCCGAGCGGTTGCGGGGTATCCGGCGGGGGAGGCGATACCTGCTGCGTTAGTTCCTGTTCCGGCTCCATATAAGTATACATGGTTATCCGAATTGGGTAATGAATGTTTCAGCAGGCGGACTTCACCGGCACGGTGCCGGGGGATCCGGCGTTTACGGGGTCGGAGGTGCGCCCGTCATTCGCTAAGTATTAGAAAGGAAAACGCCAACACTGGAAAGAGACGGGGACAGGGATGGAGGCAGTTGTTAAACAAGACCATGATGGAGTGAGGGAATGACGCTCGGGATTATCGGGGGGACGAGCCTGCTCTTTTCGGAGCTTCCGTATCTTGCACCACGCAGGGTAGCGACCCCGTTCGGCAGTGTGGACCTGCTCTGCGGCGATGTCGTGATGCTGATGCGGCACCAGGGCGGGCTCCCTCCGCACCGGATCAATTTCCGGGCGGGGCTTTCGGCCCTAGCGGTTACCGGTGTGGACCAGATCGTCGCATTCGGTTCGAGCGGTTCCTTGAAACCGGAGATCCCGCCAGGTTCGATCGTCATCCCGACCGATTATATGTCCGTTTCCGACATCCCGTCCATCCACGACCACGCGATCGTGCATGTCGCACCTAAAGTCTCTTCGGACATTTCCGACGCGCTCGCCCGGATCATACCGGAGGCCCGGTATGGCGGGATCTACGTCCAGACGCGGGGGCCGCGGATCGAGACGGTAGCTGAGGTACAGGCGCTCGCGAAGTTTGCCGATATCGTCGGCATGACCGTTGCATCCGAGGCAACGCTCGCCTGCGAGCTCGGGATGGAATTTTCCGCGGTCTGCACGGTCGACAATTATGCAAACGGCCTCGGGACAATCGAGGTAACCTATGATCATATCCTGGAGACCGCACGCCTGAACCGGGAGCGGACCGGGCGGATCGTGACTGGTATCATCCGTAAACTCGGGTGAGGGGAGTGAAGGACCAATGAAGGATATTTTTTCAAAGAACTATCCGCTGCTCATCACCGATGTGGGCATTGCGGGGAAGCGGCAGGAGATCTTCATCGATGCAGCGGGTAAGATAGGGGAAATCGGCCCGGACCTGAAAAAGAAGTATTCCGGCGAAGCGGAATTCGTAATATGCGGCGATGGCGCGCTGGCGCTCCCCGGCCTTGTCAACACGCACACGCATGCGGCAATGACGCTGCTTCGCGGGTATGCCGACGACATGTTCCTGCAGGACTGGCTCTCGCAGAAGATCTGGCCGCTTGAAGCGCACCTTACCGGCGACGACGTGTACTGGGGCACGAAGCTTGCCTGCCTCGAGATGATAAAAACCGGGACTGTCGCGTTCAATGACATGTATTTCTTCATGGAAGACGCGGCGCGTGCTGTTGCCGAGGCAGGGATCCGGGCAGTGCTCAGCCACGGGTTCATTGACCTTGGCCTTCCGGAGAAGTGCGAAACAGAGTGTCGGGCCACCGAGAAGTTGATAGCACACGTCCGGTCCATGGGCAACCCCCGTATCCGTGCTGCCGTCGGACCGCATGCGCCGTACACGGTCTCTGACGAAGGGCTTACCTGGTGCTCAGAGTTTGCAAAGGAGAAGAATATCGGGATCCACATCCATGTCTGCGAGACGGAAAAGGAGGTAAGCGACAGTGTCGCGGCGCGGGGCGTACGACCGGTCTCTATCCTTGACAAGTGCGGGATCTTAACCCCCCGCTCGGTCGCGGCGCACTGCTGCTGGCTTTCCGAAGCAGAGAGCCGGCTTTTCGGTGAACGCGGCGTGCATCCTTCCCATAACCCGACGAGCAATATGAAGCTTGCCACCAACCGTGCAATGCCGTACCACTGGCTGAAAAAAGCAGGGGTGAACGTCACGCTGGGAACGGACGGGTGCTCGTCCAACAACAACCTCGATATGTTCGAGACCGCAAAGACGGCGGCCCTGCTCCAGAAGTTCTACTGGAACGACCCGACCCTGCTTCCTGCCGGTGAAGCGCTCGCGATGATTACGTCTGCGGGCGCCCGGGCGCTCGGGTTCGGCGACGGGACGCTTACGGCCGGTGCACCCGCCGACATCATCCTTGTTACGGCAAAGACGGCCTGCAACACCCCGCTCCACAACCCGACATCAAATGTCATCTACGCATGCAGCGGAAGCGCAGTCGAGACAACGATCTGCAACGGCCGGATCCTGATGCTAAAGCGCGAGGTACCGGGCGAGGCGGAGATCCTTGCCGGGGCGGCGGCAGCGGCTGCCGGGCTCGTGAAACGGGCTGTTACGTCCTGATACACAGGAGCACCGGGAAAGTTACGGACTGTAGCGGTAAACAAACCCAAACGGTTTTTTAGCCAAAAACCTTATAACGTTCTCAATGACGCACTGCAAAAAACACCCCGATCACAAGACTGACACCCATTGCAAGCTCTGCCTCGAGCCGTACTGTACGGAATGCAAATCGCACCGGCTCTTTATCTGCGAAGGGTGCCTGTACAAGGTCGCGATCGTAATCCTGATTGTCATGATCACGATCTCGTATGTCGCGTGGTTCGGTATTTTCTAAAAAAAAAATATATATATATATTTTCAGGCAGTCTCGATATTTTCTGCTGCTTCGAGACCGAGCACTTTTATCGATTCCTCGCGCATCCTGAACTTCTGGATCTTGCCGGAGATGGTGATAGGGAATTCGGTGACAAACATCACGTACCGCGGGATCTTGAAGCGGGCGATCCTGCCGTCGCAGAAGTCCTTGACCTCCTGCCCGGTCATGGTCTGCCCTTCCCTGAGTTTCACCCATGCGCAGAGCTCCTCTCCGTATTTGACATCGGGCACGCCGACAACGTAGACGTCGGCGATCTTTTCGTGGTGGTGCAGGAACTCCTCGATCTCCCGGGGGTAGATATTCTCGCCGCCGCGGATGACCATGTCCTTTAACCGGCCGACAATCCTGAAGTAACCCTCCCTGTCCATTGTGCCGAGGTCGCCGGTATGGTTCCAGTGGTTCTTGTCAAGCGTTGCGGCAGTCGCCGAAGGGTTGTTGTAATAGCACTTCATGACGCAGTAACCGCGGGCGCAGATCTCACCCACCTCACCGATCGGCACGATCCTGCCCGTTGCGGGGTCGATGATCTTGAGCTCTGTGTGGGGGAAGGCGCGGCCGACAGTGGTTACCCGGCGCTCAAGCGGGTCTTTCGTGGTGGTCATCGTTACACCGGGAGCGGTCTCGGTCTGGCCGTACACGATGACAATCTCACTCATGTGCATCCTGGTATTGACTTCCTTCATCACTTCGATGGGGCAGGGGGAGCCGGCCATGATACCGGTGCGGAGCGAGGTGAGGTTGTATTTCGGGAAGTTCGGGTGGGCGAGTTCCGCGATGAACATGGTGGGGACGCCGTGAAGCGCTGTGCACTTTTCCTTCTCGACAGTCATCAGGACTTCTTCTGCATCGAATGCGGGAGCGGGGATGACCATGGTGGATCCGTGTGTGACGCAGGCAAGGTTACTAAGCACCATGCCGAAGCAGTGGTAGAACGGGACCGGGATGCAGAGCCGGTCCTTCTCGGTAAAGCCCATGCCCTCACCGATGATGTACCCGTTGTTGAGGATAGAGTGGTGGGTTAAGACAACGCCCTTGGGAAAGCCGGTTGTGCCGCTCGTGTACTGGATGTTGATGGGGTCGTCAAACGAGAGGGACTCGCCCCGCTCGATAAGCTCCTGCTCCGAAATCTCGTCGGCCCGCTTCAAGAGGTCATCCCACGTGAACATGCCATCGTATGGCGTATTGCCCATGAAGATGACGTTTTTTAGGAACGGGAACTTTTCGCTTGAAGTTCTGCCGGGTTTTGATTCGGAAGCCTCGGGGCAGGCTTGGTAGAACATGCCGACATAATCGGAGGTCTTGAACCTTCCCTGCACGATCAGGGTCGAGACCTCTGACTGCTTAAGCGCGTATTCGAGCTCGTACGTGCGGTATGCCGGGTTGATGTTGACCATGATGGCGCCGATCTTTGCAGTCGCGAACTGTACAACGATCCACTCCGCATGGTTCATTGCCCAGATGCCGACGCGGTCGCCCTTTGTGACGCCGAGTGCCATGAGCCCCTTTGCAACCTTGTCGATCATCTCCATGAACTTACGGTAACTCCAGCGGATATTCTGGTGCACCGAAACGATTGCATCGTTGTCCGGATACTTTGCCGCGATTGTGTTGACCATGTCTCCGATGGTGATCCCCTGCAGGGGGATGTCGGACGTCCCGCACGTGTAGCTGCTCTCCATCATTGCCTTAAGCGTGGGGCGGAAAGGGGATATATGGATACCGGTTTTTTTCTGTATCATGGTGCACCATCTCCCGGGGTTTGGTGCAGTCTTATTTTCCCGCTTTTTCCAACGTCGGTCGTTTTTCGTAAACAGCGCTTAAAAAAAAGCACAACCCTTATGTTTCTGCACTGCGATGATACTGGGTCAGCAGGATCGTAATTCCTGTAATGACTCGAAGGGGTCGTGGCCTAGTCCGGTATGGCGACGGGCTCCAGCGGTCTTTGCATCGATCTCATCATGCAGATGATGAGCAATGGGTCTGCTGAAACGACTCTGGCGGCATCAGCCGTCCAGAGGAGTCGAGAAACCCGTAAGGGTTTCGAGCTGACCCCACCTGCGATGAACAGGCGGGGGAATCCAGAAACTCTTCAGAGTTTCGCAGTTGATGATGACCCGTTGGAGCACTGATGCATGTCGGAGAGACCCGTCGATCGTGAGTTCAAATCTCACCGACCCCACGTTTTACGATTATCCTTGCAGTTCCCGCTGTTTTATTATCCCTGCGATGCACTTTCCTGATCGATGAATGCAGAGATGCACGTGGTTGATGCGTTTACGCATAAGGCATTCTGCGGAAACCCGGCCGCGGTCTGTATCGTGGAGAGCGAACCGGATCCCGGCTGGATGCAGCAGGTCGCCGCCGAGATGAGGCATTCGGAGACGGCGTTTGTCCGCAGGTGCTAGGATGGGTGGTGCCTCCGCTGGTTTACACCGGAAGCGGAGGTCGACATCTGCGGCCACGCAACGCTTGCGGCCGCCTCGGTCCTCTGGGCGACCGGCCGCGAGGCAACCGGTGCAGCGATCACGTTCCAGACGCGTTCGGGGCCGCTTTTTGCCCGGCAGGAGAACGAGGGGATCTCTCTTGATTTCCCCGCAGTCCCGGTCACGCCCTGCGACCCGCCGGAAGGGCTCTCGTCCGCACTTCACGCCCCGGTCGTGTTCTGCGGGAGGACGCAGTTCGACCTGTTCGTTGAGCTGCCATTTGCCGACGATGTCTGTGACCTCGACCCGGATGTCTCGGCCCTCTCCGCGATTGCGGCCCGGGGCATCATCGTGACTGCCGCAGCCGACATGCCGGAGTACGATTTCGTATCCCGGTTCTTCGCACCGGCTGTCGGGATACCCGAGGACCCGGTGACCGGGTCGGCCCACTGCAGCCTCGGCCCGTTCTGGGGGGAGCGGCTAAAGAAGACCCGGCTCTCCGGCTTCCAGTGTTCGGTACGGGGCGGCGCTGTCCGGATGCAGCTGCAGGGAGACCGCGTCATCCTGACCGGTAATACCGTCGCGATCCTCTCCGGCCGGCTGATGGCATGACCCCGTTCTCCTCATATCTTTATCATATCTTCCGGTTACATAATTACAGGGAGAACGAGTCGATCCATGTATCTTATCGGTGAAGCCCTTATTGGCGATGGCGCGGAACTTGCGCACATCGACTTGATCATCGGGGAGAAGGACGGGCCGGTCGGCGCTGCGTTTGCGAATGCGCTCTCGCAGCTCTCGATGGGCCACACGCCGCTTCTTGCAGTCGTGCGCCCGAACCTTCTGACAAAGCCGGCAACACTGGTCATCCCGAAGGTGACCTTGAAGAACATCACGCAGGTGAATGAGATGTTCGGGCCGGTGCAGGCCGCGGTGGCGAAGGCGGTCGCAGACTGTGTCGAGGAAGGCGTGTTTACACGGGCCGGGGTGGACGTGGAAAACATCGTGATCCTCGCGTCCGCGTTCCTCCATCCTGACGCCGAGGACTACAACCGGATCTACCGTTACAACTATGGCTCAACGAAGCTTGCCATCAACCGTGCGTTCGAGAAGTTCCCGGACACGAAGACGTTGATCTTCGAGAAGGACCGTGCGCCCCACGTGATCATGGGATTCAAGGTGCAGCGCCTTTGGGACCCGCCCTACCTGCAGGTCGCAATCGACCTCGTGGACATGGGCAAGGTCGCGGCCGTGCTGACGCAGGTGCCGGCAAACGACCACGTGCTGATCGAGGCGGGGACGCCGCTTGTGAAGAAGTTCGGCCTTGGGGTCATCAACGAGATCCGGAAGCTGCGGCCCAACGCGTTCATCATCGCCGATCTGAAGATCCTGGACACCGGCAACCTCGAGGCCCGCATGGCTGCCGATGCGTCGGCCGACGCGGTCGTGGTCTCGGGCCTTGCGCCGATCTCCACCATCGAGAAGGCGATCAACGAGGCCCGCAAGGTCGGGATCTACTCGATCATCGACACCCTGAACGTGCAGAACCCGGTCAAGCTTTTGGAGAAGCTCAAGGTCAAGCCTGACATCGTGGAGCTCCACCGTGCGATCGACACGGACGACGCGGCCCATGCATGGGGCGACATCCCGGCGCTGAAGAAGGCCTGCGGCAACAAGCTGCTCATCGCAACGGCAGGCGGCATCCGGGTACCGAACGTGAAGGAGGCGCTCAAAGCTGGTGCCGACATCCTCGTTGTCGGCCGGGCAATAACCGCGAGTAAGGACATCAGCCACGCGGCCGAGCAGTTCATCGAGGAGCTGGAGAAGGAAGAGATAGACCAGTTCCGGGTCATGACGGATTTCTAAGATATTTGCTCTGTAGAAATCCTATCTAAAAGCGGATTATACCGACAATCAAAAGATCTAAGGTACAGTGTCTCCTTTTCTTGATTGTGAAGTCAAAAAGAAAGGAGACAATTAAGAAATCAGCGAGCCGGAATATCAGGTTTATCCAGACAGCCATTTCAATCGTAAAGGGGAGGGTGACTGCGACGACAAGAGCCTGCTCCTTGCCGGGCTCCTCTCGCGCGAAGGTTACAAGGTCGCCATGCTGGAGTTTGAGAGGGATAACCATGCGGCAGCGGGCATTGGATCGGATGGAAACCTGTATAAAAATACGAGTTACTCCTTCATCGAGAACCTCGATTATTCGTTCATCGGTGTTCCGGTGAACCGGCTGCGCGGCTCGAACAAGTCGTACTCCGATCCGATCGTCATCCCAATCGGGAACGGGACGAAGATCTACCGCAGCGGCAACCAGACAAAATATATCGCGGATACCGCAACCTTCGCAGATGCCCGTTCAACGGATCTGGCACTCCGTATGAAAGCAATCCGCCAAGATAGCGTGCAAAACATATCCGAGTACAACCGGCTCACGGAAAAGTTCTATGACTGGTCGCGGATCCATACATATATCATCCATCACCGGTTTGACCGGAAAGGGGTTTTCGAGTACCTGAAGAGTGCACTGCCGGCCTGAGCGGGCACTCAGGGACAGCGCCGGCATCCTCATTGCCGGAAGAACATCACCCGCCGTTCCTGTTCCCGATCGATATGCGGGGCAATTTTCCTGCGGATTACTGCGCTAGCCTGCCGATCGTTTTTGATACAGTAATGTGCAGGAGGTAGAACCCGTACCCGAGCGACAGGCAGGCCGCAAGGTTGAGCACCGGCAGGATGACGATCGAGGCATCCGATACGGTGAACTGGACGAGGACCGGCCATGCAAAGAAGAGAAACGCCATCTGGGTGAGGAAGATGTGCCAAGAGGCCTTTCCCAGCTTTTCAAGGGCGGACAGGATCCCGGTAAGCGATCCGGACGGCAGCAGCTGCAGCCCGGCTATCACGATGAGGACGGTCCAGAAATAGGAGAATGCGTGGAAGAAGGACCAGGCAGGGTAGATGAAGGGGAACTGGAAGTTAAAGTACTGGACGGCGACGATGTACGCGATGCTGGTAATGACGCCGGCGTACAGCCATTTCGGGATCGAATCCTTCCGGAACACGAGCCAGATGCCGAGTGCGCCGGCAAACAGATACCGGGTATAGAGGAGCCCGTAGAGCCATGCCGGGATCCCTGCGGCAATCGTAAGGTATTCGAGGGCGATGTCGAGGATGAAGGCAACCGCCAGCATGCGTTCGGGGGAGGTGCGCTGCGCGAGGTAGTACAGGAGCGGCAAAAGGAGGATCTGCTGCAGGATCACGGGGATGAAGTAGCTGCCCGGCCCCTGCCCGCCCGAGAAGAAGTTAAGGACGATGCCAAAGCCGTCGTACGCGAAATTGTTGACATACTGGAACGGGAAGTTGGGGATTTTTGAAATAACGTACAGGATGAGGACGAGTTCTGCGATCCAGACAACCACGTACGGCCCGAGGATCCGCTTCATTCTGCGGAAGATAATCGAAAGATCGTACACGGCCGCGAGCGTCTTTTTCCGGTAGGTCACAAGGGCGTAAGCGCTCGTGAACGCTGCGAGCAGGATGAAGACAGGCACGGCCTGCATGATGTGGAACGGGCCGCCGATCGCCGCGAGGATGTTGTCCGAGAACGTGTGGATCAGGATGACCGCGATCACCGCGAGGCCTTTCAAGACATCAATCTGCCGGATGTGCTGGACTGCAGCTTCTCCCCCGGCGCCTTTCTCCTTTGCCTTCTTATCCCGCCTCGGTTTTCTCATCAGGACAATCAATCAGCATTTGGCAGAATCGTATATATTGGCTTTGAAAAAGCGTTCCGTTGCGTTATCGGGACGTACACAGATCCCGGTTCCTGGATGCCGGGAGATCGTTTTCACCGGGCCCGTCAAAGCGCAGGCGCTGCGAACACAACCTTGATGAGAGCCTGAATAAAAGGAAACCGTACTATGTGCAGCAGGTATTCGCTCATCGGTTTCAACGACATCGGCGACCGGTTTGAGGCCGGGCAGCCTCCCGCCGGGTTCCCGCCGCATTTCAACATCGCGCCGGGCAGCACGAATCCCGTTATCGTCCGCAACGAGCGGCCCGCATCCGTGATGATGACGTGGGGCCTCGTACCGCACTGGTCCAGGGACATCCGGGCCGCACACCGGCCAATCAACGCACGCTCCGAGACCATCGCGGAAAAGCCGATGTTTCGTGACCTGCTGAAGAACAAGCGCTGCCTCATCCCCGCGAGCGGATTTTTTGAATGGAAGACCGTATGGTCGCACAAGACCCCGTTCTACATCCGCGTGAAGGACGACCCCGTCTTTGCCTTTGCCGGCCTCTACGATGTCTGGCACAACCCGGCCGGCGAAGCGCTCTGGACGTACACCATCATCACGACCGATGCCAACGCGCTGATCTCCCCGATCCACAACCGGATGCCGGTGATCCTCAAACGCGAGAACGAGAAGCGCTGGCTGTCCGGCGACCTGTCCGCCGATGCGCTGCGTGAGATCCTCGCCCCGTACCCGGCCAACGGGATGGAAGCGTACCCGGTCTCGGAGCGGGTGAACAAGCCGGGCGTGGACGATGAGGGGTTGATCCGGCCGGTGAGGGGGTTGTGAGGGTCGGAGTGTTATCTAGTGCGAGTGGCAGGAACGGGAATAACGATCCTATCTGGTTGTCGGTATTTTTTGAAATTTGATGCTTCGAAAAAAAGTTATTAGCTGCCGTAGACTTGATTGAACCGGAATTCCACAGAACCGAAGTTTTTATCAATTCCAAAAATGTTATTGCAAATTGATAATATGAGAAGAATAATTCTTTGGATCATTGCATTTTTTTGTTTATCATGTCTGGTTGTACCGGTCGCCCCGTTATCGGACGAGGAACAAATATTCAAGGAAATTCAGAATATTTCGGTCACCGTCCCGCCAACCGGCACGGCAGTACTTGGATCGAAAGAATCAATGACCGAGTATGGACAGTGGCTCAATAATATTGCTGTTGCATTGATGAATTATGCAAATGCGGTCTTACGGGTATTCGGCCAGAAAGATCTTCATTGGACCGAGGAAAATCTGCCCCAAGGACCGGTAACTCCGTCAGTGATAAATCCGATCCCGGCTGTTTCTGTCACGGCTCCACCTATCCGGCAAAGTCCGGATTTGGATACGGTTCAGACAATTTCGGGAGGGTCAGGCACCCGGACGGTGAGCGTGAACGTGCCTTCCGGATATTGGGAATTATGGTATACCGTTGATCCGATTGTTACCGGTGCGCAGGACTCGCATTCCGCCACAGGGTCTCAGTCGGCAGTATTTCCGACATTTTCAATAAAAGTCACCGATGCCAAAACTTCCCAGGAGATCGAGACTGTTGAACCCCCGGGTGGTCTGGATAAAACACTCTGGGCGAGAGCCGGGGATCCCCGCCCCTGGTCCAAACGGTTCTTCAAAGGCGGGCGGGAATTTCAGTTTGAGATCACGGCACGACATGTGAAATCGTATGTGATTGAAGTCAGAATTCCAAAAAGCTGAAAAAAATTTGTTTTTGTAGGTTTAACCACAGCAGTCCTCGGCCTGCAGGTTGTGGATTATTGATCTTAAAGCAGAACGTCCGACCAGAAATATGTTTAAAAAATTTTTCGAAAAAAATGTCTGAAAAAAAAAATCTTAAAAAAAAAATCTAAAAAATCTTCATCGGTTTTTTTCAGAAATTTTTTTACCGGAATTTTTTCCACTTACCCCCTATTCTCATCCACCCCCTTTATATACCCCAATCCGGCCCCACATCGCCGCCATTCCGCCAATCCAGCCATTTTAACCCCCACACTTCATTACAGCCCCACAGATTGCGTACAGCGGAGGATCGCCTCAAAAACGGGCTGTAGGACGTTGGGATAGAAACTGACGCAAGTCTTGGGGGCCGGGGGGAATCGGCAGAATTGGCCTGATTTTGGCGATTGGGGGCGGTTTTAGGCGTTTTCATATTGGGGGGTTCCGGGCCGGGAGGGGGTGACCGGCCCTGCCGGGGATTCGGAGGGGGATTCACCGTCGGAGAATTTGGGGTTGCAGATCACTGGGTGGATGCCTTGGACGGGATGACGTGTAAACTCGTTTTGTCTGACAAAAGTGAGGGTCGGTCAGACCCGAACTTCCAGGAAAAACGATAGTTTTTCCGTGGTGTCTGACACTCGTCAGACAATCCACTCCGCTTTTACGCCGGTGACTATCAGGGAATCACAGGATATTTCCGGGCTATTAATGTGAAATTTATTTCCGGCTGCCGGGTTTGCCGGTTGGATTTTTCCATATTTTTCCTGCGGGATCAACAGCACCAGGATTTTTCTTGACCCGGATTTTTTCCAGAAATTTTTTATCCGGAAAAATTTCCTGAAGTTGTTTTATGATCCCAAATTTTTTTTCAAAAAAAATTTTTCGGAAAAAAAATTCCTGAATTTTTTTTGATCCAAAATTCGCTTAAAAAATTTTTCCGGGAAAAAATTAAAAGAAATTTTTTCCAAAAAAATTCCGGAATTTCCCGCGCGTATTTTTTTTGTCCGGATTTTTCTTCCGGATCCATGCCGGAGTTAATGACGGATCATTGATTTTGGCCCGGAAGCCCGATACATTCTAATCCGTAGCTCTCATGTATTGTAATTATGTCATCAGCGGATGGAACCCGCGGGTGATAGTGTGGTGTTAACAATGGACTACGGTAAACTGATAGGCGACTCGTTTGCGTATGCAAAGGACGGGCTGCTCGGGAACGTGGGCATCTGGATCATGCTGCTCATCCTTACGATCCTGCCGGTGATCCCGATCTTCGGCTGGGTCTTTGTAATGATCCTCTCGATGAATGCCGCGCCCGGCTTCCTTTTCCTTGCCGGCGGCATTGGTATTGCCATCATCCTTGCAATCATCCTGTCTGCTTTTTACACCGGCTATATGCTGAAGATCCTCCGGGGCGAAACGCCCCTGCCACCGGTCGTGGGCTTCGGGACCATGTTCACAGACGGCATCAAGTACATCGTCATCCAGGCCATCTACATGATCCCGGCAATCATCATCTTCTGCGTCACCGTGCTTCCGGCCATGTTATCGATGTGGACATCTGTCCTTGCGGGACACACCCGGGGGGAGTTTACCCCGGCGATCATGAGCATGCTGGGCGGCATCCTCATCACCGTGATCGTGGCATTCATCTTCGGCCTCTTTGCCATCATCGGCGTCGTGCGGTTTGCCCGCATGGGAACGATGGGCGAGGCGTTCAATCTCTCAGCGATCCTTGCAATGATTAAGAAAATCGGCTGGGTCTCCTACATCATCGCCCTCTTGATAATGATGATCATCGTCCTTGTCATCTCGATTGTCCTTGGCATCATCCCAATCATCGGCGGGATACTCCAGTTTATCATCAATCCTTTCATCGGCGTCTTTACCATGCGGTACATCTGCATGCTCTACGACAGCGCAGGGACCGCGTAATCTTTTTTTTTATCCGAAACCCGGAAGCTCAGGTATTCCATAGCCGTTTATTGCCGGGTGTTTTTTCTGCCGGCAGGTGCCGGAGTTAATACCGGATCGTTTATTCCGGCTAAAAATCCGATACATTCTAATCCGCACATCCCGAACTGTTAGTATGTCATCTGCGACCGGAACCGGCGCCGGTGACCTGTTGGTGATTGAATGGATTACGGTAAACTGATAGGCGACGCGTTTGCGTATGCAAAGGACGGGCTTTTGGGAAACGTTGGCATATGGGTCATGCTGCTCATCCTCATGCTGGTGCCGGCGGTTCCGATCTTCTGCTGGATCTTCTTAATGTTATTATCGTTAAAGGCGATGCCCGGACTCCTGTTCCTTGCAGGCAGCTTCGGTGTTGCTCTCTTACTTGCAGTCTTACTGTCTGCGTTCTACTCGGGTTACCAGCTGAAGATCCTGAGAGGCGAGACGCCGCTGCCACCGGTTACCGGTTTTAACACGCTGTTTTCGGACGGCATCAGGTACATCGTCATCCAGGCCATCTACATGATACCGGCAATCATCGTCTTCTGCGTCTTCGTACTCCCGATGATGCTGACGATGTGGATGTCCGTCTTCAGTAACGAGGTGCCGGAAACGATGGGCCCGCTGTTCATGACCATGATGACCGGGATCCTGATCACAATCATCGTGTCATTCATCATGGGCCTCTTTGCACTCATCGGTGTCATACGGTTCGCCCGCACAGGAACGTTTGGAGAGGCGTTCAATTTCAGCGCGATCCTTGCAACAATCGGGAAGATCGGCTGGGTGACGTATATCATCGCCCTGCTGATCATGTTCATCGTTATCCTGATCGTTTCCTTCGTTATCGGGTTGATCCCTTATATCGGCGGGATACTCGGATTCATCATCAATCCATTCATCGGCGTCTTTGCAATTCGGTACGTCTGCCTGCTCTATGATAGTGCAGGGACCGCGTAATCTTTTTTCAATCCGGAAACCGGAAGATATGGTATTCAATAACGCCGCAGCATATGCGCACGGCCCTGCGCGATTACGATCCTTCCGGCCATTGTTTTTCCGGATCCGGATCTGCTGCATAAAAAAAGATTTACCGACGGAAAATAATGAGCCGGAACAATAATTTTTGGCCGTTTACCGGATACTAAGAAAACCAATCAGCGCATAAGTAAAAAAAATGACCGTGATTGAAGATTTCGGTTTTTTTAATGTTGAGAAAAAAAGAAAATATCGTTAAATTTTATTTCTTTTTCTTTGCTGCCTTCTTTGCGGGCTTCTTTGCTGTCTTCTTTGCTGTCTTCTTTGCTGCTGCCATCAGAGTCCACCTCCTGTTACAGTCTTGTTATTTAAAAAGATTATTTTCATTATTTAAATTATTTCTGGTAAATCTTGTCTGAAAAGCGAATCCGGTGCATGGATGCTGGCGATCCAAAGTTTGGTTGCAAAAAAATCAAGATTCCCGTAATCCGGTTACCATCATGCCCGCCAATTCCTGTAAAAACAGCAGCAAAGGGAGATCGTTCTGCCCAACCATGGACAAGGCATTTAAAGAAAACCCGCCAACGGTGAATCAATGAAGAAACCATTTTTGATCGGCGCAATCGGGGGAACGTTCGGGCTTTTTGCCGCACTTGCACTCATTCTCACATCGTCATCCAACGATTTCACGCTCTCCGGTATCCAGGCAGCTCTCTTCTCCAGCATGGGCCTGATGGGGGCTGCGCTCTCCTCGCGGGAACCCCGGTTCTCCGGCTGGATGCTGCTCTCGTCCGCGGTCTGGATCCTGATCACCGCACCGATTGCCGGTACCTTATCCATCCTTTTCCTGTATGCACCGGCAATCGTCCTCCTTGCCGCTGCCGGTCTCCTTGCGCTCATCGAACAGGAGCCTGAAGAAGAGGCCCTGTAATCCTGTCCCTTTTCTGCCGGTACGGTCAGGCCGGCCTGTGAACCTCGTGTCCGGATCGCTTTTTTATCTGCGTACCTCCTATGCATAGAGCAATGCGTCCCTCGTATCTGGGAAGAATTCTCCTGCGCTGGTGCGATGCCTGCCACGTGCCGGTCCTTGCGGAACGGTGCTCCTGCGGGGCAGCAACCCGCGAAGTGCCAGTGACACCTCCCGGGGATGCACGCCCTGCATTCCCGTCCGACATCGCCATGATCAACGCGATCTACAATGACCACTTCGGATCCCCGCTCGTACCGGAGGGACATATCTGCCTGCTCAACAAGGTGCCGGACAAGGACCGGATGGAAGAGATTATAATCGGTGGGGGAATTGCCGGATCGATCCGGTACATCCCGGAAGAGCGACGGTACGAACCCATCCCCCGTCCCGAGGCCGGCGCCCTGTTAAAACCGTCCCGCCGTTTTGTCGTTGTGGATGACGGCGCTGTGCGGACGATCCGCGAGAATGCAGCGTCCGTCCTCGCCCCGGGCCTTGTTGCGATCGAGGACACGGTCAATGCAGGTGACGAAGTCCTCATACTCTCAAGGGACGGGACATGCATCGGTGCGGGCCGGGCAAAAGTTTCCGCAGAAACTGCACGCAGCATGGACCGCGGCCAGGTTGTCCGGACACGGAGGAACATCCCGTCCCGGATCGTCACCGGCACCGCGACATGGGAGACTGCGGTTAATGCCAACAGGGACGTCCTTATCCGGGCAGAGGCAGCGTCCATGGAATTTGTCCGAAACGTCTCGGAGCAAAATGCACTGCAGGCAACCATCTCGTATTCCGGGGGCAAGGACAGCCTCGCAACCCTCCTTGTCGTAAAAAAAGCAATCGGGAAGCTCCCCTTAATCTTTGCGGACACCGGCATGGAGTTCCCCGAGACGTACGAGAACGTCCGTGCCGTGTCGGAGCGGTTCGGGCTTGAAGTCGCTGCAACGGACAGGCCTGAGAAGTTCTGGGAGCGTTTTAACGAGCTGGGCCCTCCCGCGATGAATGCCCGCTGGTGCTGCAGCGCGTGCAAGCTGGAACCGGTGCTCGCGCTCATCCGGTCCCGGTGGGGAGAGTGCCTCTCGTTCATCGGCCAGCGGAAGTACGAGTCCCAGCGCCGGGCGCAGAGCCGGCGGGTCTGGAGAAACCCAAACGTCCCCGCCCAGCTCTGCGCAGCACCGATCCACAACTGGACCGCGCTGCACGTGTGGCTCTACATCATGCGGGAGCATGCGCCCTACAACGCGCTGTACGAACGCGGCCTCGACCGGATCGGATGTTTCATGTGCCCGGCGAGCGATATGGCAATGATTCACCGGATCGAATCCGGCTATCCCCTCCTCTGGGACAGATGGGCCCATCACCTGAACCACTGGCAGGAGAAACAGAATCTCCCGGCAGACTGGGCATGCACCGGCAGATGGCGCGTGCGGGAAGGATTTCAGAATGAAGAAGATAGCGATTGTTGATTACGGGTTAGGCAACCTGCGCAGCGTCAACCGCGGGCTTGAAAAAGCCGGGGCAACCGCAGTCATCACTGCACGGCCGGAAGAGATTGAAGCAGCCGACGGCATCGTGCTACCGGGAGTCGGGGCATTCCGTGAAGGCATGGACCAGCTCGGGCCGATCAAGGAGTCCGTGCTCGCGGCAGCAGGGCGTGTCCCGCTCTTAGGGATCTGCCTTGGCATGCAGATGCTGATGGAAGAAAGCGAGGAGCACGGGCTCCACAAGGGCCTCTCTCTGATCCCCGGCCGGGTCCGCAGGTTCCCGAAAGCGCCGGGGATGAAGATCCCCCACATGGGCTGGAACTCGATCGTGCTTACCCGGCCTGAGAGCTCCCTGTATGAAGGCTGCGCGACAGAAGAGTACGTATACTTCGTCCACTCCTATTACGCAGACACCGGCCCGGAAAATACGCTTACAACCACCACGTACATCTGCCCCTTTGCATCCTCGATAGTCAGCGGCATGACGTTTGGCGTCCAGTTCCACCCGGAAAAGAGCGGGGCCGTGGGACTGAAGATCCTAAAAAATTTCATCGGGATGGTCTGACCGGGTGCCGGGTTATCATTAGCACACCATAATATTCCGGTACCCGCCCGGGTCGTGCCGGTTCCATCCGTTCATAAAATATTAATCCCGCGCTTCAGAATTGTACTTGCATGAACAAGATTGCATGGCTGCTCCTGCTCTGCGTTTTTATTATCCCGCCAGTATCGGCATACCAGCTCTATATCAGCGCTCCCGGCGAGATCAACGTAGGACAGACCCTGAGAGTGACGGGAAACAGCACGTTTCCCGTAGGGACAAGCTTCGATCTCGTCTTTTACCAGGCCGGATACACTGCAACCGAGATCGAACGCAGGACCGTCACCCTGCAGAGCTACAACAACAGGACATTTGCCGTATCGTTCCCCACAAAAGGCCTCAAGGGCGGGCAGTACAAGGTGGAAATCCAGTTCGATTCAGCCCGCGAGGAACAGTTAAGCTCGGATTCCAAAACCGTCAGGATCGTCCAGCTGCTCGACCGGTCCGGCGAGATCGAGATGACATCGCCCCTCTCCCAGACTCTGGCAGAGGCGCTCAGGATCGAAGGATCCATCTACAAGCTCGGGGACATGGGAGTCCAGATCGACGTGCGGGGCCCGGCGGGACCGGTCTTCGGCCCGACATGGATCGAGACACAGAAGGACTTAAAGTCGGGGGACGGGGTGTTCACCAAGAAGATCCCGATCAGCAGCGGCGGGGATTATGATGTCCACTTCACCGATGCCAAGGGGTATATCGGGTATGTCACGATCAACGTTGTCCAGCCGACAACGGCCCCGACAACCGTTATGACAACGGTTGCAAAGACAACGGTAAAGACGACGGTGACAACCCCGCCGCCCATGCCGACCCCGACACAATCTCCCGTATCACCTGCAATCCCGCTGCTTTCGCTTGCGGTTATTTGCGGGACTGTCGTCCTCGTCCGAAAAATAAAATAAACCTTTTTTGCCGGCAATTACCGGTATTTCTGCCGTTTCCAGAGATACATCTCATAGCAGAGCAAAAGGAGGATGACAAGCGTTCCGCCGATAAAGAACATAAGCGCCGGATCGGGGACTCCGGTAACCGATGCTGCAGTGTCTTGGGCGGCCTGGGGGATAAGTGCCGGCACGGGAGCCGGTGGGGCGGGTGTGATATTTGCCGCAGCAATCTCTGAAGCCTTCTGGGTCCCGGCTGCGAACAGCTCCCCGTTCGCGCCGGCTCCGCTGTACGTTAAGTTGTCGGATACGACCTTTGTAACAATGCCGCCGGTCTCCCGTACGGCCGCCATCCTTGTCCCCCAGTTCATGTCTGCCTCGGACACCACACTTCCCGGCGCTACGACCGGGGTGAGCGCTGCAATGACAACCGAACCGAATGCGACGATACCGAAAAGTGAAGTATATTTCAGGAGCAGGGACCGGACGTTCGACTGCCTCGGCGCTACGATTAAGAGCTGGTTGGTCAGCGAGTAGACCTTGACCTCCCGCCCTTTTACGCTGTATTTCGTCTCGGCCACGCTGATGAGACCGGCGTCGAGGAGGTTCCCGATATGGTACGTGGCGGTGTTGATCGGGATTTTAAGCTGGTCGGCAATCTCGGTCGATGTCTTCTGCCCCTCGCCGATCAGCCGCAGGATGTCCCCTGCGGTCTGGCTCGCCATCGCCTTTGCAATCTTCTGCGCCCGTTCCCCGCCGGGCTCCAAAACAACGACCGGGTCAGCCATGGAGCGCCGCTATAATCCTCTCCTTCCCGACCTTGAGTGCGAGGTCGAGGTTTGCGGTGTTGGGTCCCCCGCCCTGTGCAACGGACGGCTTGCCACCGCCCTTGCCACCGAGCAGCTCGCAGACCTGCCCGATGATCTCACCGGCATTTACCTTTGCATTGCCGGATGCCAGCACGACCCGCGCGGTCTCCCCCCTTCCTGCCAGCAGCGCGACGCCGCCCTTCTCCGACACCGCTCCTGCGATAAGGGAGAGCTCGCGGGGCGGAAGATCGAGGCGGCGGACCACGACAGACACCCCCCCTATCTTCTCGGTCACCATGCCCCTCAACTCCAGCTCCACGAGTTTCTGGCTTAAGCGGTCGATCTCCTTTCTCTGGTCTTTCCACTCAGTGAAGAAACGGCTGACAGTAGCCGGCAGTTTTTCCTGTTGGACGGACAGGACATCCGCCGAATCCGAGACGATCTGCTCGACATGCTGCATGTAGTAGAGTGCCGAGATGCCTGCAGAGAACTCGATCCTCTCGATCCCGTCCTGGATGTGCTCCACGCGGATGATCTTTATGACACCGACTTCCCCCGTATTCCTGCAGTGGGTGCCGGCACAGGCCTCTATATCCCCCGCGACCTTCACGACACGGATCTCCCTGCCAGGGGGCACGCCTCCCTGGTAGAGCGCAAACCCGTATTTCTGCTCGGCCTTCACCCGGTCCTCGATCCCGATGTCGACCGGCTGGCTTGCCATGATCATGCGGTTTGCGGCGATCTCGATCTTCCTCAGTTCCTCCGGGGTGATATGCTTGAAATGCCGTATGTCGAGACGTGAACTCTCGTGCCCTTTCTGGGCGCCGGCTTGGTGGATGTGGGCGCCGAGCACTTCCTTTGCGGCATGGAGCAGGACATGGGTCGCCGTGTGGTGGCGCATCAGCGACCAGCGGCGCTCCTCGTCAACCATCCCCTTGACATGGTCGCCGCGCCGGACCACACCGTCTTTGATGTGGTGGAGGATAACCTCGCCAACCTTGATGACGGAATCGACATGGACTATGTTCTCTGCGGTGACAATCGTCCCGGTATCGGACGGCTGCCCGCCGCCCTCCGGGTAGAAAAGCGTCTGGTCCATGACAACGTAACTGTCGAAGAAGTCCAGCACTACCGATTCGAACTCGATATCGGCCGGCTGCTCGTAATACATCTTCTTGGTTGCCGGAAGCCCCTGCACGCGCTCCGCGTACCGGGCCTGCTTGTCCTCCCCGCCCTCCTCTTTCTTCGATTCGGAGTGCATCTCCGCTATCTGGGAGTAGAAGTTGTCCGGCAGCTCGACAACGGCCCCTTCCTTTCCGGCGATATCCTTAATCATCTCCGGGGGGATCCCATGGGAATCGTAGAGCGTTATGATCTCGCTTATCGGGACACGCTGGCTCTTTGCCTTGTACGTCTTTGCGATCTTCTGGACGATCCGGGTCCCGCGCTCAAGCGTTGATACATACTTCTCTGCTTCGCGTTCGACAATCTCACGGATGACGCTGTTCTCCTGCTCGAACGACCGTGGCCCGATCAGGCGGATCTGCTCCTCGATGAGATCGGCGAGGGGATCTGCAATATTCAGGTCGTTCATCATCCGGAGAGTACGCCGGATCACGAGACGGGCGAGATACCCTTCCCGGACATTGGACGGCACGATGCAGTCGCCTAGCATGTAGGCGAGGCAGCGGGTATGGTCGACAATGGCGTAGACCTTCTCGATCGGGGTGATCATCCTGTCGAGCTTGTCGATCGGCACATCGATAGACGCGGCCACCTTCTTTCTGAGCTGGTACAGGTTGGACCCGGAGATATCCATGAGCCCGGCGAACTTCGCGTTCATAGCAAGGATCTTGGTAAACTCCTTGTTCTCCAGCATGTGGGAGAGTCCGGCCGAACCCATCACCTTCGAGACCATCTCCGGGAACACGGCATCGTAGATAGTGGGCGATCCCTTGGACGCCCAGACGAACCGTTCGAGCCCGTAACCGGTGTCCACGATCCGGGTCTTCATCGGGTAATACGTCTCCCCGTTCAGGTCGATTCCCGGCTGCGTTCCTTTCTGCCGCCCGAGGCTCATGAAAACGAGCGTTGCCACCTCAAGCCCGCCGATTAAGACTTCTACACTCGGGCCGGCGTTGCCCCCTCCGATCCACGGGTGTTCCTTGTACGTGACCCGGTTCAGGTCAGCCCCCAGCGACTCGAGCAGCTGGTCGCAAAGCTCTACGGTACGGTCCTTCCAGTAGATCTCCTCGGACGGCGAGTTGAACGCGTGGTGCGCCATCATCTCAAAGCAGGTGAGGTGCCGCCCGGACCTCCCGACAGAATCGAGGTCGTTGAGCCGGATGCAGGGCTGCGAGATGGTCAGCGGGTTTGCCGGCGGGGGGACGACGCCTGCCGTGACGAACGGCTGGAAATCGGCAATGGAGGCGATTGTCAAGTAAATATCGTCACGCCACCGTGCAACGACAGGATACCGTTCGATGCGGGTGTGCCCGTTCCGCTCGAAAAAAGAAAGGAACGCCTCCCGCATACTGTCCAGCGACTGGGGTCTGAATACCGGATCGCCGATGAAATTATACTGTTCGCAGGGGGCGTCGCCGCAGATCTCACGCGACAAGTCCCGGGTCCAGAACGCGGCCCCGCATTTTTTACAGACTTTTCTTTCGAGCCTGTTATTTTTAAAATAATCGAGCTGGTATTCACCTTCGAGCATGAAAAATCACGTAATACGTATCTATTAACGTCAGAGCGTAATTAGTATATCTTTTACGAAGATATCGGTAAGAGATCTGATAAATACAAGAGTGCGAAAATTTTCGCACCTATCAGTCTTCCCGCAGCCTGTCCTGGTACCAGGACGGTTCCATAACAACAGTTCCGGAAGCGATCGCAAGCCTCACAGCAAGGATGTGCCAGCATTCCCGCCCGCGGAATAAAAAATCCCCGCAGGTGCAGAGTTCGTCCTCGACAACGTACTCCTTCGAAGAACTCTCGACAACATAGAAATCGAGGTACTTCTTCACCCGCCGTTCATCGAGCGCGGCAAGGGCCCGCACGCCCCGGTTCCCGAACTCCTTTGCAATCTCTTGCCGGAGTTCCGGGCTAAGAACCGCCCCTTGTGCAATCCGGTCAACCAGGTCGTTCATGAAACGTGGCGGATGACCGGCGGGTCGTCGATATAGTCCCAGTTCCGGCCTGCTGCCAGCTCGCGCATCGCGGGAGCTTCAAGTGCGTAGTGCGTTGCCTCTATGCAGGGCAGCGGGGCGATCCGTGCAACGGCATGCTTCATCTCGGCCGAGAGGAAAGCATCTGCTCCCTTGGCAGCCGCTTCATCCATCAGTTCGGGATCGAACCCGCTGCCGGCAACAACGGCCAGCCGTTCGATCTCGTCCGGTGCTCCCCAGATGCGGAGGCTGCAGGAGAGCCGATCAGCGATCTCTTCGACAGTTAAGGAGCACTTCCCGATCCTCCCGAATGAGAGCGGTCCGGTTTCGGTGATGTTAAGGTGCCGGCAGAGGGCGTCGTTGACGCCGCCTTCTGCCTTGTCGAAGTTCGTGTGCATGACATAGAGGTTGATATCTGCCGCGAGCAGCAGGCGCAGGATCCTCGCGCTTGGGCCGGTCAGCCGGGTTATAGGATCCCAGATCGGCGTGTGGTGGACGACAAGCATATCGGCCCCGAGATCCATGACACGCTCGACAACACGCGGCGTGGCATCGAGAGAGCAGCAGACCTTGTCGATTGACGGTCGTCCTTCGACGATAAGCCCGATCTTCTTAAGATCGTATTCTTCCGCAAGATCCGAGGGTGCGAGCCGCTCCATCTCAGCAATGAATGCGCCAATCTCCATGCAGAAGTATGGGAATGCCGGATTTATGACTGTGCCGGGCGGTAATATTACCAAGAGTGATAAAGAATAGTATAAATATTCATAAAACGACATTTCAAGGCATGCGCAAGTCTATCGACCAGATCAACGAGCGGATACGTGACGGGAATGCCAGGGTCGTTACGGCAGAAGAGATGCCCAAGATTGTCGCAGAACTCGGCGAGGACGGGGCTCTTAAAGAGGTGGACGTTGTCACCACCGGGACCTTTGGCGCCATGTGCTCATCAGGGGCATTTCTCAACTTCGGCCATGCCGAGCCCCCGATCCGCATGGAGCGGATCTGGTTAAACGATGTCGAGGCATATGGCGGGCTTGCGGCAGTGGACGCGTATATCGGCGCCACCCAGCAGTCGGAGACCCGGGGGGAGGAGTATGGCGGAGCCCACGTGATCGAGGACCTTGTCGCAGGAAAGGCAGTCTCGCTACGGGCTATCTCGAAAGGGACCGACTGCTACCCGCGCCGGACGATCACAACGGAACTCTTGCTGGAGCACTTAAACCAGGCGATCATGTGCAATCCCCGGAACGCCTACCAGCGGTACAATGCCGCGGTTAATACGACCGACCGCACGCTTCATACCTACATGGGTACGCTGCTTCCGAGCAGCGGAAACGTGACGTTCTCCGGTGCAGGGCTCTTAAACCCGATCTCCAATGACCCGAAGCTCCGGCTGATCGGTTCCGGAGTGCCTATCTTCCTCTGCGGGGCTCCCGGCATGGTGGTCGGGGAAGGCACCCAGCACTCGTCTGCAGGCGGCTTTTCCACCCTGATGGTGACCGGGGATCTTAAACAGATGTCGCAGGACTTCCTGCGTGCGGCGACAATGACCGGGTACGGCGTCACGCTATATGTCGGCCTTGGTGTCCCGCTGCCGGTCATCGACAAAGAGGTCGTGCGTGCGACTGCGGTCCGGGACGAGGATATCAGCGTCGACCTGATCGATTACGGCATCCCGAGCCGGAACCGGCCGGCTCTCCGGAAGGTCACCTATGCCGAACTACGCAGCGGCTCCATAAATCTCAACGGAGAGGAAATCCGGACCTCCTCGCTCTCCAGCTTCCGCAGGGCCCGGCAGGTTGCAGAGACCCTGAAAGACTGGATCAAGGCAGGAAAGATGGAGCTCTCTCTTCCCACGAGATCGATCGACCCGAAACGGGTGGTACGCCCGATGCACGAGACGGTCAAGACTCCCCGCGTGCTCGATATCATGGACAGAAACATCGTCAGCATTGGCGAGGAGGAAGAGATCAGGACCGCGGCCTTAAAACTGCTGAAAGGCGAGACAAACCACCTCCCTGTTGTCAACAGTGAGGGCAGGCTTGTCGGGATCGTCACGACATTCGACATTTCGAAAGCGGTGGCAAACCCGGGCAAGGCAAACCTCGTGCGGGATATCATGAAGAAGAAGGTGATTACAACGACTCCCGACGAATCGGTCGATGTCGCTGTCCGCAAGCTGGAGCAGCACAACATCAGCGCACTTCCGGTTGTCGATGGAAACAACCATGTCGTGGCGATCCTGACGGCGATTAATCTCGGGAAACTCTTCGGGAGGTGGCTCAAATGAAACTGCTGGTGAACTTCTCGCGCGGAAAGGGGAGGAAACCCATCATTGCACAGGCGGTGCGGGATACCGGTGTCTTAATCACGGTCGAACGGGCGGTGATCGATTCCTCGGAGGGGGAGGCGCTCATCGACGTACCGGACGACCAGTGCCGGCTCGTGCGCGACAAGATGACGAGTCTTGGAGCGGACGTACGGATCCTCGAACACGGGATAACGTTCAACGAGAGCGAGTGCGTGGACTGCGGCGCATGCATCAGCATCTGCCCGCGGGACGTCTTCTCGTTCGACGATGAGTTCCGGCTCCGGCTTGCCGAGGAGCGCTGCATCCTCTGCGGCAAGTGCGTGGACGCCTGCCCGCACGATGCCCTGACCATGCCCCTATGATTCGCGAGAGATTTTTTTTTCGCGAGACGATTGCGTCGATCCTTGCGGATGATCCCGCCCATATCGATGCGGCAAAGAGAGGAATCCTTGCCGCACGGCAGGCTCTCGAGCGGTATATCGCAAAGGACCCGTTCTTCCTTACGACCTTCGAACCGTACGAGCCGGACTCGGATGATTTAATCATTATCCGGATGGCAGAAGCGGCGGCAATTGCGGGTGTCGGGCCGATGGCTGCGGTTGCCGGTTCGATCGCATGGGCCGGTATCGATGAGATGGTGCTCGCGGGGGCATCGTTCGGCGTCATCGATAACGGGGGAGATATCGCGATGGTCAGCTATGACCGCCCGGTCCGGGTCGGCGTTCACGCTGGTACGGCCCCCGTCTCGGACAGGATGGCATTTGTCATCCCTAAAAAGAACGGGATCCGGGGGATCTGCACTTCCTCGGCAACGGTCGGCCCTTCGATCTCGCTCGGTGTTGCCGATGCTGTGACAGTATTCTCGGACAATCCCTCAATCGCGGACGCGTATGCGACAGCCATCTGCAACCGGATCCGGATTGGTGATCGTTCGGTTCTCGACGAGATCGATCCGGATAACGTGACCGGCGTTTTTGCTGTTCTGGGGGGTCATACGGAACAGTGGGGAGAGCTTCCGCCGATTGTCCCTGCCATTGTTGACGAAGGGCTGATCAGCGCGGGCGACCGGTTATAGCGTGGACGCGATATATTCCAGGGCCTTCGTGTATGCATCTCTTCCCCAGTACACTGCAAGCGCCGCTTCGCCGTCGCTTACGATCATGGCCGGCCCGTCTTTTGTGACCGCAAAGATGAGTTCGAGGAGTTCGATCTCATTGATCCGGATCCCGTACGGGAGTTCCGATGCCGGGTGCAGCATCATCCGCTCCGCTTCGATCTCATCCGGCATCTGCCGGAAGTAGAAGAAGAAGACCTGCAGGGCGTTTAACAGGTCTGATACAATAAGCTCGTTGCGCGTGCTCTCGGGCAGCATCTCCAGCTTTTCTGCAAGCCGGCCGGCGTCATCGTCGCATTCGTCGAGGAGCCGGTCGGCAAGGGCGACAAGTTCGTGATATGGGATCTGATCGGAGGGCTGCTCCATCGCACTATCGTACGATGCCGGCAGGGAAATGTATTGCGAGGGAGAACAGGTGAAGCATACAAGCCGGCATTAACGGAAAAAGTTCCAAAAATGAACTGATTGTAAAAAAATTATGTGCGCCGCAGCATAGCACAGGCGATCCCGGCAATCCCGAGCCCGGCAAGGATCGTGAGCAGGTTTACCGGGGACTTTGTCGCAGCCGGGGCTACTGCGGCATCTGCGGATTGCGCCGCTGCTCCAGTGACATTCCCACCAGAGCTGCTGGTCATTGCTGATGCTGTTAAAAACTCAAGCGGGACTATAAGTTCCTCTCTGTTGACCTCAAGTTTTAGGATTATGTAATCGTATGAGAAGTTTCCCCGGGGTGTTATTTTAACGATCTGAATCGGTTTCAGTCCTTCCGGAGTGAACTGTGCTAAGGCATACTCACCGGTCAAATTATTATCAAATGCCTGAAAAGTCAGCCTGCCGTAAGCATTCGTTCCGGTATAAAACGTCGGGACCGGATTACATGGATAGGAATCCATGACGTTTGTCATCTGACAGAACACGACATTTGTCACATTCACATCACTTTTCGATACCATTCCTGCTCCGCTCACGGATCCTGCAAAGACCAGCAGAACCAGTGCAGACAGACAGGCCAATACAATCGTTTTCATACCTGTTACACCGCCACGGGGACAAAGTGGAAAAACAGCTCGCCGTCAATCTTATTAAATTCTTCAGTAGCCTTATCGGTTAATTCCTTGACTTGCTGTGGTGTCAAATCGCTCTCTTGTATGCCATTCTCGTTACAATACATCCAAATGTAGCAAAATGCATAAAAGTCGGCGCCGAGTTTAATTCCCCAAGATCGTTTTGATTCCGGAATTCGATCGGTATAGGGGTTCTATCGTTTCTCAAGATCGGCCCTTTCGAAGGCAGTGATTTCAAGGGTATAGTCATCAATATCCATCTCACCGGTCGTTTCATCCTTGGGTTTTAGAGCGACCCCGCTGACAACCGTGGGCGCGTTCGGGATATTTGACTTAAAAAAACCCATAATAAAGCTGTTTCCAGTTTGTGACATAGGACCCGCTGTATCCCGTGCCAACAGTACCGGTGCTGTGTACTGCCATCGCCGTTCCGACGAGACAGAACCCGGCCAGTAGGATCACTGCAAGAAGCAGGCCCAGCAACCGTGCACCTCCCCGACTCTTTGTTTTTTGATGCATAGGTGAAAAATTCCCCGAAGATTGCTTAAATATTTCGAAATGATTTTCATGATTATAATAATAAGAGAGTAAATCTTGTCGCGACTCTTGTGAGAGTACCGAAATTAATCCAGCCGCATCATTTCAGGGCAACAGACCCGGGCCGCACAAAAAAAATATTTAGAAAAGCGCGGAATCATTACAGGTGAAAGACGAGGAGATCGACTGGCAGGTCTACCACTTGATCACCTGGGGCCATGGCCTGTCACTGGACTGGCTGACTGCAAAGAGCGGCCTTGACCCGCAGGCAGTCGAGGCCTCGGTAAAAAGGCTGGAGACTTACCTTCTGGTCCAGAGGAAAGGGGAAAGGATCGAGGCGCTCTCCATCAATGAATCGCTGATCCGTTGCCAGATCCGTCATGACACGCTTCTTCCGTTTACCATCGAGAACGGCGTGATTAAAGAGAAGAAGGGGCAGGGGCCGTGACCCGCGTTGCAGTCCTCCGGATCGGCCACCGCCCGGAACGCGACCAGAGGGTGACAACCCATGTCGGCCTCACGGCGCGGGCGCTCGGTGCTGAGGAGATGTACCTCGCCGCGTCCGACCCTGGCGTCGTTGCCAGCATCGCAGATGTCGTGGATCGCTGGGGAGGTTCGTTTACCTGCACGGACAACGTCAAGTGGCGGCGCTGCATCACGGACTGGAAGAAAGAGGGCGGCACGGTCGTGCACCTGACGATGTACGGCCTGAACCTCCCCGATGTTATCAGCGAGATCCGCATAAAGGACCCGATCCTTGTCGTTGTCGGGGCAGAGAAAGTGCCCGGCGATATATTCGGGCTTGCCGATTACAATGTTGCCGTCACTGGCCAGCCCCACTCCGAGATCTCAAGCCTTGCACTCTTCTTAGACCACCTCTTTTCCGGGCAGGAACTGGCGGCCATCTATCCTGACGCCAAGATCAGGATCATCCCCTCCAAATCAGGCAAAAAAACTGAGGAGTCATGAAAGGACGTGTCCTCATCGCCGGGTTTGCCACGCGGCATGTTGCACAGTCCGCATACCGTGCCGGATACGAGGTCTGTGCTGTCGATCATTTCTGCGACCAGGATCTTAACTGGTACACAAAAGACCGGATTAAATTCGAAGAACTCGATGACCTTGCCCCAGCTGTCGAAGAGATGTCCAGCAGGCACCGGTTCGACATGCTTGTCGTGACAAGCGGTGCCGAAGACCTCCAATCCGCAATATCCCTCTGTGGTACTCCCCCCGGGCGCGTCCTCCGGTTCCTCGACAAGCTGGCAACCCAGCAGTTCTTCGAAGATATTCCGGTTTCGGTCCCGCGTCTTGCCGGGGAGGGCGAATACCCGTATATCATCAAGCCCCGGCGCGGCGCCGGGGGATGGCGCAATGCGATTATACGGAACGGGGATGAGCTGACTGCATGGGAAAATCTCTACGACGCCGTCCCTTATATCCGGCAGCAGATCGTCAGTGGTGTTCCCGCAAGCGTCTGCTGTGTAACGGATGGCACGCGGGCCCGTGCGATCGCTTCGAACGAACAGATCCTGCGGGGTGAAGGAGGGAGCGGTTTCGGGTTCTGCGGATCGATAACACCCTACTCTGGCCCGCAGGCCGGTGCTATGATCACGCTGGCTGAGAAGATCGCGGCAGCGAGCGGGTGCACCGGTACGATCGGGATCGATTTTATCCTCGGGGACGAAATCTATGCAATCGAGGTCAATCCCCGTTTCCAGGCAACTGTTGACACAGTCGAGATGGCGACAGGGTGCAACCTTTTTACGCTCCATACCGGTGCCTGCAACGGTATCCTGCCCGGCACACTCCCACTTTCTGGGCAGTATGCAGCCAGAAAGATCCTGTTTGCCGACCGGGATATGACCATCGCGGGAGATCTCAAGGAACTCTCGCCCGTTATCTCGGACATACCATGGCCGGGTACCGAACTTGAAAAAGATCAGGCGATCACCAGCGTATACGGGTGGGGCAGAACCCGCAGCGAAGCGCTCGGTGTACTGGATAAGAATATTACATCAGTTCAACAATATCTACGGTGATGGACTCCGTGGACGATATGCTGGATGATCCGGCGATCCACGCTTACCTGCACCGTCTGGTCGGCGAAGAGGGAATCGACCTTTTAAGGAAGTTCCCCAAGGAAGGGGAGCACAGCGATGAGGATCTTGCGGCAGAGACCGGGATCAATTTAAACTCGGTCCGGCATTCGCTATATACCCTGTACGAGAAGCGTCTTGCCGAATACCACCGGATCAAGAACAATGAGACCGGCTGGCTGACCTACCTCTGGCAGATCCGGATCGACCGGATTTACGATGCCATCCGCGAGGACCTTGAAGATATTCTCGACAAGCTGGAACGCCGGGCACGGTACGAAGAGGAGAACGACTTTTATATCTGCAAGGCATGCGGCATTCTCCTACCCTTTGCAAAGGCTATGGACTCCGAGTTCAAATGCCCCGAATGTAAAGACCCGATCACCCACTTCGACAACGACACGCTCCTCGCCGCGCTCAAACAGCGGATCCAGGCGATCAGGGATTCAATCGGCCATGCCGAATCTTCCTGAAGACTACGAGATCCTCCTGCGGGAACACGGTTGCGACAAAGGCGTGATCGAGCACTGCCGTGCGGTAACTTCCTGTGCGCTGGAACTTTCCAAAGACTGCCCGTTCATTGACCGCACACTTGCGGAAGCGGGAGCCATGCTCCACGATATCGGCCGCGGGAGTACTCATTCAATAGGCCATGCACAGGCGGGGGCCGAACTGTGCCGGGCGCTGGGCATTACCGAATCTGTAGCGAGGATCGTAGAATGCCATATTGGCGCCGGGCTTACGGCCGATGAATGTTCCCTTCTCAACCTACTGCCACGGGAGTGCCTGCCGACAACCGCTGAGGAGAAGCTTGTTGCCCATGCCGACAATCTTATTGCCGGCAGCCGGCGGGTTACGATCCACGACACGCTGGCTTCTGCAATTTACCTCAACAAAAAAATCCGGCATCGTATATACCGGCTTGCCCTTGATGTCGAGATCCTCTGTCACCGATAGGTTTGTTGTATCCCGCAGGATCAGATAATGACCTGTTTCACCTGGGGGAGTGCACGGATTTTCTCGATTATCCCGTGAGGGAGCGGCTCCTCGATGATGATAACGAGTTTGGGTTCTTCCGAGAACTGGGGGTCGGTCACGAAGATCTGGCGGATGGGGAGGAGATGCTCTGAGAGCACTTTTACGGCCGCTCCGACTATACCGCGTTCATTTGCATTCTTGGGGATGACTGTGATCACCGTATACCCGAGCGCTTCGGCCACATGGCTGAGGTCAGGGGTGGCCCGCATATTGAGGAAAATGTCCCGGAGTTCCGGCAGGTCAAGGATCCGGCGGGCAGTCGAATCGACTACGCGGCGGTCAGATCCGATTGCCTTGGCAATTGCCGTTGCAGGGATCTCGATACCATTGCAGCTGATCCTGCCGTCTTCATTGACACCAAACCCGTTTTCGAGAAGGAACCGGACGACCCTGCTCTGCGACGGGGAGTCGGAAAACTCGTGGATGATGTCTGACCACATAGCTGACAGGTAGTGTATGTATATAGATATACATTCCTGCTTGCGATGCATCAATGCCGAACATGTTAAACACACGCCGGATTTCGTCACAGTAACCTGTTTTTAAGAAGGATAACTTATTTTAGATGAACAACCTTTTTGTTATGGCACGTGCGAGGGTTGCCAAGCCAGGTCAAAGGCGCAAGGTTGAGGGCCTTGTCGCGCAGGCGTTCGAGGGTTCAAATCCCTTCCCTCGCATCTTTTCTTCTCTTGGTTGTTGTCTGTTGTTCAGGGAAGGGTTTTATCCTGCCAGCAGCGAGGGTAAGGGATCTTACTCTGGTGATAATCCGGTGAAACAACACACGATCTCGTCACCGTGATATATGAGCTGCCTGACAACGATATCGACTGGTATCTCCTCCCGCGTTTTTGAGATCATCACAACATTGCTGCCGCGGATCGACTGGTTGTTCTTAGTCCGGTTTAACTGCTCTTTCCAGAGATCGCTGCCATAGTTGGGGAGGATTGCGGAAAAAGGAATATTCTGGAGCTCATGCATCGGATATTTCAGCAGCTCGCAAGCCCGTTTGTTGGCATACTGGACACGGCCGTTCTTGTTTACCCAGAAAACCATGTCGAAAGCGTTCTCCATGATGAACTGCATCAGGAGGTAATGCTGTGCAGTCTTGTCACGATCCGAAATCTCGGCATAGAGCTGCCTGTTGATCTCCCTGAGTTCAACCGTACGTTTCTGGATGGCATCATCCAGAAGCTCCTGTGACTTGAGGAGGTCGTGTTTAAGGATCATCAGTTCGGTGATATCCATTCCGCAGGACTGGTATCCGATCAGCACCCCTTTTTCGTCAAATAGTGCGCGATCCGTCCACCGCTGCCAGCGGATCTCGCCATCGGCCATGACGGCCCTGAACTCTATCGTGCCGACAGGATTTTCCGGGGTGAGGGATACACGGAATTTCTGGATCCTGTTTGCATCTTCTGCTGAAACGAGCGGTTTGAACGGCTGGTTCATCAGCTCTTCCTTGGTCTTTCCTGCAGCCCTGCAATAGGTTCCGTTCACGAAACGGATGATTCCGTCCGGAGTATGCCGGATCACATACTCCATCTCTTCATCAAGGAGGTTAAGAATATCAGAGAAGGCTGTGGCAGTTTCAGTGCCCGGAACGTGGAACTCGTGCTCCTCGATGATTAGTGCAGCACCGGGCTTGCCGTTCTCAAAAACGACCGGTTCCAGAAGCAGGGTTGCTGCATGCTGGTGCCCTGCCGAATGTGTGACCCTGCCAACGACATGCTGTTCGGTACCCCTCAGTGCCGCTCTTATAACCTGAATTCCATTGCCGGCCTCGATAATTTTCACCGGGACTGAGTCAAACGCCAGTCCGAGGATCCTGTCGCGGGGGATACCGACGAGGTCGGTAAATGATTTGTTGGTATCTGTGATAACCGCGTTTTTATCAATAATAAGGAGGGGGCGCGTACAAACTTTCTGGACTGCCCGGGCCGGCAGCCGCGACGTGAGGAAGTACAGCTTGGACGTACCGACCTTGTACTCGTCAACAGCCCCCTGGATATGGAGGATATCCATGTATTTGGCAACAGAGTTGCGGTGGATCCCGACCTTCTTTGCAATATCTGTTATGCTCATCCCCTTTGGATGATCGGCAAGTGCCACCTTGATCCTCGCAATATCGTCTTGGTATCTTTCCATCAGATTCGGGCTCACCACCATTTTAGAATACTAAATAATAAAGCATTCGCATTTGCTGTGCAACACACATCTCATATTAGGAAGATTTTTATACTATCACTTTGCTATCTTGTTGTTTGCCAGCACATAATAGTGCAAATTTGACTGGCATATTCCAAACACGACGGTATTCAATGAAATGGGGGAACAGGTATGGGTTCAAACCGTATTTCCAATCCCCGGGTGTCTGAGAGATGAAGTCCATCGATAACATCAAGATAGGAAAGAAACTATTGGGTGGATTCCTGGTAGTAGTCGCGATACTGATTCTCGTTGCTTTATACAGTTACGTGAATCTGGTCAATACCGCCGGCAGTGTAGATTCTGTAGTCGGTAATCAGGTCGTTGGTTTAGAAAAAATCGGGACGCTGAAAGAGGATTTCCAGAAGCTGCGGATGCAGTTCTATATTGACGCGGCGGGTCTTTCAAACGGAGTTACCGACCAGACAGTAACAGAGACTGATGCACGAATCCGCGCAACGATGAGCGAATATCAGAAAAGTGTAACGGATCCGGAGATCCTTGCCGAGATTGCACATTTCAACGCGGTATATCCCACCTACGTGGCCGAACTGAAGTCGCTCATTGCGGACTCCCGGTCTAATAAGAAGTCCGCAGTCCAACAGGCGCTCGCTGCCGGTTCGCCGCTGGTCGTGGCACGAACCCAGACCACGGATTCCTTCCAGAAGATCATTGATCTGAATGACAAAAATCTGGAAAAAATCCAGAAAACTTCGGTGGATACAATAAACACCGCTGCGCTTTTCCTTGTGATTTTCACAATCATCGGTATTGCGGCAGCACTGCTGCTGGCCCTGTACCTTACACGGAATATTGTAGAGCCGATTGGAAAGGTCAAACAGGGGATCAAGGACTTCCACCAGGGACGGGTCTCCAGCAGGCTCAACATGGATCGCAAGGATGAGATCGGCGAGATGGCAGACGCCCTGGATCTCTTTGCATCGGAATTCCAGAAGTATATCCTCGGCACCATGAACATGGTCGCGGATGGCGACCTGTCCCGAAACCTCAAACCCCGCGATGACAAGGACGAGATGATCCCACCGATAAAAAAGGTGATCGAAACCCTGCGTGCCGTCAATGCAGAGTCCAACAAGCTCTCCCGCGCTGCTGTTGAAGGGAAGTTGTCCGTCCGTGGCGATGCAGAGCAGTTCAAGGGAGGATACTGGGAGATCATTGCCGGCATGAACAAGACCATGGATCATGTTGTCAGACCGTTGCAGGAAGGCATGCGTGTATCGGCAGAGTATGCCGGTGGCAACTTCACGGCCCGGTTCGACCCGAAGATCGAAGTCCACGGGGACTTCAAGAAATTCCGGCAATCCCTTGACAACATCGGAACGCAGGTATCCGCATCTCTTGGCTCTGTAAGCAAACAGACATCGGATCTCTCAGCAACTGCAGAGGAGGCAGCTGCAAGCCTGAACGAAGTATCCACCGGTGCCAACCAGATAGCAGCTAATGCACAGAAAGTCAACGAGAACGCTGAAAAGAGCAACCAGAGCATTGAACAGGTACTCAAGGCAATGGAGGACATGAACTCCGCTGTGGGAGAAATTACTACAAGTATGGAGCACGTGTCCCAGCAGGCAAGGGTGACAAACGATGCGGCAAAAGGCGGTGCAGAGCTCGCCCATAATCTCGAACGGGATATGGGGGATATCGCTGCCTCTGCAGAGACTGTCTTTGAGATTGTCAAAGAGATCGAAAAACAGATGGGAGATATCACGAAGATTGTCGAATTGATCCGGGATCTGGCTAATCAGACAAACCTCCTCGCTCTCAATGCTGCGATCGAAGCAGCGCGTGCAGGTGATGCCGGCCGGGGCTTTGCGGTCGTGGCTTCCGAGGTCAAGTCGCTTGCCGAGGAATCGCGTGTAAGTGCCGAGAAGATAGAAGAGATGATCAACGAGCTGAACACGGCAACAAGGAACGCAGCATCAGCGACCGGGAATTCCAAGGAGCTTGTAAGCAAGGGATCCCAGATGTCTGCCGAGACACTAACCGCTTTCCAGAGGATCACGGAAGCTTCGGAAAAAGTTGCAAACGCGGCCTCCGAGGTCGCTGCGGCAGCTGAAGAGCAGGCTGCCACGACAGAAGAGATCACGGCAAGCATCCAGGAAGTCAGGAACCAGATCGAGAATACTACCAGGGAGGCAAGCAACGCAGCTGCTGCCACCGAGGAGGCAACGGCCTCGATCAACGAGATCAACAAAGTTGTTGAAAATATCAATAAGATCGTTGAAACCGTCTCTCAGGAAATGGCCAAGTTCACCGTGTGATATACGGGAAAAATTTATTTTCCAAAAGAATCCGGGTTTTAAGACACCCCCGCTGGATGGAAAAATTGCAAAACAATATTTTTTTATTTTCTGCAAATAGCAGATAAGCGGGATCTCATCACGGTTCCGTGATGATAGACTTCACCCGCCCGATTTTTCCATCCCTGAGTCGGACTTTAACACCGTGTGGATGGAACGACGTATTTGTAAGTATATCCTGTACAGTGCCCCGGCTTGTTTTGCCGCCGCGCTGGTGTTCTTTTATTATGATATCAACGACGGTCCCGATGGTTACAGAGGAGCGTTGTCGCGGATCTGCAGAATGGATTCTCATAATCCAAAGTATCTATCTAGCCTTCAATCTATCTAGCCTTCACGATATCTTCGACAGCCGCAACCATCAGGTCGACTTCATCCTCTGTTGAATAGAGGGCAAGGCTCGCCCTTACCGTGCCATCGGGGAGTCCAAGGTATTCCATCAGGGGCTGGCAGCAGTGATGGCCTGAGCGCACCATGATGTCCGCGTTTTCATCAAGGTATTGTGCAACCTCATGCGGATGAATCCCGTCAATGGTGAAAGAGACGACACCGATCCGTTTATCCGCAGATTCAGGGGCATAAACATGCACTCGATCAATTGATTTCAGCGTGTCGATCAGTTTTGCAGTAAGCCGTTGTTCGTGGGCATGGATCTTTTTCATGCCAATAGTGTTTAAGTAATCTGCAGCAACTCCAAGGCCGATCCCGCCGGCAATATTGGGAGTCCCGGCCTCATATTTCTGATAACCTTCTGCCGGAACAAAACCGGTTTTTGAGACTGTCTCGACCATCCCCCCGCCAACAATGGATGGTTCTAGTATTGGTTCTTTCATCCAGAGGACGCCGGTCCCCGTAGGGCCGCACATCTTGTGTCCGGAGAATGCTGCAAAGTCACACCCGATCGCACCGAGATCTACGGGCAAATGGGGGACAGTCTGGGCTGCATCGATCAGGATCTTGGCACCATGCTCATGGCAGATCTTCGCAATCTCTTTAACCGGTGTGACAACCCCTACAACATTTGATGCGTGGGTTATTGCAACAAGCCGTGTACCCTTCCCAAGCGCCTTTTCAAGAGCTGTAAGATCCGGTGTATAATCCTCATGGATGCCGATTATATCCACTTCAACGCCCTTTTTTACCAGGCTCAACCATGGCAGGAGGTTGGAATGGTGCTCGAGGATCGTTGTTACGATCCTGTCCCCGGGTTTCCATGCGATACCCCCGGCAACCATATTGATAGACTCGGTTGTATTCTTCGTAAAAACCGTAATCCCGCCGGACCCGTTGACAAATTGCGCCAACTTTTCGTGGGCATGCCAGTACCGCTGGGATGCGATCCGGGTAAGCCGGTGAACACCCCGCCCTACATTCGCCCGGTAATGGTGCTCGAACTCGACAACCGCCTGTACGACCGGCTCCGGGGAAAAGCTGGTTGCTGCGTTATCCATATAGACGAGATCCGATACGATAGGGAAGTCCTTTCGTATCGTCTCAACCGCATATGTCTCCTGATGTCTGTCTGCTGCCGTTTTCATACTTGCATCATCCTTTCTCACACAATTTCCTGCTCTTCGTGTACCAACTGTTGCTTTCACGGAAAAATCCTCATTAAGTTCAATTCCTTTCGTGCTGCACAGTTCCCGCATCTTTTTCGGGAGGGCCTTCCAGCGCCAGAGCCCCCAGCGGCAGTAGACATCCGGAATGCCGCGGGATTCAGCCCATGACTCAAGGAAAGAATCCCAGCGTTCTGTATAGGCCGGATGAAGTTTTCTTAACTGTTCATACTCGCTCTCCAGCATAGCTGGGCAGAGATAGCATCCAATCCGTTCGATACCCATATCATATAAGGGGTTGATCGGGATTTTCTGCCACCAGAGATACAGAAAGACTTCGAGAGCGCGCCAGTTCCGGATCGGAGAGACATTGAGCTGGAGAGGGTTGTCCGGGTTTTGAGAGGTCTCATCAAGACCGGCGCGGTTCCACGACTCATACCAGCGGTTGCCCTGTATCGTGACACAGGGGCCGATACGGGCGAGGTACAACTTGAGCGGCCGGAGCTTTAAGAGCTTGCAGCACCAGCGGTGATCTTTGCCTGGAGGTCCTGCCTTCACGACAGCCTGCCAGAAGTCTGCTACTGGGAGGACAATCTCGATGCCCTGTGCTTTGACAAATTCAACGGTCTCGGGAAATTCGAGACCGGTGTCGATAAAGAATGCATCATTCACGCCGGCTTTTCTTGCCAGGTTCAGGACGGCCGTGCTGTCTTTGCCTCCGGAAAAGGAGACATTGACCGTGGGACGATCCTCCATATGGTGGCGGATGGAACGGATTGCATTGCGTTCGAGGTTTTTCAGATGGAACCTGTTCTGCCTGACTGCGATGTCCCATCCGGGGTCAGGTACGGTTTTTTGTTCAACGATACCGATCTCCTTTACCCGGATGAAACCGGCTGAAACCGAGCCGGTCCCGTACTTATTCCGCAGCCGAACGATGACAATGCCATCCTGCTGGGGGGAACCGATCGCGAATTTTTTACCTCCGATCCTGCCTCTGGTCGCATCAGGGCCGACCGTTGCCTCCAGATCGATAATCCCCCTTTCAGCATGCCCGATGATAAAAGGCAGTGATTCCGGTGCAAGGTCAAACCGGTGTTTCCTGTCGACCGGGTCAAACGTAAGCCAGCCAAACCGGTACCCGTTTGCGATGACCAGATCGGCACGATCCAGCCCCCCGGTCTTATTGAGAAGGAGGATCTTCGGGACTGGTATGTTCCCGAATCTTTCCGTTACAAGGTTTCTGATCATGCCCATATCGGCAGCGAGCGCCGGGCGTACATCGTACGGCTGGAGAAGGGGGATATTCCGTCCCACCGCACCGCATGCACAGTTCTTTCCAAGAAGCGGGATGTTGCACTGTTCGCACCAGTACAGGATTTTCTTGACCGGCGGCTCGCGCATCACACAAACTGATGGAACGGAGAAGCTCATAAGAGAAACGATTAGGGAATTAACCAGAAAGCTGAATGTATTCAGGATGAAACCGTTTATCGTCTGCGTTGGTTTCATCGCTGAAATAGTTTGATTTTAAAACAGTTCACAAAAAGAACTAATAGCCTTTACGGCGAACCATGCAATTGATCTGTCGTGGACGAAGAGCTGATCGACCGGACAGCAGGGCACCTCCTCTCGTTAATCCCCTTATACCGGCATAAGATCCTCAAGCAAAGCCATGGCATTACCGGTATCCAGGGCGCCCAGTTCCGGTTGCTGCATATCCTCTCACAAAACGGAACCCAGCGCATGTCCGAGATCGGACGCCGGCTCTATATCTCCAAGCCGTATATGACCGCTCTTGTGGATTCCCTGATCCGGGACGGTTTTGTGAGGCGCCAGCCGGATCCGAAAGACCGCCGGGTAATCCGGATCGCGATAACAGGAAAGGGGCAATTGCGGCTTTCCACAATGGCTGCTCTGATAAAGGAAAACATCGGACACGATTTGTCCTCGCTGGAGACCAGCGATCTTGAAATCCTCTGCCGGGCACTGCAGGATCTCAGAACAGTACTTGAAAAGATTCCGGAGGACTGAACCGTGGATCCGCAGATGAATGGAATACCCGGGCAGGAAGAACCGGAGAAACGCAGGGCAGGCGCATACGGGCAGGACCATGGATCCGCAGATCAGGAGGTCTGTGCAGTCTCATCCGGTGAAAACATCATCCAAATTGACCACCTGACCAAGATATTCCGTGACAAGAACCGCATTGTCACCGCTGTCGATGACGTGACATTCACGGTAAAACGCGGCGAGATATTCGGCCTTCTGGGCCCGAACGGGGCCGGCAAGAGCACGCTGATCCGGATCCTGACCACCCTGCTTGCCCCGACATCCGGCACGGCATGCGTTGACACATACGATATAGCAAAAGACCCCGAGCAGATCCGGAGCATTATCGGGGTGTGCCCCCAGAACAGCACGCTGGATGTCGAGCTGACTGCGTATGACAACCTCGAATTTTACGGTAAACTGGTTAACGTCAGCGAAGACGTCCTCGATACGCGGATCCAGAAGCTCCTTGCCATGGTAGGGCTATCTGACCGTGCGCAGATGCCGGTCGGGACGTTTTCGGGAGGAATGAAACGGAAACTGGAAATTGTCCGTGCATTTATCCACCATCCCCTCATCCTCTTTCTCGACGAACCCACCATCGGGCTCGACCCCGAGTCCCGCCGCGAGGTCTGGCAGCAGATTACCCGGCTCAATGATGAGAAGACCACGATCATCTTAACAACGCACTACATGGACGAAGCTGAGAAGCTCTGCAACAGGATCGCGTTCGTTGACAAGGGAAAACTGGTGTCTCTTGATACGGTAGACAACCTCAAACAGCTGATACCATCCGGGGATATCATTGAGATCGGCTGCGATGTGATTACGGACGCTCTGGTGGATGCAATCTCCGCAATCCCGAAGGTCACGTCAGCAGAAGCAAAGAAACAGAAGATCGTCATCAGGGCAAAGAACGGGAGTCTTGTGATGCCGGGGATCTTTGCGACTTTCGAACAGCTGGCCGTCCCGATGAGATCCATCTCGATACGGTCGCCGTCCCTGGAGGACGTCTTCATTTACCTGACCGGCAGGAAGCTGGATGATGGCGGTAATGAAACCGCGCAGCCGCAGGCACAAGGGTGATCGCGATGATACGGGGGGCTGTCGCGATATTCAAGCGGGATTTCAAGAAATTCCTGGGAAACCCCTTCGTGCTGGTGTTCACCCTCCTGATGCCGATTATGTATCTTGTCATCTTCGGCAATGCAATGGGCGGCACAATCACCCACATCCCTATAGGAGTCGTGCAGGAAGGGCCCCCGTATACCGAAACCGGTCTTTATGTAAATGGTGTTGAAGAACTCCGGTACTTCTCGCAGGCTGATAATCCCCGCCTATTCGATGTGACTGTGTACACGGACGAAGAGATAGCAAAACGCGCGCTTGGAGATGCCCTGATCTCCGGCGTCGTTGTCTTCCCATCAGAAATTTCGAAGGACAATATGGTCCGGCTGTATGTCGACAGCTCTGACTACATGACACCGACCCTGATTGAATCGGGGGTACGGGGCGCGCTTGCCCGGCTCGGGGCCGGTAACACGATCATGGTCAACAAGATCTACGGGGATATCAAGTACATCCAGTTCTTCGGCGTCGGAGTGATTGTAATGGCCATTTTCATGACGACAATGATGGGCGGGGGGATAGCGCTTATCAAGGACCGCGAGATGGGAATCCATGAAGGTTACCTCGTGACACCGGTCAAGCGCTCCAGCATCATCCTCGGCATGATTTCGAGCGGGACGGTCCGCGCGTTCCTTGCCGGGCTCATCATATTCGTCGTCGGAGCGCTGATTACTGGTGTCATTATAAGGAGCATGGAGGATTTCCTGCTCGTCCTGATCGTAATCTTCATCGCGAGTGTCGGTGTGACAAGCCTGATGGTCTCGATTGCGTCCCGCTTCAATAACCAGCAGGAATACGCTTCGACAACCGCATTTTTCAACCTGATCCTTTTCATGACGTCGGGTGCCTTTTACCCGACAATCGGCATGCCGGACTGGTTGCGCTGGATAACGGTCATCAACCCGGAGTGGTACTCAGTGCATGCTCTCCGGAGCATCATCCTCCGCGGGCAGGGGCTCTCCGTGATTGCGCCCGACTTAATCGCGCTTTTAATCTTCTCAGCTGTTGCAATCCTGCTTGGCATTACGACCTACCGGCGTACATTGGAATGATGCATTTTAATACTGACAGGAACAAGGACACGATTATGTATTCACGGACAGAAACAGAACGCAGTACCAGCTCCAAACCGGACAGGCCGGATAAAACAGGCACACCGGGATTGCAGATACGAAGATCCCCGGGATGGATCATATTAGCAGCAATCATCATACTCTGTCCACTGCTCAGCGGAACAGCTGTGGCGGAAAGTATTACAGCCCCTCTGGGCGATACCGTTGAACTGTCCGGTTATTCCTATGGGAGCATGGATGTGTACCTGTTCCTTACCGGGCCAAACCTGCCGGTGAACGGTGCTGCCATCAACGACATCACGTTTCCGGCTGATCAGGGAGGGCTTGTACGGGTTCCCGTAGACAGCACCGGCCGTTGGAGCTATGACTGGGCTACGAACGCGATCATCGGGGGACTGGACGAAGGGACCTATACCGTCTGGGTCTCAACGGTTCAGGCAGACAGGTCACGGCTGCGAAGCGGCGAATACAGCACGCTCTCGGTCACATTAAGAAGACCGGCACTGGCCCTTGCAACGACCGCACCCCTGCCCGGGACCATTGAGGTCCGCTCAGTTCCGGAAGGCGCATCGGTCGTAATTGGCGATCAGTACAAGGGACAGACCCCGCTCTCAATCGATAATCTGGATCCGGGAACATATGCCCTGACCATTTCGCATTTCCGGTACGACCCGATTTCGGTATCTGCAACGGTCAGATCCGGCAGTACAACTGTTGTGAACGCCATCCTTATCCCGTCAGTCGGTTCGCTGGCAATATCGAGTTCTCCTGCGGGGGCCCGGGTTCTTATCGATGGCAATGTCTCTGTAATTACTCCTGCAACTATTGACGGCCTATCTGCCGGAAATCATTCCGTTACCGTACAGCTTGATGGATATGCAACCGTCCAAAAATCCGTTACGGTAGTTGCCGGCCAGAATACGAGTGTTTCGATTGTTCTTGAATCCGCGGGTCCTGCAGGTCCGTCAGCAACCCGGGCGGGAACCCCTCTGCCACTTCCAGTGCTTTTCCTGTCAGCTGTAATATTTCTTATGGGGATAACACTCCTCCACCGCTGGAGGAAATAGATCCGCCTCATATCCTCTCTTTTTATACTACCGCCGAACGCATGCAATAAGAAACAATTATGACAGGCTTCTTACCAATACTTTGATACTACACATTTCCGGTGCTTGGTTATGCCCACAATCCTGATTGTTGACGATGATCCTGATATTGCTGATGTATTCAGGATATTCCTTGCTGACGAGGGACATACGGCCCTCACCGCTTCGGGAGGCATCCAGTGCCTCAAGATGCTGCAGGGGATATCCCCGGATCTCATTCTTCTCGATCTCATAATGCATCCCATGGATGGCTGGACAACACTGAAAGCGATAAAAGATAATCCCGACACAAAGGAGATTCCGGTAATCATGATTACCGGCAAACCTCAGTTTGAGGAAGAACGGCAACTTTATTCTCCTCTTTACTACGAATATCTTACGAAGCCGATCCGGAGAACAGAACTCTGTGCGGCAGTCAATACAGCACTGAGTGCGCCATAGATTCTTTTCCAGACAGAAAGGATGCTGCCGGGCTTAGCTGGGATTGGAAATAACTGCGCACCAAAATATTATGTCTGTGGGCAAATAATATCCCGTCATGAGACAATCCTTCGGCGCACGCCCAATCGCATATCCGCTTCCGGTCTTAGTTGTCGGTACCTATGACCATGAAGGGAAACCCAATGCCATGCTCGCCTCGTGGGGAGGCCTCTGTTCGTCAGATCCCCCTGCGATTGCCGTTTCGATCCGCTCTTCCCGGTATACATATCGGAACCTGATGGAAAAACGGGAGTTTACCGTCAGCATTCCGTCAGAAGGGTTCATTACAGAGGCTGATTTTTTCGGCATAACATCCGGTACAGACACAGACAAGTTCGCAACAACCGGCCTCACCCCTATACGGTCAACACTTGTTGACGCCCCGTTTGTCAAGGAGTTTCCGGTTGTTCTCGAATGCAGGTTAACCCAGAAAGTCGATGTTGGCTCTCATGTTCTGTTCATCGGCCAGATTATGGATGTAAAGATCGATGAATCGGTACTTGACGCAGATGGAAAACCTGTCCTTAAAAAGATCAACCCCCTTGGATTTGATGTTGTAAATTCTGAATATTATACCATGGGAACGGTGACCGGAAAGGCATTCTCATCTGGAAAAAAGCTGTTGAAATAATATATCCTGTTCGAATATCCTGTTCGACCAAATTCTTCCGGCTGTTGGTGACCCCTTTGGAAACAGATATGGGGGAATAAATGAGGCTGATTGTCCTGTCGGGCAGAGAGTAAATCTGCACTATTTTCCTTATCTGCCTGAGACACTCCATACCCGACTGGCGATTAATTGTATGTTAAACAATCATTACAACCAATCAGGACGATCCTGTTGATGGGATAACGGGTGTGTCTTTCGGAAGGCGGTGCTCCCGTGTTCCGGTAATATCGCTGACCGTTCCGGTTATACGGACGGGTAGCCCTTTTTTATCGGTTTCGATCACTTTGCCTTGTACAAGGGCCCATTTCCAGCTCCCGTCACTGCATTTAATCCTGAACTCGGTTTCGAAAAGAGGCAGTTTTTTCTTGGTATAGTTCCTGAACGCGAGAAACACTCCTGGAATATCTAAGGGATGTATGAGGCCCATGCATTTGTTCACGGTTATGCGATCCGGATCAGATGGAAAACCTGTTTTACGATTGATCCAAGCGCCCAGATCCTGTACGGTCATGGTACTCAAATCGACATCCCAAAGACCGATATCGGCTGCCCTTACAGCAAGCTGGAGACGCTCCTTGCTCTCTTGTAGCGCCTTTGCCTCATTCTTTCTGGCGGTCAGATCGACAACAACGCCACGCAGTCCGGTGATATGCCCGGTTTCAGGATCAACAACCGCCCCTCCACATACAAGAGCCGGAAATATCGTTCCGTCCTGCCGCATAAGGTGGTATTCCCTGTTTTGAAGTTTCTCACCGGCCATGATTCGCCTGATCCCCCGGTCGGCAAATTCGCGATCCGAAGGTGCTATAAAATCAAGGATACGGATTGGTTGTCCGCGATCTTCTTTTTCAATCCTGAATAATTCGAATGCCATATTATTGGCGTACGTTATCCGCCCCTCTCCGTCGCATTCGAAGATCGCGACTGGAAGCAGGCTTCCGAATCCCACGTTCATCTCATGAGACCTGTTGAGATCGCGCTTGAGCTTCCGGATCTCGGAAACATCCCGGAACGAGACAATCGCACCGGTTACTACTTCCTGCGAATCATAGATCGGTCCGGCAGTGAGCCACATATTTGCACCTTTTCCCCCTTTCAGGCAGGGGGCATACATCTCAGCAAACAGTTTGTTGCCGTACCTCTCGAACGAGAGGAAGTCGGAAGCAATTTCCGGATAATCCTTAAGAACGCAATCGATAAGAGTTGGTCTTCGATCACCGAAAAACGGGATCGAATACTCATAATTCCCTTTCCCGATCATGGCCTCTTTTTTAATCCCTGTCATCATTTCGATTGCATGATTCCAGGCAATGACCGATCCCTTGGTATCGATGACAAATGTGGCATCCGGAAGAAAATTGATGATGTCTTTCAGCTGCTGGCGGGACTGCCGCAGGGCGTTCTCGATCTGCCGGCGTTCGATGGCGCGGTTGAGCTTATATGTCAGTTCGGCAGTCATCGCCGGTAGGTCGACGCCTTTCTGGATATAATAATCTACCCCGCAGTTTACTGCCTGGATTACAACCTCCTCCCGCCCTTTCCCGGTGAACAGGATGAACGGGATCTTCCCGAATTTTTTACGGACCTTTTTTAACAACTCGATGCCATCCATCCCGGGCATCTGATAATCAGAGAGGATTGCATCGTAGGAAAAACAGGCAATTTTATCCAAGGCCTCTTCTGCAGATTGAACAACATCAACTGAGAAACCACCGTTCATTTCCAGATGAATCTTATTGAGATCCAACAAAACCTGATCGTCATCTACGTAAAGAACAGAGTACATAGGTTAATTTCACTTTCGGTCAATTTTTTGAAAAAACCTCATTGTTTTTATTCCGGAATAAATAAGCTTTATAATAACTTTACTAAATCAAATATATTTAATACTTCCGAACTGTACGTTAGAAGACATTCAAAGAGAACCTGCTATTTGAGTCAATATCCTTAAAAGACAATGACCGGGTCATTTGCATCAATGGAAAGTGATTTAAATTGATCCCGCTGCAAATACGATCCGGCCACTCATATACATAGATCATCATTCTTTTGTATTATCAGACGCATATCTCGCCAAAAAAAAACGATGCAGAAATGTTTTCACAGCCAGCAGTATATCAGAATAACGGCTCTGTAGAAAAGCTACGTTCTCAGAAGTAAAACCGTGACCAAAAGATCTAAGGTACAGTGCCTCCTTACTCT
>MVRE01000019.1 GCA_002067895.1 Methanoregula sp. PtaU1.Bin051 | reverse complement strand
TCATGCCAAAACTCTCCTCAAACAATGTCACAGATCCAGACCATCTGACCTCTATGTCATGGACAAAGGATACGACTCCGAAGAGATCCACCGGCTGATCCGGGATACGCTGAACTCTTGTTCGCTCATCCCGATCCGGGAGAGAGAAAGGAAACGGATCTCCGGTTATTACCGCCGAAGAATGAGGGTGTTGTTCGATCCGGAACTATACTATCAACGGATTAAGGTCGAAACCGTGTTCTCCGTCTTGAAAAGAAAGTTCGGGGAATCCCTGAAAGCAAGAAAATACCGACTCCAGGTCAAGGAGATTAAAATCAAGGTGATCCTCTATAACCTCTCAAGATTAAGGAAGGGGATTTCTGTTCTGATTGTCATTGAGGAATTCTACAAAGCCACGTAATCAATAATCCAAAAATAGAATTAAAGTTCAATAAACAGTGACCGATTTTGATTTATTTAAATATTTATAGATGACTTGTCTTAAACCAGGAGTAGTAACTAGTAGCGTAAATAACAAAATACCAAAGATCTTCAAATTTTTTTTACATATGTCAGTAATTGATGATGTTAGAATCATAGACCATCCACTGATTGCAGCTCCTATATACATTGAAGGAAAGACACTTCCCTTATCTATCCCCTGAGCACATCGCGTTGCAGACGCATACAGGCAATCCTTGATAAACCTCCAGAGCGCCTGATTCATCTCTTTCCGGTAGGAATTATACTGGTCTCCTAACTCCCGTATCGTCGAATGATAAATCCTGATCATGTCGAAGTAACCGTCAGGTGAAGAGAAGAGAAGCCTGTGAGACTCAGAGTGCTCGCCCTGGCGGTAGTGTACTACAGCTTCCCTGACAAAACCGATAGAATAACTCCTAGCGACTTTCAGCCAGAGTGCATAATCTGCCGAATAAGGGAGGTCAACCGGGTAACTGCCCACAACATCGTACAACTCCCTCCTCACGATAACTGATGGGCAGATAATGAAATTTCGTTCAGAAAGCAATAGCTGGAATCCGTCTGGTGGAGCCAGTATAATATCTTTATCGGCAAAGCTGAGTTCACCGACCACTTGGTTATCCCTCAGGATTTTTGCTGATCCGAACGTGAGCATAACCGCTGGATTCCGCCGGAGAAAGGCAACACTTCTTTCCGTAAATTGCGGCTCGATTGTATCGTCGGAGTGCAGGATATGGATCAGGCTGCCGGAAGCGACTTCTATGCACCGGTTGAAGTTCCCGAATAGTCCGAGATTCTTCTCATTCTTAATATAAGATAACCGTGGATCGGTGAATGAAGCGACAATTTCTGCAGTATTGTCCGTCGATGCATTATCAACGACGATGACCTCGATGCGACTGTATGTCTGGCCAAGGGCGCTCGCGATTGCATCACCGAGCATACCTGCACGATTGTAGGTGGGGATACAGATTGAAACGAGGGGGTCAGCACTTTCATCATTCGACATACGAGTCAGTACATCTCCTTCGGAGCTGATTGGCAATGATTCCCCCACGGGTTTCTAATTGATTCCATCACCAGTCTTCCGGGTAAACCATTCAACCGTGCGGGAAAGTCCTTCATCCAGCCCGATTAAGGGCTCCCACTTTAATTCCGTTTTTGCGAGTGCGATATTTCCGGAATTGAACCAGACCTCGTTTTTCCGGTGCGGCACTGTGCCAAAGGAAAGTTCTGTATCAGGGGAGACCAGCGAACGCAGTCGTTCGACGACCTCACGGATGCTGTACGGCTGACCAGTGCCGATATTGAACACTTTATGACCGTCAAACACAGAGGGGGAGTCCAACACTGCAAGATAAGCATTGACAATATCATCGACATAGACAAAATCCCATCTCTGGTTACCGGTTGTCAGAGCAGGGCTTATACCACGGGACAGACTCTGGATTACATACGGAATGAGCCTGCGTTCATGATCGCCTGGACCATAGGGCGGGAACAGACGAAACGTAACCGAATCAATCCCGTAGTTTTCTGAGTAAAAAGAACATGCATCCTCTGCATGCACTTTGGTCAGAGCATAAAGGTTCTGGGGTCTGATCGCATCACCTTCTGAAAGAGGGATATCGGCTGGATGATATACTGCACAGGAACTGGTATTAACGAACCTCCCGATCTGCAAATTTTTTGCTACCTCAAGAAGGTTGATCGTCCCTTTCACGTTGGTATCAACCATCACGCCTATCTCATCAGCTTTATGCTCGACTGCATAGTACGTTGCAAGATGCAGGACGCAGTCTGGCATGAACTTATTCATGATGCCGGATAGAGATGCATAATCCCTGATATCACCGCGAAATATCCGGGGATTCTCACTGGAAGCAGGCTCTGGAATTCGCCGTGGATCCTGCCGGGAGATGATACCTACTTCATAACCGGCTTCGCAGAGTGTCCGGGCAAGGTGCGAACCGATGAAACCGTTTCCACCGGTAATACAGATTCGTTGTTTCCGGATCATAAAGAAACCAAGACAGTCAGCGGTTACCCATGCCGGATATCCCAGTTATACCCTATCGCCGGATCGAACGGATCGATACGCTCAATCTCCGACGGATCGTGCGGGACTGTCGAACAGTTGGCGACAATCGCTTTTTCGTTCCCGATCGCCTTGAAACCATTCACAACTTCAGGCGGAATTTTTACCAGCACATAGTTATTTTCTCCTAAAAAAATTTCCTGCAGTTCGCGGTATGTCGGAGAATCCTTTCTGGCATCATATAATACGAGTTTAATATTCCCGGATATTACTGCATAGTTCAGCTCCATTCTGCGATGGACATGCCATGCCTTGATAGCACCGGGAAAAATAACCGAGAAATAGATTTCCCCGAACGTCCTGAAGTATGGATCCGTGCATTTCATCATGTGGCGGACGTATCCGCGTTCATCCATAATGGTCTTTAACGGGATGATATCAACACCGTGAATCATGTATACAACTCCCTGTACCACTCTATCGTCACCGGAAGCCCTTTACTGAGCGTGTATGTCGGTTTCCAGAGCAATACTCGTTTCGCTTTCTCAATCGACAGATACTGATCCTGTATTTCATTCCTGCCGGTTTTTTTAATAACTGGTTCCAGGTCGGAATTCATCAGGGTGAGGATCTGCCGGACAACATCGATAACCCGCTTTTTCTCACCACTGCTGAAGTTGAACGCTTCACCATTCAAAACAGAGCCGGCTTTCATGGCCATCGTGAGATATGCATCCACAGCATCCTCTACAAAAAAATATTCCCGGATCGGGGTGCCGTCACTCCGGATTACCGGCCGTTCATTGTTCAGGATCTGCCTAATTGTACCCGGGATAATACGGTTGAAATTAAGATCGTACGGACCATAGATGTTGCCCATCCGTGCTATCATGACGGGGAGAGAATAAGTCTTTGCATAGCTGCGTGCAAGAAGATCCGTGCAGCTTTTCGATACATCATAGGGATGCTGCCCGGCAAGGGGCATCTCCTCGGTGTATGGGAGGGTTGTACTCTCTCCATAGGCCTTATCAGAAGATGCAACGCAGATCGCTTTAATCTGCGAACCGTACTGATGGACAATCCGTGCTGCCTCCAGCAGGTTCCATGTTCCCTCGATATTAGCCTTAAACGTCGTAACCGGCGAGGCATTTCCGACCTGAACGATAGTCTGGGCCCCAAGATGGAAGATATATTCGCATTCATACTCAGCGATCACGCGTTCGATAAAGTTAAAATCTTCAAGTCCGCCACGGACAAGGATAACTGGCGAATCTGCAGATGCCCAGGTTCCAAGCATACGATTTTGGGGGATCCAGTCCCGGACGACCGCAGTTATCTCCGCAGAGTATTTTACCAGACGGTTGGTAAGGTTTGTTCCGACAACGCCCGTCGCACCGGTAACGAGAACGCGTTTTCCTTTCCAGAAGTTCAGTCTTTCCATATCTTCCATTGGGGGTTCTCCGTCCACATCCTGTTCAGATCGACGTAATCCTTGTAGGTATCCATCGCGTGCCAGAATCCCGTATGGATATAATATCCAAGTTTTTCATCATCGGCTATCCGCTGGAGGGTCTCTTCAAACATCACATTTTCGTCTTCCCGAATATAATCAAAAACGCCTTTCTCCAGCACCATGTATCCGACATTGACATATTCATTCATGAGCGGTTTTTCCCGGAAAGAGTCAACGATGTCTCCTTTCAGCCTGACAATCCCGTATTTCGAATAGGGCCTTGTAATCGTGATTGTTGCGATCGCCCCGTGATCCTTTTTCAAAACCCTGTGGCGGTTTATCAGGTTCTCCATGTTCATATCGGCAACGCCGTCGCCGTATGCTGCCATAAATGGGTAGTGACTGATGGCATCCCTGCAGAGGTAGAGACGTCTGGCAGTCATGGAATCCAGGCCGGTCTGGATAAAAGAGATATCCCATCCGTCCTTGCATACCGGGGGGACAATCTTTTTTGTTGAGATAGAAAAATTTCTGGTGAGGTTGTACTTATACATGAAATATTCTGATATCATGTCGCCTTTATACCCAAGAGTAAGAATGAACCTGTTCAGATTATAGAAAGAGTAATTTTTCATGATATGCCAAAGGACAGGGTACTCACCCAGTTCAATCAGAGGCTTTGGCATTTCCCGGGTTTTTTCACTTAACCGGGTTCCCCGCCCGCCGCAAAATATAACAACCTCCATGGCACTGATCTCTGCACCCATCATAAGGATATTTGGCATCATGATATAAATTGTTGATACGGGGATCTCGTCACCCAAAGGATTTATTCTGTTAAGTATAATCAATGGTGATCCAATCATCCTATCCTGGTGCCCTGCATGGATTTTCGCGATTTTGCCCTGCTGAAAAAATTTTATGCGCCATATAAAGCGAAAATCATCGTTATTTCCATACTGGCACTTATCGGGGCGATGTTCGAGGCGATCAACCTTGGTGCTCTCGTCCCCCTGCTCCAGCTGATCAACAGTCCGAATGAGCCCGGCGGGACGCTCTGGTCGCTTTTAAAAACCGGCTTCTCTTTTCTACACATTGAACTGAATTTCCAGAACCTCCTTATCGTTATGGCTGTGCTCTTTCTCATCGGGCAGTGCATCATCTACCTTAAAAAACGTGTGCAGACACAGATCTGGTTCAGGTTCAGCTCTGATCTGAAAAATACATTATTCAAAGACCTTTTGTCGGCAGACATTACGTACCACTATAACCAGAAATCCGGTCAGTTCATCGACCTGATCACTCGGGAGTCCGAATATGCTGCAACCTCGGTTTTTGTGGTCACCGAGATTCTGACATATCTCTTTTTTATCGGGATCTACTGCATCATGCTTCTCTATATCTCCATCGAGATGACTATCCTCTGCCTCCTCATTTCGCTGGGTTGCTTCTATCTGCTCAATATTCTCATCAGACGGTCAAAAAAACTCGGCGAAAAGACAGTCGGGATCAGTCTCCGGCTCACTGAATTTATTAATGAGCGGCTGAACCTCCTTAAATTAATTAAGATCTTTTCCAACGAACCGACGGAAAGAGAGAGACTCCGTTCACTGACCGATGAGTATATCGATAATAATACCGGTTTTGTGATGAACGGGGTTAAGATTGAAACAGTATTTCAGGTAATCATATTCGGTCTTGCAATAACCATCCTCTACATCGCGGCAATCTATCTCCACCTTTCCCTTCCCCTGCTTCTCGTCTTCATCTTCATCCTGATCCGTCTTACCGATCCCCTGCGTCAGCTGAATACCCGGAGGCATGAACTCGCCGGTGAACTGGCAAGTCTCGAAAAGATCGATGCAATATTATCTGAGACAGCATCCGCTCAGAATATCAAAAGTGGTAAAACTGCCTTTAAAGGAATCGAAAACCAGCTCTGCTTTGAGAACGTGACATTCGGGTATAAAGCCGATGAACCTGTCGTAAAGGACCTGTCCTTCTGTATCAGGAAGAATGAGATGGTTGCTCTTGTTGGTGCATCGGGGGGGGGAAAATCCACAATAGTCGATCTTCTCATCAGGCTTATCGAGCCACAGAACGGAACCATTTCAATCGATGGCAGGGATTTGAAGGATTTCGATTTATCAAGCTACCACCATAAGATCGGTTTCGTCAGCCAGGATAGTTACCTGTTGAACGATACCGTGCTTGCAAATATATGTTATGGCTCAGATCTTAACAACTATAATGAAGCCATTGAAGCGGCAAAATTCGCCCATGCCCATGAATTTATCACAGGTTTTGAGAAAGGATATGATACGGTTATCGGTGACAAGGGAGTCAAATTGTCCGGAGGCCAGAAGCAGCGGATATCTCTGGCCAGAGCATTGTACAAGAAACCGGAACTTTTAATTCTCGATGAAGCCACAAGCGCCTTGGATTCAGAGTCTGAGCGAATCATCCAGCAATCAATAGCCGCGATAAAGAACCGTTTCACGCTTATTGTAATCGCCCACCGCATCTCCACCATTGAAAACGCAGATACAATATTCGTGGTCGAAAAAGGAGTTATTATTGAACAGGGATCCCATGCTGAACTGATTCATAATGAAGGTATATATGCTAGGTATTACCAGCTCCAGCATGCCGGAAATTCAACTAACTCATGAAAATCAGATTACAGAATACATAATCCGTTACCGAGGATATCAGGATGGGATTAAAAGCCATATTTACAAAGCGGCAGTACCTGACAAAGGTAATCAACTCACTCTGCCCCCGTATTTTTTTCCGTCTTTCCCCGTTTAAATACCGTTCCAGAGAACACTGGAAAATGCAGGGTGAGGGAGACCCGCACGGGTATGATAAATACAATACTTATAACCCTAAAATCCGGATCCTGATCAACGAGCTCGATCTGAGAGCAGAAAAAACAAGTGAGATCCTCGATCTTGGATGTAATTGCGGGTATTATCTCTGGGAACTGAAAAAGGCAGGGTATTCACGACTTTCGGGCGTGGATATCTCGGAAAGGGCAATAGAATATGGCAAGAAGATGTTTGATCTGAAAGACCTTGACCTGTATATCGGCAGTTTTGAGATTGTTCTCCCACAGCTTGCAGCCAGTGGCAGACAATTCGATCTGATTTATACCATGGGGGCAACCGTCGAGCTTGTCCACCCTTCGTTTGATATTGTCCGCTCCATCTGTGACCTGAGCAGGCACTACGTTATTCTGGATATCTATGAATGGGGGCATTCGTACCCACGGTTCTGGGAGTACGAATTCAACCGGCAGGGATTCATTCTTATCAAATGCCAAAGACCAATCTCTGGCGGGGAGACCAAGAACCCGATAGAAGAGGATTCGCTTCTTGTCTTTAAGCGTTTCCGATGAACCGTTGACTGAATCCGTCAGTCATCATTATTTTCTGCGGATTTGCTGAACCAGCTGGGACACGATTGCTTCTGTATCCGCAGGCAGAAAAAGCTGTTTCACGAGATCCGAAGACGGGAGTACCTGTCCCCCCTGTAAAATAATTTCTGATCGCTTCCGGATATCAGCAGGGTCTGCACAGGACGGAACTGATGGATCATCTTCAAAAATATTGATATCGATCGAATGATCCGAACGTACGTGTAATACCGGAACGCCAGCAGCTACTGCCTCCACGCATACTGTTGATTCCGTATAGAGTACAAGATCAGATTCGGGAAGAAGCTGGGCAATCGATCGATCGGTTACAGAAAAACCCTCTGGAAGAGGAGGAAGGTATCGTGAGAGTACAGAATAGGGTATTGTAGGGTGGCATTTGATGGTAATCTGTGTGCCGGATAAAGGTGTAAATGCCTCCATTGCTTTCAATACCAGCTCCAGCGAGGTATTTATTTCACCGGAAAGGGCAAGAAGAATCTTCCCTGCTCTGGCGCTCCTATTCCTTTGCGTGACGGTTCCTGACAGGAAGTTAGGATATCTGACAGCCCCCCCGACTCGGATAAGATTATCGTCAAATCCCGAACTGGCGAGCATCGATTTGCCCTGTTCCCCGCTGACAAAGATAACATCCGGGAGCGGGGCAGTTGCTTTTTCATAGGAAGAAAGGGAGTAACATGTGTACATCCTGTTGACGAATACAATAGCGTATGCTGCTAATGCTGTCGGAAACTTTCCCTCTTTTATGGCACTACAGAACATCTTTTCCCATGTATGGTGTTCAAAAGCATAGATGAACAACCCCACAGGATACTGCCTGCACAGCCTTCTGGCGATGCAGGAATTGAGGATTGTCTGTTCAACCCTGGTATCCGATCGATCCCGTTCGATCTCATCGAGTACAATTCCTGATACATCGAGATTCCTGAACAGGGGGATATCCGTCGGCACAGGATATTCTGCAGCTGCTGTGGAAAGAGCCCTGAAAAGATCGTTTAACGAGATAAATTCCTCCATCAGACAGATGTTCCGCTTCGCTTTCAGGAGATGGAACATGGCCCTCGGATACCAGTATGACGGGAGAATATCAGCCAGATAGATGAAGGCCGGCCATTCTTTCTCAAGAGCAGGCCCGATCTCTCCGAAATAAGGGTTGGCAAACCTGCCTGGAGCTGGAAATGCCCTGCTGTCGGTCCAGCTGTGAAGGATAACGTATCTGTCTGTAATTCCGTGTTGCGTAATGGGACCTTTCAACAGGCGAAACAACCGCGCTCCGGCAATTCGCAACGCAAACCGTGTAAAAAACCACCCCTTTTTTATCGTTTTTACCGCTTTCCGATAAAGCTGGCTCGTAAATAAGCCGGTTCCATGGGAGATTACAACAACCCGGTCGGTATCTTGAGAGAGTATGTGTGCAAGAGTGTCAAGGACAGAATCGGCCTCACAGAAAAGAACAAGATCTTCGCACCCGGATTGAGAAGCCAGCTCTTTTCCAACTTCAAGATACGAATAGTGGAGCAGGAACCGGGTGACAAAAGGATTTCTTTCAGACAGCGAAGAGAGAAACCAGATCGGGCTCCCGGTTGAAGATAACAGGCGGGCAGTATAATCAATATAGTCTTCGCGGGCAGCCTGCGCCTTTTTCTGCAGCAAATCGCCGATAAAGAGACGATGGAATTTATTTCCCAATTCCCGCTCTATCTTTCTGGATCCTGCTACGCTTACCCCCAGATAGACCCATGAACAAACCTTGTCCGGCCTGCAGGTTTTTCCCAAGCGATCAATCGCCGGTTCCGTTGCAGAGACCAGAAAAATTGTCCTCTTGTTACGATCAGTCATTGGATCAGACCCGGCGGTTGGCAGTATAGTGTGTCAGAATCCGCGATTAAATCCTTTTGGGATTTCATCGTTAAGTGGAACCATGTCTTTATTGGATGCATTGCCCAAGTATATACCATGGTCAGGAAATTCAGCTTATCCCTGCCAATCCGTTCCTTTGACCTGAATGGGGAGGCATACCGGATCCTTGCTGAACGGTTTAATATTGTTTTTATCAATACAACGGGGAAACGGCTGGAGGGCAGAGATCTCATCAGGGCTCTTACAAATGCTGATGCGGCAATCGCGGGGACCGAGCATTATACAGCGGATGTGCTGGAGGCCTGCCCAAGGCTCAGGCTAATCTCCCGCGTCGGGACCGGAACCGATAACATTGATTCGGCCAGGGCGGCAAAGCTCGGGGTCGCGATACGGAATACTCCTGATGCACCGGTTCCTGCAGTTGCAGAACATACTATTGCGCTAATCCTTTCAGCAACCAAGAATATCCCGCAGTACGACCGGCTCGTGCGGGGAAGGAACCATTCCGTATTGCCGGGTTCCATGTTAGTGGGAAAGACTCTTGGGATCATAGGGATGGGGAGGATCGGAAAGCGGGTCGCTGCCCTTTCCAGTTGTTTTGGCTGTAAGGTGATCTGGCATGACCCATGGAGTACAGCAGATCTGCCACCGGAATGGGTAAAGTCGGATAACCTGCAGGATCTTCTTGCTATTTCCGATATCATTACGATCCATGCAGCTCCTGCACAGAATCAGAAACCTATTCTTAACCGCGATACATTGAGCTTATGCAGGAAGGGCGTGATAATCATAAATACCGCGCGGGCATCATTTATAGATGAAACTGCCTTAACCGAAGCTCTTGCCACAGGACGTATCTCTGCTGTATGCCTGGATGTCCAGTCAGAAGAACCTTATGATGGGCCACTCCTTTCGTTTGAAAACGTTATCATTACGCCCCATATCGCCTCGAATACCCTTGAAACGCGCCGGCAGATGGAGTTAGAAGCCGTGCATAATCTGGTAGAAACACTGGAGACAAAAGAACCATGAAAGCTTTTGTAACAGGGGGATCCGGATTTCTCGGGCGTCACCTGATTAAGGAACTGGTGAAACGGGGAATTCCTACAGTCGCTTACGATATCGAAGACTTCCACGGATCCAATTCAGAAGAGAATGATGTCCAGCAGTCCTCCGGATTTACCTTTATAAAAGGAGATATCCTCGATCTCGGACGGCTGACCAAGTCAATGAATGGATGCGATGTCGTTTTCCATACGGCTGCGATTGCCGATATCGATGAAGCCCGTCACAAGCCGATACAATCCATGGAAGTCAATGTTGTCGGGACGGCAAAGTGCCTTGAAGCTGCAATGAAAAACAAGGTATCCCGGTTCATGTACGCCAGTTCTGCCTATACGGCGGGTAGCCGTGGATCATTCTACCGCGTTTCAAAACAGGCCGGCGAATCCCTCTGCAAGACGTTTTACGAAGAATATGGCCTGAATTACACGATCCTCCGGTACGGGAGTCTCTATGGGCGGGAATCGAACCAGTGGAACTTCATCTATATCATGTGCAGGGCGCTCCTGACTACCGGGGAGTTCACTTACGTAAGCTCTCCCGATTCAGAACGCGAATATATCCACATATCGGATGCTTCACGTGAAACCGTCCGGATCGCGATGAGTGATGAGTTCATCAACAAGGCCGTCTTGATAACCGGCCACCAGAGGATGAAAGTAAAAGAGTTATTCTTTATGATCCAGGAGATACTGGGGAAGGAAATTCGGATCAACTATATTCCCCACGAGCAGTCCCGCCATTACGTAATGACACCTTACTCGTTTGAAGCCGACGTGCCCGTGCGGGTCAACCTTTCCACCTACGTGGATATCAGCGAGGGTATTCTTGACTGCCTTAAAGCGGTCCAGAAAGATATTAACGAAGGGAAGGTTGCGGGGAAATGACAAAAGCAGACACAAACCTTCATACCATTGCCGGAACAAGTGTTGTCGACCGCGACGATCTCCGGTATCGTGAATACCGGAAAAAATGGAATGAATGGCCGGAGAACTATTGCGCCGGCCCGTTTCCGCTTCACCTGGATATTGAGGCAACGAACCTGTGTAACCTGAAGTGCACATTCTGTGAGAATACGTACAACAAGTACAGATACGGGATGATGTCGCGCGATGTCTGGGAAGTGATTGTCAAGGAAGCAGCTGAGAATAAGCTGTATTCCCTGAAATTCACGCTCCGCGGTGAACCCCTTCTCCACAAGGATCTCCCGCGGATGGTCAGGGAGGCAAAAGATGCCGGTGTTCTCGACGTGTATTTCAATACGAATGCGGTCCGGCTCACTCCGGATGTATCCCGCAGGCTCATCGAGGCAGGCCTTGACCGGATCTCGATCTCCTTTGAGGGTATTGAAAAGGGGGTATACGAGAAATACCGCATCGGGGCTCATTTTGAGACCGTGGTCAACAATATCAGGCAGTTCCGGAAGATCCGTGACGATATCTCAGGGAAAAAACCATTTATCAGGATCCAGACAGTCATGGTTCCCGAGATGATCGGCAGGGAGCAGGAATACGCGGATTTCTGGCTTGCCATTGCTGATGAAGTCGCATACCTTGATATGAGGGACGAAGAGGAAAACCCGGATCACACAGGACGGGTTTCTGACTGGGCATGCCCCCAGATCTGGCAGAGGATGGCGGTTACGCAGGACGGGAACATCCTCCCCTGTGTCCAGGACATTTTTGAGAAAATGAGCCTTGGGAATGTCCGGACAACAAGCATCAGGGAGGCCTGGAACAGTGTTCAGGAACAGCGCTACCGTTTAATCCATAAACAGGGACGGGCACACGAGATCCCGTCCTGCGATCGGTGCCCGTTCCGGGAGAACGAGATTAGCAAATTGAGAGAAGGAAAAGGCCCAAAGGCCCGCTGAAATGGACTTTGAATACAAATAACTTTCAGTACAAGGTACATCATATGAAAAAAAGAATCCTGATAACCGGAGGAGCAGGGTTCATAGGATCTCATCTCGCCCGCAGGTGCATTGCCGATGGCCATTTGGTAACTGTCCTTGACAACCTTACGACCGGTTTTGCCACGAATATACCTGGAGGATGCAATGTCATCAATGCCGATATCGCTGATCCCGAAACGCTCTCCCTCCTTCCATCAGAAGGTTTCGACGTTATCATGCATCTTGCGGCCCAGTCTTCCGGGGAAGTGTCGCAGGAGAACCCGGATCTTGATCTGAAGGTCAATACGCTAGCAACCCTGATGCTTCTGAAATGGAGCATGCAGAACCAGGTCAAACGGTTCTTGTATGCAAGTTCCATGGCGGTTTATGGTAACCCGGAGAGATTGCCCGTTCGGGAAACGGATCCCTGCCTGCCCCTCTCTTTCTACGGGATATCGAAAGTGGCCAGCGAACATTATATTCGCCACTATGCTAGCGAAGGGCTTGATACGACCGTGTTCCGCATGTTCTCCGTTTACGGTCCCGGACAGAATATGGAAAACCTGAAACAGGGGATGGTGAGCATCTTCCTTGCGTATCTCTCAAAAAACGAGGAGATCCTCGTCAAGGGGGACAGGAATCGTTTCCGGGACTATATCTATATCGATGATGTTGTCGATGCCTGGTGCAGTTCTGTTGATAATCCTGCCTCCTTTAAAAAGACATACAACCTTGCCACGGGAAAGAAAACCTGCGTGCATGAGCTTGTTGATGCCGAGATCCGTCTTTTCGGCAGGGATCGCGACACCTATCCCGTACGGTATCACGGTTCGACACCGTCAGACCAGTTCGGATTGTATGCCGATATCTCAGCAATCCGGCGGGACCTCGACTGGTCACCGAAGATCGACCTCGAAGAGGGGTTGAAAAGAATGATCGCCTGGGTAAAAGAGGGACACCGGCAATCCTGAAACAGTGCCGGAATACCAACGGAGTTATTATGATAGCAGCACTCATGATCGGGAGGGAAGGAAGCGTCGGATTTCCTGGCAAAAACACTTACCCTGTTCTTGGGAAACCCTTAATGGCATACCCGCTTCTTGCGGCAAAACGCTCGAAGTACATCGATGCCATATACGTTTCTACAGATTCGGCGAAGATCAAGGAGATCGGCAGGCAATATGGCGCCCACATCATCGACCGTCCCGCGGAGCTCTGCACCAAAGAAGCACTCGGCGAACATGCATTCGTCCACGGTTTCGAACACATAAGGAAGATATCCGGCAGGGATATCGAACTGATGGTGCTGCTCTTCTGCAATGCACCGACAATCACGGCAAAAACGATCGATGAAGGAATTGAGGCACTCCGGGCGCATCCCGATTATGACTCTGCAGTAACGGTCTCCCGCTACAATATGTGGAGCCCCCTGCGTGCCAGGAAGGTAGGGCCCGACGGGCTCCTGCACCCATTCGTGCCCTTCGAAACGTTTGGTGATCCAAAGACCCTGAACTGTGACCGGGACTCACAGGGCGACGTCTGGTTTGCGGATATGAGCGTCTCCATTGTCAGGCCGCAGTGCCTCGAGCATCTCGATGATGGCCTGCTGCCCCAGAAGTGGATGGGACAGAAGATCTACCCGCTCATGCAATGGGGCGGATGCGATGTGGATTACGAATGGCAGATCCCACAGGTAGAGTACTGGCTGAAAAAACACCTCGACGGGATCTCCTAAAAAAACCGGGATTTTTACCATTCGGTAAAGTACTGCCGCGCCTCTTCACGGAGCTTGTTCCAGATGCGATCCCCTTCCGGTGTCAGTTTTTCTGCCTTTTCAATCTCGGGCCATCGCTCTTTCGGGAGCTTGATATAGAGAACGAAGCATCTCCGCATTCCCTCGATCTGTTCCGGGGGATACTGCGGCATGTTCAGCATGGTGGGGCGGGTGACAGACCTAGCGATGAGATCCGGGGAAATATACCCTTCCTTTTCTGCGATCTTCCGAAGTGGTGTGCCATGGAACGGGCTGAAGGAGTACCCGTTGATGCTGTCCGCGTTGATCTGCCGGTTCAGTTCGATAGTATCAAATGTCAGCTCCCTTGTCTCGTACGGGAATCCCATGATGTTGTTGACGCTGAACGGGATCCCTTCCTCATTCAGGATTTTAAGATTTTTGACGATCAGTTCGTTAGACATGTGCCGCTTGAGCACCCTGCGGCGGAACTCCTCATTGCCATGCTCGATCCCTATAGCCATGCGGAACAGGCCAACTTCCCTTAAGCGCCGGATACGGTCGCGGGTGATCTGTTCCGGGCGGGCCTGGCACCAGAAAGGTATCTTGAACTCTGAGTACATGGCAATGAAGGCATCGAACTCGCGATCGGTGTATGCAAGGAGCGTGTCCGCCCAGAGGTAGAATGCCTCTACCTGGTAATTATCCCTGAAGTGGATGATCTCCTCGCGGATCCTTTTAAAGGATTTTCTACGGAAAAAGTTGGAACCGGTCTCTTTCTTGTACTTCTTCTGCTGCGAGGGGGAGTTGCAGTACGTGCACTGGTACGGGCAGCCGCGGTGGGTCTCCAGCGGGAACATCCGCCAGACCTTTCCCTGCATGGGGCGGTACAGGCGCCCTTGACGGAAGATGGAGAGGTCAAGGGGGGGATTGTTATCGATATCGACAGGTGGCCCGGGAGGATTTCTGATAATCCCGTTCTTTTTCCGGATCCATAGGCCGGGGACATCTTCACAGGATTTTCCTTCCGCCAGCCGGTTGCTAACCTCCCGGACAACGTTCTCTCCCTCGCCGATACAGACCATCCCGATCTCGGGATTACTTAATACCACTTCAGGTGCAAATGTGGGGAATACGCCCCCGGCAAGTGTGGGTATGTTCAAGTGCCCGGTCCTTTTGAGAAGGCTCAGGCCGATGGGGTACATGTCTTCGGTCAGAGAGATGATCATGAGGTCGGGCTTGTAACCGGTGACGCACTTTTCAAAAGCCTCAAAGACGTCCTCTTCAATAAAAGAGACCTTTAACTTGGTGTCATCGAACGGCCGGACATTCAGGTTGATCTCCTTGAGTTTGTCGCTGTCAAATGTCGTATCCTCAGGATTCGGGTAATCCGTCGAATCAAACAGACGCACCTCGTGCCCTTCCTTTCGCAGGATTGCGGTAAAGAGCGCAATAGCGGGTGGAAGCATGTTCATCCCGCGGATATTCGGATAGATGAGTAAAACCTTCATGATTTCATTTCCCTGAATGTTTGGCGATACAGCAGAGCGAATCTCCGGTGCAGGTATCGGAAAGGATTGCCTGGAACTCTTTCTCGGTTTTGTCTAAAAGCCCGTTCATCCGTTTTTCGAACGCCGATTCTCCGGCAAACAGGTGCGACTTCGATGTTGCGTCAACAAAGGTCTTCTGTGGGGTCCCGCAGAAGTACCAGTTCAGGAAATTCACAAGCGTGTACTGGTGACGGCACGAGATATTTGCAGCAAGACCTGCTTTTTTCAGCATTCCGGATAGCGTTTCTTTCGTAAAGTAAAAATAATGCGCCCTGTGCCAGAAGAAGGTGTTGAAGCGTTTCCTGTTCTGTTCAGGCAGGAAATAATTGAGGGCCTCACCGCGGTTGGGTACCTCGATATAGATCAGTCCGTTATCCTTGAGCAGGCGTTTCATCGTGGACAGGGTCTCCAGGGGATTCGGAAGGTGGTCGAGGGTCATGATGCAGAAGATCAGGTCAAATGACCTGTCGGGAAAATCCATCCGGTTGACATCTTCCGCATACGCGGTGATGCCGAGATCGTCCCGGATGAACCTCGCAAAATCCTCGTTCAATTCGATCCCAACAGCCTCGGCTACATGGGGTTTCACCATATACAGGAGTTCCCCGGTCCCGCAACCGATATCCAGCACGCGCTTGTCCTTTGCAAGGAATGGACGGATGCGTTCAAAAACGGCCTTAAACGCCCGGATACTATCGTCGAAGTGTTCCTTCGGGGTCTGAACAGAGCCTTCACGCAGGGAATTCGTTTTCTGATATTCCTCGTTATAATACTGTTTAAGGTCGTTTTCTGTCTGCTGTATGTCCTGAAAGACGAGCCCGCAGGTATCGCACTGGAGGATAGTGCCGGGACCTTCCCGGATTTCCGTAGCAATTACATGGAAACTGTTTCCGTCACACAACTCACACTTCTGCATCGGTACCTCTCCTCCTCTTCTGCTCCAGGGCATCCCTGACAACAGCAAGAACTTTCTGTTCGTAGGGGACGGGCACTGTCCCGAACCGGACCCATTCATTGAGATGAGCCTCTTCGAATGGCCGCCGGATCAGGATTCCCTGCTTGTCAAGGATCTCCTTGATCTCGATGACCGGAATGTACTTACCGAGGCGCGCAGCGATGAAATTGCAGACACTGTCGCTGGTCTCGATCCCGAGATCATTAAACCCTTTCTTGAGGAAGGCCAGATCTTTTTTCGTATCCCTGATGAAAACCTCGACCTCTTTCTGATGATCCAGCAAGGTATCCATAGCAAGGATGGCAAAAGCCGTCAGCTCATGCATCGGTTTTACCTTGAAAACATTGGCAATATTTTCCTTCCGGGAGATGAGATATCCCCCACGCACGCCGGCAAGACCGAACGCTTTCGAGAACGAACGGACAACAATAAGATTCTCGTACCGGTCAACCATTTCTGCAGCGGTCACATCATGGAACAGGAAATAAGCTTCATCAACTACGCACAGGACACCATTCTCTTCGCATGTCTCCACAAATTCACGAAGTTTCTTTTCCGGCGGTGCTGTACCAATAAAGCCGTTGGGATTTTCCATGACCGCCATCCTGAATGTCCCGTCGATCCTGCCGATATACTCGTCGTAATCGAACTTCAGACCGGCGTCAAAGAACTGAACCTCGGCCTGGGCCCCGAATATCTTTGCATAGACCGAGAACATCGCGTAGCCAGGACGGTGGAGCAGGATCTTGTCCTTTGGCGAGATATAGGTCTCGAAAAGGGACTTGATACTGAGATCCGAACCGGTATGAAAGAGCAACCGGTCCCTCGGCTGGTGCAAAAAATTCGCCATCTTATCGTAGAGTGGACCTGGTTCGGGATATGTCACCAGAAGATCGCTGTCGATCCGGCTCCGGATCTTTTCAACAAATTCCGCGGAAAACGGGTGCGTCCTTTCATTCCGGTCCATTCTTACCTTATAATACCGGGACGGGCCGGTGTCCTGCGTTCTCTGGACTTGTTCCAGGAGCGGTTTTATGTTGATCATGGGAGTTCTCCTTTGCAGTAAATGTCCTGAACGTATTTAACTGAGGCTGCGATGGTTTTTTCCACGGCACCTTCGTTCCTTCGCATTTCGATCGATATAAACCGGTTGTACCCGCTGCTGCGAATCTTCCTGCTGATGGGCCGGTGATTGTACGACCCGGTACCGACAGGACGGAGATCCGGTTCGCTGATATGTACATGCTTTGCGATTGCAAACATGTCGGCAAGGTACGGTTTGTCCACTTCCCGTTCGTCAATGATTCCTTTGGTATCTATATGCAGTCCCAGCCCTTCAGGGTTTCCTGCCTCCTGTATGAATGCAAATGCTTCGGCGACCGTGTTGATGAAGTCGGTCTCGGTCCTCCCGAGAGGCTCAATACAGAAATACAACCCCCGTTTTCCGGCTCGTATCCCGAGTTCCCGGAAAAAGCCGACGGCGATTGCCCTGGCCTTGTCCTGAGGCAGGTTGCCGATCTTGCGGTTCCGTGGTGATCCGAATACCAGCACCTCTCCGCCAAGGTCGCCGCAGAGGTCCATCATGCCGGTCAGGTACTCCAGCATCTTTTCCCGGACAGCTGCATCGCCGAACAGGAAGAGATCCTGACGCGAGTACAGGAGAGCCTGGATCCCTGCAAGATCGAGGCCGGCATCGGCAATCATGGTTTTCAGTGCGCGACGTTCACTGACAGGAGCCAGAACCGGTTCAGGCCAGATCATGCTCGGGCCGAGTTCGATCCCCCTGCACCCCAGCCCGGATACGAATCGGATGAATTCTTCTATCCGGTTGTTATACCATGCGACATTGGAAACAGACAACTTCATGGGTATGCCACGACAACAAAAAGTCCGGATAATTATTCGGAAACGGGAATGAATAAGTTTTCTTATGCATGCAGACTTCCGTCCCCTTTAAAGGCAGGACGCCCATAACCGTCACGATGCCCCGCTTCTCCAAAAAAGGGATAACCGATGAACCAGAAACGGTAGTGTTAACCTGTGACTGCAAAAATTCAGATGCTGATCTTCGACTTCGATGGCGTTCTTGTCGAGTCGGTAGACATCAAGACCCGGGCTTTTCAGGAACTGTTCTCCTTCGCTCCCAACCATATCAAAGAGATCGTCGGCTATCATACGATGAATGCCGGTATCTCCCGCTTCGAAAAGTTCAGGCATATTTACACAAATATCCTCCATGAAGAATTGACCGATGAAAAATTCCAGGCACTTTCAGACCGTTTCTCCTCGCTTGTCATCGATGCTGTCGTCGCCGCACCCTGTGTTCCCGGGGCCAGGGGACTTCTCAGGAAATTCTCCGGAACAATCCCCATGTCCGTCATATCCGCGACTCCGGAAGAGGAACTGCGGGAGATCATCCGGAGAAGAAGGATGGACCTCTTCTTTACCAGGATCTCCGGCTCGCCTGCAAAAAAGGCAGATAATATCCATGCTCTTGTAGAATGGGAACATCTGGATCCTGGAAAAACCATCTATATCGGCGATGCGATCAATGACCTGAACGCCGCCCTGCAGACAGGTGTTCGGTTCATCGGGAGGATTCGGCCAGGAGTGCCGAATCCGTTTGCCGGTCGGAATGGTGTCGAAAAAACAGTCCATGATCTGAACGAATTGTCTGATTATATCGGGAGCCTCGTATGATCGTCCGTATTTCCTACCCAGTGACACCGGACACACCGCTCTATCCTGGTACTCCTCCGCCGGCAATGAAAAACCACCGTTCGATGGTGAGCGGCGATATCTCCAACCATTCTCTCGCAGGTTTCTCCCTCCATTCAGGAACCCATATCGACGCTCCCCGCCATTTCTGCCCAGAAGGTTCCACGGTCAGGGACCTGCTCAGGCCTGAGAATTCTTATTATCCCTCCTACTGCCTGGACATCCCCTGTGGACCGGATCAGTGTATTACCCAACGCGATCTGGATTCCATCAACCATGCCCCATTCCGGGATGCACAGGCCATCCTGATCCGGACCGGGCTCAGCCGGATCCGCGCTACATCTCCCATGGATTACGCCCAGAAAAATCCCGTGATTGATCCTGGCATTGTCACGTTCCTGCGCACTGCGTATCCCTCGCTTCTGCTCTTCGGGATCGATGCGATCTCGGTGGCCAATCACCTGCACAAGGAGGAGGGGCGTGCATGTCACCGAGAATTCCTGTGCAGGGATCCGCCCGTCCTGATCCTCGAGGACGCAGATCTTTCCGACAAACGTCTTGGGCATGAGCCGTTCACCCTCATGCTCTATCCGTTTTTCATGGATGAAACAGAGGCTACACCCGTCGTTGCGATTGCGCAGCTTAAGGACGGATGACCGATGATCATTTCTGATAGAGCCACGATGCAACAACCTGCATGCAGGGAGAGAGTCAGATGAGGCTTGTTCTGATTGCCGATGCCCGCAGCATCCATACCCAGCGCTGGGCGGAACATTTCGCACAGAAAGGGCATGACGTTCACTTGGTCACGTATGATCCATCGGGCATAGACCTTGCCGGCGTGAACGAGCATGTGATTGCATCGCGCTGGAGAAACCTTTACCTCTCATATCTCCCCCGCCATTTCTCAATAAAGAAACTGGTACGAGAGCTGCAGCCCGATCTCATCCATGCCCATTTCATCGCGAAGTACGGGTTCCACCTCCCCGATCTGAAATTCCACCCGTCCATTGTATCGGCATGGGGCGATGATATCCTCGTCCTGCCCCCAAAAAGCCGGCTGATCCGGCATTACACGAAAAGAGTGCTGGAGTCTGTCAACCTGATCTATGCCGTCTCGCAGAATATCCGCGACCGGATCATCAGCGATTTTACAATTCCGCCAGAGAAAGTACGGCATCTCCCGTTCGGTATCGACACGCGCGCCTTTTCTCCTGCAGGTACCGGTAACAAATACGATGGAGAGAAGGTCAGGATCTTTTCAAACCGCGGGTTTTTCCCGGTATACAATACCGAGACGCTGATCGAGGGGTTCTCCCTTGCGTATGAGAAAGACCCCCGACTTTTCCTGACCCTGAAGGGAGAGGGGCCTGATGAGGAGAAAATCCGTAATCTTGTCAGATCGAAAAAACTCTCTCATGCTGTCGTGTTCATGGCAAAGACACCATATGCAGACGTGCCTGCCGATTATCGTGCCGCCGATATTTTCGTAACAACCTCGATTTCCGATGGAACTCCCGTCTCGATCCTTGAAGCGATGGCTACCGCTCTTCCCAGCATAGCAACATCGGTCGGTGGTATACCGGAATGGATCACCGACGGAGAAAACGGCATTTTAATCCCCCCTCAATCGCCGCAGAAAGTTGCAAACGCCATCCTCCGGCTTTCATCGGATCCCGATCTACGGAGACGCCTAGGATCCAGCGCGCGGGAGACAGTTCTTGCACGCGGCCGGTGGGATACGCTGATGGTACAGGTAGAGAAAGATTATGAAGAGCTCGTGAATACGTACAGGAAGAAGGGATCATGAACTGGCAGAATAAAAAGGTGCTTATAACCGGCGCCGGGGGCTTCATTGGCAGCCATCTTACAGACGCTCTCGTCTCTTCCGGCGCTGATGTCACCGCGTTCGTCCACTACAATGCACGCAACGACTGGGGGATGCTTGAGGGCCGGTACGATGAGAAGACGCCGGGGCTGAAGGTTATTGCCGGCGACATTTCCGATGCGCTCTTCGTGAAGAAAGCTGTGGAGGAGCAGGACTTCGTCTTCCACCTCGCGGCGCTGATCGGGATTCCCTATTCGTATGTCGCGCCCGAATCCTATGTCAATACCAATATCAAAGGAACGCTTAACGTGATGCAGGCCTGCCTCGATGCCGGCGTGAAACGGGTCGTGCACACGTCCACAAGCGAGGTGTATGGGACGGCGCAGTACACGCCAATCGACGAGAAGCACCCGCTGCAGGGCCAGTCGCCGTACTCTGCGTCGAAGATCGGTGCAGACAAGATTGCCGAGTCCTTTTACTGTTCGTTCGGTCTGCCGGTCACGACCATCCGCCCGTTCAACACCTATGGTCCCCGTCAGTCCGCCCGTGCGGTGATCCCGACCATCATCACGCAGGCACTCGCCGGCAAAACAGTACGTCTCGGTTCGCTTGACCCTGTGCGTGACCTGACCTATGTCGCCGACACTGTGCAGGGCTTCCTGAAGCTTGCAGATAGTAAAAAGACAATCGGGAAGACTGTCAATACCGGTTCCGGGAAGGGTGTTACGATCGGGGAACTTGCGGACATGATCATTACACAGGTGAACCCGAAGGCAAAGATCATGACCGAGAAGAAACGTGTCCGCCCGCAGAAGAGCGAGGTCATGAAGCTTATCTGTGACAACCGGCTTGCCCTTGACCTTGCGGGCTGGAAGCCGGATGTCCCGTTAAAGGATGGAATCTCGATGACTGTCGAATGGATGAAAGACAATACCGGTTCTTACAAGACCGGGATTTATACCGTGTAGGTGACCAGAATGCAGGCGATCATCCTTGCCGGGGGGAAGGGGCGCAGGCTGCTACCCTATACCACCGTGCTTCCAAAACCCCTGATGCCGATCGGCGACCACCCGATTCTGATGGTCATCCTCCGTCAGCTGAAGCACTACGGCTTCAACCGTGTCACCATCTGCACCGGATACCTCCACGAGTTGATCCACGCATATATCGGTGGCAGTACTGCGACCGGTCTCGAGATCTCGTATACACATGAACCCGAACCTCTCGGGACGATTGGCCCGCTCCACCTGATCCCGAAACTTGATGACAACTTTCTCGTCATGAACGGTGATATCCTGACCGATCTCGATTACTCGGCGTTCATGCAGGCCCACAAGGACCAAAAGGCGCTCGCCACGATCGCAACCTACAAGCGCGATGCCGCTATAGACTTCGGGGTTCTGGAAAAAGACAAGAAGAACCGGATCATCGAGTTTAAGGAGAAACCGGTCTATCACTTCGATGTCAGTATGGGCGTGTACGCGTTCTCGAAAAATATCCTCAACTTCGTGCCGAAGAACAAACCGTTCGGTTTCGACCAGCTGATGATCGCGCTGACCAGGGAAGGGGCTGACGTGTTCAGTTACCCGTTCGACGGATACTGGCTTGATATCGGCCGGCCGGACGATTATGCGCGATCGATCGAGGAGTTCGAGCGGTTAAAAGACCGGTTCCTTCCATGACTGTGCTTGTCACGGGTGCGACGGGATTTTCCGGGCAGGCGCTCATTCGTCATCTCATTTCTGCCGGTGAACGGGATATTGCCTGGATTGCACGGTCTCTTCCGAAAAAAACCGGCCCGGGACCGGAGCTCAGGATGGCTGCCTGCGATCTCACAGACCGGGAACAGGTTGTCAAGGTTCTGTCCAGACTCCGGCCCGACCGGATCATCCATCTCGCCGGCCTGAACCGCGGACAGACATTCGACCTGTTCAGGGCTAACATTACCGGTACTGAGAACCTGCTGGATGCAGCACTGGAAACGAACCCTGTGTGCCGGATCCTTGTCGTGAGTTCATCGGCAGTCTACGGATATGCAGGAAGGGAGCCGATTAGCGAGGATACCCCTCTAATGCCGCTGGGCGATTATGGGTCTAGCAAGGCTGCGCAGGAGAAGGTCGCGCTGGAGCGGCAGGCGAAGCGCGGTGCACAGGTCGCGATCGCCCGGACGTTCAACCTTGTCGGGCCCGGTCAGCCGGAGACGTTCGTTTGTGGGAAGATCGTGAAGCAGGCCCTGGAGATCGAAAGGGGGGACCGAAAGAACCTCGACCTTTTTGAGACCCGGTCGTACCGTGACTTTATCGACGTGCGCGACGCTGTGCGTGCTTATTGGGCGCTCGTGTCCCGCCCGGATTTCGACACCACCTGCTCCGGGAAAGCGTTCAATGCAGGCTCGGGGACTGCGCATGCCGTCTCGGACGTCATCTCCATTGTCGAGGAGATCACCGGCAGGACTTATGTCGTGGATCTTCCGGAAGACCCGCCGGTCGTGCCGATACCTTACCAGCAGGCGGATATTTCGCTCATCCGGAAGGTTACCGGGTGGCAGCCGGAGATTTCGCTGAAGGAGTCGCTGACAGATATGCTGGCGGCGGCGAAAAAGGCTTATTGATTTTAATGCGATAGTCCCGACCAGTGCGTTGTATGGGGACTCGCGAAGAGGGCAGATTGGTTTAATCAGGATTTTATAATCACCTGATTTAAAATTTTAAAGAAATGTTCACAACCTATACCGGTCAGCGTCCTGTGCATGGTGGAACCATTGCAGAGAATGCCGGCATGATCCGGGGGCAGCATACGCGGCCTTAAAAAACAAGCGCGGAGATTCTGTTAATTCCCGTGTGAAATTCGCTAATTTATTAATGGTTTATATACTTTTGCTTTCTAAACAAGATGGAGCATTTTTAGTATTTTAAGAATCACTGATAAAATGGGTCTAATTATACTGATAATCCGAATTCAAATGAAAAAATTTATCAAGCGTTGCGACCATCCGGAATTTGCAGCAGATATAGAAACTGATGATATATCTCTGCCAGAATAGTGATAAAGGAGGGATTCACCCGACCTTGGAATTCAGATGAATCCTGTCCTGCCCGTAGGCATGAGACAATCGACTTCCCTGCCAAAGAAGTTTTGGATCGTGCCTCCGAGTACCGAGAACAAAAAGGAGCTTCAGAATGGAAAAAACCAGAACGGCCGGGAAGTCCGGAATAGCCGGCTCGCTTGATAAGAAAAGACATGAGTGGAATCTGAATATATCAGACGGGGGAGGGGTGTCATGAGACGCTCTCTCCTCGTATGGATCGTTGCGATGGTTTGCATAGCGGTAATCCCTGCCGCGATGGCGCAGGATAACGCGTACCGGAACGCAGGCGAGCTCACGCCGCATGACGTTCCGGTGCCTGTCGGAGCCGATGGCGCGGCTGTCAGCGACACCTCTTCCATTGCGTTCGAAGGGGCCGGTTACACCCACACCATCGGCAGGGTATCAATCCGGATGATGCCGCTGCTGCCAGGCCTCGATGAAAGACCGGTGAATGCCGGGAACCTGCGGTCGTCCGGAACAGGCCACACGATCCAGTATGAAACGTACCGGGACCTTATCAAGGAACGAATAACCCTGAAATCACCGGAAAAAGTCAGCTATTCCTACGATCTCAAGCTCTCGGACTGGGTGACAATCGAATCGGATGAGACACGCCCGGTTGAAACGCGCGATGTCAACAACACTGTCATAATCACGTATCCGTACACAAAACAGGTGACCAATTACGCGAAGGACAGCACCATCGACATCAACCCGGACCGGTGGGGGAACCTCATCGTTGACGTGAACGGCGAGGATGTCGTTATCATGCCGAAACCGTTCGCTGTTGATGCGACCGGTAAGAGATTTGATCTGGAATTCAGACTGGACAAGAAGGCAAAAATCATCAGCATCACCGGCGATCTGGCCGGCGCACAGTACCCGCTCGTTATCGACCCGACAGAGCGGGTGACGAACGGCGGGTTCGAGAGCGGCAACAAATCCGGCTGGACAACCGTCGTCGGCACAACAACCTATTACACGGTGAAAAGTGACACCCCTTATCAGGGAACGTATTACCTCGACGTCATCGGTACCGGGGGATACTCGGGACTGAGGCAGACGATAAATTATACCGGCGCGACTTCCGTGTCCGGTGCATGGGCAATACCGGCATACAATTACTACGATCTCGTGCTGTCGAACCGATGGTACGATTTCGGGAACTGGTATATCGATTTCCCGGGGCAGGCCGTGAAAGACTGGAGTGTCAAGTCAACGACACCCACGCTGTCCGGAAACAGTACCTATGACCTGTGGACGTATGCATCTACGCACGGCCACATGGACTCGATCAGCGCGGACCCGCCGGTTCTGACCCCGCCGGTCGCGGATTTCACCGGCACGCCGACATCAGGCAACCGCCCGCTCACCGTCCAGTTCACGGATACGTCGACCAACTCGCCGACGGCGTGGGAATGGGACTTCGATAACGACGGAACGGTTGATAGTTATGATCAGAACCCGCAGTATACTTACAACGAGATCGGAAGTTATACCGTTAAGCTGACTGCGACAAATGCAGGGGGAAGCGACACGGAAACTAAGAATGGGTATATCACGGTAACGGGGTATTACTACGTTTTTGCCGATGGTGTATCGCTGTATCATGGTTTTGAAGGTAATACCGATTTGTTCCGGGCTAACACGACAGCAACTGAATTCTATTCCAATATAGTTGGCAAGCAAGGATCGGTTTATTCGTCGTATGTCTGGCAGGGAATTGTAAACCCTGTTGATGATGCAACCGGTTCAAGATACTGGAACATCAATCAGGATGCAAATTCGATGGCGAACAATGCAGATTTCGCATTCCACGCCGGCCATGGGTGGGAAGACGGCATCATGTTCGGAACTGCCAATTATGATCATAAATTATTCCGCACGAATAACCTGAGTTTCGGGGGGAATTACGGCAGAGCGAAGTATGTTGCACTCCTTTCATGTCATGTCTTGGACCAAAGCATGCAGAATAATTGGAAATCCCTGTTCAACGGCCTCCATATCCTGATGGGTTATGATACCATTGGACTGGAAGCCCAGTACCAGGGATCGCAATTCGCGGACAGGATGACTGGTTCGGGGATATATCCCGTACCTGAGAAAATCCGTGATGCATGGAAAAAAATGCTTAAAGATACGATCAATGATGATTCGATCTGGGGAGCTTACATGTGGGCTGATCCATCAGGTGATGATTATCTCCCGGGATTTGGATCTTTCTACAAACCGACCAAAGACGGTAGTGGACAATATACGATCTATTGGGATCATTTCAATTGTCAAAGGGATTGGTGATGGTGATGAGGAAAGAATTGATGGTGGGAATCTCGCTGTTAGCGGGAATCATTATTGGGATTGCCCTATTGGGCGGTGTTCATTCTCATATTACCGCAGGTGAAACGTTAATCACAGTGCAACAGGAGAATGTATCTGATAATCCAACTTACAGCGTGTTAGGTAAAGTATCAAATAATATCGTTCTTGATACCCCGATACCGAACCCAGAAGAAAAGGTTCTGGTATACCAAGTTATACCATCTCATTACACACGACAAGATAGCATCTCGCTCGCACAGAAATTCAATATAAGTACAACAGGAAAAATCAAGGAAGTCGAAGAAGGTTCCAGCATCGCATCGGAAGATGGGACGAAATATGTTATTCTACATAATTCTGGCTCTATTGAGTTTACCAACTCAAACCGTGCCCATACGGTCAATCCTTTTGACGTTCCGGGAAATCTCCCAACAGATGACGAAGCGATAAGGATTGCGACGCAATTCCTTACAGATCGCGATCTCCTGCCCGATGATGCGATCTGTATCGGCACAGAACATGGTAAAATCTATCAGCTGGGTAACAACGGAAACAATACTGTTGTCTGGGAAGATATCGAAGTCTGGTATGGCCGAATGCTCAATGGCCTGAAAGTGAAAGGATCGCAGTTGAGCGTGGCCGTTGGTGGTGGCGGAGACATAATCGATTATTATTCCAACTGGAGGAATTACGAGCCATATAAAGAATTCCCGGTTAAGTCACCGGAACAGGCATTCGACGAATTGAAGACCAAGGGGATTCCTGTGGACACTAACACTTCAGACAAGGTTTCCATCAAGGAAGTGTATCTCGCCTATCACACCAAGGCCGGAGCCGAAACGGAATACTACCTCGAACCGGTCTGGGTATTCGAAGGGGACGTTATTGTTGATGGAAAATCTTCAATGACGGTTACGGAACACATCCCGGCACTAACCGATGATGCGGTGAAATCCCTCTCCTCATAATTTTTCCGATGAGTCTTTTTTGCACACCAACCAGCGGTTACGCGCCGCTGACAGTGAAGTTTACTGACTTATCAACGAATTCACCGACCTCGTGGTCATGGGACTTCGGGGACGGCGACGGTACGAATGCAACGCAGCAGAACCCGGTGCACACCTATACCTCGGCCGGGATGTACACGGTCAAGCTTACCGCAACGAACGGTGACGGGAGCGATGGGGAGGAGAAGGAGGATTATATTACGGTGGAGACGCCGACGTATTCGATGACGAGCGTTACATTATACACAAATGCATCATACTATCCATCTCTCCCAAATGGTCAGGCAATGCATGATACGATCCAGAACTGGCTGACCGGAACACCGGGCTGGTCAGAGAGCTTCTATCAGGAAAATACTGAAGTGGAGGATACGGATTTTGGCACCCAGAATTCCGGCTATCAGGGTCTTGATGAAACAGTCCTGCATTATCATTATGGCCATGGTGGAATTGGCGAAAATGGTGAAACCTATCTGCCGTATACCTATTGGCCAAGTGGTAATCTTACACGAGATGAAGTGTATAAAAAATGGGATTTAACAAACAAATGGGTTGTTTTCGATGCATGCAATGTCCTGTCAAATCTCCAGTGGGGCGGAGCCTTGAAGTATTCGCATGGGATCCTTGGTTTCTACACAGAAAAGACACCGAGTGTTGATTTGCCGGACAGGTTTTTACAAAACTGTATCGATAATGATTATACAATAGCCTATGCTTGGAGAGATGCTACTGAAAAGACTTATTACGGTTCGGGGATTGTTGCAAGAGTCATATTTGACACAGATGAGCAGTTAAACAATGACCATCTTGCCGGCCAAGGCATGATTGCTGCCGACGAATATCCGGATGATGACACCGTATATTGGTCTGAGTGGACTTGTTGATCGAGGTGAATGACATGAAAATAAAATGGTTAATCGCAGGAATTGTCCTGACGTGCTTGGTTATTGGTATTGCAACTATATTCACGCATCAGAATGAACAAAAATCTGCGTTTATAACTCAAGGTTCAAATGAACCATTTGCACTGAACACTATAATACCAGAATCTCCGGCAACTGCAGCGATGTATAAGGTTATTTCCGAGGATTCTATCTCTGAAGGATCACCAAAAAGTATGGAAATCAAAACGAGCATTCCATCCGAATCAGAAGCTCCAGCTCTGGCAGAAAAGGCTTTGGAGAGATATGGCGGGCTTCCCAAAGATGCAGTTCTCTATAAAGTTGTACAAAATACAATTAAAAAATACAATACAAAAACTGGCGTTATTGAAGAAGAATACCCACAATGTACACAGGTCATTTATAGGCAATACATCGATGGAAAACCGGTTATGGGTGCTGGTATTAATGTCGAACTTGGGGAAAACGGGGAGTTGCTCGGAATCCATAAAGGATGGCGTACTCTTGAATATGCCGGAGAAGTCCCGGTTATCACAGCAGGTGAGGCATATGAAAAACTCAAGAAAGGGGAAACATTGGTGATGTATCAGTCCGGAACAATCGGACTTAAGGTATCGGATATAAAAATGGGATATTACGCAGAACCTATAACTAAAGATCAGAAATATTACACCCCGGTTTGGCTTTTCTACGCTGCAAGAGAAGGCCAGACCCCATTCCCTTACCCTGTTGATGCAGTGAAAACAACATAATTTTTTCTGAATTTCACATCCGGTTTAGGGATAATGTCCAGCACGGTCGCATTTAAAATAAATAACAACTCTCACGGCCACATGGACTCGATCAGCGCGGACCCGCCGGTTCTGACCCCGCCGGTCGGATGATGGGCAATGGAACATACTATAAGGACACGATTCGCGAGGCTTGGACCAACACGCTGATCCAGACCATCGAACCGTATTACATTAAAGGAGCCTACATGTATGCATTTCCGAGCTAGAACGACTACCTGCCAGGATTTGGTACTTTCAAGGAACCTGAGAGAGATGGCAGCGGAAATTACAACATCAGTTATCGGAGTTTCAATTGTTCCTGAAGGTGACGTATGAAAACAAAAACAATCATAGGAATCTCGATGATAGCGGCTTTCGTCTTCTTCGCGATCGTGATAGCGGGGAGCTACTTGTCATCCTCTTCTGTATCAACGAATGAGAATTCAGTGGAAAACCGAGTTAATCAGACAAGTTCGTCTAACATTGCCGGGCAGTTATCATCTGCAATTTCGCTTGGTGGGGCATATCCAAGTCCCATTGAAAAAATTCTTGTTTACCGAGATGTGCCCACGAAACTCACAAGAGACGATATCATCTCACTTGGGAAAAAATTCGGGATTACCACAACAGGTACGATAAAGGATGGCCCACAAGGATGGGGAATTGCATCTGACGATTTGACAATCCGGGCATACCTCTTCAATTCCGGAACTATCGAATTTCATAACACGAATCGCTATGCTAATGTCAACCCGCTTGACGTTCCTGGAAAACTCCCGTCCGATGCCGAAGCGATCGAAATCGCCACGAATTTCCTGAGAGAACGGGATCTCCTGCCTGAAGGTGCATTCTTCAAACGGGTCGAACACGGAAAGATGACCCAGCTCGTCAAAGACGCTGAGGATATCGTAACCTGGGAAGACGTTCAGGTTTGGTACGGGCGAAATCTTAACGGGCTGGAAGTCAAGGGAACGAAGATCAGCATTGACATTGGCGGTAATGGTGACGTCATCGATTTTTACTCGAACTGGAGGGTGTACGAGCCTTTCATGGAACTTCCTCTGATCGATCCGGAACAGGCTTTTGCAGAACTAAAATTGAAAGGGATGCCAGTTGATACAAATCGCCAGCAATCGGTAATGATTGATTCCATTTCGCTGGCGTATCTGTCGAAGCCCGGTTCCCAGCAGGAGACTTACCTCGAACCGGTCTGGGTTTTTTCCGGCAATGTGATGGAGAACGGCAAAATCGTGCGGCCTGTTGTTGAATATATACCGGCACTCACGGATGAGGCAGTGAAATCACTCCCCTCATAATTTTTTTCGATGACTGTGCCTGATAATCCGATACCCTATGACAATCCCCTCATCATCGACCCGACCGAAAGGGTGACGAACGGGGGATTCGAGAGCGGCGATAAGTCCGGCTGGACAAACGTCGTCGGCAATACGTCAACCAGCCGGCACCCACAGCACACCTATACGTTACTCGGCAACTTCACTGTCACTTCCCAAGTCATGGGGGGGGTCGCACCTTCTGAACAGACACTGTATTCATCAGGAAAAATCGGAGCCCTTCGAAGAGCCTGATGGTTCTTCTTAAGCCCCATTCCTAATGAAAAGGGCACGTAAAAGGCCCGGTTGTACCTCTTTTACCTCAACCTCCGTTTCCGCAGAGGTAATAACTCGGAAAAACGCGGAATAATCCCGGAATATAAAAATCGCTGCCGGCGGGAATGTTTGAGGTAATATTTAGCAACGTTACAGGGCTTTTTCGATCGGGGGGGTAAGGTTCAGGAGGTTGAAAGTGTCTAGGCGGCTTCCGGATCAGTGTATTTTAATGTGTTTACCCTATGAAGGCAAGATAATACAAAGACAATCAAGAGAATTTTTACTGATATCAATCTTAAATTTTAAAAAATTGTTACTTTTTGGAAATTCTTCTAGACATTATCGTCGTTTCCTGCGAAAAAATAATCCGACACAGGTTGCTCCAACCAGAGCCCCAATAATCACCGGTGTTGAAACCGGTGTTGAGGGGGTCGCCGTAGCCGCTGGCGTTGCAGGCGATGCAGGAGTTTGAGGGGTAACGAACGCTTTTTCGGTAACTGTCGGTTGGACGTTATATGCTGAATGCTCGGGAGGAACGACCATCACGACCTTAACCACATCTTGAGGGGCCACCAATTTTTCAATATTATTAATGTCCACCCAAGCCACTAAGGCATGAAGTTCTTTATTTCGAATTGTAACTGCTGTGACGTTTGAATCCACAGCATTAAGGGATGCAGTCGGTGTAAGGTAAATCTCTAAATGAATTTGATCTCCAATTGGAGGATCTGGTTTATTGGAGAAATTGAACACGTTTTTTGCCTGATCTGCCGGGATCAGTTGATTCGATACCATCATTGCACTTTTTATTCCTTCGACAGTTGCTCCTTGACTGGGGAAAGCCGGATCGATAAGCACAAGGATATTATCGGGGATTTTTTTTCTTCGGATACGCCAGATTCTGATGGTATTTTTGAAGTGCCTGATACGCATCCAAACCGGGGTCATTTGTTGGCGATACTGAGACTTTTGACTGATCAACTGAAGGTTTTGAAGCTGGTTGTCCATTATTGCTGATATTCACTGAATTGTTACTTATGGAAATGTTAGCGTCCACTAATCCAATACAGCAAATTAACAGTATTAAAAAAAGATAAACCCAGTTCGAGTCGACGACTATAGATGATTCGACAAAACGATTTCCGTTCCGCGTTCATTTTTGACTACCGATCTTTCAGGTATTCTGTATTGTCCGAAAGCCTTCAATTTCAGTGCATGTTGTTGTTTCGTCATTTTTTTACCTCGTTTTTGCCTCGCACTCTATAGTTTTTCTCCCGGATCCTCCCACTAACATGAAAAGAGTATTTAGACTTGATGCCCCTTCGTCCTCATTGCCTTTTTGTTTTATGAGATCAATCAAAATATAAGAATTTCTTATTAATTTTCAGAAAAATCCAAAAGCTGGCTTAATAATGTTTAAAAAAAAGAAGTGCCGCACTTTTTTCTTCAGATTATCCCCATCTCTGAGAGCCTTGCCGGCAGATACTTCTTCGTCACAAAGTCCAGCCCGCGGGCTGCAAATGCCTGCTGTTCCGACTTCAGGTTCATCTCCAGCTGGAGTTTGATCTGCTTCTTCCAGTACTCGGTTGCGAACCGGGGGTCGGTGAGTTCCGCTTTCAGGGCCTCGACATCCTTCTCCGAGAGCTTGTCCGAGGGCAGGTTGTAGTCACGGATGTCGCTTGGCTGCAGGCCGAGGAACTGGGCCCTGGGCGTTGCAAGCAGCTCGGACATGTGGGCGCTCTTGATCGCGCCGTAGGCAACCGACGCGTAGATCCGGTACGACCACGGGTCGCCATCGGTGAAGACGAGGATTGGAAGGCCCCACGTGGCGTTGATCTTGTTGAGCATCCGGCGCGTGGACCGGGCCGGCTGCCCTTTGAGGTGCACGAGGATCGCCTTGAACTCCTCGTCAAACCCGTTCTCGATCAGCCGGTCGTACATACCGCCGGTCTCGAGCGCGATGACAAACTTCGCGTCATGGTCCACGAACTCGATGTTCTCGACGTTGTTCGGGATCGAGTACCCTGCCCCGCCCACGTCGTCCTGGCAGTGGATGGTCTTGAGCCCGCGCCGGGTCATCTCCTTAATGCGCATCGGGCCGTAGATGCTCGCCCCGTCCTCCTCGGGCCGGAGGTGGAAGCCCTCGCGGGGGACTCCGGAGAGGATCTCGAGGTCCTCGACAAGGAAGTTGCTTTCGTCCTGCGCACCGAACTTGGCACGCTTCCAGCCTTCCGAGATGTAGTACATCTCCCTCAGCGTCGAAGACCGGTTCTCGATCAGCTGCTGCTTCACAAACCCGATCACGTACGCCATCTTCAGAAGGTGGGTCGCGCTCTTCGCCGTTGCAGCTGTCCGCAGGCTCTCCTTGTCGCCGTACTTCCAGACCTCGCTTCCCTCGTCATACTCGATGTTGTACTTCGTCCGCGTGGGAAGCGCGATCGACGGGATCTCGCCTGCCTTCATCTGGTCGTACCACGCGCTTGCAATCGCGAGCAGGGACTTCATCGCCTGCCGCTCGAGTTCCTCTTTAGACATCGAGATCCACCACCATCTTCTTTGCGTCCTCGATGCCACGGACTTCGATGATGCCCCCGCCCCTGCCGGAGTACGCAACCTTCCAGACCTTCTGCGGCTCGGCTCTCACTTTCCAGACCTTGGTGAACTGGCCTTCGACCTCGGTTATGAAATCCGCCTTCGGCTTCGCATCCGCCGCATTGTCGTGCGAGATGTCGTAGACCGAGATCTCCCCCTCGTACCCGGCATAGTTGGCAACCTCGATTGTGACCTTCCCGTCCTTTGTCCATTTCTTGGCGATCAGCTTTCTCATCAGCTTGCCCTCGATGGGCGAGGTGTCGACAAGCGGCTTATCCACAATCTCGGAGACTTTTATTGCAATCTCGGGGATGATTGCACAGACCGCACGAGCACGGTCCTCGGCAAGCTTGCTCCGGTCCCTGCGCGAGAGGAAGGTCTTGAGCTCGCGCCCGAGGTCCTGCAGTGCGAGCACGATCTCCTTTTCGATCTCGGGGATCGACGCGATCGCGTCCTTGCTCTCGCTCGTGAACGGGACATTCGTTGAAGCGACGTGGACGAGGATCAGCACCGGCCCCTGCGGGAGCCCGGCCTGCGCGATGTTGTAGGACTTCCAGTTCACGTTGGTTATGCACTCCGTGATCGCGCAGGCGCCCTGCTGGTACATGAGCGGGACCCGGTTTGCGAACCGGAGGATCGTCGCGTTGCCCTCGGCCGGCAGCTTCCCCCCATACCCGATCGCTGCCTCGACCATGAAGGGATGGCCGGAGAAGACCGAGCTGGGCCGGGTCCGGGCCGAGACAAAGTCCATCTGGAACTCCTTGTCCAGCCCGCGCCGGATCAGCTCCTCGCCAATGGGCGAGAGGCACTGGGATGTCGGCGGCGCGGGGACGGCGACTTCCTGCATCGCGGCAAGGAGCGCCTTGAGCTGGTCGGCGGAGAGCGTTCTTACCTTCACGGTTGCCTTCAGGCCGGCCTTCTCCGCCATCTCCTGCGCGGTCTTCTTCCCGACCCGGGAGAAACCCTCGACAAGGAAATCGGCAAGTTTCTGGTCGCTTGCCTCCGCCATCCTTTTCAACTGCCCGAACTCGATCCCGTGGGGGTGCGGCTGGATGGCGACGGGGCAGGTGATCACCTCCTGGCTGACGCGCTCGAAGGTGAATGCCTCGTCATCCATCTCCACCCGGAACCGGGCGTGGGGATTGACAACGGACGTGTACTTGAGGTACTCGACCAGTTTCTTCTTCGCCGACATCGTGGACTTGAACTCGATCTGGACCCGGGTGCCGTGCGTCCGGTCCCACTCGAACTTCTCCTGCGAGACGATGTCAGGCTCGTTGTTCTCGATCTTTATCTGGATCTCGAACCGGTGTGCGGGCTCCTTTGCCCCGGTGCGCGAGATGACGACTGTCGGGAGGCCTGTCGTCAGCTGGGCATAGAGGACGGCTGCCGAGATCCCGATCCCCTGCTGCCCCCGGGTCTGCCGGATCTGGTGGAACCGCGAGCCGTAGAGCAGCTTTCCGAATACGTATGGCACCTGCTTTGGCACAATGCCCGGGCCGTTGTCCTCGACAATGATCCGGAAGATATCCGTCCCCGTCCTCTTGATGCTGATGTAGATATCGGGGAGAACCTGTGCCTCCTCGCAGGCATCAAGTGCGTTGTCGACAGCTTCTTTGATTGTCGTGATTACGCCGCGCGTAGGCGAGTCGAAACCGAGGAGGTGTTTGTTCTTCTCGAAAAATTCCGCAACGGAGATGCTGCGCTGCTTCTTTGCAAGCTCGTCAGCGAGGACCATTTATCTTTACCCCGGCTATCGCTTCATCGAGCGGTACGGTTTTCTGCTCACCGGACTTCAGGTCCTTGATCGTTACCTCGCCGGACTCCGTCTCGCGCTTACCGATGACAACCGCATAGTCCGCAGTTTTCGATGCATGGGATACCTGTGCACCGATCCCGCGCTCCATCAGGTCGGTCTCGGTACGGAAGCCGGCCTTACGGAACGCGCGGGCAACGGCGAGGGCCCGGCTGCGTCCCTCCGGCGTGCAGACGATCGCGACGATCGGTTCCCTTTTCTGCTTCACTTCGCCGAGCGCGACCATGACCCGGTCGAAACCGATTGCAAAACCGCAGGACGCGGCATCGTCGCCGCCGAAGAGCTTAGCGAGCCGGTACGTGCCGCCGCCGAGGATCTGGTTCTCGGCGCCGAGGTTGTCTGCAAACGCCTCGAAGACAAAGCCGGTGTAGTAGTCGAGCCCGCGGACGATCCCGAAGTTGAGCGTGTATTTCAGTCCTGCCGCGTCAAGCAGGGAGATTGTTTTTTCGATCCGCTCCCGTTCCGCAATCTCTCCCGCGATCGCAAACGCCGACTGAAGATCGCGGCATTCGACGAGGTCTGTGAGCGCCCGGGCAAGGCCCGGTTCCTGCATTTCGCCAAGCGTTGCGGCAAGGCCGTCGAAATCTTTCTTGTCGAGGTGCCCCATCACCTTCCGCTGGGATACCGGATCGAGACCGGCGAGCAGGTTCTTCATGAACGAGAGATGGCCCACCTTCAGCTCGTACTTAACCCCGGTCGCGTCCAGCATGTCGGCCGCGAGCAAAATCACTTCCGCATCGGCCGGCGCCGTGTCCGCGCCAATCAGCTCCACGCCAAACTGCCAGAACTGCCGGTACCTCCCTTTCTGCGGCCGCTCGTACCGGAAGCAGTCGGCGAAGTAGCACCACCGGATCGGCTTTGGCGCAACCTTCGCCTCGTTGACGTACATACGGATCACGGACGCGGTGATCTCCGGGCGGAGCGTAAGCTTTCTGCCCCCCTTGTCCTCAAAAACATACATCTCTTCAACGATCCCCGCGCCCGATCGCATCGTGAAGAGCTCGAGGTCCTCGAACTCCGGGGTGCAGACCTCGCGGTATCCCCAGCGGCGGGCAACCTCGCGCAGCTTCGCTTCCACGCTGCGGCGCGCTTCCATCTCGTCCGGCAAAAAGTCCCGTGTCCCCCGGGGTTTCTGGAGCATAATAACAGTCCTTATTCTTCTTAGCTGCCGCTTAATTATCTCTTATTCGCTCGTTTGATCGGCACGCTCCCTAAGAACCGCTCGAGCGTGCCCTCATTCGTCCAGACCTTCTCCTTCTTCCGGTTGACAAGCAGGTACATCGCAAGGAGGACGAGGCCCAGGCCGAGCAGTTCGAAGTCCGGGACATGCACGGTCACCTGCAGCCCGAAGGAAGCAAGGGCACTGTACAGCACTCCCCAGTACGCTGCAAGCCGGTATCCCGGAAGCCCGGTCCGGTAATAAATCCGGGCGTCACGCAGCCAGAGGAAAATTACCGAAGCAGCGCCGAAAGCGGCAACGTAAACAAGGTAGGTCATAACGATGAACGTATTATTAGAGGGCGTTCCATATCTGTATTGTTGCCTTTATGCCCGCAAACCCGCACCTTGCAGATGTACTCGCGCGCTACAGAGCCGGCACAATCTCGCTTGACGAGGCCGCGGAAGCGATCGAGGGGCTCCGGATTGATCGGCTCGGCGAATTCGCCTGCATCGATCTCGGGCGGGACGTGCGCTGCGGGATGCCGGAAGTCGTGCTTGCCGAGGGAAAGGATCCATCCCAACTTGCGCAGATCGCGGTCCGGCACGCGGAGTCATCCGGACGCTGCGTGATCACGCGTATCACACCGGAGCAGGCAGGATCTGTCATGAAAGCGGCCGGCAAAGAGGGCATGGCCGCAGAGTACCGCAAGCAGGGGCGCGTGCTGATCGTCTCCACCGGACCGGCACCGGAAAAGTGCGGTGGCACCATCGCGATCATAACCGCCGGCACATCCGACATCCGTGTCGCGGAGGAGGCAAAGGTGATTGCGGAGGAGATGGGCTGCACGGTCAGGACCGCGTACGATGTCGGCGCGGCCGGCATCCACCGGCTCTTCCCGGCGTTAAAACCGCTCCTCGACGCGCACGCATTTATCGTCTGCGCGGGACGCGAGGGCACGCTCCCCGCCGTCGTTGCCGGCCTTGTAGACCGGCCTGTCATCGGCGTTCCCGTCAGCACGGGCTACGGGTACATGGGTGAAGGCAGGGCCGCGCTTGCAAGCATGCTCCAGTCCTGCTCGGTTGTCGCGGTCGTCAACATCGATGCGGGTTTTACCGCGGGAGCGTTTGCCGCACGCATCGCAGCGCTGGGAGGAAAGGCATGAAGCGTGGATTCTATATCGGGCGGTTCCAGCCCTATCACGAGGGGCACCAGTACGTCCTTCAACAGATCGCAAAGGAAGTCGACGAGATCGTAATCGGTATTGGCAGCGCACAGCTCTCCCATACTGTCGACAATCCGTTCACTGCGGGAGAACGTGTGCTGATGATCACCCGGTCCCTTGAATCTCTTCCCTGCCCGTTCTACGCAATCCCGATCGAGGACATCAAGCGGAACGCACTCTGGGTCGCCCATGTCCTCTCGATGACCCCGCCGTTCGACCTCTGTTATTCGAGCAACCCTCTCGTTGTCCGGCTCTTTGAAGAAGCCGGCATCACGGTCCGTTCACCGGCAATGTACGAACGCCAGACCCATTCCGGCACCGAGATCCGGCGTCGCATGTTAGCGGGGAGATCCTGGAAACGGCTTGTTCCCCCCGCTGTCGCGGAGGTGCTGGAAGAGATTGATGGTGTCACCCGGTTAAAGCAGATTGCCCGGGACGACGGAGATGACTGACGCGGTTGTTCCGTCCGGCATTGTTAACAGTTAAACGGGGTATGCGATGCTGAAATTCATCAAAGGCCTTTTCAAACCGGAAGAAGAGCCCCCTCTCCTGATCCGGTTCGATGAAATTCCTTCATGGCTTAAAAACCGGAGAAGTGAAGCTATAGAGCGGCTCACAAGTTGCATCGCAAAAGAACAGGCCGGGATCCGTTCATCGGCAGGACGGCTGAAGGGGGTCGTGGAGATCCTCCATGCCGCCCAGTTCAATGAGACAATTCACCCGAGACTCAAAAGCATCGCGGAAAAGTCCCTGCCCCAGTATTTCAGGGTCGTCATGGCAGCACTCGAAAAACCGCTGCCGGATGAACCCGAAGAATTCTATGCTGCTGCTGCCGAACTCCTGAAAGCCTGTATCAACAGTGCACAGGCGCAGGGAAGATATCTCATGGCGGCATTCCCCGATGAGATGAAGGCTGTTACTGCCTGCGTTGCGGAAATCGGTCGAAGCGTCAATGAAATGAACGGACCAATCGGTTCCTACCGGGACGAGATAACACGGATCGACGCGGCGGAGAAGATACATGCTGCACTCGTCGATATCAACGAAGACCTCACAAAATCGAAGGAAAAGGAGATACGCATGGTGCGGCGCAGGGAAGAAACCGATACAAGGATTGCTGCATGCGAACAGGTGTCCGCAGAACTCGAACAGAGACGTGCCGGGCCGGATCTTGCAGGCCTGGAAGCGGCTCTTTTGCAGCTGAAAAAAGAGCGTGATTCGACCTTGCGAAAGTATTCCGCCATGTCCATGACCGCATCCCACGTCCTGCGCAAAGCTGAAAAGGTTGCCCGCCGGCAGCACAGGTCGTCCGATGAGCGGGCAATTGCTGCAGCAATGCACCTCCTCTCGGATCATACTGTACCGGATCAGGCCGGACTGGCCGGTGTTCTTGATGCCGCCTATACACCGGTGCGGCGGATGATCGACGCAGGCGAGATCGCCCTGAAGAACAAAGAGGAGCGGGCCCTTTTCTCTACAAAGGATGAATTTTCCTGCGGGATTGAAGCCCGCTCTGCACAATATGCCAGACAGGCGGCACAGTACATCGCTGCAGAACAGGCATTCTCTTCTCATCCCGTTATCACGAAGCATAAAGATGTTACAAATGAGATGCATCAGCTCTTCGAAGCCCGGGCAAAGGAGAAACAAGCCTATGCTGATCTCATAAAGTGGCAGGACGATCTTCGTAAAAAGATACCGGACCTGCGCGAAAAACTGGAAAAAATCTTGGGGGGGATTTCTGGAGGCGACGTGCAGATTTCTTTTCCCGATACCGTGCCCGTTTCACCGTGAGGGTAGAGCAGCTTTCTTAAGCTTTTCAGGGGTTTTCAGGCTCGAACTCATCCGGCAGATAGAACTCTTCGTCGATCCGCTGGATCAGCCGGTTCAAGGTATCACGTGTCAGATCTTCTTCGAACGCCCTGTTATGTATATGGATCACCCAAGACATCTGGTGCCCGCCTGCCGGGACTTGTATCGTTTGCTTTTTTTACGTGAAATCTTCGAGTTCACGCTGGCCGGCCGGGAAGTCCGATTGCCAGCCATAACACTCGCGGAGCATGGTTGCGATCACGTCACTCATCGTCATCTTCCCGTGCTTCAACGCGAGCAACGCCTCATACACTTCGGGGTCGATCTTGATCGACCGGCCCTGCCCTGCACGAGGCATAATTACCACTGGGTGGTAATGGTATATAAGTATTATTGTTTTTTGAGAAGACAGATTAAGTCCTGAACAAGAAACCGGCCGAACCGGTTCAGGATCGGGTTTGCATCTTATGAAATCCGGAGAAACCAGAAAGTCGTAAAATCGGTGTACGCGAATTCCGGGCTCCTCCCGCTGCAGGCCCCCACGCGGAGGATCGCCGGTATGTCGAGAGAGACAAGTGCAGATTCCAGTTGTGAGAATCCGGAACCAATACTGCAGGGAACCGGTATATAATCAAGACAATAGTTCCGGATGCCGTTCGGTTGGTTCCTGCAGCAGAGGCTCGTATGCTGGTGCCCGCAGCACAGGTGTTTAAGCCCCCGTTCCTTAAGCACGGAAAAAGCCATGGCGGGAGTATAATTGTACCCGGCAAATGTGTCCCCGGATCTTCTAGAAAGCCGCTGCCAGAACTTGAGCCGGAGTGTCGAGTTCCCAAGCTCCATCGGTCCGCCATGGACAAAGAGTATCTCGTCTGTTGTCCATTCCATCGGCATGCCGTCGAAGATTGAAAGGTAGGGCGAGCCTTTGAGCCGCTCGTGCCTGTACAGGCTCGCTGCATCACTCCCGCTAACCGGAAGCCCGTTAAGGAATGCATGGTCGTGGTTGCCCATCACTGATACGAGCTTGTACTCGCGCGAGATGGCATGGACAGCTTTAAGGACTTCTTCCGGGTGATCCCCACGGTGTAGGAGGTCTCCGAGGTTGACGATGAGGTCGACCGGCCCGAATTGCTCTGTAAAGATCGGCTCCCGGATGCATGAGCGGAAAGCGGCAATTGCACCGGCATCGGCATGCACATCGGAGAAGATAACCGCTCCCATACGTTGTCATCGATCCTAAGGTTTTCACCCCCCATATATGCACTGTTTGTCCGCAGGCATAGGGCCTGTGTCGGGAGAATGAGGGGGTTATGTTCATAGTATTATGGCAACAATAGCTTCTCCGGAACTGCAATCATGAACTCAGCACCGGATACTGAACGCTTAAAACAACGGGACCGTTTCTTCACCATCGGAGTCCCGGCGCTTGCATTCGGCGGGATGGCAGTTGCGATTGCCCTGCAAAGCGCCGGCGTTATTCTGGATGCCGGGACATTCGTGTGGGGATCCGTAGCCGCATCTTTCCTGCTCGGCTACTTTGCATTCATCAAACCGAAAAAGGATATCGTTGCGATCTGTACACCCATCTACGGAGTCATCCTGTTCCTTTTGCCCGGTGATATCCCGCACACCCTGCTGCTGCAGTTCCTGTTTGCTGTAAGCATTACGATCCTGCTTTTACGGCTGAACCACAGGTTCGGCTCCCTTGCCGATGTACGAGGAGGAAGTCCCATGGAAAAATTCCTGCGTGAATATATCGAACGGATACGGCCTGATGTGCTAGGCATCCCGAGAAAGACTGCCCACGAGATCGCGTCTGCATTCTTTGCATTCAAGTTCGGGCTCTATGCCAATGCAATCGAACAATGCAACCTTGCCGCACCGGCACTGCCGGACGGGAAGATAACGATGGCGCTGAAAAAAGCCCTGCAGATCGTGAAGGCAAATGCCGAGGATCTTGAGAACTCCCAGGTCAGGGCAGATGCCCGCATCGCGTTCTCTCCTGATGAGAAGGCATTTGTAGCAATCAACCTCCCGCAGGAGAAGATTGAGGATCCCGCTTCGCTGGAGCTGGACAATGCGCTCGTCATGCTCTACGCCGTCTCGATGATCACATCTCCGGAGGACGAACAGGCGCTTGAGGAACACCAGAAATTCATCATCAAGATCCTCAACTCCTACAAGACCGCGCTGGGCATCGTATAAACGTCCGGGGCGGGACCAGCCCTGTTTTTTGGTTTGTATCCATGGATCCTTTTGTTTGATATAACCGCTGATTCTCTGTGACTGACATCAACGAACTGACGGAAGGAGACCTTTTTAAAGGGCTTATCGCAGTAGCACTGCCGATCGTGCTTTCGAATCTCCTCCAGAGCGTGCTGGAGATGGTAGACCTCTACTTCGTCGGCAGACTGGGTGCCGATGCCATCGCCGGCGTCGCGATGGCGATGACCTTCATCTTCGTGCTCGCGACCTTCATCATCGGACTTGCAACGGCCCTGACCGCTTTCATTGCCCGACATTACGGCGCCGGGGAATACGAGAAAATCGGTATCGTGCTGGAGCACGGGCTGGTGATCGGCGGCATCCTCTCGCTCCTTCTCGCTGTCTTTGGTTTCCTGTTCGCCCGTCCTTTCCTTCTCTTGATCGGTGCCGGACCGCACGTCGCCGCACTAGGGGGTGCATACCTGACAGTGCTCTGCATCGGCATCTTCACGATGATCGAGAGCTGGATGATCATCTCCTCGTTCCAGGCATGCGGGAATTCCCGCACGCCGATGCTGATCATGGTGATGGTCAACGTCCTCAACATCGCGTTAAACCCCCTCCTGATTTTCGGGTGGAAAATGATCCCGGCGTTCGGTGTTGCAGGATCGGCGCTTGCCACGATCCTCTCGCGGGGATTCGGGCTCTTTGTATTCCTTTGGATCTTAAACCGCCCGTCGTCCCCGATCGAGATGGCGCGGATAGGGAAGATCGATCTTTCGCTGATCCGGAGGATTCTTTTAATCGGTATCCCGGACTCGATCCAGGCCGGCCTGCGCAGCAGCACGTTCCTTGTGATGATGGCAGTCGTTGCCGCGTACGGGACTGCGGCCGTCTCCGGCTACGGGATCGCGAACCGGCTCGAACTGGTCGCGTTGATGCCAGGCTTTGCCATAGCAACCGCAACCGCGGTGATCGTGGGGCAGAACCTCGGCGCAGGGCAGCCGGACCGGGCTGCCCGCGGGGTGAAGCTCTCGCTCATCCTCTACGGCGCGATCATGGCTGCGGTCTCTCTTATCTATACCGTCTTCGCCCCGCAGCTGATCGGGTTCTTCGACCCCACGATGGAGAGCGAAGCAGCGGGCGTCTCGTACTTCCGGTCGGTCGCGCCGTTTTATATCGTGCTGGGCTCGGCAGTCGTCCTCTCCTTCGCGCTCAATGGTGCGGGAGACACACGGAAGCCGATGTACGCGACGCTCTTTGCGATGGTGCTCCTGCAGATCCCGCTCGCGCTCATCCTTCCCGGCCTGCTCGGTATCGGGATCTATGGAGTGTGGCTTGCCATGATCACCGGAATTGTCGTGCAGGCAGGGCTGCTTGCGTGGATGTTTGCAGGCGGCGGGTGGAAGAAGGTAACGCTGTGAGACAAGCCCTTGCCGCCAGGCAGCGTCTGCCTCATCGTGGGGGGAAAACTTCACCTGTCAGGCCATTGCGGTTCCAATCAGGTTTGCAGTAATCCTTAGCGCCTCGATCTCGCTTGCGGACCAGGGCCTTTCCGACCTGGTAAAAAAACCTGTAAATCCCCAGAGCGCATCCCTTGCATAAACGGGAAGGATTACCCCGGACCTGACACCAAGCAGTGAGAAAAACCGGGCCTCCGGCGAATGGGTCTCCGTTTCACCGGCAATGATCTCTTTTCCCGCAGCGATCTGGTCTTTCCAGCGCATTAGCCCGAGCGATTCGAACGTGAACTTTTTCAGTTCCGGCTTATAGAGACCCGGGGCAGTACCCTCCCCGGTCCATTCGTATTTCAGGGATATCGATTCCTCTTTCCCGGGGGCAGCCTGGATCTGGAAAATCCCGATTGCATCGAGAGCGACCGCAAGCCCGATCTGTTCAAAAATATCCCGGATCTCCGACTGGTTAAATTCATAGTGCTCCTCCCCCCTGCCGGGTTTTGCGTGAGACACGCGGAGAAGCCATTCGACCGTTGAACTGACCGCGAACAGGATCGCGTCGCGCTTTTTTATCTCCCGTTCCGCGGCATGTTTATAGAGAGCCATCTCGATGATCGAATGGAGTTCGCGCTCGTCATAGGGCTTGAGGATGTACCCGTACGGTTCCGTTATCTTTGCCCGTTCGAGGAGATCGTTGTCGGCGTAGGCCGTAAGGTAGATGACCGGGATATCGTAGAGCGAGTGAATCCGTCCTGCTGTTTCGATACCGTCGAGTTCCCCGGCAAGCCGTATGTCCATGAGCACGAGATCCGGGCGGGTCTCCTCAATTTTCTGCAGAGCGGCCTCGCCGGTCTTTGCCATCCCCGCAACGCGGTAGCCGAGGCTCTTTACGGTCTCGCGGATGTCCTTGGCTACGATCATCTCGTCCTCGACGATGAATAGTGCCGCTGCCGTCATGCCGTTCCTCCCCGTACTGTCTGTCGTTGTATCCTGATGATATAGGTTGTCCCGTTCTTTCGGATCAGATCGATGCTCCCGTCAAGCTGCTCGACAAGGCTGTTTACCAGCTGGAGGCCGAGCGAGTCCGTATTCTTCCAGTCGATCTCCGGGGGCATTCCGACCCCGTTGTCGCTGATCGTCAGTGTCAGGATGTTATCCTCCGTCTCCGTTGCGATCCTGACCTCGCCTTTCCTGCCACCAGGGAATGCGTACTTGAGTGCATTGGATACCAGCTCGTTGATGATCAGCCCCAGCGGGATCGCCGTATTGATATCGACCAGAGACTCCTTCACATCGACCGACAATGCCACCAGACTCTTGTTGGTCCCGTAGAAATGGAACAGGCTCGTTGCGAGGAACCCGATATAGTCCTCGAGGTTGATGCCGGAGAGATCCTTTGACCGGTACAGTTTTTCGTGGACGAGCGACATCACCCGGACCCGGCTCTGGCTGTCCTTTATTGCAGAAAGCACGTTCTCGTCCCTGATATACCGTGACTGGAGGTTTAACAGGCTGACAATGATCTGCAGATTGTTCTTCACCCGGTGGTGTACCTCCCGGAGAAGCATCTCCTTTTCTTTTAAGGATTCGGTGAGCCTTCTCTCGGCGCGTTTCTGGTCGGTTACATCACGGAAGCTCCAGACCCTGCCGACAATCGATTGCCCGATCACCTGCGGTTTTGAATACCGTTCGAAGATTCTCCCATCAAGAAATTCGAGTGTATCGAAACTTTCGTTCGAAGGCTGGCTGTACAATTCCTTCACTTTCGAAAGGAACCGATCCGGGTCCTTAAGCTGGGAAAGCACATAGTTGATCGCCATGTTGTCATCTCTTGCTGCGAGAACACTATCAGGAATTTTCCACATCTGGGTAAACTGCCGGTTGAAACTGGCAATCCTTCCTTCCATGTCAACGACAAGGATCCCGTCGGCGGTGGATTCGATCGCCGCGTTTAAGAGGGACAGGGCCCGCTGCAGCGATTCCTCCGCCAGCTTCCGCTGGCTGACTTCCGAGACGAGAGCTGCATTGGCCTGCTCCAGCTCGATCGTCCTCTCCTTCACGCGGTCTTCGAGTTTGTGGTATAATCTCTGAAGTTCCTCTTCCGCTTTCTTCCGTTCGGTAACATCGTCATAGATCGCGACAATCTCGCCGGAAGGGAGTTTGTACACATAGTTATCCCGCCACCCGGCGATCCGCTCATCCTTATACAGGGAGATGGGATGCTGCTGCGGAACTCCGGTCTCCCAGACTTTTCGGAATACGTCAAAGAGCCCGAACTCCTCCACCCCGGGAAATACTTCGCGTACGCTTTGCCCGATTATATCGTGCCTGTTGATATTCTCAATTTTTTCAGCAGCGCGGTTGAAATCCCGGATGATGAAATCCGCCCCGTTGTTCTTCGCTTCGTATACCGCAACGCCGGAACTCATGTTGTCGAATAGTTCCCGGAACTTCTTTTCGCTGATCCTGATGGCCTCTTCCGCTTTCCTGCGCTCGGTGACATCCTGATTCGCACCATGAGTCTTGATGGTCCGTCCCAGTGCATCCTTCGTAATCGCAATGCGTACGACAATATGTCGGACCTCGCCGTCCCTGCGGATAATCCGGTGCTCGATCCGTGAAAAATAATCCGGATCTGTTGTGGCTATGGCCTTGCTCACTTCTTCAGCAATAAGGTTCTTCTCATCGGGGTGAACGAATTCCTTCACATATACCTCTGCCGGCATCCGGTAACCGCCCTCGCGCTCTGCGCTGGTGCCGTACATCGCGTAGAACCGGTCATTGAAGGTAAAGATACCGGTCGGGACGTCATACTCCCAATGAACCAACTGCGCAAGATCCATTGCCTCTCTGAGCTGGAGCTGGCTTTTCCTGAGTGCTTCTTCCGCCTGCCTGCGTTCGGTGATATCGATTCCGATGGCCACGAAGCGGCCGGGGGCCTCCTCCTGGCCGGGAATGGCACTGGTGTTCCATGAGATTATTTTCCGGTCCCCGTTTTTCGCACGGATCGTTGTCTCGAAATTCTCAAAAAATTTTTTCTGGCCGATAATACCGGTGATTGTTTTTGTGATCTCTTTGCGGTATGCAGGTTCGGGGTAGAGCTGTTTCCAGATCCTGTTGTTCCCGATCACCTCCCCTGCCGTGTAGCCGCTGATCTCTTCTGCAGCCCGGTTCCAGACCACGATCGTCCCATTCGCATCGAGAACCGTCAGCCAGACATTGGCATTCGTAACGATGCTTTCATTGAACTCGGACAGGCTGCGGTATTCCATTTGTCTCTGCTCAAGAATCATCGAAAGGTACGCGGTGACTGCGGCAACCCCGCTGAACGTGAGGAAGCGTAATAACGCGCTCGCCAGTTCGGTGATACTCGGATACTCGAAAAAAACGACCGTCGTGAGGTATATCACGGAAAGCAGCATCGAATAGAAAAATCCTTTCCTGTGGTAGTGATAGCAGAGGAGGATGATCGGGAAATAATACAGGTGCATGAAGACGGTGGTTATCCCCGTCATGAGGCAATAAACCGTGAAAAGCAGGATCGAAACGCTGGCGGCTACGATGATTGCGTCCCAGTTCCGCTTCGAGATCTCCGGCAGATTTAAAACACGCGGGGCCATACGTGACACGCCGTTCCTATCCGGTATCGATCACTTTATCCACGAATGTCGTCAGCTGGGCGACGAGCATCGGGTCAAGCCCTTTCTCTGCTGCAAGGAATATTCCCGAAATATCCGTGAGCCTGAGCTTGTTTGTCACGAAATGGATGAATTTCGAGATGTTCTGGGAAGAGAGGTAGATGAGCATCGTGCTGATGGAATCGAACAGGATGCAGACCTTTTTGCCGGACCGGCCTTTCAGCTCTTCCGTAACGGCGATTCCCATGTCCGTGAGGTTTGAGGGGTTGTTGATGTACCGCACAACTCCCGGTTTGTCTTCGACATTCCCGATGGAGTACCGCGTCACCGCGTCGATGAAAGATACTTGTGCCAGATCAATCCCGCTCTCATCGTATAATTTCATGAGGACGTTGTACGGATAGTTCGTCGTAATAACCACAATATGATACCCCAGCGAAGAGATCTCCCTGATCAGGTCAATGTTGCGCTGCCGGATATTTACCGGCGATGCGAGGATTAAGAAGATCCGTTTCTTTGCGAGTTCCTCGGCATTTACGATGGATGGCACGGACTCACCCTTTCAGGAATTTCCTGTACGCTTCCGGAATCTCCTTCTGTTTTTCGATGATTGCTTTCTGGAACTCCTTTATGTTTGATACGATCTGGGTGGCGTTCCGTACCTGCCCTTCGAGGATCACGGCCATCTCGTCCGGTGTGAGTTTTCCCTGCCGGAGAAGCTGGGCCACATCCCGCAGGTTGTCCCCGATGATCTCCACGGGCTGCTTGATGCGCATCGCCATCTCAGTGACGTATGCGATAAGAGCCTCTTCCGCCTTCCGCTGCTCAGTTATATCCCGGCCGATTGCGATCGACTGGTGCGTTTCATCGGCCCCGATCTGCCGCGTGTTCCATGAGATTATCTTCTTCTCACCGGATTTCGTAACGATCGTTGTCTCAAGGTTCTCGAAATAATGCCGTGCCGCTATGATATCCGTGATCCTCTTCGTGATAGTGCGGCGGTATTCCTTGTCAGGGTAAAGTCGTTTCCATACATCACTGCTTCCGATCACTTCATCGCGGGTATAGCCGGTGATCGTTTCGGCTGCCTCATTCCATACGAGCACGCCGCCGGCAGAGTCGAGGACCGTGATGAGAACGTTCGCATTTTCCACGACACTCTCGCGGAACGCCTCGGCCTTTCGCTGCTCGGTGATGTCCAGCCCGATGGCGATCTCGCGGGCCCCCGCCCCGGATCCGGTCTCGCGGGTGTTCCACGAGACGATCCGCCTGTCGCCGGATTTAGTACGGATTGTGGTCTGGAAGTCTGCGAAATAATTCTTTGAGGAAAGGATCTGCACGATCTTTTCCGTAATCGTCCTGCGGTACTCCTTATCCGGGTAGAGCTGCTTCCAGACGGCCGCGCTGCCGATCACTTCCTCGCGGGCGTAGCCGGTGACCGTTTCCGCGGCCCGGTTCCACGCGAGGATTGTCCCCTTCCTGTCGAGAACCGTGATCATGACCAGCGCATTGTCGAGGATATCTGGTTCGATGGTGCCTGCCTGATCTTTCTTTGTTTTTCTCTTCATTGCAAACCTCTCCACCCGTTTGAACCCGGTTGAAAATGCAATCTTTCGTTATAATAAAGTATGCGTATATGAGGCAGACGATGGATGTCACCTGATACACATCCCTTTCAGGCTTACCGTGCAACGCACCTGACCGGAATTTTCCCGGTATTTTTTTTCATCCGGATCTTTCGCCCGGATTTATTTTGTGCCGGAATTTTTTCTAGAGAATTTTCCGGTAAAAAATTTTCCGGAATTTTTCCCGCACTTTTTTTTCGCAGGGAATTTTCCGGGAAAATAATTTTTTGCACTCAACAAATACTGCAGCAGATCCCGTGGCGGGATAATGTGGCGGGCTCTGGCAATACCCTGATTTCCTGTGGAGCCTGAATGTGCTTGAAAGCGGAGCATCCTCCATGCTTACCGGTGGACGGGGCTCTCCGACGGCGGAATCCTGAAAGGGAGATTGAAAAGGGGGAGACCAAAGCCAGGATCGACATGGTTTTGACAAAAACCGACAATATTATTTTTCGAAACGCCAGAAATGGCCTTCGATTGGCTGGAATCCCCTCAAATCGTGCTCCAAAATATCACTAAATAGTGCAATTACAGGCCACGATCTTTTCCAAAACGTATTGCGGGACGCTGGAAAGGCTTCAAACGCTTCTATTGCCTTGAAACCGCACTTTTCCACCGTCGGACACCGACGTGAAAATCGGAGGCCCCGATCCCGGCCTTTTTTCGATAAATGCCGACGTGAATTTCGGCCTCTCTCCATCACTCATGTTTGCTCAGAAAGTCCTGGTGGAACGACCCAAACAGGGGGTTGTCGGAGGTCAAACGGGGGCCAATTTGGGCTCCGTTTTGAATCTGAGCCCGTATCGGGCCCGGATTTAAGGGGGTTCTGACGTCCGGGATGGGGAGGTTTGGGGGGGTGATTATGAGTCTATTCAGACGTAAATTGAGGAACGGGGTGGGAACGGGAATTTTTTTCCTGTATTTTTTTGCCGGAAAATTTTTTCGGAAAAGTTTTCTGAAAATTTTTTTACGAGTTTTTTTCGCGGGAAAATTATCTGAGAAAATTTTGTGATGAAACTGATGACGTGTATCTTTTCCAGCGTCAGATCGAGGCCACGGATGCGGTGATTGATGCGCTGGTGTACGAGCTGTACGGACTTACAAAGGAGGAAATTGCAGTTGTAGAAGGGGAAAATTAAAAATAAAAAAACGGGAGGGCAGGAGTCCTTCAGAGATTTACAGCGAATCGACGCTGATGCCCGAGAAGTCCTGTGCGATCTCTTTGATGTCCTTGACCCCGAACGCGGTCTGGACTGCGTTCATCTCCAGCTGAACCGCAACATCGCAGACGTAGTCGAGGATATCGACCGAGAGCTCCTTTTTTATCTTGCTCTTCTTGATCTGGTCGAGCAGGTGCGCCATCTTCTCCGGGCTTTCCATCCGGAGCTTGGCAAGGCTCATGACACACATGTAGATCCGGGTCAGGTTCCGGTCCGTCCCCGTGATGGTGTCAAAGAAATTTTTCACCACCTGCGCCTGGTATATCTCTCCAGCCATTACCCACCTCCTGCCACATTGAGGGTAATTCCTCTGTTACGAAATTTCTGCTTAAAAGGTTTCCGGTAAATGGGGACTTTTTACGGGAAAAAGGCGCGTTAAAACAGGTTTTTTTATAGGGCGCGGCAGTTTTGTCAGACAATTGTATGACGATCGTCATACTCTGCCGGGTAGCCGCCGGAGCTATGGATTATTTCACCGCACTCACGATCTTGATGACGTCGCCATCCTTCAGGACATGCGACTCCTTGATCCGCATCTTTGTTCTTGCATCGATCGCGTAAAGGAAACCCTTGCCGATATCAGTATGTACTTGGTACGCGAGGTCGTGGGGCGTGGATCCTTTTTTCATCAGGAACGCATCCGGCAAAACCTCGCCCTGCTTGTTGCAGTAATGGTTCTCGTCCTCGACCGGGTAGACGACGATACGATCCAGCAGCTCGAAGACGGCGCGGTTGATCGCCTGCTGGACGCCGGTGCCGTTGAACTGCTTCATGACCTCCGCGATCTTTACGAGGCCGGCCTTCTGTGCTGGAGAGAGAGAGGCCTCGTTCACGACCGTGAACTTCTGGTCGCCGGGCAGGTACGTGACCACTTTTGCAGTTACCGCATTCCGGAGCGCGAGCTCGGACGCCGCGCTCGCAAACGCGATCTTCTGCTCTGCAAGCTTCGCACGCAGTGCCTCGGGCGCCTCGTCCGCCTTGTTGCCGACAACAAGCATCGGCTTACTGATCCTTACCATCTCGGCACAGAACCGGACGAGGTCCTCCATCTTCGCGTGCACAAGGTCCAGCTTCAGCGCAAGTTCCGCGTCATGGATGTCCTCTGGCGTGATCTTTAAGCCGGTAAAGACGTCGGCTATCGCCTGGTGGATGGAGAAGCCCTTCACCTGAGCCTGGCGGTTCAGCTTCGCCCAGTGCTTATCCAGAATCCCGTACACCCACATCGTCATCTCGAACTCAAGGAACTTTATGTCGCCGGAGGGGTCGTGGCTCCCGACACCCACCGGGTTGCCCTCCGCGTCCGTCCCCCCGCTCGCGTCCACCATGTGCAGGATCGCGTCGGCCTGCCGGAGGTGATCGAGGAACTGGTTTCCTAAGCCCCGCCCCTTATGTGCATCCGGGACAAGCCCGGCGACATCAATCAGGTTGACCGGCACAAACCTGACCCCTTCGGTGCATTTCCCGCACTTTAAGTTCAGCGACCGGCACGCGCACGGCGTCCTGACATATGCCACGCCGAAGTTCGGGTTGATGGTCGTGAACGGGTAGTTTGCGATCTCCGCATTTGCCATCGTCGCGGCTTTAAAAAAAGTTGACTTGCCGCAGTTGGGTTTTCCTGCAAGTGCGAGCGTGATCATGGCATTCCTCCGATATTTTGTAAAGACAGATCCAGGGGATCGAAGAGAACTGACAAAGCTTTTCTTGCCAGTATATTAATACCTGTTTATGTCGTTTATCCAGAAAACCGTATACTATTTTGACAAACCCGGAGCGGCGAACACAGCCGATGCTACAAAAATAGCAATCGAGAGGGCAAAGGAACTGAAGATATCGACGATCGTTATCGCCAGTACTTCCGGGGCGACTGCAAAAACGTTCTTTGAAGCCATGAAGGGGTCCGGCCTCTCGCTCGTCGTCGTCACCCACGTCGTCGGTTTCTCAAAACCCGGAGAATGGGAGTTCGATAAGAAGACCGCGGAGATGCTGAAGGCAAACGGCGTTACGATCGTGACCGGAACCCACGCGCTGTCCGGCCTCGAACGGGCCATCTCACGGTCGCCGAAGATTACCGGCGGATCCCGGACAGAGGCTATCGCAGAAGCGCTCCGGCGCACGGTTGCTGTCGGTCTTAAGGTCGCAGTTGAGTGCGTTCTCATCGCAACCGATTGCGGGGCAATTGGCATCGATAAGGAAGTCGTAGCTGTTGGCGGGACGGCAAGCGGGGCCGACACCGTCTGTGTGATCCGCCCGGCGCACACGGCAAACTTCTTTGACCTGCAGGTGCGCGAGATCGCAGCGATGCCAAGGAACCGGTAACATGTCGCTTGCCGCGCTTCGCGAGACAATCGACCTTTTGACAACCCGTCCGCTGCTCTGGCTGCCGGGTCTCGCATGCGGGCTGCTTGCAGCGCTTATCTGGATCGTCTTTTACGTCTCGGGCGCATTCTTTGCAGGCCGGCTCCTCTTCTTTTTCTTACTGGTAGCAATCTTCTTTGTTGCCGCGACATATGTATCGATCCGGGATGAAAAACCGACGGTTGCAGACATGGCACGCGGGGCCAAAGACTATTATTTCCGCTTGCTCACCCCGACGCTGGTTATCGCGTTCGGCATCGTGCTCGTCTTCGTGCTTGTCATCCTGACCCTTGCCATGTTCGGGACGCAGCCGGACTACGGAATTTTGACGTTCCTGACGTTCGGCATCGTACTCCCGACCGTGATGCTTACCTATTTCTATGATTGCGCCGTCGTCCTTGAAGAGAGAAAAGTATTCGAATCGCTCCAGCGCAGCATGGAGATCGTAACCGCGAACCTGTTTTCCATCCTGCTCTTTTACATCTCCTGTTTTATTATTTTCTGTGTTACCGGTTTTGCATTCTTTGTCGCATGGACAGCCGCCCTTGCTGATCGGCTCGAGCCGATTACCCACTATAACGATACCCAGCTTGCAGCATTCACTATCGATCAGCTTGTGCCCCTGATCGGATATGAGGGTTTTATTGTAACGGCTGTCTGCATATTTGCTGCTGTCGCCATCCTTGTGCCTTTACTTCTCACCTACAAGGCCTGCTACTTTAAGATCGTTGCGGGAACGACGGTCCCCATCCAGCAGATGATCGGGGAATATGACAGCAAAGGGCGCTGGTACAAGTATTAATTTTTTAGATATCTTCGGGATCGGTTGATTTCTTTTCCAATTCCCCGGACAGGGAACCACTTGGCCTAAAGAAGAAGGTACATCCCCATTGCGACAACTCCGCCGCTGATTGTTGCAATCAGGTTCGTGCCGGCATTGCCGACATACCCGCTGTTCTCCAGCGTCGCTCCGACAATGCTGTCAATATTAGTACCGATGAAACCGGCAAGCGTGCTTATGGCGACCATCTCCGGGGTTATAATCTGCAGGCCGAGTGCAACAAGGCTGACTGCCAGACCCCCGAGAACGGAAACAGTTTCCCCGGTCAGGGTCACTCCGCCGTTGGTTCCGACCGGTACTTTCTTAAACGTTGTTATCATGTAAGGCGTCCCGCCGGTAACCCCGATCTCGCTCGCCAGAGTATCAGCAGCAGCCGTTGCCACGCAGCCGACATAGAGCACGATGAACTCCGGGCGGACGAATACGCCATACAGGATTGCGGCAGCCGATGCTGCTATCCCGTTGGCAAAGACATTCTTGTACCCGCGTGCCCCGCCCTGCCCCTGCTCGATACCAAGTTTCTTTTTATATGCATACTTGTACTTTGTCGCAAAAGAGCCGAGGATAAAGAATGCAAGCATAACAAGAAACCAGCTGGTTTCGGCAAATACTATCAGGATGATCCCCACCATTGCAGCCGAAAAAAGACCCGAAAGGTCAGCTGTCCTGAATTTGAATGCAAAGTACCCGAATGTAAATGCAACAATGACCGCAATAACGACCATCTGGATATTAGCCGTGTAGTTCAGCTCGTCGACCAGATACATTGTCATCGCGATCCCAAGCCCCTCAATAACGAGCGAGTCCTCATATTTCAGGAGGATCACTTTCAGAAGAACTGCAGCGACAAGCCCGAGGATGATGACAACGGGCATGATCCGCCCGATGAGGTAAACCATGACGAGCGTTGCTGCCCATGCAGTCGCGATGATATAGTACAGGTATGTGTTAAGGTCGTCAGCACCGGTCCCGAAGACCAGTTCCCCCATAACGAGGATCGCAAGAGTACATGAAAAATGCAGCAGCGGGAGAAGCCCGATCCCATAGAGAGCAGAAAGGACGACAAACGTGTACGTGAGATACTTGGTATCAAAGAACCGAAAAAGGAGAAGGGCATAAAAAATTACGACAAGCGCCATCAGCCATGCCGGCTGGACGAACGGCGCGGCCAGAATCGAGAAGAACGCAAGCACTGCCGCAAGCAGCAATCCGTGACGCCTGTCCATTACGATAGTAATGGGCGCTCGCATCACAAGAAAGTGTTTGTGTGTTATGGCCCGATAACTTCCGCATGATGGTGGTTCAGGACAGCGGTTTTTCGATTACTATATGAGATAAGGCAACCAACCTGATGCCGGATGGGACTCGCTGAAAAACTGCCAAAGAACTACGAGTTTGCTCCCGTGGAGGAGAAGTGGCGGGGGACGTGGCGGGACGAAGACAATTATTTTGACCGGAATTCCAAAAAACCTCCTTTTGTCATCGATACGCCTCCCCCGTATCCCACGGGTAACTTCCATATCGGGAATGCACTGAACTGGTGCTACATCGACTTCTTCGCACGATACAAGCGGATGCGGGGCTACAACGTTATGTTCCCGCAGGGCTGGGACTGCCACGGCCTCCCTACGGAAGTCAAGGTCGAGGAGACCAACAAGATCACGAAGAACGATGTCTCGCGCGAAGAGTTCCGGCGGATGTGCCGGGAACTCACGGAAAAGAACATCGAAGCGATGAGGCTCACGCTCAGGAGGCTGGGGTTCTCCACCGACTGGTCCAACGAGTACGTCACGATGCGGCCGGAGTACTACGGCAGGACCCAGCTCTCCTTCCTGCGCATGCTTGATCTCGGCTACATCTACCAGAGCGAGCACCCGGTCAACTACTGCACCCGGTGCGAGACGGCCATCGCGTTCGCCGAGGTCGCATACGACGAGCGAACCACCCAGCTCAACTACTTCGATTTCGACAATATCGAGATCGCGACGACCAGGCCGGAACTCCTCGCGGCCTGCGTCGCCGTCGCCACACACCCTGCGGACGAGCGGTACCACAACCTGAAAGGAAAATCGCTCAGGGTCCCGATCTTCGGACATTCGGTCCCGGTTATCCGGGACGAGGCTGTCGACCCCGCGTTCGGGTCCGGCGCGGTCATGATCTGTACGTTTGGCGACAAGCAGGACGTCCACTGGTGGAAGCAGCACAACCTACCGCTAAGGAGGGCAATCGACCGTCGCGGTAAGATGACGGACATTGCCGGGAAGTACAGGGGGATGAGCGCACCCGAATGCCGGGAAGCAATCCTTGCCGACATGAAAGAGCAGGGCATCTTAAAGAGGCAGGAGCAGCTCACGCAGCGGGTCGGCACCTGCTGGCGGTGCAAGACCCCGATCGAAATCCTCTCCGAGCGGCAGTGGTTCGTGAAGATCCGACCTGACGAAATCTTAAAGGCGGCAAAGGAGATCGCGTGGTACCCGGAGCATATGTTCCTCCGGATGGAGAACTGGGTCTCCCAGATGGAGTGGGACTGGTGCATCTCGCGGCAGCGGATTTTTGCCACCCCAATCCCGGTCTGGTTCTGCAAAAAGTGCGGGGAGATGGCTGTCCCGGATGAAAAAGATCTCCCAATTGACCCTACGCTTACAAAACCAAAACACCCGTGCAAAAAATGCGGCGGCACCGAATTTGCCGGTGAAGAGGATGTACTGGATACATGGATGGACTCATCGATCTCGGTCCTGAATGTGACCGGCTGGGACGGGAGCGGCATCCCGAAGATCTTCCCGGCGCAGATCCGGCCGCAGGGCCATGACATCATCCGGACATGGGCATTCTATACCATTCTCCGCTCGGTCGCCCTCACCGGCAGACGCCCATGGGACCAGATCGTAATCAACGGCATGGTGCTTGGCGAGGACGGATTCAAGATGTCCAAGAGCCGCGGCAACATCATCATGCCCGAACAGATCCTTGAAAAATACGGTGCCGACGCGCTCCGGCAGTGGGCGGCGACCGGCGCGGCGACAGGTTCCGACATCATGTTCAACTGGAACGACGTAATCGCCGCGTCACGGTTCCAGACAAAGACGTGGAATATCGCAAAGTTCGTCCTGCTGCAGCTCGAAAAAGAGGGTATCGACGAGAACGTGCCGGTCACAGCGCTTGCCGACCGCTGGCTGCTCGCAAAGCTCTCGGAAACGACGGAACAGGTAACAGTTGCAATGGAGAAGTACCTCTTCGACGATGCGCTTCGGGCCATAAAGGAGTTCGCGTGGGACGTGCTCGCCGACAACTACATCGAGCTTGTCAAGGGCCGGCTGTATGCAGACGATTCCTCGCGCAAGGGCGCAGTCCTGGCGCTTGCGACAGCGTTCGACGCGATCCTCCGGATGCTCGCACCATTCGTCCCGTACTTTACGGAGGAGTGCTACTCGTTCTTCCGGCCGGGACAGAGCGTACACAAACAGCTGTGGGTCACGTTCACGTATGACGATCAGAAAGCGCTCGCGGAGGGGGATGCCCTCGTAAAGGTCGTTGCCGAAGTCCGTAAATACAAGCACGATTCCGGCCTTGCACTCAACGCTCCGCTCGGGAAGGTAACAGTGTACTCCCCTCACACGGAAAGCGATGAGGGAGACGCTGCACGGGCCCTGAATGCATCCGTTCACTGGCGCAACGATACGGCGCAGCTTGCCCGCATCGTAACAGACATCAGTTTTGACAACTCCGTTGTCGGAAAAACGTTCCGGAAACAGGCACAGGCTTTCAAAGACGCAGTAAAGAAACTGCCGCCTGAACAGCTCGAACACCCGCCAGAGACCATCAGCATTGACGGAAGCATTGTCAGGATTCCGGAGAACGCATTTACCCCGATCTTCTCTTACGTGGAAGAGGGCGAGAAGGTGGACGTGCTCACTGTCGGTGACGTTATCGTGACAGTTGGGAAGAAGTAAGACAATTTTTTTGTTTAAACGGCCAGATTACATAATTTGTCGATAAAAGAAACCTCTTCAGATAACTACTTTTTATCTCAGATTAATCAACGATTCTAGAATTATCCTGTTGGTTATAGTAACACTGGTTTGAATATATTTAGGAGGACTCCTGCGTATTCCTTGTAATACGTGGTAAATCGTATGAACAAATCGAAAACATTTTCTATTAATATGCTGAGATCGAATTAATGGCATTTAATTTTATTGACTTACATATTGTCGATTATTGCCAGTTGAACTGCCGGCATTGTTACATGAATAAGGGAAACAGGACGATGCCACCCGAAATGATAAAAAATGTCTGTACCGATTTTCTGAATGCCGGTTTTCCGCTGCCTCATAGTAATATTATTCTTAGTGGTGGTGACCCGCTTCTTCACCCGCAGTTTGCTGAAGTCTGCGATATTATCCGATCACTCAATGGCAGGCTTTCATTAAGTACAAATGGCATACTAGTGTCACACTATCTATCAATCTTCAAACCAAGCGACTGTGTCCAGATAAGCATCGATGGTGATGAAGAGACACATGATTACATTCGTGGATTCGGATCATATCAAAAGGCCGTGAATGCCCTTAGATGTCTTAACGAAAGAAAAATCTGTCATACAATCTCATTCACTCTCAACAAACAAAACCTGCACACGATTGATCACATCATACAACTATGTAAAAAAACCAACGCTGCACTCCTGAATTTCAATCTTTATCAACCGGTGAAGGATAATAACCTTGATCCGGTTTCTATTAATGAATGGCTCCAGCTGAGAAAGTATGTAAAAAAAGATCTTGAAAGTGAAAATATCCCCGTTCCCAACACCTGCATTGAAGAAGGATGCATTGGCGGAATTTTAGGCATCTCTGTTCTTCCGGATGGAACCTACTGGGACTGTTCACGCAACCAGATGGTTCTTGGGAGGTATCCCCAGAAGATCGGGGATCTCCTCTTTTGGGATCAGATTCGCCGGAAAGGTACGAGAGACCAATTCGAAACCTGTTGCAGGAGATTTGCATATGTCTGAAATATTTATTTTATCGTCTATCCCCGAACAAGGCAAAACTACGGCTGCCTTGTTGCTTGAAAGGAAATTGAAGGACGAAGGCAAACGAGTTGCATGTCTTCAGAATAACAAAGGCCAGAACGATGTCGGACTGTATCTGAAAAAAGGAGTCTGTCACTACACAATCCCGCTCGAAGCAACACAGGGAAAAACAATGTTCGAACAGTGGGTTCCAAAAGGATATGATTTATACATCATGGAAATTTCCATGCCCTATTCCCCTTTTGGGGCAGCGTATGTGGATCTTTTCAAGAATGTCAACGAGGCGGTATCCTTTGATGTGAGATATGATTGGAAGGGGCATGTTTTTGATTCATATTCAAAACTCTGGAACCGGAGCAGACATGGAATCGGCCGCAACCAGAACCTGATGGCGTTCTGGGATCTGGTTCACGAACGCAACAATCAGATCCTGCTGACAAAAACTCCAACGGTCGTTGAAGGGCCGTGCGTTGATACAACACCTGAACTCCATCATGCCGATGAACTTGTTTCTGATACCGTTAATCCCCGGATGAAGTTTCCAAAAAGTTCCAGGAACATTATCGCATTCGGGGCATTTCCCGGGGAATTCTGGGATATCTTTCCGTCACTGAAATGGTTCGGGTATGATCCATGCGGATTCCAGAGAAGCCTGAAAAGAGGTGATTATGATATGGCAGTTATCGGACAATGCAAAAATCAGGATTTGAAATTTTCAGTACGGCCTAAAAACAGAGAGTGCATCTGTTACCAGCCAAACGTATATCTTGAGCTTAAAAAAATGCAGCTCAAGAAACCGTTGACCGGGGATTATCCGACAATTCTGTCCACAATTAAAAATAACAAACCAGGATCTCCAATATGCCCGGACGGGGAACCTTACTCCGGGTATAATAACCGCTTCTGGGTTCACCAAAAATTTGAAAACACCGAACCGGTATGGAGAGAGGAGAATATTGTTTACTGTGACGGCTGGGTTCTCCCGCAGTATCTGATCAGGGAAGGATTTCTGGAGGTGTGATTATGGGATGGGCTGAATATGCGGATGTGTGTATACCGAACACGGGGCAGTTCCTCAGTTCTGCAATTCTCTTATGGCGACCGGATAGTTCAAGTCCGTGGCAGGACGCAAACCATTGCACAAACAATGCTGCAATGAACTTTGCTCATACGGGCAATCCGAGTGCACAGGACCGAATCCTCCTGCAGAATTGTCAATGGAAAGTGAATTCGGATTGTGGTGATGAAAAAGCGCGACCATATATTCCGGCCAATGGGCCTGCTGGTTTGCACGTTTATCATGTTGCAATATTCACCGATTTTTGTTCGAATCCAAAACATAAAGGCCATGCTGCATTATCACTGTTTAATGGATCCGGCCCGGAAGAATATACAACGTGGAGCAATTGGCAAAAATTTCAGTACGGGGATCTGAATATCCAGATTGGTGATGAGTGTGGTGTTGATCAGATTCCAAAACCTCCCAACAGTAGTGTTCCAAAAACGAAAGTGAAAATAAGTGAGATTATAGGTTACAGCAACTGTAATTCTCTTATTCCCGATTATCCACCACTTGTAACTTTTTATATTGATAATAATGGAGATGTTTCTTTGAATGAGTCTTATTAATGGTGATATGAATGCTAAAGATCCGAGAGATTCTGACAAATGGACGGTGCAGAATATTTATTCTCTTACTATTAATTTTTGTGTTTCTCATCATCGCATTGAACATGTTTAACATATCAGGAATGAAAGAAAAGGAGGTCTCAAAAAACATGACAAAGGAATCATTAAATAATGAAAATTTATCGGAAGGAAATGGAAATATGACTCAGAAGATTCCTCTGCGGTTGAACCAGCAGCAGGTTCTGGATTATTGGAAGAAAGTGTTGCCAGATGATGTAAACAAGGAAATGTATCGCATTCGATTTACATCATCTCAGAATTTCAGTATAAGCTTATGGGAGATTGACCCGAATAACGAACAAGTTACTTTTTACATATGTCGTGTTCGAAATCAGGATGAAATTCACAACATACAAGGAAAAAAAATCGATAACTGGACTATAAGAATTATTCATGATACAGAGTTCGAAAAAGAGATCGATAGTATTTATATAGAGCTAAATAAATTAAAAATGAAGCCCGAATTACAAATATTATCATTTTATGCACAAAAAGATCCATGGGTTGTCCCCCCGAAAAAAGAAATTATTCTCTGGGTGAAAAATCAAACGCCGGAAAACCAGCAACTTGATAAAACGGATATGAGAGGATGGAAAATCTCAGTTTATATCGATAGCGGGATCGATTTAAATAAACATTTTTAACAATTATTCAACAGGGATTTCGCTTCAAATCCAAATACATAGACGAATTGTATTTGATACAATAACAGCTGGGTTCTCCCGCAATATCTGATCAGAGAAGGATTACTTGAGGTGTGATTATGGGATGGGCTGACTGGGCTGATGTTAATTGTTATCCTCAATCATCAGATATCGATTTCCGTGTTGATTTTAAAAATTGACGGCTGTCAATGGCAAGAAGGAATGTGCCATGAAAATGCGGTTGCGGGATGGGGGTTGGGGGGCAGGCCACTGGATTTTCGGAAAAACGTAGCGATATACGATGCCAACCGCCGCTCCAAAAGGCGCCCCGCGGCGGCCTCAATATGGTATCACTTCTACATGTACGGTAATCTGTCCCGCCGTGCTGCGGAGAGACCTTGAGGCTGGTGGTCATCGTAATATTTTCCTCGGTAACAAACGGTCTCCCAATACTTTTGTTGTGAGAAATTTTATAAAAATTTTTGGAGCCGTACAATTCTTTTCAAAAATTCAGGTGGCAGAATAATTTCATCATAAGCATCTGGTAGCTCATCACATCACCAACATACAGTATCGCTGACAGATCTATCATCGTAACCCCCCCCTTCGGTACTCCTGGCAAATCGGAGCCCGTAACGGGCCCGGTTGTACCACTTTTACCTCTGCTCCCTGAATCATAGAGGCAATAATTCCGGAAAACAGGGGAATTCTACCGGAACAATTCATCATTCTCTGACAGGAATTGATAAGGAAATATGTAGCAATGTTCCAGTGGCCGGAAGAGAGAGGGGATATGGTTTGGGACGTGGATGAGCTCCTGATGGGGGGTGTTCCAGATTAGATGCATCCCGGGTTTTTCCGGTGTTATTTTCTCTCCTGAATTGCGATGATTCCCCTCCCTGCTGCGCAGGGAGTCGCTCGGGGGGCTCGTCGCCCTCTCGCTGGGCAAGAGATTTGATCCCGATTGTTATCTTGAAAAAGGTAAGTGCGTAGCGCAAAACCCGATAGGCGTTTTGCGCGTCGTTGTATCGTAATAGGGAAATTCCTACACGGCGAGGACAATGTAAATCGAAGATATCCTTACGGATATCTTCTTCCATCAGCTATGCCGATGGTATGACTGCTGCCCCCAAGAGCGTTCAATAATATTTTAAAGTCTAAACTCGCCAAAAAACAAAAAATAATAATTACTTCTTCCTTCTTCGTTTATTACCAGGTTTTACATCCTGCCGGATCGCGGCTGCGACAAAACTGCAGATCTCCTCCCGTTCCTTCATCGCATCAACGATGACAAAGCGTGACGGGTCCGCCCGCGCAAGTTCAAGGTAATTCTCCTGCACTTTTTCAAGGACTTTCCGCTCCTCGAAATGCTCGCGCCCGTTCTTCTGCCGGAGCCGGTTTAATGCCTCATCGATCGGTACCACGAACAGGAACGTCTTGTCAGGAACGACCGTCCAGCCGTTGTGGAGATCATGCAGCCATGCAAGGGGATGTTCGATAATCCCGTCAAGTGTCACCTGCTGGTAGGCGTACCGGCTGTCGGTATACCGGTCAGAGATCACAAGCCGTCCCTCTGCAAGCGCCGGGCGGACGACAGCTGCAAGGTGCGCCGCGTGATCCGCGACAAAGAGGAGCGCTTCAGTGACCGGATCCGCCCGCTCTGCAATCGCCCGCCTTACAGAATCGCCGACCCAAGTTGCGCCCGGTTCCCGCGTAAAGACAGGATTGAGATCTGAAAGCGCCGTTGCGAGCGCGGCGGCAAGCGTGCTCTTGCCGGTCCCGTCGATTCCCTCAAGCGTGATCAGCACATGCACCCCTCCTGCACCCACGAAAGCGGGATTGACCCGCGGTGGACAGCCGTTGCAACGATCGCGCCGTCAAACCCGGCGTCCGCAAGCTGCTGCAAATCCTCAGGCGATGCAACCCCCCCGCCATATAACAGGGTACCGGTATAAGCGGACCGCATGGCCTGGAGGGTAGCTGCAGGATCGATACCCCTGCTCGTCCCCACGGATTCAAGGCTGAGAACGATACAACCTTCGAAACCCAGCCGGTCTGCTTCAACGAGAACCTCGACCGGGCGTTTTCCGGACGGGATCACCTTCCCGTGCCTGATATCGATGGAGAGGACCCCGCCCCTGTACCGGTTGAGATCATCACCACAGGTCTCCGTTCCGATAACATTGATGATGTTTTTCCCGGTAAGGTAATCAATCGGCGTCCGGATCCCACGGTCAACGTAGCATTGTTTTACGAGCTTCGCGCAGGAGCGGATTGCCGTATCATGGGATCCAGTCCCTTCGATACGGTCGAGATCGGCAATATACAGGAATTTCGGGCGTAATGCTGATACGAACCGGACTGGTTCAGTACTCTGCGGGTGCGCCCAGTCAAGCGGAAGGTACTGCTCCCGGTTGCCGGACTTTCCATGAACGACCTTGCCTTTCCGCAGATCCACCGCCAGTACCAGATCCATAGACCAACGTAATCACTATTTTTCTAAAGTTAACTTTTTACCTAATAATTTATTATCAGGCACGTCTATACCTACTATTATGACAGTCGAATCATTCCTTTCAGATTGCCGTACCGATGCCACACGAACCTCTTATACCGGTGGAATATGCACCTTTATCCATTTTATCTATTCTCTTCCCGCCATCAAGGGCGAACGCAGAACAAGAGAAGAGCGCGATCTCTGTTTCAAGAAATGCAACCAGTACCTAAAAGAGAAACGCAACAATGCAGAAGACCTGATCAACTTCGTAAAAATGATGAGCGGAAAGAATCTCTCCCCGCAACTCATCAACGTGAACACGACCGCCGTTAAAGAGTTCTTCATCCATCACCGGATCAAGCTTGACGAATTCGATCTCAAACGGATCAAAAAGATCAAGCCCCCATTGAGCCCGGTGAAACGGAAATATGATATTTCCCATGAAGATATCAGAAAAATCCTGAAACACTCTCATGAGACGTTGCGAGCGCTTATCCTGATGCTCGTAACGTCCGGGGCCAGGATCGATGAGATTCTAACGCTCCGGTTAAAGGACATTGAGATCCATGACGGATATGGTGTGATCTATCTCTCCCGGCAGAACACCAAGACAAAAAAACAGCGGTATTCCTTCATCAGTGCAGAAGCTGTCGCGGCCCTGAACGATTACATCAGGATCAAGAAAAAGGAGAAGGGGAATCTCCTGTTTGACTTCACGTACGAGAACGCGAATTACATGTTCAATCAGGCGCTAGCCCGTGCCGAATTGGATGAGAGAGATGAGGCAACAAATACCCGGAAAATTACGTTCCATATTTTCCGTTCCTTCTTTATCTCCCAGTTAAAGCTCGCAGTCTCCCCGGCAATCCCGGAGTTTCTGGCAGGGCACGAGGGGTATTTGGACGCTAATTACCGAAACTATCCTCAAAAACAGGTGCTCGCGGAATATCTCGAAGGCGCAAAGAAGATGTTGACATTTGATATGCCGGAAGATGTGCGGGAAATTCAGGATAGGACAGAAAAAGCCCTTCGTGAGCATTCCGATGTAATCTCCCAGCTCGTCCTAGAAAACCAGCGTTTGCAATCTCAGCTTCAAGAGGTAAAAAAAGCGAACGAACAACTCCGGAGCGAACTTGACCCCATCAAGGAGCAACAGGCACGACTCCTCAAAAAATTCATAAAAGATCCAAACGGTGAATGGTGGAAAGACTAATTGTTTTTTTCTGGTATTACATTTGGGATTCGGCCTTTCTCAATATAAATAAATGAAA
>MVRE01000018.1 GCA_002067895.1 Methanoregula sp. PtaU1.Bin051 | reverse complement strand
GGATATTTTTTGCAGTTAACGGAGTGTGAATGAAAATGGCAAAATTTGGTTCAACGGAATGGTTAGAAAATAATTACCAGAACAGCAAGAAGAACACGGGTAAACCTTCATTAACCGCCCCGAAACGGAAGCCGATCACTAGCCCATGGACTCCGCCGGAACAGAAAGCGCCGGCAGGAGCGGGTGACCGGCCTGTTGGCTGGAATGACAACCCTAACCCGTCGGGCGGGTTCGGCGTTATCGATCCGGACGGTTCTTTAAAGCGCGAGAAGGAACGCCGGGAGAGGATTGAACGGATACGGCAAGGTGAAGGGGGGGAGTGAAGATGTTTCGAGATATTTATTATGAATTTTTATGTCTCTCTTGCGATCATCGGCAGCGGCAAACATCGCACTATGCCGATAACGCCGGGACGCCGTGGCGGTGTGTTAAGTGCGGGGGGAATCTGCATTTGTTGGCCCCGGATACCGTCGAAAAGGAAAAGCAGATTGAGCGTTTTGTAAATCGCAGTCACAGCAGGGCGTTTAAGAGAAACAAGTTATTGAGCTGTCTGGAGAACGTAAAAGAGGCGGGCGTCGAGGGAGATTATTTAAGAAAAATCCTGACCACGGCGCTAGCGGATGAGGCGCGCTGGCGGGAATGAAGGGAATATGATTGGCGGTAATAATCTCCCCGGAGACTCCAAGCAATATTACCGGTGTATGCTGTGCAAAAAGGGCCGGATGCTTTTTCCCGACGCCCAGCACATCTGCCGCCGGTGTCATGGGGAGATGATCTTGTTTAACCGGGCGCATAGGGCGGTTCTGAAGGATATAGAAGATTTCCTGACCCGTGTATCAGATCCGGATACCCGCCGACGGGTTCTCCGCCGGTATCTGGTCATAATCGACGGCGCGCCGGATAAGGGGTACGAGTATATCGCGGCGGTCATTGAGAAAGAGTTAACCCGGCAAGTAATTGCTTAAAGCCCCGAAAAAAGCGATGATCGAATTATAATCTAACTATGTATTTTGTATTTGTCGAACTTGTTCTTTGAGATCCTGTAATTCTTTTTGCATTTCCATCATAGCCGCTTGATAACCTGCCTGATATTCCGGAAGTAGGTGTGCCTCCTCTTTCGCCTCTTTCAATTTATCGGCAGCTTCGGTGGTCAGGGGTTGCCCGCAATTATCACAGAATCGGACACTCAGCTCATTGACATAATAGCACCGCGTACATTGCCGGGGCTGTAAAATCTCCGATTTCTTATGAGGTTCCGGCATGGCGATACCGGCACGTTGTGCTACTTCGGAATCGATATCGGCATTTGAAAGGTGGGCATAGCACCGGAACATATCGGTGTTGATATCCCCCCACATCATCAGCTTGATCTTACTCTCACCGAATCCCTGCTGAATGAGATGAGTGATCCTTGAGTGCCGGAGCAGATGCGGTGTAATATGTTTCCGGATACCAGCCCTCTTAATGATCTTCTGAAGTTGCTTTGCAAAACCCCGGTATTGGATCTGTTCATGTTTACCATGTGTAACGAATACAAAGCCGTCCTCCGAGAGGGGGAGCGGGTAATCGTTCCGCCATGTTGAAAGGTACGGGCGTGCCATCACTAACGGGATGTACCGGGGTTTCAGCGTTTTGTTATCGACGTTAACGGCAACATTCCAGTCATTGAATTTTACCTGTCTCCATCGTAAGGAGGCTATCTCACCGATGCGGAATCCACCTTCGTACATCGTGGCAAGAATCGCCCGGTCCCGGCTGTTCGTACAGGCAGTGATAAGGGCTTTAATCTCATCTTCTGTCAAGAGTTGCTCGATGGTTTTTGTCATCAGGGAGACTTTTGGCGGTTTAATCTTCCGGATTTTCTCACGGTTGATTTTTGTGTATTTGTTCTCCCCCATCCAGACATAGAACTTCTTGAGAATTGTAAGATAATCAACGAGGGTGTTTGCTGCATATCGCGGGTTGTTATTTTCATCCTTCACATTCTGGATCGAAGTGATCCCCGCATAGATATCCTCAATGGAATTTTTGCGGAATTCTCCGATGAATTCTCTCCAATGAATCAGAATATAATGATACTTGTAAATCCGTTTAACGGTAACGTGAGATGTGGCCTGCACTTCGGCAGAGAACTTTTTGATTAACGCCGCGTCATTGGCTGAGATTTTCGGAAGGAGTTCTTTTCCCTTATTTGTCGGAATTCCATTCAAAGAACGGTTCAGGAGCACATCGATGTAATCCCGGTGCGTCTCGTCCGAGACATAGAACCGATTACCATTACTAAGAGCGCGATGCTTGGTAGGCATACAAAAGAGTAATGGGAGCGGATTCTTTAAAAAGATTTTCCCAAGATTAAGAACCTATTGTTCTAAAGTTCCCCCTCGGCGTTCAACCCGCCCTTTTTTACCTAGTCCCGGTAAAGGATGACTATGATATTTGTTTGCTGAATTATTCTATTCCGATAGGTAACATGTACATGTTTGTACAATATTGAGGCAATCAATTGAGGAGTCAGGATCACATGGGAACAGCATTGACAACAGATCTCTATGAACTCACGATGGCACAGAGCTATCTTGAACATGAAAAGACCGGCAATTCTGTATTCTCTCTCTTTGCCCGCACCCTTCCGGAAGAAAGGAACTTTCTTGTTGTATGCGGTCTTGATACACTTGTGGGCCAGCTAAAAGCGTTCCGGTTCTCCAGCGATGATCTTGCATATCTGTCGGGCCTTGATGTGTTTTCAGATCATTTTCTAAGCTGGCTCAAATCTTACCGTTTCAATGCAAACCTCTTCGCGATACCTGAAGGTACGATTGTATTCGAGAATGAGCCTCTTGTCCAGATTGAAGGAAGTCTTCCAGAGGTCCAGATTCTGGAAACACTTGTCCTGAACAGTATACAATACCAGACCTTGGTGGCATCAAAGGCGGCACGGATCATGAGTGTTAACCGCGGGAAACCTGTCGTTGATTTCGGTTTTCGCAGATCTCATATGGCTGAGGCTGGGATTTATGCTGCACGGGCCGGATATATCGCGGGTTTTTCCGGAACATCAAACCTTGAAGCCGGAAAACGTTTCGGGATACCGGTTGTCGGTACCATGGCACATTCATATGTCATGGTTTTTTCATGCGAGGAGGAGTCATTCAGGTCTTTTGCATCTTCATTTCCGGATAGGACCCTTTTTCTGCTAGATACATATGATACCCGGGGGTGTATTGAAAAAGTCGTACGTCTCGTAAAAGAGGGTGTTCCATTAATCGGTGTCAGGTTAGACAGCGGGGATATTGACAAACTGGCCAGAGAGATCCGACAAATCCTTGATGATGCAGGTCTTGTAACCGTAAAAATATTCGTAAGTAGTGGTGTTGATGAATATGCCATCAGAAGATGGCTTGATGCCGGTGTTCCTCTTGACAGCTTCGGCGTCGGGACGAAGTTTATCACATCATCTGATGCTCCCTTCCTTGATATGGTTTACAAGCTGGTTGAGTATGAAGGCAGACCGGTATATAAGACCAGCCCGGGCAAGATTACTTTTCCTTACAAACGCCAGGTTGTGCGACATTATACCAATGGGCTGATATCCTATGATGAGGTTATCCACATGTCAGAAGAGGTAAAATGTTCAGGACTCGTTGTCGAGATAATGAGGGAGGGGGACTGTCTTGAGCCTTTACCATCCCTTGATACAATTAAAAAACGGATGGCATCGGAATTCAGAACCCTCCCACAAAAGTTCAGGTCTTTGGAGAAAGTAGATTATCGAGTCATTGTCAGGTAATACTTTTTCAATATATGTCAAGATCATGCGTTTCAATCCATGGATATTGCTTTTCTGAAAAGGAATGTCCCGCATTATTCACATAGAGATAATCAGGTACCTGATGGATTTTTAATAGACCGCAGAGATTGCGATGGCTATCTGTGAGATAATAAAAAAATTCACTGAAATTTTCATTATTTTCTTGAAATCGGTCAAATTATAGCTTTTTGATGGTTCAAAAAAAATAAATATCAAATTGACAAAGTGATCAGTTGCACCATCCGGAATCGTTTCGTATCGGATACAAAACAAGAAAAAATATATTCAAAGCTACCGGACTAGGACAAGCATTAGTATGATAAGGATAAAAAGGAATAAACCGCCAGTATCCGGAGACGCGAGATCATTCCGCGCCGTAAGGCGGTCAAACCTCAACCGCACCTACGTTCCGCTTAAGATCGGAGTCGTCGCAGGGTATATCCTTCTTGCCATGCTCTCAGCATCCACTTCTATGTTCGGAATTCTTGTCGGGGCTCTGCTTCGTCTTGTCGGCTTCTGAACCACTCCTTTCACGGTTTCCGAAATCAATCGCCCTCCACCTGTATGTAAATTGTCGGGCTGGTAGTGGCGATTGTAATGGGGATACGGTTAACCTAAGAGAGTACCCCTCAGATCGACCCCTCTCACGCCTGTCTCGAGTGGGGGATTTCTGCGGATCAGTTTAATTGAATTAAAGGTAAGCCAACAATCCTAAACTCCCATGACACAGACCCAAAGCGATCGAGATTCCTGCCACCCGGATATGCCAGACGAACGGCACATGCACCAGATCTCGTTTCCTGAGCAGGGGAATTGATGCCGTAATGATAAATGAAGAGATAGTGATGATTCCCAGATAGAGGATAATGGGCTTTCCAAAAAATGGGGAGATAGGAGATTTCCTGCAGCATGGCTACTCCACGATCACGGTTCCTTTCATTTCAGGATGGATCTTGCAATAATATGCATATTTGCCCGGCGCGGCAAATTTCCGACTATAGGACTGGGATGGTGCGAGCGTGCTGGATTCAACATTTGTATCCCGACCGGAGGAATCGGTAAACATAATCCGGTGCGGAACCGAGTCAAGGTTCTCCCAGCGGACGATAGATCCTGTTTTTACGGTGATTGATTGCGGTGAGAAAATAAAATCCCTGATTGTTATTGTATTATCCGAGACAGACGCCTGGCTCAAGGGGGTTGGAACCGGCGTTGTTATATATTGGGCCGGTGTGCTAATGGGGACCTGCAAGGTTGTAACCGTTGCTGGTGGCGTTACTGGTTGTTGCGTGCTGCATCCGGCAAAAACGCCAGCAGCAATGAGAATGATAAGGAGTGCGACATCTTTTCTCATACAGGAATCATCGTTGACAGCGGTTCAAATAGGTTGTGGGGGGCATAAATAGGGAAGGGTCGCATAAGGAGTTCTGGCGGCATCATTGTATCCGACAGGGGTCTGCAATTTCTTGTTTCTGAAGAATGTGGTTTCATTTTGTTCGTCTGGTTTTTCAAACATTAATCGTTTCAGTTGAGTTAATGCGAGAATCTTCATAGGTCAGATGTGTACAGAATAAGTGAGGTCAACGGTATGGCGGTAACAAAGAAAAAACTAAAAACAAAAATAAGCAAGAACAGTCCGGTTTCTATCCAGACACGGAAACCTGATCAGAAAAAAGTTCTTTTAATCTCCGGAAGCCCGCGTAAAAAGGGCAATACGGCCCAGATTATTGCTGAATGTGCAAAAATGATCGAAGCTCAGGGGATCAAAACGGAAATTATCTCTTTTTCCGGTAAAAAAATAGAGTCCTGCATTGCCTGTTACAAATGCGCAGGTACTGGCAGATGTATTCTGAAGGACGGGCTAAACGACATTATCCGGAAGCTCAGGCAGTCCAAAGGATTTATCGTTGCCAGCCCGGTATATTTCGGAACGGCTCGCGGGGATGTTATGAATGCACTTCAGCGGATTGGGATGTGTTCGATGGCGCACGACGGGTTTTTATCCGGTAAGATCGGTGGTCCGATCGCTATAGCCCGCCGGGGAGGCCATACTGCAACCCTGCAGGAGATGCTGATGTTTTTCTTAATTAACGAGATGATCGTAGTCGGATCGACATACTGGAACATGGTCTTTGGCCGGGAGCCGGGTGAGGCATGGAAAGACAACGAGGGGATTGCGACTATCCGCGTGTTTGCAGAAAACGTCGCTGAACTGGTAAAAAAGCTGGACTGATGAGACAAATATCAGAATCAATAGGTGCTAACAGGTTCAAACATCAATTTTAAAAATCCCCCAAAAGACATACGTATGACAAAAGGCGCCTTACATTACACCCGAAGGGGGAGAATAATTCGTCATCCACTAACACCCAGAAAAATCCGGATTACCATTCCGATAGCAAACGAGATTGCCGCGATTCCCAGGCTTATTGTGGCCATCTCAATAAACCGTTGCCGGAATGACAGATCCTTGGCAACAGATATGTAGAACGTAAAGATGAAGATCACAACGACTGCTGCAGCGAGCGTCAGGATAAGTGCGCTGTAGGAATTTTCCAGCAGCAAGAATGGGAGCACGAGCAGGATTACAGTGAATATATACGCCACACCGGTGTATGCCGATGCTTTTGCGGGATTGGTCACTTCATTGCCCGCCTCAGAACGTTGCGAGAGGTATTCGGATGCGGCCATGGACAGTGATGCAGCAATGCCCATGATCAGACCAGCCATTGCGATAATCCGTGTATTCTGAAGGGCAAATGTGAAACCGGCAAGGGAACCGGTAAACTCAACTAGTGCATCATTGAGTCCCAGAACAACGGATCCCAAGTAACGCAACCGTTCTTCATTCAGAAGCCCTATAAGTTGTTTTTCATGCGATTCTTCGCGGGAGAGGATCTCATTCATCTCAGGGACAACTTTCCCGATGTCACGATACGTTTTCTGAGCTCGTTTCTCGATTCCCTCCATCAGTTTTACTGCAAATGTTATGCCGAATATACGGGTGAGTGAATAATAGTACCAGATTCTGAGAGCATCGGGATCTACATCCTTACCGGTATATTTTTTCCAGATAAGGTAATGCTCGTACTCCTGAACCGCGATGTCTTCAAGAACCTGCCGGTTATGATGGTCCCGGGTCCCAGCGGCAATTTTAGCGTAGATCTCGTGTTCTGTGATCTCATCTTTTTGAAGGGTCAGAAGAAAATCGCGTATTTTCCCACTTGGGATCGATTCGTTCATGGTCCGTATCCTCACTTTTAGATCATGGGCGGCTTTTCTTCATTTCCCAGCAGAATTACATCGGCAGCTCGGAGTGTTGCCATGCACTCCATGATGTTGTAATGCTCGGACATGACTAAATCCTCAAGAAGATTAGCAGGAAGGACTGATCCGAACTTCCACGTGTTGGCAGGCAGGACCGGGAGATACGAGCGGATCATGTCCTGATCGAAGTCCCTGATAGCGAGAAGTGCCTCAAAAACCTTCTGGCCGATCCCGTCTTTACCGGCATTCCTGATAAGCACGATAAAATCACTGTACCTGACCTTGACTTTTCCGCCAAGTTGCCGGCTGAGCAGTATTGTCAGGAGGCGGTTGAATGCCGCTCCGTTAAACGAGAAAACAATCACTTCGACCTTTCCCCCGATCTTCCTTTCCTGGACGCAGAGCCCGGCTGAAGGTATCTGTCCCGGCAGACGACGGATGCGTCCGGCAAGCACTTCCTGTTCCCGGATAGGGAGAGGCAGGGCGGTCCCTTTTCGTGCAATGATCTCCTGCACAGCAGCACAGACGAGTGGTGAGAAACCTGAATACCCCCCTCCCGTCCAGAATGCCCGTGATGTCTGCTCCGAACCGGGAACTACGACGACGAGGTTGTGCCCTTCATCGTATTTGATCATCTGCCAGACCCTCCCTCCAAGAGAGAAATCCCCACCCGATTTGCCAGAAACAAAACGTGCATCAAGGGTTCCGACAATTTCTCCATCGGGAGTGACTGCCCGGAAAGTCTCACCTCGTGAAATAACCGAGTACAAATCCCGGTAGTTCGCCATACCGAATGCCTGTTCCGATTGTTCCCCCAGCATCAGCATGTCACCATCGGTTGTGATGTAGCCATATTCGATTGCATGACTGATTAGATTCCCGATAACTGATGGAGAAACTTTTGTAAACGGAGGCAGTGCGCGGAGTGCATTTTTAAGCTGTTTCCTTGTCGTACGTTTCGTGCGATGCAGGTAGAGGAGCATCTGTTGGGCAAGTACATTGTAGGGCTGGCGCAGGGGCCGGAGTGGTTCGACTTTATGGTGCATGGCACATTCAAGGATCGCCACGCTGCAGAGAAGCTCACAGGCACCCTCAAGAACCCACACAACATGGGCAGCTTTTCCCCGCCGGCCACTTCTCCCCATCCGCTGGAGGAACGAGGAGACCGAGCTGGGGGGGCCGACCTGCACTACAACATCAAGGTCGCCGATATCGATTCCCAGCTCTAATGTACTTGTGCAGATGATACAGGCTCCGCCATCCTTGGAGAAAGCCTCTTCAGCGGCCTTTCGCATCGGAGTCGATACCGATGAATGGTGGATATGGACATTTCCCACCCTTGAAGAAATGGCACCCATAATATTCTCAGCCTCGCGCCGGCTGTTTACGAAAACGAGTGCTTTTTTACCGGATACATACCGGATGATCGACTCCATCCGGCCCGGCTCTTCTGCCTCAATAATAAAAGAGAATCTTTTCTGCTTTGCCGGCGCCGGTATCGCAACCAGCTCCTCCCCGTGCCGGTGATCAGAGAGCCACGAGAGGATCTCATCCGGGTTGCCAACTGTTGCCGAAAGTCCGAGTCTCTGGATAGGATGTTTTGCGATCCGATCGAGCCGGTACAACAGGGTTTTGACGTGAACCCCCCGTTCTGACTCGACAAATGCATGAAGCTCGTCGATGATAACGAACCGGAGGTTTTTCAACGCCATCGTAAGTTTTGGTTCATGGAGCAGGACCTCAAGAGATTCCGGTGTTATCATCAGGATATGGGGGGTTTCGCCCTCTTTCCATGACCGATCACCTTTCGGGACATCCCCGTGCCATTTTATAAGTGTGAGACCTGTCGGAAGGCAGAAATTCGAAAAACGCTCTTCCTGATCGTTGATGAGCGCTTTTAAGGGTGACAGGTACAGACAGGCAATACCCGGCCACCCATTCCTTAGAAGGTTGTCGATAACGGGGATAAGTGCAGCTTCAGATTTCCCTCCTGCTGTGGGGGCAATGATCAGGACATCGTTTCCATCCGTAACAGCTTTGTATGAATGTTCCTGCACTTCCCGAAGCTCGGTCCATCCCATCCGCTGGGAAAGAATTGTCTGAAGCGATTCATGAAGCATAGGAAAAACAGAAGGCATGTTAAAGCAGAATTGGGGCTTGTCGGATATGGGTTTTTGCACGCTGCTGTTTCTTTTCCCAATATCTAAATTATTTTGTCTGGCCCTTCCTGTTCCTGATAGATTCCAGTGCTCTCTTTGCAGTCTCCTGTATTTCCGGATCGGTATCCTGTAGCAGTTCAGTGAGAGGGCCGGTCGCCCTTTCATCAGCGATCTCTCCAAGCGCCCATGCTGCATTTTTCCTCACGGTCTTTTTTGGATCTTTCAGGAGCGGGATCAGAGGTTCAATAGCCCGGGGATCCCTCAGGCGTCCGAGTGCCCATGCTACACCGACACGCATCCATTTTTCTTTAGAGGGGAGGGTGGCAATAAGTGGTTCGACCGCCCGGGAGTCCCCAATCTTTCCGAGTGATTTAGCGGCCAGCCATGCCACATCGACATAAGGATCGGCAAGAGCCTTTATCAGTGGCTCCACTGCCTCAGGATCCCTTTCCTGCCCTAAGGCCTCTGCAGCCTTCCACCTGAAATGGAGATGTTCGCTTTTTAAAAGTTCGATCCAACCGTGAACTCGTCTCTTCCGCTGTTCTTCAAGTATCTGCGGGTTTTCGGGTTCGGCTTGCCGTTCTGTTCCTGCAGTATCAACCGGATCATCGTTCCCGGAAACCCCCACCATACCCACCTTTGCCTGATTTCGGAGTATGAAAAGATTAATGTTTTGACTTGTTTTCGGAGGAAATTTTCTTTAAATCCATGATGATTCTCACAAAATAGGGCCATTGAATTGGAGATCTGATATCTTAAAAAACCTTTTTTAGTTTTAAATTTACTGATGATCATGGATCTGCTCAAGGAAAAGATCATCACGTACCGGGTTGGTTCACCGCCGTTGACCCGAAGAGAGACCATGGAGCTCCTCAAGGCCGTTCCCGGCTGGTCAATTACAGAAGGCCATATTTCAAAACAATATACCTTCAATAATAGTAGCGAATCCCTCTCGTTCATCAATGATGTTATGGGTTTCTCCCAGCAGGAGGGACACCTTCCCGATATAACAATGAGGGAGGGACGGTTCGTGGAGGTGTCGTTCTATACATATCCCGCAGGTGGACTGACCTGGAATGATTTTATCATGGCGGCAAAACTGAATGAAAAACTGGGTTTGAATAGATAATCATTACAATTTTCATTTGTATTTTTTTTTCACAATTGACCTTCCAGATCGAATCATCCCCTTTTTAAGACCGACCTTATTGCAAATTATAATTTCGCATTATTTTTGTCCGAATCGTCTCTTTGGGTAGTGCACCAATAATCCGATCTACCATCTGACCACGGGAGAACAGGATCAGGCAGGGAATGGCATTGATCCCAAACTGCATGGCAAGACGCTGGTTGCGATCCGTATCGCATTTGGCAAACGTAACTCTGCCCGCAAATTCCTGCGCAAGCTCTTCTACAACAGGGGCGACGCGCCGGCATGGGCCACACCACTCTGCCCAGAAATCGATGACGAGGGCGGGATGATCTTTAAGAAGCCTTGCAAACCGGGTTTCGTCAACCTCGATCACCGGGACATGTCCTGCTGGTACCTGTCTCTTTGCGGGATCGAAGCGATCCCTGAGCTCCTGCATCTTTTTCTCCCGCAATTTCGTCAGCTCGTCATCTTCCATTAGAATCTGGTTGAACCCCGAAAGGTATTAAGGATGCCGGAAATGACGATACTGCAGGGGCTTCTGACGTAAAGAAAGATATATGTACGCAAACCGGCAATAGTATAACCCTGCTTACCTGACGCAGCGAGGTGGGGTAGTCAGGATATCCCGGCGGGCTCATAACCCGTAGATCGATGGTTCAAATCCATCCCTCGCTATTATTCCTGCTTTTCAAATCGTTATCATCTGATGGATTTTTTTACCTCTTTCGGTGGTTGGAGATACCGGTCCTGCTATTCTTCTCGTGATTGTCATTGGAAACAATGTTCAATAATCAGCAACTGTGCTCAATTAAGTATATATCTGTACAATGAGATTTGCATGTATGCAAACAAAAATCCTCCTTGACGAGGAAGAAATGCCCAAGCGCTGGTATAATGTGCTTGCTGATCTCCTCTCACCATTGGATCCGCCCCTTCATCCGGCGACACAAAAACCGGTGGGTCCCGAGGATCTATCGGCAATCTTCCCCATGGAACTGATCCGACAGGAAATGAGCCCCGATCGGTACATAGATATCCCAGCGGAAGTCCTTGAAGTACTGTCTCTCTGGAGACCCAGTCCGCTTTACAGGGCAAAGCGACTTGAACGGCACCTGAAAACCCCGGCCAAAATCTATTACAAGTGGGAGGGGGTCAGTCCTGCCGGGAGCCACAAACCCAATACATCTGTCCCTCAGGCATACTACAACATGAAAGCCGGTGTTGAGAGGATTGCAACAGAGACCGGTGCCGGCCAGTGGGGTTCCGCCCTCGCATTCGCAACGATGTTGTATGACCTGCAGTGCACAATCTACATGGTGCGCTCAAGCTACACCCAGAAACCGTACCGGAAATCCATGATGCAGGTCTGGGGTGCGGAATGCATCCCGAGCCCGAGTACCAAGACAAAATCCGGACAGGTGGTGCTGGCCAAGGATCCCGAGACGCCGGGAAGCCTTGGTATAGCAATCTCCGAAGCGGTGGAGGATGCTGCGACGCATAAAGATACCAATTACGCTCTGGGATCCGTGCTCAACCATGTCTGCCTCCACCAGACAGTTATTGGCCAGGAATGCCGTGAGCAGCTGGCCAAGGTCGATGAGTATCCCGATGTCGTGATTGGTTGCGTCGGAGGAGGCTCCAACTTTGCCGGGATCTCTTTCCCGTTTGCCGGAGACAAAATGAGCGGGAAGCACAAGGATGTTGATCTCATCGGAGTCGAACCGGCTTCCTGCCCCACGCTTACCAAGGGGCTCTACGCATACGATTTCGGTGATGTTGCCGGCTTAACCCCGCTCCTTAAAATGTTCACACTCGGGCATGATTTTGTCCCGCCATCGATCCATGCAGGCGGTCTCCGGTATCACGGAGACTCCCCCATCGTGTCTAAGCTGGTCCATGAAGGGGTAATGCGTGCAGTTGCATACCACCAGAGCGAGGTTTTCGAAGCTGCCCAGACATTTGCCCGTACAGAGGGAATTATCGTTGCTCCCGAGACTTCACATGCGGTAAAGGCAGCAATCGATCAGGCGCTGGAGTGCCGGAAGACCGGTGAAGCGAAAACCATTCTCTTCAACTGCTCCGGGCACGGCAACTTCGATATGACCGCGTATGATGCGTTCTATGCAAAGAAGCTGGTCGATTATGAGTATCCTGCTGAACTGATCAAGCAGTCTCTTGCCCGGCTTCCGAAAATCCCCTGATTTCTTTTTTATGCACAGGATCGGCTTTGTAGTCAACCCCGTCGCCGGTCTAGGAGGTACTGTCGGGCTTAAGGGGACCGACGGGGTCATAACTGAAGCACTCCGGCGCGGGGCTGTCCCCTCTGCGAATGAACGGGCGATATCTGCATTGAAATACATCCATGGAAACGATATCACTTTTTTAACCTGTTCCGGCCTTATGGGGGAGACAGCTCTGCAGAAAGCAGGGATTTTTTGTTTTTCCATCGTATACAACTCACCGGTTGGAAGCACAACAGCAGACGATACAAGACGGGCCTGCAGGTTGTTTCTAGATGAACATGTGGATCTCGTCCTGTTCTGTGGCGGGGATGGGACGGCGCGGGATGTGTATGACACTGTCGGTTCGAAAGTCCCCATGTTAGGCATCCCTGCAGGGGTTAAGATGTATTCTGCCGTATTCGCCATCGACCCCAAATCTGTAGCAGCAGTCCTAGAAAACGCCGGTTCACTTATGACAAGAGAGGCTGAGATCCTCGATATCGATGAACAGAGTTACCGGAAGGGGATCCTTTCCACGCGCCTGTACGGGATTGCACGAGTAGCGGCACTTGAAGAATATGTACAGACCGCAAAGCACGTAATCGAAGAAAAGGATGAAGAGCGCGCAAAAAATGAGATAGCCAATTTCATTACTGAAGTGATGCTACCGGATACAACCTACATCATCGGAGCCGGGACAACAACGGAAAGTATAGTACACAAATTAGGACTCAGGAAGACACTCCTCGGTGTCGATGTCGTGCGAAACCGTCTTTTATTAGTGAACGATGCAGATGAGCGTGCGCTGCTTGCAACCCTGAATAATGATGCCGATAGCCGGATCATTGTCAGCCCGATTGGGGCTCAGGGATTCATCTTTGGGAGGGGGACCCAACAGATAAGTGCTGAGGTTATCAGAAAGGTGGGCTTGAGCAATATCATCATCGTAGCCACACCGGCGAAGTGTGCGGATACCCCCTTGCTATATGTCGATACAGGCGACCCTGAACTGGATGCGCAATTCCCTGACTCAGTTCAGGTAATCACAGGTTACCGGATTGCACAGCGAAAGAAGATCAGTAAGTGATTTTTAAGGCGGATTTCTCCTTGGCCTGTAATCGGGAAAAATTACGATGTTTTTTGGATTTGAGGGGGTTTCATCAGTAAAAATGCGATGATAATCCCGATTATTGCAAGAACGAAGACATAGGGAAATACACCCATATAGGAACCGGTTGATGTCTTGATAAACCCTGCAAGCTGCGGCCCTGCTATCGCACCGGCACCATAGGCAAGAAAAACAACCCCGTAGCACCGTGGGTAATCACAGGTACCGAAGTAGGACGCCGTTGTCGTCGGGGCGATTGCCAGCCACCCGCCGAGACATCCCCATAGAACAGCAAACGCGACTACGTAGGTAACAATTCCAGGTGCCTGCCAGAGTATCAGAGAGGCGAGCGCAAGGAGGGCAAACGAGAGTATTGCTGTATTCCGGGGTGTGAACCGGTCAGTCAGTGCCCCGAATACCGGGCGGCCACCGCCGTTAAAGATCGCAAAGAACCCGACCAGCATCGTTGCAAGGCCTGCAGCAACACCCACGTCAGTGCCGACAGGTTTTGCAATCGAGATCGCCATCAGCCCTGCGAGGCACCCGATGAAGTAGCATGCCCAGAGGCCGTAGAAAGCACTACTTCTTAGCATAGCTCCCCGATCGCACTCGCAGACCGGATGCGCACTTGATCCGGCAGGCGGAGTCCATCCTGATGGTTTCCAGCCTGCGGGAGGGAACCGGAACGGGAGTGCTAGCAGGATGATGAGAATGATGAACGCTATTCCGAAAATCCGGAACGTTGTCATAACACCGGTTGCGGATATCAGATATCCGGCGATGTTTGCTGTAAGAAACGCTGAAAATCCGAAACCAAGCAGGGTGAGTCCCACTGCAGTCCCCCGGCGGTCCGGGAACCACCGTGCGGAAACAGCAACCGGGACGCCATATGCGATCCCGACACCGATACCGCCAATAACACCATAGACGATGAAGAGCATCCAGACCGATGTTACTGTCGACGCGAGGAGCCATCCAAGACCGGTCAAAATACCGCCGATAATGGTGACTTTCCTCGGCCCCAGAGTCTCAATGTATTTACCGGTAAAAGGCATGGCTATGGCAAAGAAAGCCAGAAAAACAGAAAACGGCATCAGAATTTCATTTGCAGTTACCGTTTGCCCAAGGGCTCCTTTGAAATAATCGGTGAGCGGTCCGACAAAGACGCTCCACGAGTAGATTGTACCCAGACAGAGATTGATCACCATTCCTATCAGGACGAGCGCCCACCTGCCTCTCTCGGCGTGCATTCCCAGTATTTTCTCTTCAGGTTCGGATGACATCTCCACAAGCTCCCATTGAAAAAATTGTTTATGAATTTACTCTTCCAGTGTCGATACATCTCCGGGATCCATCCCCAGCTCCTTTGCTTTCAGGACCCGTCGCATGATCTTGCCGCTTCGTGTTTTTGGCAGCTTCTCCACGAACTCGATCTCCTGGGGAACCGCAATGGGCCCCAGTGTATTACGGACATGGTATATCAGTTCCTGCATCAGCTTGTCCGATTGCTGGTTGCCAACCCTGAGGATAACGAACGCTTTTATCGAGTTCCCCTTGACCATGTCCGGTTTCCCGATAACTGCCGCTTCTGCAACAGCATGATGGGAAACGAGCGCGCTCTCAACCTCGGCGGTCCCGATGTTGTGCCCGGCGACGATGATGATGTCATCGGACCTGCCGAGGATCATGATATAGCCATCCTTGCCTTTAACCGCGAGGTCACCGGCAGTATAGACCCCATCGATTGTATACCAGTATTTCCGGTATCGCTCATCGTCCTTGTATACGGTCCTTAGCATTGAGGGCCACGGCGCTTTGATGATAAGGAAACCCCCGGTGCCTGGCGGGACGGACTTTCCGTTCTTGTCCACGACATCGGCGATGATACCGGGTATTGGCTTTCCGGCAAATCCTGGCCTCAATGGTTCTCCCAGTACGGTTGTTATCAAAAGCATCCCGGTTTCAGTCTGCCACCATGTGTCCAGAATGGGTGTCTTATCCTTCCCGATGACGTGGTAGTACCATTCGAATGCTTCAGGATTGAGAGGTTCACCTACCGACCCGATGATTCGCAGCGAATTCAGGTTGTATTTATTGGGCCAGCTCTCACCCATTTTCATGAACATCCTGATCGCTGTCGGGGCGGTGTAGAAGATCGTGATCTTCTGCTGTTCGATAAGTTTCCAGTAACTGCCTGCATCCGGATAATCAGGCGTCAGTTCCGTAATGAAAATAGTCGCCCCTGCGGCAAGCGGCCCATAGACGATGTAACTATGGCCGGTAATCCATCCGGGATCCGCTGTGCACCAGAAAATGTCGTTATCCTTGATATCGAAAATATACTTGCTTGTATAGTAGGTCCCGACCATGTAACCGCCGCAGGCATGGACAATCCCTTTCGGCTTACCGGTTGAACCACTGGTATAGAGAATAAAAAACGGATCTTCCGCATCCATCGTCTCAGCCGGACATTCATCGGAAACCCCTTCCATTATCTCATCGAAGTCGATCTCGATTGGGTCCTGAAGGTCAACCATCGGTTTCCTGCGCCGTAAGACAACAACATGCTCAACGGTCGGGGCATTGATGATTGCCTCTTCGACAATTGTCTTGAGCTGGATGGCCTTCCCGCGGCGAACAGTAATGTCTGCGGTGACAACAACCTTGGCTTCTGCATCATTGATTCGCATGTTTAGTGCAGCTGCACCGAATCCTCCGAATACAACACTATGCACAGCCCCAATCCGTGCGCAGGCCAGCATTGCAATTACCTGTTCGGGAACAAGGGGCATGTAGATACAGACCCGATCGCCCTTTTTTATACCGATCTTCTTCAACGCGTTTGCAAACCTGTTAACACTCGAGAGCAGGGACTGGTAGGTAAAAATGCGTTCCCTGCCTTCTTCACCCTTCCAGATCAGTGCTACCTTGTTGCGCCTGTGATCGTTGACATGCCGGTCAAGGCAGTTCAGTGTAACATTCAATTTAGCGTTCGTGAACCACTTGGCATACGGATACTTCCATTCCTTGACCGCGTCCCACGGCCGGATCCAATCAAGCTCCTGAGCCATAGTGCTCCAGAACGCATCGGGGTCAGCCAGAAAATTCTTGTAAGCAGTCTGGTAATCTCCCATCCACGAATTCCTCTTGTACTGGGGGTCTGGATAATAGTACTTTGCCTCCGTTACAAGCCTTACATCAAAATCTTCAGTCATGTGTCCACCGATTCTACATTATTAATCATTTTAAAACTCTATTTATACATTTGCTGCACCACGTCCCGTGGTGCTGTTTCCATTGCAGTTAATTAGTTAATAGATTTAGGATCTTAATGCAAAACTAAAAAGAAAATTACAAGAACCATTATCTTCCGCAGTTAGATATACTTGAATAATGCTGGAGAAATTCAAGGGCTGCATGCTGGGAGCCGCAATCGGTGACGCGCTTGGCATGCCAAACGAGAGTACATCACCGAACCTGCAGAAGATGCAGTACGGTTACCGGCGGGCCTTTAAAGGCCATCCGAACGCGGGTCTGAACCCCGGCCAGTATACCGATGATACCCAGCTCCTTATCCTCGTAGGAACTCTCCTTGCTGACGGGAGATTTAACGAGGAGCGGTATGCATCTGCACTCAAAGAACTCTATGCCCGGGGAAACCTCCGGTTCCCTGATGGATCGATTGCTGCTGCTTGCGAGCATATGCTCAGAGATGACCCGACATCGGCGGGAGTTAAATCAACAACAGCCGGCTGCCTTTCCCTCGCTATCCCTTTCGTACTCTCTTACCCCGGCTTATCGGAAAGTGCAGAGCGTGCTGTCCGGGCATGCAACGTAACCCACACGCACCCGGCCGCACATGCCGCAGTCTCGACACTGGCGGTGCTGATCCATTATGCCCTCAAGGGAAGCGGTGATGCAGTTGCACAGGCGGGAAAAAAAGCATCCGTTGAGGATGAGATACTTGGCGGGAGGATCCGTAATGCTCTGATGCTCGCCCGCGAGGGATTCGATACCGACACGGCCGTCCTTAAGATCGGTCATGATGTCTCGGTTTACCAGACTCTTCCGCTCTCATTCTTCCTTATCAGCCGGTATGAGGAACACCCCCCCGATCTGCTGACTGTTGCCGCTCATGTTGGCGGTAATACCGATACAATCGCCCTTATCTGCGGGGCATATATCGGGGCAAAGAAAGGGATCGACGCTATTCCTGCTGATCTCCTTGAGGGGCTCGAAGACCGGCAACGGATCGAGATTCTTGCGGGGCGCCTTCATACGGTTTATGAGCGCAGGCTGGAACAGCCATAAAGCAATAACGCGGATAAATCCTGAATCCAATTTTTTTTGTTTACAGCGCTGACGAGATAACCATTAAGGTTTTTCCGGCAGAATAGTGATGCATGAAGGTTGCGATCATCGGAGCATCAGGATATGCCGGCGGGGAACTGATCCGGCTTCTCCATCACCATACGGCAGCCGAAGTCGTCTGCGTCACGTCCCGTAAGCTTGCAGGAACGCCCCTCATCCAGGTTCATCCTCACCTGAAGGGGTTTACGGATCTTGCATTCTCCAATCCGGAGACTGGTGCAATCGATGCGGATGTTGCATTCCTCGCCGTACCGCATACAGCTGCGATGACCTATGCGGGAAAACTGCTTTCCCGTGGGATTAAAGTAATTGATTTAAGCGCGGATTACCGGCTGCCCAAGGCAGTCTATGAAAAGGTGTATGGTGTTGCCCATACCGATTTCTTCGAAGTGCCGTATGGCATTCCTGAGATTCACCGTAAGGATATCGTTGACGTTTCCTGTGTTGCGAACCCCGGCTGCTTTCCGACCGGCGCAACACTTGCCGCAGCACCGCTTGCGAAGTACGCCCATACCGTGATCTTTGACTCAAAGACCGGGGTCTCGGGCGCCGGGGACAATCCGTCGGCTACCACCCATTACCCGAACGTCGGGGATAATGTCGGACCCTACAAGTGGACATCACACCGTCATCTCGCTGAGATGAAACAGGAACTTGCCTTTCTCGGCTCGACGGCAAAATGCTACTTTACCCCGCATCTTGTCCCAGTCAACCGCGGCATCCTGACGACTGCCCACATCCTGCTTGACGATCCTATGGACACAAAGGAAGTGGAAGGAATTTACAGGGAGTACTACAAGGATGAATTCTTTGTCCGTCTCCAGAAACCGTCGCTTGCAGCCGTGCGGGGAAGCAACTTCTGCGATATCGCGGTAGAATCCGAGGGGCACCGGGTAGTTGTCGTATCGGCAATCGACAACCTTGTTAAAGGTGCAAGCGGGCAGGCGATCCAGAACATGAACCTCATGTGCGGATATAAAGAAACCGACGGGCTGGTTCACGCCGGTATGCTCCCGTAGGTGATCCGGATGCTTGTCAAGGACATCATGACAAAAAATGTAATCACCTGCACCGTAACCTCACCGCTCCGTGAGGCTGTAGCACTGCTCAGGAAAAACCACATCGGGGGGCTCCCGGTACTTGACAATGGGGAACTTGCCGGTATTATTACTGAATCCGACGTGATTGCACAACTGGAGACATCGCGGGTTTCCGATGACCTCTGGCTTCCCTCCCCTCTCGAGATTATCGAGATACCAATCCGGGAGTTCATCAACTGGGAAAAGACCAAACACGCCCTGACAAATATAGGCGATACGCCGGTTAAAAAGGCAATGACCCATCGCGTAGTAACTGCAACTGAAGAGATGGATATTGAGGCTGCTGCCTCTCTGATGCTCAAAGAGGGTATAGCCCGTCTCCCAGTCATGCGAGGGAAACTACTTGTAGGTATCGTCACCCGCGCGGATATCATTCAGGGTGTCGGAAAATCGTATGATCAAACGTGCGGAAGTGAAAATGCGTGAATTGCCGTAGTATCTGCGCTGTCGAAGGCGTTGCAGCTTCTGGCATAAAGGAGGGAAAGTTCGGCCTCGCCATTATCCGTGCGGAAGGATCGGCTGCCGGGGTTTTTACCAGAAACCGTGTCAGTGCAGCACCAGTTGAACTGATGAGACAGCAGATCAAAAAAGGGTGTCTCGAAGCGGTCGTGGCAAACAGCGGGTGTGCCAACGCGTATACAGGGCGGCGAGGATTAGATGATGCGATAGAGATGACCAGGATCGCAGGGGATGCCCTTGGGATCGCTCCCGGAAGAGTCGGGGTCGCCAGCACCGGGGTGATCGGGCGATATCTCGACATCCCCTTGATCAGGCGCCAGTGCCATCGCCTGGTACCTCTCCTGGACCGGAGTCCTGAAGCGGAAGCGTCGGCCGCGGCTGCGATCATGACCACTGACACGTTCCCAAAGCATGCACTCATCGAGGCAGGCGGATTCTGCGTTGCCGGGATTACCAAGGGCAGCGGTATGATCGCCCCCAATATGGGAACCATGCTCGCCTTCCTGTACACGGATGCTGACATAAGTCCGGCGAAGCTGAAAGATGCCCTCAGATTGGCGACGTCCCGTTCCTTCAACCGTGTCGTAGTTGACGGCGATACCAGCACGAATGATATCGCTCTCTGCACTGCAACCGGATTTGCCGGGAAGGTAAACTATGCGGAATTCTGCTCTGCACTTGAGGCCTGCTGCCGGTCGCTTGCGGTACAGATTGCAAAGGACGGTGAAGGTGCGACAAAGCTGCTTGAAGTGAAAGTCACCGGCGCTCCCGATGAAAAGGGAGCCGCAGAAGTAGCGCGGACCGTTATCGGATCCCCCCTTGTTAAGACTGCAATCTATGGCGAAGATCCGAACTGGGGCAGGGTAATCGCAGCGGCCGGGCGGGCCGGAATACGATTTGATCCGGATTCCGTTTCCCTCTGGATTGGGGAAGGAAAAGCAAAGTGTCCCCTCGTAAAAAGAGGTGAGATTGTCGCCGATCTGAAAAAGGCGAAAGGTGCGATGAGTGGGAACCGCGTGTCCTTTACCCTTGACCTTGCAGCAGGTGACGGTGAGGCAACGGCATGGGGATGCGATTTGACCGAGAAATATGTCGAGATAAACGGGAGGTATACCACATGAAACGTGAAGATGTGCTGATGGAGGCGCTGCCGTATATCCAGCAGTTCCACGGAAAGACGATCGTGATCAAGCTGGGCGGCCACGCGATGGTCGATCCTGTCGTGCTGGAGAACGCGATACGGGACGCCGTCCTGCTCAATTACGTCGGGATCCGGGTCGTGCTTGTTCACGGGGGAGGGCCGGAGATCACAGAGAAGATGAAACAGATGGGGAAAGAGTCGGTGTTCGTTGCCGGGCTCAGGGTGACAGATGCCGAGACGCTGGAGATCGCCCAGATGGTGCTCGTTGGAAAGATCAACAGCAACATCGTCTCGCTGATAGCCAAGTGCGGTGCACGGGGTATCGGCCTGTCCGGCAATGACGGCAGCCTCATTATCGCCCGGAAGATGGACCCCCAGAAAGTCAGGGTCGGCGGCGTCGAACAGGAGGTCGATCTCGGCCATGTCGGTGAGATCGAATGGGTGGACCCCGCGATCCTGCACACGCTTCTGGACAACCGGTATATCCCCGTGGTCGCCCCCATTGCGATCGACAGGGCAGGCGGGAGCCTCAACATCAATGCGGACACGGCTGCCGGGGATATCGCTGTAGCGCTCAAGGCGTACAAACTGATCAATATGACCGATGTCGACGGGGTGATGGATGCGTCAAGGACCAATGTATTCAGGAAGCTCTCGATCGACCAGGCAAACCGGCTCTTAAAGACCGGAGCAATCGGGGAGGGCATGATCCCCAAAGTGACTTCGGTGATCAACGCCGTGGAGAACGGCGTCGCGTACGCGCACATTATAAACGGGAATGTGGAACACAACCTCGTGCTCGAACTCTTCACCCGTGAAGGTGTCGGAACGATGATAACCCTCAAATAACTCTTCCGGCGACAACTGATGGAGCATTCAACCGGTGGCTTATTGAGCAGTATCCCACGAATTGCTATTTCCATTCTTATCGTCATTCTCTTGCCAGGAATTATTCAGGCTGCACCCGCCGAAGGTTCCGGTGATCAATCTGCCGTTGTCACCGATTATCCGGCAATAGATGCGTACTTCTTTTACGGTGATGGCTGCATCCATTGCGAGAATATCAAACCGTATATCGCTGATCTCGCTCTACGCCACCCTCGTCTGAAAATCCAGTACCTTGAAACATATCATAATGCAACAAACCGGAGGATTTTCGAAAGGGTTACTACAGCGCTGGGTCTGAAAAATGTCGGGGTCCCTGCACTTATTATCGGGAACAACATCTTCATCGGTGAATATCAGATAAGGAGCGGTGCCGAACCGCGAATTATTGAGCTGGAACAGAAACGCTATCCGTCAAATCCTGCACAGACGGGTATTCCTGCGGGCGGGAATGAGATCTGTACGGGAGATGCCGGCGGCCTGACCCTCCTGCTGGTAATCAGCTGCGCGCTGATTGACAGCGTGAATCCATGCGCTTTTGCGGTCCTTGCCTTCCTCCTCCTGTCAATCATAACCGTTGAGACCCGGCGGCGGGTACTGATGGTCGGTGGAATCTATATCACCGCGGTCTTTATCTTCTATCTCCTGTCCGGCATGGGACTGTTTGCCGTTGTTCAGGGAAGCGGCCTGTCCCAGATTCTCTTCGTCGGGGCTGCAATCATATCCATTATCTTCGGTCTCGTAAATATCACCGATGTGATCCGAAAGAACGAGGGATTCATCCTCGCGATTCCGGAATCGAAAAAGGATCGGATCCAGCAATATATGAGTGATGCGTCGCTTCCCGCCGCGTTCGTACTGGGAATCCTTGTCGGGATCTTCGAACTTCCCTGCACCGGTGGGATCTACCTCGCTATCCTGTCGATGATGAGCAGAACACTGACCTTCCAGGCAGGCCTTCCTTACCTGGTACTGTATAACCTTATCTTCATACTCCCGTTGGTCATCATCCTGCTTGTCGTATCCTTCGGGCTTTCACCGGAGAGGGTGAACTCATGGCGCTTTGAGAACCGCAGGTTGTTGCGTTTTATCATCGGAATTGCAATGATTGCCATCGGGGCAGTAATGCTCTTCAGCCTGTTGTGATGAAATTATTAATCGTATACACCAGAAAAGCCGGAATAATCCTGAAACTTATTCGCACTACAGCAGTTTATGGAAGATTACCATCGCCCTGGCATTCTCTCTGCCGCTCCTCGCTCATCGCAATCAGGATCGTAAAAATGTTCTGGACCGCGACGGGATCGATCTTGGCCTCGACTGCATTATTGAAGATCCCGTCCATGACCGCTTTTGTCCTCTCAGTATCATGGATCGGAAGACCTCCGGTGAATTTTAAGCGGGCAATCTTTCCCGCAAGCTCCTGCCTGCGGGCGATCAGTTTTACAATCTCCCTGTCTACCTCATCGATCTCTTTGCGTACATCTTCTATCCTCATAAGAGATAATTGAACCATTGCGGCGTATAAAACCGATTGATCGGGTGCCCCATACGAAGACCTAATGTCATTATACATCCACATATTGGAGGAAGAAGTATGTTCGAACGGATATCGCGGCGGGAGAGGTTCGATCTGTTCGTCGCTTGGGTTGCAATCTCTCTTGCATTTGCCATTATCTTTATTCGCGATGCCGGCGGCCTGAACCTGATACTCGCACTGTTGTTCATCGGGATATCTCTTGTCACGGTCGGTATAGGGTTCATCGCGCATGAGATGGCGCACAAGTTCACTGCAATGCGGTACGGCTACTGGGCGGAATTCAGGAAAGACAATATGATGCTGTTGGTCGCAGTCGCCCTTGCAGCGCTTGTCGGAGTTGTATTTGCCGCTCCCGGGGCAACGGTTATCTACGACAACCGGGCGTTCGGCGGGGGGATTAGCCGGGAACAGAACGGTAAGATATCCGCTGCGGGCCCGATAACAAACCTGCTCCTCTGCATCCCGTTTGGAGGGCTGTTGCTGTATGGCGGGGTCGCATCGGGAATAACAGGTAATCTTGTGTCCATGATCGGCATGATGGGACTGCAGGTGAATGCTATGATCGCCGCATTCAACATGCTGCCCGTCAGCGTGCTGGACGGGAAAAAAGTACTGGCATGGAATGCCGGGGTCTTCGTTATAATTATCGTAGCGGCATTCGGGACCCTGCTCCTTTCATTTTACCCGGCACTGGTATAATTATCCTTTTTAAGTAGCGTCGCTTTTCCTGTTCATGCCGTTTTGAGATGCATAAGGATCCCGACAACCTTCTTTCCCTTTTCATATGCATCGGTGAGAGCTGTCGGATGGTTTTTTATCCCGCCATACCGGTCCATGTCATTTGCGATCACGTTGTCGTAGTATTCAAAGCCCGTCGTATTGAAAAGCGCCGTAATCACCGGAAATGCCCCGTCAAATACATTCTCCCAGCCAAGGCCGGCAGTCGAGATGAAGACGCCTTTATGGCGCCTGATATGATCGTCTGAAAAATAGAGGGTTTTTAAAATGAATTTGCGTGCCCAGAGATACTGCTGCCGGTCGATGAACCCTTTCAGTTCAGCGGTAATTCCCATGGTATAGATTGGCGAGGCGACCGCAACACAGTCGGAAGATAAGATTCTCTCGTACAGCGTTATCGCATCATCACTGACAATGCACACCCCGGTATTATGGCAGGCATTGCATCCCCTGCACGGGGAGTACCGCAGAGTTTTAAGGACTATTTTATCAACTGAAGCGCCCGCATCCTGAACCCCTTCCAGAAACCGGTCGAGGAGCGTTTCAGTATTGCCGTGCCGGTGCGGGCTTCCGGATATTCCAAGTACAGTTATGGCCATGGGACGTCACGCTGTAAGCCGCTTTCGTATCTCAGCCATGACCGACCTGCCGAGCCGTTCTGCATCCGCTTTTGCAGTCGGGTGGTTCAGGATCGCCCCTTTCTCGTCTACATTGTTGACCATCAGGTAAGAGATGTCTCTATCATGGACATCAATGACGTGGAAGAAACACTTGACGGACGGGATCGCGGCATTAAAGACATGATCCCAGTTCTGCCCCGCAGTTGAGAGAAAGACACCCAGCCGCTTTCCTTTCCGTTCAGGAGGGACAACCGGGAGTTTCAATACATATTTCCGGGAGCGGAAGACCTGCATCCTATCGATAAGGGCCTTTGCCTGAGAGGCGATCCCCATGCAGAATATCGGGGAGGAGAGCACGATAACGTCTGCTTCGATCAGCTTGTCGTGGTAGATATCCATCCCGTCACGCTGGACACATTTATTGAGCACCTCGCAGGCATTGCATCCCATGCAGGGATTGATGTTCGCGTCAGTCAGTGCAACTTTCTCTATGATAACATCAGGTTCCTCTGCCATTGCGGCAAGTACCCAGTCGAGCAGGGTCTCGGAATTACCGCCCCGGCGCGGGCTGCCGGCAAATGCGAGGACTTTGATCGGCATAGTTCCCTTCTATGCTATAATGCCTGAAAAAAGATTGTATAAGTGTTCTCTGTTTAAACTGCCTTATTTCATGATCTCTTCAAGCTGTGCTTTGCCGTACACATAAGCGGGCATACCGGAGAGCAGGAACGTTACCCGCAGCGCTTCGTCCACCTCTTCCTTTGTGACTCCGAGATTCGCAGCGCCGGCCAGCTGGGCCCTTACGGCGTGCTGGTCGCGGAGCGCCGCGGCAATCGCAATTGCAATCAGCTTTTTGGTCTTCCGCGAGAGTTTGCCATCGTCCCAGATATGCTCCTCGAGCTTCATCACCATCTCGTACATCTCGGGATCCTTGTCACAGAGTTCTTTAAAGAACCGCGGGACCTTGCCGATCTTCTTCTCGAGCCCCTTTATCCGCTTGTCATTCTTTTCCGCCATTATCTCATGCCTCCAGCTGCATTGGTTCGCCACAGCAGATGAGTTCGCCGCCGCCAACCTCTTTGACTATTACGACGTTTCCGCAGATCTCGCACTTGAAGACCTGCCCTTCCTTGGATACATTTACCATGCCCTATCCTCCTTTATAATGCCCGGAAACCATTGCGGCACATACGTCTTCTGGGTAAGTGCTGGATGTCATTGTCTGGTGGTCCCGGAATTCATCCGGCTGTTCGATGAAGAGTGAAAAACGGGGGGAAATCAGATGTTGCTCTTGCCGCGTTTTGGCGGATGCTTAGCATCCTCGGGCGTCTTGACGTCCGGGCGGATATGCGTCATCGGGAAGCACTGGTACTCTTCGCATGCGCAGGAGGGACACTTTCTGAGATCCTGCTCACTTTTGTCTAGTGTGTACTCCTTTCCGCAGTCAAGGCAGACGTATTTGCCGGGGCCCACTTTCTGTCCTGCGGTGTAGGTCTTCTGTTCGGTCATTCAAATCACCAAACTTGTCATAGGAGCATGAACGTATTTATGGATTGTGTTCGTGCAGGTTCCCGGGATTTTTCGCCGTTTCTTACCGGATCCAAAGCTCTAATAGCCCTCCTCCGGAACAGTTACATCCATGGGAAGGAAGGTCATCGGCCTGCTTGGGAGCCCGCTTACCGAAGGGAACACAGCAAAGCTGCTTGAACGGGCGTTGCAGGGTGCACGGGATGCGGGCTGCGAGACAGAGACAATACAGGTATCAACCCTCTCTTTCGAGCCCTGCATGGAGATGATGTTCTGCCGGGAGCATGATACCTGCATCATGGACGATGATATGCAGCCGATGTACGGAAAAATCCGGGAGATGGACGGCCTGATTCTCGCGACCCCGGTCATGACCATGGGCGTTCCGGGCAAACTTAAAGGATTCATGGACCGTTTCCAGGTCTTTTTCATGGCCAAGTATGTCCGGAAACAGCCTCTTGTATCAAAGGAACAGAAAAAAAACCGGCGGACACTTTTCATCTGCATATCCGGCATGAAAATTCCGGGTGTTTTTGACGGAATAAAAAAGAGCGTGCTGGCATTTCTCACTATAATCGATTGCCCGTTATGGGACGAGATACTGATTCCGGACATGGATACGATACAGGATATCTCGAAGCGCCCGGACCTCCTTGATACAGCGTACCAGAAAGGTCTTGCACTCGGAAAACTTTTAACTGCATCCTGACATCCCGGCTTTACCTTACAAAATCCCTTTTTCTTTCAGGCTCACAAAACCGGTCTTCGTAACGATGATATGATCGAGGAGCTCTATCCCCAGCATCGCACCGGCCTCACGGAGCTGGCCGGTAATCGCAATATCCTGCGGGCTGGGATCCAGCGAGCCGGACGGGTGGTTGTGTACGCAGATGATCGATGCCGCACGATCGGTAATGGCATCTGCAAAGACTTCCCGGGGATGGACGAGGCTATGGTTAAGAAGGCCGATGGTTATCGTCCGCCTGCTGATCATTTCGCCGGCTCCGTTGAGGGTAATGCAGACAAAATGTTCCTGTCGCTGTCCCCTAAGGTCTTCAACAACCGGAAATATATCTGCCGGTGACGATATCCGGCGTGTATCAGCATTCGTACAATAGTACCGGCGTCCGAGCTCATAACAGGCAAGTACCTGCACGGCTTTTACCGGTCCGACACCATCCACTGCCGAGAGCTCGTCATACGAGGGAAGTATCCTTCCGGGCCGAATCCGTTCACCGATATCCCGGGCAATTGCCCGGACATCGCGGCGGGTTGTTCCCCGCCCTATGATCGCCTCAATCAACTCGGTATCCGTTAGTGCCGCAGCTCCTTTCTTTGATAACTTTTCCCGCGGACGGTTCTGTTGTGGCACATCCCTCATCCTTCTCATAGAACGGCTCCGGTTTCAGGACTTTGTTCAGCCGGTTCGGTCACTGCACGGATGTAATAACCTTTTCCGTGTGCCGTGAATGTATCACGCAGGCCCAAATTCCCATCATGCTTCAGGTGGCGCACAGAGCAGGTTTTAAGTACTGCATTTCCTTACCATATCCACATGGCAACACTAGACAATGTAAAGGCGGCTTTTGCCGGTGAATCGCAGGCAAACAGGAAGTACCTGGCATTTTCAGAAAAAGCCGCCGAAGAGGGATTTAAAAACATCGCCACGCTCTTCAAAGCGGCCTCTGAGGCCGAGGCTATCCACGCTAAAAAACTTCTCAAAGTCATGGGGGCTGTAAGCACAACCAATGACAACCTGCAGGAGAGCATAGCCGGCGAAACCCACGAGTTTACCGAGATGTATCCCGCTTTCCTCAAGCTTGCAGAAACCGAGAAGAAGACAGATGCCGTGCTGGCTTTTACCTATGCAATGAAAGCAGAAGAAGTCCATGCTAGACTGTACGAGAAGGCGCTCTCCCTGATCAAGTCAGGAAGCGATATGGGACGGGAAAAGGTCCTTCTCTGCCCGGTCTGCGGAAATATCGAACTGGGCAAGGCCCCTGACAAATGCCCGATCTGCGGGGTCTTTGGCAAACAGTTCCGGGAGATCTCTCTTTAATCGCTTTTTTTATCCCGGAAAAATATATGCCTGCTTCAACCGGCTTTCCCCTTGCTGCGCAGGTGTAGCCAGTAAATAACAACGATGATGGCGATAAGGGTAGCCCATGAAGCGGTATAAATTACGATAATAGGATTGGAGAAGATCGGGGAGGGTGGCAGAACCGGTGGTGCAGGGGGAGGAATGGCACGCAGTGTGACATATGCTGATGACGGAAACCGGTCAGTCCCATCGAAATACCGGATCACGACAGTTGCATTCCCCGAAGCGATGATGGCATCTGCCGGGGTATTGATCGTATTTGGAAAGGCAATCGCCCTTGTAAGACGCCTCCCGTTTTCCTCGATCTCGATATACCATGTATCAGGATAGACCAGGGCATATGCGTCAGTAACACCTGCATACAGCGTTCCCCCGGCCGGTACTTGCACATTGAATGTTGCTGATTGGTCCGGGCCCGATATGATGATACGGCGGGTTGCCTGGGTTCCCCCAAGAAGATTCAGGGTGGCAGAAAGACCGCTACATTCGGCGGGAAGCGTCCTTATCGTAGGAGTGAACTCGGGCACCCGTGGTTCCTGCGGACAGGTGAACCGATCATCCATTACCTGCCCGTACGTAAGTGCGTGGTCATAAATCCTCAGCTCATCCAGCCCGCCTTTGAAATATCCGTTGCACTGAGGATCAGGCTGGTTACCGGTACCGGCATCTGCCCCCAGCATGACATCATTGGCATAGCTATATAGGATATTCCCCGAACCGTTCGCCGTATTGCGCAGGACACCATCGAGATAAATCTTGCTGGTACGGCCATCGTACGTTCCTGCAAGATGGTGCCAGCGGTGGAGAGGGATTGACTCATGCTGGATGGCGACAGAGACATCCCCCTGTGCGGTATTTACCGTCCACCAGAGATCATCGCCATCATCGAATGCGATCCGGTATCCACCCTGGTTGTAGGTGGAAACGAGTACCTGCCGGCCATAGGAATCGACAGCAAACCACAGATCAACTGTAATCTCTTTCTGGGGGTGGTTACTGGATCTGAACGGGATGGCAACAAACGAGTCGATTCCGTTGAAAAAGAGGGCATTTGCACAGGCACCCTGCCTGATGCGTGTTACATCATGGATCTCTCCTGACGCCCCTTTACCGGAAAAATCGATGGCGTACTGGCCGCTCCCTTCATTCATATTCAGGTAAACGACCGGTTCCGGTGCAGCTATCTGATCATCAGGTGCGGCATGGACGCCGGATATCAGGGCAAGCAGGATGCTACAACAGAGTACAATATCCAGAGCGCCCCGCCACGGGATAGCAGCTGTCACCGTCTCCTCACTTATCCAGTATTAGGCACTCGCTCAAAAGAACGTTGCGCTGCCTTCCTTACAGGTACTTTTTTTTGTTCGAACTTCCCATGCCGTGTTGATGCACACGGTTACCGTTTACTCCACGAAGAACTGCCCGTACTGCCGTATGGCCAAAGCATTTCTGGACAGGCAGGGCGTGCAGTACAGGAATATCGATGTCGGAGAGAACGCCGATGAAGCACGGAAGATGATTGCGATCTCCGGTCAGCGGGGGGTTCCCGTCATTACGGTAGATAACGAGGTCATTGTCGGGTTTGATTCCCAGCGTCTCAACGAGCTCTTCGGCACCACGGAGCGGGATACTGATTATGACGTGATGATTGTCGGGGCGGGCCCGGCCGGTCTTACGGCGGCGGTGTACTGTGCCAGAAAACTATTGAAAACAATCGTTGTTTCCGAGAACATCGGCGGGCAGGCACTCGAGTCATGGGCGATCGAGAATTACATGGGGTTCCGGATGGTCACGGGCGAAGACCTGATGAAGAGCTTTGAGGAGCAGGCGCGGTCGCAGAATATCCGGTTCGAGCTTGACAGGGTTGCGGCGATCGCCCAGGAGGAGGGAAGTTTTCTCATAACAACCGTGTCGGGGATCAGCTACCGGGCGACCTGCATCATCCTTGCCCAGGGCAAACACCCGAGGAAACTGGATGTCCTTGGCGAGGACCGGTTTATCGGGCGAGGGATCTCGATCTGTTCGACATGCGACGGGCCGCTTTTCAAGGGAAAGAAGGTCGCGGTGGTCGGAGGGGGCAATTCCGCCCTCCAGACAGCGATCGAGATGAGCGGGATCGCATCGTCTGTGAGCCTGATCGTGCGCAGTACAATCCGGGCAGATGAGGCATATACGAATGCGCTGAAAGGAAAAAGCAACGTCACCGTGCACGAACAGACACGAGTCACTGCCCTCAAAGGCGACAAGTTCCTGACCGGCATAACCATTACCGATAAAGAGGGCGGAGAGGAGACAATTGACCTTGACGGTGTCTTTGTCGAGATCGGATGGCTTCCCAATACGGAATTTCTTGGCGACTTTGTAAAACTCAACGAGCTGAAGGAGATCGTTATCGACTTCAACTGCCATACCAGCAGACCCGGGATCTTTGCAGCAGGAGACGTAACCTCGGTAAAAGGCAAACAGATCATCATCGCCGCAGGGCACGGGGCCCAGGCAGCTCTCGAAGCGTACGAGTACGTGGTGCGGGAAAAGACCGGCGCAACGGAATCGAAAGATTAACAAAAAACCGGTACGGGATACTGACACCATGGACGAGACCGCTCGGAAGATCCTTCATATCGTCTTCGGGATTGGCATAGCGGCCCTCGTCTTCTGCTGCGGCAGGGACATATCCCTCCTCATCCTTTCCGTTGTCCTCCTTACAGGACTCATTCTTTCCGATGCCATATCCCGTGGGCACCATATCCCGCTTGTTAGCGGGATCGTTGCTGAAGTGGAACGTCCCGATGTCGTCCCCGGGAAAGGCGCACTCCTGTTCTTTGTATCTTCCCTCGTCTGCCTCGTTCTCTTTCCGCAGCCGGTTGTAATACCGGCTATCCTCGCCCTTGCCATATCAGACGGGATTTCGACCATCGCCGGACTCAGGTACGGCAGGACCAGGATCAGGAACGGGAAATCAATTGAGGGGGCCTTTTCCGGTTTTGCTGCAACGGGCATCGTGCTGCTCGCAGTCCTGCCCCCGGTTTCCGCAATGCTTGCAGCAGCTGTCGCTTCTGTAGTCGAGATAATTTCACCGGTCGACGACAACCTCACAGTCCCGGTTGCAGTCGCCATTATTCTGACGCTTCTGCCGACAGCCCCGTGAAAAAAGTGAGCACCTAATGGGCGCTCTTCACCTTCCGGTCTTTCTCTTTATAGCCCTCCAGCAGCACCGTGGCGATGTTCTTTACTGGTTTGTCCGTATGGCCGGCAATGTGGAACTCGCAGAACGGGCATGAGGTGATGACGACTTCAGCCCCGGTCTTTTTTATCTCCTCGCCACGCCGGCTCCCGAGCGCTGCCGCCTCTTCCGGGTTGCCTGAACGGACACCGCCCCCGCTCCCGCAGCAGATGGCCGGCATCTCGACAAGATCGACGACCTGCCGGATCAGCTTCCGGGGCTGCTCCCTGATACCCTGCCCTCGCATCAGGTGACAGGGATCGTGATAGGTAGCCTTGACCGGGAGATGTGCCGGGGGTTCGATCCCATATTGTGTTAAAAGCTCGTTGATGTCGATGACCTTAAAGGGTGTCCGGTAATCGTTCTTCAGCGTAGACCCGCAGCCGGCGCACATCGTCAGCACGGTACCGATATTCCGTGAAACGAAGGCTTCGATGTTCCTGCGTTTGAGCGTGTCAAGGTAGTCCAGCTGCCCCGTGCGGATAAGGGGTGAGCCGCAGCAGATCTGCTCGTGAGGGATAACGATTCGAATACCATTGCGGCGCAGCACTTCGATCGCATCAAGTGCCGTCTGCGGTAAGCGCATGTTGTACATGCATCCGACGAAGAACCCTACCGTCGCTTTGACAGGCCCGTAGGGCTCAATGACCTCCCCCACCTGTTCAAGAAGGGTAGGTTTCTCTCTCGTAACAGAACGCCCGGTCTCCCTGACAAGCGCGGCAACTTCCTGGTGCCGGGGCAGGGTCCGGCCCTGCCTGTTGGCAAGCGCCCGAAGCTTCTCGATTGCCTTTCCGGGGATCTCGATATCCTTCGGGCAGGCTTTCCAGCAGGCCTGGCAGCTCGTGCAGGTGAAAAGTCCCTGTTCGATGGCATCGGGAATACGGTTCCTGGCATCCCTCGGGTCAAGCGCAAGGCGCATCTCCTCCCGCATCGCGGTCGGGCCGGTAAAGGACGTGACGTCCATTGCCGGGCAGACCGAGACGCAGGCGAGGCACTCGATGCAGCTCCGGAGCGGTTTGATCGCATCGATCTGCTGCTTTGTGGGCATTACGGGCTCGTCTTTCGGCTGGATCGGCGGGAGGGCGGCGAGAGCGGGCAGGAGATCGACGATAAGATCCTTTTTGACGGGCAGCTTCAACGGTTCAATGACGCTGCCGGTCCTGGCCTCCTCCATGCAGGCAAGCACCGGCTCCCCGTTCACCCGGACTGCGCAGCTGCCGCACTGGCCGGAGGCGCAGCAGAACCGGTAGGCAAGCGTGGGATCAATCTCATCGTGGATAGCATGCAGCACGTGGAGCACCCGTGCCCCGCCATTAACCGTGACCGTATAACTCTCAAGCCTCGGGGCGCGATCCTTTGCAGGATCGAACCGCGAGACCTTTACCATGATCTCCTTCATGGAGCACCTCCTTTCTTCTCAATGCCTTCCCTGCCCTGCGAGATGTACGTGTGCGAGAAAGGCGAGTTCTGAGCATCCCAGTTCTGGGGGATGTCCTTTCTTACGTGGGCACCACGGGACTCCTTGCGGAGAAGTGCGGCCCGGCAGACAAGCGAAGCGGTAAGAAGCATGTTCTGGACCGTGCAGCATTCGATGATGTTCCGTGCAGATGTTGCCTTAAGAGACTTTCCCGAAAGGCCGGCGATCGTACCAAGCGTCGTGTTCAGGTCGCCTGCAGTCCGGAAGATGCCTGCCCCTTTCCACATCGCCAGCTGTAGTTCCCTGGCCACGTGGGCGGGGTTTGATTTTCCGTCCAAGAAAGCAGTAATCCGCTGCTCCTGCTGCCGGATCTGGGCGGGATCGACCTTTTTCACCCGTTTTTCGGATTTCCCGGCATACTCCCCGGCACGCTTGCCGTAGACCTGTGTGTCGGCAAGGGCATTGCCCCCGAGCCGGTTCGCCCCATGCACCCCGCCGGCGGCCTCACCGCAGGCAAAGAGCCCGGGAAGCGTTGTCCGGCACTCCGTTGTGATCCGGAGCCCCCCCATCATGTGGTGCGCAGTCGGTGCGACCTCCATAGGCTCGGTTCGTATGTCCACGCCGAACTTGAGGAACTGCTCCAGCATCACCGGCAGTTTCTCCTCAATCTGCTGCCTTGGGAGATGGGTGACATCAAGGTATACGCCGCCGTGAGCTGTTCCCCTTCCCTCCATGATCTCTGTCACAATGGCCCGTGCAACGACGTCGCGGGTGGAGAGCTCCATTCTTTCGGGGTCGTACCGTTTCATGAACCGCTCGCCCCGTGCATTCGTGAGGATGCCGCCTTCGCCCCGGACCGCCTCGGTGATGAGCCTCCCGCGTGCATCGTAGGGGTAGACCGCCCCGGTCGGGTGGAACTGGACCATCTCCATGTCGATCAGCTCGGCCCCGGCCCGGTACCCGATGGCAAACCCGTCTCCGGTCCCGCTCGCGGAGTTGGTGGAGATATCGTAGATCCGTGTTCCGCCGCCGGTTGCAAGGATCGTGCTGTCCGCGGTTATCGTGATTAGTTCCCCACTGTCATCGAGCCCGATTGCACCGATCACCCGGTCCCCGTCTTTTAAGAGGTCGAGTGCAGCAACCTCGCTCATGATCCGGACACCGGTGGACCCCAGCCGGTCGATCAGCGTCACCATCATCTCGTGCCCGGTGCGGTCACCGGCATAACAGGTCCGGGGGAACCGCTGCCCGCCGAACGGCCGCTGGGCGACCTCGTTATTCTCGGTGAAATCGAAGACCGCTCCCCATCGGATCAGGTCTGCTATCCGCTCCGGGGATTCTGCAACGAGGGTGCGTACGAGTTCCGGGTCGTTGAGATATGCCCCGCCCTTCATCGTGTCCTCGAAATGGATGCCGCACGAGTCCTGCTCGCGGAGCACTGCATTGTATCCCCCTTCGGCCATCGGGGTGCACCCGCCTTTTCCTGCAATCGTCTTTGTGATCAGCACCACGTCGCCGTACCCGGAAGCCTCGATAGCCGCCCGCACGCCGGCGCCTCCGCTGCCCAGCACCAGTACATGGCAGTCCATGCCCTCATCTGCACGCATCTTATTATCTGGTGGATCGTATAGTATGATAAAATCGAGGCTAGAGACTATCGAGAGAGCAGGGACCAATCATGAGACTCCTGATGAAATTCGGCGGCACATCCGTTGCTGATGCAGCATGCATCGGCCGCGTTGCAGACATCCTTGAACAGCACCGTAAGAATGGCGATGAACTGGCCGTCATCGTCTCCGCACAACGTGGTGTAACCGACCAGCTCATCGATACTGCGACGAGCCTTGTAAAGAGCCGGGATGCCGCTGCCATCGAGCCGCTGATCGAATCCCTCCGTACACGGCACATGACGACCCTGCAGGGCGCCGCCCCGGGATTTGTCGATGAGATCGGGCCGATCATCGATGAGAAGTTATCCGATCTCCGCAACATCCTCCACGCTGTCTACAACCTGCGGGAGCTTACCCCGCGGTCGAAGGATTACATCATCTCCTATGGCGAACGGCTGCTCGCCCCGATCATCGGCGCAACGCTCGAGAGCCGGGGCATCCCGTCGGTCGTGCTGGATGGCTGCGAGGCAGGGATCGTCACGACCCCGCAACACGGGGAGTCCACGGCGCTCCCGGAATGCGACGAACGGATCCGGCGCCGGATCCGCCCGCTGCTCAAGAAATCCGTACCGGTCATCATGGGATTCATGGGGTGCACGCAGGAGGGCATACTCACAACGCTCGGACGGAGCGGGTCCGATTATTCGGCCTCGATCATCGGGGCTGGGATCGATGCGGACGAGATCTGGATCTGGACCGATGTGGACGGGATCATGACCTCGGATCCGCGGGTTATCAGGGACGCACGGGTGATCCCCGAGCTCTCGTATCTCGAAGTGATGGAGCTCTCCTACTTCGGCGCCAAGGTTATGCACCCGCGGTCAATCGAGCCGGCGATGCGGAAGAACATCCTGGTGCGGGTAAAGAACACCTTCAACCCCGCCCATCCCGGTACCACGATCGTCCGGAACCAGAAACACGATCACCGCGTGGTCAAGGCGCTCACGTATATAGAGAAGGTTGCGGCGCTCAACATCAACGGGGCCCAGATGATCGGCCGCCCGGGCGTTGCCAAGGCCATCTTCTCCGCCCTTGCCGACAAGGAGGTCAACATCATGATGATCTCGCAGGGATCGTCAGAGGCCAACATCTCCTTAATCGTGGACGAGGCGCATATCGACATCGCGGCGCAGGCGCTCGCACCGCTCGTTGCGCAGGGGATCGTCCGCGAGGTAATGCAGAACCGGGATGTGAGTGCGGTAGCGGTTGTCGGCTCTGGCATGGTCGGTGCCCCGGGGACCGGGGGGCGGATCTTCACGGCGCTGGGAAAGGCCGGGGTGAACGTGATGATGATCTCGCAGGGGTCATGCGAGGCGAACATCTCGTTCGTGGTCCGGCAGGAGGACGGGCCCAAGGCGGTCCGGATCCTTCACGACGAGTTCCGGCTCTCGGAGGCCGCTGAATGAGCAGCCGCTCCTACGCTGCGGCGGGAGTGGACATCGATCTCGAGGCAACCGCGATCAAGGCGCTGATAAAGAACCTGACGTACCGTCGCACGGGATCTCCCCGCATGACCGGCGGGGTCGGGCACTTTGCCGGGCTTCTTGAGTTCGGCGGGCACGTTCTCGCCCTCACGACCGATGGCGTCGGCACCAAGATGCTGGTCGCCGACCTCATGAAAGACTGGACGACGGTCGGGATCGACTGCATGGCCATGAACGTCAATGACCTCTATGTCATGAACATGGAGCCGGTCGCGTTCGTCGATTATATCGCTACCGACAGCCTCTCGGTCGAGAAGATGGCGCAGATTGGAATCGGCCTCAACGAGGGAGCGAGGCTTGCGAACATCGATATCGTGGGCGGGGAGACCGCGACCCTTAAAGGACTTGTCAATGGCCTCGACCTTGCCGGCACCTGCTTAGGGATCCAGAAGAAGGATAAGGTCGTCACCGGAGAGAGGATCCGGCCCGGGGACGTGATCGTCGGTGTCCCGTCATCGGGGATCCATTCCAACGGGCTCACGCTCGCCCGCAGGGTCGTCGAAGAGCATGCGGATTACGGTACAAAACTTAAAAATGGGAAGACTCTCGGTCAGGAGCTGCTCACTCCTACCCGGATCTATGCCGAGAGCCTTGCAGTGTGTGCGAAGACTGCCGTCCATGGGATGTGCCATGTCACGGGTGGAGGGCTTTTGAATTTCAAACGCCTGAGCGGGTTTGGGTTTAAGTTCACCGATCCCATCGAACCGCCGGAGATATTCCGGTGGATCCAGAAGACCGGCGGGATCGATGAAAACGAGATGTACCGCACGTTCAACATGGGCATGGGATTTGCCTACATTGTACCGAAGGCGGGCGTTCCTGCTGTCCTTGCAGGGGCCAGAGGCGCAAAGGTTGTCGGGACGATTGTGGAAGAGCCCGGTGCATGGCTCGGCAACCGGGAAATAACCTGATTATCATACCCACTTATAGTAGCGCGAATTAAAATCAGGCCGTTTATTTGCTTATAAGACAGGCCTGTATCCCGTCATATACCGACCTGCCCCCGCCGACCCAGACAAGGCGGTCGGCTGGTGGGCCTCTCTCGAATCCGTAACAGATCCTTTTCGTAAAACAACCTGATACTTTTCAACAGTTATCCGTACTGACCTCAAGCGGGCTCTTCTGTGCTTTCTCCGATATAATCGCGCTGTTACCGGCAGGGTCGTCGAGGATGAGGGTAAACGGGAAATTCCCTTCCCGGGCCTGTGCGATACGCTCCAGCAGCTCGCAGGCCTTCTCCTTCTTCTCGCCCTCGCTCCAGCGGCAGGTGCCCTCGACCACCTGCCCGATCCGGTCGAGCACCCCCTCGACATTGGTGACAAAGCCGGTACAGACAGGGCCGGGATTGATCTCGACGCCCAGCTCGGGGATCGCAAGCGAGGCCGTCATGCTCCGCACGACGCGGATGGAGAGATCCTCTGCACGGTCGACGGCGAGCGTGTGCCGCGAGGGTTCGCCGGCCTTGAGGAGCTGGGTATCCACGTAGCGGTAGCCGCAATGCGGACAGCTCGCGCTGACGATCAGAAGTTCAGAAAAATAGGGAATGTCCTCGGTTTGGTACCGGTATTCTACTTCATGCGAACAGGACGGACACGGACCCGGAACGATCTTGAGCACTTTTCAGGCTCCGCCGATCTTGTCGCGGGATATCTTGACCGACATGGGGGTCAGGACAACATAGCGCTGGTCGCCGAGCCCGATGATGTCGCCGTTGACGTCCTTTGCGACTTCTTTAAGGTCTTTCAAGACCCGCTCGTACGTGACCTTGTCCATCTTCAGCCGGGAGATGTCCACGATCACGATATTCCCCGAGTACACCTCGTCCTTCACCCGGGGGGTGTCTTTTAAGTCGGTGATCATCGCGATCTTGACGAGGAGCGCGGGGGATCCGCCATGCTCTTCATAGGATGTAAGGTCCAGTTCCATGTAGTCCTCGTCAGAACTACCGGCACTCTTCCCAAGGAGCGTATCTATGATTTTAACCATAACAGAACTGTATAAAGAATTTTATTTAATAGTATCTGTCTGTTCCTGACGAAAACGACCGATTGCCAATTCCGGACATTTTTTTACGGAAAAACGCTGTTCAGAACTCAAGATTCCAGATCTCGTCACCAACGAAATGGACGTTCTTGCACATCTTCCCGGCCGTGCTATCCCGGATCTGAGGGGCATCAAAGAGCGCAAGAGCGATTGCGAGCGGTTTTTTATGCCGGTCGTCTACTACCTGAACCGGACAGTTTGCCCTGACATCCGGCGTGACGTTTACGATCCCCGGGCGCATCACGTCGGCCCCGTTGACCACGTACGGGATCGCCCCGGCATCGACCGAGACCCGGCGCTGCGGGAAGGGCCGTTCGATTGCCCCTTTGAGGGTGGGGAAGATCCAGTTCCCGTACTCCATGATTAAGGGTTTTTTGTTGATCAGGTAAAAACGGAGTTCATCGTTGCTTGTCTCGAGGATCTCGATTGCGTCCGCAGCAAAAAGCGCCGCCCCCTCGCCGATCTGCTCCGTGAGCCGGGAAAAGACCTCGGCTGCTTTCCCTTTCCGGATGGTGTGCCTTTTTTTCACCGTGAACTTCTTCATTATCAGCCAATACATGGCTTTTTTTATTGAGAAATAGTTTCCTGCATCGCAGGTACGATCAGGAAACCCGTGCGGGATCGCTACGATACAGACCGGAAAAAAGACCGATTTCACGGTATGTTTATGTATACTGCCTGCTCACTAATAGTACTCCAGAGCGATGGAATAAGGGTATTTTGTATGACCAAGCGACCGTTGGATATTTTGGATCAGACACTGAACCGCCAGCCCGTGCTTGTCTCGCTGAAAGGGGGCAGGGAGATCCGTGGCGTCCTGCAGGGCTATGACGTCCATATGAACCTCGTTCTCGACAAGGCGGAGGAGATGGAGGCAGGCCAGGTCAGGAAGGTCGGGACGCTGATCGTCCGTGGGGATAACGTCATCTACATCTCGCCATCCATCGAGTAAGTCGAGGTAATTAACAATGTCAAAGGGAACGCCCTCGATGGGCAGAATGAACAAGAAGACCCACATTGCCTGCCGGCGGTGCGGGCGCATCTCGTATCACGCACAGAAGAAAGTCTGTTCGGCCTGCGGGTTTGGGAGAAGCACCAAGCTGCGCAGCTACAAGTGGACAAGTAAGAGACCGAAAATCCCGACGCATTAATAGAGTGTTACCATGTGTGGAATCGTTGGCATCGTGGATGCCGGCGGCGTGTCCATCCAGCTCTATTATGCCATGTACGCTCTCCAGCACCGGGGGCAGGAGAGCGCCGGGATCACAACATTTGACGGCACGACCCTGTACAAGTTCAAGGGACAGGGCCTTGTTGCCGACGTTTTTCCCCCCGCAATTCTTACTGACCTGAAAGGGAGTGCCGGTATCGGCCATGTGCGGTACCCGACGACCGGTTCCAACCTTCCCGAGAATATCCAGCCGCTCAACTTCCAGTTCAAGGACCATTCCATCTCGATCGCCCACAACGGCAACCTTGTCAACACAAAAGAGCTCCGGGCCGAGTTCGAGCAGGCAGGGCAGATCTTCACCACGACGACCGATACCGAAGTGATCGCCCGGATCCTGATGGATGAGATCAGCGCAACAGGTTCTGTCGAGGACGCCGTCAACCTCTGTATGCGCAGGCTCCGGGGCTCCTACTCGGTCGTGATGATGATCGACGGGATCATCTACGCCTTCCGCGACCCGCTCGGGATCAAGCCGTTCTGCATCGGGAAGCTGGCAAACGGCTATGTCGTCGCTTCCGAGAGTGTCGCTGTCGATGCCCTGAACGGTACGTTTCTCCGCGACGTGAAGCCGGGCGAACTCATCCGGATGGACAAGGACGGGATCCAGTGTACGCAGGTTGCCGTTGCTTCTTTCAGGGCCCACTGCATCTTCGAGTACATCTATTTTGCACGGGCGGATTCGGTTATCGACGGGAAGCTGGTCTACGAGGTCCGCACCAAGATCGGCGGCAAACTGTTCGAGGAGGCTCCCGTCGCTGCAGACGGCGTGCTTCCGGTCCCCGACTCGGGAACAACATATGCGATCGGCTATGCCCGCAGATCGGGGGTGCCCTATATCGAGGGGCTGATGAAGAACCGGTACATGGGGAGGACGTTTATTATGCCCAACCAGAAGCAGCGCGAGAACGCGGTCCGGATCAAGCTCAACCCGATCCCTGCCCACCTTGCCGGCAAATCGGTCGTGATGATCGATGACAGTATCGTGCGGGGCACGACATCGCGGCGGATCATTGACCTGATGCGGGACGCCGGAGCCCGCGAGGTTCATGTCCGGATAGGCTCCCCACAGATCAAGGCCCCTTGCTACCTCGGCGTGGATTTCCCGACCCGCGAGGAGCTGATCGCAAGCGACAAGATCGAGGATGAGGTCCGCAAAAGCATTGCCGCAACCACCCTCCACCATGTCTCGCTCGATGCCCTCATCGGGGCCGTCGGGTGCGGGCGGGATCAGCTCTGCGTCGGCTGCCTGACCGGCTGCTACCCGCTACCGATCGACGGGGAGGTCGGGATGGTCCCCCACGTGGACTTCGTTGCCGGGACCTACCAGGCAGACCTCGGGTCGTTCGAGACGGAGTCGTGAGTTTTTTTCTCCCCTCTCCCTGATTATTTGTCATAGCTCTTTTTTGGTAATGAAAGCCTGAACTATACAGGCTATAGTTGTAACAAGGGTTTTTTTAATAACGGGGGGGACGGGCATGGAGCACATCAGGAAAGCGTTCAACGCCTTTGCAACAGAATACGACGCCCAGCGGGAGTACGTGATTCCGGATCTGCGAAATTATTACGGGGCTGCTGTCTGGGCGGCAGAATCCGAAACTGCGGAGCCGGCCATCCTTGATATCGGTGCGGGGACCGGCCTTCTTTCCGCATTCATGCTCCGGAAGTTCCCGGCAGCGCACCTCACCCTGATGGACATCGCGGAGAACATGCTGGACGTGGCACGGGAACGGTTCAGGGATCAGAAAAACATCCGGTACATCGTCTGCGATTACAGCCGGTCCGATCTTTTCGGGCCGTATGACATCGTCTGCTCCGCACTCTCGATCCACCACCTTGAGACGGAGGACAAGCGCCGGCTCTTCCGGCGCATATTTGCCGCACTGAAGCCGGGCGGCATATTCGTCAACGCAGACCAGGCAGACGGGGAGACGCCCTACTTCCGCGACAGGAACCTTGAATACTGGAATGATTTCCTGAGAAGCGGGCCGCTGAACGACGCCGAGCATGCGGAGATACTCATGCGGAGAAATACCCTTGACCTGAACGAGAAGCTCTCCGTCCAGCTCGGCTGGCTGCGTAAGGCCGGGTTCTCCGACGTGGACGTTGTCTACAAGAACCGGACCTTCATCGTGACTGTTGCAAAGAAGGCGTAAACTGCTGCTACAGACGGCCGGTCGTTACCTGGATCCAGCCGTCTGCAGGGGTCGGGAAATACCTGTTCGTGCCGGTCCTTGAGCGCTCGATATCATGCATCGGGTAATGCCGGATCCGGTCGCACCCGGCAGACCGGAGCGTCTGTTCCATCTCCTCAGGGCTGTATGTCATCGTTTTCTCAAGGCAGCACATGCGGATGATTATGTCCCAGATCCCTTTAGGAATGTGCCGCTTCTCCCGGTTTACCAGCCGGCACGGGAGCAGGGACTCAACGACAATGGTGTTTCTTTTCGGTGCCGAGGCAAAAAGAGATGCTGCACCGGATAATACTTTCTGCGGGATGTAGTACGAAATTCCCTCAAGGATTATGACCGAAGGACTGCCCGGATCATAGCCGCCTCCGGAAACGATGGCCCGGAATGTCCCTGTTCTGTCAAACAAGTCGGCCGTAACGCACCGGATCCTGCCTGCATGTTCCGGTGCCGTTCTCGCATAGATCTGATGTTTCTCCGCCATGCCGGTAATATCGGTTTCAATAACCCTTTCGATCCTGTCCGTGAATGCATCAAGGAGTTCGAGGGCAAGAGGGGATTTACCGGCTGCGGGAATGATGATCTGACAGGGTTCATTCAGCGAGGATACAATCCCCGAGACAAAATGCCGGATAAACCATTTCCGGTTCAGGGTCACCTCGCCGTACCACGGGCAGACCCTGTCGCACTCCTCTTTCATCTGGCGGCCTTCCGACAGGTCAAGCGAGGAATAAAATGCGGCGGCGCTTCCGACAGGTCAAGCGAGGAATAAAATGCGGCGGCGCTTCCGGTGCGGTAAAGGTCACGCGCCCATTCCATTACCAGTGCTGAAGTCGGTTCGAGCTTTAAGGATCCGGCCATACGTGCTGACTAGAGTGTTGTTGGCAGGTGCGATACAAATATTGCTGATGGTGCAGAAACCCAGATGATCCGGGGAGACTTTCTTTCCAGCTTTCACTACGCAGAAACCTATAACCGGCCAGCCATCCACAGATCCCATATGGCTGGATCCCGGGCAAGGTATGGCGAAATCGACTGGAACGAGGTCTGGAGAGCCCGGCAGAAGCGGCACGAATCCTCGAAGCACTTCGAGGACCCGTCGCATAACTGGAACAGGAAGGAGAATGCGGAGCGGTATAACGAGGGATCGAAGGGCGAGTTCGACAATCGGGTGAAGATGACACTCGCCGGCCTCGACATCACCAAGAAGTCCCGGGTTCTGGACATCGGGGCCGGGCCGGGGACGCTCGCCCTCCCTCTCGCACCGCTCGTTAAAGAGATCACGGCAGTCGAGCCCGGCAAAGGGATGGTCGCCCTCCTGAAGGAGAATATGCGGAAAGAGGGGATCCGGAACATCACCTGCGTCACGAAATTGTGGGAGGATGTCGATCCTGAAAAGGATCTTGCCGCCCCGTACGATATCGTCCTCTGCTCCCTTGCGCTCACAATGGAAGATCTCAGGGAGTCGCTTGCGAAAATGGACGCCGTCTCATCACGGTATGTCTATATCTTCTGGTTTGCCGACCCGCCGTTCTGGGAGCGGATGTATATCGATCTCTGGCCGGACCTTCACGGGGAGCCCTATTACCCGGGCCCGCGAGCGGACTGCCTCTTCAACGTCCTGTATCAGATGGGGATCTACGCCAACGTGGAGATGCTCCCGCTCGACAAGGTGTACCGTTTTTCCACGGAGAAGGAGATGACCGCGTTCTTCCGGCGCCGGTTCGGGGTGAAATCACAGAAACAGAAGAAGGTGCTGGACGATTACCTTGCCCCGCTGATCCGGCACGGTGGCGGCGAAGTCGTGGTCTCCGGGGATTCGGTGCTGGCGAAGGTGTGGTGGAGGAAGGCCGGGTGAGCTGACCGGCCACAATCCTGACGGCCCGTCCCGTAGTGATTTTATATCGGAGAGTGTCCATTTTTTTGTATGACATTATCAACTGTCATCACACCGGTCGCAATGGTCCTTGAGCTGGTCGTCTGTATCATGGGGCTCTATGCGGGATACGCACGGAAGAAGACCTTCGGTTACCTTTTTGCAGCGACATTTCTTCTCTTCGCGTTCTTCGATTACCTCGGCACCATGGGTGTTTCGGCCGATACCCTTGCCATCCTGAACGTGATCGCCATCCTCGCGGCATTGGCCGGCATGTATCTCGTTCTTCAGGAGAAGCCGGGCAACTGAAACCCGGTTTTCTCCCACCGGCCTTCTTTTTCTTATGGCTACGATAATAAACAAATGTTATCTGGTTTATCGGGGAAGCTGTAACCCATGAGGGGATCTTTCCTATGCAGCGCCGTGCTCGTGACATTGTTCTTCCTGTGCGGGTGCGTGGTCCAGAACCCGATCCTGCCGGAACAGAACAGTACACGGTTTGCAGAGAGGGTCAATGCAAGCCAGATCTATTATGACCGGATGGTGCAGGACGATCCCCGGAACGCAACCGCATGGTGTATCCGGGGAATGTATTACATCGACGCGTTCGGCCAGTACGAGAAGGCGTTGCAGAGCTGCGACAGGGGGCTCGGACTGGATCCCGAAAACGCCGTATGCTGGTACTCGAAGGGAATTACGTTACACAATATGAAGCGGTTCGGGGAAGCAAAGACCTGTCTTGACCGTGCAAACAGGATTGATCCAACATTCCCTGCGCAGGTATGAGTCCCCCATCACCTGTTTTCTGATTTTTTTTCCTCACCGGGACTGTCGATATCGGCAAAGTACGGCTTGATGTCGATGACCGGTGTGCCGTCGAAGGCATCGAGCCCCCGGACACGAAGCACCCCGTCATGGATCCCGAGCAGGTCCACGAGGCAGATCGCGATCGGGTTGGGCCGGTCCGGGGAACGGATGGCAAAGACGCCGTGCTCGGCCGTGTCGTGCGGGGGGATCGCCCGGAGCGTGCTCCTGTCGGCCCGGTCGAACCAGCTCAAGATGATGAGGTGCTTTCGCTCATCAAGCCCGAGCAGCCCGTCGCGGTAGGCCGGGTCGATGACGATCTCGGATACTGTATCTGACATCCGGCCCTGCCGCGGGGCGTCGCCCTGCTTTTTGTACGGCGACCGGACGTAGCCGATGGGATGGAGCGCAATGGTCATGACGGCTTCCTGTGTGGGAACATTATCCGGGTTCAGCGAAAAGCGTTCCGAAAAAAGATGGCAGGGCTGCCATCCGCTCCACAAGGGAAGGGTGACCCCCTCACTCCGGGCCATGAAGACCCTCAGCTCTCTCCCCATAATCTCCCTGTATCCCGTTTTTTATCGGAGCCCGTACAACGCCCGGTTGTACCTCTTTTCCCTCAACCCCCCGGATTTCTGAGGTAATAATCCGGAAAAACGCGGAATCCGGGCCGGAATAATACGGTATTCTACGGCGGGAATCGGTGAGGTCACATTTAGCGATGTTACAGCAAACCGGAAAAGGAGGGGACGTGTTTCCGGACGTGACGGGACACCGGCAGGGGGATTTTCCCGCAGTCATGGAAAAAGGGGGGGGAGGGGGTACCCCCCTTCTTGCCTCAGCCATACCCCCCCACCTCCGGTACCCGTTTACCCCCCTCGTTTTCGGAACAAATCATCCGCTCCGGAACAACTCTCCGACGAGAGCAGGGGGTAGTACCCCCCCATCGGGGCCACGGGTGGGTACCCCCGCTCCGTCCGGTCAGGGATACCCCCCTCCCCCCCGCCTTGGGGTCACGGGTACGATGACCGGCCCCCCTCCCCATGGGGGGAGGGGTGGGGGTACCCCCTTTTTGGCGGTTTTTGGCCTCCGACGGAGAGCCCAGTTGTTAAACCGTCATTTCCAGTGCAAAACGGGGGGGTACCCCTGCTCTGGTGGGGGAGGGTATCCCCCCGCCCACTTTGATCGCGGACACCCCCCTACCCCCATGGGGGAGGGTCAGGCATGCTCAGGGTGGCACCCCCCGCTCATGGCCGGAGGGGGGGAGTCTGCCACTCCAGAGGAGTGGCAGGCTGGAGAAGATAGTGAAACTATCTTCGACTTACCCCCTCAGACCCAATGGGGGGGTCACATCTCAGACCCCCCTTGGCCTATTCCCGGCCGACCGGCTCCCCCAGAATTTACGTCGCAGTACCATCCCGGCACCGGTTGTCTGACAGGGGTCTCATATGAGACCTCCCCCTGCCTAGGCCACCCCCCTTCAACCGGATTTTTTTGAAAGAGGTGGGGGGTCTCGTCCATGACCCCCCACCTCTTTCAAAAAAATCCGGTTGAAGGGGGG
>MVRE01000017.1 GCA_002067895.1 Methanoregula sp. PtaU1.Bin051 | reverse complement strand
AAAGAAAGTTCGGGGAATCCCTGAAAGCAAGAAAATACCGACTCCAGGTCAAGGAGATCAAAATCAAGGTGATCCTCTATAACCTCTCAAGATTAAGGAAGGGGATTTCTGTTCTGATTGTCATTGTGGAATTCTACAAAGCCATTCTAGGGCACCATTTTTAACCATAACTGCCAACAAGGGTACTATCAGGTTCTACCGCCCCATCATGCAAATATCGGTTAAGGCGGAGTAAGCAACTCAGGGGATGTCTGGTTGATCGGCTATTATTGGAAAAATGTGAGACTGAGCCCTATTATCAAGGTCGGAATAATCGGGATTACACTGGTATTTGCATTCGGAGTCATTTTTATCGGCCTTTTAAAAGATGTTATGATCATCACCCCCCTGCTGTTCTATATCCCTATTCTCGTAGCAGCGTACTGGTTCCCGAAAAAAGGCATCTATTTTGCTATTGTCATCGGGGGTATCAATATCGCGGTTGTCTATGTATACAGTTATCCGGGCGCTCTCGGTCTGACCTACACAACAGCGACGGCGAGTTTTTACGTGCTCGTTGCACTTACGCTCATTATCACATCCCTTTCCCAGAGCCTGCGGACACGCGAGATCCGGTATCGCGGGATTTTCGATCATGCTGCTGCGGGGATCCTGATCGTAAGGCCTGAGAAGGACGGCTGCATGATCATCGAAGTGAATAACCGGGGTATGGCCCTGCTCGGTTATACAGCCGGTGATTTTTCCGGAAAACCGCTCTCGCTTCTTAATGACGACTTAACTTCATCGGGAGTCCTAACCCGGATTACCAGGGACGGCCGTGCCGATAACGTAGAGATCTCCCTGACAAAAAAGGACGGTACCCAAATCCCTGTCATCATCTCCGGGGCCAGGATGCCGGATGGGATGATTGTCCTGAATGTGACAGATATAAGCGACAGAAAGCTCGCTGAAGAGGAACTGCAGCGATCTTTGCGGGAAAAGGAGATTCTGCTCCGGGAAGTACATCACCGGGTTAAGAATAACATGCAGGTCATTTCTGGCCTGATCGAGTTACAGGGTGCCCAGATCTCTGACACCGAGATCCGGAAACTCTTTTTTGAAAGCCAGAACCGGATCCGTACCATGGCGTTAATCCATGAGATACTGTATCGCTCAAATGACTATGCTAGGATAAATTTCTCGACATATCTCAATGAACTGATTACATACCTTCTCTCCTCATACGGCAGAACGCGGGAAGAGATTGTCATCGACACGCAGCTTACAATCTCACACTTAAGTCTGGATATGGCGATTCCCTGCGGACTTATAGCAAATGAACTGATCTCCAATGCCCTCAAACATGCGTTTCCAGATGGACAGAAAGGGCACATTGCGATCACGCTGACACAGGATGCAGAAAATGAGTACATCTTATCTGTCAGCGATAACGGCATCGGCTTTCCCTTGGGATTTGAGATCAAAAATGCGTCCTCGTTCGGCCTACAGCTTGTTAACGGGATTGCGACTCACCAGATGCGGGGAACCGTTGAACTTACCCGTAAGCCGAGGACCGCCGTCACAATCCGGTTTCCGAGTGTTCCTATGACCCCCCGGTAATATCCTCTTCCACAAAAAATATGTGACTACATTGAGTGATAGAAGAGAATTGGTACTTTCTTAATTCCCTTTATGGTAAGTAGAGGTGAGCGAGCTCAAAACACCGGTCAGCCTCTGCGTCTCTCCCGACTTTTCTTAAGAGAACCCCCTTTGCCATGAGTACCTCATGGTTACGCGGATAAATGGCAAGTACATTGTCGTATGCAGCGAGAGCTTCATCATTCTTCCCGAGTTTTGCCAGAGCCGTACCTTTCCCGTACCATGCCTTGTAGTTAGTCGCGCTTATTCCGATTGCTTTGTCATACGCGTTTACGGCATCGTTATACCTTCTGGAGAACATGAGTGAATTCCCGCGGTCATTCCAGTCATCGGCCGTCACTGGCCGTTTTTGCTGTTCTTTCAATACGAGATTCTGTATCTCTGCAGGTTGTTCCAGTGAGGATTGCAATCCACCGGCAGCTGACTTTACTGCAGCGGTTTTTCCTTCCCCGGAATAAATGACGATAGCAGCTCCTGTAATGGTGCCGGCATCGTCCCGGACCGGCGATGCAATCGCTTCGCTGATTGTGGTGGATGACCCGTACTTGGAGACAAGAGTGGAGCCCTCCGGTATTATCGTTACTATTCCTTCATTCAGGACCGGGACTGTGGAAAGCGTCCGCCTCTTGCCCGTACCAGCCTCAGCAAACAACAGTACTTTGTTCAGGGGCTTTCCGATTGCCTCCTTTGCACTCCAGCCGGTTATTTTTTCTGCAGCAGGATTGATCAGGGTAATGTTTCCCTTTGTATCTATGGTGACAATGCCATCTGAGAGTGACTGCAGAGTTCCTTCAAACCAGTGGTGACGGGTGGCTTGTTGTTGTTCCAGCCGGTACTTGTTTAGTGCTACTTCAATGGTCGTTGCAAGGGTATTGCTTTGGAAAGGTTTGATGATATACCCATAGGGTGCTGTTTCCAGTGCACGTGAAAATGTTTTCTGGTCTGAAAAAGCGGTCAAAAACACGACCGGGATATTGTGGCGTGAATGGATCATGTCGGCTGCAACGATCCCGTCCATGTCTCCCTGGAGGTTTATATCCATGAGGACAAGGTCCGGCCGTTCCTGTTCTGTAAGTTTTACGGCTTCCTGTCCTGAACTCACCATGCCACAGATATGGTAATTCAGTTCCCGTAAACTCTTTTCGATAACCTTAGCAACAATAAAGTCATCTTCAACGATCAGGATTGATGTTCTCTCCACAGATCTTCCCTATTGTTGTGATTGCCGTGTGATTTCATAAGTTTATCCGATAATACTGAATATCCTCTCCATTTATTGTGTCTCATTAGTCTCATTTTTACTCACACGCCTGCCTGGATTATAAGGTCTCAGGGTGCCCCGAAGTCCTTATAACCCAGCATCGTTAGTATCATACATGGAAGCGATCCTGAAGGTAATCTCGTTTTTTATCGCCCTGTTCGTGATAGTGAATGGTGTATATGTAGCCTATATGCCCCCGGGCGGTGACGAACCGCAGGGCATTGCTATTGTTGCCATCGGTTTTTTTATCATTGTTGCAGTACTGTGGATTTCGCGTTTACTGGAAAGGCCCTCCGAATAAATTGGATAACGCAACTAAGTACCGATGGATATATGTCGGAAAAGATGCATTCAGAACAATAGAAACGGTTATATCACAATTGATTGTCGATAGGCCGTTGTAAAGGTGAGATCCGATGCATTGTCACAACGTAATTATCCCTCTCATTGCAGCCCTGATCCTGTGCTGCTGTATAGCCCCAGTGTCCGCTGTCCTGCTTGAAGTCACCTGTAAGGGCACAGTGACTACAGAGGATACTGTAAAAAACACCCTCTCTATAAAAAATCCGGAACAGTACGGATGTGATTATCCTACAACTGGTGTACCGCAATGCAGCTGGAAACCGGTCAGCAGTACATCGACGCTGACAGGAACAGTGCCAGATCCTGCAGCATTTTCAATCCTCTCCGGCGGCGATCTGGCTGTAGCAACAAGCTTGGGCGGCCTTGGTGAACAGTGGATAACACTCGCAAAGATTTATGGGCCAAGGGAAACCGAGCAGGTGATTACGGATATCGTGGGGGATCCCAGTACTGTGCCCCTCCCGCTTGTTGGTGATTATGCTGTGGAGACTGAAATGGTTCCTGATTGCTCGGCATGCACCGGGACTGTATGCACTGCAAAACAGGCGACCGTGACTGTAAAGAGCTCGGGTTCTGCAGTTCTTACAAAAACACTTGCACGGGGAGAGACGCTAACTTATAACGGGAGAAATGATGGATCAAGGGTGATGGTTAAGTTTATTTCCGGGCAGGCAGCTTCACAGGCGTGCCCCGGTAAGTCGGGTATGACCGGGCCACAGGCGGTCTCGGTCTTTATTGTCAAAATAACTCCTCCTGTCGGATATGGTCAGGTAAATATTCGTACAGCAACAACTACCCGGCCTGACGAGGCATTAACCCCACTGCCGACAACTCCCCCGACACCATCTCCGGAACCAACAAAATCCGGAACATTGGTACCCTTTACCGCTTTCGGGGCATTGGCAGTTGCAGCTCTTGTCCTGATGCGATGGTCCTACTAACCATTTTATTTACTCTCATGCCGAAGACACAGCCCCCCCCTTCACACCAACTTCCTAATACAATGCACAGCATAGTGATCACTGATGCAGTTACTCAAAGGAGGAACTCCGTGAGATGGTTAGTGTCGGAGTCCATGTCTCGATAGCGGGATCGCTGGATCAGGCCATTGACCGGGCAAAAGCCAAAGGGTGCGACGTTTTCCAGATATTCTCCCGTAATCCGCGGGGATGGGCGTACAAGCCGCTGTCTGACGATGAGTGTTCAGTCTTTTCCGGAAAACTTCAGAAATCTGAATTGCTTCCGGTCGATCACATGCCCTACCTGCCGAACCTTGCCTCTCCCAAAAACGATATCTATGAAAAATCCATTGCAACCCTTACTGCCGAGCTGGAGCGTTGCGGGCGGCTTGGAATCCGGTATCTTGTTACGCATCTTGGCCACCATCTCGGGTACGGGATCGCAGGTGGCAGGAAACGGGTGGTTGCCGCAATCAATACATCCCTTGCCACAGTGGAAAATAATGTAATGCTGCTGCTGGAGAACACAGCGGGTGAGAAGAACTGTGTAGGCAGCAGTTTCGAGCACATCCATTCGATCATGGATGACATTACCGAAATAAAGCGTATCGGCGTCTGTTTTGACACCTGCCACGCATTTGCCGCAGGCTATGAGCTTCGCACGGTGACAGGAATCGAAAATACCATCAGCCAGTTCGACGAGCTTATCGGGCTTAACAACATCCGTATTATTCATCTGAATGACTCAAAAGGGGACCTTGGCAGCGGGCTCGACCGGCACGAGCATATCGGGATGGGTTTCATCGGCGAGAACGGTTTTTACAACATTCTCCGCCGCACGGAGATTCGTGCCCTTCCCTTTGTATGTGAAACTCCCGTTGATAAACGGAGAGATGATGAAGGAAATATCCGGAAAGTAAGGGAGCTTGCAGGAGCATTATAAAAAAGGCAACTATTGAAGAGAAAATACTCATAGTTCTGGAAAGACAGTTAATACATACGAATATTGATTATCTCCGACCCCATCCTGATTGGCTGAGCGGATGTGTCATGAAAATCCCTCCTGGTGATGTTCAATAATGATCTCTCTCCTCTATGTCGATGACGAACCCGCTCTCCTTGATGCCGGTTCAATTTTTTTAGAGAGATCCGGTGAACTTCTTGTCACTACGGTAACAGGTGGTAGGGAAGCTCTCCAGCTGCTGGAATCCCGGCATTTTGATGCAATCGTTTCGGATTATCAGATGCCGGAAATGGACGGGATTGAGCTTTTAAAAGAAGTACGCCGGTTGTATCCTGACCTCCCGTTTATCCTTTTTACCGGTAAGGGACGCGAAGAGATTGTCATTCAGGCGATCAATAACGGCGTGGATTTTTACCTCCAGAAAGGGGGTGACCCCAAGGTGCAGTTTGCCGAGCTTGAGCATAAGATCCGTCAGGCGATACGGCGGAGGACAGCAGAGGAGGATCGCAGACTCACTGAAAAACGGCTTGACGCTATGATCCAGCTCTATGCGATGCGGGATTATCCTTTGAAAGATATCACGGATTATGCACTCGAACAGGCAGTTATCATCACCCAGAGTACGCTAGGATATCTCGCATTCCTGACGGATGATGAACGCGTTCTTTTGATGTATTCATGGTCAAAGCAGGCAATGGATGAGTGCCGCATCCAGGAGAAACCGCGGGAGTATCCTGTCGAGAAAACCGGATTGTGGGGAGAAGCCGTCCGCCAGCGAAGAGCAATCATAACCAATAACTATTCTGCAGACAATCCGCTCAAGAAAGGAACGCCACCAGGGCATGTCCGGTTGCAACGTCATATGAACGTCCCGATATTCGATGGCAACAGGATCGTTATTGTTGTCGGTGTTGGGAATAAGCTAAACAACTATGACGAGGACGATATTTTACAGCTCTCTCTTCTGATGAATGGGTTGTGGGGAATCATCAGGCGTAAACGGGTGGAAGAAGCGCTTCATAAGAATCTAGATGAACTGGCAAAGAACCAGAAAGATCTGGCAGAATCCCGCCAGATGCTACGTTCTGTTCTTGATACAATCCCGGTACGGGTATTCTGGAAAGATCGTAGTCTCCACTATCTGGGTTGCAACCTTCCTTTCGCAAAAGATGCAGGATATCAGACACCTGCCGACATAATCGGTAAAACAGATTATGAAATGGGGTGGGCTGATCAGGCAGAGATGTACCGTGCTGACGACAAGGTTGTGATTGAAAGCGGAAATCCGAAGTATAATTACGAAGAGCCCCAGACCACTCCGGAAGGAAAAAGGATATGGCTCCGGACCAGTAAGATCCCGCTCCGAAATACTGATGGTGAACTGCTGGGGGTTCTGGGCACCTATGAAGATATCACTGAAGCAAAGCGGATACAGGGAGTAATCACCGGCAAGAATGAGGAACTACAGGCTGCATACCAGCAACTGAGTGCGACTGATAAAACCCTGCGCGAAAATTATCGCCAGCTTCTGGAACATCAAGCTGCCCTCAAGGAGAATGAGGAGAAATATCGTAACCTTTTCGAAGCAGAATCAGATGCTGTTCTCTTAATCGATAATGAAACAGGAGCAATTCTCGAAGCGAACAACGCAGCCACTGCGCTCTATGGGTACAGCAAAGATGAGATCCTCTCAAGAAAAAACACTGATCTCTCAGCAGAACCGGAAGATACCGAAAGGGTTACAAGAACCACCCCTGTACTCGCGGATCGTGTCGTTACCATCCCTCTCCGTTATCATAAAAAACGGGACGGCACTGTCTTCCCGGTAGAAATTACCGGGAGATTCTTTAATTGGGGCGGGAGACCTGTTCATGTCGCTGCGATCCGGGATATTACGGAACGCCAGCAGGCAGCAGAGGCCCGGCAGGGGAGAGCGGACAGGGCTGTTGGATACCAGAAGGCGCTTGTCGAGCTGGCGACGACGGATGCCCCAACGCTCCGTATTGCACTGAACCGGATAACCGAGATGGGATCCCGGATCCTGAATGTGGACCGGGTGAGTATCTGGTTCTTTTCAAAAGACGGCGAATCGTTAACCTGCAACGATCTGTATATCGGCAGCATATCGATCCATGAATATGGGAGGGAAATAAACCGAAAAGATTACCCACGGTATTTCTCAGCACTGCAGGATAATCGTGCAATCGTGGCAAAGGATACGCTGACGCATGAGCAGACTTTTGAATTTAAAAAAGAATATTTTGGGCAATATAAGATCGTATCAGCCCTTTATATACCGATCCGTACAGGGCTTACTGTTGTTGGTGTGCTTTGCTTTGAAGAAACCAAAAGTCCCCGGAGTTGGGATATCGAAGATCAGGATTATGCCATTGCATTGGCGGACTATACAGCAATCGTTCTCGAACAGGCACGCAGAAGGCTTGCCGAAAAAGACCTCAGAAAAAGCGAGGAGAAGTATCGTACGGTCATCAACCGCGCCAATGAAGGGATCGTGATCCTGCAGGAAGGGATTCTGCAGTTTGTCAACCCGCGGGCGGCAGAACTTCTTGGAGGGTCCCCCGAAATCCTGAACGGAAGGTCGTTCTATGACTTTGTAGCACCCGCCGAACGTGAAAAAGTCAGGGCGATGCAGCTGCGCAGGATGGAGGGTGAAGATGTACCTTCGGTCTTCGAGACAATCCTCATTTCACGGGACAATGTTGTGATTAATGTGGAGCTGAATGCCGGCATCATGGATTATAACGGAAAATCATCCGACATCATATTCATCCGGGACGTCTCGGATCGCAAGCGGTCCGAGCAGTCATTGCGGCTTGCCAACGAAAAGCTTAACCTCCTTTCGAATGTCACCCGGCATGACATCCTGAACAAGCTGACCATTGCTATCGGATATCTTGAACTTGCCAAATTGACCCATGAACGGGAGAAGCTTGAGGACTTTATCAGGAAGATCGATGCCACTCTGCATGTTATGGAGGATCAGATCATGTTCACACGGGATTATCAGGACATGGGGGTTAAGGATCCTGAATGGCAGGATGCGTCAGAAACATTTGATCTTGCAGTATCTCAACTGGATACCGGAAAAGTCCAAATCACCAATAACCTTTCCGGCCTTACAGTCCTTGCCGATCCCCTACTCGGGAAAGTGATGTACAACATCATTGACAATTCCCTGCGGTACGGGCAGAACCTTACCAGCATAAATGCCTCCTATCGCAGGGAGGGGAGCACAACCATACTGCTTATTGAGGATGACGGCATTGGTATCCCCGCCAAGGACAAGAGTAAGATCTTTGAGAAAGGGTTCGGACACCATACCGGACTCGGTCTGTTTCTGGCTAAGGAGATCTTAAGCCTGACGGGCATTGAGATTATGGAGACCGGTTTTCCGACAAAAGGTGCACGGTTCGAGCTTCATATCCCCGCAGGCAGGTTCAGGATCAGCGAATCAACGTAACCCGGTAAAGCATCCTATATGATAAGGGGTAAATGAAAAAGCAGGTGCAGCAAACTATCGGCTACTTTGTTGTATACTGTTGAATGATCTTCCGCAATTCGGTAAACTCCTTTTCGGGATCTCCTCCGCGGGCAAGATAATGATCTGCCCCGCTATCGAGCGCTTTTCTGATGCCCGCACCGAGATCGTGCCCGGAATAAATTATGATCAGGGATCGGTTATTACGACTGCGAAGTTCTTTAACAAGGCTCGCACCATCCATCCCCGGCATATGAAGATCTGAGATGATCACATCGTAATCGCCATGGCTGGCCTTTTCGAGACCTTCAATGGCTGACCGGCAGGTGTCAACCGCGATCGCTGAATTATCTTCGAGTTCAAGGCGAATAATGTCGAGAATATCTGGATCGTCATCAACCAGCAATATGCGCAGCATCATATTCTCCACAGATTCGTACCTGTATTCTGGTTGCCGGAGACTCTATTTATATATTCTTCTTTTACGACGATGATTCGAATAAAAATTCAACCTTTCCTTAATATTATGGTAAGGATAGCCTATGTGTTTTCTACAGGAAAGCGGTACATTGTTTCAGGAACCCGGATCTCGAACCGGGCACCTTTCCCGTAATCCCCGGTTTCCTGAAGGGTCATGCCGGTAACGGACAAGATCTCGCGTGCAATGAATAGACCGGCATGACTCATATCCCCTTCCTGAAGGTCGAAGATAACCGTTTTATCTTCAGGTTTAATTCCTGTCCCGTCATCTTCAACCGTAATTATCAGATTATGGTCCCGGAAAATTGTCTGGATTGAGATCTCCTTAACCTTTTTTCCTTGGCGCAATGAGTTCTCGAAAAGCCGGTCAAAGACCCTTTCGAGATGAATATCGGCATACACTTCAATCTCCGGGACATCCGTGGTGAACCGGATATCCTGTCTGCCCTGTCGCGCAACTGAGTTGCTCACCATTTCGCGGAGGTTCTGCCAGGATGGAGGTTCCGTGCCGAGATCCTTGAAATCCCGGGTAAGCAGCATCTCGTTTCTGATCTCCTTTGCCGCTTTTTCCTGTCGTTCGAGGTAATTCAGGAGGGTCTGGTCCTTAGTCTCTTTCTTAGCTCTGGATAGGAAACCGAGAAGAACAGTAATCTTGTTCTGGATATCGTGACGGGTGACACTCGTGAGGAGGTTCAGTTTCTTGTTTGCCTGCTGGAGGGCCTGTTCCATGCGGGCATTTTCAGATATATCCCGGGAGAAGCAGCATGCGAACTCATTACCATGGTACTGGAGATACCGTATTGCGATCTCAACAGGGATCTCCCCGTCTTCCTTTCGGAGCTGAATGGTCCTGCTTGTGATCACCCCCTCTTTTTTCAGCTGCTCCCATATACTGTCCCAGTGGGCTATGGTATAAAGCGGGAAGATGTCAGCAAATGGGATATCATTCAGTTCCTCTGCGGTATAACCAAGGACTTCGGACGCCCTTTTATTTGCATACTGCACGCGAGCATTATGGTTGACCCAGAAGACCATGTCTGCAGCATTATCCATTGCAAACTGCGTAAGGAGAAGTTGCTGTTCGATCTTTTCCCGCGCAGCGATCTCTGTATAGAGCTGGCGGTTGATCTCACGAAGCTCTTCCGTCTGGCCGCTTATAGTATCATGCAATGATTCTTGGGCTTTCTGCAACTTCTGCTGTGCAAGCATCAGATCCGTGATATCAAGGCCGCAGGACTGGTATCCCGTTAATTCCCCCCGGTCTCCGAAGAGAGCACGGTTCTTCCAGCGCTGCCAGCGAACCTCCCCGTTTGCCATGACTGCACGGTATTCGATCGTACCGACCGGGAACTGGCTCGTTAGCTTACTGAGATGGGTTTTAATACGCTCGGCATCCTCAGCAAAGACAAGGGGTTTGAACGGGCGTCCCATCAGGTCTTCTTTGGACTTGCCTGCCGCCCTGCAGTATGTTTCATTGACAAACCGGATAATGCCGTCAGGGGAATACCTGATAAGGTATTCCTGTTCGTCATCAAGCATCGATAGGATGTCAGCAAAGGCGGTGTCTACGGTGCCGACAGGTGTTCTGGCTCCATATTCATCGATTATGAGAGCTATACCGGGTTTTCCGCTTTCAAAGACAACAGGTTCAAACAGCAGGGTTGTGGAATGGATCCTTCCGGTTGCATGGGTAATCTTTCCTTGGACACGCTGTTCTGTGCCTCGAAGGGCCGCTTTCAAGACCTGCTGGATATTCCCGCCCTCAGAGATCCTGATTGGCAGGGATTCGAACTGTTGTTTGATTATACGATCTGTTGAAGTACCAAGAACATCTGTAAATGCCCTGTTCGTATCGGTAATGACTAGATCCTTGTCAATGACAACAAGCGGGCGTGTACAGACTTTCAGGACGGATTGCGCTGGCATACGGCCGGAGAGGTAATAGACCTTTGAGGTACCCATTTTCCGGCCGTCAACAGCTCCTTGGATCTGGAGAATATCCATGTACTTGGCAACAGAATTGCGATTTACCTTCAGTTTGCCAGCTATCTCTGTTATGCTCATGCCTTGCGGATGTTCTGCTAGTATCTGTTTGATCCGTGCTATTTCGTCCTGATATTCGTCCATCTTATCCGCTCTTGCACAATGTGTCGTGTTTATACATAATAAAGGATTCTATTTCGCCATGCACATTAGCCATGCGAATAACGATGTTTATATAACGAAATTGACTCACCATCTTAATTGCCAGTGAATTGAGCAAAGCAAATCCGACTGGCATCGCACAATGCTCCCGGTGGGGGCTGGATGGGCGATTCACGAGGGTAGTGTATGATGGTAAAGCATTCCTTTGACAAGAGACCCGTCAAGTATCCTGACAGCGAGTGCCAGAGAGTATACCAAGGTGGCACAGCTGCCGTGCAGCGTGCAGGGATACTCTACCAATGGTTCCGCGACACTCCGGCCATCAATACCGGAGATGTATTGACATGCAGTTGAAGGGATGACTATGACGATCACCATGGGCAACCCGGCTCAATCACGATCTCTCGCATGAGGTGTTCGACAAATGAGGTTTATCGATGACATGAAACTGGGGAAGAAACTTGTAGGTGCATTCCTCATCATAATTGCGCTCCTTGTTGTCGTAGCCGTAATTGGTTATGTCAATCTACAGGACGCAAATGCAAGGCAGGGAAGACTCTATACGAACGATATGGCTCCTGCGCAGAATCTGGCGCTCTCCAATGCCGCTATCGAGAAAATGCGTGGAGATATCTACCGGTTTATCTACGTTACGGCTGACCGGCAGGCTATGGAGACATCCATCGAAAAGCAGATCACGACCGTCAATGATCAGATGGCCGACTTCCGCAAGAAAGATCTGAGTGCGAACGAAAAGACCGAACTGGCACGGTTCGATGCCGCATGGCCGCAGATGCAGGCCGGTTATCGCCAGATCATGAGGGATGCTGAGGCCGGGAATACAAAGGCTGTTGACGCAGCTCTGGCTGCAGACAGTTCTGTAATCAAGGCACGAACGGAAACCCTCGCGGCAATGAATGCGCTGGTCAAGGCTCTCTTCGATGATGCGGCAGCACTCGATAAACAAAGCAATGAAGCCATCGCCAATGCTACAATCATGATGATTGTTGCGACCTTGATTGCTGCAATTGCGGGTATAGCAATTGCACTCTACTTAACAAAGAGTATCACCGGTCCAATTGATAACGTTGCAAAGAATCTGAAAGAGATGGGCAACGGCCACCTCGGCAACCGGCTCAAACTGAACCGAAAGGACGAGATCGGCGACATGGCTGCAGTTATGGATGTATTCTCTGATGATCTCCAGACCAATGTAGTCGGCACCATGAAAAAGATTGCAAAAGGTGATCTCTCGGTGACGGTAAAGGCCAAGGACGGTCAGGATGAGATCTCACCCGCGTTGATCCAGATGGTTGATGCCATCAACCGGCTGAACAACGATGCCAAGATGCTTGCCGATGCTGCCGCAAAGGGAGAACTCAGTACCCGGGCGGATGCAACGAAGCACCAAGGTGAGTACCGGAATGTAATTGAGGGCATTAACAACACGCTCCAGAATGTCGTTGACCCGGTTAACGAGGCAATGCGTATTGCAAACCAGTACGCGAAGCAGGACTTTACCGCCCGCTTCAGTGACAAGTTGTCAGTTGCCGGTGATATGATCAAGTTCAAGAATGCCCTTAACAATGTCGGCGAATCGGTCTCCAAGGCGATTCAGCAGGTCAACAAGCAGACAACGGATCTCTCAGCAGCAGCCGAAGAGGCCGCGGCAAGCCTGAATGAGATATCGACCGGCGCCAACCAGATTGCAATGGGTACCCAGAAAGTCAACGAGAACGCGGAAAAGTCCACGCAGGGTATTGCGCAGGTCCTCAAGGCCATGGAGGACATGAGCGCGGCAGTCGAGGAAGTCACTTCCAGCATGGAGAATGTCTCCAACCAGTCGAAACAGACGAACGAGGCATCCAAGAGTGGTGCTGCGCTTGTTGAAAATGTCGAGAAGAGCATGACGGAAATCTCGGCCTCTACCCAGACCGTCTTCGAGATTGTCAAGGAGATCGAGAAGCAGATGGCCGATATCACTAACATCGTGGTACTGATCCGCGACCTTGCGAACCAGACCAACCTGCTTGCGCTCAACGCCGCTATCGAAGCGGCACGCGCAGGCGATGCCGGGCGCGGATTCGCCGTTGTCGCATCGGAAGTCAAATCCCTTGCGGAAGAGTCCCGCGCCAGCGCGGAGAAGATCGAGCAGATGATCACCGAGCTGAACAAGGCAACGAAGGGTGCTGCGACTGCTACGGAAGGATCCAAGGAGCTTGTGACCAAGGGTGCCGAGATGTCGCACGAGGCGCTCGCCGCCTTCAACAAGATCAAGGACGCAGCAGAGAAGGTTGCAAGCGCAGCATCCGAGGTTGCAGCAGCGGCCGAGGAGCAGGCGGCAACAACAGAGGAGATCACGGCAAGCATCCACGAGGTGCGTACCCAGGTTGAGAGCACAAGCAAGGAGGCAAGCAACTCTGCTGCTGCTACTGAGGAGGCAACCGCATCCATCAACGAGATTAACAAGGTAGTTGACAACCTCAACAAGATTGTGGAGAACGTCTCCAAAGAGATGGCAAAGTTTACGGTATAGAGGGGGGATTGTTTCTCATGTCATCCAAACAAGCAACGGAACCCCTCCAGGCAACGGCTCAGCAGACCCAATCACGGGATGCGGCAGCCAAGGGTGCCCAGAAAGATATCCAGGTCGTGGAGTTCATTCTGGGAAAGGAGCACTTCGCCATCGACCTGTTCGATGTCAAGGAGGTTGTGGAGTACACCTCCATAACCAAACTCCCTAACACGCCGCCGTACGTGAAAGGCATTATAGACCTGCGGGGGGAGATCACGACCATTGTCGATCTCAAGCAACGGCTCAACATCAATGATACCGGCAGTACAGCTATTGAGGCCTCGCGTATTATCGTCCTTGACGAAAAGATCACACATTCAAAGATGGGAATCCTCGTCGATGATGTCTCATCTGTCTCAACGTTCGAGATGAGTCAGGTCGATACCACATCAGAATCGGTGGACCAGGACGATACCTCGATCCTTGGTATCATTAAGAAGAAAGTGGATGTAAAGGACAAGGAGGTAAATGAACTCATCATCTGGATTGATATCAAACCTCTGGTAAAGGATATCAAATTGTAATTTTTTATGACTCACTCATTGAAATTCGGAGGGGGATAATGCAATGATTCATGAAGTTGGTTTGAAATTCAACAACTTAAAGATAGGATCCAAGATCCTTATCATCTGTCTTTTCCTTGTTATCGTTCCGACAGTCACACTCGGGGTTGTTGCGTACATTAATGCGAGTTCAGGATTGTCCGATCAGCTCAACCTGATGCTCGATACCCAGATCAGCGATGTCCGGAAGATGACCGACAACTCGTATCAGCTGTCAAAAAACAAGCTGGACAGTGACCTGAGGGTGCTGAGACTCGGATTCAACGAGTATGGAACTCCAGCGATTGTTGACGGAAAGCTTGTTGTTGGCGGCACTACGATTAACAACAACTTCGATCTTGTCGATCAGGTTGAAAAGACGGTTGGCAGCAAAGCAACGATCTTCCAGAAGATCGGAGACCAGGCGATCCGGGTATCCACAAACGTTATCGGTGCGGATGGCAAGCGGGCTGTCGGTACCCCGGTTTCCGATGCAGTCTATGATGCCGTCATGGTAAAAGGCCAGACCTTTTACGGCACAGCGGATGTTGTCGGGAAAAAATATGTGACTGCCTATGAACCGATTAAGGATAAGAGCGGTGCGATCATCGGGATTCTCTTTGTAGGGGTTCCTGAAGATTCGGTCTATGGTCCCCTGAAAACGGAGGTACGGACCGCCAAGCTCGGAACGAATGGGTATCTCTATATCATGGACAGCAAGGGGAACCTGATCGTCCATCCGACACTTGAAGGGCAGAGCCTGGCAGACCGGGATTTCGTTAAAACGATGATCGACACAAAAGACAAGTATGTTACGAGTAATGGGCGAATTTCGTACAACTTTGAAGGTAAAGATGTCGTCGCCTACTATACGTACTTCCCGGCAACAGACTGGATTATCGCATCACGTGTTGATCCTGCTGATTTCAGCGCACCTGTTGACAACCTGCGCAATGCGATCGTGATCATCCTAATCATAAGCATCGCAGCGGGATGTGCAGTTTCAATCCTTTTCGGGCGCTCGATCGCCCGCAGGATGGACGGGCTTGTAAACATCGGAAAGAATGTCAGTATCGGCGATCTGACAGGTGCCGAACAGGCACTGGGAACAGGTGCGGTTCTATCCGGAGCAAAGGATGAAATCGGCGATGTGGCATCGGCATTCGGGGACGTCGTCGGAACACTCCGCAACTTCAATGGCGAAATGAATGCGGTCAGTGCTGCTGCAGTCGAAGGACGACTGACCTTCCGGGGCGATGAAAAGAAGTTTAAAGGCGATTATGCGTCAATGATAAAGGGCATCAATGAAACAATCAACGCACTTGTCGGGCATCTTGACGCTATACCCGTGCCTGCATTCATCGTTGACAAGGAATTCACTATACTTTACATCAACCATGCTGCGGCAGCCATGGCAGGGAAAGCCCCTGATGAACTTGTCGGATCCAAATGTTATGACCAGTTCAAGACCAAACAGTGCCAGACAGCGGAATGCGCATCCGGGCGGTGCATGAAATCAGGTTCACCGGTCTCTGCAGAAACGCAGGCAATGCCAAAGGACCGCCAGTACGATATCTCGTATACCGGTGTTCCAATAAAGGATCTGAAAGGCACGGTCATCGGATCAATGGAATTCTTCTCGGACTTAACCGAGATCAGGGAAGCAGGCCGAAAGGCACAGAAGAAAGTGGCGGAAGCGCTTGCCTTTATCTCCGAGCAGTTAAATGCAGTATCGGGCGGTACGGAACGAGCCACGGCGAGTATCGAAGAGGTTTCTGCAGGCGCGGCACAGGTTGCAAAGAATACGGGGTCGGTCAGTAACAACACCGAAAAAGCCACGCAGGGCGTCCAGCAGGTGTTAAAAGCCATGGAGGACATGGGCGCTGCCGTAGAAGAAGTCACTTCGAATATGGAGAAAGTCTCGGACGAGGCAAAACAGGCGAATGAGGCCTCCAAGAGCGGTGCCGAACTTGCAGACGGTGTTGAGAAGGGAATGGCAGAAATCTCGATCTCAACCGGCTCGGTCTACGATATCGTGAAAGAGATTGAAAAACAGATGGCAGACATCACCGATATCGTTGTCTTAATCCGGAACCTCGCCAACCAGACAAACCTGCTTGCCCTGAACGCGGCAATCGAAGCAGCGCGTGCAGGAGACGCCGGGCGTGGATTTGCTGTTGTTGCATCTGAGGTCAAGTCGCTTGCTGAGGAATCACGGGCAAGTGCCGAAAAGATCGAACACATGATTGCTGACCTCAATATGGCTACCAAGAACGCTGCTGCGGCTACCGAAAGTTCCAAGGAACAGGTCAATAAGGGAGCCCAGATGTCCCGGCAGGCCCTTGAGGCGTTCCAGACAATCCGGGATGCAGTAGCAAAAGTCTCCGCCGCTGCATCTGAGGTTGCCGCTGCTGCTGAGGAACAGGCAGCAACCACGGAAGAGATCACAGCAAGCATCCATCAGGTCGATACACTGATCGCGGATACGGCTAAGGAGGCGACCGATGCTGCGGCTGCAAGTGAAGAGTCATCGGCAGCCATTGATCAGATCACCAAGATTGTCGCCCAAGTAAACGAGATCGTTGAAAATGTAAAGAAAGAGATCAGGGACTTCAGGTATTGAATCCGGATCTCTTAAATTCCCCTTCTTTTACTTTTTTAAACAGGCGAATAGTGAACCCCGAATCCCCCAATCTGTCCTGCAATCTTTAAAAGACCTCGTCAGGGAATAGTCATAATTTTCTTTCCTGGGTCCGGACATGATGATGTACTGATTGTTCTGGTTCATAGTACGCAGCGGTAAAATTCCTGCTGATTACGATGCCGGTCGCTTCCTCAAGCCTCTTTGTGGCGGAAAGGCAGGTGGCCCCCCGTAACCCTTTCACACTCACCTGTAAGGTCCCATCGCGAGGTATGACGATCTCCAGTTCTTCCAGCTCCATTGTTCAGGTCTCCGTCTTTTTTGATGTAATCAGTTGAGCACAGATATGGTTCTCGAGCACGTATGCTCCGGTTGTCAGGTCCCGGGCGGACAGGCGAAGCTGACCGGTGCTATCGATCGAGAACTCCAGTTCAAACCGCACCTCTCCTTTACGCCCCGGTGGATTTGCTACGAGAAATGTCGGATTTGCATTATTGATCCTTTCTGCATGGAATGCCGAGGGATCATCCGGCAGTTCAATACAGCGCGTACCCCGGTCCGGATCAGCAACCAGCTCAACTCCCGATGATCGGTTATCCGGCCTGTTTTTACCGATAGCATACAGTGCGATACCCATGTAGGTCTGTCCGTCATATGCAGCGCTGATAAGAATCCGGGCTGTCTCCCGGGTGGTTGGATATTCCGTACCTTTCCGCACGATATACCGGTACTGGTGCCTGCAGGTCAGCGGATCCCACCATTTCAGACCATAATCACATGGGACCCGCCGGATGAAGCCGTGGTCCGGGCGATACATGGCGGCACCCTTTGCCACGGCAGAGCGCGGGTCATCAGAGTATACCATATCCTTCTCAAATATCGCAAGAACCGTATCACGGACTGCCGGCATGAGGCTCATACCGCCAATCATCAGGACATGCTCGATCCGGTTCAGGTCATATCCCCGGTTTTTTGCAGCGGCAATAGCACGGTCAATGGTGCATTTTATTGTTCCGGTCAGATCGTGCATCTGTAAAATCTCCTCAAAACGGGGCCAGGTAATGAGGGTCATAACGTCTTTTCCGGCATTCATACCCGGGACATGGATTAATGCCTCCTTGTCGTAAGTGAGGGCCTCTTTTGCTTTTTTACATGCAATAATCAGCCGGGCACGGGCGTCCTCGGCACATCGCGATAGGAGGTCGTTCTTCCTGAGCACCTCGTCGGCAAGCCAACCGTCAATAACCCGTCCCCCGATATCGGATGCTGCTTTTCCGATCACACGACAGGAGGGAAATCCTTCCTGTACATCGCCAGGCAGTATCGCAATGGTGACCTCAAACCCGTCAGCACCAAAATCAATCACCATTATGGTCTTTCCCTCGTCAGGCGATATCCCGTATCCGATTGCAGCAGCGAACAGTTCATCGATGATAGTATATGACGGCAGCCCGGCCTCTGCGGAAACTGACGCAAGCCATTCGATGTACTGTTCCGGGGCATCAGCTGGTGCGCAAAAAACCGCATCGTATGCGGTGCATTGTTCTTTGAGTGCGGCCCTGATGAGCGATACAATGTAATTCCGTGCTTCCTGCTGGTACGAACCGGCCTGCCGGCCGGCCCTGATCAGCACCGGACTGTTGTTGATAACATAATGCCTCAAGTGGCGCGCTGTCGAGTCTGACTGGACCAGACCTGAGGTGATCACGTCCTGCCCGGTGATACGATCACCCTGTTCCGTAAGGTGGATGAGGTTCGATACCGGGGCGAGGGTGTGGGTATCGGAACCGTCATCGCGTAATGATATCCCGATTACGGTTCCTGATGCCCCGAAGTCAACCCCGATTCTTGCCATGCGTTCACCCAACAACCATGATATCGAATTCATCAATCGCGGGTGGCGGACAACAGAGGCAGATATCCTCTGCAAACCTGATGGGAAGAATAGAGAACAGAAAATCCCACTGTTGTCGTGCCTGCCATGACGGATGACCGGAAGCCTGCCGGGCAACGAATGGCATGACATCAGGGGTCATCCTGTCAAGCGGATCTGTTGCCGGAAGGGGGATGATCCGCACAGTCCCCTCGGTACCGGCAGATGCAATGTCCCCCCTGCCGCCGGTTGCACCGGATATGCCGCAGACTCTTCCCATATGGACGGTTACATTCCTGATATGCGCCCTTGCAAGGATGCTGAAATAGGAGAGAGAACCATCCTCTCCAGATGCAATGAGAAGATCTCCTCCTGAAGTTATGAGAAGCCCGGTTATCGTGGAGGGAGCCCCTGTCAACCCGGCAATCATGTCACCGTCAGACAGGCGGAAGAGCCTGACAATTGCATCCCTGCCTGCTGCAGCAGCCAGTTCCCCGTCGGGCGAAATTGCGACCGCTTCCACTGCATGCCGGTCTCCTGTACAGGTTGCAATAACAGACCCTGAACTGGTATCCCAGATACGGATCGTCCCGTCATTGCTTCCGCTGACGAACCGTGATCCATCAGGGGAGAATGCAATGCAGGAGATTACGCTGGAGTGGCCGGAATAGGTCCGGATTAACGCCCCATCAGGAACACTGAAAAGACGTATCTGTTCGTCCCACCCGCCGGTCAGAATTCCATGGCCATCGGGGGTAAAGGCGAGGCAGTACGTTCCTGCCGGTATGCCCGTGAGCTGGGAGAGCAGCGAACCAGTACCTGTATCCCAGAGCCGAACCGGACCGTCAGTTCCTGCGGATGCGAGCAGTAATCCGTCTCTGCTAACAGCAATTGAACGTACAGACCCTGTGTAGACATCGAGTGGATGACTGTGTCCCGTCATCGGAAAACGCCAGAGCCAGACAAAGCCGTCAGAGGTACCCGTGGCAAGCACGTTGCCATCCTGCAAACCGGCGAGGCATGAAATGGAACGGACGTTAATGGCTAGCGACCGGTTCAATTCGGCAGTATGCAGGTCCCAGAGTTTTGTCGTCCCGTCCCACCCGGCGGTTCCGATGGTTTTCCCGTCCGGAGAGATAGCAAGAACCGATATCCAGTCAGCATGGGCTGTAAACATACGTTCCGGGTTTTTCTCACCGTACCGGAAGATGCGGACCAGACCATCATCACCTCCCGTTACAATCCTGCAGCTTTCCGGGACAGCGGCAACGCATACGGCACTTCCTCTCTGGACGGGTATACATGCCATGCAGCAGCAATCTGAAAGACGCCAGACGCATACGGTATCGTCTTCGAATGCAACTACGAGGTGGGAACAGTCAGCGCTGACCGAACTGGAAAGCGGTTTACTCCGTTCCCTTGCGAAAGTATACCGGCAGGATCCGGTCCCCGCATCAAGCAGTCTTGGCGGACTCTTATCAGACATCACAAGAATTCTCCTTCGGTCCTCCGACCAGCAGATCTGCCAGATAACTTCAGGAGAATTCGCATGGTATGACCAGATAGGCTTTTTTTCAGTCAATGACCATACCCGGACAATTCCGTCATTGTAGCCTGCGGCAAGTGTATGGTTATCCGGGGAGAAGGCAAGGGTGGTAATCCCGATGGAGGCTTCATTCAGGGTAACTATCTCTGATCCATCCTGTAATGAATGAATCCGGATCGTCCCATCACTATCAGTACAGGCCAGCATCCGGTTATCCTGTGAGAGTGCAAACTGGCAGTCTTCCACCGTGAGGACTGGAATTCTGGAGACGATCTTTCCTGATGTGGCATCGATAATCGCGATGGCAGCATCCTTAATCACCGCCACGATATGAGCACAGTCCGGCAAGAATACGGGCATTCCACCAGTTGACGGACTGCCCCTGATAACGCAACGGGATTTTCCGTCTGCAATATTCCATATCCGAAGGGTTCCGTCATATCCGCCAGTCACAACGGCGGACCCGTCCGGTGAAAAGACGAGAGAACGGGTATGTCCACCCGGCCCACCGGCTACGAGTTCAGGGCAGCCGGCAGGATCCGGATAGGTCCATCTGACAGGAAGTGAACATGCCGCCTGTTCCCAGAGATCCCGGATGCTGCCACGGGGTGCCCACCCTTCCGAATGGAGAAAACGAATCGCTTCGAGTGCATGGGGGATCGGTGCTCTCAGGAGCAGACGGTACAGTTCATCGTGGCGGGAGGCGCCAATCAGTCCCTGAATTATGATGTTCCATTCATCTCCGGAAAGGCTGTATACCGAACCACTATCATCTTCGGGCAGGAGTGCCTCGGCAAGCATGATCTCACAACTACAGGCTCTTGATACTTTCCGCACCTGTTCTTTCACGCGCTCGGGTGCGTGGAGATACGCGGCGCGCAGCAACGGGTGTCCGGCCCCGGTTTCGAGTGCCTGGTATTCCGTAATCTGGCCCGTGGCAAAGAAAAATAAAACGCGGGATTCAGATCCTGAAGGAGCGACGCCGGCTCTTACCGCAAGGGACCTCAGATGATCGTCTCCATACAGCAGGACTTCATGGCAGAACCGATCTGTCACCGACCGGCTTATCGGGCCCGTTATCGTCGAGAGGAGAATCTCTTCTGATATGGAATCCAAGGACCTGCAATATTCTTTCATCAGGGTGAGCAGGGAGACCGGATCGCCCTTGCGTGCCCTGGCGGCAGTCATTGTCAGTAGCGTCCTGCGTATATATGTCCTGATGAAAGGTAACCGGATTTCCGGTAGCAGGCCTGCTGGAGTGCAGCGGAGAAGCATGGGATCACTGCGATCGCGGCGGGGCTTCGAGCGCGATGGCGCGGTTTGCCTCCGGTAAATAAGTCCTTTTGGGAACAGATGATGCAGAGATCGCCCGTCCCTGTGCGAGCCACTCCCTAAGTGAGGTTACTGTTTCCCGCTGGGAGATTGATATCGGCACCTGCGTCTTTATGCAACGGCTGATATCTTCCGTCGTTACCGCCCGCATTTTGTCATTGAAGGCTATATACATCGCATCGGTGATCGTCTGCTCGATCTCGGCACCGACATACCCCTCGGTCTCCGTCGCGAGCCGGTCCAGATCGAATTCCGAAGGGATACATGTCCGCTTTTTGAGATGAACGGAAAAGATCTCTTTGCGTTCGTCGAAACTGGGCAGGTCCAAAAAGAAGATTTCGTCAAACCTCCCCTTGCGCAACAATTCTGTCGGGAGTGCACTGATATCGTTTGCGGTGGCCACAACGAAACAGGGGGCTGTCTTCTCCTGCATCCATGTCAGGAGATGGGCAAAGACCCGCTGGCTGGTGCCGGAATCACCGGTACCGAACGAAAAGGCCTTCTCCAGTTCGTCCACCCAGATGATACAGGGAGCGATCGTCTCGGCAAGAGTAAGCGCACGGCGAGTCCGTTCCTCGGACTCCCCGACGAGACTTCCAAACAGCGCCCCCACATCGAGGCGGAGGAGTGGGATATGCCAAAGGTCGGCAATCATCTTTGCCGTCAGGCTCTTGCCCGTTCCCGGGATGCCGATTAACGCGATCCCTTTTGGTGCCGGAAGGCCGTACCTGCGTGCCTCATCGGTAAACGCCCGTTCGCGGAGGCCCAGCCACTCCTTGAGCACCGATAATCCTCCGACATTATCGGCGCTTTCCGTAAGGCTGTAAAACTCGAGGGCATCGGTCTGGCTGAGGATGTCTTTTTTCTCCCCGACTACTGAATCGATATCACGGTCATCAATGCTGCCATGCATTACAATTGCCTTGGAAAACGACCGCCGGGCACTGTTCAGGGTCATGCCAAGGGCGGCCTGGATCAGTTTTTCCCTGCCGTTCTTCGAAAGGGTGCAGGGAACATTGCATGTCTGGACGAGGGCATCCAGTTCCCTGGAGAGATCCGCAGCAGATGGCGGCGGGAGATGGACAATAACCGCATCGTCGCGTATCTCATCAGGAATTTTTACAGACGAGGTTACGATCACGATCGAACGGCGGTTATACCGGAATTTCTGGGCAAGGTTTTTTATCCTGCGCTTGACATGGGGATTATTCCAGAACTCATGGAAATCCAGAAGGACGATCACTGAATTCTCATCCGACTTTACAACATCATCAAGCGCAGATAAGGGCTCGCGTGCCTGGGAAAGGAACGTGCTGTTACCGGCAATGGAAGTAAACCCGTCAACAATATTCCACACAAGGCACTGCCGCGGCGGATTCCATCCGGCACAGACCGCTTTTATCTGGGAGATCGCCCGCTCTTCTTCCGGTGTTACAACAACCATCAGTGTAACACGGGCCCGCAGGGAAACTGAGAGTGTGTTGGAGAAGTCCAGCTCGGTGCGTTTTGTCATGGCACCCACCGCCGTACAACAATCCGGATTGACCCGTCCTTCTCCTCTGTCTCTTCAACCACCGAGAACCCGTCATTCCTGGCCTGTTCCAGCACCATCCGTCGTGCATAGTCCTGCTGGACCTTTTCTGCCATTACCTGCAAGCTACGTGCAAGCTGCTGTTCACCCCTCCCTGTTTTCGTCCACCAGTCCGCAACCATGTCGAACGAACCGTCACTGTTTTTTACAAAGCCGATCTCGCTGCCGTTTTTTGCCCGGGCGGCAATATCCACATTCTGCAGTCCCCGGTATCCTCGGATCGTGGTATCCTGCCGGATAGAAAATTCCGCGTCTTCGAGGCATTCGATCAATGCATCGCGGTTTTTGAACCGGGTTTTAACCCTGCTGAAATGAGACACTTCCTATCCTCCCTTTCCTATCCTCCCTTATTAGAGCCAAGGCCTGAGAATCCTGCTTTTAGACTCTGGTCCGGAAAACCCGTCATGAAGAGCGAACCATTCCGGTTTATGATATACTCTGTTGTCTGGGCGTCTCTTCCGGCCCGCAGCGGTTCCATGTTTATCCGGGCGGTGAGGAGGCGGATATCCTTTTTGCATAAACCAGCATGGGAATATTTCAGGGGCAGCCCTGCTATGTATGGCCCGGATATGAGAAGGTCGGTCTCTGCAAGAAGCCGGTTCCATGAAGCACGTCCTTTTGCCCGAAGAATGTCATAGGTAAAGCCGGTGAACGTAACGACGGTCAGGTTATGGCTGTGAACCAATGAGCCCAGTTCAGCAAGCCCACCTGCCTGCGTAAAAGGCTCTCCCCCTGAGAATGTGACTCCGTCAATCCCTGCTGTTGACACAATCTTGTCAAACAGCTGACCGACGGACATGATCTCCCCTCCATTGTACTCCCAGAGATCGGGATTGAAACATCCTTCACAGTGGATCGGGCATCCCTGTGTCCAGATAACGAATCGTGTACCCGGCCCGTTAACTTTTGAACGATTCAGGAAGCCCGCGATCCTGAGGTTTTTCGGTCTTATGTCTCGGTATATCTCATTCATCGTTCTTCAGCCGCTGTTCCTCAGTAAAAAACCATTTTTCTGTATCCTATAGTATTACAATCCACGAATGCGGGGCAAAATTATATGCACCGACGTTTCTTATGGCATACTTATGAGATACAATACAGCAATAATATTGTTTTTTCTGGTTTTTATAGTCGCGTTTTTGATTTTCTGCTGACGGCATCTCTTAAAAAAGTCCGGGATTTTGCCCACGCTCTCTTATATTACCATAAAATCCAATATGCTGATCAGTGAAAGCGGTATTTGACGGTTCATCCGTGCGTTGCGGGAAAGAGGGGGTGGTATTGTACGAACAGGGGGGATACGGCCGCAGGGACAAAGAAGGCCTACGGCTCGCACCTCACGAAGCGCTCTACCTTCTCCATCGGGGCAGGATTGTCGTTGAGGGGTACGATTTCGACTCGCTCCTCAGCGCTTTTACGGATAAGGCAAACGTCCTGCGCAGTTTCCTCGTTTATCGCGATATCAGGGAGCGGGGTTACGCAGTCCAGACAGGGCCGCATGATTTCCGGGTTTTCAGGCGCGGGCAGCGTCCGGGAAAGGGAGAATCGCTGTACCTTGTACGCGTGGTATCCGAACGCGATCCGATCCGGTTCAGGGACTTAATTAAAGAGGTAACGACCGCGCATAACCTGCGCAAGCTGTATATCCTCGCCGCAGTAGACGATGAGGACGAGCTGACCTATTACGAGATAAAACTGCAGTTGCTTCCGGAAATTGGAGAAATGCCCAGGTACCCGCATATTTCCGGCGTTCCTGCCGGCAAATCCGTGATGGTAAAGATTCCTGCCGGATCAGCATTCGAAGAATCGTGGCTGGGCAGTCGGCTTGATGATTCCCGCACGCTTTTCTCTCCGCTTGAGACGTTCTATCTTACTCAGGAGGGCATTCTCTCTGTCACTGACGGTCCGGTAACCATGGCTGATGAGGACATTATTATGCGTGCAGGTGAAGGAGATAGTGAGTTTGCTCACAAGGCGGCTGTCTATACTGATCTCCGCAGGCTGGGCTATATCCCCAAGACAGGGTATAAGTTCGGACATCATTTCCGGGTATATTCCACCCAGAAAGTGCATTCCGGGATGCTCGTCCATGCAGTCGGGCAGGATTCCGAGCTGCCGATGAGCACAATATCGCGTTCCGTCCGACTCGCCCATAGTGTCAAAAAGAAGATGTTGTTTGGCGCTGTACATAGTAGCGGCATCCAGTACATCGAATTTGCAAGAATCAAACTGTGAATGGAAAACCCTCATGGAACCCGAAATAAATCCCTGGTCGAGCAACCAGTCCCTTGATGTTGAAAAATTCTTCTCAGAATTCGGGATAGAACCCATCTCGCAGGCAATCGCTGATCTTCCCGAGCTCCCCTATTTCTTCCTGCGCGGTATCGTGCTCGGGCACCGCGATTACGGGCAGATCGCATCAGCAATCCGGAACCGAACGCCGTTTCATATCCTGACTGGTTTCATGCCGAGCGGGCACCCCCATCTCGGGCACCTGATGGTGATGAAGGAAGTCGTCTGGCACGTGCAGCAGGGCGGGAACGGGTACATCACGATCGCCGACCGGGAGGCCCACGCGGTCCGGGGGCTCTCCTGGGAGAAGTGCCGGGAATACGGGAAGGAGTATCTCGCCTGCCTGTACGCGCTGGGATTTGAGGGGACGACCTATGCACAGAGCAGGAACGACCGGCTGAAAGACCTCGCATTCGAAGCTGCAACCAAGGTAAACTTCTCCGAACTGACTGCAATCTATGGTTTTGGCCCTGACACAGACCTTGCCCACGCGGAGAGCGTGATCACGCAGGTCGCAGACATACTCTACCCGCAGATCGACCGGGCGCCCGCCCCGACCCTTGTACCGGTCGGGATCGACCAGGATCCGCACATACGGCTCACCCGCGGCATTGCCCACAAGTTGCGGATGTTTACGGTCGAAGAGCGGGATGGCTATATCAGCGTCCGGTCCAAGAATGCACCCGATGCAGCGCTCGCTGCCGTCCACAAGGCATTTCGCGGCTCGAAGAAATACGAGGGGCATGTGGATATCAAAGGGGCGCAGTGCAACGACGTGAAAGGAAAAGTGCGCGAGATCGAGCTGGCGCACGGCGGTTTCGGATTCTTCACCCCGTCGTCTACGTATCATATTTTCATGCCCGGCCTGACCGGGGGGAAGATGTCATCCAGCATCCCCGAGAGCATCATCTCGTTCTATGAGCCGGAGGCAGCAGTACGTAAGAAGGTCATGAGCGGGATTACAGGGGGCCGGATGACGCTTCAGGAACAGAAGGAGCTTGGGGGAGAGCCGGACAAATGCTCTTTATACATGCTCAATCTCTTCCACATGGTCTCGGATGATAACGTACTTTTAAAGATCAGGAAGCGTTGCGTTTCGGGGGAGATCACCTGCGGGCAGTGCAAGAAGGAGACGGCCGAGCGGGTGGTCGCGTTCTTAAAAGACTTCCGGGAGAAGATGGACGCATGTACCGAGAGGATCAGGGTGTAAGATGGCGGAACTGACGCAGAACGAAAAAAGGTTGCTTGCAGTGCTGGATAAAGAGAAAAAGGCGGATGCCCAGCGCCTTGCCGGGCTGCTTTCGACTACTTCCGAGGCTGTTGTGCAGTGGGCACACCTTGCACAGGACCGGGGGCTTGTTTCAGTCGAGCGGATCCTGATAAAAGAATTTGATTACACGGAGGAGGGGAAGCAGTATACACGGGACGGTTTACCCGAGACCCAGCTGCTCCGCATGATCCGGCCGGGTACTACGCTTTCCGACCTCCAGAAGCAGGCGACATTTAAAATCGGCTTCGGCCAGCTGCGTAAGAAAGGGCATGTAAAGGTTGAGGGAACCTCGGTAGTAAAGGTCCCGGGAGCATCGACTGATGAGGATGAAGCTGCACTGAAAAACCCGTCCGGTAACAATCCGAAAACCAAGGAATTCATCAAACGCGGGATTTTAAAGGAGACCGAAACGGTCCGGTATATTATCGCCATCACACCCGAAGGGCTTGCCATTGCAAGGAAAGGCCTAGATCTCCGCGAAGAGACCGGAACCCTCTCCCGCGAACAGATCATATCCGGCGAATGGAAGAACCTCAACATTCGCCGATACGACATCAATAAGCTTCCGAAGCGGGCATACCCCGGCAAGACCCACCCCTACCAGCGGCTGATCGACGAGATGCGCCAGATATTCCTCGAGATGGGCTTTATAGAGATCCACGGCGGGCTCGTCCAGAGCTCGTTCTGGAACTTCGATGCCCTCTTCCAGCCGCAGGACCATCCCGCCCGGGAAATGCAGGACACTTTCTACCTGAAGGAATGTATGGGGCTCCCAACATGCTGGGAAAGTGTAAAGGCGATGCACGAAAACGGAGGGGAGACGTCCTCGACCGGCTGGGGGGGCATCTGGAAGAAGGAGAAGGCGGAGCAGTGCGTGCTGCGAACCCATACGACGAGTATCTCCATCCAGCACCTCGCCGCGCATCCGGAACCGCCTGTAAAGGCCTTCTGCATCGACCGCGTGTACCGCAGGGAAGCGATCGACCCGACCCATACACCGGAGTTCGAGCAGCTCGAGGGGATCGTCATGGACAAGGGCGTCGGGTTCACCCATCTCCTCGGTTTTTTGAAGGAATTTTACCAGCGGATGGGATTCGAGGGCGTCAGGTTCCGGCCGGGGTACTTCCCGTACACGGAACCGTCAGTCGAACCGGAAGTCTGGGTCGACGGGCTTGGATGGGTTGAAATGGGCGGCGCAGGGATCTTCAGGCAGGAAGTCACCGAACCGTTTGGAATCAGATACCCTGTCCTCGCATGGGGCCTTGGCGTGAGCCGGGTCGCGATGCTCCGGATGGGGCTTAAGGACCTGCGCCTGCTCTACAAGAGTGACATCAGCTGGATCCGTAACAGCCCGATCTACCGGCCAGCGAACAAAGTCGTGGGAGGCAAGACCTGACATGGCCATCATCAGCCTGCCATACAGGTACCTTGAACGGCTGACAGGAGCGGATAAGGAGACGATCTTAAAGCGCCTGCCCATGCTGGGATCGGAGGTCGAGCGGCTCGAGGCCGACCACGCGGACGTGGAGTTCTTCCCAAACCGCCCGGACCTCTTCTCGGTCGAGGGCGTTTCCCGGGCCATGCGGGGTTTCCTCGGGATCGAGACCGGCCTTATCGAATATACCGTAAAATCCTCAGGGTTTACATTTACCGTGGATAAGAACCTCGCATCCATCCGCCCGTATCTCGGCTCGGCGGTCATCCGCAATGTCTCGTTCGACGAGGAATCGATCCTCGGGGTCATGGGCCTGCAGGAAGCCCTCCACTGGGCGGTGGGCAGGGGGAGGAGCAAGGTGGCCATCGGGATCCACGACCTCGATTCTGTAAGGCCGCCTTTCAAATACATTGCAGCTCCCAAGAGCCGGAAGTTCGTGCCTCTCGATTTTGAGAGAGAACTATCGATGGAGGAAATCCTGGAGCAGCATCCCAAGGGGAGGGACTACGCGAAGATTGTTCAGGACTTCCCGCTCTTCCCGCTGATTGTCGATGCTGATGATAATGTGCTCTCGTTCCCCCCCATCATCAACGGGGAACTGACGAGGGTTACAGAAAAGACAAAAAACATCCTCCTCGACACTACGGGGACCGATCTAAAGGCCGTGAATATTGCCGTTAACATCATCTGCACCGCCATGGTACAGGCCGGCGCTACAATCGAAAGCGTGGAGGTCAATGGCATTCATGTGCCGTCCCTTGCCCCCTCCGAACGAACGGTCAGCGTCCGCGAGTGCTGCGGGCTTCTGGGCATCGATCTCCCTGCAAAGGAGATCGCAAGGCTGCTGGAAAGGATGCGATTTGCGGCAAAACCGGCAGGAAACGATAAGGTACATGTCCGTGTCCCGTGTTACCGCGCGGATATCATGCATGACTGGGATATCTTCGAGGATGTCGCAATCGCGTTCGGGTACGAGAACGTCCCCGCGCAGATCTTGGAGACCTTCACGATCGGAAAAGCTCATCCTGCGGCCGTTCTTGCCGGAAAAGTGAGGGAGATCTTCACCGGGCTTGGATTTCTCGAAGTGATGCCGTTCACACTCACAAACGAACGCGTGCTGTACGATATGGTGCAGCGGGAGCGGTCAAAGGTGGCACTCTGTGTCATGCACCCGATCAGCGAGGAACACACAATCGTCCGCACTGACATCCTGCCGTTGCTGCTAGAGATGCTGCAGGCAAACAAGCGCCGTGAGCTCCCGCAGAAGCTCTTTTCCGCGGGAGATGTTGTCGAGGGTCTGGAGACATTCCGGAAAGCTGCGGGCGTAAGCTGCCATGCCAGCGCCGATTTCTCGGAAGCTTATGCCTGCATGGATGTACTGCTCCGGGAGTTGTCCCTTGACTATTCGGTTGCGGAATCGGCCGATCCCGCATTTATCAGCGGTAGGAGGGCGGATATCGTTATCAGTGGCAGAAAGGCCGGGGTATTTGGCGAGATCCACCCGTCAGTTCTGAACGCTTTCGATCTGGAGCACCCGGTTGCCGCATTCGAGATCGATCTCAGAGCCGTACCGGGATATGCCGGGCTGCAAGATAGTCCTTGACGTCTCGGATCGTGAACTCGCCATAGTGGAAGACACTTGCCGCAAGGCAGGCGTCTGCTTTTCCTTCTGTAAAGCCTTCGAAGAAATGCTCGAGCGTGCCGACCCCGCCGCTAGCGATCACGGGGATACCGGCCGTTTCGGAGATCGCCCGCGTGATCGGGATGTCGAAGCCTTTTTTTGTCCCGTCGGTCTCCATGCTGGTTAAGAGGATCTCCCCCGCACCGCGCTCTTCCGCTTCCTTTGCCCATGATATCGCATCGATCCCGGTCGGCTTGCTGCCCCCGTAGATTACGACTTCGTACCAGCAGTCTTTCCCGTCAGGGAGGAAGACAGGGGTACCTTTGGGATTGGAAGAATAATTCCGTTTGACATCCATTGCAAGCACGATACACTGGGTGCCAAACGCCTCAGCACCTTTCGTAATCAGTGCCGGATCATGGACGGCGCTCGTGTTGATGCTCACCTTGTCGGCTCCGGCGCGGAGGATCTGCTGGATGTCATCAAGCGACCGGATGCCCCCTCCAACGGTCAATGGCAGGAAGAGCTCGTCAGCCGCCCGCTTGATGAGGTCGATGATAATCCCGCGCTTTTCTTTGGAAGCCGTGATATCCAGGAAGACAACCTCGTCTGCCCCCTGGGCGTTATAGCGCCCGGCAAGTTCTACGGGGTCTCCCGCATCGCGCAGTTCAACGAAGTGCGTCCCCTTCACAACCCTGCCGTCCTTCAGGTCGAGACAGGGGATGATCCGTTTCGTATGTACCATAGCAAAGACCGATACGCCTGCTGCCTGCTTCTAATTTTCCCAATACCGGAGGGGGATATTTAAGTCATTTCCGGTGCTCATTCATATGGAACGATAGATCGCAGGCAGGTTTCCTGCCTTACGGTGATTGAATGGATTCCGGAAGATTGAAGATCGAATGGGCGGCCTCGTTCATGCCGGTGCTCGCCTCAATTAAAAAACAGTTCGTGAAAGAGAAGCCCTTTTCGGGCATGACAATCGGCATGGCGCTGCATGTAGAGGCCAAGACGGCAAACCTCGTCACGACGCTGGCTGCAGGAGGGGCTGAGGTCCACATCACCGGCTGCAACCCTCTCTCGACGCAGGACGATGTGGCGGCGGCGCTCAATAAAGTAAAGGGAGTCAACTGTTACGCAAAGCGTGCCTGCACTGTCGATGAATATTATGCGGCGATCGATTCGGTACTGGATGCCTCTCCTTCCATAACGATCGATGACGGGATGGACCTGATACACTACCTCCATACAAAGCGCCGCGACCTTTTGAAAAATATCATCGGCGGATGTGAGGAGACAACGACCGGGATCCACCGGCTCCGCGCGATGTCCGCGGAAGGTAAACTGAAGTTCCCGGTAATAGCGGTCAACGACACGCCGATGAAACGCTACTTCGATAATGTCCACGGCACAGGGGAGAGCGCACTCACATCGATAATGATCACGACCAATACCTTGATCGCCGGGAAGTATGTCGTTGTCGCCGGTTACGGCTTCTGCGGGCGCGGGCTTGCACGGAAGGCTCACGGGCTCGGGGCAAAGGTCGTTGTTACCGAGATCGACTCGCGAAGGGCGCTTGAGGCACATATGGACGGGTTCCATGTAATGCCGATGGACAAGGCCGCGGAGATTGGCGATATTTTCATCACGACGACCGGTAACACGGCGGTTATCTCTGCACGTCATTTTAAAAGGCTTAAAGATGGGGCAATCCTCTCCAATGCCGGCCATTTCAATGTTGAGATCGATATGGACTACCTTGCGGAAAATGCCGATAAGGTCATCCAGCGCGAAGGTATCGAGACATTTATCCTTAAAGGTAAACGGATCCACGTCCTTGCGGAAGGAAGGCTCGTGAATCTCGCAACCCCGAAAGGTATGGGTCACCCCATCGAGGTTATGGACTTAAGTTTTGCCCTCCAGGCGCTCTGTGCCAGGTATATCGCAAAGAACGGAAAAAAGCTCAGGGGCGGGGTATACGATGTCCCGCATGATATCGACGAACAGGTCGCCCGCCTCAAACTCGCGTCCCTTAATCTCTCTATCGACACGATGACGAAGGAGCAGAAGGACTACCTCTGCAGTTGGGATATCGGGACCTGATTACGGACATCATCAGATACACCTTTTTTTGTCTCAGTCTTCCCGCGCCGCGAACAGGTATTCCTGCGCATACCCGCAGTATGTTCCGAAATAGTCTTTCGCAAATTTGCGGATCGCGTCGTATTCACGGTTCGAGAGCGAGGTACTGCCGCATATGTTTGGCAGGTAGTGCTTCCCCATGATACGGCGGATCCAGACGTCTACCGGGAATGATTCGTACTTCTGGAAGGCGAAAAGGAGGACGCAGTCGGCAGCTTTGGGCCCGACTCCTTGTAACTCCATCAGGGTTTTCCTTGCATCCTCAGAGGGAAGCGAACTGATCGAACGCGCCCATTCTCTTTCGTCGGTTATATCACAGGCGGTCTTCTTCACGTATCCCCCGCGATAGCCCATCTTGCATTCTGAAAGAACCGCTGCACAACTTCCTACGAGTGACCGGGGTTTCGGGAATCCGTAATACGTCCCCCCGTCGGTTTCAATGGGGTCGCCGAAAGCCTGCGCCATAAGGTTGATCCGTTTTTTAATCATCGGGATATTGGAATTCGTCGAGCAGATATACGAGATCAGGCACTCCCATGGGGGTTGCCGGATCAGGCGAAGGCCGCGGCACTGTTCGACTGCTGCATGGATGAACGGATCGCGGTCAAAAGAAGCCGTGATCGCCCTAAGGTCATGATCGAGAGAGAAATAGTGCTCGATAAACTGCCTGTTAACGCCTTCAAACCTGAGAACCTCCCCATCCTGCCGAATCCTGATCATGTTATTGTCAACGATACCACGCCACCACCCGTCAGATCCCTTTTCCCACCGGAAGACCTGTCCGCAGGATAGCGTAAGGTCGAGCGAGAACGGCTGACCTGCCATAAGAGTGAGCTCGTGCATAATCCGGTATACTGTTCGGTGCAGGACGTATTTAGGGTTCATGAAACCGGCACGGTGCCGTGGCAGCCATGACCGGTTGTGTCTGAGCTGTTATCGCCATCCCGCCTTAGGGGGGATCGCACCCCCTACGAATTCGCATAGCACCGAATAGGCTTTTAATATATAAATCAAAATGTTCCTTGCATGGAACTCACAGAACAACTCAGGACCTTTATCGATGAAGGGAAGGACTGGGAGCGGAAGGCAACCAGCGTCAAGGGTGTAACCATCATCCGTCTCCCGAAAACGAAGAACCGGGCGGCGTCCCTTGCGATCGACTTCAACCCTGTTAACGAGCACGGTGTCCCGATGAAGAAGAAAGGGATCATGATCATGAATACTGCTGAGCTCGCCGCATTCCGCGCGGCATTCAATAACGAGAAGGTTGATGTTCTATTAAAGGCCCTCGAAGAGGTCCTTCCTGAACGCAAGGCTGCAGCAGCACAAGCCAAACCCGACATCCTTCAGCTCTGATACCGATGCCGGAGACAACCGTTTATCCGGAGGGATGCCTATAGGAAGATTGGCACAGATCTGCATCCTTTTCCTGATCTTTTCCGTTGTATCTGCAGCAGGGTGCCTCGGTGTAAAGACACCTCCGGTCTCACACCCGCCAGCCCCGGCCGTCTTTGTCGATTACCACCGAAGCGGCGGTCCCGCAGATACTGATGACAGGCTGGTAATTTTCGATAACGGGGCAGCGGTTGTTGCGACGAAAACCGTGAGCACGGAAATCGTCATGAATGCAACTGACATAGAAGGAATAACGTCTTTGTTCGATCATGCGCAGTTCCCCCAGCTCCAGGCCAATTACCCGGCACGCCGCGGCAGCGCCGATCTGTACCATTATTCGATCAGCTACAGGGGGAAAACGGTTACACTGGACGAGTCCGCTTATCCCCCCTCACTACAGCCCTTAATTGACGGGTTGGATCAGGTAATCCGGAGTAGCAGATAGGGCGGAGCTGCACGGGGCATGTGACATTCCGGGTGCCCGCAATTTTCCCGACCGGGCCCCGGTGTTTGGCAAAAAAATCCTTTACTCTTTTGCGTAAATACAGGACTGGATATCGTGGCCGAGTCTCCCGATCGCATCGGCCCGGCACCGCTGGCAGTGTCGCATCTGTTTTACATATTTTGAGCATTCGTCCTGCATCTTCTTCTTCATTGCAGGTGTCGGCGGGGTAATATCGGCGAACTTGTACTGGGCGATTAGCGGGATGAGGTTGAACGTGTAAACACCCATCTCCCCCACCTTCTTTGCGATTGCCGGGATGTGGTCTTCATTGATGTCGGGGATGTATACCGTATTGACCTTGACGATCATGTTGCGTTTTACTGCCTCTTCAATCCCCTTCAGCTGGTTTTCAAGGAGTATTTTTGCCGCCTCGATCCCGGTATACCGCTTTCCCTTGTAATCGACAAACTGGTAGATCTTCGCGCCAATCTCCGGATCAACGGCATTTAACGTAACGGTGATGTTACCGACATCGTATTTCTGCAATAGGTCAATCTTTTCGGGAAGCATCAGCCCGTTTGTGCTGATGCATTTGATCACGTTCGGGAACTCCTCGTGAAGCCGGCGCAGGGTTTCCATCGTCTCCTCGTTAGCCAGCGGCTCGCCGGGACCTGCAATGCCGATAACCTTGATATAAGGATATCTCTCAAGGACTTTACGGACCATTGCTACAGCTTCGTCCGGGTTCAGGACCCGGGTTGTCACGCCGGGCCTGCTCTCGTTGACACAGTCAAAGTCGCGGATGCAGTAATTACACTGGATATTGCACTTCGGGGCGACCGGGAGATGGCACCTCCCGAAAGCATGGCAGGCTTTTTCCGAGAAACACGGGTGCTCCTGGATCTTCCGCATCTGTGCGGGATCCCACTGCACCTTTCTTCCCGCGACATCTGCGACCCTTATTTCATCACCGGACATGTTCAACACCTCATTGTGCGTTCTTGATCTATAAATACCATATAATCATGATAGCCGGGATTCCCTATCATCCCCGGACAGGATATCATATCGGCGGGATTCAGCCCTGCCGGATCCCTGTCCGCACATCCTGATCTCGGCTCTGTTCCAACCCGGCCGAGCCTGCGCCCTTGAGGAATCCCGTGATGACGGCGATCACTTTTTCATCGAACAGTACTGAGAAGTCCGGATTGATGAGGTAGACCGGGAACGTCCCGAACAGTGTCCGCAGCTCGAGCCGGTAGATCCTGGATTCCAGCAGGGCATCCGCCGCTGTACTGGGGAAATCTCCTACGGCAGGCGCCAACCTGTCCACCCTGCCCGCCGCTTCTAGGATTAGAATCCTTAGCTCAGAGAAACGTTCTGCCATTTTTATGCTTGATATGCTATGGAAGTAGCGGACGATGAAGTACTGGCTCGTCACGATGATCCCGATGAAGAGAAAGAGGTTTGTCAGGTCTTCAAGGCCGGAGAGCGACAGGAACGCCTTGACTGTTATACCTGGAAGGAGGATGATTGTCGATAGGATAACGAAGAGAACCAGCAGTGCAGCGGTGCCGAACAGGACGGCAGTCAGCCAGGCGGGCACCTTTCTTCCGGTAAATGCCCCTTTCATTCCCTTGATCTCCTCCCTGAACCGGGCAGTCCCCGGTTCCAGGCGGAAAAGAAGGATATAGAAGATAAGGATGGCAAGCACCTGGAAGAGGATGACAGTCACAGTTGATCCAGAGAACATGCCGGAATACCAGGCAATGGCGGTAAAGAACAGGTCGAGGGAGAAGATGAGGATAAAACCGGTTGCAAGGGTCCTAGAATTGATAAAAAAGACGTCCATCATGATGCGGGTGAACCGATCCGTCGATGGGATGATGCCGGTATGGTACAGGGTGGAAAATGCCTTTCGGATTCGGTCTTTACGGAAACGGACTTCTCCTCCCCCCAACGGGACCAGCAGGGTCAGGAAGTAGATCATCTGGAGATAGATGCTTGCGGCGATGAAGAGAGCAGGGTAGTCCGGCAGGATGGCGGCAAGGGCGACATTTGCAATGATGCAGAACATCAGGATGAGGATCGTAGCGTAACCGGTCTTTCCCTGAGCAAGCAGTGCCCTCTGCTGCTCCCTCATGCTCCGGATCTCGCCTTTAATGAGGTGCTGGAGTGCAGTACCTTCCTGCCATACCGCACCGGCCGCGATACGCCCGATCATGCCCGTCCACTTTGCCGGTTACGTTGGATGCCGGTTTTAAAGAGGGTAACGGAACGATTGTACGGCAGAACCTTCCGGCAAGAACCTAATACCCATAACGACCCAGATCGTGTGGATGAAGAGATCGGAGAAGGTTAAAGGGAAGGAGCGGGAAGCGGCACGGAAAAAACAGACCCTGAAGTACGCGGCTGCGGGAGCTGTGATCATTGTCGTTGTCGCAATCGTCCTGTTCTTTGCGCTCGTCCAGACGGGTGCAAAGACGGGGGATACGGTCTCCGTCCTCTACCTCGGCACGCTTCCAAACGGGACGATCTTTGATTCGAACATGAATTCAACTCCGCTGACGTTCAGGATCGGTGATCACTCGGTGATTCCCGGTTTTGAGGAAGCTGTAACCGGGATGACAAAGGGTCAGGTAAAGACGGTCACTATTCCTGTCGACAAAGCGTACGGCACGTACAGAAGCGATCTGGTCAGAGCCGTCAACAGGTCGATCTTCGGCCCCGACGTGACGCCCGTGGCCGGGATGTATTACTACCTGACAAATCCGACGGACGGTTCAACCCGCATCGTCAAGGTCGTCAATTTCACCAAAAATACCGTCATGATCGACCAGAACCACGTGCTCGCCGGGCAGGACCTGATTTTCACGATCCGGCTCATCGAGCTCACTCCGGGAAAATAATTTTTTCAGGATAGGATATGGGCCCGGCCGGATTCGAACCGGCGATCTTCGCCGTGTAAGGGCGACGTCAAAACCACTAGACCACGAGCCCGGTAACTCCTTTTCAATTTTCGAGTCTTTTAATTGCGCGCAGTTTGGTTTAAACTGGTTTAAACCTTTAGATTCATTTCCAATAGTGACAACGAATTGACTATCAGAAACTTGGTAGATCTTCGCTTCCTTGCCTATTAAATTTGTATTCTCATTCCACGGGAAGCGGATATAAGGTGCAGTGAATCCTTTCTTTGGATTTAGTTTTTGGGTATAGCTGTATTTTAACCCCCAATCTCGTAACCAAAATACGAGGGGAGAATGGCAGTAATCCAGTGCCCAAAATGCAGGTCGAAAAAAGTTTACTTGATGGGGACCGGAAAGCGTCGATGTGCCCGGTGCCGGTATGACTTTACCCCTCACCGTCTTCCCCTCTATTTGACCAGAGAACAGTGGAAAGATATAATCGGATGGTTCCTCCTTGAGCAGAGCAGCCAGAGCATTGCGATCAGGACCTCACTTGAATGAGGAAGAGTTCTTCGAGCTCTCACAATTATCAGACGCGCACTAGTCCGGGATGTTCCCGAGATCTTCTCTGGAACGGTGGAAGTGGATGAAACCTATTTCGGAGGCCAGTGGAGAAACAAACGTAAAATTGTGAGAGATGCTGGAACAAAACAGGGGAGGGGCACAAAGAAACAACCGGTTTTTGGAATCCTCTGTCGTAATGGAATTGTCTGGGCTGAAGTTGTGAATGATGTCGAAGCAGGGATCTTCCAACCCATTATAACCCGACAAGTCTCTCCGGGTTCTGTGGTCTGCTCTGATACCTGGAGAGCGTACACTGGAATCGCTTCTCGGGGATTCGTTCATCGTCTGATGAACCACGGAGAGAAACAGTGCTCTGACGGAAAAGGAAACTATATCAATGGATTAGAAGGATTTTGGGGCTTCCTGAAACGGAAACTTGCCTCCCAGGGAGGCATCCGAAGAGAGCAACCTCCCCCCTATCTCGGCGAATATGTATGGCGATACAATCACCGTTCCGATTCGGAAAGAATAAAGATTCGGAGACTCATCCAATTGTTGGAGAATATTAGGTGCTAAGTTGGTAGTTTACCCTAATTCTTTACTTTCTCCCTGTTCTCTCCGGGGGAACCTCCCGCCCCATCGCTCCTCCTGTGGTAGAGGGCAAGAAGCGCACCGAGGAAGAGCGGATAGAGGATGTCCATGTACATGACTGGTCCCGCATTGCTGACGGACACGTTACCGTGGACCACGAGTTCGTAGACGTGCCCAAGCCCTGCTCCCAAGGAGAATATCCCGTACGTCACGATCGTTGCGGTCCAGAAACCCGTCGACCGTGCTTTCAGGCACAGGATCCCTACGATCCCCATCGCGAGGTCCCACATCCCGACCTCGCGCTGGAAGGGACTATGGAGGGGCCATCCAAGCGATGCGGCAACCATGTCGGGAAACACGAGGTGCCCCAATCCCGCGTATACGTAACCAAGCCCAAGGCCGACGGCAAGCTGCCATGCCAGGAAAGTCTCAAGGGCCTGGGTCCCGGCATGGTGTTTCCACGAGATGTGGACAAAGGCAAAGAATGCCCCAAGGAGCGGGAAGAGAAATGGCCAGATGATCTCCATGACCGACATGGTGTGGATCTTTGGGCTTCAAAAGAGAAAAAGACTAAGTACTCATCCTTCCTTGTCCCGCAGCATGCGGTCGATCGCCCGCGCTGCCCTCTTTGCCCCTCCCATTGCCAGGATCACCGTTGCCGCACCGGTGGCTACGTCTCCCGCAGCAAAGACCTTCGGGATGGCTGTCCTGCCCTCCCCGTCAACAAGGACGTTTCCCTTGGGGCCATACGTGAGTCCCGGCAGCCTCCCGATTAGGAGGGGATTTGGGCCCTAGCCGATAGCCACGATGACCATGTCGGCATCGATAGAAAAATTCGAACCCGTTATGGCGACCGGCTCCGGCCGGCCCGACTCATCGGCCCCGCACATCTCTATGCGCTCGCACTCGACTCCCGTCACGCACTGGTCTCCGACGATACGAACCGGGTTTGCACACGTGACGAATTCTACCCCTTCTTCCCGGGCCCGTGCAACTTCGGCCTTCCGGGCAGGGAGGTCAACTTCCCTCCTCCGGTAGACGAGGGTGACGCGGGCCCCCAGCCGCCGTGCTACCCGGGCCGCATCCATCGCCACGTTACCACCGCCGACCACGACGACCCTGCCGGCATCCCGGACGGGCGTATCGAACTCGGGGAAACTGTCTGCATGCATCAGGTTGACACGCGTTAGGAACTCGTTTGCAGAGTAGACCCCGTTCGTCGATCTCTCTGGCAACGAACTCACTGACTGATTTTACCCTGAACGAGGAGTACAAACGTATCCATAGACTCTGAGACCGGCTCGCTGAGCTGGAGTCGCTGATCGAGTGGGAGGCATTCCGGCCTATTCTGAGTCAACTCTATCCCGAACACCGATGAGATCCTACTGCTGAAGATGCTTGTACTCTAGTCCTTCTACGGTTTATCGGATCAGGAGATGGAGCGACAGACCAACGACCGTATCTCCTTCCGCAAGTTCCTTGGATTCCCGGAGAAGATACTGGACCACACTCCTCTCTGGTACTTCCGGGAGCGCCTGATCAAAGCTGGTAAGGAGATGGCGATCTGGGACCAGCTGTAGACGCAGCTCGAGGTGAAGGGCCTCAGGATCAAGAAAGGGGTGATTCGGGACGCGACCTTCATCACCTCCGATCCGGGTCACGCACCTGCGAACACTCCACGTGGGGATGAGGCGAAGACCCGGAGGAGCCGGGATGGCACCTGGGCTAAGAAAGGGAAGAAATCGCACTTCGGGTACAAACTTCACATCCTCGTCGATAAGGAGCACCAGTTGATCCGGAGGATGGAGACCACCACTGCATCCCTCCACGACAGCCAGATGGATCTCTCTCGGGAGTGGGAGACGGTCTACCGGGATAAAAGATACTTCGGGGTAAAGCCTCAGGCCTCCATGGACAAGACCATGCACCGGGGTACGAGAGGTCATCCGTTGTCGATCAAAGAGGAGCGGAGGAACCGGGCGATCATGCGGGTCAGAGCTCTGGTAGAACGAGCCTTCGCGGTGGTGAAGAGAGCGTATCGTGCCGGTCATACATTGGTCACCACCTCCGCGAGAGTTCACGTGAAGAACCTGTTCTCCTGCTTTTCCTTTATCCTGCAGCAGCTCCGTACCATCAACTTGCCCTCCTCCTAGCGGTAGCTCTCTAAGAAAGAGGGAAAAAGACAGAAAATACAGGGAATTCGGGAGAGGTAAGGGCCTTAAACCAGGAAAATCGGATCAAATTGGAATAGAGGAAGAGAGAAAAAGATAATCGCAATCCTCTTTAGCAATTTAGAATAAGGTGATTACTTAATATCGTCCACCATCGAGTAACAAGGTGGTGTAAGGAACGAATCTCGTAGAATTAACACAACACATTCGGTCTGAAGATACAGCAGAAGAGTACTTGAGGGCGAAAGGGATTCTCCCGACATTCCATGAATGTCCTTACTGTCACGGAAAGAAGATAGGAAGGATCCGAAGAGGCCTCTACAAATGCTACCAGTGCCGGAAGGAATGGAGCCGAAGGAGAGGGAGCAAACTCGAAAAGTACCGGGTAACTCTCCAGAAAGTTCTCCTGGCAGTCAAGTTATTCGAGCTGGAAACATCTGTCAGAAAGGCATCACATCAGCTCGGATTGGCATACAACACGACTTACACTCTCTACGACCTGATTCGGAAAACAATCCTTCACCTTACAACGAACAACAACCGGTTCTCCGGTGAAATCGAAGTCGATGAAAGTTACTTCGGTGGAAGGAGAAAAGGTAAACGCGGCCGAGGAGCTCCCAACAAGATCCCGGTGTTCGGTATCCTGGAACGTGGTGGAAAAGTCCGGGTCGAGGTTGTTGATGACGTAAAAGGGGATACTCTCCTGAACCTCTCTCTGAAAAAGGTGAAACGGGGTAGTCTCGTCTATACGGATAAGTTCAGATCCTACGATGGGCTGGTGAGCTATGGTTTCAAACATGAGAGGATCGATCATGGCCTGAAATTCGCGAACGGTAAAGTGTACATTAATGGTATCGAAGGATTCTGGTCCTTTGCCAAAGATCGGTTGATGAAGTATCACGGGGTTGACCCAGAAAAATTCCCGCTCTATCTCAAAGAATTGGAGTTCAGGTATAATTACCGGAACAGCGATCTGTTTGATGTGGTGATGCGCCAGTTGAAAATGTGACGTTGGGTGGATCTTATTGAGGAATCACCAAAAGTTATTCCTTCTTCAGCTTGATCTCAATGCCATACTTCTCGAAGTTCCGGTCTGCCATTGCCTGGATCGCGGCGATCTCGGCGTCCTGCCGGGCCGGCTTGAAGAGGTGGCGGAACCGCTTCTGGGTCTTGAGATACTCCTCGACCGGCTTTTTGACGACCTTCTTGACCTTTGAGACCTTGCCGTCGACCATCTCGTAGTTGATCCAGAGGCCGGTCTCGACTGCGAGCTTTGCTATCGCGAGGGTCTGCTCGCCCTCGAACCCCCAGCCGGTGCAGCACGGTGCATGGACCTGCACGTAGCAGGGCCCTTTGGTATTGACGGCCCTCTCCACTTTCTGCATGAGGTCTGCCGGGTATGCAATCGATGCCGTTGCCACGTAAGGCGCGCCATGCGCAGCGATGATCTGGGGCATGTCCTTTTTCGGGCGCTTGTTCCCGAACGAGCACTTGCCGGCCGGGCTCGTCGTGGTGCTAGCATCGTACGGGGTTGCGCCGGAGCGCTGTATTCCCGTATTCATGTACGCCTCGTTGTCATAGCAGATGTAAGTGAAGTCATGCCCGCGCTCGAACGCCCCGCTGATGCAGATCATGCCGATGTCGAAGGTTGCGCCATCCCCGGCCATGATCACGACTTTCTCGCCCCTCCTCTGTTTCTTAAGCGAAGCCTCCACTCCGGATGCGACAGCCGATGCGTTCTCGAAGAGAGAGTGGATCCACGGCACCTTCCATGCTGTCTCGGGATAAGGTGTAGAGAAGACCTCCATGCAGCCGGTCGAGTTGACGACGATCGTGTTGGTGCCGGCCCCCTTCATGGCGAGGCGCGCCGCAAGCGCTGCCCCGCAACCGCCGCAGGCCCGGTGGCCGCATTCAAAGAGTTCCAGTGATTTGTCAACCATTACAGCACCTCCTTTCGAAGGCCATAGAACATATCCCCTTCGCCTTTCTCCGCAAGGGCAACGATTGCCGCAATATCCCTCTTGCGCACGTCTCGCCCCCCAAGGCCGATGATGTAATTGAGTATGGGGGTGGCCTTTCCGTACATTGCATCTTTTACCTCGATCGCGGTTGCCCCCTTCGCGCCAAGCGAGATGTTCTTGTCAAGGACGGCGACGCGTTTTGCCTTTGAGAGCGCCTTTGCGATATCTCCTGACGGGAACGGCCGGAATACGCGGATCCGGACGAGGCCGACCTTTTTCCCGGAAGCCCGCATTTCGTCGATTGCGTCCTTGATTGTCCCGCAGACCGAACCCATCGCGACGATCGCCGTATCGGCGTCCTCCATCCGGTACTCCTCGGTCATGCTTGAGTAGTCCCGGCCAAACATCGTGCCGAACTCTTTTCCGGCTTTCTTGATCACGCCCCCCGCCCTTTTTACAGCATTGTCGATCTCGTACCGGAACTCGTGATAGTAATCCGGCGTTGCGTACATGCCGAAGCTGATGGGGTCGGCAGCATCGAGCTTCTCGTACGGGTTGAACTTCGGGAGGTACTTGTCCACGTCCTCCTGCGAGAGCATGTCAACCGGCTCGTAGGTATGGGAGAGGATGAACCCGTCAAAGCAGACCATGGCAGGCAGCAGGACGGAATGGTCCTCTGCAACCTTGTAGGCAATTACGTGAAGGTCGGTCGCTTCCTGGTTATCTTCCGCGTAGAACTGGAGCCAGCCGGAATCCCGGAGCGAGATCGAGTCCTGCTGGTCGTTCCAGATCGATAGGGGGGCGCCCATCGCCCGGTTGGCAATCGACATGATGATTGGAAGCCTCATCCCTGCCGCGTTGAAACATGCCTCGTACATGAGCGCGAGCCCCTGCGAGGTCGTAGCCGAGTAGACGCGGGAACCTGCCGCGCTCGCACCGATGCATGCCGAAAGGGCCGAGAGTTCGTTTTCCACAGTGATGTACTCGGCGTCCAGTTTGCAGTCGGCGACCATCTCGGCAAGGGCCTCGACGATATGGGTCTGGGGGGTGATCGGGTAGGCCGAGACTACCTGCGGGCGGCAGAATGCTACGATCTCCGCGACAGCGTGGGAGCCTTCGGTAATCTTCATCATCTACTTCTCCTCCTGTTTCATCTCGATTGCCCCCCCCGGACATTCCTCGGCGCAGAGCCCGCAGCCCTTGCAGTACGTATAGTCAGGCTCCATAAATTCCTCATCCGTCTCGTGGATGCAGCCTTCGGGGCAGACGGTCTGGCACAGCCCGCACTTCGAGCACTTCTCATTGTCAAAGACCGGACGGAAGACGCGCCACGACCCGGTCTTATTATCCCGCGATTTGCCGGGTCTTGCCCGGCAGCCGACAGCAAGCGCCATTATGCCGCCCCCTTGACAACATCGAATGCCTGCTTTGCCGCAGCAATGTTCTTTGTCCCCATCTCTCCCTTGAACCGGCGCTTGAGCGCGTTCTCCAGCGCTGCGAACTTGATCTCGCCGGATGCGGCCGCAAACGCTCCCATAAGCGTCGTGTTGGTGATCGGGACACCGAGAGTCTTTAACGCGATGTTTGTTGCATCGATTGTGATCAACTTTACGCCGTCCGGTACCTTGTAGTCGGGCGCCTTTTCCGTATTCACGATGACAATCCCGCCCTTTTTAACTCCCAAAAAGACGTTTACGTCCTTGATCAGCGTGCTGTCCTGCACGATGATGTAATCCGGCTCGTAGACCTGGCTCCGTTTTCGGATCTTTTTGTCGTCGAACCGCACGAATGCCTGCACCGGTGCCCCGCGCCGTTCGACGCCGAATGCCGGGAATGCCTGGGCATAGACGCCGCCTTCAAACGCAGCTACCGCAATCAGTTCGGCCGCGGTGACGGACCCCTGCCCGCCCCTGCCGTGGATACGGAGTTCTCTCAAGAAAAATCCCCAATAATTTTACATGATAATTCATTATAAATCTACAGATCCACATCGAGCCCGAGGATGCGGCGCTCCCCCGAAAAGACGTCCCGGGCGATCCGGGCAAGGCCGGTTGCAGCGCACCATTCATCGTAGACCGCCACATCGCGCCTTAAAAGCCGTCTGAATTCAGGGGCGACCGCCTGCGCAAGGGATCCCGCAAGCGCGATCTTCGCATTCTCGTTAAGAAGAAGCATCGCGGCGCATTCCATTGCTGAGAACATGGCAATTGTCGGGATCCGAAGTCCTTCCGGCAGCGTGAAGTCGACCCCCGCGGACTGGAAGGCCTCGTTTGCCGTAAGTTCGCCGTTATCGATGCGGCGGATCGCGTCCACGTCGAGGGCGCCGTGGCGGGTGCCCGGCGCGAAGATGCAGGCATCGAACGCACCGATGATGCGGCCACCGGAGACAAGGAGCGTGACAGTGTTTGAGCTTACATCGGAAATGATCACGTCGTCCCCGAGGTCATGGCAGGCTTCGTACGCGATCCCGACTTTCTCGGGGCTGGACTGGTGGGAGTACGCTTTGAACCGGGGGTCGGTTGGGGAATCACCATGGAGCCCCGGGATAACTATAGCCGGAACCCCGCTTGCCCTTACCTCGTCGAAGACCCGCGTACCGCCGCCGACGTGTTTTCCCGCACCCTCGCGGCTCACAAGCCCGCGGCTCTCAAGCTTCTGGATCGACGTGATTTTCGAGAAATTGTCTCCCATCGAGTAGGTGAGTGCGATGCCCTCGATCTCTTCGACCGGACAGAGCCTTGAAAGGTCAAAGAAGGCAAACAAAGTCGCATCCTCCCGCGACAACTTGAACCGGCCGGAATTACAGGCAAAACGCATAGCGGTCGTGCCGTGGTCGATCCCGATGAACATAGCAGTAATCCTATAGCATGGATGACATAATAGGTATTGATGTTTGAAGTCGTAACGGGCGGTGCCGGCTTTATCGGTTCCCACCTTGTCGATGCGCTGGTCTCCCGTGGCAGCCGCGTGACCGTGATCGACTCGCTTGCCTCAGGAAAGATCGCTAATATCGGGCCCCATGTTAAAAATGGGGCCGTTACGTTTGTCAAAGCCGATCTCCTGGATGACGGGTGGCAGGACGCGATCCGGGGGGCCGGTCGTATCTGGCACCTTGCCGCGGACCCTGACGTGCGGCAGAGCGCAGTCTCACCGGATAGCCCGGTCAACAATAATATCCTCGCCACGTTCAGGGTCCTTGAGGCGATGCGGGAGCACAGAGTTAATGAAATCGCTTTCACATCTACTTCCACGGTCTACGGAGAAGCCTCTGTGATACCAACACCGGAAGAATATGCACCGATGGAGCCGGTCTCGGTTTACGGCGCAAGCAAGCTTGCATGCGAGGCGCTTATATCGGCATACTCCCACTCGTTTGAGATGCGGGCATGGAACTTCCGGTTCGCAAATATCATCGGGGCACGCAGCGGGCACGGCGTGATCACGGACTTCATGCAGAAGCTCCGTTCCGATCCTGACCAGCTCGAGATCCTTGGCGACGGGAAGCAAATAAAGTCCTACCTCCTTGTTAAGGACTGTGTGGACGCCATGCTCTTTGCAGTCAGCCATTCCCGGGGACCGGTCAACACGTTCAACATCGGGTCTGGCGACTGGATTGATGTCGAGACGATCGCCCGCATCGTTGAGAAGGGGATGAACCTCAGGAATGTAAAGCACCGGTTTACCGGAGGCGAGCGCGGCTGGGTCGGGGACGTGCCCCGTATGCAGCTCTCGGTAGAAAAGATCCGGAAACTTGGCTGGAAACCGGCCCATGGATCGGGAGACAGCGTGGAGCTGGCCGTCCGGGCGCTCCTGGACAACCAATAGGGGAGGGAGCGGCATGAAATACATCGTAGTTCTCGGAGACGGCATGGCGGACGAGCCGCTTCCGGAGCTTGGAGGAAAGACCCCGCTCGAGGCCGCCCGCACGCCGAACTTCGACCGGATGGCCAGGGAAGGCGCCTGCGGCATGCTCCGCACGATCCCCGATGGGTTCGAGGCCGGCAGCGATATTGCCAATATGTCGGTCCTCGGGTACGATCCGCGGGAATACTATACCGGCAGGGGCCCCCTTGAGGCGCTCAGTATGGGAGTCGACCTGCGGGATAGTGACATCGCGTACCGCTGCAACCTCGTGACGATTACCGGTGGCGTGATGCAGGATTTCTCCGCAGGCCACATCTCCAGCGCGGAAGGGGCGGCGCTTCTCGGTTCGCTTGCCGGCGCGTTGCCCGGGGTGGTCATCAGGGCAGGTGTCAGCTACCGGAACCTCCTCGTCGTCCCAAATGGTAAGGGGTGCGGCTCGACCCCGCCGCACGACATCGTTGGGCAGCCGGTTGCCAGGTACCTTCCGGCCGGTGGCGACGCGGCGCTTCTCGGTCGCTGCATGGAGGAGAGCCGGAGGATCTTTGCGGACCACCCTGTAAATATGGCGCGGAGGAACTCCGGGAAATCCCCAGCAACCCAGGTCTGGCCATGGAGCGGTGGGAAAAGGCCGGCGCTTCCGCTCTTTACAGAGAGGTACGGGAAGAAGGCGGGCATGATCTCGGCTGTGGACCTCTTAAACGGGATCGGGCGCGGTGCCGGCATGGAGATCATCCGTGTGCCGGGAGCAACCGGTTACCTCGACACCGATTACGATGCAAAGGCGGGATACGCCCTTGACGCGATCCGGCGCCTTGATTTCCTGTACCTGCACATCGAGGCCCCGGATGAGGCCGGTCATCTTGGAAGCATCGAAGAGAAGGTAAAGGCGATCGAGAGTGTGGATGGGCTTGTCGGGACGATCCTTGACGGTTTCGACGGGGTCGTTGCTGTGCTTCCTGACCACCCGACACCTATCCGGGTAAAGACCCATACAAAGGACCCGGTCCCGTTCGTCGTCCGCGGGAAGGGTGCTGACGGGACGGCACGGTTCACCGAGCGCGAGGCGCTGAAGGGGAAGTTCGGGATGATGGACGCGGCCGGTTTCCTGCCGTTCCTCTTTGCGTAAGGCGTGAGGATGTATCTCGGCTATATCCAGGAATAACTGATTGGTGCTTACCGCCTGTACCGGTTGGCATCAGTCCCCTGCATCATCACCTTTCAGTGGGGGTAACTTTCATCATCTGCCGTTAACCGGCGCAGGTGATGGAATGTGGTTGCCGGAATAATATATTCGTATCCGCTGTACATTTCCGGACCGGTTACGCGACCTTGATATGGTGCTGCACCAACAGAAATGATGAGATCCTTTGGGAACGGCCTGAAAACCCATTCAGGGCTGTGTAAGAACGGGCTGGTGTGACATGACAAAGAACCTGCTGATGTGGGACGAGACGCTTTTCAGGGACCCCGAGGTGTTCGAGTTCGATTACGTGCCCGAGCAGTTCCAGTTCCGAGACACCCAGATGCGCGAGCTTGCCTTCCAGATTAGGCCGGGCCTGAAAGGGGCAACCCCGCTCAACTCCATCTGCAAAGGGCTTCCCGGTACCGGCAAGACAACCAGCGTCCGCAAGCTGTTTTCCGAGATTAAGGAGACGACGAAGAAACTTGTGCCCGTATATATCAACTGCCAGATCGACAACACCAAGTTTGCCATCTTCTCCCAGATCTACCGGAAGCTGACCGGCCACCTTCCCCCCGCCTCCGGCACCTCGTTCAAGCAGCTATTCGACGCGATTGGGCGGATCCTTGTGAAGGACGAGATCGTCCTGCTCGTCGCCCTCGACGATGCGAACTACCTCCTGTACGAGAACGAGATCAACAAGGTGCTCTACACTCTGCTCCGCGCCCACGAGTCGTACGAGAAGGTCCGCATCGGTGTGATTACGATCATCAGCGACCTAGACGTCGATTTCACAAGAGCAGTCGACGCACGCGTCCTCTCGGTCTTCCGCCCGGCCGAGATATACTTCCCCCCTTACTCCGATGCCGAGATTCGGGAGATCATGCAGGCACGGATCCTGCAGGGGCTCTATCCCGGCGTCCTCTCCGAGGAGATGCTCTCCCTTGTAATCGACCAGACGCAGAAGAGCGGCGACCTCCGGGTCGGGATCGACTTAATCAAGCGGGCGACACTGCAGGCAGAGCGGGCCGCACGGCGCGCTGTCCTTCGCGAGGACATCTGCGGCGCGTACGAGGTCTCGAAGTACCTGCACCTTGCGTTCACGGTTAAGACGCTGAAGGATGAGGAAAAAAGCGTCCTTATTGCGCTTGCAAAGGCAGGTGAAAGCGGGCAGGAGATGAACGCGGGGGAGGTCTACAAGACCGTCAAGGAGTCCGTCTCCATGGGGTACACCCGGTTTTACGAGGTGATGAAGAAGCTCGATGCCCTGCGCCTCGTCAACCTCCATTACCGGCAGGGCAGGGGGCGTACCAGGCTTATCAGCCTCCGGTACGACCCTGCAAAAGTACTCGAGTACCTGTCCTGATCTTTTGCATACATTTGGCAAGAATTATTTATTCGGCGGTCATCGTGTTATGGTACAGGGGATTTTGAATTATGTTGAGTGTTAACGAACTGGCACTGGAAATTTTTGACAACCTTGCCGAACTTTCCGAGGAGTTCAATGCGGCCTACCACGAGCTGGACAACGGTGCCCGCATTGTGGACTGCGGCGTGAGCACACGGGGCGGGTACGCAGCGGGCCGGGCCTTCACCGAGATCTGCATGGGCGGGCTTGGCGAAGTGAACTTCCGAATGGGGGAGATTGCGGGCCTCCCTGTCGCCTTCATCGACGTCAATACGGATTTCCCGTCGATTGCATGCCTCGGCGCCCAGAAGGCGGGATGGACCGTCAAGGTGGGCAACTACTTCGCGATGGGAAGCGGTCCGGCCCGGGCCCTCTCGCTCAAGCCGAAGCACACATATGAGGTCATCGAGTATGAGGACGACTATGACTGCGCTGTGATCTGCCTCGAGTCCGACCACCTGCCTAACGGCGAGGTCATGGAAAAGATCGCTGCGGACTGTCATGTCGACGTCGGCAACACCTGTGCGGTTGTCGCCCCGACCTCCTCCCTTGTCGGGTCCATCCAGGTTGCCGGCCGCTGTGTCGAGACTGCAATCTATAAGTTGAACGAGCTCGGCTTTGACACGAAGAAGATCACTGCCGCCATAGGCACTGCCCCGCTCCCGCCGGTACGCGGCCCGAAGCTCGCGATGGGGGTCACCAACGACGCAACAATCTACCACGGGAGGATCATGCTGACCATGAAGGCCCCCGAGATCAAGGACTACCTCGAGAAGATCCCGAGTAACAAGTCCAAGGGCTACGGAAAGCCGTTCAACGACATCTTCAAGGAGGCTGGCTACGACTTCTACAAGATCGACACAGCGCTCTTCTCACCGGCCGAGGTCGTCATCAACGAACTCAGCGAGGGAAAAGTTTACCATGTCGGTGCTGTCAACCCGAACGTTGTCCTGAAGTCGTTCGGGCTGGCATAGTTTTCTCAATACTCTTTTTACCGCTCTTCGCACGGTTCCGGTTAATCTGCCCGGCTTCCTGTTTTTCACCCCTTCTTTCGCATCGTTAGGAAAAACGGTGTTAATAGCACGATTGCGATCACGATCCAGAAATTACCGAAGAAATAGAGGAGAGTCTCTCGGTTCCGGTCATAGAACCGGAGATCTACAGCCGCCGTCCTGTTCCATGCAATCGTCGTAGAGTTTTCAGGTCCCCCGGTTACAGCCGCACCGGCGGGGCTGATCCCGGCAAGAAGCGGATTTCTCGCATCGAACCCTTCCGGGAGCGTAACGTTCACGCTATACGGCTTGTCGAACGCTGCCTGGAGGTGGAAGTCCCGCAGGGGGGCCATGTATAGGAGGGTATAGTTGCCCTTCTCAAACGTGATGACAGAGAAACCGTTTGCGGTATAGTTGCACGGCGAGCAGTTACCGGAAAGCTGGATGTTGCCCGCCTTTATCGGGATACGCTCACCGAGAATACCCAGCTCGTGGAACTCGAAACGGTCGGCATCTGCGATATCGACCGATGCATTGTATGCCGTGCCGTTTGGCAGCACGTAGTATTCGGCATGCAGCGCAGCACAGGGTGCGACAAGAAGCGCAGCTACAAGCGCAGTGCAGCAAGCAGCGAGGGCAAATCCGCGTCGATTTCGGTGGGGGGTTCGCATTGCCTGATCACCGTGTCAGGGTCTTTTAAGAGGTGGCCGGTGACGACGCAGACGATCCGCTCCGACCGGTCGATCGCACCTGCCTCTATTAGTTTTTTTACTCCGGCAACCGATGCCGCAGAGGCCGGCTCGACCCCGATCCCTTCCTTCCGCGCAAGATCACGCTGCATAGCGAGGATCTCATCGTCGGTCACCGACTCCGCAAGCCCGCCTGTAGTCCGGATCGCGGTGAGCGCCTTTTCCGCATTCACGGGTGCCCCGATCCGGATCGCGGTCGCGACGGTCTCCGGGTCTCCTTCCGGGATCACTTCGGGCAGGTTCTCGCGGATCGCCCGCACGACCGGCATGGACCCGGCCGCCTGGATGCCGGTCATCATCGGGAGGGAGTCGACAAGGCCGAGTTCCTTAAGTTCCAGCAGGCCCTTGTGGACCGCAGAGATGTTGCCGGCATTGCCGACCGGAAGTACGAATCTGTCGGGCACGCCGCCAAGCTGATCGATCGCCTCGAACCCGATGGTCTTCTGGCCTTCGAGCCGGAACGGGTTGATGGAGTTGAGCAGGTACAGGCCGTGCGAGAGGCAGAGCTCGTGCACCATCTCAAGCGCACGGTCGAAGTTGCCGCGGATCGAGATGACCTTTGCGCCATGCATCAGTGCCTGTGCCACCTTGCCGACCGCAACCTTGCCGGCCGGCAGGAGCACGACGGCAGGGATCCCCGCCTTGGCCGCGTAGACCGCAAGACTTGCCGACGTATTGCCGGTACTCGCGCAGGCAACACTCTTCTTCTTCAGCTGAAGCGCCATCGAGACCCCGACGGTCATGCCCCGGTCCTTGAACGAGCCGGACGGGTTCATCCCCTCATGCTTGGCGTAGAGGTGGGGAATGCCCAGCTCCTTTCCCAGCCTTTTTAAGTGGTAGAGCGGGGTGCCGCCCTCGTTGATGGTCACCGGCTCGATCGTCACCGGGAGCAGCTCCCGGTACCGCCAGACCGAGAGCGGGCGTGAGTCCCAGATCTTCCGCGAGACCGCGAGTGCCGGCAGGTCGTACCGGACGGCAAGGAGGTGCCCGCATTTGGTACAGTTATACAGGATCTCGTCAGGAGGGTAGCTGGCCCCGCAGCTGACGCACACGAGCCGGTACATAGTAGTCGTACAATGTGCGCCCTTGGTAAATATATCCGGCGAAAGGCTGCAGGCAGAACCGGCCTGTTCACCGCCCAAGCTTCCGGTAGATACCGGCCCGCTGGTCCTTGAGTGCCGGGAACTGCCGCCGCACCTCCTTGACAATGCCGGCATCGAGTTCTGTTGTAAGAAAAGTCTCCTCGCTGCCGGCCCGGGCACTTACGAACCCGTCCGGCCCGGCGACCATCGAAGTGCCCGCATACGTATCGACCGGTGTCGTCCCGGTCGCGTTTACCCCGATCACGTACATCTGGTTCTCGGCGGCGCGGCTTCTGATAAAAAGTTCCCAGTGTGACAGCCGGCTCTCCGGCCATGCGGAAGGCACGACCACGCCGTGCACGCCCTTGTCGGCATAGAGCCGGAAGAGCTCGGGGAACCGGAGATCGTAGCAGATGGCAATCCCGAGCCTGAAACCCCGGACATCGAAGATACCGAGGTCGTCCCCGGGAGCATAGTGGACGTTCTCGCCGGCAAACGTGAACGGGTGCATCTTCCGGTATTGCGCAATGACGGAGCCGTCCGGGCCGATTGCGATCGCTGTGTTGAACGGGAGGGGGCGGTGTGCTTCCCGGTACGAGCCGAGGATAGCGATCGCGTACTCTTCCGCGTACGCTTTCAGCGCCGTGACGATCGGCCCGGATAGATCCTGAACATGCTGGTTCGATGCGGGATCCCAGCCGGTCGCGAACTGCTCGGGAAAAGCGATCAGGGATGCACCGTCACCGGCAGCCTTTGCGACCTGCGGGCGGATCTTGTCGAGGGTGGCTTTCGGATCCTCCCAGCAGGCTGTTATCTGAGCGCAGCAGCACTTCATCGCCGAATCACGGCCCTCTTGCCGCTTCTTTCTCAAGCTGCTGCTGGGCGATGATGATCACGCCGACGCTGATCACGGTCAGCACGATGGCCGTGAACATCAGAAACGGCCCGTTCGGTACCGAAAACCCCAGCAGGATCGCTGCCATGATGATGCCCGCCGTGCAGATGCTGCATCCGGCCAGCACGATTCCGATCGATATGAGATCCCAGTCGCCCATCAGCTTCCTCCGGCAAGCAGCGGGAAGGCGTTCCTGACGCCGTATATTATGAACTGCACGGCAATTGCGATCAGCAGCATCCCCATCAGGCGGTTTACTGCCCGGTACTCCCGCTGCCCTACTTTTGTCATGATATAGTCGGAGTTTTTCATCATAAAGTACGTGATTGCAATCGAGACAATGATCGCAAGAATAACGATCCCGTATGCAGCGATGTGCCTCGCACCTGCCTCGTTCATAAGCACAATCGTGGTCGTGATCGCACCCGGCCCCGCGATCATCGGGATGGCGATCGGCATCAGCGCGATATCGTCATTCTCCCGCGACTCGTACTTCTCGGTTGCGGTCAGCTTGGTGCGTGACGTCTTTGCGTATACCATCTCCATACCGATCCCGAACAGGAGAATGCCCCCGGCAATCCGGAACGCCTCGAGGCTGATCCCAAAGAGCTGCAGGATCAGTGCACCGAGAACCGCAACGGCAAGGAGCACGAGCAGCGCAAACCGGCAGGAATCTCTGGCCACAACGTTTTTCTGTACCCGGTCGAGGTTCGTTGTCAGTGATACGTAGATAAGCGTTGCGCCCAGCGGGTTGACGATGATGATGAGTGACGAGAGGGCCAGAAGGGCAAACGTCACCAGATCGCCGTCCATATCCGTACCGTGCGACAGGCGGGGATATAGTGTTTATGGATCATTAAAACAAGTTTCAATGCTGATAAAAAAAGGGAGGAATCGGATTAATACTCGTAGATCACGGCGGAGTCAATCCGAGTGTATGACGAAATATCTGCCGGCTTGAAATGGATTGCGATCTCGCGGGCGGCGCTCTCGCCGGAATCGGAGGCATGGATGACGTTTCTCCCGATGTCGATCCCATAGTCGCCGCGGATGGTGCCCGGGGCAGCTTCCTGCGGGTTGGTCACCCCGATCAGTTTACGGACGATCGCAACCGCGTTCCTCCCCTCCCAGACCATAAGGAAGACCGGGCCTCCCATGATGTATTTCTTGAGCGAGGGGAAGAACGGTTTTTCCAGGTGCTCCCGGTACTGGTCGTTGACGCGTGCCTCCGGGAGGGACTCGAATCGTGCCGCGACAAGCTTGAGGCCCTTTTCCTCGAGACGCGAGACGATCTGCCCGACAAGCCCCCGCTGGACACCGTCCGGTTTGACCATCACGAAAGTGCGCTCCATGGGCCAAATCACTCCTTGCCGCGTGCCTTTCTGCCCGCGCTCGTCCATGCGACACGGCGCGGGACACGTCCCAGCTTGTGATTGTTCTCGCACTTGGTGCCGCAGAAATAGAAGATGGAGCCGTCCTTCTTGACGAACATCTTGCCGGTGCCCGGCTCGATCATGGTCCCGCAGAAGTTGCAGGGATGCTTTTCGACCATTGTCTTCACCGCCTCGAGAGCTTCTTTGCTTCACGCTCGGTCTCAAGGAGCATCACGATATCGCCCTCGCGGATGGGGCCGACCGTGTTGCGGGTGATGATGCGGCCCTTGTTATTGCCTTCGAGGATACGGCACTTGACCTGCATAGCCTCGCCATGCATGCCGGTGGAACCGACGACCTCAATCACTTCTGCCGGCGTTGCATCGTCTGCCATGGGACCCTCACGCCTTCAGTGCAACAAGCTGCTTTGCCAGTTCGTCAATGACGTCCTTTGCTTTCCCGGGCTTGACGATCGCTGCAGCAGCAGAGCCGACATCAAGGCCGCTTGCGGCGCCGATATCGTTCTGCTTATTAATGAAGATGTACGGGATCTTCTTCTCGTCGCAGAGCGGGCCGAGGTGCATGACGATCTCTTCGGGTTCGACGTCAGCGCCAATCAGGACCAGCATGGCGGTGCTCCGCTCGATGGCCTTGGTGGCCTCGTTGGAGCCCTTCTTGATCTTTCCGGTATCTCGTGCAACTTCCAAAGCTTCGAGCGCCTTGTTCTGGAGCTCGTCGGGAACCTGGGTTTTAACATAGCCTTTTGCCATAAACTCACCTCATTCAGGAGTGCGTAGTACTCCTTCATTACTCATCAGTCAGTTGATGATGTGCCATATGAAGTCGACAGGATGGGCAATAAAGGTTATTCAAGCCCTTGTTGTCCAGGGGATATCATACCGGAAAAATAATGGAAAAAGCGGTGGATGAACGGCCGCATCACGCGACCAGCCGGTAGATCTCCGTCCCGCCCTGTGAGAAAGCGAGGGTTACATCCGTTGATATGGCGGTTACGTTATACTTCTCCCGTTCGGGCTCGCCCAGCACGAGATATGTCACGTTATATTTTTCCATAAGGACGCGGGTCTTCTCCGGCTGCTCGTAGATTGCCCGTACGTCGTCCGTCCGTTCGCCATACCATCCGCCCCGCTGCCCCCGCCACATGACCTCGTGGAACGGCTCCCCGAGAATCGTCGGGATACCGGTGAACGACGAGATGCGGGAGTAGTATGTGTAGTCCGCCCCGACCGCTTCTACGATCCGTATGTCTGCAGGTGCGGGAAGGGCCCGCAGCCACGCGACAGCGGCAGCATCGCCAGGGTGCGCCTCATCGATATACATGAGCCCGTCCAGCGAGTGGCTGTCGGAGCTCAATGCGGGGAGCGCGATAAGCGGGGCTGCCGCAAGGAGGAGGACGGCCATGATTACGGCTGTGGCCTTCTGCTGTTTTGTACATCCCGGTATCCGGCCCGAGTCCGAGAGTGCCTTCCCCGCCATGGTGAAGACGGAGACCGAGAGGAGCAGCCACGCTACATTGTAGCACTTGAAGACCGTATTCATCCGGAAGTACGTGTCTCCCATATTGTCTTTCAGGTAGACAAACTCTGTCAGGATGATGAGGATGAAGCCGAGCATCCCGAGGACCTGCGGTATGTCGACCGGTCGTCGGGCGAGCAGGTAGACTGCAGGGACAGCTGCAATGGCTGCAGCCGGGTATCCTGCGACAACGAACGGGACGGCAACGAGAATGAGATGCGGCCGTTTTGCGATGTCACGGGCAAGTATCAGGAAGAATAGCGCGATGAAGAACCCGTGGACAAAAAGGAACTGGACCGGGTCGGACGGCACGGCAACGAGGGCAGGGCCACCGGTACCTGCCTTCAGCGTGAAGTAGAACGGGACGTAACAGGCAATCGAGAACGGGGGGACGGCAAGCAGGAACTGCGCTGCCCGCAGGTTTCCGGAAGCAGCCCGGTCCCGCCACCACATCAGGACGCCAAAGATGAGCACGACCGGTGCATAGATCAGGACGTCCCACGTGTTCATGGCCGGCATCGAGCCGAGGCTGAGGGCGGCAAGGATGCAAACCCCCCACCGGGCCGTACCTGAAAGCCTGCTCCATTTCCTGTACGCGTACGCGAGGATGAAGATGAGGAAGAGCTGGTTGAAGATCCCGACAACATGTGGGTGGACATCTCCCCAGACAAAAGAGAAGAGCGGGTACTCGTTGATGGTGTTGGTGATCACCCGGGTCCCCAGCCAGTTCAGCGAGGGGTCGTATGCCGGGTTCACGGCAGTCCCGGTAATAAGCTGCCAGACAATGGCCGGGTTGGGTATGAGCAGCGCGAGGATCGGAAGGTACCGGAACCGTTCGAGGAGCAGATCACCGGTCGCGTACAGGGTAACCGCCGAGATGCCGAGAACGGTCGGGAGCGCAAGATTGAACGCGATGTTCGAGGGGACGCCGCTTACAATCCCAAGGCAGCCAAATGCCCAGTAACCGAGGTAATAATAGCCGTCGATAACGCCACCTGCAAACCACGGGTCGAGCGGCGGCACGACCGGGTAGCGCATGACTGACGCGAGGAACGCATGATCCATGAACTTCTCGGCATAGCTGATGGCCGGGTTGACGAACCGCACCTCCAGCATCAGGAAGAAGAAGACGAGGAAGACGATCTCCCATCTCCACTGGGCTTTCAGGTCGTCTCTGATGTACCTGAGGGTTGCCGCGTGGTACGCAAAGAGGGCGATGAACGGAACAAGCGCGAGCTGGATTGGGAGCTGTGCAAGCCCGCAGTACCACGAGACAAGGGTGAAGACGAGGAGCGAGGCTGCAAACGCTGCCGGGTACGCGTACCGGTCAAACGTCTTCTTCAGCGCCGGGTAGAGCGAGAGCTGCAGGAAGGAAATGACGAGAAACCATGCGGCAACCGAAAGGAGCTGCTGCAGCTCAGGGACCAGAATCCGTCCCCCCGTCAAGCCTTGTGCGGAACACTTTCTTGATCGTGGGCATTACCCAGTCACCGAAGAAGTACATCGAGATAATCCCTCCCGCAAGGGTGACAAGGTTCTTGATCAAGTGGTCGATGATGGCAATCAGGTTTGCATACGGTTCCTGCATACCCGCAAGGGCGAATGTCCGGGCGACGAGGAACTCGTAGGTCCCAAGCCCGCCGGGGGTAATCGGCACCGCCTTGATCAGGTTCCCGACAACGATTGCAAAGACTACGGTTGCAAAGGAGACTTCCTGCTTAAACATCATAACTACCGATATGCAGGCAAAGATATCAAAGAGCCAGATCACGACCGAGGAGCACCCCAGCACGATGACTGAGCGGAACGAGAGCGAGGCCCTGCGGATCTCGTGGAGCATGGAGAGGATGATCCGGATGTATTTATTCTCCGACCGGAACCTGCCTGCAAACAGGAGGAAGACAAAGAAGGCAGCACACAGGCCAAGCACGGCAACGATGACAGTGAAATAGGACGGGTCGGCACCAATAACGAACGGGAGTGCGGCAAGGCCCAGGAGCGCGACCGTTGCGACATCGAAGACCCGCTCGACAACAATCGAGGAGACCCCGTCTGAATACCGGGTATCGTACTCGTGGTTTAAGATGAAGATCCTGACAAAGTCGCCGATCCGGAAGGGAACGACGAGGTTGACGGTCTGGCTGACAAGAATGCAGCCGGTAGACGTGCGGAGGCTGACCTTGTTGTCCATGGACACAAGGATTGTCTGGTACCGCCAGCCCCGGATGACCCACCCTGCGGAACAGATGATCACTGCGAGCGCGAGGTACTGGGGCACGATGTGGGCGAACGCCTCAAGCAGCTGCCCCCAGATGCTGAATAGCATCCAGCCGAGGATTATTGCAGCAAAGAGTGTGGGCAGCACTATTGCCGCGATCTTACGGTACATGCAGCTGCCACCACAACCGCAGGATGGACGAACCCATCCCGACTATGTCTTTAGGTTTTACCGTCGTCCCTTTCCCGGCACGCCAGCGCACCGGGAACTCGGCGACGGTCAGTCCCAGCCGCTGGCACCGAACGAGAAGCTCGGTGTCCCAGAACCAGTGCCCGGCGCTGACCGTCGCTAGCACCGGCAGGATCTTCTCACGCCGGAATGACTTGAAACCGCACTGGTGGTCGTACACCCGGCTTTTAAGGATGAGCCGGACGAGGAAGTTGAATCCCCGGCTCGCGATCTCCCGCCCACCTGTCCGGCGCGTATCGCTCCCCGGCATGAGCCGAGAGCCCGTCGCGACATCGGCGCCGATCTCAATCGCCCGGATAAGTTCCGGCAGGTGCTGCATGTCGGTTGCAAGATCCACGTCATAGTAACAGGCAACGGGTGCACCTGCAGCGGCAATCGCCCGGTTCAGCGCCCGCCCACGCCCCTGCCTTTCGTCAGAATGGAGGAGCCGGATCCGGGGATCCTTTTCTGCAAACTGCAGGACAAGCTCAGCGCTTCCGTCCGTGCTCCCGTCCTCAGCAACGATGATCTCGAAGCTGCCGCCTGTCATCTCCTGAAGTACCGCGACTGACTGCGGGATGGCAGTTTCGAGGGCGGCACGGTCGTTGAATACCGGGATGATCGCTGTGACGGCCGGCTCAGCCACGGGACTGCACCGCCTTTACGCGTTCTGCGACGGCAAGGCCGGCCCTGACCGATCCCTCCATGCTCCTCTCTGGGTAGTTCGGTTCCGAGAACATGCCTGCCATAAAGAGGCCGCCGTACTCGTAGGCCGGGATCTTCGCACGGTACCCGAGCGTATAGACCGGCCCGGCAAACGGGTCGACCGCCATCCTAATCCAACGGATCTCATCCTTATCAACCGAGAAGCGCCGGCAGAAATCCGCAACCATCGCTGTATCGATGTTCTGCGGCATGCTCCCGCTGAAATACGATGCAAGGTAGACGATATGGCAGCTGAACCGTTCTTTCGGGACGAAGTTTGTATGGGTAACAATGGCGCCGTACGGTGCAGGGTCCTTCATGTTCAACCAGTAGATCCCGCCCGTTACGTCCCGGTCAAGGCCGAGCGTTGCACAGGCGGCTCCCTGGTACGGGATAAAACCCGCGTCCGGCCCGCCGATCCGTGCCAGCTCCTGTGGGGGAATGGTAGAGATGACCGTGTCGTACTTCTGCCCGTTCACCTCCCATGACCCGCCATCCCGCCGGATTGCGGTGACCGGGGACTGCCCCTGGATCGTTCCGCCTTTCTTCCGTATATCGTCCACAAGGGCGTCGATGAGCTGCGAAAACCCGCCGTTCATGTACCCGAGCCGTTCGCCGGATGCCCCCCGGTTTGACCGGATAGCGATCCGGGAGATGAGCCATGCGGCCGAGACGTTCTTCTTGTTCTCACCGAACTTGCTGTTTAACAGCGGCTCGAAGAAGGAGGTATAGATACCGTCGCCAAGTGTGTCCCGGACGAACTTTTCAGCAGGGATGCCGTCATAGTTTTCGGCAAGCATGGACTTTGCCCGCAGCGTGAGGTACGCGAGTTTTGCTTTGTCCTGAAGCGACAGGTAAGGGTATTTCAAGATCTGGACAGGTGTTGTGAGCGGGTAGATTGTACCGTCGGCATAATAGCCGGTCGACCCGTTCAACCATTCCAGCTTATCGGTAAGGCCGAGGGATTGTATCAGGGAAAACAGTGCCGTATCCCCGGAAAAGCAGTGGTGGTAATATTCCTCGATTGAAAAATTATCGATCCGGTACGAGGAGAGGCAGCCGCCGGGATATGACCGCTTTTCGAAAAGCCCAACCTCGTGCCCGCCTGCAAGTGCACGGGCGGCGACAAGACCGGTCAGTCCTCCCCCGATAATACAGATCCTCATGATGTACTATCCCCAGTATTATTTGCCTGAAATGAAAAAGCCTCCGACAAATACCCTCCGTTTTGAAAAAAACCCTCGTGTACTTATAAGAAAGTTTTTGAACTGAAGAAATCAACTTCATAAAACAAAGCATATACCTATACTCACAGATATGTACCTAAAGGCCTATAGGATGGTGTCGTTCAGATGAGAGTATTTTTCATAGGTTTTGGCCAGGCTGGCGGCAAAATTGTCGACATGTTCATCGAGCAGGACAAGAAGCTCGGGACCAACAGCTTCCGGGGGATCGCCGTCAACTCTGCCCGCACCGACCTGATGGGCCTCAAGCATATCGAGATGCGGGACCGGATCCTGATCGGCCAGACGCTCGTCAAGGGCCATGGCGTCGGCACTGATAACGTCACGGGGGCCCGCGTCACCGCTGATGAGATCGACAGCATCATCACCGCGATCGACACCCGCGGTACGCACGACGTGGATGCATTCGTGATCGTCGCAGGCCTTGGCGGAGGGACCGGGTCAGGCGGTTCACCGGTCCTTGCACGGCACTTAAAGAGAATCTACCGGGAACCGGTCTACGCTCTTGGCATCATCCCTGCTCCCGAAGAGGGCCGCCTGTACTCGTACAATGCGGCACGAAGCTTAACCACGCTTGTCAACGAGACCGACAACTGCTTTATCTTCGACAACTCGGCATGGAAGAACGAGGGCGAGAGCGTCAAAAGTGCGTTCCAGCGGCTGAACAACGAGGTCGTGCGCCGGTTCGCGGTTCTCTTCCGTGCCGGGGAGGTCAGCAAGGCAGGCGTTGGCGAGATGGTGGTTGACTCCAGCGAGATCATCAACACGCTGCGGGGCGGGGGGATCACCTCGGTCGGGTACGCGATCAGCGAAGTCATAAGCAGCCATACCAAGAAGAAGCGGGGGCTCCTTGGCGGGATCAAGGACAAGCTCCAGAAACGCGAGGCCACCGAGGAGGTCCTCCTTGGCGAGGACAAGGCTGCGAAGATCGTGGCACTCGTCCGGCGCGCCATGCTGGGCCGGCTCACCCTTCCCTGCGATTATTCCACGGCCGAACGGGCCCTCGTGCTGATTGCCGGCCCCCCTGACCAGATGGACCGCAAGGGCGTCGAAAAGGCCAAGAGCTGGGTTGAGGAGAACATCGCCGGTGTGGAGGTGCGGGGCGGGGACTACCCGGTCAACAGTGACTACGTGGCCGCTGTCGTCATGCTCGCGACAGTCGGCAACGCCCCCCGGATCAAGGAACTACTCGATATCGCGAGGGAAACGAAAGAAGATGTTATAAAGTCCAAGGATAAAAAAACGACTATGTTTGATGAGGGCATCGACCCGCTGTTTGAGTGAGGGTAAAAATGAAACGACTGATATTAGGGATTCTGGCAGCATTCATCATTTTCGCAGGCATCCAGTGCGCATCGGCATATACAGTCACCGGGATTTCCGTCAGCCCCTCCGGTGACCTGACACCGGGGACGGCGGTAACGACATCGTTCACCGTGCAGCTATCGTCATCAGGAGACTATACGTTCCCCGAATCGGACACGCTTGTCGTGTCAACGGACCTCGACTCTGCGGTCTGGAACTATGTCATTGTCAAGAACGACATCGAGGAACCGCAGGCGGCCGAGAGCGGGAAGCAGCTGAATATCGATGCCTGGCTGATCAGCTATCCCGCGTCTGACTATGCCATGAACTTAAAGTTCACCATGACGGGCGTTGCCCCTCAGGTCACTGCCACGTCTGACAAGACGATTGTGGAGATTAAGGAGCTCGACAACCGCCTCACCCCTGTCAGCGGTTCTGTAGTGACAGTCACCCGCAAGGTGATCAACACCGCGGAAGTCACCGAGCTTATTGCATCACGGGAGTCCGAACTCCAGGCACTGAGAGCCCATATCGACGAGAAAGGGGCTCTTGAAGTCGATACGGCCGAGGCTGAGGCGAAATACAGTGCTGCACAGGCAGCGATTAACGATGCAAAGTCCCAGCCCTCGTCCGCTTACTCGGTGGCGATCACGAGCCTTAATAATGCCGGGACCATAATTTCCGATGGCGAGAAGGTCCTTGACAAGGCCTGGGCGGAAAAGGAGGTCGCCGATGCGCAGGTGCCGATCACCAAAGCCGATGAAGTGATCACATGGCTGAAACCGAACGCGACCAGCGGGGACCCAAAGTCAACACTCACCGGGATCACGACCAAGCGGGAGATCGCCGCCGGTCTCATTTCTACGGCGAACGACGAGATCTTCGCAGGCCGTTACGACCGTGCCCGGGAGAAGGCGACGGAAGCGTACACCAAGGGGAACGAGACTTACAACGATGCCCTCGCCCTTAAAAAGCAGCTCCAGTCGGGATGGAGCTTCCTGCCCAATTTCAATATCAAGATTCCGCTCCCCGGCGGATCGTTCACCATTATTCTCGTCGTTGTCGTAGTGGTCATCGGTGTCGTTGGTTACGTTATCTACCGCAAACGGACCCAGTGGGACGAACTGGGATAACCCCCCGGCTTTTTTCCATCCTTTTTTCCGGTTACGGGCACGAGGGCACTTCCCGCATTTTTCCTGTTTCACTCCCGTAGCTGACTCTGCCGCCACCGTGTCACTGGCGAGCGGGCGTTTACGGTGCATGAAAAGGGATCTGTCATGCGGCATGAGAGACCCGGATGATACGGTACGGGGCAGCCGCTGCACGATGGGGGGGGGGCAGGGGTATGCCGGCCACCTGGCTGCCTTCAGGTCACGGCTGCGGTGCTGCGGGAGGCATTGGCGTCAAAGCCGTTTCTTGTGAATACGTCGAGGTTGATGCTGCCCAGCTTGCCGTCGCGCAGGAGATAGTACTCCGCGAGGCGGTGCTCATTGTCATAGAACGAGAACCAGTAGCAGAGCTTGTAAGTCGTCTTGTCGTAGCCTTCGATCATATCGTAACTCTCCGTGTCATGAAGGATGATCATTTCGGGATTTTGTGCCGTGAGAACATCCATATCCTTCCTCTCCCCATACAGGGTGATCTTCTCCTTCCATATGTCCCCGCGGTAGTACCATGGCAGCGGCCAGTAACTTGTCGAGGCCAGCACGACCCGGTCCGCCCTGTCCATCAGGCCCATCACGGTCCGCATATCCTCTGAATTCTGGACCTGGACGATCGGCTCGCTTATGTCCACAGGGACGAAGGCAATGTGCCATGTCATGCCGATTAAGAATACTACGCCGATGGCGGCAAAGGCGATCTTCGCCAGGTTGAGCCGGTACGTGGCGACGAAGATCATAGGCAGGAGCTGGGGGATAAGAAGCCACGGCACCTTCTCCCCGACCCACGCGTAGAACGCCATGGTAAGGAACATCCACCAGATGCAAAACCGGATGAACTCGTCGGTTTTTCTCGTACCCTCCCTTGGCACGGACAATTGACGGATGCTTGCACCGGCAAGTTCGGCGGTTGAGAGGGTGAAAGTCCGGTACCGGATCCAGTTCAGCAACCTGCGGAAGAATACCCGGATCCGTTCAACCGGGAAGAGGAACTGGAGCGTTGCGATGATGGCAAGGATAAAGATCGGGACCTCGTACAGCAGGTAGAGCGGGATGTAGAAGTAAAAAGGCCCGCCGAGGCGTTGCTGGTTGTGCATGGCACCCCAGTGCTCGACCGCCTGGTACCATCCCGTGGTGTTCAGCATGAAGTCCTTCCCGATGAGTGTATCGACGTGGGCTCCGAATGCCGAATAGAGCAGTGCAAGGATCCCAACCACGAACAGGGCGCAGAAGAGGAGGTCCGTCTTCCACTGTGGGGGCAGGGCGAACTGCTTCTGCCGGATGGCGACGATGAAGTAAACTGCAAAGATGATCAGGATAACCGGCATCTCCTCCTTGCAGGCAAGGCTCCCTGTGGTTGCAATGGCGGCAAGTACGGCGTACCTGCTCTGCCCTTTCTCGAAGTACGCGAGGAGTGCGACAACGAGCAAAAGCGTGAAGGTGAGCATGAAAATATCATGGCGCAGGAACCGGGAGAAGTAGACCATGTCCGGGGATATGGCTATGAAGAGCGCCGCAAGGATCGTCTGCTTCTTATCGAGATACCCCAGCCGGTAGATCCAGTACACGAACGGGATTAAGATGAGGCCGAAGAATGACGGGAGCAGGCGGGCGACAAGGTCGGACGCCCCGAGGACCGCGAACATAGCGGCAGTCACGAAATACAGAAACGGCCCGTGGTAGCTGGGGTCATAGGACCATGCCCCCGTTGTCAGCAAGTTGTAGGAGAACCATGCATGGATCGCTTCGTCGTGATGGAGGAGCTTTAAGTCGAGGAAGGCGAAGCGGAGGATGAACGCGATGATAAGGATTAGGAAAAATGTCCGCTCAAAGGTGAGGATTTTTTTGATCTGTCCTGAAAAACCTGCGGCCGGCACGCCGCACCTTCAGCTCTCCAGGACGATCTCGATTCCGATATCCTTCGGCACCTGGATGCGCATCAGCTGGCGCAGTGCGCGTTCGTCCGCATCGATATCGATCAGGCGCTTGTGGACGCGCATCTGCCAGCGGTCCCATGTGGCAGTCCCCTCGCCGTCGGGACTCTTCCGGATCGGCACGACCAACCGCTTAGTCGGGAGCGGGATCGGGCCTGCCAGATTCACACCTGTGCGTTCTGCGATCTCCCTTATCCTCTCACAGACCATCTCTACTTTATTGAAATCGGTCCCTGTCAGGCGGATTCTGGCTTTCTGCATCTTCTATCACCAAAAAAAAAAAATTATCTCATCTGTTTCTTGTTGATCGCGATGCACATGCCGGCTGCGATCGTCGATCCCATGTCGCGGATGGCGAACCTTCCGAGCTGCGGGAGTTCCTTGACATTCTCGATGACCATCGGCTTGCTCGGCTTGATCTTGACGATTGCTGCATCACCGGTCTTCAAGAACGTCGGGTTCTCCTCCTTGGTCTGGCCGGAGCGCGGGTCAAGCTTCTTCTGGAGCTCGATAAATGTGCAGGCCGTCTGGGTGGTGTGGCAGTGGAAAACAGGCGTATAGCCGACGGTGATTGCGCTCGGGTGCTGGAGTACGACGATCTGGGCGGTGAAGTCCTCCGCAACGGTCGGCGGGGCGTCGGCCGGTCCGCAGACGTCGCCGCGCCTTATGTCGCCCTTTCCGATACCGCGGACGTTGAACCCGATGTTGTCACCGGGGACTGCCTGCGGGATCTCCTCGTGGTGCATCTCGATGGACTTGACCTCGCCGTCCTTGTTGGCGGGCATGAACGAGACCTTCATTCCCTTCTTCATGACGCCTGTCTCGACACGGCCAACCGGCACGGTGCCGATACCGCTGATGCTGTAGGCGTCCTGGATCGGGACGCGGAGCGGCTTGTCGACCGGTTTTTCCGGTGTCTTGAAGGTGTCGAGCGCCGGGACAATTGCCGGGCCCTTGTACCACGGGGTCTCTGCGCCAACGGCCTTGATGTTGACGCCGGCAAGAGCGCTGATCGGGATGAAGAGGATCTCATCGGGCTTGTACCCGACCATCTTCAAGAGGTCGGACATTGCCGCCTTGACCTCGTTGTACCGCTTCTCGTCATACTTGACAGCGTCCATCTTGTTGACGGCTATGATAAGCTGGTTGATGCCGAGCGTGCGTGCGAGGAAGACGTGCTCCTTGGTCTGCTCCATGACGCCGTCAGGGGCTGCGACGACGAGGACGGCTGCATCGGCCTGCGATGCGCCGGTGATCATGTTCTTGACAAAGTCGCGGTGCCCAGGGCAGTCGACGACCGTGAAATAGTATTTCGGGGTGTCGAACCGCTTGTGGGCGATGTCGATCGTGATACCTCTCTCACGCTCTTCCTTTAGGTTGTCCATGACCCATGCGAATTCAAAGGTCGCCTTTCCCTTGCTCTCAGCCTCCTTCCGGTAGGCCTCGATGATGTGTGCCGGAACCGCTCCGGTCTCGAACATCATCCGTCCGACGAGAGTAGACTTCCCGTGGTCGATGTGCCCGATAACGGCGAGATTCATGTGGGGCTTGTCAGATGCCATAATGTTTTCTCCAGTAATTTCAGCTCTAAAACTGTCCCTTCAGTCAGTTTGTGCGAGTATTACTTATAGGAAAGCCACCTATATAAATCATTTCGGTTGCGGCGGAATAATACCGGAAAAATGCCGGGAAAAGTGCAGGAAAAAAAGCACGAAAAAGAGCCTGTACATGTGCCAGAAATTTATTCTTCTTCTTCCTTTCTCATAAACCGAAATCCACATATCGGCCAACGGGTAAAGAGAAGATGTACGATGAAGGTACTGGAATTCCACCGGGATGAGAAGAAAGACCGCATCACCGTTGCATGTGCCGACGGGGAGGTCTCTGTCTACAGCCATTGTGCATACTGCATCCACTGCAAAAGTGTTGTTGTCGGGAAACGGGCAGTGCCGGCCCCCCAGACGCAGGCGACTGCCGAAATGAGCAGGGGGATGGGCGGGGACGAGGTCTTAATGAACGCAGCGATGATGTTCAACACGCTGGTACGGGACGGCTCCGCTATCGAGTGCACCGACGATACAAACGAGGGGTTTCTCCGGAGGTACTGAAAATTCAGGAAAATCACTTTCTCAAAACCGTTTCTGAAATCTCTTTCCGGAATGCCTCGAACCGTATCTCGTCCATCTGGTCAGATAGCAGCCTGCCGCTCCAGGCACGGCGGTAGACCCAGTTGACGATCCGGTCGACTACGGTAATAACGTCGTTGGCATCCTCGATTTCAACTAGTTCCCTGCCAATACGGGGGTGGCGCCCCCGCCGTCCCCCGACCGTGACCAGATAGTGGCGGTGCTCGGCCTGGATGATGCCATACGGGCAGGAGCGGATGCAGACCCCGCACTGGACGCATTTTTCCGGATCGAGTACGCAGACGCCTCTTTTGACCCGGATCGCGCTTTCCTTGCAGTAGTTGGTGCAGGTGCCGCAACCGGTGCACATGCCCTCTTTCCTGACAGGGAGCACGCGGCCGATGATCCCGATCTCGTTGAGCATGGGGCTCGTGCAGGCATTCGGGCACCCCGAGATCGCGATCCGCATCTTGACCGGCATCTCTTTCCCGAAGAGTTTTGCATCTATCCTTTGGGCGAGATCGATGGTGTTGATATTTGCAAACTTGCAGCGGTCCGTGCCCGGGCACGCGATGATGTTGACGATCTCGTCCTTTTCGGAACCGATCGGCGTCCCGTTTTTTATAAGAGCTCTTTCGATCTTTTTGAGTTTTGTTGCGGGGACGTGGGGGATCTCGATTGTCTGCCGGGTCGTGCAGTGGACGGTCCCGGCACCGTACCTCTTTACTATTGCTGCAATCCCGCGTAGCTGATCGATCGTGGCCTGGCCGGCGGGCAGGCGGATCCGGATCGTGCAGAGATCCGTATCCCGTTCAGTGATAACTCCCCCCTTCATGTGAATGCCGGTATCGATCTTCATCGGTACTACATCGGGAATGAATGGTAAAAAAGGTGGCGTTACAGGACGGCTCAAGTAATGACGAGGGCGAGGATGACCAGCGCTCGGGTGATTTCGTTTCCCGCACCGACAACGTCCCCGTTGATGCCCCCAAAAAGTCTTTTTGATGCAAGGAGCAGGACGACGGGGCACGCGACCATGACGGCGGCTGCTGCCGCGAGCCGGAGCGGGCTTACCGGGAGCAGGACAAGCGGCAGACAGAGGAGGAACGATATGAACGGGAAGTACGGGCGGGCGTGCCCGTACAGGTAGCTATGGATGCCCTCGTTGAATGGCCGGCCGGTCGCGGTGAGGAAGGCCATCGAGAACTTTGCGCAGACTTCCCCGGCGAGGATTGCGACTGCGGCGGACGCGGAAGCGGCAAGGCCTGCAAAGAGGAGGAGGGTTACGGTGATCCCGAGTGCCACCCCTCCGGCGCCGACTTGGCGGTCGGTGAGCGCCCGGACCCTCTTCTCCCGGTCCCCGTGAGCCATCAGCCCGTCGCCGAGATCAAGGAGACCGTCGAAATGGTTGCAGCCTGAGAGGAGGAGCACGATGGTTGTGGCGACCGCAGCCGCAACCAGCGGGTTTGCAATCCAGTACACGGCAATGGCGGCGATCCCGCCGATCACGTACCCCGCGAGCGGATAGAGGCAGGAGCGCTTTGCGAATGCTTCGAAATCCGCAGGTTTCCCGAGCGGCAGGACGGTTGTGAACTGGAGGAGGGCGACAACTGATCTCATACACATTCGCTGTAGAGCCGGGATGTGCAGCCGGCGATCAGCCCGGCGACGGCATCGTCGAGGAACGGCCCAAGGGTCTTTAGGATCCCAGGCTTCTTCTGGTCGTACCGCGTGAACTCGAACCGGGCATAGGTTCCACCGATGCACTCGGCGATCGCCATCCCGATGATCTCATCGGAGAGGAGGAAGACAGGGTCGTCTTTTATCTCCGAGTCCTTCCGTTTCACATAGAGCTCGTCTTCGAGAAGGATCGCGCCGAGGAGGAGGGAGGCGACGTTGGGATCGCCAAGGTATTTCCTGATCTTTTTGTGCATTTCCGCTGCAGCCGCTTTTTCGTCCATGCCGTGGGAGACATACAGATCCATCGCGGCCGCAACTATGGCATCCTCCGAAACCCCTTTCCTTTCCAGCCTCTGCGTAATCTCGAACATGTGATCAGAATGTGGTCGAGCAGTGTATTATTAGATTGTGGAACGGGGCTTCGGTATTTATTGGGAAAAACGATACTTTCAAGCCCGCTCCCCGTTCATAGAGCTAGTGAACACGTCATGCCATTCCTCTCCCCAGTACCGGAAATAAAGGCGGTACGCCCCGCCTTCTGCGGGATCCTTGCAAATACGATGCTCTCAACAGTTGCGGGGATCTCCGGCGCGGGCCCGTCACCGGAAGCGACCCTCCTTACACCGAACCTCGATGCGGAGCTGATCGTGCAGGGGGCGATAACCAGCGTTGCAGCAAAGCCCAACACCCCGACCGGCTGCCCGACCCCTGCCTCGATCACCCGTGCGATGATGGAGCTGACCGGGATCACCCCCCTCTTCATCAACGCCGGGCTTGCCCATGCCCCCGCCGTCCCCTGCCTCGACCTGTACGGCAGTGCCGGAAACGATCCCCGCACCTGCGACGCAGTGCCCAGTGCCGGAGCGCTCTTTGAGCGGGGGAAGTGGGCCGGGAAGTACCTGTCGCAAACATCCGGCCTTCTCGTGCTGGGCGAGTCCGTGCCCGGCGGGACGACGACCGCGCTCTGCGTACTCCGGGCGCTGGGGTACCAGGCCTCGGTGAGCAGCAGCTTTGTTGCAAACCCTCTGGCCCTCAAGGAATCAGTCTGCAGTGCAGTGCTGGAGCGGGTCAGGGAGCAGGGTGCCGGAACGCCGCTTGATATTGTCCGCTGCGCCGGCGACCCGATGATGCCTGTCGCCGCAGGGATCGCAGCCGCCTACGAGGGAACGCTCATCCTTGCCGGGGGGACGCAGATGCTTGCAGTCGCCGCACTCCTCAAGGCGATGGGCGGCCGGCTGCCGCTCGTTGCGACCACCTCGTTCGTGCGGGACGACGCAAGCGCGAACGTGCCGGAGCTCGCCGGGCAGGTCGGGGCTGCGATGATCTATGTCGATCCCGGCTTTTCCGACCTCGGCCATGACGGCCTCGCCCGCTACTGCTCCGGCGAGGTCAAGGAGGGCATGGGTGCGGGAGGCGCGATAGCACTTGCGTACCTGCTCGGACACTCGCCGGAAGAGATCCGGCGGAAGATCCGCGACACGGTAAGCGCGTACAGCTGAAAAGGGCTTATAGCGCAAAACCGCACACTTCTAAGGTAATGCGTCCCATCTTCGTGGTCAATAATTTCGGCCAGTTCAACCACCTAATCCACCGTGCGCTGAGGGATGCGGAGATCTCCGTCTCGCTCGTCCCCAACACGATGCCGGAAGAAGAGGTCGCTGAAGGCTGCCGGGGGATCATCCTTGGCGGGGGACCGGCGCTTGAGCGGGCGGGCAACAGCGCGAAGTACCTTAACCTCGGTCTCCCCGTGCTCGGGATCTGCCTCGGGCTGCACGTGATCGCCACACGGTTTGGCGGTGAGGTGCACCCGGGGAAGAGCGGCGGGTACGGGCCGGTCGATGTCGAGATCTGCGAATACGACAACATCCTTGCCGGCTACCCCCGCACGATCCATGTCTGGGCCTCGCATGCCGACGAGGTAGCACGGATCCCGGGGGGATTTGTCCGCCTTGCCCGCTCCGGTATCTGCGAGGCGGAGGCGATCGCGCTTCCGGACAAGAACATCTTCGGGGTCCAGTGGCACCCGGAGGTCAGCCATACCGAGGACGGGAAGCGGCTTTTTGAAAACTTCAATGCAATAACCCTCGAACACGGGGCATAAACAGGATACTGTACTCATCATGATCTCTCCTGAAAGTCTGGCAAGACAGGTGCAATCGGCCGGTTTTTCATGCACCCGCTGCGGCCGCTGCTGCCAGTGCCATGATGAGGGGTCCGCTCTCGTCATGGTATTTCCTTCCGAGATCCGTGCGATTATCGCAGTGACCGGCCTGTCCTGGGAGGAAGTCGCCGAACCGTACCCGGAGACGATACGCAATGCATCCGGCGGCAGGTACACGCTGGGATGGTGCCTGAAAAGGAACGGTGGCGCCTGCAGGTTCCTTGAAGACAGCAGGTGCACGGTCTACGACAGCCGCCCGTGGATCTGCCGCACGTATCCGTTCATGCTGGATGGGGATGAGATTGTCATCTCTGAGTGCGACGGGCTTCACCAGCCGACAGGTGAAGAGGAGGCCCGCCGGATCGCGGGCGACCTGATCTGTAGAAGGGAAGCGGAAGAAGCGGAGGCGGCCCTTATCCGGGCGGTCCTTGCAAAAAATACCGTCCCCGCCGGTTCTTTTGCAGTTATAGACAGCGACGGCATGAAGGTGATAGATGGCTGAGATCAGGATCGTCGGGACGGCGCACGTATCGCAGCAGAGCGTGGACGAGGTCATTACTGCAATCAACGAGTTTTCGCCGGATATCGTGGCCGTCGAGCTGGACCCGGCCAGGTTCGCCGCGTTAAAAAAGAGCACGGCAGAGCCCTCGGTCACCGAGGTGCTGGAAGCGGGGAACTTCACCCAGCTCCTCGTCCAGTGGGTGCTCTCCTACCTCCAGCGGAAGATCGGGATGGACGTGGGGGTGGAGCCCGGTGCCGAGATGAAGGCGGCGATCGCTGAAGCCGAGGCCCGGAACCTCGGGATCGGCCTGATCGACCGGGACATCCGGATCACGCTCCACCGGTTCTGGAAGTTAATGTCCCTTTGGGAAAAGTTAAAGATGTTCTACGCCCTCTCTGCCTCGGTTGCCGGTGTCGAGGGCGAGGAGATCGACATCGAGGCCCTGAAAAAAGACGACGTGATCGCCCTCGCTCTTGAGGAGTTCCGTAAGTTCTCGCCTAACGGGGCGCGGGCGCTTATCGACGAACGGGATGCTTACCTCGCCCACCAGCTGCTCAAGCTGGACGCCCGGGGCGGCCGCGTCCTCGCGGTTATCGGGGCGGGGCATGTTGGCGGGGTAAAGCGGTACATGGAGAACCCGGCATTGCTGCCCCCGATCACCGAGCTCACGGCAGACGTTAAGAGCCCGCCGTGGGGGAAGATCTTTGGCGTAGCGGTAACAGCCCTCTTCGCGCTGCTGATTGTGGCGCTTGCTTTCTCGGGCGTGGGGCTGGACGTTCTTCTCATGGCGCTCATCTACTGGGTGCTCCTCCACGGCATGCTCACCGCCGCCTTCACTCTCGCTGCCGGGGGGCACCCCCTCTCGGCCTTAACCGGTTTTGCAATCTCCTGGTTCACCGCGTTAAACCCCCTTCTCGCCGCAGGGTGGTTCTCGGCGATCGTGGAGGCGAAGATCCGGAAACCTGCGCCCGGTGATTTCCGGAAGGTCTTCGAGGCGGAATCGCTCTCCGAAATGTGGAGGATACCGATCTTCAGGGTCGTCCTGGTCGCCGCGCTCGCAAACGTCGGCAGCACGCTTGGCACCGTCCTGTACTTCATCGTCATCTTCCCGTGGCTGGGCATCGATCCCGGCGTATTGATCTCACAGGGATTTGCCAATATCTGGCAGGCAGCAACCGGAATCCTCTGAACCTGCAATCTCAGTCTTTTGGGCTTTTCTGAACCACTCAGGTTTATCTGCTAGTGCCCGTTAATCTTCCATTACAGAACTGGTACGGAGGACAATAGATGAAACACATTGTACTGATCATCGTGCTTGCCGGGCTACTCATGCTGGCAGGGCCGGCCACGGCCGCCATCACAGACGTCCCGGCAGGAGGGAATGTCTTTATCGGCGAACAGGGTCTTGACATCACTGCCGGGCTCGGCGCCAACAACCAGATCGCGTGGTTCCCTTCAACAGCAGCGACATCATCTGCTGTTCCTGAAGAGGTGATAGACGTTACTGCGACAAAGACCGCTTTCTCAGTTGATTCCGGGGTTTTCTCCAGCCGGACGGGCAACTGGTATTCGTGGGCCCCCGGCCTGACCGCAGGAACCGCGGCGGTGGCTTTCAGGGTCTCTGACCCGTACCTTGCGATCAAGGTCGAGGACACGGACGTCAACGTCGACGTTACGAACAAGTGGCTCTACCGCGGGGACGAGGCACGGTTCCGGATCGAGACCAACCTGTACACGATAGGGCAGAGGGCGGGTGTGCCCGGTGGAGGCGCCCCGGTCACGATTAACTTCCAGACACCCACCGGTGCAATCATGTCGTCCGTGACCAACAAGGCCGGCACCAGCAACCAGCTGACCGATATCCCGGTCACGACGACCCCGTTCTATACCGGGAAGTTCTGGGACAGCGGTAACTCCAGGTACGGCCCGGGGACGTTTACGATATGGGCAGAGTGCAACGCGAACAGCATGATGGACAACTACCCGGCTGAGGGCAAGACGAAGTCGGCAAAGGTGACCGTGCTCGTCCAGGAGAGGAACCCGTTGATAACTGTCGGCACGGCAACGACAGCGACGACAACGGCAACTACCGTAACAACGGCGCAGACGACTGCAAAGGTGACAACGACAGTTCCCGTAATGACCATAACGACGGCGGAAGTGACGACCGCTGCACCGGAGACGTCCGCTTCGGCAACAACCGCGCCGGCCAGGACATCGCCGACACGTACCCCGGGATTCGGGGCGTTCTTATCCCTGACTGCCGGCATTGCAGCGGCGGTCATGTTCTCTTACCACCGGCGCTGACCCCCGCAATCCCGAAATTTTTTATCTGCCGGAATGCTAATCCTGCACCATGAACGTAGTTACAACGGTGATCAAGTCCCGCCATTCCATCCGGAAGTTCAAGACCGACCCGATTCCCGACCCGGTGATTGCCGACGTGATCGAGTGCGCCCGCCACGCCCCGACGGCGATGAACGTACAGCCCTGGCTGTTCGGGGTCGTTAAGGACAAGGCGATGCTGAAAAAGATCGCCGACTTAACGGACCATGGGAAGCATATCGCCGATGCGGCGGTCTGTTTTGCAATCTTCGGGGAAAAGAAGGCGAAGTATTACCTCGAGGACTGCTGTGCGGCAACCGAGAACATAATCCTCGCCCTGCAGGCCTACGGCATCGGGAGCTGCTGGGTTGCCGGCGAGAAGAAGGAATACGCCGAACCGGTGCGCAAGCTGCTGGACGTGCCGGACGGTTACGCGCTTGTCTCGCTCGTCCCCGCGGGAAACCCGGTCGATATTGAGTTTGCGCAAAAGAAGGACTTAAAGAAGGTCCTGTTCCGGGAGAAGTTCAAGGCAGAGTGAATAGTACCTTTGTGGCGATAAGCTGAGGAGTTCCTGCCTGCCTTTTTTCTTATTTATGACGCGTGCGGCTTCCCGCCGTTTTCCTTCAGATTTTTTACCGATTTTAACAAAAAGAACCCGACGACGGCAAACGTCACGACCGGCGAGAAATAGGGCGGGATGTGGAGGCCGAAGGCATCAAGCACCATGATCGTCCCAAGGCACAGGATGGAGTACATGGCCCCGTTCTTTAAAAAGATGTACTTCTTAATCGTGGAGATGTTCTTCATGGTCATCTCGCGGACCACGAATGCCCCGAGGCCATTCCCGATCAGGATGAGCGGCACAGAGAGCGTGAACGCGAACGCGCCGAGCACGCCGTCGATGGAGAAGGTCGCGTCGATCACCTCGAGGTAGAAGAGCTTGGAGATGTCCGACATTTCAGCCCCCATCATCTTCTTCTCCTGCAGCTCAGCGTTCTGCCGGAAACCGTGGACGATGAAAAACGCCGTCGATCCGACCACGGCCCCGAACGCCATTAACGGGTTTACCGAAAGAGCGAACCAGACGATTGCGGCAAGCAGGACCGAGACTACGGCAAAGAACCAGACCCCCTTGCTCTCGATGTACCGCTCGCCCCGGAGCCCGTAGTGCTTCTCTTCCAAAAAGATCCAGTGGAAGAAGAGGAAGATTAAGAACACTCCCCCGCCCATCAGCAGGACCGGGGCCGACTGCTCGATCGCCGAAATCACGGCTGGATCGGACGAGAAGGTGGCGAAGAACGCCCCGACCGGGCCGAGGGACGGTGTCGCGAGCCACACGATCAGCCACGGGAGCACGCCGCGGATCACAAAGACCGCAAAGAGGATGCCCCAGAGCAGGAACCACCGCTTTGCCCGTTCCCCCATGGTGGACAGGACCTCCGCGTTGATGATAGCATTGTCAATCGAGCTTATCGTCTCAAAAAGACAGAGGCCGGCGATGATTAAGATGACCGACAGGATGTCCATGGGCTGTGCGGAAAAAAAGTCTGTCGTTCAATCAGATAAAATGTTGGCAGGGCGGAGTGTGTGTGATTCCTGAGGCAACCCTTATCTCGCCGTCCCTCAAACCATCATGGTGCTTATGAAGAGACCGGTCCTGCAGGTGGCCTTAGATGTAACCGAACTTGCAAGAGCCCTGCAGATCGCGGAGGAGTCGGTAGCCGGCGGTGCGGACTGGATCGAAGCGGGAACGCCGCTTATCAAGAGCGAGGGGATGCAGGCCGTCCGGGCACTGAAAGAGAAGTTTATGGGCCGCACGATCGTTGCCGACATGAAGGTTGCCGACACCGGTACGCTGGAGGTGGAGATGGCGGCAAAGGCGGGGGCCTCCGTTGTCGGGATCCTTGCTGACGCGGACGATGCGGTCGTGGAGGAGGCGGTCCGGGCCGCACGGCTGTACGGAGTCCGGCTGATGGCGGACTTAATCAATGCGCCGGACCCGGTGAAGCGTGCGGCCGAGCTGGACCGGATGGGGGTGGATATAATCGCCGCCCACACCGGCATCGACCAGCAGATGAAGGGGATGAGCTCCCTTGAACTGCTCCGGTCGCTTTCTGGCACAGGGCTATCTGCCGAGCTTGCGGTCGCCGGCGGGATTGACGCTGATTCTGCCGGTGAGGCCGTGCAGGCAGGGGCTGCGATCGTGATCGTCGGGGGTAATATTGTACGCTCCCGGGATGTGACCGGCTCGGCAAAGGCGATCCGCAGGGCCATCGACCGGCCGAAAGCCGCAAAAGTGAAGCAGGTCCCGCTCGATGACCAGATACTCGAGATACTCTCAAAGGTCTCGGCCCCGAACGCGACCGACGCGATGCACCGCAAGGGTGCGATGGAAGGGATCGTCTCTATCTGCGGCGATGTCAGGGTTGCGGGAAAAGCCGTGACCGTCCAGACCTTTGCCGGCGACTGGGCGAAGCCGGTCGAAGCGATCGATGTCGCAAAGCCCGGCGAGGTCCTTGTAATCAACAATGACGGCGGCACGCACGTGGCCCCGTGGGGGGAGCTTGCGACGTTAAGCTGCATGAAGCGGGGGATTGCCGGGGTCATAATCGACGGTGCCGTCCGGGACGTGGATGATATAAAGAAGATGAAGTTCCCGCTCTATGCAAAGGCCGTCTGCCCGAATGCCGGCGAGCCCAAGGGATTCGGGGAGATCAACGCGGAGATAAAGTGCGGCGGGCAGTACGTCCGTCCTGGGGACTGGATCATTGCTGACGAGAGCGGGGTCGTGGTGATCCCCCGCGAGCGGGCCTACGAGGTCGCCCGGCGGGCGCTCGAGGTGCGCAAGAACGAGGAGAGGATCCGCGAGGAGATCCGGCGGGGCAGCACGCTCTCGAAGGTGGCCGAGCTGATCCGGTGGGAGAAGAAGTAACCGGCACTCATTTTTTTCTTCGTTCAGCCAATAGCTCCTGCTCACCCGTTTCCGGCCTGTAAGGATCCCCGCTGCCTGAGAAAAAGGGCATAGGTGAATGAATTCCCAATACTTCCTGCATGAAGTACACGGCGCGGCACATCCGAAGGTTTCTTGACGAGGGTCTGATCGACGCGACGCTCTGGAAGAACCACTTCCCCTCGCTGCTGCCGACTCAGGTGCCTTCCTGCGAAGACTGCACGGAGTTGAAGGAACGGACCTGTGCCGGCGGCCGCGACCTGGTGGAGTGCTTCCTTGGAAAGGCACCGGCCGGCGCCGGTAACAAGTCATCTGCCGGCCAAAAGAAGAAGAAGCACGACCCGCTGCTCGGCCTCGGTGCAATGAAACCGCAGTCCCGCGGCACGGCAAAGCCCCCGGATCAGTCGAAGATGTGACGGGGGACAGTCCTTCCGGTCCTGCCTTTATAAAGCCCCTGACTGCGGTTCCCGGGGGGTCCGGTTCCTGGCAGGGAGCGGTACCGGCTGATGTGTTCAGATCAACCCAGACATACCAGGAAGCAATAAAGGCATATAACAAGGCAATCGAACTTGATCCGATGACGAGCATCGCAATCACGGCGCGGGTTCTTTCGGCGACACAGAACCTCCTCGATTCCTATACCGGGATTCTGGATGATTTCTGGGGAAGAAACCCTGTTCAGTGATGCAGCGGACCGGATACTCATCATCCTCACTTTTTCTGATCCTGTCTCGTCCCCCGGTTTCCGTAAAAACAGGCTGTAAACAGGAACCCGGTGCTTTCTTATTGACATTTACAAAGGAGCATATCCGTTTCCCCGCACGCAACCTGCCTGCATGAACCTTAAAGCAGCAGGACCCTGCAATCCGGCGCTTTCCCGCTCACAGCCCGAAGAACCCGAGGATCCGGCTCTTTGCGTCCTTGTGGAAGATCTTCGCGCCGTCACGGATCGTGCGGACGTCCTCGATGGTGTACAGCAGGTAGGGAAACTCCCTCGAGATGACGTCAAGGAGCCGGGACAGTTCGGTCCGGGGTACGATCATGAAAATGATGGTGACGGTTGACGTGAAACTCCCCGAGCCCTCGATCCGGGTCATGCCGTACCCGAGCTCCGCGAGGCGTGCTGTGACAGGCTGGGGGTCGGCCGGGGTGATGATCCGGACGATCACGTACCCGATCGAGATCCAGTCCTCGATCCGGATCCCGATCAGCGTCCCGATCCCGTAACCTGCGAGGTAGGCAAGCACGCTCCAGTAGTCTAGCAGGTTGGAAAGCACAAGGCCTGTAGATAAAAGCCAGATGCCGGTCTTGACGATCCCAATGTAGGAGGCCAGGTCGGCATGCCCCCGGGTGATGTAGATGGTCCGGATGGTCTCCATGCTGGTCTCGATGATCCGTGCGGCGAGGATCAGAAGCGGTATAGCTGCCATGCCGAGATAGTCCGGCCCGATACTTAACCACGTCCTTAGCCTGAATAATCGTCCTCTTCAGCTTGAATAGCTTATGGAATGATCCGCAAAAAGGGGGCGGCCGTTATGCACCTGCCATGAACCTTCATTACCCCCCGTTGCCAAGGGGTATATTGCCATGGACCTCTCTGCAAAAGAGAACAACCGCCGTGTCGCCGCCATCCTGTACGAGGCCGCCGAGATCCTGAACGCCAGGGGGGAGCGGTTCAAGCCGCAGGCGTACGCGAAGGCGGCGCGGGCCGTCGAGGCACTGCGGGAGGACATCGCGGAAGTGAGCGGGCCGGGGGAGCTTGAAAAGATCCCCGAAGTGGGCACCCACATCGCTGCCAAGATCTGCGAGATTGTGGGGACGGGGGGGCTTTCGTATCTCGAAAAGCTGAGAAAGGAGCTGCCGGAGGGCGTGCAGGAGCTCTCCGGAATCGAGGGAATCGGGCTGAAGAGGGTGAAGGTGCTTGTTAAGGAGTTTAATGTCAGGAATGTCCGGGACTTGGAAGCGGCGGCCGCAGCCGGGCGGGTCCGTGACCTTCCGGGCTTCGGGGAGCAGAACGAGAGGCGGATCTTAGTGACGATCCGGGGCAGCAGCGCCCCGGGGCGCGGCCCCTTCTCGGCGACATCCTGCCGGTTGCGGAGAAGATCGTCTCTGCACTGGCCCGCAACCCCGCAACGGGCCGGATCAGCGTTGCCGGGTCTATCCGGAGGAGGAAGGAGTCGGTTGGTGATATCGATATCCTCATGATCTCGCCGGCACCGGAGCAGGTGATGGAGGCGTTCTGCTCGCTGCCTGCGATCGGCCGGGTTGCTAAGCGGGGGCCGACCCGGAGCATGGTAGTGCTCGGCTCAGGCCTGCAGGTCAACCTGCGGGTCGTGGAGGAGGGGCAGTACGGCGCGGCGCTCCTCTACTTTACCGGCTCCAAGGAGCACAACATAGCGCTCCGGAGGCGGGCGATAGGGCTGGGCTAAAAGCTGAACGAGTACGGCCTTTTTGATCGCAGTAACGACATGGTAATTGCCGGCAGTGACGAGGAAGGGATGTACGGTGCGCTCGGCCTTGCTTATATCGCGCCAGAGCTCCGGGAAAACCGCGGCGAGGTCGAAGCGGCGGAGGCCGGGATACTTCCGGAAATCCTCCCGTACAATGCGGTAAAAGGGGACATCCACATCCACACGGCATGGGGTGACGGGGCCCATTCCATCCGTGAGATGGCCGAAGCTGCGCAAGCCCTCGGTTACGAGTACATCGCTGTCTGCGACCATGCGAAGGGCGATAAGTTCCCGCGTGGGCTTGATGGGGAAAAGATAGCAGAACAGCGGGCGGAGATCGAAAAGGTGAACCGGGTGCTTGAAGGCATAACCGTACTTGCCGGGATCGAGTGCAGCATCGAAAAGGATGGGGTGCTTGATGTCAGCGCCGCATTGCTTGCCGACCTTGATATAGTATTCGCTGCCGTGTACTCTGCGCCGGATATGGAGGAGCAGCGCATGACCGATCGCCTGATCGCCGCTATGCACAATGACAACCTCGACATCCTCGCCCACCCGGCCAACAGGATCCTCCTGCAGCGCGAACCGTCACGGTTCGACGTTGCCGCCGTTGCAAAGGCCGCAGCCGGTCTCCGCGTCAGTCTGGAGATCAATGCCCACCCTGCACGGCTGGACCTTCCGGATACTGCCTGCATGGCCGCCCAAAAGCACGGTGTTAAGTTCGCGATCGGCACGGACGCCCATAAAACGGAAGGTCTCCGCACCATGGACCTCGGGATCGCGACAGCCCGCCGGGGCTGGCTTGCTGCTGGCGACGTGATCAACACGCTGCCTCTTGCCGGCCTCTACACGATTATCGGATCGTAAGGATTTGGGGAGAGGAAAGACCGTTACCGTTCCCGGAATAAAACAAGCCGCATGGTAACGCCGGGACGGCTGTGGTTAACAGGCAGGCGGTACTCTTCAGCCCTGCTTCTTCTTAAAAAAGTTCATGAGCCCTTTTTTCCCGGCACTGTCCGTCTTCTTCGCCCCCCTGCTCCCGTCATCGGGCAGTAGGGACTCCGCGTCCGGTTTCAACGCCCTCATCTCGTCAGAGACGAGCGGGAGGTGGGCGTATTTCTTTTCCAAGGGATAGCCATGTTCAGGTGGGCTGCCGTTGAGGTCCCCGGCCGCCCCGGGGCCGATCGGGAGCCGGCCCCTCTTCTTCCTGTCAAGGAGCGCCTGGACGGCGCCCGTTCCCTCGTCATCCTCGGAAAAGGGGCTCCAGTCGGCCGCGGTCTCCGGTGTGACCGCGTGTCTCCTCTTTGCGAGCACGACCGGCTCGGGGGCCTGCGCCGGTTTTACACCCGCGCCGGGCCCGCGGGAGGGTGTCCCGCACCGGTTGCAGAAGCCGGCCTCCGGGTCCGGGATCTCGTGCCCGCAGTTCCTGCAGACGGGTAACTTTGTTTGCGGCTCCCCGGTAAATCTCGAACCGCACCGGGTGCAGAACTCGGACTTTGTATCGAGCGCGGGAAAACCGCATTTTTTGCAGACGGGAAGCGCCGAGTCCGGCAGGTCTTTTACAGGCCCGCCGCAGCGGTTGCAGAACTGTGACTGGTTGTCGGCAGCCGGGGCGCCGCACTTGTCGCACGCTCGTGCCATTCTTATGTTCCAGTAAAGGGTATTGCGGGAGAAAAGATAAATTCGGCGATCCGGGTTTTCATGCCGCAGGACAGGTCACCGTGAGTCGTTAACAAACAGGTGGCAGCCCGGGCACCACCAGCCGACCGGGGCGGCGTGCTGTTTCCGGTTGTTGTCATAGACCCGGATATAGGTCCGGAACATGTGCTGCTGCTTCTGCCGGCCTGACCCGGAGACCTGCCGGCAGCCGTGCGGGCAGGGAGGGCTCGTGCACATACGAAGAGATCCCTTGCGGATCGGAACGATATAACTTTTGTCCCTCCGGTGGCCGGGCTGCGGTGGCCAGTACTATTCCGGCACCTTTCGTCAGGCACCCGCCGTTAAGATCAGGTCGATCCCGACCGGTATGTACCCTGTACAATCAACGGCGACATTGGCGGTCCTGCGGCCATGGTTGATGAACGGTTGGGCCTGCGCCCCCGCGTGGCGGTGGCCGTGAATCACCCAGCCGTCCCAGCCTGCGGGGACATGGACCGGGTTGTGGATAAGGAACGCCACCTGCCCGCGGTACGAGAGGACGAGATGGTCGGTCCCGGCCTCCGGCCCGCCCCGGTCATGGTTTCCCCGGATTAGGATCTTGTTTCAGGAAAGTTCCTTAAGCAGCCGTTTTCGGTCCTCCGGCTCGGTGCAGAAGTCGCCGATCACTATCACGGTGTCGTCCGGCCCGACCACGCGGTTCCATTTCGCTGCAATGGTGCGGTCCATCTGCTCAACGATTGCAAACGGGCGGGAAAATATGCGGATCACCTCTTTGTTACCAAAATGGCAGTCGGCGGTTACGAACAGTTTTCCCATATGCTCCCGTTATAATCCCTGTTCACCGGCACGGCGCCGGCAGCGGAATCATTTCTCTCTCTCCTTCTTACGGCCCCGGTCATCCTTCAGCAGCTTCTTCAGCAGTTCGTTGATGCGAGATTTCAGGTCGTCCGGAAGAGTTTTCCCCTCGTTCCGGAGTTCCCCGATCGCTGTGATGATCTCCGCACATGATAGTTCTTCCTCCGTGGAACTGGGGACCGCCAGCATGAGTGCGGAAATAAGCCCTTCAGAGTCCTCCTTCTCCAGGAATGAGACGGCAAGGGCTGCAACGTTCCGGTTGATCGCCAGCCGGATGGCGGAATACTCGTCGCTCCCTTGCATCCACTGTTTATGCGTGTTGCGGTATCTCCCAATCTCGTCGAAAAGATTCCGGATGTCATCACTGTTCAGGGAGGGCATTGGCCTGCCGCCCGCAATCAGGCTCGTTACGGACGGGAGCAGGACGTCGGTCCTTCGGTCGGCGGCGATGCACTTCCGTGCCTCGGCGAGCACGTCGTGGATGATGGTTCCAGGCTGCACCATGACTGCCGAGAAGAGGCCGGCAGCAGTCACAGTCCTTCCGCCCGCGGCGTGGATGGCCCGCAGGATGCATTCTATGCCAGCCTGGCTTAAGGGGACTCTCCTGCGATCCCTGTCAGATTTGCCACGGGGATGGGCGGCCCGCGTAAGCCTGCGGAGCACTGTTGCGTTGTGGCCGGCGATTCCAAGCAGGGTTACGATGGCCTCCCATTCCTCCGCAACCCTCTCCATCTTCCGGTCATTTGCGGACGGGCTTTTTTTTCCCAGTACCTTTTCGGGGCTCAGTAAACCGATGAAGATGTGTTCCGGCTCGATGTATTCCGAACCGGCGTTCCGGGCCTCGACTTCGGCAATCTTCAGCGCAAGAAACGCTGCAGGCATCAGATATTTTTCATAATCTTCCGGATACTTCAATCAAAAGCCCCCTTAATATATATTCCCGGAGTCGGGAGATATTATTATGGGACGGGCCGGAAGATGCAGGGCCCCCATTTAGCAGCAGGGGAAACGGTACTGCCGGAACGCCGGCAGACCCCGGTATTTATTACCCCGCCCGGCAGAGACGATCAGTAATGGCCGTCCTCACCCTCTCGGTATTCACCATTACATGGGCTGTCCTTATCATCGCGATCGTTGTCTGCGGCGTCTGGGTCTTCCTTGCGATCCGTCGGTCGTTCACCCCGGTGCTCATCTTCGACCTCACCTATCTCTTTATGCTTGAGGCCCTCTGCCTCAGTACCCTTGCAAGCCCCGCCAATGCGGCCGAGACCGCGTTCTACCTCATAACCCTAGTTACGTTCCTGTTGAACAGTGCGCTGACGTTCGTCATTCTCTACGAGTGGGGGGACAGGCCCACACGGATGAACCAGTATGTCTGGTGGCTCAAGATCGCGCTGAGCATCACCGGTGTGTATACGGTGATCCCGCTCGCGCTCTACTACCTCAAGCTGTACTACCTCCCGCCCCGCACGGGCAGGAAGGGGACGGCGGGGCAGGTTATCAGCGAAGCGGACGAGGACGAGATCCCGGGCCTTGTCTCGTTAAAGGACGTGCCGGAGGCGGTCGCGATTCCCCCGGCGATGGCTGAGCGGTACAGGGACCGCCAGCTCATCGGGTGGGGCGGTTTTGCCCGCGTCTTCTCTGCGACAAAGGCGGACGGGACGAAGGTCGCGGTCAAGCTTCCGCTGCTTCACGACGAGGCGGTCGGGAAGATGTTCATTTCCGAGCTTACCAACTGGACGGAGATGGAGTGTGAGAACATCGTGAAGGTGATCGACTTCAACATCCTCCCCGTCCCGTTCATCGAGATGGAGCTCTGCGACAGCTCGCTTGCGGCGCTGAAGAAACCTCTCGACCCCGCGGTGGCTGCATGGCTGATGCACGGGGTGGCTTCCGGCCTTGTATACTCCCATGGCAGGAAGGTGATCCACCAGGACCTCAAGCCATCCAATATCCTCCTCTGCAACGGTGTCCCGAAGATCAGCGACTGGGGGCTCTCCCGTGTCGTCTTGGAGTCCCCGGTCGCCTCGCCGCAGGCCGCGTTTACTCCGCAGTACGCCGCGCCGGAACAGGTCCTCCGCACGGTAAAAGACGGACGGACGGACATATGGCAGGCAGGGGCGATCTTCTACGAGCTCGTGACAGCACAACTGCCGTTTGCCGGGGAGAATATCAATGAGATACTGTCAGGCATCATAGGCCGGGAACCGGTGCCGCCGTCGTCCCTTGCCCCGCCCGCAAAAGGCCTCGATGGGATCATACTGCAGTGCCTTGCAAAGAACCCTGACGGCCGTTTTTCTGATGCAGCAGCGTTCAGGGCCGCAATCGCTGAGTACCTGCAGCGGGAGCATACCGCACGGCTGGCCGCCGCGATCGCAGGCAGGGACACGGCCGGTGCCGCCCGGAGCTGCAGCTCGCTGCTCCTGTTAAGCCTTTATCAGGAGGACTTCACGTCCGGGTACCGGTACGCCTCGGAGCTGGTGAACTATGCCGGCTGGCGGCGGCGGGGGGCTGTGCACGAGCTGATGCGCAGGATCGGGGACGCGATTGCCGGTGAGGGTGACGCGGCGGAGATCCTTGCGCGTGCCCGGGACATTGCCCGGGAGATCGGGGAGGCGGGGGCATGAAGATCGATGACGAGACATTCTCAGCTATCGTGACCGGCTGGACTGTTATGGTAGTGATCATCCTCTGTGTCCTCCTGCCGTTTGCGGTCAACGTCCCCACGCTGCCCGCCGGCGCGTACAAGGTGGTCTCCGGGCAGTTCCCTGGCCTGACCCGGCCGGACAGCCACCTCACGTCGTTTGTGCCGAGAGAGCCGGGGGGCCTCCTGGTATGGTATGATTTCGAGGAAGAGATCGGGCAGACCCTCTGGATCCCTGATGCCTCCGGCAACGGCAACAATGCCTATGTCAAGGGCGTCTTTGTAAGGAGCGGTCCGGGGATCGCCGGAGGCCATTCGGTCTTCCTGCCCGGCACCGGCCTGCTCTGGTGCCCCGTGAACCCGGCGGCGGGGCGTACGAATATTACGTTCTCGCTCTGGTTCACGGGCGGTTCGATTGCCGGTAACAACTACGAGATTGCGGGAGCGGTAGCGGGCACCGAACCCCGGACCGGCTGGACGCTTGGCACCCGGGTCTCGGAGCTCTGGGACGACGATGGCAACGCGATCCGCACGCAGGCCGCATCCCCGCCCGCGGACGATCTCCCGTCTGCCGGCTGGAACCATAAGGCCCTCGTGTACAACGGGACGCACGTCACCGAGTACCTCAACGGGGCCCCTGTCAACGTTTACGCCGCGTCCGGTATGCCGGTCGGGGGGGGCGAGGAGGTCATGACCATCGGGTCATGGCGGCCGTTCGGGCAGAACTATGCCGGGCAGGTCGACGAGTTCAGGATCTACGACCGGGCGCTGCGTCCGGATGAACTGGCAGCGCTGTACCGCGAGGGTAGCCGTTCCTGAAGGATGGCGAACCCCTCCCCATCCCTCAGGTTTAAGAGCAGCTGCGCCAGACGTTTGTTAGGAGTTTTTCATGGACGGGCCGGTCATCGAGGTTGCGAACCTTACCCATTCCTTTAAGGACACCGTTGCGGTCAACGGGATATCGTTCTCCGTAAAGCCGGGGGAGATCTTCTCGTTCCTCGGGCCGAACGGGGCCGGAAAAAGCACGACGATCAACGTGCTGACAACGCTCCTTGCCCTCCAGCAGGGGACCGTCCGTGTCGCGGGGCACGACGTCGCTTCCGACCCGGAGGAGGTGCGCAGGGCGATCGGGATCGTCTTCCAGGAGGAGACGCTGGACCGTGACCTGACCGTCTGGGAGATCCTGGAGTTCCACGGGCGGCTCTACTCGATGCCCCATGCGGAGCGGCGCAACAGGATCGACGAGATGATCCGGCTCGTCGAACTGGAGCTGAAGCGGGACGTGCTCGTCAAGCACCTCTCGGGCGGGATGAAACGGAGGCTCGAGATCGCACGCGGGCTGATGACCCGGCCGAAAGTGCTCTTTCTGGACGAGCCCACGCTTGGGCTCGACCCGCAGAGCCGGATCCATGTCTGGGACTATATCCGGCAGGTGAACCGGGAGGGGACGACGATCTTTCTGACCACCCACTACATGGACGAGGCAGACAGCCTCTCGGACCGGATCAGCATCATCGACCACGGGCGGATCATCGCCTCGGGCACGAGCTACGAGCTGAAGAACGCGCTCGGGCAGGACATCATCTATATCGAGACTGCTGATGATGTAAAAACAACTACGGTTCTCCGGACGTTTTCAGAGGTAAAGGACATACGCCCCGCGTTCCGCGGGCTCTCGGTCATCATCACGACAGACGGCACGAAGTGCCTCCCCGCGATCCTCGACCGGCTCAAGGCGGAAGGGATCGAGGTCATGTCCGCGAACTTAAAGAAACCGACGCTCGACGACGTCTTCGTCCACTTCACGGGCAGGGAGATCCGGGGGTAAGAGTATGGGCACCGAATTTACAACGATCTACTGGCGCGACATGCTCCGGTTCGTCCGGTTCCGGGCGCTGCTCTTCTCCTCGCTTGTCCAGCCGGCGCTCTGGATGGCGTTCTTCGGGATCGCGATGACGAGCAGCTTCGACCGGTTCGCTGCCCTCTACCCGGTCCCTGCAGGCGCGGTTGCCGTCCCGTACCTCACTTTCATGGCGGCCGGGGTGATGGCGTTAACCACCCTCTTTACGAGCCTCTTTGGCGGGATCAGCCTCCTCTTCGACAAGCTCTGGGGGCTTCTCCGGGAGATCCTCGCGAGCCCCGCGCCCCGCTCGCACGTGCTCTTCGGCATCAGCCTCTCGGGGATGACCAAATCGTTCATCCAGGTCATCATCATCATGCTCTTCGGCCTGCTGATCGGCGTGAAGTTCTTCACCGGCCTTACGATCCTGCAGGCCGCAGTCGCGGTTGCAGGGATCCTCCTATTCGTCGGTGTCTTCTCGCTGGGATTCCTCTTCCTCTCCTCCACGATCTCGCTATTAATGGAGAGCCCTGAGGGGCTGCAGGCCGTGATCACGCTGCTCTCGCTCCCCCTTTTCTTTGTCTCGAACGCCCTCTACCCTGCCGAGTCCTTCCCGCCCTTCCTGCAGGCGGCAACCGCGGCAAACCCGCTCACCTACCTCGTCAACGGCATCCGTTACTTCGCGATCGGCCCGGACTTCTACGCGCTCGGCAACCACTACATGTACACGGCCGGGGACGTGGTACTCTCGTTCCTCGCGCTTGTTCTCTTTGCCCTTGTCATGTTCGCAATCGCGCTGCGCACGTTCAGCAGGGCTGTCGTGAGCTGAAACGCCCCGCCCCCGGAGGCTTCATTTTAACCGTGCGTCCGATGCCTTCCGCATCGGGTTGTCCTTGTAGTGCATGCCGGCGACCACGCGCCGGATCCCGCCCTTGGGATTGTCCGTGTCACCGCGGTACCTGGGGATGATGTGGCAGTGGCAGTGCATCACGCTCTGGCCTGCCGCGGCCCCGATATTGTACCCGATGTTGTACCCGTCGGGCTGGAAATTCCCGTTCAGGATCCCGATGCACACGTCGATGAGGTCAGTCATCGCGTGCTTCTCTTCCGTATTTAAGGAAAAATAGTCCGGCGCGTGCCGGAACGGCATAACCAGGAGGTGGCCCTTGCTGACCGGGAACCGGTCCCAGCGTGCGTAGCAGAGCTCGTTTTTCGCTACGATATCGTCCGCGTACGGCTTGCAGAACCTGCACCTGCCTTCCCCCGGCATGCCCGTCACCTTCCTGTAGCTGTTGGTTTCGAATCGCTCTTGAGGGTTGTGCCGGCAGCCCTGCACCGGCCGCTCACTTTTTTGTTATTGATGAGAACCACGCCTTTGATCCTTCCTTCCGGGTGTTGCTCTCGAAGACCGCCGGCCTGATGTAGTTGACTGACCACACGTTACGGAACGTGTCCCGGATGTCCTGCTGTTTTATCCTCCGCGGGCCGTAGCCGGGCGGCTCGAGATCGGAGAAGCAGAGCATGAAGTAGTTCCCGCCAGATGGCAGGACGGCTGCAAGATTTTCCGTAAAGACCGGGCGGTTTTCATCGGAGAGCGTGTGGAAGAGCCCCGAGTCGGTGACGGTGCCAAACGTCCTGCCGAGCCGGGTCAGGCTGAGTGCGTCGAGGATCCGGAACTGCACAGCAAGATTTCGTGCGGCTGCTTTTTCCTGCGCCTTCTCAACCGCGAGAGGAGTTGCATCAATCCCCCAGACCTCGAACCCCTCCGCTGCAAAAAAGAGGGCGTTCTCGCCCGTCCCGCACCCGATGTCAAGGACCGGCCCGGTCACCTCCCCCCTTCTGACAAGTTCGATGAACTCTTTCTGGGGCCGGCCGATGTCCCACGGAGGCCGGCCCTTATACGCCGCGCCAAAGAAATCCATGCATCACCGCTGCTCCTGGTACCTGTACCACGATTCTTTCCCGCATACCATTCCTGCGCCTTCCGCCGTAAATGTCCGGTACAATCTCCATGACAGATCACGGGTGCATGGGCGGAGGGAGGGGATAAAGGTGGCGGGGAGCAGGCCATGCCATTGCACCAGTCCCGGCACTATCCATACCCATATATATACCGGCATCGAGCACACTCAACAGGATGGGAGGCCAGCCATGGAAAGCCGCATGTTCCGGTACTACAGGGAGGACTTCGGGAAGATCCCGGTCCGCGTCATCCACATGGACCTCACCTTCGACGTCTACGACGACCACACGAAGGTGACCTCCGACCTGCACGCGGAGTCCCGCGAGTCCCCGCTCTCCGAACTTGCGCTGAACGCAAAAAACCTCGATATCCTTACCGTGCGCTGCGAGGCATACCCATGCTCGTATTCCTACGATGCCGGAAAAAGCCTGCTTTCGGTCCGGTTCGGACAGCCGGTCCCGCCGCAGACAAAATTCATCCTGCATACCGAGACGGTCTGCCGCCCGACGAAGAACATCCTCGAAGGCCTGTACTACGACGAGACCCCGCCGGGCGCGCCGCCCCAGCAGATCACCCAGTGCCAGCAGTGGGGGTTCCAGCGCCTCGTCCCCTGCATCGATGACATGACGGCGAAATGCACGTACACGACGACGATCATCGCGGATGAACGGTATACGAACCTGATAACAAACGGCGACGTGTCGCAGCAGCGGCAGCGGGCCGGGCCCGGCCGGGATAAGATCACGTACTCGAACACAATCACCCCGATGGCCCCCTACCTCTTCTTCCTCGGGTGCGGGACGTACGCGACATTTTCGCAGGAGTGCGAGTACCCGGACGGCAGGACCTGCAGGCTCGAGATCTTATCCCTGCCGGGTTCCGACCCCGTGATCGCGGGCCAGGCCCTCGACATCCTCCACGACGCGGTGCTCTGGGTGAACATCTTCACCGGCCCGGGCAGGTACGGGTCGCTATCAGTGCGGGAGCGGATCTACGAGCTTGTCTCCGGCCTGAACCGCCTGAAAAAAAAGAACCCGTACAACCCGCAGCTGAACAGCGTGAGAAAGGAGCTCCGCTCGCTCTCGGCGGAGATCGTCACCGGCTACGAATACACCGGCGACACCTACCGCGAGATCGCGATGCAGAACTCGGACTTCGGCGGGATGGAGAACGTGGGGAACACGACGATTACGGCAAACCGGATCATGCCGTATTCCTTCATGACGGACCCGTCGTACGAGTACCTCGCCCGGGTAAAAGCGCACGAGTTCTACCACAACCTGAACGGCTCGGAGGTGACCGGCGCGTCCCCGTTCGAGATCTGGCTGAACGAGGCGGTCACCGTCCATGTCGAGAACCAGTACCACGCGTTCCATGCCGGGGAGGACTACTCCCGGCTGCAGACCGTCCTCATGCTGCTTGCGCCGGGGAGCGGGACGCTCGACCTTGATGCCGGGGCCGCATCCATGCCGGTCGAGCCGGACGGGTTCAACGACCCCAACGAGCTGATCACCGACATCACGTACAAGAAAGCCCCGGAGTTCGTGCGGATGGTCGAGACATTCATGGGAAAGGAGCAGTTCGTCAAAGGACTCGACCTGTACCACCGGAGGTACCGTCACGGGAACGCGACCCGGGCCCAGTGGGTAGAGGCGATGGAGGAGATCTCCGGGCAGGAGTTCGCCCCCATGGCGGAAGGGTGGCTGAAGCAGACCGGCTATCCCACGCTCTCCGTTTCGGCCTCCTACGACAGCGTCGAGAAAACCGAAACCCTGCGCCTCCGGCAGTCGGGGGACAGCCCGGGGAAACGCTGGATATTCCCGGTTAAAATCGCGCTCGTGGACGCTGAGGGGAATGATCTCGCCGAAACACTTGTCCGTGTCGAGGCCGCTGAACAGACGGTCACGCTTGAGTGCGGTCAGCAGCCCGCGTTCATCTCCGTGAACCGGGGGTACTCCTTCTACGGGAAGGTGGATTGCGAACCGCCGCTTCCGGAGCTGTACCTGCAGGCGGAGCGGGACAGCGACATCGTCTGCCGGTACATCGCTTTTACAAAGATCATGGACCGGGAGAAGGTGCGGATGCTCAAGGACCCGTCGGCAGTCCCGGATACTGCCTGCACGGACCTCTTCTTCCGGCTGCTCACCGACAACGACCTGATGATGAGGGCCGGCGGGCAGTTCTTAACCATCTTCGAGTCCGTGCCGGACAACCAGTACGCCCACCGGTACCAGGCGCTCTGGGATGTCCGCGAGCGGATCCTTTCGTCCATCGCATCCCAGCATACGCAGGGGCTGCTCGACCTTTACTCGTCGCTGCACTACCGGGACGCACGGCGGGATACGCTGCACCAGGAACTGCTCGCGATAAAGCGGCGGCAGGTCAGGAACACCGCGCTCTCCGTCCTCTCCCGGCTCGACACACCGGAGATCCATACGATCATCAAAGACCAGTTCAAAGGAGCGGAGTGCGCGACCGACCGGCTTGTGGCGTTCAGCCTGTACATGGACAGCTCGGCTGCCGACCGGCATGCCCTGCTTGACGATTTCGGATCAGAGTCGGCAAAAAACCCGGTCAGCTGGGAGAACTTCCTTGCGGCAGTTGCCGGCAACAGCAGCCGGGACGCGCTTTCCTTCGTTATGCAGGCCGAGACATCGGGTGCGTTCCGGATCGAGCAGGCAAACGACCAGCGGGCGCTCTACGGCAGGTTCGCTTTAAACCGGAAGAAGTCCCTCCAGACGGAGGAGGGGAGATCGTTCCTGCACAGGACGCTCCTCAGGCTGGCGCCGGTCAACGAGCATTCCGCCGTATCGGTGCTCCGGGTATTCGGACCGCTCGATTCCATGGGGGAGGCAGACCAGGTGCCGCTTGTCGCGATCCTCGCCGGCCTCCTCGCGGGGCTCGATGCACAAAAAACGCCGAGCGTGTTCAACACGGCCCGCCGCATCCTTGCGGGATCGCCGCACGCCGTGCATCGGTACGAGCAGGAGCACGGGAAAATCCCGGATCTTCCGGCATGATCCCGCAGGATCGGGCCGGGAGCCGGACAGCCCGGGAGGGATCAGGCCTTCCCGGTGAAAAACCTGCCGGATCGGCAGGGTAAAAAAACCATGACAGAACAGGGTGAACCGGTATGATCAGGGCATTGCCTGCAAAGGATTTGCGCGCCATCTACCCGCCATCAAAGGTCGGGTGCGCGACAACGGAAACGCTGACCGCAACGGAAGAGATCATCGGCCAGGACAGGGCTCTCACCGCGCTCAGATTCGGGCTCGGGATCAGGGAGCAGGGCTTCAATATCTACGTCGCCGGCCTGCCGGGCACCGGCAGGAGGACTGCTGTAAAGAAGTTCCTCTCGGAGCTCGCAAAAACCAAGCCGAAGGCCGACGACTGGGTCTATGTCAACAACTTTGCCGACCCGTACGAGCCCCTCGCGATCCGGCTCCCCGCCGGGAAGGCCGGTGAGCTGAAGGCGGACATGGCCTCGTTCATCACCGAGGCGAGGAGGGTGCTCCCCAAGTCCTTCGAGAGCGAGGACTACGCGACCAAGCGGCAGGAGGCGTTATCAAAACTCGACACGGAGCGGGAGAAGATCGTCGTGGAGATCAACGGGAGCGCCGCACGGCAGGGCTTTGTCATCCAGATGGGGCCGACCGGCCTCATGGTCATCCCGGCTCCCGAGGGCAGGCCGCTCGCGCAGCAGGAGTTCGAGGCCCTTCCCGACGAAGTCCGGGCCGAGATGGTCCGGAAGAGGGAAGCCCTCGACCCGGAGCTGCGGGCCGGGTTCCGGAAGCTGAGGGACCTGGACGCGAAAGTGGTGGAGGTGATCGGCGCGCTCAACAGCGAGATCGCCCTGTACGCGATCGGCCACCTCCTTGCAGGCCTTAACGAGAAGTACGGGAAGGTGCCCGACGTGCTCGCGTACGTGGAGAGCGTGAAGAAGGATATCCTTGCGAACCTGGATGTGTTCCTTGCACCGGCGCCGCAGCAGCAGGAGGTCCCGCCCCAGTTCCGGCAGTGGGCCGCAAAAGACCTCGCGTTCCGGAAGTACGAGGTGAACGTGATCGTGGACAACGGGGCATCCGAAGGGGCGCCGGTCGTCTTTGCGGAGATCCCGAGCTACGCGAACCTCCTGGGGAAGACCGAGAAGGAGGTCCAGTTCGGCATGCTCTCGACCGACTTTACCATGATCCGCGCCGGCTCGCTTCACAAGGCGAACGGTGGCTACCTCGTGATTCCGGTCCTCGACCTCTTCCGGTACCCGATGGCGTGGGAGGCGCTCAAGTCCGCGCTGAAGACGGAGAAGGTGTCCATCGAGGAGCCGGGGGAGCAGGCAGGGTTCATCCCGACGAAGGGGCTCAAGCCCCGCCCGATCCCGCTGGGCATCAAAGTCATTTTAATCGGCACGCCCGACATCAGCCAGATCCTGAACGAGAAGGACCCCGACTACCCCGAGCTCTTCAAGGTGCGGGCGGACTTCGATGTGGTCATGGAGAGGAACGACGGGAGCGCGAAGAGCTACGCCTCGTTTATCTGCACGCTCTGCAGGCGGTCCGGCCTTCGACACCTGGACAGTTCCGCGGTCGCAAAGGTCGTGGAGTACGGCTCGCGGCTCGCTGAGGACAGGAAGAAGCTCTCGACACGGTTCTCGAACATCGCCGACCTTATCCGCGAGGCGGACTTCTATGCCGAGCAGGAGAAGGCGGAGAACGTGACCGTGAAGCATATCACGAAGGCGATCGAGGAGAAGATCTACCGGTCCAACCTGATCCAGCAGAAGATCCAGGAGTTCATCACGCGCGGGGTCTACCTCATCGATACAAAAGGGTCGCAGGTCGGGCAGATCAACGGGCTCTCGGTGATGGAGCTCGGCGACTTCGCGTTCGGCAGGCCCTCGCGGGTGACAGCGAGCGTCGGGATCGGGAGGGACGGGATCATCGACATCGAGCGGCAGGCGCTGCTGGGCGGCCCGACCCACACGAAGGGGGTGCTCATCCTTGGCGGCTACCTTGCGAACAAGTACGCGCAGGACAAGCCGCTCTCGCTTTCCGCAAAAATCGTCTTCGAGCAGAGCTACGGGGGCGTGGACGGGGACTCGGCGTCCAGCACGGAGCTGTACGCGATTCTCTCGGCGCTTGCCGGCCTCCCGCTGAAACAATCGATCGCGGTTACCGGCTCCGTGAACCAGAAAGGCGAGGTGCAGGCGATCGGGGGCGTGAACGAGAAGCTGGAGGGTTTTTTCGAAGTCTGCAAGGCAAAAGGCCTCTCCGGTGGGCAGGGGGCCATGATCCCGGCAAGCAACGTTGAGAACCTGATGTTAAAAGAGGAGATCGTACAGGCGGCAAAGGACGGGAAGTTCTCCGTGTACCCGGTTCGGACGATTGACGAAGGCATCGAGTTTTTGACCGGGGTGCCGGCGGGGGAGCGGCAGCCGGACGGGTCGTACCCGGAGGGGACGGTCAACTACCTTGTCAACCGGAGGCTGCAGGAGATGGCCGACATGGCAAAGGAGTTCCAGCTCTCCCTGCGATAATTGTTCGTTCACGGCAGGCTGGCACGATCATGACGTACACGATCCCTGCGCACGTGGCATGGCTCACCTGGAGTCTTATCCTCCTCCTGATCTGGGCGATTGTACGGTACCGCATCAGGAGCCGCGAGATCCGGCACGAGATGCTGGTGGTGAGCCTCTGCACCATGCTACTCGGGTTTACCGAGCCGATCTTCGTCCCGGCCTACTGGGACCCCCCGTCGCTCTTTGACCTCGCGTGGAAGACCGGCTTCGACCTCGAGAGCTTCATCTTCTCGTTTGCGATCGGCGGGCTTGGATACGCGCTCTACATGGTCATCTTCCCGGTCGGGCACGAGCCGGAGATGACCCGCGATGAGCGGATCGACGCCCGGCACAAGTACCACCTCCCCCTTCTCCTCTCGACGCCGGTGATCTTTGTTGTCCTGCTGGTTATGACCCGCTTAAACCCGATCTACGATGCGGTAATCGCCATGAGCCTTGGTGGAATCTCCACGTGATACTGCCGCCCGGACCTCGTAAAAAAGATGCTTGTCTCCGCCGTGCTCTTCCTCGGCCTCTATTTTGCATACTTCCTCACGCTCCTTGCGCTCTTCCCGGGGTATGTCCGGCAGGTCTGGAACCTTCCTGCGATCTCCGGCATCCTCGTTGCCGGAATCCCGGTGGAGGAGCTGCTCTTTGCCCTCGCGTTCGGGTTCTACTGGTCAACGGTGTACGAGCACTTTACCTGGAAAAAAGTACCGGACCGGTACATCCCCGGCTATGAGTAGGGCCGCAGTCCTGGCAGTTCCCGCCCGGGACAGGCACTTTTCAGCCGGCCTTCCGTCTTTTATTGAGGTAATAGACGATGACCCCGAGCACGAGGAAGATGCAGGCCGTGATCACCGCGTTGGCGTTTAAGTAGAACGCGAGCACGACGCAGCTGATCATGGCAGCAATAGGCGTGTAGGGGTAGAATGGGACCTTAAAGCCCCGGTTCGCATCCGGCATGGTCCTTCTCAGCCGGAGCAGGCTTAAGTTGATGAAGAAGAATGTCAGTAGCGTCCCGAAGTTGAAGAGGGAGGCGAGCCAGTCAAGGTTGCCGCCCGTTACAAGCACGATCCCGCCAATCACGATCCCGCATAAAAGAATGGTTGCGAACGGGACATTCTGGCGGGAAATCCTTGACAGGACATCGGGGAGCACCCCTTTCCGCGCCATGGCAAAGAGCGCCCGGGACCCTCCCATGATGGAGGCCATGATCACCGAGGTCGTTGCAAAGAGCGCCGAAACTGCCACGAACTCCAGGACGAAGAAGTTGTCCGTGGCCGTCTTCAACGCGAATTCCAGGGGGGCGCTGGACGTTCCGAGGGCCTGCCAGTTCACGATGCCGACTGCCACGATGGAGACCCCGATGTACAGCGCGGTGCAGACAGCAAACGCAAAGAGGATCGCTTTCGGCACGTTTTTTGCCGGGTCCTTCACCTCCTCTGCCATGACGGCGATCGTGTTGAACCCGATGAACGCGAAGAAGATGATGGCGGCTCCCGACATCACCCCGGAGAACCCCGTGGGGAAGAACGGGTGGTAGTTCGCATAGTTTCCGCTGGTGACAAGGAACGCGGCGCCGACGATGATGAACAGGATCAGTGCCGAGATCTTGAGCGCGACCAAGAGGTTGTTGGTCCACGACGCTTCCTTAATCCCCCTGAGGTTTAACGCCATGAGGACGATTGGCCAGACGGTCCCGACAGTGACTATTAAGGCCGTCGTCGGCGACAACCCGGCAAAATACGTAAAATAAGCGGCAAACCCGACGGAGACCGCGCTCGCGCCGACGATGTAGTCGAACGAGTTCATCCAGCCGACCACAAAGCCCGGGAACTCCCCGAACGCTTTTGTCGTGTAGATAAAACTGCCCCCGGCCTCGTGGATGAACGATGAGAGCTCGGCGGTGGAGAGGCCGGTGAGCATGGCGACAAACCCGGCGATTAAGAACGAGAGGATGACAGCCGGCCCGGCAATGCCGGATGCGACACCGATGAGGACGAAAATGCCGGTCCCGATGATCGCGCCGATGCCGATCGCTGCCGCCCCCCAGAAGCCGAGCGTGCGGTGGAGTTCAGGCATGGAACGCCCCCTCCCCGGCATTCGTGTGCCGTGCTGCGCTTCCGTTTCCGGCAGTAGAACACCGGTTCATCGGCGCCGCCTGCCGGTCAGCCGTACATCGGCCCCGGCCCGGGGCCCGGGGCCGGTGGCGTATGGTCGAGGGCCATCTGCCCCATCTCTGATTTCAAGAATGCAATCCCGACCGCTCCTACTGCTGTCACGGCCTGGATGGCCTCGTCGAGTTTATGGATGGTAAAGCCGGGATGGAACGGGTAGATGCTCTTCATGATCGTAAACCCGATCACCCGCCCGCTCTCCACGACCCGCACAAAGCTCGTCTGCGGGGATGTGAGCACCTGCGTCAGCCGGAAGATGAACTCGTGGTCCTGTTTCTCGTAGTGCTCGTTGATGGCCTGCACGATCGCCCCTTCTGAGAACGTGAACTGGAGCGCGACGATGCAATACTTCAGGGGCTTCCGGCTCTCGATCAGGATTGGAAAGTCACCGAACTTCGTCCAGTACCCGCAGGACTCGGCCGTGTCGAAGTCTTTTATGATCTCAAGGCCCATGTCCAGCAGGTATCCTTTCAGGTCGGCCTTCACCTGGTCATACGTCTTCTGTGCCGGGGGAGTCTCCTCTGCCATAGGTGAGGTTCCGGCCGGCGCAGATGATAAAAGTATGGGAGACGACCCGGGCCGGCCGGATAAACCGCGGGTGCCGGGTCCTTAACCGGGTTTCAGGTCTCCGTTGGCGTCACCGTTGTGCCGCTGTTTGCGAGCAGGCCGGCATGGCTGATCCCGAGAAGGGCTACAAAACCGTCGTTCAAAGGAGGCAGGGCGGTAATCGACCCGATCGCCGTATGGAGCAGCAGGGCCCAGATCGCGGCGCCGTAAGTGATGATCGTTATTATTGTAAAGAAGAACATCTGGATCTTCCCGATATCGATCAGCCACGTGTTTCCGACCTCGTCGCCCTGGAACATGTCCATTAAGGATGCATTCTTCGTATCCTTGTTGGCATAGAGTACGCCAATTGCATTGTCCTTAATCTCGCTTGAGCTCTCCTTAAGGGCTTTGCCGGCCTGCACGACAGCCCTGTCAAACTTTTCGGGTTTCGGCTGGGCATTTCCCTTCTTTCCCATGATATACGTCCGCCCGGCAAGCGACCCGAGCGAGATCCCCATCACGGCCCAGAGCTGCGTATCGATCCCGATATTGACCGGGTCCGCAACACCTGCCCGGAGCCTGATGACGAAGATGGTGAAGAATGCCGAGAGGATCAACAGCGACCAGAGCGCCACCTGCGCCCGCGATATGCTCATCAGTTTCCGCTCGTTGATGAAGATCCCGCCGGCATTCCCGGTCATGGTATATCCGATTGCGACCCCGTCCGCGATGAAGAATGCCAGGGTTACGATCCAGAGATACTGGGCCTGGACCGTGAACGGGAAGAAGGCAGGGGGGGCAAAGACACAGGCCGCCATCCAGAGGATGGTTGCAAGGACGACGGCATGGCAGAGCAGGATTAAGTTTTTATCGGTTTTTTTACCGGCAGGAGGTTTGTCTGCCGGGGCCGGGGGACTCTCCGGAGTAATCTTCACTCTCAGTTCGTAGGAACCGGGAGTGTCCGACTCCCAGGTCCCTTCCACGGATCCCTGAACTGCACCAGGGTCCGGCTGATCGGGTGGATCTGCACTTCCGCTCATCTCCGCACCACACATTCAGGTATTTTTATAAGATTATAAAGATATCCTCCCCTGCGGGCCTGCGGGACAGGGAGCGTGGATGCGGATGTGGCTGGATTTACGCCAATAAAAGAGGATCCGGATTATTGTTTTGAGCGGACGACAAGGACCGGCCGCGTGGAATTCGTGGCCACGTCCTGCACCGTGCTCCCCAGCACGAAATCGTGGAGGCAGCCTTTCCCGAAAGAGCTGATGCAGATGACGGAGACGTCCTGCTCCTCGGCGGCCCTGACGATCTCTTCTGCGGGGTTCCCGGCCGTTACGATTGCCCTGCAGCGGATACCCTGTGCCGCAAGGCCCCGGCAGGCTTCGGAGACTTTGGCCTGCGCCGCCTGAACCATCTCCGCATCCCCGCTCCCTGTCCCGCCGGGCGCCACGTGGAGGATGATGACCTCCCCGATACCTTTCACGGAGCCGGCAAGCGCCGTTGCATGGTCGGAGAATGCTGAGAAGTCGGTCGGGCAGAGGATCCGGTGGAAGAGTGACGGGCAGAACTTCTGGTACGTGATGCCGGAGAGGTTTTCAACGATCCTGTGGCGCATGAAGAGGATGTTGGTCCGGTTGTTCCTGCACAGAAGCGTCGACGGCACGCTGCCAAGGAGTACCCCTGCTTTCACGCCCTTTGCGCGGGCGGTGATCACGATGAGGCCGGCGCCGGTCTTCTCCGCCGTTGCCAGGATCCCTTCCGCGATATCCGACGCCACTGCCGTTGTGAGTGTCACGTTGATCTCAGGGTTGAGCGACCGCAGGTAGTGCTTCGCCTGCTCAAGAACCGGCCCGGCGGCCTGTCTGGCAAAAGTGTCGACGACATCCGCCCCCATCGGGTGCAGCGTCTCTTTGATGACATGCAGGAGGATGACCTCCCTGACCCCCGGCATGCCGGCGACGCAGTCGAGCATGATATCCGCACGTTCTGAAAAATCTGTCGGGAACAGTACCTTTTCAAACATGGTTCACCCCGGCGGCAGGACGTACCTGCCCGGAACAGGCAGGAACATAAAAAGCCTCCGTTAAGTCAATACATACGGCTTGCGGTATTTAAGCGTATCTGGCGGTGTCGTGGCACTGCACGGTTAGAAAAATGTCTTCCCCCGTGCCCGGGAAAGAAGCCCTCTCTCTGGTGTGCCCCGTGCCCGAGAACCCCCGGTTTTATCTCTTCTTCCGGCACAGATCACGTCCCTGATGACGCCTGTCATCCTTCCGGCAATCGTGCCGGACGAGATGGAACTCGCGTACTTCAACGAGACGGGCGCGTCAAGGGCGCTTCCCCTTATCCTGGCCCGGCAGAAGGGCTGAAACTTTTTCCTTTTTTTTCGTGGCAGGGAGCCGGCTTACACGGGCGGCCGGAACCGGCCCGCCCCTCAATGCCCTCGCGCATGATATGTATATCAGCTCACAGCCCCAACAGGTAGCCTGTACAGGTTTTTGCATTGTATCATTTTTCTGCATGACCCCCACTGTACCCGCAGACTGATCCAATTGGCATGTTCATACCATGCCGGCCAGAGAATAAAACCGGCGGCCCAGCTGCCGTATCATATGGTACTGTCATGAAAGATTCCAGCGAACTAAAGGAAGTTACCGGGACCCGGGCCGGAAACGCGATCCTTTTTACCTGCCCGGACTGCCAGAAGGATAATTCGATCGTGTACAACATGCCCAAGGAGTTTTTCCGCGACACGCGGAAGGCCTCCTGCTCGTCCTGCAGGAAACGGTTTACGATCCTAACTCCCGACGGGTCCCCCGTAAAACAGCGGGTGTATGCACAGCCGCGGGTTCGGTGAACCGCCCGGTAATGGCTGCAGCGGGAAGGGAACCTGCGTGTCGGCACGTGCATTGTGCCCTCCGGTGATCCCATTCGCTCTTATGGAAAAATTTCCGGAACTATACAGGCGATGCCGCTTTTTTCCTCATAATTTTTCAATGACCTTTGCAACAACGCTCTTAAAGTCCGTATCCGGACAGTCGATTACGATATCGGCATACTTTTCATACAGCGGGGCCCGCTGCCCGTACATTTCGCGGAGGCCCTGGCCCGGAAAAAGTACGATACCCCGGGTCGCTGCGTCCTTAAGCCTTCTCTCCATCTCGTCGAACGGAACCTTGAGGTAGACGACGACGCCACCGGATTTCAGGTGCCCCATCGCTCTTTCCGAGAAGATGACGCTTCCGCCCGTAGCAATCACGGTGTTCTTATACTGCCGGGAGAGGACAATTCTCTCTTCGATCGCCATGAATGCGGCAGGGCCGTCGCTATCGATGATCTCCTGCAGGGGCCGGCCGGTGTCCTTTCGGATCCCGACATCGGTATCGGCAAATTCCATATGCAGGGCTTCTGCAAGCAGGGGCCCGACCGCGCTCTTCCCGGCGCCGGGCATGCCGATGAGGACGATGTTCCCTGCAGGTTTTTTCATGCTCAGGCACTCAGTTCAACCTCCAAGGTAAAAATCATCATCCTGTTCCTGTACCGGCATTTCAGGAGAGCGCCGGATCATGTCCCCACTCACATGGCTGTGCCAGCCGGACATAATCCTGCCACAGAGGGTATTTCCTTCCCCGCATGGCACCGGCACTGGGCATTTTTTGTAGTCCTTTACCGTCCTGTTGTTCCTGTTGCACCAGACCTTTAAAAAAGACTTTATATACAACAGTATTGTATTCAACGTATGGGACTTCTCAATTCCCTGAAAGGAAAAATCACCGAATCCGATGCCGCTGACATGTTTTTTAAAAAGGACATAAAAGGACTCATAAAAGCTACGCGGTATCATGAAACCAATCCTGCCACGCGGAACGGTGGGAAGATCCGGCAGCTGGCAGTGCAGTTCCTTGGGGATCTCAGGGACAAACAGGCAGTTCCTGCGCTGATAGCAGCACTGAACGATGAGGACCCCCTTGTCAGGCGTGGTGCAGGTTCGTATCTTACATTTTTCCAGGGCAGTGCAGATCCGCAGGTCCCCAGACACGTAAAAAACCTGAAAAATCCTGACTATATCTCAAGGGAAGCCTCGGTCACGTACCTCCGCGACCATAACTGGACGCCTGAGAATGCCGAGCAGGAGGTGTTGTTCTGGTTCGGGCGTTCGATGATCGAGAACGTGGACGAAGACAAGATAAGGGAGCTTGGGGAAAAGACCATCCGGCCGCTGCTGGAATTTTTAGAGTATTTCCATACCCGCGACCGCCGTTCTGCCGCACGCTGGCTCGGGATCATCGGGAACCCGGCGGCTCTGGATCCATTGCTGAACCTCGAGTATAACGATGTCGCGCCTTCGGTCCGGGAAGCGGCGACCGAGGCGATCAGGAGGATCCGGGGATATTCGTAACCGGCCCGGTCGCGTTTGCGGCCTGGAGCTGATCTGTTGTACTGATCTGCCGGATTTTTTTGGCCTAAAAAATATCTCCTGAAAAAAGCGGTACGGGTTATGGGGGCCGTTCCCCCTTACATCCCGATGAATTTCATGACACCGTAGACAAGGAACGCGGGCCACAGGAGTGCCTTGATTATCCCGAAAAGCCCGCTTACAAGGTCTGTTGCCGTGGTGAGGTAATACACGAGGGCCCCAAGAAAGCCCAGCCCGTACAGTGCGCCGCCGCCCCCACGGCAGGGCACGTGTTCCTTTACATTACACTTCGATCCAAACCAGCTTTTAATTCCTTGTCCGGCTGTCTCTTTTTCCGTCGCGGTCATCTCTGCACCTGATATCCAGATATTGTATACATTAATAAATATATCCATATTTCCTGAAGCAGGTTACCGAAAGCCCGTGCCCGGTTTTATACTCCCCGGCCTTCCCCGATCACCATTCATGAAGACTACAGTCATTCTTTTGGCAATTATCCCTGCAAGGGCATTGTGCCATTGACGGCAGATGCAAAGAGTGGTGGGACGAATAAGATTTTCAAATATTTTCTTATAAAAAACTATATATAGTGCATTATTGCTCTCATCCTATGAGGCGAATCGAATGACCGGGGCCGGGAATGAAAATAATTCCGAGAAGAAAAAACGTGCAGAGGAGTTATTCGAAAAAGGGAAACAACTTGAAAATGATGAACGTTATGAAGAAGCCGTAAATCTCTTCGATGAAGCACTTAATCTTGACCATGAAAATGACGCGATCTGGAGCGAAAAGGCAGACGCACTGGTTCTACTGGGCATAATCTACACCACTGATCCGAGATTCTTCAAAGAAGCTTGCCACAGCATTGAAAAAGCGCTTCGCATCAATAAAAACAATGCCAAGGCGTTGAATAACAAAGGCTACATCCTTCACAGGAGAAATCAAAATGCAGAAGGCCTGCAATTTATCGAGCAGGCTATACAAGCCGATCCCACCTACGCAGATGCCTGGGACAATAAGGCAAATGCACTATCAGCTCTCGGAGAGATCGATAAAGCGCTGGAAGCGTATGATCAGGCCATAAAGGCCGATCCGGATTACCCTTCTCCCTATTGTAATAAAGGTGTTTTATTCACCAGAATTGACAGGGACAAGGAATCCCTCGAATGGTTTGATAAGGCATTACAGAAGAAACCCGGCTATGCTAATGCGTTATTATGGAAAGGCGTAGCATTGTCCAATCTTGGCGAGTATGAGAAAGCTCTGGAGCTATTATCCAAATATCATACTATGCGTCCGCAAAATAAGGATGGATTGATCTATCTCGGGTTTACCACTGCCGATCTCCACAGATATGCGGAGGCAAATGAGTATTTTAACAGTGTTCTGAAGATCGATCCGAAAAATGTCAGCGCCCGATGGGGGAAAGTGTATACAGAAAAAAGCAGGAAGCTAGAATATGAATACCAGGAAAAACTCAATAAATTCCAGGTAAACCTCATCGGGGCCGGGCAGACACTTATCGATGATTCCATCAAAAGACTTGGTGAGTTTTACGGGGAATTCGATACTGGATTTAAATACGCGTTGATTAAGTTTGTAATCCAGTTTATTTTGGGAATTGGAATATTCTTTGGCGGGATCGTATTGTATACCACAGGTACGACCGCGCTCCTTTCAGCCATTGTCAGCACCACCGGGGGCGTGACATTCATCCATTCCCTTATCAGATCGTCTCCTTACGCGATCATGAAGAACCGGACGGACTTTTCCCAGTGGATGATCGCGTATACGTACTGGATCCATACCCTCATTGACGCAAACAAACAGGTTGCCCAGCAATCCTGCACCGGGGCGGGCGACTGGGAAAAAATCAAAAATGTCCACAAGGACCTCTGGAATCTTTCGAAAAATACGATCTATATTATCGAGGAATGCTGCGAATCAAACAAACCCCTCGATCTTAAAAAGCTAAAAATGGCTGAAGGTGTAACCGAACCACAGGAAAAAAAATAATCCGGTACCGGGGCACCCCACCTTGCCGCCGGTGCATGATCCCATGTAAAAAATCTCCCCGTATAACCGAGTTTATTGCACGGCAATGCGGCGCCCCGGTCCCGTCAGCTTTTTGTCTGACGGATCCGGGCCTGTATCATGCCCGGATCGCCCTGATGACTGTGAAAATTTTCGCATCAACCAACAAGCTTTTAAACTATTTTATTTTACGTAGCATATACACAGATGACCGAAGATTTCTGCAAACGGACAGCGAGGAAGACGCAGAAGCTGGGGTACGACCCGAAAGAGGCAGCCCGGCTCGCGAAGTTCTGTTACGTCTCGATGATGTCCGTTGGCGGTGCCATGCTCCTTTCCGTATGCCAGAAGAGGGCACAGATGCTGAAGGTGCCGGAGAGTGCCTTCGGCCACAGACTGGGGCCCATGCCCGATCCCTCACCAAAGAGCATGGCCGGGATTGAAGACGAAAGTCTTCTCTGCCTGCCCGCGAGGGCCCGGTCGGATGTACTGGATCGCCTGAACCGGTGGTACGGCCAGGAGGCAGAGGCCGCCAGTACCCCCATAACCGACTTTTCTGATATCGAACGTAGGCTGCCGGCGCTCTGAGCGCGGTGCCATCGCTTGCCGTGACCGCTGTCTACCGCAGGGTCCGTTTGTTCAAGCGGGATCTTCTGCGAGGGGATAGCCCCGGCTTTACCCGGCACCGTGAGCGGACAGCCGGCTCTTTTGTTTTTTAGCACCGGGACACCAGCCTCCCGGTTTCCGGAACGCAGGACGAACGCGAAGCTGATGAAGAGTTGAATATCAATGCAAAATATCGAAGAGAATACAACAGAAACGAACAGGGTGGCCCCGGCACTACAACGGGGCGCAGAGAACGGTTTTTCCGGGAAGGATATGGCCGCGCTAAACACCGCAACGGAAAGTGCCGGCGACCTTATCTTTTCCCTGTGCGACCGTCAGGACCGGCTCTTTGGCCGGCTCGGCAAAAAGGTCACGCGGCTGGAAAAGAGGGTATCTGTACTTGAAGAACGGGGGCGGCCCTGATGCCGCGCCGGCCGACAACAACAGAAGAGAACGTCCGGCTCTTCCTCCTCCCGCACGGGGTGATGCAGGGAGTCTGTGCGCATGGCGGGGAGGTCGGGTGGCTGGAGGCAAAGAGGGTGAACCATCATTACTATACCGTACGGGTCCGGACCCGGCCGGTGAAGAGGGAGTTCCAGAAGCGCCGGCTGGTAAAAATTCCGGTTCATGCCGCGGGGGATCTGTCATGACACGCGGGCCCGTCTCGGAGCAGGCGATTACGTGGGCTCTTCCCATCGCGGCGCAGCGGGGGACCGTTTATTTTTTCCGGCCGGACCGCGAGAGCCCGTGCGACTTCGAGATCGTGAGCAGCCGCGAGGTCGTCTTTGTCCGCGTCAAACGGACACGGTGCTTCCACCGCACCGCGGAAGAACTGGAAGCCGACTGCCGCGAGCATGTCCTCCGGCTCCGTGCGGTACCGAAGGCCCCGTCAATCAGCCGCGAACTCTGGGTCTGCTCCCGGTACGGCAGGTGGAGGTTCTTCCGGGTCACGGAGGCCGGGATTGAGGAGCTGCCCGTGCCGGTACCGGCAACCTCGCCGGGCCAGGCGGCGGCCTGAGCGAAACGGAGCCCGTATCGGGCCCGGATTCACCATTTTTCACCCACGGCCGGCCAGTTTTTCAGAAAATGCGGCCAGGTTTTCCCTGTAAAGGGGCATCTGCCGGCGGAGAGCAACCGGCCAGGTATGGCCATGTTGGGGGAGAGGATCAGACAGGGGTGCTGGTATCAGGCTGTGGGAGGGCCGGCCCGGAACCGGGGGCCTGTTTTGGCCTGTGATCGGACCCGGAGTCCTCTTAAGGAAAATAAGCCCGTATCGGGCTTCGATTGCCGTTTTTTCAAACTCCGGCAGCCAGGTTATCGCAAAATGCGGCCATGTTTCTGTATTTTTCAGGCTTTTTCCGACGGGAGGGACCGGCCAGATATGGCCAGGTTCAAATCAAGGATCACGATCAGGAACATAATGGGGATCTCTGAAATAGCCGGATCCCCCGTTTTCCGGACGGGATCCGGGTAACCGCCGGGCTGAAGCCGGGATACCATGGCTTCGCTGACAGATATATGGTGCTTACATCAGCAGATCTTTTATTTAATAGTACACCGGGTTTGCAGTACGAAAAGGGTCCGCTATGTGATTATATATCGTAAGGATACGTCAGGAGTGGGATTGTTGAACGATGAGATCTCTCACTCATCCGGTTCCTGTTCTTCGCAGATTTCACGGATCTTCGGTTCAAGATCCGGGATCTTACGGGTGATGACATCCCAGACAATGTCATAATTGATAGCGAAATAACCGTGGATGATCTTGTCACGGAGTCCGGCCATGAACTTCCACGGGATTTCCGGATGCTTTTTCTTAACCTGTTCCGGGACATTCTTTGCTGCTTCGCCAATGATCTCCAGCGACCGGGTGATGGTGTGTTCTTTCTCTTTGCTTGCTCTGAAATCATCAAACGAGAGATCTGTACATACAGAACGGATCAATTCGATCTCGTCCAGGATATGGTTCAGGTAGACCCGGCTATCCTTCAACCCAGACCACCTCGCGCTCCACCCGCGGCCGGATGTACTTGTCGATGCCGGCAACGGTCAGCAGGTCGACCTTCCGTTTGAAGAGATCTTCCAAGTCGTAGACCAGCCGCATGAAGTTGTCGAAGGTTGCCTGGCCCGGCTGGAATTCCACGAGCACATCGACATCGCTTGTGCGTTTCGCGTCGCCCCGTGCAAACGAGCCGAAGATTCCGATCCTTCTCACGCCGTACTGGGACTTTATCACCGGAAGTGCTTTTTCAAGCCGGGAAAAGACCGGGCTCTTCCTGCGCTGTCTTGTCCGTGCATGGGCCTGGGCCGGCATCGCTCTTTCACCATGTAATGGATCTGCTGAATATATCTCTCTGCCCCGCGGGCAATAACTTTTTGATTGCCCGCAAAGATTCGCCGGCCTATAGCGGCCCCGGTTGTCCGGAGGACCCTGCACCACCTCACGCTACCGCTTCGCCGCACCGTCGCCCGGCAGGCCGTTGAACCGCTCCCGGAGTTTCACGCTCGCCATGCCCGCACCATCCCTCCTGTGCGGCCGGCGGTTCGCCGTCATCATCGGCACGAAGGTGAACGAGGAGAGATCTCCTGACAGGTTTTTCATGGCCCAAGCGATGGGATCTTGCTCGAAGAGGTCGTGGGAGTCGGTGAAGAAGTGCGGGTTCATACATGCCATTTATCATTCCGGGTGATAAAATTCCGGCAGCGGGAATTATTTCACGTATGAAGCGGGGGAATTGATTTGAAATTTTATGAGATTATGGCACAGTCTTTCATTAAGAAGGCGAACTTAATTGAAAGAAATCTGGACATTCTTAAAAATGAAAATTTGCCCGAACGATTAGTATATGATATCAACAGCATTTATGCGAAATACGACCAAGTAAAAAATGTCTCAAAACAGCGGATTGAACAATGTACTCAATACGATTTCAAAAATCCAAATCTCTTTCTTATCCTTTTCCTGTACAGAGAGATCTCAACCTTTTTCAATGAAGTGAAAAATCTCGTTGTTTCCGGTAAAATAAAGACTAAAGTTCCTCCAACTTTTTTTCTGGAGATGAAGGATATAAAGGAGACTATGATGACTCTGGCATTCATTGGTGACAGCGCAATAGAACTTGGAGTGGTTCAGAGCATCTGGCATCCTGAAAATCCGAATACGATACCAACGAAGGGAACATTAGATTCCACCAAGAAATTCATTACCCAAGGGGCGCACCAAGCGGTATTATGGGATTTTCTCGACCTCTATGATTCAGAAATATTGATCCAATCGCCGAACAAATCCATGAGATTGAAATCATCACAATTTGAGACAATTTTTGGCATAATCTATCTAGAGGCAGGCCTAGAAGCCGTCGAATCGGCGATAGGGAATCTTAAAAAGAATCATGAAAAAGGCTCTGTAGAAACCCCGATCTAAAACCGAATTGTACCGACGACCGAAAGATCTAAGGTACCGTGTCTCCTTATTTTGTTATGTTCAGTAACGATAAGGAGACGACATAATGTCAGCAAACCGGTATATCAGGTTTGTTGAATTGACCTCCGGACTGATCAGGGATTCCAGAATTCCCCTTTACTCATCAAAATTTTCGAGAAAAACCTATACCCAACACCAGTTACTCATTCTCCTTCTCCTGAAAGAGTATCTTGCTGAAGATTACCGGGATACCGTTGAACTCACCGGGATCATGGACTCTCTCCGGGAAAAGATCCATCTTGATGAAGTTCCTCATTTCACGACGATCCAGAAGTTCTGTCACCGGATCCGATCATTCACGTTCACGCGGTTACTCAACCGGATCATGAAGATGTTCTACGACTGGGGTGAGAAAATACCCTGTACCGCTGTCGATTCATCCGGGTTCACCAGCTCATACGCCAGCCACTACTATTCCTGGGGAACCGGTAAGACCAGAAAACGGTTCCTGAAAACATCAATCTCCGTCGACACTGATCAACAGATTATCACCGGTCTGAAGATCTCCCGGCATCCCGTCCATGATATCCGTCACGCCGAAAAACTCCTGAATCAATCTCACAGAACCAGAAAGTCTGACCTCTACCTCATGGACAAAGGATACGATTCCGAAGAGATCCACCGGTTAATCCGGGATACGCTGAACTCTTGTTCGCTCATCCCGATCCGGGAGAGAAAAAGGAAACGGATCTCCGGTTATTACCGCCGAAGAATGAGGGTGTTGTTCGATCCGGAGCTATACCATCAACGGAATAAAGTCGAAACCGTGTTCTCCGTCATGAAAAGAAAGTTCGGAGAATCCCTTAAAGCTAGAAAATACCGACTCCAGGTCAAGGAAATCAAAATCAAGGTGATCCTTTACAACCTCTCAAGAGCGATGATAATATTCTCTATTCGGATTGTCATTGAGGAATTCTACAGAGCCGCAAAATTTTCGAAAGATTATGTTCAATATTGGTGGGAACCATTGGGTATTGAAAGAGGATTATGGCCTCAAAATTACGTTCCAACACAATTTAGTGAATTATGGGACGATATCGATGATGCGTTATTTAACACAAGACCCTATTTTTATAATCATTCAATGAGATTACATGATTGCTAAAAAATCATGGACCTCCCATTGCAAAACTAGGAGAATGCGAAAGAATAGCACTTTGGGGTTTCGGAATTTAAGAGAAATTATGAGGTTATATTAGATCATGCATGAAGATAGAGGTTGTTGTTTTCGAGAAATTTCACTTGATGGGAATTATTCATCCGATAAAGACGATCTCCTCAATGATTTTTACATTCCTATATTACAAAAAACAATAGAATATAAACGAATTGCCGGCTTCTTCTCCTCAAAATCACTAGCAATCGCAGCAAAAGGAATTAAAGGACTTCTCGAAAACAACGGCCAAATGGAGCTGATTGCAGGAGCAATCCTTACTAAAGAGGATGTTGAGGCAATAAATGAAGGAATTCTCAACCCTCTTGAAGTAATTGAAAGATCAGGGATCAAAGATTTCGATAATATTGAAGACATAATCATATCAAATCATGTCAAGGCACTTGGTTGGCTTATTGCTAAAGATAGATTGAAAATTAAAATCGCAATTGTTTATGATAAAAACAATCGGCCAATGGATGCTGAAAAAGTAGAGCAGAGTGCGATCTTTCATCAGAAAGTCGGGATAATGAAAGATAAAAATGGTGATATGATCTCATTCAGCGGATCTATCAACGAAACTGCAAAAGCGTGGACGCAGAATTTTGAAGAATTTAAAGTGTTCAAAGGATGGATTGAAACCGATAAGGAACGATTCCAAAGCGATGTTGATAAATTTGAAAAATTCTGGAATAATCAAGCTCAGGGATTGAAAGTTTATAATATCCCTGAAGCGGTAAATCAAAAATTAATTCGCTATGCTCCTGCGAATTTTGATGACATCGATTTTACCTGGCCTCTTAGGGATAAAACTAGAAAACCAAAAGTGCAGGAAATAATTGACATTGATTCAAATGAAATTGCAGGATTAGATTATAATTTTAAACCGGCTCTTTTTGAAGACTTGAAAAAATTACGGTGGTACCAAAAAGAAGCAATTGACGCATGGATCGCTAATAATTATAACGGAATCCTAGAAATGGCAACCGGATCAGGGAAGACATTTGTTGGGATAATGTCATCGTATTGCCTGTTTCGGGAAAAGAAAAACCTATGTGTAGTTATTCTGGTTCCAAGTAAACAGTTGGTCACCCAATGGGGGCAGGAAATTCAAAAATACACAGATAATGTAATCTTGATATCATCATCAACAAATGTAAAGCGTGTAAAAAATTCTCTAGATGATTTCACATTTCTCTTCAATAATTACCAATGTAATCATTTTTTCATCGTATCCACAATACAGTCATATATTAAAAAGGTCCATCCGATAATTCAGAAGATCAACGAAAAAAACATCTTACTAATCGCAGATGAAGCCCATTGGCTCGGGGCTTCAGAGACTATGAATAGTTTCCAAAAGACCCATTTTGTCCATACATTAGGATTAACAGCAACACCGATACGGTATTGTGATGATATTGGTACTCAGTTTCTATATGATTTTCTCGGCAAATCGATCTATACATTCTCTATCAAACAAGCTCAGCAGGAAGGGTTCTTGTGTAAATACCGGTATAACATTCTATTTGTCGATTTAAATCCGAATGAAATTCAAGAATATATCAGACTGTCAAGAGCGATTGCAATTAATTATCAAAAAGATGAAGAAAAAACAACATTGCTTCTCAATAAACGAGCGAAATTAATCAAAGATGCTAATGCTAAATATTCCGCACTTGAAGAATTAGTCAAGAATCTGAAGTCAGAATTAAAATTTGGACTGATTTACACAGATGAGGATCAAATTCAGATTGTCCAGAATATTCTAAAACGGCATGACATTATGGTTGGAATTTTCCTCGGAAAAACCCCAGACGAAGAGCGAAAACAATTGATTACAAAACTTCAGTCAGGAACTATTGACGCAATCATTGCGATAAAATGTCTGAATGAGGGTGTTGATATCCCTCCATTACGTTTAGGGATATTCCTTTCTAGCTCGAAAAATTCTCGGGAATTCATTCAACGGAGAGGTAGATTACTGAGAACCTATCACGGAAAGGGAATTGTAAATATTTACGATCTTGTTGTTGCACCTGATATTAGAAATATTCCGTTTAATGAAAACGAACGACGTATTCATGATAAAATTTTACGGAAAGAACTAGACCGAGTAAGAGAATTTAATGAGGCTGCTTTAAACTCTTATGAGAATGAGAACATTATTTTACAACGACTGGATATATTGATTCACGGGGAATCTAATGATTCATAATTTTAAAACTGAAATTAAGAAAAAGCACATTGATCCCAAAATTCGAATGTTTTTATTGGAGTTGTATAAAGCGGAAGAAAAAGGTTTACTAAATCCCAATGACAGGCCCACTTCAGAAATGTATGAAATGCATCTAAAAAACGCCCTTCCTCAAAAAGATACCCCGAATGAAGAGGGAGTATAATGAAAATTTTTCTGGAAAAAGTGATGTTAAAAAACTGGGGCCCGTTTAAGGATGATAATGAAATTGATTTTTCAACAGAAATTGATAAACCTGTTACCTATATTTATGGTCTAAATTCCAGTGGCAAATCTCATATTTTCGAAGCAATATGTTGGAGTTTGTTTGATGAACCGAAAACAGAAGATCTCAAAGAAATTGTAAATAAAGAGGCTCTTCAGAATAACGAGAAAGAAATGTTCGTGAGATTAAAATTTTTTACAATCGATGATTATGAGAATAAGTTTGACTATGACATTAAAAGGATAATCCGTTTCGAAGTAAAAAAGGAAGGAAACAATGGCACATTATTGCCGACGATGATAAAACCAGATTTTCATGCTTCAAGAGTTTCTCCTTTAACGAATGAACATAAACAATTAAATCAAAGCGATTTTAAGAAAATGATTGATAATTATATTCCTCTTGGCCCGAGAAGATTCTTCTTTTTAGATGGGGAAAAACTCGCTACATTATTTCAAAAAGAAAATTTGTCAAGAATTGAATCATATGCTAATGCATTATCCGATGTTCATTTAATTGATAATGTGATTGAGAACCTAGATAACCTGTATAATTCCCTTCTGGCAAAACAGCCTCAAAAGAAAGGCGATAAAATTGAAACTCAACGCAATAAAATCAAGAAAGCGGAAGACAATTTAAATTCCGCAATTTCCTGGAAAGACCAATTATCACAACGAATTACACAAGCAGATAGTCTAGAGAATACATTACGAAAAGAATGTGAATCTTTTGAAGAGTTAAAACCAAAAATTGATTCGATAAAACAATTGGAGATAAAAAAACATGATCTTGAATTGGAGAGAAAACAACAATTTATCGGATTAAAGGAATTCTTAAACCAAAATCTTCCTGTTTTTTTCATTGACTCTGAATTACAATGGTCTCTTCATGAGCTTGAGGAATTAGATAAAAAAGGAAAAATCCCACCAAAGAGAACCCCGCCTGATTTAATTGAGCTCATACTAGCTGATCCCGAGAAAAAATGTATTTGCGGTCGTGAAATTACTGATGAAATAAAGCAAGATTTTCTAAAAATTCAGGAGACCATCCCGGATAAACAGTTCAATCGACTCGTTCAAGATTTCAGATTGGATATATCAAGAACACTTACCGATAGCAAAGAAAAAAATGTGATCTTAGTTCAAAAATTAGCGGCAATCAAAGAAAAGGGAATTTCAATAAATAGAATTTCAAGTGACATCACATCTGAAAGAAAATTTTTACCAAAAGGTATCGAGAAAGAGTTCGATAATATTAATGAAAAATTCACACGTTGGAATCATCTCAAAGATGAGATCAGAGATTTAGAACATGAATTGGACCGAGCTGAAAATAGTATCATTGTTCAAAAGAGATCAGTTGAAAGTGAGAAAGCAGCATTAGAAACCTTGTTAAAGAAAGATAAAAAACATGAAAAAGTTGGTGAATTAATCGAATTTGCAAGAATCAGCCAACAAACAGCTGAAGAAATAAAAAACGAGGTCCAGAAATCCATTATTGCTTTCGTCTCTGAAAACATATCGACCGAATTCAAAGAATTAATTTGGGATCCTCAAAACTGGGATAGTATACGAATCGATGATAGCTGGAAAATTGATGCAATAACGTCGAATAATTTTACTATCCAATCAGATCGCCTCTCTCAAGGACAGAGGCATGTTCTCGGAATTGCATTCATGAGCTCGCTAGGGAAGGTGACTGGAAATTATATCCCATTCATTTTTGACAGCCCTTTTGGAAGAGTATCGCAAGAACCCATTGAAAATATTGGTAAAAATCTTACGAAACTGATGGAAGGAAGGCAAGTAGTATTATTTGTGACGGATACAGAAGATACTAGTATCAAACCTCATATCGAGAACATCATCGGATCTACATATATTATTAATAAAATTACAGCGACAGAAAGTCGGATTAAGGTGAATTAATGTTAGATCCCTATGATACAACCAAACTTTATCTCGATTATGATAAAGAATATGAGGATTTAGTTGGAGAGCTAAAAGAGAATGAAAATTGGTTCCCAGAAACATATCTTGATGCGTTTATTCTAGCTGTCAGTATTGCCGTTAAAAAACAACTTGAACCAATTCCACTCAATAAAAAATCCATCAATCAAAAAAATCAAATCCGGATCGGAATTGTAGTAAAAGATAAACATAAAACATTTTTCCGAGCTGTCGCTTTTTCATATTTAAAAGATATTGAAATCATAAAAAATATGGATAAAGTCTACGAAATAGTAGAAATGTTTGCGAATGCAGGTTTGAAGGAAATATCTGAAGAATATTTCAACAAGGTAGATAACCCAACCTTTTTATTAGCAGAGATGGGACTGTGAGATATGACACTCAAATTTAACTAAATATTTAAACCACTCTTCAATTTAAATTGCAATAATCATCAATACAAAAAATCACTTTAAAATTAAATATGACTTTTCTCAAGGAAAAACTCCTTATTTTACTAATCCAAGCAAGAAATTAATTGGTGAATTGATCTGTTGATATTCATTGTATAGTGAATCAATCCCTCTTTCTAAATGATTTCTAAAGAAAATAGGAAAATACATCTCTTCTCCAATTTTTCGTCCTTCATGTTGACAGATTAATATCTCAAAAATCTCATCAAATTCCCCTGTTAATGTATGACGATTAAATTCAGTCCCGGAAGAATCAGAAGGCTCAAGAGATCTCACCGATTGTGGATTTGAAAGTGACCGACCAAGTGCTAATCGACAAATAATATTTGGCCTTAAACCTAGTCGTAGAGATAGATGTTCAAGTTTTTCTTGAGATGAAATTGAAATTTTAAGTTTTGTTGTTGACATATGCAAAATCACTCAAAGAAATATCCTCTTTTTATCTTGTCTCGCTCATTTTCTTCAATAGAGATCAGATAACTTCTACTAATAAATGGCACAATTTTTCTGTATAAATTTTCATCAACCTCACGATCATGTGAAAGAACAACTACCTGATCTCCAGCTTTCGGGAAAAAATTTTTTACAATTTTATCAACATGACTCGTATCTAGTCTCGCTAGTAATGAATCAACAATAACAGGAAGTTGACTATTTGATAACTTTGACAATCCCCAAAGAATTGAAAGAGCAAATATTTCTTTCTCCCCGGCCGAAAGTTCATCTTTATTGATTAGTTCCCCTTTCGCATTCAGCAATTGAGGCGTGAGCGTAGTGGAATCGATTTTTATTTCCCTAATTAAATCTTCTTTATTAGCTAGGTTCCGATACATTTGAGTTACGGTGCGGCCTAATTCTTCCGTTTTTGATGCTAATATTACCTTAATAAATTCATCAAGAGAGGTCGAAATTTTTCGACAAACATCAATTTTCAATTTATCTTCAATAGCACATACAGACTTATTTTCAAGAATTCTTATCTGTTCATTGAGTTGATTGATCTTCTCTCGTAATTCAGATCGTTCCTTCTCAATTTCTGAAATGTTTTTTTGTGATAGTTCGATAATTGCTCGTTCTCTGGAGATCTCTTCTATGTGTGTTTTTACTAAATCGTCATTCGGTGATTTTTTTAATTCTTTTTCATATTTCCTTATTTTCAGCATAAGTTGTTCCCTTTGTCGAAGCTTATCACTAAATTCTGTTTTTCCTTTCTTTTCAATATTTGAAAAAAAAGAGATGTAATATTCAGTTTTTGAATTCGTAAGGTCATGAATTAAGGGCTTTTTACTTATCGATACTAAATTTTGAGTCATATCAGAGAAAATGGAATTTATTTCATTTTTTAAAAGTTTGATTTGTATTTCATTAAGCTGTTTTTGAGAGTTCTGTTCAAGTCGTTTTAATAGGGACTCATTGATCTGTTCTAGAAAATTTTTATTAGTTAAACTCTCTTTGATTTCTTTTTCTAGTATCATCTGTTTAACTACTTTTTTACACAATTCTGATGTAATTACGAAAGGAACATAATCGCAATATTTGATAATATCACGATTTAAATTATCAATCTTGTCTCTAAGATTAGTAAGATCGCCTTGAATCTTCTCTCGATTCTTTGCAATCTTTCCAGCTTTTCTATGTAGATCTGCCTCAATTTCATTAATATGATTAGTAGATTGTGAAATTTTTAATGCCTCGTTCCGTAATTGAGTTTCCTTTTTTTCAATTTCATTTTGCATCTTCTCGCTTTCCATCTGTATTTGTTTTAATGTCTCTAAAGTGGCTTCGTTATCGATATTTTTTTGTTTCAATTTACTTTGGAGAGAATCTAGATCATTAATCAATGTTTCATATAATTTCAATCCAATCAAATCTCTGATCGAATCATGGAGAATTGATTCGGCTTTATCTCCAATTGTTAATTCACGTATTCGTTCTCCATCAAAGAAGAAATAATCTGAGATATAAGGAGGAATTAATTTTTTAATAAAATCTTCCCAATATTCTTGAGTTATTATCTCAAGTGGATAGCTATTACGTAAAATTACAAATTTTTCTTCGACTTTATTGTCATGAATTAACCATTCACGGTGTAAATCTATTGTATAGACTGGGAATACATCATCCAATTCAATTTTTATTTGAATAAAGAATCTATCGTCATTTTGTCTATTTGAAGTTTGATTTTTATAAGATAGAACCAGTCGATCATACTGAGTTTTCGACAAATTTTTCCCATTAAAATTTTTTCCAAATAAACAAATTTTAATTGCTTCAAAAATCGTGGTTTTTCCGGCACCATTTAAACCGCCTATCAGGATAATGTTTTTTTGATGGACGCCATTTGAGGATAAGTCAATTATGTGTTCTCCACAATAATTTTTAAAATTACAGAGGTGTACATCAAGTATTTTCACGTGTCGCCTCCGCGTCTTTTTTCATCTCGTTTAAAACGTAATTTTCAATCACAGTATCAAGACGGTTATAGATCCCATGTCTTCGGGATAGCCCGGATAAATCATTTTCGATTACAAGTAACTTGTTGATTAATTCAGGAGTTATTTGATATTTTTTACAAATTGAGTTTTGGATCTCAATCACTTCATTTTTTGATTGATTTAATAAATGATTAACAAAAAATTCAGAAGCTCCTGCTTTCCTTAATACATCAACAATTTCATATAGGTTATCACCTTCATAAATCCATAATGTAATTATAGCTTGGATTTCCTCAGGTGAGATAAGGGAAATCTGTCGTTTTTTTAATTCGAAATTGTTCTGTAATTCAATAAGATCCAAAAGTAATTCGTGACGCGTTTTTAATGTAAATGGCCCTAACATCTTATGGCCATACCTTTCAATACCATTGAATTGTTTTCCGAGAATTTCTGCAATTATTTTTTTCTTCTTTTCAACTTTTAGTGTATCTTCTCTAAACGAGGGGTCTTCACGAATTTTTTGTAATTTATTTCGAAAATTTAGTAAAGGTAAAAGCCAACTTTCTCCATCATTAATAAAACCCTCAAGTGACCAGTCTCTTGGAACAACTGTACATACCCAACATCCCATCCTACTTGATCCGCCAGCTTTGCCTTTATTGTCTATGATAAATTCGATCTCATCTTCACCTTTACTATAATATTTTAAAAGTTCTCTATTATCGTCACCCCATGGCGAAGGGGTGCTTAAAAGGAAGTTCCATACTTCTTTTTCTTTCCAATCTCCTAATGGAGCATAAATTAGTGCCCCTGGTATTTCCGAATGCTTAGACAAATTTGTATCTTTTATCTCATAACTCTCAATTGTTCTTTGACGATTTTGACTTTCAGATTTCCTAATTCCTAAAACAATTATTACTTCACCATTTTCCTTGACTTGTTCAAGAGTAAACTTATTCATTGGCGATATTTTTAATCGATCTGTACACCATCGGAACCATCGATTAGGGGAAGGATATCCCCGTCCAATTAAATTAACCCAAAATGTATCCCCAAGCTCAGGGCGAAGTATCTTAACAAATAGCGGAATATTATCAATTCGTGCTTGTTTTTCAATATTAAAACATATTTCTTTTCTTCTTTTATCAGCGATTGGCGATTCAACTAATGTATCAGAAGATAATACAAACACTTTCTTTTTCCGTTTTTCGGGAGGCAATCCCAGTAGCATCTCATATACCAATTGGGTTATGCATGTCGAATCTTTTCCACCACTTAACCCAACTATCCACGGGCGGTTATCTTTAAGGTAGAATTTTTCCATTTGGCTTTTTAAAAAAATAACTTTGTTATCTACCAAAAGGAATCCCCCGAATTATCAAGATAAGATTAGTGCGAATGATATTTAAGAGATCCGCTTCGTTTGAAAGGGGGTCCAAGTTTTTTATTGCAACTCAAAGAGTGGCAGTTCTCCTCCCTTTTTTTACTCAAAAGATGTAATCACTTAAAAAAATTACATATAAGTTACTCTCTTTGCGATATTCTATGAGACCTGTTTTATCATGCTTTTTGTTGTTATATTCTGAGAGGGATTGATGAATCGCCGAAAGAAAAAAAATCTTCGGAAATCCTTTATGGCGCTGAGCAGCTCCAACAAGCATTCATTATTCTATTTTTTTAATATCCATCTTAGGAACGTTTCACGTTCCTTCCAACCGGCCACAATACCCGCCTGCCTTTCTAATCAGGGCCAGATTTTCCCAGCATTTTTTAATAAACCGTTTCATAATCAAAGCAGATGCTCTCATAGAGCCTATATGTATATGTCCAAAGGGGTTCTGCAGAACCCCGTGGACGAGAAGGATGGCAGCGTCATTCTTCGGATTCCGACAGGTTTCACAAAACCTGGAGGACGAGAAGGATGGTAGTGCCATCCTTCGGATTCCGACAGGTTTCACAATAACTGGAGGACGAGAAGGATGGCAGTGCCATCCTTCGAAGTCAAAAGGGGCCCCGATGACACAGACCAAAACAGAAAAACAAAGAAGGTAAACCCAAATGGCAGATGTCGAGGGTTGAAAACCCGAGATTCGGGAAGGCGTATAGCCTTCGAAGTTTCGTACAGTCAAGCGAAACAAAGAACGCGGTCCGTAAGCTCGCGGCCCAAGATGACACACCCCTCCATGACGGAGAGAACGACTCGTTCTCGGCAACGGTCAAGTGCCACGACGAGAACGGCGAGCTGTAGAACGTGACGTTCAGCCGGAGCCGGGTCATGGGCCAGTCCTACTCGGACTTCGAAGCCTGAAGGCTTCTCGTGCTTCGGGCCCCCGGGCCCTCCACAATTCGAAGCCTTATGGCTTCTCGAATCTCATCCCTTCGGGATTCGATACGCCGCATCCTCGCAAAGGTCGAAACCTGGGCGGACACGGTCGCGGCATTAACTTGAAGCGATGATGATGGAAAATGTTGAGGCTCGCAGAGCCGAAACAGGAGAAGAACACTGTTCTTCGACCGAAGTGCAGATTACACTCCTGTTCCTTGGACCGAGCATCTCCAGATGCGAGGTTGAGAAGATCGTAGCTGGTCAGACCCGGAGGGGATGACCATGGAGAACGAAGTTCTCATCACTGCGATCTTCGTAGGCGCAGGTCTGCTGGCTTACATCATCGTCCCCGGGCTCCTCGTCATCTGGGACAGGGTGCTCGATTATATGAGTGGGTACTGAAAGTGTGCAGGGGAGAAATCCCCTGTTATTTATAGAGGATCAGATTGTTTTGAAGAGTTCTAACTCGTCTTTGATAAGCTTCTGACGTTCCTTGATCAATGCATCCCGAAAAGCGTTAACCTGCTTTTTGACTATGTCAGGAGGTTGGTTTTGACTGTTTTCAGCCAGCTCCTTAAAGAAATTGCTGATTTGATCAGCAACTGAGGTCTCGCTCTGAAACACGGATTCTATCTGCTCAAGCAACGCATTCCAGTCATTGACACTGATTTTCCCAACAAGTTTTTTGGGTAAGCTGCGGGCCTCACGACAGGTAACATGCAGGTTATAGCAGAGCCGGAAGTCTCTCTGGTTCTGCAGCCATTCCTGATTATTATCCAGGCGCGAGACTTCCGACGTGAATACAGCCGGGTCCTGTATATCTCTGATCTCGCCCAATTTGATGATCACGATATTCAGCACGGTATCGAGCAACCGGTATGTTTCATTGAATGTCTGGCGATATTTATCCCGTTCTTTCGGAGGAATATCCGCAAGGCTGTTCAGTGCGCTTACTACTTTGCCAAGAGCATCTGCCAGATCAGAGAAAAGTGCAATGTCCATAATCTTCCACTACACCTAACACATAATAATGGACATATATAAGAGTATGTAATATACTTGTGAAAACTTTTTCTGGTGGTCTTTTGGGTGCCCCCCTCCTTCTTATGACAACATCAGTGTATTTAAATGATTTATGCGCATATGAGTAATTATCGTACGTGAACCGTACGACTGGTGAACAAATGCCGGAAGACACACAGCAACCCTCAGACAACATACCGGAAAATAACGACGAAATCGCGGTACTGCACACCTGCCTGTGCGGGGAGCAGCACCGCCACCGCCCGGGCAGCCGCAGCCACAGGGATGAATGCACGTCCCCAAAGAAATTCGGCGATACCTGCTGCTGCGGACCTTCACCTGCCGGGGCAGAGAACCGTCACCGGTGCGGGCACGATCCGCTCTGCCGGTGACCGGCAACCAGTATATCCACAAGACCTTTTCAAAAAGGGGATTTTTACATGGGCACGCACCCGGAGATGGTCGACAAGCTCTCCCTTTTAATGGAAGAGAGCGGCGAAAAACAGCGGTGGATAACCGTTGAAGAGTTCCGCGGCTATTTCCAGCTTGAAAAAAACACATCGCCTGCAATTGCCGGAATCCTCCGCAGGATGTACAGGAACCCGACATTCGGCTGCCCCTACAGGGTGACGCGGATAGAGATCTGCAAAGAGAATGCCCCGCCGTACAGGGTTTTCAGGCGCTACCTCGTCCAGGCAAGATCGCCGCGCACCAGCGGGAGCCGTCCGGAACCGCAGGCGCCCGCGCACGTTTCAGGCAACCTTGTTAAATTACGGAACCCATGATAGGTACTTAAAGCAGATGGCAGCAGGTGAAACGAATGAGGGGCCGGGCTGTCCCCGCAGGGGGAGGCCGCGGGTCAGGCGCATCATCGCGGGGCTTTCAGAGTCACGCTGCTACAAGCCCTGCTGCTGCGAGGGCGAGGGCGGGGGCATCCTGCTCCAGCCCGATGAGATCGAGCTCATACGGCTCATCGACCTTGAAGGCCTCGAGCAGGAGGAAGCGGCGGAGCGCCTCGGCGTCTCGCGCAAGACAGCGTGGCGAGATCTCCACGAGGCCCGCCGGAAGATTGCCGACGCGCTCGTCAACGGCAAGGGAATCGAGATGGCCGGCTGCACGCGGGCTGCAGAGGGCCGGTGCCCGAAGTGCCCCCGCAAAGAGCCCGCGGAATAAACGACGGCAGCACGCGGGCGGGATGCCCGGTGCGCCGGAAGCCGTAACGACACCCGGAAGATGCACACCGGTGCCAGTCCCGCAAGCTTTCCTTTAATCCCAGATGCTTAAATCTTTATGCTCATATGTGTAATAATTCCTGTACAGGCACGGGGGAAGAGCAATGCCCAATTTTGACGGGAGAGGGCCCTTAAAGAGGGGGCGGGTCATCGGCCGCGGGCGGGGATTCTGTTCGCAGATAAGCCCGGAGAAGACGGATACGCCGGGCGGACAAGAGCCCGGTAAAAAAAGAATAAAAAAGGATCTTTCCGCGGAGTGAGCGCGCCATGCCAAAGCCCTTCATCAGCGTGCAGGACCTCTGCATGGATTTTGACGATACAAGGGTCTTAAACCGGGTCTCGTTTGAAATTTCGGAAGGCGAGGTTATCGGCGTGATTGGCAGGAGCGGCGCGGGAAAGAGCGTGCTCATGCACCTCCTGCGCGGCGTCGAAGAGCCGCCGACCAAAGGCTCCATCGTTTACCACGTGGCGGCCTGCGACCGGTGCACGTTCATGGACGTGCGGAGCAGGGCGGGGAATCCATGCCCGGTGTGCGGCGGGGAGCTTGTCGCGGCCGATGTCGACCTCTGGGACGAAAAGAGCGACGGCATGAAGTCGCGGGTCATGAACCGGACCGCGATCATGTTCCAGCGCACGTTCGCGCTCTACGGCGACGACCGGGTCATCGAGAACGTGCTGCACGCGCTCGACGACATCCGTTTCCCGCAGGAGCACGCAATTGCACGGGCCGCCGACCTCATAGACCAGGTAAAGCTCTCCCACCGCATGATGCATATCGCCCGCGACCTCTCGGGAGGCGAGAAGCAGCGGGTCGTGCTCGCCCGGCAGCTGGCCAAGAACCCGGCAATGCTCTTTGCCGACGAACCGACCGGCACGCTCGACCCCGAGACGGCAAAGTTCGTCCACACGATGCTGACCGAGGCTGCGAAGCGGAACACCATGGGCATGGTCGTGACCTCACACTTCCCGCAGGTGATCGAGGACATGGCAGACCGGGCGATGCTGCTGGTCGACGGGGAGATCGCGTCTATCGGTTCGCCGGAGGCCGTGATCAAATCGTTTGCGAAGGACTATTCCGAGACCGAGGCACCGGAGCCCGTGGAATTCGGCGGGAAGATCCTCTCCGCCCGCGACGTGACCAAGCGGTACATCTCCGTCGACCGGGGCGTGGTAAAAGCCGTGAACGCCGTCACCTTCGATGTCGCGAGGAAAGAGATCTTCGGGATTATAGGAAAGAGCGGTGCGGGCAAGACGACACTCTCCCAGATCATCTCCGGCGTAATCGAGCCGACGAGCGGCGAGATGAACATCTTAATCGGCGACGACTGGGTCGACATGACAAAGCCCGGCATCAGCGAGAGGGGACGGGCCAAGGAGTATATCGGCCTCCTGCACCAGGAGTACGACCTCTTCCCGCACCGGACAGTGCTCGACAACCTCACCGACTCGATCGGGCTTGAGTTCCCCAAGGAGCTTGCCATGCGGAAGGCAATAGCAACGCTCCGTATGGCGGGGTTCACGGACGAGCGGTCGAATGAGATCCTGGACCGGTTCCCCGGAGAGCTCTCGGACGGTGAGCGGCACCGGGTCGCACTCGCGCAGGTGCTCATCCGCGAGCCGCGCTTAGTCGTCCTCGACGAGCCGACCGGGACCATGGACCCGATAACGAAGCAGGACGTGAAAAGATCGATCCTTAACGCCCGCGACGAGATGGAAGAGACCTTCATCATCGTCTCGCACGACATGGACTTTGTCCGCGACATCTGCGACCGGCTCGCGATCATGAAGGGCGGAAGGATCGTGAGCATCGGCCCGGCAAAGGAGGTCCTTTCCCAGGCCTCAAAGGAAGAGGAGGCCGCCTGATTCCGGGGAGGTAACGTCTCCTGCACAACCATGCATTTTCGCACATCTTGGGGATTACGTCCGGAACACAAAAAAATCAGGTCAGGATATTTGACGTTAGAAGCACGGACGGGGTCTTCCGCGAGATGACAAGCGGTGCCCCGGCCGGGGGCCTGACCTCTACCGTGACCTTTGTTTTCGACCCGATCCCGGTTGTTTTAAACGATATGAGAACCTCTTCGCCCGGCGAGATTGCCTGCACTGCCGTTCCCTGCGGGCCTGCCCGCACCGCTGCAAAGGCCGAAGTGGTCGGCATACCCGAAGGGTTCCAGGAATAGGTTGACGGGGCAGAGTTCTCCGTCCAGAACTGGATGACGACATCGTTAAAACCGATGGTGGGGGAACTGTTGGCAAGGCCGATCGGGAACCTGATCATGTTGACAGTATTGTCCTGCCCGCCCTCGTTGATCCCGTAGACGGGCCCGGTAAGCCAGATTCCGGACGTGGCCTGAACGACTGTAGCGTATGCAGCCCCCGCCGACAATGTTGCGACCGCGGCTGTCGTAACAGGGACAGTCGTCGTCACCTGTGCGGGGAACGTTGTTGCTGTCGTTGCAGGCTGCACCGAAACCGATGTCCCGGATGGCGACAATGGCAGCGAGACCCTCGTACGGTAACCGGGGTTCACGGTAATGGTCACTCTTTCATCCTGGAACCCCGGGTACCGGAGCTCGACAGTATGGGTGCCTCCGGGCACTTCCCTTGTGACCGGGGTTGTGCCCCAGTACTCGCCGTCGACATACGTGTCCGCCCCGACCGGCGTCGAGAAGACAGTGAGCACTTCCGTGTCTTTTTTGGTTTTTTCCGTCACTGCGGAACTACAGCCGGCCGCGAGCACTGCAATGATCATGAGGCCGGCCAACGCTTTTGCGATCATTGCAAACCCTGTCCTGAATAATTACCATTGCGGTATTCCGATATATAGGGAACCGGCCCGGATGAATGTTTATCACATCTCTCAATCCAATGAACAGTACGATGGATAACCGTATTCCCTTCGTCATGCTCACCATCCTTCTTATGGCGGGCGGATGTATGCCCGGCTGCATCACCCCTGCCCGGGGGGAGGAGATCCGCGTGGCCGCGGCATGGATGGACGATGCCAAGACAGACCTGCTGAATTTCGACCTGGCGGCGGAGGACCTGAAGAACGAGACGATAAAGCTGCTCTCGGCACGAAGCAAGTACGAGAATGCAGTACAGACGCTGGACACAATCACGCCCATGAGCGACAGCGAAAAGCAGGAGATCGCGGTGCTCCGGAAGATCTGCGTCTACAACCTGATAACAATCGACGGGATGGAGCAGTACGCCAAAGCTATCCGGGATGCGGCCCTTTCGAGAGAATATGAGAACAAACGGGTTTATACCGGCGCACAGATGGAGGTCCGGTCTGCAGCATCTGAAGCGAAACGGGCGCTGGAAGCCTTTACAAAAGCTCTCGCGGCGGACCGCCAGATCCGGGAATCCGGCTATGTCCCTCAGGACGAGCTCAGCAGGTACATTGCCGGCTGGGAAGCGATCCACCCCGGGGCCATCAACGAGCTGCTGGTGTACACGATCGAAGTCGATCCTCTTTTCAGGGCCGATGACCGGTATTTCTGGGCAGAGATGCTGGTCGCGCGGGGAGAGGAGTACCGTGCCAGGAACGTCCTGGGCAGCGCGGCAGCGGATTTTTCCGAGGCAAAATCAGTATTCCGGGCGGCACGGCAGATGTACGGGGATATCGCTGCCGGTAACGGCAACTACTCAGCGGTGGCCCGTGACGCGATGAACAGCTGCGACAGCTGGATCTCCCGGTTATAGCGCCTGGCACAGCGATCCCGGGTACGCCCCGGGTGACCCGGCCATCTCCCCGCCACTCTTATCTCTTATCATGGCACATGGAACTGGCATGAAGACAGTAATCACTCTCATCATCCTCACTTTGATTACCTGCGGCTGCACAACCTCCGCCCCGTACTCGCCCCCTTCCGGCCCGAAAGATCTCCCGGCCGTCTTCGACCTCACGGGCACATGGGCCGGCACCATGACGGGCTACGACAACGGTATCGGGTTCAACGACCATGCAGGCGGCACTATCACCCTTGTCATTGCGGAGCAGCACGGCCGGATCTTTGCCGGGAACTTGACCGTCGTCGAGAACGGAAAAATCATCTTCTCGTCCGAGGTCGCGGGAGCAGTCGGAAGGGACGGAAGAACACTGACGATAGTACAGGAGAGCGGGTACAGCACCGGGGAAATTACCGGGACAGACACTCTTGAGCTTATATACGTGAACGATGCGGAGCAGTTCTCTGTCGCCATCGACACGTTACGGCGGGTTTAGGAGCCGGCAGTCCTCTTGTTATCCCACAGCGGGAAAAGGAATTACCTTTTCTTTTTCCTCTTCTCGCGATCCTCGTTCGTGATTTCAACGTTATAGTGTTTTTCCATAAAGACATCCTTCGTTATGAAATCGACATCGGTGATCGCAATTGTTACGTCATAATTGTCAAGTGCCATATAGGGATCGGTCTGGTTCCAGTCCCAGTACAGGTAATAGAAATTATGAACGTTTGCAGCGTTTGCCGTAATCCGGGTCCATTCCCCGTCTCCCAGCATTTTTGGTTTTAATTCACCGGGTTTTTGCGGATTTCCTTTCCTGATCGACGCCCTGCAGGAGAACCTTGACAATTCCCGGCTTCCCTGCACACAGAAGACCAGTTTGTATTCCTGGGACTCCAGTTTTTGCGAATTATCAGCAAGGACAATCTTTTTTTCTGGATGTCCGATGAGATCCTCGATATGCCTGAGGTCTCTCTCCTTTAAAACATCAATTCCGTCCCGCTGTCGTATGGAATTGAATTTTTCTTCTATTGCTTTTGATGCATCCGGGGGCATATGAAGTAATATTGTTATCTTATAAATAATGCTTTCCTTATTGAAAATAACCGTGGATGCCGATCGATATCATGCCGAAAGACCGGAAGACAATCACAGATGGTACCGGCGGGTTCAGCTCGCAGGCTTCCCGGCGATCCGGTACGCCCCTTTCGGCACGGAGATTACGAACCGGGCGCCGGCGCCGTGCTTTCCGGTCTCCGTTATCTTCATGCCAGTGATTGCGAGGATCTCGCGGACGAGGAAGAGCCCGAACCCCGTGTTTCTCCCGTACCCCCATTCAAAGATACTCTCCTTCATGTCGGCTGGTATGCCGTCCCCGTTGTCTTCGTAGGTAATGGTCAGGGCGGGATCGGACTCAGCAACCGCGATCGTGACCGCTGTCGCCTTCTGCCCGTGCCGGACAGTATTGTCGAGCAGGTTCTCGAACACCTTGATGAGCAGGGGGTCGGCGAGGATCTCAAAACCATCGGCAGCAGCGGACAGGGAGATGCCCGGCGGAGCCTGCAGCTTCTGGAGCACTTTTCCTACCTCCACCCACTGCGGCTCGTGGAGGCCGAGGCCGTGGTAGATCTTGGTAAACTCGATCTGCTGCCGGATCGTCTCCCCTGCGTTCTTTGCCTTGGCGATATGGGCAAGGAGGTCCGGATCCGCAGTCTTTTTCTCCATAAAGCCGAGGTGCGACATCAAAACCGTCAGCTTGTTGAGCACGTCATGGCGCGTGACACTCGAGAGCAGGCCGAGCTTCTTGTTCGCAGCGGAAAGGGCGTCTTTTACCTTCGTGATCTCGTTGATGTCATGCACGATGCCCTCCACGCCGAGGATCTTCCCGGACTTATCATAGTAAAACTGGCAGCTTGCGGAAACGATGAACGGCGTCCCGTCCCGTTTCCTTAACGTGACGACACGGTTGTGCACGGAGCCGTTCCTGTCCAAGTCCCGGATGAACCTGTCCAGGTCCTCCGGGGAAGTGTACAGGTTATCGATTATTTTTTTCCCGACCATCTCATCCGGCGAACGGTATCCCATGATCTTTGCTGCCGACGGGCTTGCCATGACCAGCCTGCCTTCGTTATCAGTCCGGTAATAGATGTCCTGCATGTTTTCGACAATGGAACGGAATTTCTCCTCGCTCTGCCGAAGTGCCATCTCCGCGTTTCTCCGGCGCAGCGAAATGGCCACGACGTGGGCAAACGCGAGCAGGATCTCGTCGGGAGGGTCAGGGTCGTTAGCCCGGAGCCCCATGGCCGACGTGCCATACAGTTCACCCTCGACCACGTAGGCGATGCCGATAAAGCGGTCGATCCGCGTGATGGACTGCACGAGCGATCCGATGCGCGGCGGGATTGCCCCGAAGCTGATCTCGGTCAATGTCCTCCTCCTCCCGATGATGCTGCCGGTGATCTCCCGGTATGTCTCATCGTTAACCGGTGAGCGCACGGACCCCGGCCGGATCCCCGCCACCGCCGCCACGTTTCTTAAAAGCTCAGCGTCTGTCTCGATCTCGCCCAGTACGAGGGTCTGGTCCGAAGGGTCGTAATCGGAAAACCACGTCGCGACCGCGCCGGAGATCTCCTGCAGGGCGCGCAGTGCCCGCTTCTGGATGCTCTCCTCGTATGGCAGGGCCGCAAGGTCAGCGGCCAGCGTGTTGATGATCTCGAGCGCCTGGTTCTGCTGCCGGATCGCCTTTTCGATCTGCCAGCGTTCCGTGACCTCGCGGACGACCGAAAGCATGGCGGGAAGGCCGTGCAGGTCGAACAGGCTGACACTCACCTCGATAACTTTCTCGTTTTTGGCTTTCGGGCGGTAAATGGTCTGGATTACCATGTGCCGGTTTTCCTTGAGCTGCCGCAGGATATCAGTGGCCCGCTGTCTAATCTCCGGCGCATCGAGGTCGATCAACCGGGTATCCTTCAGTTCCTCGCGGGTCATCCCGAGGATCCGGCACGCCTCGTTGTTTACGTCGATAAAGCGGCCCGGCCCCTCCGGCGTCAGCTCGTTGACCATGATGCCGTCGTTTGCGTTCTCCATGATGAGCCGGTAGCGCTCCCCGCTCTCCCGAACAGCGTCCTCTGCCTCCCTGCGCTCCGTGATATCGAGGAGCGATGCCACGCTCTTTCTCGTGCCGGGGATCATGGCGATGTTGATATGGATGTGGTGCAGTTTCCCCGCCCTGTCCACGAAACGGAACTCGTAGCTTGTAAGCGCCTTCTCCGGATCCGTCCTCCTGATGCGGTGCTGGGCAAGCATCCGCTCAAGGTCTTCCTTTACGATAAACTCGGTCCAGCTCTTCTTTCCCTCGACCTCATCTTTCGGGTAGCCCGAGAGCCGTTCGAACTGCGTGTTGGCGAGGCCGATCGTTGTGTCGTCGTCAAGGATAACCGTGGCCGCACCGGTGTTTTCAAAGACAGCCTTGTACAGCTCCCCGCTCTCCAGCAGGGACTGGATGGATGGGTCCGGCTCCATGTGTTTTTCCCCCGGGACCGCCTTTGGGGGCTGTTCCTCCCCTTTCTCGTCATCCTGCCGGGACACAGGCACCGACCCTTAAACAGCCGCGTTCACCGGAAAAAGCCCTGACGGTTCCGGGGAGAGTTCCCCGCGTAAGGTATACACGACGGGACACATCCGGCGTTTTGCTTTGCTTTACAAGTAACAGGAATGGGAGCTTCCCTCTCTTAAAGAATCCTGTTCACCTTGCAATCTGCATGGCAATAGCGGGCTTTCGGATCCTCTGGAAGGAAAAGGCAGTACCGATGACTTGTATGCCCCGCGCCGTTATGTCCGTTGCCGGATCATCAGGACAAAACCGGGTACCTGATCCACCGGTAGGAGAGAAATTTTTTGAACTGTCTGCCCAAACCAGATAATCCATACAGAATACGGGCGGCCTGCTCCGTACAGGCGTTCCCGTTCATATCAAAAGCCGGCGTGTTTCAGCTATGATGAGCCCGAAAGAGACCCTGGACGCAGACGAGATCTCGACAGGGCTCTCGTATGTCATCAAAGACGGGCTTGCCACGCAGGCTATGGTCACGCTGACGAGCGGGATCTTCCTTGTCGCGTTTGGCCTCAAGCTGGGGGCATCCAACACCGTGATCGGGCTGCTTGCGGCAATCCCGCCGCTTGCCGAGCTCATCCAGATGCCCGCGATAACGGTCGTGGAAAAGATCCGCAACCGGCGGTTCATCTGTGTCGGGGCATCGATCATCGCACGGCTCTTCTGGATCGTGATTGCCTTAATCCCGTTCCTCTTCGGCCCGGCAGCGGCAATCCCCGTCCTGGTCCTCTCCCTCATCCTGTACGGCTGCATCTCGGCGGTCTCCCATTGCAGCTGGAACTCGTGGATGCGCGACCTCGTGCCGCAGGAGATCCTCGGAAGCTTCTTCTCCCGCCGCATGGCGCTCTCCCTCGCGCTCGGGATCGTCCTCTCCCTTGCCGCCGGCGGCCTGATCGATATCATCCAGAGGAACACAACATTCCCCCCGGGCACCGCCTACTCGGTCATCTTCATTGGCGGCTTTATCGCAGGCCTTTTTGGGATCTGGTACATGTCGAAGATTCCGGAACCGTTGCTGAAAGAGACGGCAACGGTCCCGTTCACCGACCAGGTGAGGTCGACGTTCCATGACGACAACTTCACCCGGCTGATCACCTTCCTCGGTGCGTGGAACTTTGCCGTCAACCTTGCGGCGCCGTTCTTCACCGTCTACCTGCTTGTCATGCTCGACCTCGACATCACGCTCGTCATTGCCCTTGCCGTCCTAAGCCAGGTCGCAAGCGTGCTCTCCTACCACATGTGGGGCAGGATCTCCGACCGGTACAGCAACAAGTCCGTGCTCCGGGTCTCCGGCCCGCTTTTTATGATCTGCATCCTTGGCTGGACGTTTACGACAATGCCGGCCAAGCACATGCTCACTCTCCCGCTCCTTGTCGTCCTGCACATCCTGATGGGAGTCTCGACAGCAGGGGTCACGCTCGCGTCGGCAAACATCGGGCTCAAGCTCGCACCCGCAGGGAGCGCAACCGCGTACCTGGCAACGATCAACATAACAAACTCCCTTGCCGCGGGGATCGCGCCGGTGATCGGCGGCATGTTTGTCGATTCGTTCGAGGCAACCGAACTCTCGCTCACGCTCAACTGGGTAAGCCCGGGGACCACCTTTGCCATCCAGACGCTGGACTTCACGTACTGGGACTTCTTCTTTGTCTTTGCATTTTTTATCGGGATGTACTCCATCCACCGGCTTGCCTATGTGAAGGAGGCAGGGGAGGTTGAGGAGCGGCTTGTCGTCCACGAGATGATCGCGCAGGTCAGCCGCGAGATGCGAAACCTCTCGACCATCGGGGGACTCCGGTACATGCTCAGGTTCCCGGTCTTTTCCGCCCACGGTACCGGCACGGAAACGGACGAAAAAGGTAGTGGGGACGACCGGCGCCCCGGTCAGGAATAATCCTCCTTTACACCCGTAGGGCCGGGCCCGGCGCGTTTAAAAATGGAAAAATGAAGAGCGCCCGCAGGTTATTTCAGTCATCGTCCTCGCTCTCGAACTCCGGCCAGATATACTCGTCGTTTACAGCGTCCTGCGGCTCATCGTACAGGTCCCGCAGGTCGCGGTCGGCATCCCGGTAGTGTTTTTCCGGCTCCCACTGGTATTTGTCGCTGACGCGCCGGCCCTGCCCCGTGCTGCCACTGCCGCCCAGATGCCTTTTGCGGACCTTTCCACCTTTACCCATGCGGTATCACCCTTTTCCTGCCAGCAAAGCTGCCAATAATCGATCATTTCCGTTTATGGATAAAAATCTTACAGCAGTCACAGGAACACTACCCGCCATTGGCCCGCCCCCCGTCATGCCGGGACCGGGTTGTTGTGTGCCGTATCCGGGCGCAAGGCTGAAGAGTACGGAGCGGCAAAGAGACCAGCTATGAAGCAGTGGATCAAAGACACCGCGGGTCTCGGCACAGGCCTCTGGCTGATCGGGTATCTCCTCTCGCTCGTGCTCTTCTTCTCGCCATTGGCAAAGATGATGGGCTGGATCCTCCTTATCGTCTGCACGCCGGTCACCATCGTGATCGCGTGGTGGTGGTTCCATAAGCGCGACCTCCCCCTAAACTACTACGCGAAGGTCGGTGTGGCGTGGACGATGATCGCGGTCGTGCTCGACTACCTGTTCATCGTCCTGCTTCTCCATGCCACCTACTACGGGCCCGACGTGTTCGTGTATTATACACTGACATTTGTAATCCCTGTGGGAGTCGGCCTGTATCTCATACGGGCCCGCAGGAGAGCAGGGGCAGGGCAAACGCCGGAAGGGCAGTAACCGGCAAAAACCGGCCAATCCGAAACCCATCCAGCGCCTTCGCTTCAACTAACCCTAAAAAAGAAAAAGTGGAGTGAGGGCTCCAAGTCAGTGGAAGACGCTGCTCTCGATCAGCTGGACGCCGAACGCGCTGATCTTTTTAATCGCATCATCCACCTGGTCGACGCGGAGGATCAGGACAGCGCCTTCCTTTCCCGAGTAGGCGTAGGAGTACTCGATGTTGATATTTGCGTCACCCAGAAGTTTCGCGATCTCATAAAGACCGCCGGGTTTGTCCTTCATCCGGACCGCGATCACGTCCGTGAACGCGACGTTGAACCCGAGCGCCACAAGCTTCTTCTTTGCCTTCTCGGGGTGATCCACGAGCGCCCGGACAACACCGAAGCCGTCCGCCTCGGCAATCGAGAAAGCGAGGATGTTGACATTCTCCTCGCCCAGCGCATGAGCGATCGCCGCGAGCCGGCCGGGCCGGTTCTCGGAAAAGACCGAGATCTGCTTGATGACATACTTTTTCGTGTCCATTACAACGACCTCTTATCAACGACTTTCTTGGATTTCCCCTCGAACCGGGGCAGGCTGCCCGGCTCGACCAGTTCCACGTTCGCCTTCACGTTCAGGAAATTGAGCAGCTTGTGCTCGACCTTGCTCTTGATGTGCATGATGTCGGTGATCTTATCGGAGAACGAGCCCGGGGCAAGCTCGACCCTGACCATCATGTCGTCAAGCGCCCCTTTACGGTCGACGACGATCTGGAAGTGCTGACCGACCTCGGGAATACCCATCAGCGCGTGCTCGACCTGCGAGGGGAAGACGTTGATGCCCCGGATGATCAGCATGTCATCGACACGGCCCTGGATCCGGTGGACCCGGGGGTGTGTCCTGCCGCAGGGGCAGGGCTCCTCATCCATGGTCGTGATATCCCCGATCCGGTACCGGATCATGGGGAGCGCCTCCTTCTGCAGGATTGTCACAGTAAGCTCCCCCCGCTCTCCCGGCGCGACTGGTTCGCCGGACGCTGGATCGATGACCTCGGTAAGCGCGATGTCGCTCCAGATGTGGAACCCTTTCTGCTCGGTACACTCCGTGAACATCGGGCCCGACAGTTCGCTCGTCCCGTAGATGTCGTACGCCTTGATCCCGAGCCACTCCTCCATCCGCTCCCGCATCTTCTCCGTCCACGGCTCGGCGCCGAGGATGGCGGTCTTCAACTGCGTGTCCTTCGCGATAGAGACTCCCATCTTCTCGGCGACCTCGCCCATGTGGAGCAGGTACGAGGGCGTGCAGGCGATCGCGGTCGAGCCCAGGTCCTGCATCAGCTCGATCTGCCGCTCGGTGTTGCCGACGCTTGTGGGGAGCACGATCGCCCCGATCCGCTCGGCGCCGTAGTGGAGGCCTAATCCTCCGGTAAAGAGGCCGTACCCGTAGCTGACCTGGATCGTGTCGCCCCGCCCCAGCCCGCACGAGGTGAGCGCCCGGGCAAGCGAGTTGGTCCAGAGATTCAGGTCGTTCTCCGTGTACCCGACCACGGTCGGCTTTCCCGTCGTCCCCGAGGAGACGTGGTACCTGACCAGTTCCTCTCTGGGTGCAGTGAAGAACTTGTCCGGGTAGTTGTCCCGAAGGTCCTTCTTGAACATGAACGGGAGTTTTTTTACGTCAGACAGTTCCCTGATGTCGTCCGGGTGCACCTTGTTTGCGACCATCCTGTCGTGGTAGAACGGCGAGAAACTGTACAGCCGGTACACGAGCGTCTTTAGCAGCCGGTACTGCATCTCCTTCAGTTCAGGTACCGGCATCTCTTCGATCCGCGGGTCCCAGCTCCTCATATCGCATCGCCTCTTCGGTCGATGACCCGCTTTGCCTTCCCCTCGAACCGGGGCAGGCTTCCGGGCTCGACCAGTTTTACTGTTGTCCGTAACTCGAGCGCATCGCGGAGCTCCTTTACGACCTTCTTCTGGATCCGGGCAAGGTCGGCAAGTTCCCCGCTGAAATAATCGCGGTTGATCTCAGCTTCCACGGTCATCTCATCCAAGTGATTCACTCTGTCGACATAGACCATAAACTGATTGCCTACTTCCGGGATCTTTAGAAGCACGTGCTCGATCTGGGACGGGAAGACATTGATCCCGCGGATGACCAGCATGTCATCGGAACGGCCGGTGATCCGGCCGATCTTCTGCCCCCTTCTGCAGAGGCAGCCGTCCTCAAACTTCATCGTAACGTCGCCGGTCCGGTACCGCAGGAGCGGCATCGCTTCCTTCACAAGCGGGGTCACGACCAGTTCCCCGCGCTCGCCGTCGGAGAGCTGCTCGCCGGTGAGGGGATCGATGATCTCGACAAGGTAACTGTCGTGCCATATGTGCAGCCCGTCCCGCTCCGGGCACTCGAACGCGACGCCAGGGCCGAAGAGCTCCGAGAGGCCGTAGCTGTCAAAGGCAGTAACGCCGAGTCTGGACTCAAGCGCCTTCCTCATCGCCTCCGACCATGGCTCGGCGCCGAACATGCCGATCCGGAGTGAGCCGAGATCCGCCTTTGTCTCCTCGGCGACCTCCGAGAGGTGCATCGCGTAACTGGGCGTGCAGTGGATGACGGTAACCCCGAAATCATGGATCATCTCGATCTGGCGCTTGGTGTTCCCCGTAGCGGAAGGGACGACGGTCACGCCAAGCAGCTCAGCACCGTAGTGGAACCCTAAACCCCCGGTGAACATCCCGTAGTTGACCATGTTCTGGAACACATCCCCCTCCTTTACACCGACCATTCGCATGTTCCGGGCAATCAGGCCGGCCCATGCCGCAAGGTCGTTCTTCGTGTACCCGACAACGGTCGGCTTGCCGGTCGTCCCGGAAGTCGTGTGGATACGGACAACATCTTTTAAGGGTACTGCAAGGAACCCGAAGGGGTACCCTTCGCGCAGGTCCTGTTTTTTCGTAAACGGGATCTTCGTAATATCGGCCGTTGTCTTTATCTTAAGCCCCTTTATCTTTGCACGTTCGAACTGCTTTTTGTAGAAGGGGATTTTCAGGGCCTGGTTTATTGTTTTCTTCAGCCGTTTTGACTGGAGCGCTTCTAAGTCCTTTCCACTGAGTGTCTCGATCTTTTTGTCCCAGAACATGTTTTGTCTCCTTCTGCGGGATTGTGCGGAACCGGCCTCCCGACGTAGTATCACCGCTGCATGGAAGCAGTAGTACGTACTCCAGTAAGCAAGAAAAGGATTGTTATGCGATAGCATGGCATATCGGCGTCGCCGGGCGACGAGGCGACGGGACGAAATGCAGAAAGCGGATCATCCCCTGCAAGTGGCGTGAAGGAACCCGAAAAGCCCGGCCGGCCCGTGGCAGGGCACCCTGCTGATGGAGAAATCGTAATGGGTGCCGATATACTCCAGCAGGGCCGGTTCCGGCGGCATACCAATCGGTGGCAGGTGGAGCTCCATCTCAATCCGCCGTATCCCGGCAAGTTCCCTGGGCCGGATCAGCCACTCAGCACCCTCGGCATCACATTTCAGAAAATCGCAGCCGCCTGCCATTCCGATGATCTCCGCAAGCGTGCTCGTCTGCATGGTTGCCGCCGCGCTATCCCAGCGGATCTTCGTAACAAGGCCGTCGCCCAGTGCCCCGCGGATGACCCGGATATCCGCACCGTTCAGCCTGATGTTGGCTTCAAGGAGATCGAAGGTGAGCGGCTCGACAGCGACAACCTTGCGCGAGAGCCTTGCCGCACGGAGTGCAAATGCGCCGGCATTGGCCCCGATGTCGAGGACGATCTCACAGGGCCGGATATCGTCATACCGGTACTCGGGAACATCGGTCACGATGCGGTACGGGGCGTTGCAGGAAAGGAACCTGATGCCGTCCGCTGTCGTGAGAATTGGAACGTCCGTCCTGAAAGTCTGCCCTCTGTTCACGGGGCATCCCTCAGAACGTTCACTTTACCCGGAATCATATGGTTCTTTGCACAGGTTCCTGTTGTACCGGCCTTTACGAATTTAACAAAGACGGGCGGGCCGGACAGGCCGCTACCCGAATCAATGGCGATTTTCCGTCATATGCGACCGGTTATCCTCCCATCGTCAAAAAATCATAAATTTCAGATAGAAAGAACTGGAATACTGTTGTGCCGATACTATGGAGGTTTGTATATGAGGTATTCTGTTATTCTGTTCTGTCTCCTGCTCGTTTCAGCGCTTGCCGCTCCTGCGATAGCCGCTGAAGTAGGGGTTATGGAAACGCCGACCATCATTAAAGGCGTGACAATGGAACCGACAAATGAACCGACCGAGAAACCGGTTACGGCACCGACAACGCAGAAAGGCCCGGAGGTCGGATGGCTCACAATCGCCTCGACGCCTTCCGGCGCTCACGTTACTCTCGATGGCAACTCGAGAGGGGTCACCCCGCTCGCCGGCATTGAAGTGGGGGCAGGGTCCCACTCAGTCGGTGTCACGATGAGCGGCTACGAGCCGTATGAGACGAGCGTTTCGGTCAGTGCCGGCGAACAGGCCGCCGTCGATGCAACGCTGACGCCGGTAACCACGCCCGTGCCGACCACGAAGCCCACGGCGGCCCCCCAGCCTATCGGTGGGGACAAGGGGTGGATCACCGTGCACTGCAACGTAAACGGCGCGACGGTCTCCTTCGATGACCTCTCGGCCGGCTGCACGATAACCAATGGCGAATGTTCACGCGAGGTCACGGTCACTGGAACGCCGTATAAGACGTTTACCGTCCAGAAGCCCGGCTATTACACGTTTACCGGCCCGGTCTCGCCGTGGCCGGGCAAGGGCGAGACGGTCGACCTGTACGCGACCCTCAGCCCGGTCCCCACGCCGACCTATGGCTCCATAAGGGTCACCTCCTCTCCTTCGGGCGCTGTCGCTTACCTCGACGGTCTCACGTGGCAGTACACCCCGTGCACCTTCTCGGCACTCAGCGCCGGGACCAACCACCAGGTCCAGATCAGCATGCCCGGGTACCAGACCTACACGACGACGGCCACCGTGCCTTCGGACGGAACCGCGTACGTGAACGCAAACCTCGTACCGAACTACCCGCAGAGCGGGTCGTTAAATGTCGTGACGACGCCCAAGGGGGCGGACATCTATGTCGACGGCCGGTTCATGGCGGAGAGCCCGTCGGTTATCCCGGGCCTTGCACCCGGGAGCCACTCGGTACGGCTCCACAAGTCCGGATATGACGAGTACGTGAGCACGTTTACGATCTATGCCGGCCAGCAGACACCTCTTACGGTGACGCTTACGCCCCAGTCTGGCAGCGTCGGGGCTATCGAGGTCGCTTCAACGCCCGGCGGCTCGTCCCTGTATCTCGATACGCACTACATGGGCCTGACCCCGTCTGGGGGTTACCTTGACCTGACAAGTATTGCGCCCGGCTCCCACACCATCCTTCTCCGTCACACTGACTACCAGGACTATTCCCAGTCCGTGTACGTTCCTGCAGGCGGAGTTGCGACCGTGAACGCGAAACTGACGCCGATCGTCCCCGGCCCGACACCGGATGCAACCGGGCAGATCGTGATAGCCTCGTCTCCGCCCGGCGCGGAAGCTCTCCTTGACAACGTATACAAGGGCGTCACTCCGCTCACCCTGACCGATATTTCCGCCGGATCCCATGTTCTCACCCTCAGGCTCACCGGTTACCAGGACTATGTGCAGACAGTCACCGTGACTGGAGGCCAGAGCGCGCCGGTTGCAGCAACCCTCGTTGCGGCAGCACCGACCCAGGCGAAATCACCGGCAACGGTTCTGCCGGCCCTTTGCGCAATCATCATCCTCGGCGCAGTGCTCGTGATGAGACGCGGGTAATCCTTTTTTTTGGCCGGATACCCGGCATTTTTCTCAGGTACGGTATAAAAAGGATAAACCGGCATGATGACAGGGCGCCACACTCACCCGCTGCAGCCCGTCAGCCGATAGAGCAACTCACCGGCCTCTGCAACATTCTCCGCGGTATAGTCCGGCACGCAGGACGCATCCTGTCCGGAGCGATAACGGTCCCCGTATTTCGCATAAAGGGTCACCATCCCGAGTCTCTGGGCCGGCGCAATGTCGCGCCGGATATTGTCGCCGACAAGCGCTGTCTCTTCTGCCCCCGTGCCAAGGCACTCCAGCGCCAGCAGGAACGACGCAGGGTCGGGCTTTGCCGCCCCCGATTGGTCGGGGGAGACAAGCGCAGTGAAATACCCTGATAACCCGGCCCGCTCCATCCTCCGTGTCGCATTCACGGCTGGGGCGTCCGTAACGATGGCGAGGGGGATGCCGTTTTTATGCAGGGATTCAAGCAGGTGCATAATGCCCGGGTATGGGCGGATGGCGGCGACCTTTGCGGCCTCGTACACGGCACAGCATTCTGCAAACAGGCGCACGGTGAATGCACCGTTATCGGAAAGGAAATCCCGGATATTGGCATGGTGCTCGAACCCGTGAACCGTCCGCCGGAAATAGGAGAAGAGGTCCTCGTCCCTGTCGGAGATGCCGGTATGGCCGAGTATGGCCCGGCAGGCAAAGAGCTGCGCTTCTACAAAATCGAAGAGCGTGTTGTCCATATCAAAGAGGACAGCGGATACGGGCCGCCTCACGGGGTCTGGCGTCGCCATAGGTGAAAAGGTGACTGAATGACAGTCAGTACTGTTCCTGCAGATGTTTTCAACCCTCTGTTCCGGGCATGGCACTGGACAGCTGCCGGTATCCATTATGCTGCTTATATTCAGCCGGTATGTCCGTTTAGTCCGTAAGAAACGCCCGTACCCCTGTTATCGTATAGCGGTATACGGTTTATACTCGGTGAACAAGCCAGAATACCCTGGCCGGAAAAAACGCTGAAACAGCGCTTTTTCGCGGTAAAAACAATAAATTACGGCATCCTTACCCGCGACCCGGAACTATTGATCTGCGGAATCTGTGGTTTATTGAAAATCAACCGTGCACTCTGACACTGCAGGCCGGCCCGCTTAAATTCAATCCGTTTCATCATGTTTTATCAGAGCGGAGAACCCTATCAGTTAGAAGAGGAAACGTACGCAGGAATGATCCCGGATGATATTCCCTGGGTAGCCGTCACCGGTTTTGGCGCCCACTTAAAAGCAACACCCGTACGGCTGGTTATCCAGCATAACGGGAAGGTCCAGGAATACCCCATCCGGAAGATCCCGCACCTCTTAATCATCGGCGGGCATACTCTCCACAGCTCGGTTGTCAAGACACTGGTAAAAAACGGCATCCCGATCTCTTTTTTCGACGCCGATGGCACCCCGGCGGGAGTCATCCGCCCTTACGGCGACACGCGGGATACCGTCATGCGGTCCCTCCAGATCAATGCCCCGAAACACCGGTACGCGGTCTCGATCGCCAAGGGATCCCTGCAGTCCCGCCTGCTTTTCCTGCAGAAACTCGGGGAATCGCGTGAATCCCCTCTCCTGTACGATGGGGAGCTCCAGTTCCTGCACAAGGCGTACGACGAGCTGGAATACTTAATCAAACTCGATGAGATCCGCAGGCTCCACCGGCTTACAACCGACATGTATTACGAGATCATATCCCGCACCACTCCCCCTGAACTGGGCTACAGGCGCCGGGCTGCCCGGGTCAGGCAGGACCCGGTCAACGCCATGCTCTCGCTCGGCTACGCCATGCTGCACGGCTCCTGTATGGTCCCCGTCCTTGCGTCCCGGTTCGATCCCGATCTCGGCCTCCTTCATGAAGGGCCAGGATCCCTAATCTCTGATATTATTGACCCGTTCCGGGCCGAGATGGTCGATGCTGCAGTTCTCAGGATTGCCGCGGCTGGAATTGCCCCTTCAGACTATGAACTGAGCGCGGAGCGGTGCCTCCTTTCGGACGATCTCGTCCTGCAGCTCCAGTCTGCAGTAAAAACAACCATCCAACCTGTCCGGATCCAGGAGCAGGTACAAATCCTGACCGGGGCCTTGTGCGACGGGAGCAGTTTTATAGTCCTGAGCTGAGGCGTTTGTCGTTCTTGATGATCGAGAAGTCCTCATACTGCTGGACCGGAATCTCGCTTAAACGGATATCGCGCACCTGGGCCCGCGGGCACCCGTAGAGCATGGATACAAACTTTTCCAGCATCATTGGTTCGCCGGTTGCATAGATCTGGACCCTGCTGTCAGGGAGGTTCATAACCGTTCCGCGGATGTTCATGTCGGAAGCTATCCGGCGCACGCAGGCCCGGAAACCCACACCCTGCACCCTGCCGATGACGAGGATCTGGACCGTCTTCACGCCGGTTCCTCCTCCTGCATCCAGCGCACTGCGGCGGCAAGGTTATCAAACACCTCGTCGCGGTCCGCGAACCGGCGGATCCCGGTAGCAGCGTCAATGGCCAGCCCCACAACCTCCTGCGCTTTCTCCGCACAACCCGATTTATGGAGCATGAGTGCGCAGTCGCACAGGATGTACGCCCGGCGGGACAAGGGACGGATCACCCCGGCCTCTGAGAGCGCCCTGTCGAAAAAATACCGTGCAAGCCGGGTTTTTCCGGCATTTCTGAACAGGATAGCGGTTCCGCAGAGGTAGCGCACGGCAAGCCCGCGGTCCTGCACCGACAGGATCATGGTCTCAAGCCCGTCCAGCTGGGCCCGGTTGTAACGTTCCGTGGCCATACGCCCTGCAAGTTCACGGATATCACGGAAGAGCGGGGATACTTCGGTCCGGATCTTCCCGTGCAGCCCGGACGCGAAAACCCTTATATCCTCGTGCCCGATGGCACGTATGATGTCGGCTGCCTCAGAAAAACATGTCTTGTTGTCATGCCATGTACCGATCAAAACATATGCCTGTGCGATCCGGCTCCGCACGGTATCTGCGAGGAACGGGATCTCTATGGCATCCGCCGTGTCGGATATCTGTTTGAGGAGGTCAGCAGCGGAAGCATACTCCTTGTCCTGGATCAGGAAGTCGGCAAGGTCCAGAAGCAGGGGTGCACGAACGGCTGAGGCTGCAACTTCGTCACCCACTTTGCGTATCTGCCTCACTATCCGGCTCCTGTATTCCGGCATGCCCGCCGCCATCCGGTAGACCAGAAACATCGCAGATATCCGATCGACAGGTTCGCTAATCTGGCCTGGAATTTCCATTGCAGCCTTTATAAGGGCCGGGTCGGGTTTCATCTCGTTAAGGCGGGTAAGGGCGGAAATGACCCGCAACCGTGCGTAGCTTTCTGGGTCATAGTCCGTTACCTTAAGCATCTCAATTGCCTTTTTGACCATGTCGAGGGCTCTCTCAACGGAAACCGAAGAATAGTGAATCGAGCATTCAGCCAGCAGGACGACTTTCCGGTACTCGCCGCTCACCGTTCCAAGAGATCCGATGATGTGGTCCAGCAACGCCTGAGCCTGTTCTTTCCTGCCGGCCCGGAGGTTCAGCCCCGCTAGTACAGAGAGCCGGTTCAAGCGCGTGAAGGGATCCCTGATATACTCCGCAACACGCTGTACAAGGTCGAGGAGGACCGTATTCCGGGGTATGTAAGGTATGTGCAGGAGAACCTCGACGATCCCGTCATAGGGATCGGTGGAGCCGGTCCGGTCCGTATGCAGCCGGATCATCGGCGCTATCCGCAGGAGCATTGCATCCCTCTCGTATGTCTGCCGGATCTCGAGAGCGTAAAGCGCAAGCGGGATGATGGTATCTATCCTGAACCGCTCTTTTGAACTGTCGAGGATGATGTCAATGATCCGGGCGATTTTCAGTGACGGGTCGTCCTTACGGTCGGGCCCGGTCAGGATTGCAAGGCCCTGTTCAAAAAGCCGGAACAGGGAAAGAAAGTCGTCGGGAGACGACTGGTTGCCCATATCGTGCAGCAGCTGGCAGCCGATCCTGACATAACTCTCACTGATCCGCTCGGTTACGTCATCCCGCAGGGCGGGATCGGTAATGTCGGAAGAGATCCGGTATGCCTCGTCCAGAGCCGGAGGGTACCGGCTGTCTGCGGCATACCGGATCATCCCCTCGATGATCTTTGCGACCGCGGCGGTCCCGCTGTCATGAGGGAGAAGCGAGGCGCTCCATTCGCGCATCCGGCGTAGCAGGTCGAGATCGCGATCGGTGACCGCGAGCATGGTTGCCTCATCAATGATTGCGGTCAGGGTTGATGTGCGTGTCTTCTCGTCTTCGATGAAACACGAGAGGCCGACGGCCTGTTGCAGGAAATCGCGGCTTCTCCTGCTGACACCCTGCCTGGCAACCCGGATCACAATGGTTGACAGTGTCTGCTCCCGGATAATCGGATCGCTGATGGGCCGGGTGAGCCGTATCAGGACATCCGGATCGGCCGAATCGAGAAAACCGCGCTGGATAAGGTGGTTGACGCTATCGGACAACAGCTGGTCATTTTCCGGATGCAGGGCTATGGCTGCGGCCAGGGAACCGGCATGTTCTGCAACTTCAGAAAAGGGGTGCTGTTTGCAGATATCATCGACAGCGCGCTGGATCGCATCGCTCCACTGGCGCGTGTCCTCCAGTTTCTTCAGTTCCACATCTACCTCGGCAACCCTGTCGGTTATAACAGCATGTTTCCAGATTGCGGTGATACATTCGTCGTACTGCGGGTTCCTCCGGCCTTCGCTTTTTATACCGGTAAAGATCGTAAGCGCCTCGGATAATTCCCCCTGGGACAGGAGAACCTGCACGATCTGGAGAAGGATCTTTGCTGATTCTGTTGTCGGACACGACGATGCCACCGCAGGGACGATAAGCCGGAGAGCGTCGGAGTTTCCGGTCACACGGACAACCGAAAGAGCGGCCCTGAGGAAGTGCCGGATCGGGTAATGAGTACCGGCACCCATGGTCTCCTGGAGCCCGGCAGCCTGCATGAAAAACCAGGAATCGCCGTCGGCCTCAGCCTGTCTCAGCAGGGATGAAACGATGACCAGTCGTTCGGAAGGCAGCTGTTGTGCCAGGTTCTCGAGTATTTTGGTAATTAGCTCCCGGTCGGTCTCATGCAACAGGACCTGCTGGAGGATTGCCCCGACAACCTCGTGTATAAGGGAAGGGTCGAGATCCGGAAGAAATGCCGCTGTGGCAGGGATATCGCTTATCTTCTTAAAAACCGGGGAATCGACAGCAGCCTTCACGATCATTGCAAAACACGCCTTCCTGCGTGTCTTCTGCCGGATAACGGCAGCAGCCCGGATGCCTTCACACCATACTGCAATGTCATCATCCCGGATCCCGATTGCCGCGATCGCCGTCGCGAGCCGGGCGTGGATGACAGACTGCTTCGATATGTCTGCAATCTCCCCGGTCATGGACTGCAGCGACCTTAAGAAAGAGACATCTCCTTCTGATACGGCCCAGTCAATCAGGAAAGGGGATATCTGGATTAGGATCTCCGACCGGTATTTCCGGAACGTGATCCGGGAAAAGAGGTCGAGTCCCCGAGTTATCAGAATCTGGTCTTTACTGGAAGATCCGGCCTCGATGAGCTTTAAGCACAACCATGCCTGTATCTCCGACTGATCGCCTTTCTTTTCCATCCCGTCAATCAGGTTGATGATAGTATCAAACCATGCCTCGTTCCGGGTACTGGTATACTGGCCAAGCAGTGCTGAAAAGAGCGCACGCAGGTTTTCATGTGAGATGTCCTTGATCAGGCGTACAAGTCCGGGACTGTCGAGTTCAAGTGCGGATTCCAGGAGTACTGCATTGATCTCCTTTATCCTGTCCTTCCGTGCCCGGCGCCCTGTATTATTGATCTCTTCCTCGATCAGGGCTGACAATTCACCGGTGTCATGCACCGGAAATGAACGGCGGATCCGATCGAGAATCTGGGACGGGGGTGAATTCATGCGCGGTATTCCTGTAATAGTAAACTGAACAACAAAGTCATTTTGATGAAAGCAACATATAAATCCTGCCTTTTGTGACAGATGTCTTATGTTCAGATTAATGAATAATATGACTCTTTTTCAGGTTTTTTGACATAAAAACAGTTATTTCAGAAAATTACCTATTGATACCTGTAATTCAGAAATTCTGGACGTTAATCGGGCTGATAATAAAATAAAGTCGCCATCCGGTTTTCGGATAATGAAATCACCGTTTTTTCCTGCTGCCTTTCCGCTCCAATGATCCCTGAACGGCCGCAGTTACTTCTTTGTAGAATGACGCTGCCTGCTCTTGGTCCGGGGATTCAACAACAATCCGAACAAGCGGTTCTGTCCCCGATTCCCTGATCAGTGCCCAGGATTCTCCCCTGATGATCTTCACTCCGTCAAGCCGGTCAATGGTATCCCGTGCAAACTCCCGGGACAGCGCAGCAAGGACTGCATGCCCGGCCGGGGCCGAAATCTTCCCTTTGATCATGAACCTTCGGGGAAGGGATGCGACGATCGCGGAGAGTTTTTTCTTCTCTTCAGCGAGGATCGCAACCATCATGGCTGCGGTCATACCGCCATCCCTGCAGAACTGGAATTCTGGATAGATGAGCCCGCCGTTGCCTTCACCACCGAAAACGACATCTTTACCCTCCCGGATAAGGGCCAGCATTTTACGGGCGACGTTGATACTGCCGACTTTGGTATACACGACACCGCACCCCTCCTCCTCCGCGATCATCCCGACTAGCCGGGACGTGCTGACCGGTGTTACAATCGCTCCTTTCCTCCTGCGGCAGATATACCGGGCAACGAGCGCAAGCTCGGCATTCTCCTCGACATACCGGCCGTTCTCGTCAAGGAAAACCGCACGGTCCGCATCCCCGTCATGGGCGATGCCGAAATCCGCTCCCGAACCGACAACGAGGGCAGAAAGGGCTGCAAGGCCCTGTTCCGACGGTTCCGGCTGGCGGCCGGGAAACGTCCCGTCCATCGTCCCGTTAACGGTCAGGACCCTGCACCCGATCCGGCGCAGGATCTCGGGAGTTGTCCTGCAGGCGGGGCCGGAACCCGTGTCAATTGCGACCAGCATCCCTTTACCGGGACTGCCCGGGAACCTTGCGACAATCGCATCTGTGTAACGGCCGACGCTGTCCGGCTCCGCCGTCTCTTTCCCGGTTCCGTCCCAGCTCTGGATTGCAAATTCCCCTGACCTGACAAGCCTCTCCAGTGCTGCCGTCTCGTTATCTCCCATCTCTGTGCCGTCCGCATCGATGACCTTGATGCCGTTATATTCCGGAGGGTTGTGGGAGGCGGTGATCATAGCACCGCCGGTGAACTCCCCCCTCACGAGGAACTGTAGTGCCGGCGTTGGAAGGACTCCGCAGTCGACTATATCACAGCCGGTTGAAAGGAGCCCTGCCTTCAGCGCATGGAGGAGCATTTCCCCGCTCGTGCGGGTATCCCTTCCGACAGCAATTTTCCCCCTTCGCATTGAACCGAATGCGGCACCTATCGAGAAAACAAGTTCCGGAGTCATATCGACACCGACAACACCACGTGCACCGTTTGTGCCAAAAAGCCGTCCCCCGCTCTTGGATCTCTTCATGCCTGTCCTGCCCCCTTCTTATCCTGACCCCTTATTCCTGCCGGCGGGATGTAGAGAGAAAATTTCTCAAGGCTGGCTATGATGTCTGTAACGGACGGGTTCCTGATTACACAGTTTTCGGTGGCGAGGTCCCCAATCACAACCCTGGGAAACGGTCTCGTCTTGAACCCCTCGATCACAGCAAAGTCAATGCCCTCAGTGTATAGAAGCAGAAGGATGCGGTCTAGGCTTGTTGTCCGGATCGCCGCGACCGATTTTTCTGCATCCATCCCTACAGAGATCGATGCCCCGGAAGAAAAGAACTCCGTCGTATCTTTGCCCGGAGAAAGGTCATACAAGTGGTCGCCCAGGTGCTTGATAACCCCCACCCTGCCCTTAACGGAAAGTGCCGGGACAAGTTCTCTGATCAGCGTGGTCTTGCCGGAATTGGAGGACCCGACAACCTGGATAATCCTCATGCCGGGTCAGCCCCGGGCCGATGTTGTCTGCCTGCCCCGGCCCCACCGGTAACAGGCTCGTCGTCTGCAGGCCGGCCTTCTCCTGCAATGCCAGGCATGACAGCAGTCTCATCAGGGAGGGCGGTACTGGTATCCGCATCAGCTATTGCCGGTGTTTCAACCGGCGTTTTATCATCCCCGGACGGCTCTTTTGGAACAACCATTTTCTGCCGGCGGCGGGCCACTTTTGCGGGTACCGGTACTGCGGATGCAGCCCCTTCACCAGTACCTGCACCAGCGCCGCGGGCATCACTTTCCTTTTCCCCTGCATCCATGACCCGGGTTTTTAAGATCGTCTTTGCAGCCTCGCCGACACTGCGCATCACACCGGTAATGCGGTCTTCGATATCGATCTCCTCGTCGATATCAAGTGTCGTGCTCTCCACTTCCAGCAGGAATCGTGCGACCTCGCTCGCTTCGAAAAGCAGGTCATCCAGTTCCTCGGTCGTGAAGAAACCGCACATGGCCCCGTAGAAGAACGTGGCGCTCGATTTCCGGACCTTCTTCTTGAACGAGTTCCGGGCCTGGTTGACCGCCTGCGGGCTGTACTTGTCCTCCATGAAGGGGACAAGCTCGGGCAGGTGTTCGCCGATGAAGGTCATCTCGGCGCCGTTGGTCGTCCGGAAATCCGTGCAGAGCCGGGCAAGCGCCCATTCGCGTGCCGTGATATAGGTCCGCTTCCGCAGGAACTGGTTCACTTTCCGGTACGTCGCCCCGTCAACTTTCTTGAATTTTTTGTACTTGTTGATCTCTTCTTGTGCCCGTGTCTCGTCCATGGGGCCTCACCCGGTACAGATCCTCTCCCGATCCGGCAATCGGTCTCCGGCGGAAGCGGGAATGTCCCTTTTCATATAGCATTATTTGGTTTATTATTGATAAAACCAACACATGAATCAGTAGTAAAAACATCCAATTTTATGACGGATCCTGCCATTTCCTGCGAAAATATCGCGTTTTATTAAAAGCTGCCCGGCCGGTTATATTACCGGTCTTGACCGGGTACCAAGATTTATTTCCATAACTGGCATGAGACAGAAAACGTCAGGTCAGGCAGAAGTCATCGCAGGGACTCTTGGAATAATAAACGGGGCTTTCGTGCCTCCATGAAGTTGCCGGACAGATGCCCGTTTGAAACCTCTCCTGCACCATTATGGTTAATGATAGGAGGAATGAAAGGAGACCGTCTTACCAAAAGAGATCAGTGTGGTGCCGGGTTGGTATACTCCATATATCCATGATCTTCGTGGTAGTCGATGTTTATTGTGAAAAAATGTATTTTTTTGGATGTGCGTTTTTAGAGGAACAACTTGTACTGGCGTTTACGTCTATAGTTACCAGATTATTACCCCTGCAGACGTCTATATTATTTTTATTTCATGCCGGGAATTTTCTCTCTCTATAAACAATCAAGCTCGGCCTGTCCCTTCCGGATGATCCAAAGGGACAGTGGCCCGGTATCCGCTGGATCGATTGCCGGTCGTGATTTTTTTTATTTTGCCCTTTTTTTTTTTATCTTCATCATCTCCCGTCTTCTGGATCTACTTACGATCCAGTTCCTGAAAATGACCGGCCGGATCATATGCATAATATCTTGCATCAATCATTACCAGAATTGACCCGGGTTATTGTTAACTCACCTGCAGATTTTTTCTGACAGTTCGCATTCCTGTTGGCCCTGGCTGCCCGGCCTATGAATAAAAGGCAGGGAATGTAACAAAAAACACCTTTTGTGTATAGCATCATATGGTTTATTAAAAGGTTTACTCAGCATAAAAACGGCAAAATCCGGATATCACGACCCTAATCTGGCTGTTACTTTAAATAAAACTAAAAATTGTTCTGTTTTGCTTTTTAGCCTAGAATTTATTGTTTTATGATACTGAGAAATTGCCAGATCGCGTATACATGACTCAATCTTTTAAGGGTTTTATTTCCAGGAAACAGTTCGTTGTGAAGCTTCGGACAGGTTGTTTGGTTGCCATACTCATTGTGCAGGAATGCGAATATGCACAGGAACCTGAGGTTTTTCGCCTTAAAGGGCTCCTGACATATGATGCGGTCACTCACTCTTTGTTTGAGGACTGTACTTGTTTTTTTATTTTCCAGGCATCGGTCAATTTTTTCACGAAAAGTTACCGTACAGAGACGGCACTTCCATTATTTTTCAGGGAGCATGTCCTTACTGTGGCTCCAGTTCCAGTAACCCCTTTTTTTTAGGATATGTATTGTTATTCATCTCCTTCTCATTGGTTTTTTGTCACTGAAGATTTTCTATCGGAAAAGTTCTCCGTTACCCTGGGCCTTCATGAGAATGGTTTCCCGGAATTACGTAAGGAAACGGAATTATCGTTATCGAACAGTGTCCTTCGGCCGGATACCCCGGTCGCTTTATATCCGGGTCAGCCCGGCCCAGGATGTGATTTAGGGAACCTGGATATAAGAACTCATTGAGGGCATTATTCTACGAGGATGCATCACCCTTTTTAACCTGTATTGGCACGGAGATGAATCGTCAGGGACTGATAATCCGGTATGTCAGTTTTGGCTATCAAGTGAGAGAACAGGCCTCTAAAAAAATTCGGCCGGAATGGCTGAATGTCTTTTATTGAAATCATCCGTCATGAAATTTCATCCGGGTTATTCTCTCTGCCCGGTGTACCAGTAACAGTCCCATGACATCCAAAAGAGGCTGGAGCTGTTCGGGGGTTACACCCGGTTCACCACCGCTGGTGTGCAACCCGGCACTTGAATTTGTCAGGTTCGTCCTGCATAACGGGAAACATCCTTGCAGGACCTGATCCAATGTGCCTGCTCTTGTCAGGAAAGAACAGCAACAGCCTTACCCGGCGATAACTGATACTTGCCCCGGCGGAGGGGATATCTGCCGGCACTACCTGAAAAAAGTCTTTTCGCTATATGCTAAGGCAACGATATTTTCCCGTATATCCGGCCATTGTACGGCTGTTTGCTCTTTCCCGAAGGACCTGCGGCCGGGACGTTTATGTGTTTCTCTTTTTATGAACCGGGCTATGCAATAAGAGATGTCCTCATATTCACGGGTGAATTTGGCAAGACTGACTGAGATGATTACTATTTGACATGTGCTATTATGCCGGCTTAGAAAAAAGGAAGATTGAATAATGTATCAGCACCCTTAAAACCCCCTTTGCCAAAACTCCATTTGTGACCTTTTGGCTTTAAAGCCGGCCGGATGACCGACGTCCCGGATTTTGCCCGTACCAGCTCTCTTTCCGTGAACCAGAACCGTTATTAGATTTTCGCTCCGTCGTGAATTTCAGCAGGATCGCAATAGCAGCGTTTTAAGCCACGATCGTACCCCGTTATGGGTAAATGTACCTGCCGGACGGGAAAAGTCCCTGTTTTATGACAAAAATTCTGCGCAAAAAAAGTACCGGGATCCAACATCCGGACCAGTAAAAGCCCGTATGGATTATGATATATTTATGCCACGAGGACACGATTGCTCTTGTGTCATTATCGGATCCCCGGTTCAGAACCACGTTTTCAGGTTGCAAACCCGGTTTTGTCGCAGAAGAGTGATTCTGCGCAAATGTTTATAACGTTGAGATTGGATAAAATAAACCATGAATAGCGGGTTTTTCTCGGAATGGCTGAAAAGCTACCGGGAGTACCTGCGGATGCGCAATTATTCGAACCGTACTATCGAAAGTTACGAGCAGGTAATACGGCATTTTGCTTACTATGTCTGGCTGCGCCGGCATACCGAGGTGACAAAGCTCGTCATCTACTGGAAGGATTTCGAGAACGCCAGGCTCGATACCGATGTTGAGGTTCAGCCAGCACTTGTCACCGATTTCCTCTCGTTCGTCTCCTCTATGCGGACGTACAAGCCGAAGACATTCCACCGGATGATCTCAACGCTATCCTCCTTTTACCGCTTCCTGCTGACGCAGGGCGGAGTTGTTGCAAACCCCCTCACCGGGATTGAACGCCCCCGGATCAAACATCAGGAGATCCGCTATCTAAAGCACAACCAGGTGCTCCGGCTGATCGATACCATCGAAGATCCCAGGGACAAGCTGATCGTCCGGACCATCTATGCAACCGGTGTCCGGGTCTCCGAGCTCTGCAGCATCAATATCGGGGACATTGATTTCGATGAGCGGACGATTCGGATCCGTGGAAAGGGGGATAAGATCCGGATCGTCTTTGTCGACGAGGAAACGCTGGAGGCGATCCGGAAGTTTATCGGGACCCGGATCGAGGGTCCGCTCTTTGTCGGCCAGCAGGGAAAACACATTTCGCCACGGGCGGTCCAGCACATCTTCCGGCACTACGCCCCTGCAGGGATCACACCCCACAAGATCCGGCACAGCTATGCGAGCGAGCTCTACCGGCGGTCCAAGAACCTCAGGGTCGTGCAGGAGAACCTCGGCCATACTTCAATCAAGACAACCGAAATCTATCTGCATACGGACCTCGACGAGCGACGGCAGGTCTACCAGCAGTTCTTCCCGCTCTCGGGAAATAACGAGCCTGCCCAGCGGAGCAGCTGATGTTTTCCCTGATAGCCCTGACGGGAGTTCCTTCGTGACCTGTTTTGTTAACGGATTATCCGTTGACAAAATACCGATCTGCCCACAAGCGCAGTGCCTGTTCTCCCGAGATCCGCCGGATACTACCAATCCTGCACCCGTGGGATACCTGTCTGCCCCGGAATATACAACCTGTATCATGTATCATCCCTTTGTTGTCATGGCCGTACCGGCAGAACGGCGGCAAAGGTATATCAAACACTTTTACGACGTAAATTACCGTAAAAAAGTCATTCACCATTCCACGCTCATAAACCAAATAATGCTATATGGAAAATGGGTGCTTTGATCACCCTTCCAAGCTACTATCCGGTCCTGCAGGGCCGGCTCCCGGATCCCATCGGGCCCCCGACTCCCCGGAACAGGCCGCCAGAATTCCTGAATTCTGGAATTATTCCGGGACTCTTTTCGTCATATTCCTGTGAGGCATTTACCAGAAGTTCTGCCGATTGCCGTTCACCGATCTCCCTATATGCCCTTCCGTCAAACAGTAAAGGAACAAACGCCGTTTCATGAGCTGACCATCCATGTCCGGACTGTTCCGCACTGCCGCTTCCCGCAAAGAGGTAATCCCTGATACTATCGGTATGAACCGGCTGAAAGAGTCGACCGCCCGCCTTTCCGTTGCATCGAATACGTTCCTTGTTATCGCCAAGCTTGCAATCGGCATCGCAACGGGATCGGTCAGCATCATCTCTGAAGCCATCCATTCCGGCATCGACCTCATCGCAGCAATGATCGCCTTCGTATCTGTCCGGCAGTCGGCGAAACCTGCTGATGACGAACATACCTTTGGCCACGGTAAGTTCGAGTCCATGTCCGGGCTCATTGAGGCAATCCTCATCTTTGTCGCTGCAGGCCTGATCATCTGGGAATCTGTCCGGAAGATCTTCGGCCATGGCGAAGAAATTTCACTCGAATTAATCTATATCGGTATCCTTGTGATGGCCGTATCGTCAGTTCTCAACTGGTACGTCTCGTCACGGCTGATGGCGGTGGCGAAGAAGACCGAGTCGATCGCGCTTGAGAGCGATGCATGGCATCTCAGGACGGATGTCTATACGTCGCTCGGGATCTTTACCGGGCTCATCCTGATCCGGCTGACCGGGGTTACTATCCTCGACCCGATCTGTGCACTTTTTGTCGCGGCTATGATCATCAGGGCAGCGTATGACCTGACCCGGCGTTCCCTTGCCGACCTCATGGACCAGAGCCTCCCGGCTGAGGATGAGCAGCGCATCCGGCAGATCATCTGCGAACACCATTCGCAGTATGTCAACTTCCATGCGCTGCGTACCCGACGGTCAGGGCCGGAACGGTTCATTGACCTCCATGTCTGCGTGCCAAAGCACCTCTCGGTACAGGAGTCCCACGACTTTGCCGACCACATCGAGCATGATCTCGGGGTGGAATTCCCCAGATCGAATGTGACTGTACATATCGAGCCCTGCACGGACGAATGCGAACACTGTACAAGCGTCTGCACGATCCGGATGAACAGGAAGTGAGCAGCAGGTGCCAAATCACGTGAGCAAAAATTTCAATCCTGCATACAGGGCTGATCCAATGCCATGGAACTCCTGCTGACCTCTGTGCTGATCGGAATCGGGCTCTCGATGGACTGCTTTGCCGTAGCTATCGCTGCGGGAGCGCACCAGAGGATCAGCCGGTTTAAAACAGCGCTTACGCTGGCTGTTTTTTTTGGAACGTTTCAGGCCGGTATGACGATTGCCGGTTATCTCCTTGGATCCGGGTTTGCTCACCTGATCTCATCATACGACCACTGGGTCGCTGCCGCCATGCTCTTTCTGATTGGCGGGAAGATGATCCTCGAAGGGGTTCACGATGGGGATGCAGAGAAGTTACCGGATGTCCTGAACCTTATTACCGTGACATATCTTGCTGTCGCAACAAGTATCGACGCGCTCGCTGTCGGGATCAGCATTGCAATTCTTACTATGCCGGTCCTCGTCCCTGCAGTCATCATCGGAATTATAGCAGCCGCCATCTCCTGGGCGGGGGTGTTCATGGGCGGGAAGCTGGCATCCCTCCTCGGCCGGCGGGTCGATATCGCCGGGGGGTTGATCCTGGTTCTTATCGGGATCAGGCTCCTGCTGGAGCACAGGATTTTAGGATAACGCGTGCCATGGTTCAGGCAGCCCAGTCATCACATCCGATATAATGGGATCGGGCTTACCGGTTCGATGATTAACAGTTTACCAAACTAGTCCTCTGTTAGAAATCTGTATCTTTCAGTGGGGATTTATAATCCGGTATTTCCCTTCCGGAACCATGATCTCGAACCGCACGCCATGCCCCGGTTCGCCGCTCTCGGTGATCTCCATGCCAAGCATCGAGAGGATCTCTTTTACGACAGCAAGCCGGTGCCCGGTCCCGCCGTCCTCGGGCCGGATGAATACCCTCTCTTTATCAGATACCAAAATGCCTGTCCCATTGTCCTCGTAAACAAGGACGATAGCATTTCCGGATCGGCGGCACGAGAGCGCGATCCGGTCAACTGTTTTACCAAACTGGAGGGAATCACTGATCAGGATGGAGAGGATCGATTCGAATACCGGCTCGGCAAAAACCTCTATGCCGCGGGTATGTGCCTCAAAGGTAATTCCGAGTACCTGGTGGTGCGAACGGGCGTACGTGAAAGCCTGGGTGATATCAATCCATTCCTGTTTCCTGTTCCCGATATCTTTCAGGTATTTCACCGAATCTACAAGTTCTTCAATCGACGCGGTAATCTGGCGGGAACTTTCAAGTGATTTCTGCCCCTCCGTATCGTTTGGATCCTGAGTTATGAGGGCAAGGTGTCCACGGAGTGCGAACAGGCTTGTTTTGATCTCTTCCTGCAGGAGCCGGCCGAAGAGCTGGAGCGTCCTGTTCGCCCGGGCCAGTTCCTCCTCTGCGAGTCTCCTCCGTGAGAGCTCTTCGTGCAGCTCGCGGGTATGGACAGCAACCGATCGTCTCAGGGCAAAGTTCCATGCAGCAAGACCGAGAAGCAGGACCAGGATGACGATGAGTACTATAACAACGAAATGCAGGATGGCGGGATCGAAGAGGGATGTTCCAAGCCATTTATCCTCAATGGCACGGTACTCGGAGGGAGTGATACGGCCGAATCCGTCTGACAGGACCGTAAAAAGCGGACTGCCTTTGCGGACTGCACGATGGACTTCCGTGGAATACAGCGGAGCAGTTTCCTTGTAGTCCGCCGCGATCCCGTACTTGTGCATGAAAAAGAGGGCAGAAGGCCGGTCCATACAGAAGACATAGATGGTGCCGGCTTTTGCGTCGCGGATGATATCCTCATACGAGGCGTATTCCTTCAGTGAAGTTACATTATGGGACTCAAGCACCGGAATTACGGAATCCCCGGACTGGACGGCAACGACAAAACCGGAGAGAGAGTCCGGGCCCGAGATGCCCGGGATCTCCTTGCTGAAGAAGATCGGGACATCGACACGGGAGTACGAGGGAAGGAAATCGTATAATTTGGCTCGCTCCTCCGTATACCCCATCGTATCGATGACATCGAAATCCCCTGCGAGCAGCCGGGCCTGTGCCTCGTTCCACGGGAGCCCGGTGATTTCGACAGGGATCCCGGTCTTCTGTGAATAGAGTTTCCACTGGTCGACAGAGATGCCCTGGATGTTGCCACTGCTGTCGAGAAATGTATAGGGGGGATAATTATTGTCCGTGACTACCCGTATTACAGAAGGCATGGTATCGGCAGCCGTGACCGGTCCGGTAATAAGAATTCCTGCCAGTATCAGTATAGTGAAGATACAGAGGTAGTTTCGGTTCAGGATCAACAGGAAACACCAATCCAGGATTGTTCAGGTTGTTTATATCCAAAGTGACACATATATATGATTATCGATCAACTGGATCCATCAGCAGGTCAGTAAATCCTCATACCCTGCCCTCATTCATTATTCCTGCAGGATTGATGCCGATGTTGTTTTTAATATCTCCTGTGCCAAATGTCATAGAACAAATTTTCTGCATGCATGAAAATTTGTACAAACCCGGAACAGGAGAGCATTTACCCCCGTAGTGTAGTAGAACAACAAGACCACTACACTTATCTTCCGCATAGTCTTCATTCAATATATGCAGGATCACATTTTTCATCAAAGGGACGGTCCTGAATACGTTGATTCCCGTCTGGCCCCGCAGTTGGCGAAAGGCCGGCTGAGTCCTTCAGATGTTTCCCTCATCAAAGAATTCCTCTACGAACGTAAGGCCAAGAAGAATTTATCCGGAGGCCGGGTCGCACTCTATGTTGACCATCTTATACGAGTCCGGGATTTTTTACCAGGGCCCTATAACGAAATGACAACAGGCACATACATGGAGGCAATTTCGAAGATCAAAACCGGCAAACGCCTGAATGGGAAAAAATTTTCTGAAAATACCGTTCACGATTACATCCTCTCCCTCAAGGTATTCGCGGAATGGCTCGTTAAAAAGAAGATCATCAGTATTCCGCTGGAAGACATCAAGGAGATCAAGGTCCCCAAGGCCCCGATGATGACCAAGACTCCGGATGACATGCTCACGGAAGAAGAAGTCGAGAAGCTGATTGGTGTCTGCGAGAACTCGAAAGAACGGGCCCTGATTGCCTGCGTCTTTGACGCGGCCCTACGCATCGAGGAGGCCGGCTACCTGAGATGGCGGCAGATCCAGAAGCTGAAACACGGCATCTCGATCACGACCGACAAGAAGACCGGCTTTCCCCGATATATCCCCTGCCCGACTGCGTGGACCTATCTAAAAACCTGGAAGATGGATTACCCTGCCATCCACGGGCTCCCTCCTGAAGGCGACAACTTCGTTTTCCTGACCCATGAGGGAGAGCCATATCTGTACAGTGGATTCCAGTATCTCATGAAAAAATTCAGCAGGAATCTCAGGCAGCAGGGCGATAAAGCTCTGGCCAAAAAAATTCATTTTCATCTGTTGCGGCACTCGAAGCTGACCCATTACGCAAAGCAGAACATGAACGAATCTATCCTGTGCAAGATCGGTTGGGGTAAGCGATCCGGGATGGTCGAGAAGTACGTGAACCTCTCATCGGTCGATGTGGAGAAAGCCGTGATGGGGATTGCCGGAATTAAAGATGTGGAAGTGCAGAAATCGGTCTTCGTCCCTGGTGTCTGCCCACATTGTCTCTGCAAGGAGGTTCCGCCGACCGCCGTATATTGTCCGGAATGTGGCGGGGAGCTGACCGAAGAAGCGATGGATGAGACCGAGCGGATCGTCCGGAGTGTCCGGGAGAATCCGCAGTCCCTCAGGAAACTTGTCGATGAGATGGTGGAGGAGAAGATAGCGAAGGCAGCGGCGAAGTAATGTTCATGAATCAGTGCGTTTGTTTCTTCTTCTCGGAACAGACCGGATAATCTCCTGCCCTTTCTCACTTTTCAATACGGAAAAAACTGCATTCTCGAGAACACCCGGATCTATCTCAATCACGATTTTCCTATTATTCGCCTGTGAAGGAATTGATTCCGGTTTTTCTCCAGGCAGTTCCTTTCCCTCTTTCTCCAGTGTTTTCTGGATAAGCGTGGAGAAATCGATGGTATGCCCGTCAATCTGTTCACCACGGGCTTTGATAACAATCTCCCGGCTTTGTGCAGTCAATTTCTTCTTCTCCGTAACATTGACGATTGTCGCCAACATCTCCCGGTATCCCTGATTACACGATGCACAATCGCAAAAGCCCAGTTTCTTCTCGCCGCGTCCCAACAACATCAGTAAAAGAAAGAAATTCGGGAAAGACATCGACGTAAAATTGCACATTGCCCGGACCGTATGCCAATGAATTACATTCTCTTCGTCTGACTTTTTCTTCTTTGATGATTCTTTTGCCGTTGTTTTTTTCAGCTTGCTGGGCCTGGTATCAATTTCCACATTATCCGACCCCTTGGGTTCCCGAAGATCCACACCGCACCCCCCGCAATACCGGGCATCCGGCATTGTAATTGATCCGCAAATGTCGCATTTGTTGACCATTGAAAGGAATAGGGAGTAATTGATTCTTTAAGGATTTTGCCAAAAAAGAGTGAAGGTTGTTGAGAATGTTTTGGTACAGGCATTGACTCGTATCCCTATTGTTCAAACTGCGGCACCGTTCATTGTTGATTTTTTTCAACCACAATCTTGATGATAGGCTTTTCATTTTTCAAAAATTTTGGCCGCGCTTCTCAATCTGGTGCAGTAAAATCAACCATTTGTCTTACACTTGCATGACAAAAAGCGGTCATGTAACCCGCTGGTTCAGAAAACCCTTTAAGCAACTGCGAATTTATAAAAATATTACAATGCTGTGCTACTTCCTAACACGGGTGGGCAAACGTCTGAAGGCAGCGGCTGAATCGGTCAGAGACCGGGTCATTGATTTCTTCCGCCAGCCTGACCCCGTTACCCAGGTGAAGTGCCAGGCAAGGATGAACAGCTTCGCGTCCGGGATCGGGCGCAGTATGAACACAGGCCAGTGGAGCAGATTGAAACAAAGTCACGCTCCGATATTCTCGCTCTTTACATTCTTTGGTGATCGTCAGTAGTTCCGGCTGACCGGCAACCGTGATTGCTCATGGATTTCGTCCGATAGGCCACCTGCCGTTTCGAGAAGAGCGGTATCTGGTCGGACCGTAGCCATGGCTCTTTCCGGCCCGGGACCCGGAATACAACGTGAAAAGCGGGACACGCGGATGTGAGTGCCCTGGATTCAGAGGAGAACAAGCGAACACAAAACAACGTGAGGAGGGAAACAATGCAGAACAATTCTGCGAATCTGTCGGGAGGATCAAACACCCCGGCTTCGGAAACCGCATCGAAGGAGAACACCGTGGAAGAACCCCTAATGGTAACGCAGGAAGCTGTCGAGGCTTACGAGCGGCGGACCGGGTTCTACGGCATCGGGAGGATCATGGTCGAGGACGGGCACTGGATCATTGTCACGAAAGAAGAGCTCGCGCGGTCGCGGGCCCAGGTGCACGCGAACCGTCATCAGGTCACGCGCCAGCGGGGTGTAGCATGACAAGATTCTCTGCCGGCATCGTCCTGACCGGGAGCGATGGCTATGTCCATGTCCGGATCTGGGACAAATCGTATTTCATCTGTCCCGAGGATATGGGGATGCTGCTGTTTGTCGGTGAGACCGTGCCGCTGCTCCACAAGAATCCGGATCCGACCGGTTCGCCCGTCACTTCCGGTTCCGTTGCCCTCAACCCTTCGGGCCGGGCCGTGATCCTGTCTGTTGGCAGCATCCGGTACATGCTCCCCCGCGACCGGTTCATCGCGGTCGCACTTGGCGAGGATGTGTCCTGCATCCTCTTCGAGGTCCCGGGCGATGTACCGGAACCGGAGATCATTTCGCCGCACAAGGGAGGTGCCGCATCATGACCAGCCGGCGCGGAACACTCGTCGAGGACGGGGCCCGCGAGCTCCTCCGGCTGCACGGTTACACGGTCGAGGTCATCCCGCCTGGGTTCAACAAGAAGTACCCGCCGGCTCATCTCGTCGCGACGCTGCCAACGGGCGAGACCCGGTTCATCCGCATCCGGAAACTGTCGCACCTGCCCTCCACTGCCGACATAATCATGGCGAAGTGCAGCCTTGACCTGGCACAGTTCCGCAAACATCTCGCACGCCATACTCACGAGACCGGGTTCCACTACGAGATTTGGATATATTCGCTGACGCACGGGTTCCGGTGCTTCGAGATACTCAGGGACAGCATCCGCGAGATCCCGAAGCTCACCTTTTACGGCCCCGGCATGTCCCGGGCCGGAGGTGTCGCATGATCGCGAAGAGTACTTTTGTCGTCTCGCTGGAGCGGGCCACCGAGTTGCTCGTTTCCCGGGGCTACGAGCCGGTCCTGCCGGTCGAGAGCAGTTTCCTCGCCCGGTACATCCCGGTCCACCTGGTCGGGATTCGCGGCGATTACGAGATGCTCGGCGTGAAGATCCGGGCAGCCTATGGCAGCGTCAGCGAGCCGTATGTTGAATCGTTCTGCCGGTTCGAGATCTGCCAGTTCCGCTCGCTGCTGATGATAAACCCGGGCAATGTCTTCATCCGGTGCGAGGTCTGGGTCATTTCGCCGAATGGCTCAATCCACTGTTACGAGGTCCTGCCGGACTCCATCCGGGAGGTGGCCGCCTATGCCCGATGAGGAGCAGAAACCGGAAGTCACGACCGAGAAGATCGAGGGCATCCCGCTCTACCTGATCCCGAAGGCGATTGCGGACCTGATCAAGAAGAAGGGCGAATCGGTCTTCCACATCTTTGTCGAGCGAAAATTCCATCACCGCTATACCGTGAAGGTCGAGACCTTCGACGAGCACGCGGAGCGGGTGAAGCAGGAGGAGCCTGCCCCGGAAGAAGGCGACGGGCATGGCTGACCTGGTATTTTTTTCACCGCAGACCGCAGCAGGGAACCGGGTGGTGACGTGTGGATGGTCTGCTCCGTGATGCAGTCGCCCGATTAGCCGGGCCCGGGCAGGTCGTCGAGGTCCGGGCGCTCACCGATCAGTTCACCCACAGCGGGTACTTCAGCGATCCCGCAGCGCTCGTGCGGGCTGTCGAGCCTCTTGATGCCGATAGCTCAGTACACGGCATCTACATCACGCTGAACGAGGTGAACCCGGCCCTGCTCTCGCGCCGGGCGAACCGGATCAAGATGCGTCTGGGCAAGAAGGATAGCACGACAAGCGACGCGGATATCCAGCACCGCCGCTGGCTGCCGGTTGATATCGACCCGCTCCGACCGAGCGGGGTGTCGAGCACTGACGAGGAGCACGGGCTTGCCCTGGCGAAAGCTGAAGAGGTTGCCCGGTGGATTGCCGGGCTCGGCCTCCCGGACCCGGTCCAGGCCGACTCCGGCAACGGGGCCCACTTGTTGTACCGCATCGACCTGCCGAATGATGACGCGGCCCTGGCCCTGGTGAAGGGTTGCCTTGCCACGCTCGATGCACTCTTCTCCGATGACCGGGTAACCGTGGACACGGCGAACTTCAACGCGGCCCGCATCTGGAAACTCTACGGCACGGTCTCGCGGAAGGGCGATAGTACGCCCGAACGCCCGCACAGAAGAAGC
>MVRE01000016.1 GCA_002067895.1 Methanoregula sp. PtaU1.Bin051 | reverse complement strand
GAACCCATTGCGGATGTTGCGACGTTCAACACGATCGTCCAGTCGGTCATCACCGACAATCCCTTTGAGTGTGTAGCGTATATGACTGCCGGTGAAAGCCACCCGCCGGTCGAGAAGACCAAGGAGGCATACACCGCGAAGATGGTCTACCAGGACGCACTGGCCAAAACCGTCGGCACGGGCAACCACAAGTTCAACACGCTTGCCGGTTTCAACGCTGGCGTGACTGCGCTGCTTGCTGCCGCTGCGGTCACCACGGCCCACGGAGGCACCGTGGTCCATGATGTCGGGGGCGATGCCTTCAGCGCAACCCTCAGGTGCCACGACGCGAACGGTGAGCTCTACATGGTGAACTTCAGCCGCGACCGGGTCACCATCACCTCCTATGAGGATGATGCAATCCGCACGAATGTGGAGACCTGGGCGGACACTGTGGCAGCTCTCGCCTGAACAGCCTGACGAATAGAGCCGGGAGGGAATGTGACCCCCCGGTCACCCTCTCTTTTGGTTCTCTCGTCATTTCGGAGGACCGTTATGGAAACGGAAACCCTCGGGATAGTGCTTGCCACGGTGCTTCCGCTCTATCCTATGCTGTTTGCGATCTACCAGAAGATCGGAAAATATGATGAGGTCGTCGAGGAGTTCAAGAAACTCCGGGACGAGCACGAGCAATGTAAGGAGGAATATCATGGATTCTGAGAATGTGCAGCCGGTTGCAACCGTGACCGGCCTGTATCGCGGGAAATTCGGCGGACTTGAGCCGCTGACAGTCGATACACCGCTCACCCGCGATGAAGTGCGGCGCAACCCAATCTTCTATGAGCTGGAACTGCACCCGGAGCAGGATGATGAGAACCTGATCATTGACTTGATCTACGACAACATGTCGCCCCTGCGGCTGCAGGACCTGTACCGGGGAACAGATATCCCGCGAGGGATCCGGTTCTGGCCGGACTGGTTTGACATCCCCCCATATGCGACAATGCGTGATGTGGACGGGCGACGGGTGTTCCCCAGAGCCCCGGGTATCCACACGGTCCAGATCCGCACGGGCCGCCGGAAGTGGGCCCAGATGGGCCGGGTACGGGACTTCAGCCCGGCCAATGGCGGGTACACGAGCCCGGTCTTCCGGTTCCGGATCGCGGAGGACGGCGATGTTTGATGAAAATCGAGGGTTATCAAACCCGAGATTGGAGAAGAACGCTTCAGCGTTCTTCGAACGGGCCGGAGTTGTGAAGCATGTTTGAGAACGAGGTGCAGACCCGGGCCTCTATCTGCGGGACCGGGATCCTGCTCGGGCTGGTCCTGTGGCTGGCCCACCTCCCTACTATCCTGCTCATCGGCCCGATCATTATCCTCTTCCTCGGTATCATTGCCGACCCGGAAGAGACGCACGCGGTCTGGTACGGGATGCTGAACACGATCGGTATCTTTGATCTGTCGGCGCTGACGGATATCGAGCGGCTGACCTATGCCGAGAAGCGGCATTACTTCTGGTTCGGTGAGGTGGAGATGGCCGCGATGCTGGCCGGAACCTTTGCGGCCCCGGTCGGGATCTTCCTGGCGGGCCGGACCGACATGAGCCTGGCATTCATTGGTGCTGCGGTCCTGTTCCTGCCGCTGTTTGTGTTCCTGCCGAAGCTTATCCAGCGGGCGATGAAGGCGGACACGGCTGCTGCGATCGAGGCGTTCGGAAAGAACGAGCAGGTGAAGAAAGTTTTCTGGACCTTCTTCATCTCGATGGCCGGGCTGGTCCTGGCCCGGGTTGTGGACCCGGCAACAGCTCAGCAGATTGTCGGGCTGATTACAGGGATGGGGATATAAACCCCATTTTTCCCGTCGAAGACCTTCTAAAAGAGGGGTAAATCCCCTCAGGAAAAATAAGCCCTATACGGGCTCCTTTTCCCCTTCCTGTACCCGGTCCAGTACCGGAAAAGCCAGATATTCCGTTCTTTTTCGTTCCAGTGGAGAATGTGCCCTATAATCGCTTTATTTGCCAAAATACGGCAGAATTGCATGTCATTAAACGGTCACCGGAGCCCTTTCCACAGGCTCTTTTTTTGGGTGTGTTTTAGTCCATCCTGACCCGAGATCGGCTGCCGGAACGCGATTATGAAGGCCGGTTTTTCCGACGGAGATCTTAAAAAATGGGGAAAATAGGGGTTAGACGAGAAATTAGGTGCTTCCCGGCTGGTCGATCATATGTAACTTCGCATCTTCTTGATGAGAGCCAGCTGATTGTTTGCCTCGGCCTTTTTCTGCTTCTCGATGCTGGTCATAATGTCCGGGACCGGGATCGCTAGCGCGTAGTTCCGCACCGGTCGGCCTTTCTTATCCGAAGGAACCTCGTTGCTTTTGATCCAGCCTTGTTCTGCCATGTACTTGATCGCCAGGCTGACTTCAGGCTGCCGCAGGTCGGTCCCGCGTTCGATCTCCCGGGACGTGGCTTTCTTGACGTTTGCAAGAAACACCAGGGCCTTCGCGATGGTCTGTTTCGTGCCAATCTTGATGAGGAGATTGACAAACTCTTCTTCCTTCTCGGTGAACAACTGAATTGTCTTCTCTATCATTTGTCACTCCGTTTCCGAGTTTTGACATCCTAAAGGGATGAGACAAGAGAAGAATCTGCAAGGATTCTTCGAGAAGTCGGGTCCTGAAAGGGCGGGACTGGAGAAGAAGCCATCAGGATTCTTCGAGTTGCTTCAATCGCGTTATTATTATAACATTAAATGCATTCTGGTCGAATAGGGAAAAATCGGTTTAATGGTGGAACCGGTCGCGGAGCGGGGATAATTGCCGGTTCGGACCGCAATCTGGCTCATCCCTATCTTGCCTTTCCACCAACCCCGGTTCCCGTATCATCCCCGTATCTCAGGCGGTCAAATTTCTTTTTCGCCTTCTCTTTTGCCTTTTCCATCAGCTCCCGCTCTTTTTTGAGATACTCGTTGTGGATGTACCAGATGATGCTCGTCATTTCCGCTCCTCAAGCACCATGGAAAACTCTGTCCCCTTGCTCCGATCAAGGCCGATGGTACCCTTCATCTGTTCGACAATAGAGAAGACCATCCGCAGCCCGAGCGACCGGGTATCCCGCCAGTTCATGTCCCGGGGCAGTCCCGCCCCGTCGTCACGGAAGAGGATGGAGATGTTCCGGTCCTTCTTCCGGATCCTGATGAAGATCTCTCCGGTGGTCCTTTCCGGGAATGCATGTTTCAGCGCATTCGACATGAGCTCGTTGATGATCAGGCCGACAGGAATTGCGGTGTTCACGCCGAGAGCGACCCCGGAGATATCGGTGCGAAGCACGATCTCTTTTCCCTTGCTCCGGTAAAATTCAAACAGGCTCTTTGCAAGGGTCTTCACATAGAGATCGAGGTCCACGCTTGTGATCTCCGGGGACTGGTATAATATCTCGTGGACAAGGGCCATTGCCTTGATCCGGTTCTGGCTTTCCTGCAGGGTTTTGAGGACCTTATCATCTCGGATATATTTTGACTGGAGCGCCAGCAGATCATGGACCGTATGGAGGTTGTTTTTCACACGCTGCCGGACCTCGCGGAGCAGCAGTTCCTGCGATTCCCGCGATCGTCTCAGGTCCTTTTCAGCTGCAAGGCGCAGATCCCGTTCGCTTTTCAGAGGAGGACTGGCAGTATCGGGGACCGGATGCGGTCCGATCCCGCAGGAGTCCCGGAGCCGCTCATCGGCAACTCTGCAGGCAATGCTGTTCTCCAGGAGGCGCACAATGCCGCCCAGCAGGGAACTCTCCTCGGCAAGGAACGGTGCATTCCCTGCATCGGACCATTCTCCGGTATACGAGACTTCAACTGCCCCGACCCATTCCCCGTCGATGAAGAGCGGGAAATTCTGGTTCCAGACAGACTGCCGGAATCCCGGCGTACTGAATTCCTTTCCCCGGAATGATATGCGGGCGCTGGTGGATTCAGGATACTGGTAGCCCGCCGGTATCACGGCAACGGCTGTGTTCAGCATCTCGTCAAGTGAGATTCCCTGTGGACTGATGACCTCCGCCAGCTTGTACAGGCAGGCCAGCTCCTTGACGCGCTCCTCCAGGACAAACGTCTGCTTTCGTAAATCCCTGATTGCACGGTACTTGTCCACGGCAACACGGATCTTCTGGGCGAGCTCGGTGAACTGCGGGAGGGGATCCCCGCCTTTCTGGAGATAGAATTCTGCACCGTTGTTGATGGCTTCGATGACCACCTCTTCCCGGCCCCGGCCGGTGAAAAGGATGAACGGGATATCCGGGTACTGGTACCGGGTAAACTTCAGGAATTCAATCCCGTCCGTGCCCGGCATCTGGTAATCCGAGACAATAACATCAAACGGTTTGTTGGCGAGCATGTCCCTGGCACCGGCAACCGATTCCGCTGTGCTGACAACGATCTCCCCTTTCTGTTCGAGGAATTGCCTGCCGAGCTCAAGGAGCTGGGGCTCATCGTCAACATAGAGGATGGAAATTCTCGCGGGCATGTTCAGCAACCGTGACCGTTATCCGTGGTTATCCTGAAATCCGTTCGGTAATTGAAGCCTCTTGCATTCAATCTATATAGAACCAGCAGTGCAACCGGGGCCATAATTATGGAATCCCGTCTCTCTTCAGATCAGGTTCTTCCCGATCCTGCCGGCCGGTTTTCAGCTCTGGCCGGCACCGGAGGGCATTGTTGTCGGACTGGATGTCCATGCCGTTGACCGGGAACCGCATGATGTTCCGGATGCCGCCGGCAGTTGAGAAGTTGCGCATGTCCTTGCCGTACGCGATGAGTGAGTCGATGAAGATCGGCTCATCAATCTCGCCTTCCTCCACGACATACGAAAGCCGGTGGATGGAGTACAGGCCCAGCACGAATGCCAGGACAAAGAAGAAGTCCCAGTGCTGGAGCTGGAGGGTCGGGATCGTGATCTGGAATCCCGGGCTTTTCCAGCTCAGGTTCCATGCAAGTTCGCATTCGGCAAGGTGGTCGACAAAATACCCGCCGATGATGGGTGCAATGCCGGCAGCGAGTGCCGTGAAGATACTGATGCCGGCAAGGTACGAGGTCGCGGATCCCTTCGGGGCCAGTTTCAGGCCGATGTTCCCGGCAGCGAGCGTGACTCCGGCCGTTGACAATCCCATGACAATATGGATGAGGACCAGAAGCGGCATGGTCATGAAATGCGGTTCGGGGAAGTTGGTGAAGGTCAGGGCGAGGAAACAGAGCACGAAGAGCGGCCCTGCCACCTTGAGCACCGACTTGTTGCTGAACCGGTCGGCGATCGAACCCCAGAGCGGGAACGACAGGATGCTGGTGAGCTGGCTGACGATGGACAGGATGATGATGGTCGTGATGTCGAGCGACAACCGTTTGAGCAGGTACACGGTCAGGAACGGCGCGGCAAGGTTGACGGCAAAGCTCCAGAGGGCAAGGAAGATGATCAGGTTCCGGAAATTGATATCCCCGTACCATGCGGTAAGCCTGCGCCGGAGTGGGACATCATGCCGGATGATCATCATCGGCTCGGGTGTCCCGACAAGGAACCAGGTCCCTGCAATGCCGATGAGGCTGCCGGCTAGGAAGATCACCGCGTACCCCGTGACCGCCGTTCCTCCCCCGCCATTCTGCCAGTGGTCGAGGAACCAGCCCGCACCGAGACTGAGCACGATGGCGACCGCGAACGAGAGTGCCATCCGCCGCGAGAAGTACATGCCAAGGATCTGGTCCGGGATCAGGTCCCGCATCCAGGATTTCCAGCCGCAATGCTTGACAGACGATATGCACGAGTACACGATGAGGAGAATCACCAGGGCCGTGATCCCGGCCTGCGGGGAGAGCAGAAACGGGATGAGGGCGACGAACAGCCAAAGCCCGCGTGATGCAAGGGAGGTAATTACGGTAACAAGACGCCGGTTCCGGATCTTCTCGATGAGGCCCACTGCGGGGATCTGGACCAGTTCGGCAAGTGGGGGGATTGCCGCGAGGAGGCCGATCACGATGTTGGAGGCGCCAAGCTCAAGGGCGAAAGCGATGAGGAAGATGCCGCTGGTCAGCGTGACGAATGCATGCGTTGTCAGGCCGTCATACAGGATGTTGGATAAGCCGCGCTCAACTTCTTCCGGTGTGAGCTCGGGTGATGGCGGGAGCAACTTCATTACGCATACGTTCTGTCTGTGTCGTTCGTGGGATTCCGGTCCTGCCGGGATTTCTTGTATAAATCTTGGTTTTTATCAATATAATTTGCCTTCATGCCCGGGCCGGAGAATGTTGATATAGGTTTATGCAGTATTCCTTGATTATCGTCCTTGTATGGATGACACCCTTAGGCGAGTGAATGGCACTTTTCATCATCAGTCCCGAACTGTATGCATGGGTGATCCTGCCCCTGCTCATTTTTCTGGCCCGCGTATGTGATGTTACGATGGAGACGGTACGGATCGTCTTCATCTCAAAGGGCATCCGTGTCCTTGCCGCAGTGATCGCATTCTTCGAGATCGTGATCTGGCTGCTGGCAGTCGAGGTCGTGATGAAAGACCTTGCGAATATCGCAAATTTCCTCGCGTACGCGCTGGGGTTTGCGATGGGGACCTACGTCGGGCTCGTTGTCGAGGAGAAGTTATCCCTCGGCATGGTGATCCTGCGGATCGTTACAGCTGATGAATCCCGCGATGCGATCATATCTTCGCTCCAGTCGGAGAACCATGGTGTTACCTGCATGGAAGCTCAGGGCTCCCGGGGATCCGTGACGATGATCCTCTCGCTCGTCAATCGGTCGGAGGTCTCCCGCATCACGAACCTCATCGATCAGATCAACCCCCGGGCGTTTTTCTCAATTGAGGATGTCCGGTACGTGAACGAGGGCGTGTTTCGTACCCGGGACCGCCGGTCCTTCACAGGCATGATCCATTCCCTTGCCGGGCAGGGCAGGAAGAAATAATCGTTGAGCATTGGCCCGATCCAAAAATTTTGCAGCGGGCACATAACGAGAGGTGTAATCGTCCCTGCCCGGTTTCCCGCAGGGAGAGCCTGAAACTACTTATTATTATACGACCAATAGGTATACAGAGGAGTGATGCGATGGGTTTGTGCATTTCTTTGTGTAATGACTCACACCGGATGTGCTTAAAAGATACTTACACATTGAACACTTCCTTCAAATCACTGTACACCATTATAAGGCCCCATAAAATTCGGCTGTAAAACAACAATCCTCATTATCTTTTTTGTTCATCCGGTTCTGCTTGCACAGGGCGTCATTCCAGATTCAGTGACCCTCGCCCGGACGATACGTCAGGTATCCCTGACGGGTATTCAGAACAGGAAACAGTATCATGAGTATTCATTCGTTCTGCAGGGACTGCGAACACATCATAACCAGAATGGTGCCGGGAATCCATTCGCCGCTCGTTGAAGAAGTATCGTGCCCGGCACGGTTCAATCCGAATGAGGGGAAATGGAACCCGGAGCATGGTGTGAATCCGTACGAATGTCCACGGAACCAGCAGTTCATGCAATTATTACAGCGCCGGAATGCGCGATCATCCCGATTGATGTACTGACAAACGTTAAGGGAAAAAATTAAAAAAACCATCGACCGGAAAAACCGGTCTCATCAATTTCCGGATTCAGTTGAACGGACCGGACAACGCAGCCGGTTCCGGGCATCATCCGGAACATATCATGAAACTCGCATCGGAGAACAAAAAAGATGAGGAAGGCAGGAAACCGGGCCGTGGATTATTACACGGTGGATCAGATTTTCTGGGGGCTTGTAGCTCTCCTGATTATCTGGGGTCTCATCGCTTTCATGACCGGATCATTGTTCCGATAACGATGATTTTCACTGGTTATCGTCATGGCGGTCCGGAGATTCCCGGTTGGAGAAAAACGCGGGAATGGTGAATGGAATCTGAAATTTCGTCAGAGGGAGGATTCGATGAGCGATAAAAAAATGGAGAAGATCTACCTTGCAGTTCAGGACATCAGGACGCTTGCCGTGAGGACCCGGCCGGATTGTGCTGATGCACGCGATTGTATCGGATGTCCGGCAATCATTGCCCTGCCGGACAGGCTGGGAATCGCCTGCCTTTTCGATATAATCAGGCATAAGGGAAAGGCCATGAAGGAATCCATGAGAAAGATCTTCTGCTGCGAATGTCGCAAGCCGATGGTCCTGGTCGCGGGACCCGGCGAGAGGAAACTCTGGAGATGCACTACTCCGGATTGTGTAATCCATGAATATACACGAATGAAAAATCTGTATCCCGTGCATTAGAGCAAAAGAGCAAAAAACAGGTGACGATGATGAAGGAAATTACCCCGGTAACATGGATACGTAAGGTCTGTCACCGGTGCGGACAGTTCCTGCAAATTCACGATGACACGGTCTGGACCGACAACAGAACGTATCACTATGAGTGCTGGATGAAGGAAAAAGACAGCAAGACCTGGAATCATGCAGGATTTTCCGGAATGCAAAGCGGCTCCGGCCGATAGCCGGTATCCGGATATCCCGCACCATTTTTTACAAGGCTGCGAACATAGCAATCAGGATAGCGGGGTGCGGGAATCGCAGGCTATTGGCCCTGTATGTTTTTGAGTAATCCCACCCGTTCATCCGGTGACATTCCCTCATCCTTCATGGGGAGACCGTCGGATCAATGCTCCGGCACGGGACGGGGACTATACCATTGAACGGAAGGTGTGCCTGTGTGGAAAGACTGGTTCTTTGCCCTGAAGAAGATCCTGCACCGGTACATTTTCCGCGACAAACCGGCTTTTGATCTGCTCCATGATGATCTGGAAATGTAACTGACATCGTCTGCGCAATCGCTGGGAATCATTGCACGGATGTTTTCCAGCACCCCACAAAGCATACATACTCGCGCTCCGATACGCCTAGATTACCGTACGCCAGTTGCGGTTACAGGTTATGGATGCGTAGTGGATCTTGTCTTTCCACTCATCATCCTTAGTGCGCGGATTGTCGAGACCACCATGGAGACGATCCGGCTTGTCTATGTCACAAAAGGCCACAAGTACCTCGCCTCGGGAATCGGGACGCTGAAGATTGGCGTCTGGATCATCTCAACCGGGCTTGTCCTGACGAATCGATGACAACACCATACAAAGACCGGTCAGGAAATACCGGTCTCATCAATTTCCCAAACCCATAGAGGAGAACGATCTGTGATAGCCATTGAATATATTCTTGCCGGTGCCGCAGTCCTCATCCTTGTCAGCATCATCGCAAATAAGGTATCGGGACGGCTCGGGCTTCCCGCTCTCCTGATCTTCATTTTCGTGGGCATGCTTGCCGGCTCGGAAGGTCCCGGGGGAATAGCGTTCAGTGACCCCGTCGTAGCACAGTCCATCGGTGTTGTTGGTCTTGCATTGATCCTCTTCTCGGGCGGGATCGACACCCGCTGGTCGGAAGTCCGGCTGGTACTGACAAAAGGACTCTCCCTCTCGACTGTGGGTGTGGCGCTCACCGCCCTGATCGTAAGCCTGGCCGCGATCTATCTGCTTGGGTTCTCCTTGCTCGAAGGATTTCTCCTCGGCGCCATTGTCTCGTCGACCGATGCAGCCGCGGTCTTTTCTACACTCCGCTCGCGCCGGGCAAGTCTCAAGGGCGAACTGCGGCCGCTTCTCGAATTCGAATCGGGGAGCAACGACCCGATGGCAATCTTCCTGACCATCGGGGCAATCGCCCTCCTGATGCAGCCGGGCACATCGTTCTTCTCGCTCGTGCCGCTCTTCGTGCAGCAGATGGCGGTCGGGGGTCTGCTCGGGTACGGTATGGGGAAGGGGACCGCGTGGCTGATCAATATCGTGAACCTGGAGTACGAAGGACTCTACGCGGTCATGACCCTTGCCTCCGCCCTTCTCATTTACGGCTTTACGGCAATGGTCGGGGGGAATGGTTTCCTTGCTACGTATATTGCCGGCATGGTTATTGGCAACAGCGCCATCGTCCATCGGAAAAGTCTGGTCCGATTCCACGAGGGTATCGGCTGGCTGATGCAGATCACCCTGTTCCTCACCCTCGGGCTCTTTGTCTTCCCCTCAGAGATCCTGCCGGTGCTCGTCCCGGGCCTGACCATATCATTCGTCCTCATCTTCATTGCCCGGCCGGTTGCTGTGTGCCTGTCGCTCCTCCCGTGGAAGATGAAGAAGAACGAGAAACTCATGATCTCGTGGGTTGGCCTCCGGGGCGCTGCCCCGATCGTGCTTGCAACATTCCCGTTGCTTGCCGGCGTACCCCAAGCGCATGTGTTCTTCAATCTCGTCTTCTTCATGGTGATCGCATCCGCGCTCCTGCACGGGACCTCTATCCCGTTCGTTGCCCGGATCCTCGGCCTCTCAGCTCCTCTTCCCGGCCGGTCCAGGTTCGGCATGGAACTCGAACCGAGGGAAGAATCGAAAAGCGAGCTCATCGAGCTTGTCATCCCGCCCGGTTCACCGGCAGCCGGCAGAAAGATTGTCAGCCTGGGCCTGCCGGCCGGCACGCTCATCATCCTCCTTGCCAAGGGCAGCGAGCAGTTCTCCCCCCGCGGGGATACGATCCTTGAGGAAGGGGACACGCTCCTTGTCCTGACGTCTTCGGATACGACCGGCCCCGTACGGGATATTATTATGGGTGAGAAAAAAGAAGAACCGGGTGATGAAGAACCGGAGGAGAACGGGTTCCCGATAGATCTTCTCATGAGATACCGGTAGCAACAGGGAGATATGATGGAAGGACAGGACGGAATACGAGGGGAACGCTGGTCATCGCACGCTGTCTTCATCCTCGCGGCGATTGGTGCGGCGGTTGGTATCGGCAATATCTGGCGGTTCCCAGCACTGCTTGGCGAGAACGGCGGGGGAGCCTACCTTGTTCCGTACCTTATCGCGGTTTTTGTCTTTGGCCTTCCGCTCATGATCCTCGAGATCGCGATGGGCCGGCATTTCCGTGGCACGGTCGTCAGCTCGCTCGGGGCGGTCCGGCAGGAATTCCGGATTCTCGGGTGGCTGCTCTGCGCCGTCATCTTCCTCATCCTCAGTTATTATATCGTCATCACCGGCTGGACCCTTGCGTACACGGTCTTTGCAGCCACGGGCAGCACGACACCATTTGAGGGTTTTACCGGGACATACCAGCCGGTCCTGTACGGGATCATTGCCGTAATTCTGACCGGCCTGGTGATCGCGGCAGGGGTTCGTAAAGGGATCGAGCGGATCTCAGTGATGATGGTGCCGGTCATTCTCCTTGCCCTTGGTGTCATGGTACTCTACTGCTCTGCATTACCGGGATTTAGTCATGCGATCCGGTTCCTGTTCACGCCGGATTTCTCGGTCCTTACGCACCCGGATATCTGGGTTGCCGCATTCGGGCAGGCATTCTTCTCCCTCTCGGTCGGGGAAGGGATCCTGCTCACGTACGGTTCCTACATGGCACGGCAGCAGGATATTCCCCGCTCGGCGCTTCTCATCAGCGTCACCGATCTCTCGGTCTCGCTCCTTGCGGGACTGGTCGTCTTCCCCATCGTCTTCACGTTCGATCTCTCGCCGGCGGCCGGGACCGGGCTCGCCTTTACTACCCTGCCGCTCGCGTTCTCCCTGATGCCAGGAGGGCGTATCATCGGGCTCGTCTTCTTTACCGTGCTCTTCTTTGCCGCGTTCACCTCTGCGATCTCGATGCTCGAGGTCTGTGTCGCCTCCGTGCAGGAAGCTGCGGGGTGGACCCGGAAGAGGACGACTGCGATCCTGACCGGCGTCCTGCTCCTGGTGAGCATCGTTCCGGCGCTCAGTTTTTCCGCAATGCGCCTCTCCGTTGGCGGGATACCCGTGCTCGATATCATGGACGAGACGATAGGCACGCTCGGCCTCCACATCGTTGCGGTTATTCTTGCGCTGGCCTTCACATGGTTTTTGCCCCGGAAGATCTTCGAGGACGAGGTTGGCAGGTCAACACTCCTGACCAGGCTTGTCTTCACGCTCTGTAAGTATGTGATCCCTGCTGGGCTGGTCCTCACGATCGGTGTCCATCTCTTCCTCGGGTTCGAGATCCCCGATGCAACGTATATTGCCGGTATGCATTTCCTGAGCGCGTGGCTCCAGGCCGGTGGACTGGCAACCTTCCTCATCGGGATCCTTGTCATGGTGCTGATCATCGAAAAGATCCGGACGTGATTTCGGGGAAAACAATCCTGATCCGGTGAAGAATACGGAACGCCTGTATTACCGTCTCCATCTCCACCCGTTTTGCTTTTGGCAGATCATACGGGCATTCTCCTTGTCCCCACCGGGAAGCCGGTGCATCGTAAAAAAAAACGGCTTCCCTGAAGACCTTGCCTACGATACCCGTCAGGGTTGTGGGGGTTCATGAAAAAAAATCCGTGGAATTTCCACTATCCGGGATTTCCGGCATTGTCTCCACAAAGGATACATACTCCCGGCCCGATACGCCTAGATTACCGTACGGCAGTTACGGTCACAGGTTATGGATGCGTAATGGATGTCATCTTACCGCTCATCATCCTCATTGCCCGGATTGTCGAGACCACCATGGAGACGATCCGGCTTGTCTATGTCACAAAAGGCCACCGGTACCTCGCGTCGGGAATCGGGACGCTGAAGATCGGGGTCTGGGTCCTCTCCACGAGCCTTGTGCTCACGAACTTGGATAATATCCCCGGGATCCTTGCCTACATGCTGGGATACGGGATCGGTACACTCCTTGGCATGACCATAGAATCATGGATCGGCCTCGGCACGGTCATCGTCCGGATCTTTTGTACCAAAGATCCCGATCCGCTCATCCGCCATCTTGGATCGCTGGGGTACGGGACAACGCGGATCAATGGTTCGGGCCAGTTCGTCCCGTCCGTTGCGGTGCTCCTCAGTATGGTGCCGAGAAAGGAGGCAGGTTGTCTTCTTGGGATTCTGAAGACGAAATATCCTGACGTGCACTTCACCATCGAGGATGTTTCAACGATGAGCGAGCGGGAGATCTATTTCGGGAGCCGTCCTGAGCGGAGCATACGCGGGTTCCTCGGGTGCGGATGACTATGGAACAAGGTAACCCCATGACAGCGAAGCAGGCGATGAAGACGATCTGCCCGGTCTGCCCGGCGGACAATGTTGCAACCCTGCTCACCGGAATGGCCCGGACCGGTTTCCAGGGAAGGAAACTGGGGGAATCGGTGGATGTCTGGAGGCGGATGCTCTCCGATCCCGAGTGTACGATCCTGTTCGGGCTCTCGGGGGCGATGATCCCGGCCGGCATGCAGCGGTGCCTTGTGGAGATGGCAAAGCGCCACTATGTGGATGCGATTGTCTCAACGGGAGCAAATATCTTTCACGATACCTGTGAGCACCTCGGGATCCGGCATTACCTCGGCCACCATCATGTGGACGATGCGGAACTGTACCGGCGGGGAATCGACCGGATCCACGATGTTTTTGCTTATGAGGAGGATTTCAGGACAGTTGACCGGGGCATAGCAACGTGGTCGGCATCCCTTGCGCCGTTCCGTGGGTCCTCCCGGGAATTCATCGGGCGGCTCGGTGAATGGCTTTGTACTGAGAAGCCGGATGCCGAATCGCTGACATCGGTCTGTGCGAAAGAGAAGATCCCGATCTTCATCCCTGCCCTTGCGGATTCCTCGATCGGTATCGGGCTTCTCATTGCCCGGCGCCGGGGCCTGGACATTGACATCGACCAGATTGCGGATGCCGATGAGATCACCTCGCTTGTCGAGGACGCAAAGAAGACCGGCGTCATCTATGTCGGCGGCGGTGTGCCGAAAAACTTTATCCAGCAGACACAGGTGATAGGGTCGATTCATGAAAAGGATCTGGGCGGGCACCAGTACGCGATCCAGTTTACTACAGATGCTCCCCACTGGGGAGGACTGTCCGGTTGTACATTTGATGAGGGAATCAGCTGGGGCAAGGAGTCGGCAGGGAGCCTGCAGGTGCAGGTCTATGTCGATGCAACCATCGCCCTCCCCGTTGTCATCTCGGCTCTGATAGCCGGTGGGGCAGAGCGGGTGAAACAACGACGGGGGAAAAAGAAGGTTGTTTACCGGCAGGGGATTGACTGATTCTTCTCTTTTTTGCACGGTATTGTTTCCCTGTTTGTCCGGGCAGCAGTAGAATCCTAAGAATTATCGATGGTGATAATCTGCACCGGACAGAGATCCGCAGCATCCTGAGCACATGGTTCGAGATCAGCAGGGGGCTGGCCCTCCCCCATCTTCCCGTCAAGCCGGAATTTTTCGATTACCTGGCTGAACGTATCGTCCGGGTTCTGCTCGAAGAACCCCGGGCAGGAGTCCCAGCAGGACCCGCAGCTCACGCACGTCCCGCGATCAATAGTCACTTTCATGGCAAACCTTATCCTTCGCTTTTCGTGATCGTTTTTGTTTAATGTTCAGAATTGCGAATTCTACGTCAATTTCATCATCAGAATAATTCAGGCATACCAAATCCTCTTTCAGCTCATCGACAGGCAATGCCCGGGCAATCTTCCGGGAAAAACCGAGGAGGAACCGGCTGAAAAACCGGGGGAATTCCTTCTGCCGGCAATGAAGAACGTGCTGTAAAAAAAGGATGAAGGCATGCCGGATCGCCTCGTTGCCATACAGGTTCGGTTCATCGAGGGCGGATTCGTGTTTCTCGCGCCAGGGATCAACCAGATCCTGCTCCCGCAGGAAGACGGCAAATTCGTTTGATTGAAGATACTCTTCAAGCGGATACGCGGACAGCCGTGCGGTCAGTTTCCTGAGGATTTTCCGGGTATTCTGAACCATAGGGAACGTTGTGCCTGTTATTCCGGGACTTCCTCAAACTGATCCTTTCCTGCCCCGCATTCGGGACAGACCCAGTCATCCGGCAGTGCGCTGAATTCAGTGCCCGGTGGGATTCCCGCGGTTGGATCTCCTTTGTCCGGATCGTAGATGTATCCGCAAACGATGCACCGGTATTTTTTTGAGTCGGCCATGGTGGTCACCGCGTGCTCCGTGTTCGGGAGTTAATGGTGTCCGCAGCCTGCTTTTTCGCCATGCTGCTCCCCATGACCTCCGCCGCCCTTCACGTTCATGTACAGGTGATGGGAATACACGACCCAGCCGATGAACGCTTCGATGAATTCCCTGCCGGCAGCAACATCGTCCACGTCGTATTTCTTCTTCTCCATGACATGATGGAAGCGGTGCGTCAGGTCGTCTTCAACCGTCTTCAGGATGAAACCGATCGTCTCCTTCGAGTCGCCGGTTTCAATGGCTTTCTCCGCTTTCGGAACAACCGGCCCCTCGCTGAGTCCGGCCGGTTTCATGCCGGTATAAGGTGCCCCTTCCCCGGCCCGGTGGAGCCGGATCGCGGTCTCGAAGAACCAGTCGTCCGCAACATCCTGCGCATCCTTGCCGGCTTTTCTGGCCCGCTGGGTGCGTGCAAATACATCTTTCAGTTCCTTTTCAGACTCTTTCGGAATCCAGATCAGCACGTAGTTGAGATTCCCGGTCTCCAGCGCTTTCTTCGCTGCCTTGACGACCGGGCCGTCCCTGGTATCGCAATGGGGTGGCATACTTCATCCTCACTTCCTGGTATCATTACCTTTCTGTTCACCGGGTCAGGAGGCGCATCATCTGGCGATGATCGTCCCGTCATCCCTCTTTTCTCTCGACAAGTTTACGGTACATCTCCTCACCGACACATTCCTTCGCGTACTTGCACCACTGGACGCAGGAGGCGATGTCATTGTAGATCACAAATCCGCAGTTCTCGCAGGTCACCTTGAGGTCGTTGGAGAAGACCTCCACCTCGTTCCCGCACTGCGGGCATTTCTTGATCGAGAGGGTCGGGGTCCGGAGGTTTGCAGCACCGGGACAATGGTCAAGCACCGGACTCACTCCCGGTTTTCTTATATTCCAGGAGCAGCGCCTCGCCATACTCCTTTTCCTTTCGGGT
>MVRE01000015.1 GCA_002067895.1 Methanoregula sp. PtaU1.Bin051 | reverse complement strand
ACGGGGGATCTATCCGCTTCAGCTCTTTTTCGATGACCCCGGCGATATACTGATACCCTTCATCCGGCGCGCCGTCGATTATGACCAGATACCGCTTAAGAACCCGCCGTCGGGTATCCGGATCTGATACACGGGCTAGAAAACCTTCTACATCCTCTAGAACCGCACGGTGCGCCCGGTTAAACGCGATCATCTCCCCATGACACCGGCGGCAGATGTGCTGGGCGTCGGGAAAAAGCATCCGCCCTTTTTTGCACAACATACACCGGTAATATTGCTTGGAGTCTCCGGGGAGATTATTACCGCCAATCATATTCCCTTCATTCCCGCCAGCGCGCCTCATCCGCTAGCGCCGTGGTCAGGAACTTTCGTAAATAATCTCCCTCGACGCCCGCCTCTTTTACGTTCTCAAGACAGGTGAGGAGCCGGTTTTTCTTAAACACCTTGCTGTGACTGCGATTTATAAAATCCTCAATCCGTCTCTCTTTTACGACGGTATCCGGGCTTAAAAGATGCAATTCCCCGCCGCACTTGTCACACCGCCACGGCGTCCCATTGTTACCAGCGAACCGCTCATGCTGATGCTGCCGATAGCCACAGGAGAGACAAAGAAACTCGTATCGGATATCCTGATACATCATCACTCCGCCCCTTCCCCCGCTTGTATCCTTTTTATCCGCTCCTGCTGCTCACGCGCCTTTTTACTGCTGCCGTAAGGATCGATAATCCCGAGCCCCGGCGTCGGATTGTTGTTGTTCTCCCACCCCGGTGTAAAATGAACGTCATCCCGCACCGGCTTTTTTTCCGGAGTCCATGGCCCGGTAATCGGTCTCCGTTTCGGGGCCGTGAGGGGCGGTCTGCTTACGTTCTCAATTTCCTTCCGTCGCTTCTTCTGCCATTCATCTTCTACTTGCTGTAAGTATCCGTCTAACATTTCCTTCACTCCTCTTTACAATGTAAAAAAATATCCGGAGAGAGACAATCCCCGCCATGAATCGCCTCCCCCCTTTAAGGCATGGGTGATGCCTTCTGATCGGAGACTCTGATGATACCAAGAGGCTCAATCGACCCGATACCGGGGAGTAGTACGCCCCGGTGGGCTCCGGCACCACTACCAAGAAAAGCGCCATCATCACCCAATGTTGCATTAATCCTCCCTCTTCATCCAGTCGAGCAGACTCAGATCGGTTACCGATCCATCGGGATTGACCCGCAACCGCTCGCGGGTGATCGGCAGCCCGTATTTATTGACAGGTCGCTCGCCGGACAGGATCGACTCATACGACCGCCCGGTTGCGATCTTCCGATAGAATTCTTCCTCATCGGCAGATGGGAGGCCGGCCTTGTCGCCAAAATACACGCACATTGCCAGCGCTATAACGAGGTCGTCGTGAATTGCTGCCCTGATCGCCTCATATGTCTCTATTCCCCCAGCGCTGAGACGAATAACGAACCCTTCCAATTCCCGCCGTAAAACTTCCCTCTCCCGGATCTTCGCCGGGATCGTGATACGTTTCTTTTCGAAGGCCAAATTCAAGGCCATTACCAGATCCCTCTTCGGGACCGTCACCGTACCGTCGTCGAGTTTGTGGGGGCGGTCCCCGGCAGTGAGTTGCACGGGCACCAAGTTATCGATCTTTTCCGATAGGAGATCGACCATTGGCCTTCCAACCCCGCCTGCGTCGACGTAGATCTCGACGTCCGATACCCCCGACGGGCGCGGGATCTTCGCCAACGCGTTGTAGATCCGGTCGGCCTGATTGACATACGATAGTCTGAGGGGCAGTCTCTGGAGTTTCCGGACCCGGTAGTTGCCTGTATGCGTGACCTCCACGACGCAAAACGCCGAGTGATCGGCCTTCTTTCCAATATCGATACCAATTACTACTTTCACAACTTTCTCCTGTTTCATTGCCATTTTCAAACACTCCATTCGTATTCTTCCAAACCCTCGTCAAACGCCGCCGCGATATCCTCCGGGGAGAACATACCGCCCTCAACACCGGCGAACTCACACATGTATTCCTGCATAAACACCCGCAACGGCATCGACAGCCTCTCTTCCGCGAGGAACTCCGGAGAGATCCTCTTGCATTCCGTCGCCGGCACCCGGATCTTCTGCCAGTCGCCTTCTTCTCCCGTCCATGCCTCCCAGAAGAACCCGGCACGTGCGTAGGGCGTGCTCAAAAGAATGATACGGCCGTTGGACGTCGCAACCAGTGGCCTGACTGCGTGATAGATCTCGTCGACAACCCGGGCCGCCTCGTCCACAACAAGGAGATCGACAGCACTGAATCCCCGGGAGGTGATCGAGGAGCCGGGCAATGCAATGAGCCGGGAGCCGTTCGCAAACTCAAGTCGGGACTCGTTATCCTTCGTTATCTCCGGATGCACGGCGGGTAATATCCCTTTAACCTTCTTCAAGCTTTCCGCAGACTGTGACAACGAGGGTGAGATGATGATAACCGTTGCTGGGGACCGGAAGAGGGCCGTATGCAATGCCAGAATGGCGGTTGCGGTCGATTTCCCCGCCTGTCGTGACGCGTTGATAATACATCGCTTCTGGGAACTGTTGAGCACGTCCCGCTGCCAATCATCAGGAGCGATACGAAGTACGTCTTCAGCCCACCGTGAAGGAGCCAGACCCCAAAAGAGCCGCTGGTTCATATCGGGGGGCATTCTATCACCTTGACCCCTTCAAGTGCCGCTAAAACGCTTTGGCGAGCCTCAGCGAACGGCTCCAGCGCCCTGATAATCGCGCTGATAGTCTTGTCGTACTCCTCGCGGGTAATCCCGATGTTTACTTGCTGTTGGTTGAGGGTGCCCACCGCTGAGAGTTCCCCTGTCAGTCTTGCCAGCAGCGCTAGGTTTTCCCGGCATTCCCGGCCCGCCGCGAGGGCTAGCCGGGGGTCGTTCCCGTCCAAGGCGCTCTTTAGGATGGCGTCGGTCTGGCTGACTAACACATTGATGCGGTCAATCACACCGGCAGCCCCCAGATCGCAGATCTCCTGTTTCAGGACTGGGGGGCATGCCGGCGATCGCACGAGCTCCAGCAAGGGTTTCTTAACGCATTTCCCCCGGTTGTGCCGGGAGAGAGCGGAACGGGAGACCCCAAATTCCTTTTCAATGCTCCGGAGCCCCCGGCCCGCTGCCAATGCTGTCTCAATAGCGTCCCGCGAGGGGTGAAGGCATACAGTGCAGCCGTTCATGACCCGACCTCCCTAGAATGCAACCCGGTGTACGCATGCTGATAGACAGCAATGATTTGGCCCGCGCTGTCCCACTGCGATCTGGGGGGAGAGTGAGACAATGAGGTGGGTGAGGGGTATGCCTGCAGGGTTGTTACCGTCGGAGAGATGAATGGTTCTGTAGGGTTTTTGTGAAAGTTGGTAAACCCTTCCATGATCACGGGCAAGAAAAGTTTACCGGAAATGGCTAAAACCCTACATGACCCTACAGGAACCATCATGATCCCACCCCGATCGGTTCCTGGCCGGCAATTTTCAGTTGCTGGGGTTCTCCCACACCGAGATAGTAGATCCCGTTATCACACCGCTCTTTTCTGAAACGGATACCCATCTCTCGGCCAAAAGCGGTCTGTGAAATTTTCTGGATTCCTTCGTCTAGACACCAGACAGAATATTGTTTGTAAAACTCGGAGGCTTTGATCCGGCATGTCGGATCGTTTGGGTCGATCACATATTTTTTCAGGAACTCGTAAAAGACATCCTCGGAATTCTGGTATTCTCTTGTTTCTGAGGCGATTTTCCCACATTTCCGAAGTTTGCCTGTATCGCAGTATCTCTTCCAGCCTTCAAGCAACCAGTTAAAGATCCCGGGGCCTTCAGCGATCAACTTCTCGTATATGCCGGTATCCTGCTGTTCTGGCGGGAAGAAATGATCGAAGGGGATTAACCATACGCGGTGCCACATTGCGACTGATTGATCGTCAATTTTCGGCCGGTAATTTGTGGCAAGGAAGAGGGTGCCGGATATATTGAAGTCTATCTCTTCGCCGTAAAGGTGCCGTGCGGTTAAACGATCCTGCCCGGTCAGACTTTTTATCAAACCATCATCGAGTCTAATACTCTTTTTTGGCTCCGTACAGGTGATGAGCCGGGCGCCTTTCATGTGCAGAAGATCGGTTCTCACCCGGTCTCCTTTCATCCAAGCGAGGGTTTGGGGGGCAATGTTAGTACCGTAATCCCCGAAAATATGTTCAAGGACTCGTAGGGTTACGGACTTACCATTTCTTCCTTTCCCATGCAGGACAAAGAAACCGGCTTCCGGGTTGCCAATGCCTGCGAGACTATACCCGGCGATCTCCTGAAAAGTATCAATAAGATTCTGACTGTTATCAAAAATCGTCTGAATATGCTCTTTCCACGCGGGACATTCAGCACCGGGGACATATTCGACATTTGCGATTTTTGAGAGCAAATCTTCTTTATTGTGCGGTCTTAACTCAAATGTGCGGAGGTCGATGGTGCCGTTCCTTACATTGAAAAGATACCCATTGATATCAAGATCATTTTCGCTGATTGCAAGGTCGGAGCGAGCGCAGGTTAGGATATTCCTGAATCCCGCAGCTGTATTTGATCTTTCGGCGTGCCGAAGTATTCGTTGCCGGAGCTCGACATCTTCCGTTCGTGCCGCGTCTTGATAGATCCCGATAACAACAGTACGGGCTTTCTGTTCGGTCTTGCCGGAAACGTCGATTTTCCACCGGTTACCATCCCAATATAACCACCGCCGCATCTCGTAACAGTATTTTACTTCATCCCCGAAGATCTCGACAAACACCTCACTATTACCGACCTCAGTATATCGGCGCTGTTCAGTGTAGAGATTCAGGCGTTGAGTAATATCCATCATGCCGGCACCACCTCGACTGCCCCCTTAAGCTTCCGGTACCGTGGGGCCGTTATCGGGATCTCGCCGTTCATCTGCCGGCGACGGTATAGGATTTTCCGGCAGTATTCGGCTTTCTGCTCCGGTGAATAATCAGGCGGGAAAAATTCGGGGCATTGCCCTTCTATATCCCGGACTAACTGTAAAATCCTGTCCTGATTATAGGCGGGCGGGCTCTTTTCTTCATCGTATTCCAAATCTCGATCATTTCTCTGACCGGGCTCCGCCCATGCGCGATTTTGCGGCATGAGCGCACCTTATGTTAAGACCCACTGCCCCCGACTGATCAAAACTTCAGCAACGGCGCGATGTAGGGCGGGTAATTTTTCAAGAGTCTGGCGGGATACCTTAAAACCTTCAATCCGGCGCGGATTTTTGGGCGATAAGTTTGATACATCCGGAATTAAATCATTCATGCCCTTTACCTCCATGTGGGGAGTACTGGGTCGTGTGGGGGGTATCTGACCGGGTGGTACCGTTGTTTTGAACCCCCTGCATGTTTGATCTATTCGTTTCAAGGAGTCGTACCACGACATCCTCATAGGACTCGCCGAATTGACCTAGATTTGCGAGTTCCCCTATCACATCCCGTGATAATTGGATTCCGCTCTTTTTTGGATTCATACTCTCTAAATCTCCTAAACAATCAAAACGTTCTAAATAACAGATAGACCGCGAGACTTATATAATGAGAGTTTACTATAAGGTTACTCTAAGCGATATACGGGCTCCGAATCCAGATCAGAGCGATAATATAAACTATCCGCTCTGCGGAATAAAACAAAAAAGTGCAGGGTGAAGGTATTAAAAAAGTCCAAAAAAGTGAAATCTTTCGGGTGGGAGATCATGACATGGCGGGAGCTTGAACTTGCAGGAACGCACGTCCTTCATAAGACTAATCTTATTATTGTGGGAACAGTCCTCACAGAGAACGGGGGGAGGGTTGTTAATTGACATTCCTGACCCCTCCCGCGCCATTGCCGGCGATAAGTTGTTTTTGCAGCTCCGCGATCTGTTCCTTCATTACCTGAAATTCGGGCCAAAGTTCCGCCTGTTGTGCTGCAATCCGGACTTTATCGCGAGCTTCCGCCGTGAGTTCAAAACCGCACGCGGCGCACCAGTTTAACGTCGGGCCGTTTATCATCCCGCACTGGGGGCATTGGCGCGGATCTAGCGCCTTCGTCCGGGGCTTTGCATTGATAGTTACGCCGGCAAGCCGCGCCATCTCGTCCCTGACATCGGAGGGCGTAATGTGACCGTAACACAGGTCAATCATGTTGGTGGTGAGATGTCCCCATGCAAGCAGTTTGATTGTCGATTCTTGCGCCCCGTCTGTGATCAAGTGCGTGATACGGCTGTGCCGGAACAGGTGCGGAACTATCTTCTTTTCGATACCGGCGCGGGCGGCAATCTTCCTGACCCGTTTTAAGACGCCGGCGTACTGTAATTGGTGCCGGCCCTTCCGGTTCCGCCCGCCCCCGCTTGTCAGGAATACGAAGTTATCCCCTTCCGGTGTACCGGGGTAATCGTTTTTCCATTGGGCGAGGTATTCCCGCGCCATGAAAAGCGGGATCGTCCGCGTTTTCTCCGTCTTAAACTGGATTGTCAGGACGGCGTCAACATCGGTAAACTTAACCTGATTCCAGCGGAGGGTGCCAAGTTCTCCGACACGGAGCGCCCCGTCGTATAGAACGGCGATGATCGCCCTATCGCGTGAGTTCTGACACGCTGTCAGCATCGCGTGGATCTGTTCTTTGGTAAAGATATCATCCGCCGTCTTTGAGTCGTACCGATACGCCGGCGGGCGGATCTCTTCTAGTTTTTCCGTCGGAACAGAAGAGTAACCGCTCTCTACCATCCAGAGGAAAAACCGTTTTTCAAACCGGATGAAATCGGCAATAGTGTTTTGTTTGTATCGCGGCGTCCCGTCGGGTTTTTGGGCGGATTCAAGTTTATCCCGCACTGAGAAGATGTCTTTTAGAGTGCTCTGCCGGAACGGGTGGGGGAAAAACTCGCGGAGACTGATCAGGGTTACAACGATTTTGAAAATCCGGGCCGGAGATATTTTTTTGCTGGTCGCTTTAATCTCCGTCGTAAACTCGCGGATAAGATCAGCATCATCCGCCGTGATCTTCTTGCTGTTCATTGCCCTTTGCAGGGCTCCGATAGCGTACTCTCGATACTTAGTATCGGTGGTATGAAACCTGCTAACGCTATCGCTCTTCTGACCGGGTGGTAAGGTCATAAGAGGGAGTATAGCGGGCTGAGTTAAAAAAACTTACTACAGAATTGAACCCCATGTAAGGATGCTGCTATGGGGATTCGAACCCCAGTCGCGGGCGTGAAAGGCCCGCATGATTGGCCGGACTACACTATAGCAGCAAGGCGTTTTATCTCATTGATTTTTACCGAATAAAAAGATTTGGGAAACGGCCGGATCCCCAAACCTGCCAGTTATTTCCGGATGGGGGTGCCTTCCTTTTCCGTGACCGCCTTAAACGCCGCCATCAGCTGGCGGGTGACTGGGCCGGGCTTCCCGTTGCCAATCACGCGGCCGTCGACCCACGTTATCGGGGCGACTTCCGCTGCCGTGCCCGTGCAGATCATCTCGTCTGCCGAGTAGATGTCGTAATACCCGAGGTTTGCCTCCCTCACCGTGATGCCAAGCGACTTTGCGATCTCGAGAAGGACCATGCGGGTGATCCCGCGGAGGTTGTTGAGCGTTGGCGGGGTTATGATCTCCCCGTTCTTGACAATGTACAGATTGTCCCCGCTCCCCTCCGAGATGTAGCCGTTCGTGTCAAAGAATATGGCCTCATCCCCGCCCTTGTAGTTTGCCTCGATCTTGGCAAGGATGTTGTTCAAATAGTTCAAGCTCTTTACGTTCGGCGGCATGGACTCGGCCGGGTTCCTGCGCACGGAAACAGTGACCGCCTTTAAGCCCTTGTTGTACAGGTCCCCGTACATCGCACCCCAGCTCGTCGCGATCACGATCACGGAGGGCTTCGGGCACTTGCGCGGGTCGAGCCCGAGATCCCCTACGCCGCGGCTGATGATCGGGCGGATGTAGGCGTTGTCCAGCTTGTTCTTCCGGAGGACCTCGCAGATGACCTCCGCCATGTCGTCCTTGGAAAGCGGCGGGTGGAGATCGATCGTCTTTGCCGAGTCATAGAGCCGGTCGAGATGTTCCTTTAACCGGAACACCCTTCCGTTGTATGCACGGATTCCTTCGAAGACCCCGTCACCATACAAAAAACCGTGGTCGAAGACGGAAACCTTTGCCTCTTCCTGCGGCACGTACTTCCCATCGATATAGATGATCATACAAATCTATGTGGGTCGTATCATGTTTTGTAGTTTTTCAGTTATTCTCACGGACAACCAAGGCTCCTCCCGGAACCCTGAAACGCCTGCCTGCCGGGGGATATACATTGTGAAGGCTACCGTGCGGCACGGCACCGTTCAACGAATTTCCCAAACATCTGTCTTGCCGGTACCGGGTGAAGGTGCGTGTAGCTCCCGAGAGTATTTTTGATCGTCGCCCCGTCGAGATTGTCCTTAATCCCGATGCCCCGCGAGAGTCGGTAGGAGTAGCGCGTATCCTTGTCAAGAACCACTTTTGAGTAGTGGAACTCGTGGCCCCGGAAACCTGCGGATCCGAGAAGAGAATCGTTGCTGCTCTTTCCCTCCACGTAACTGACAACGCGCCGCGCCGGCATATGCGTCTCTCCTGAGAACACCCCGCACATCTCCGCCGAGCGGTCGACTGCGTTACCGGCAAGATCCCTGCTTATCCGGATCCGGTCAGTCAAGTACATCAGCCCGCCGCACTCCGCGTAGATCGGTCTCCCGTCCCGCGAGGCTTCTGAAACGGCAGAACGCATCTTTTCGTTTGCTTCGAGCTCAGATAGGAACATTTCGGGATAGCCGCCCCCGATTATGTACCCGTCGGCATCCGGAAGCTGGTCATGTATTGGGCTGAACGGGACGACCGATGCTCCGAGCGCTGGCAGGAGGTCGAAGAGATCCGCGTAATAAAAGTTGAATGCCTCGTCCAGTGCAACGGCGATCCGGATATCGGCATCCTTTTTTTTGAAGATCGTATCCGCCTTTTTTGTATAGGGGCAGGAGCGCATCAGGGATTTAAACATACCGAGGTCGACATATTCGCCTATCACGCGTGTTATGGAATCGATCCTTTCGGTAAACTCCCTTGTGCGCTGCCCTTCTAGGAATGGGATGAGTCCGAGGTGTCGCATGGCAAGTCCCATCTCCTCAATCCGGGGGACAGCGCCGATCACCGGCAGACCGCAGTAGTGCTCGATTGCGGAAACCGCCTTTTTTTTGTGGCTGTCTCCTTTGACGTTGTTCAGGATCACTCCGGAGATCCGGACCTCCGGATCAAACTGCTTAAAACCGGCGACAATCGCTGCAGCGCTACGGGTAATGCTTCGGGCCGAGACCACGAGGATGACGGGGAGGTCAAGCGCCTTTGCGATCGAGGCTGTGCTTCCGGTGTCGCCTATCGCCTCCGCCCCCTCGTACAAGCCCCTGACACCTTCGACAAGCGCGATTTCAGCGTCCCGGCACCCGTGGGAAAAGACCGCCCGGATCGTGCGCTTGTCCATTACATAGCTGTCAAGGTTCCGGCACGGTCGTCCCGATGCCGCAGTCAGGTATGACGGGTCGATATAGTCCATCCCGACCTTGAAGGATTGGACAGCATTTTCCCTTGCAAGGAGCGCGGAGAGGGCAAGCGTGATGCTGGTCTTGCCTGAGCCGGACCTGTCGCCCGTGATAAGGATCGCCTTCATGAAATGCTCCGGATCACCGCGCCGAACTCGCTCTCTACTATCGATCTGACACCGAGCGTTTTCGGGTGGAGGTCGATCTCAACCAGGACGTGCCGGTGCCCTATGGCACGGAGCGGCGCGACCTGCCGGGGACCGTTTGTTACCGAGAAGCACTCTATCCCCTGTGTGTACTCCGGGGGGATGGAGTGCGGGACGCCGGCGATAAGCGCAAATAAGGGGGAAATCTCCTTAATCCGCTTCCCAAGCACATCGCCATTGGCCCCGTACTCGTCAAGCGCCCCGATGCATTCGGGAGCTACCCCTGCATCGTTCATGCCGGCGAGGATCCGCTCCGCGTCCGAGCGGACCTTGGGCAGGCCACGCTGTTCCAGATTGGCGATATACGTTATATCCGCATCCGGGCAGGCATCGTGGAGCGCGATCAGCTCATCGGCAAACATGTATGCAGTCTCCTTCTTTGCGTTCAGGATGGCAACCCCCTTCCCTCCACTTCTTACGCATTCGATCAGCCTCTTTGCAGCCACGTGCTTGAGGTCCCCCCGAGACGGCTCGATGTACGGGGCGGAAGCCGCCCCCCGTAGCCGTTCGACCTCGTTTGCCTTCTCCATCATGAAACGCTGGCGATCCATCTCTTCGCCGCTGATCCAACCGGCCCGAGCTGCGGCCTCAAGTGTCGCGAGCACTCCCGCGATATTCTCCGGGTACCCTGCATGGATGTCAACGGCGATTGCCGGAGTTTTGATCCCCGCACTGTCGATTGCCGACTGCAGATCTTCGCCGATGATCATGGCAACGCACGTGCCGATCACGGCGATACGTTTCGGGGAGAAATTGTCCTCGGCATACCGGAGTACATCCCCGAGCGGCTTCTCCCCGCCGAAGATGAACTCGTTGTCGGCAAGCGATGTCGTGAGCACCCGCATCCCGTCCTCCTCGAGGAGCCTTGCGTGCTTGAACGAGCAGCCGGACGGGCCATGCATGATCGAGACGTCCACTTCAAGGTCCCGGGCAGTGTAGAGTGCCGCGACGATCGAGCTGGGGCGGGGGTGCATGAACTTCATAATCATCTCCATGTCTTGACGGCAAGCACGATGCTTCCACTAGTACTCGCGCTCACTGCCACTTTCCTTCCTTCAGAAAGTGTTGGTGCCCGGTAAATATAAGTCCCGGCTAGCAGGTCCTCCGGGAAGATCGGCGGCCTCATGACCGGGCCGACGAGGACGAGCCGCGAAGGTCGGATCTGCCGGATCGCAGCGGCGATCTCCGTATCCGGAAATCCTTCGCAGACCTTTCCGTCGCCCGGCTCGATCCCGATCACAAGCGTGAGCGTGCCGGAACCGGCACATGCCCTTGCATACTCTGCCGCTGCGAAGGTCGTATCTGCATTCGTGCCGCTGTTGGCGTTGTCAAGGATAATGAGATCGCCTTCCTGCTGTACAGACATCCTCCCCTCGATGCCGGTAAACTTTTCCAGCCCGGCAGGATCTATGCCGAGCATCACAGCAGCGGTTCCGGCTAACATCAATGGTATCCTGTACGCATCGAGTTCCAAAAGACTGCTTTTAAAAAAAGTAGTCGCGCCACCCGCGGTGATCCTGCATTCCCGACCATCTGTGACAGCAGCATCTTCAAGATGGACTGATTGAGGGAGATCGCATGATATGCCCGGTGCGACCAGGACTTTTTTGCAGGTTCGGAGTGATGCGAGTTTTCCCGTCAGGGCATCCTTCTTTCCTGCGGCAATCGGGTATGTCTCACCTGATGTAAGAATGGCGAGATCCCCCGCACCACTCACCCCGAGCGATTCCTCCGCAACAAACCACCCGGTCATCCGCAGGGCGGCCCGTGCTGCAGGCAGGACCGATGCCGGTGTAATGCTTACGCGGGCGCACGTCCGCTCTTCAGGGTAAAGGACTATCCCGCGGGAACTTAAGAGGACACCGCGACCCGGCATAATGGAAGCGAGTGCGGTTGCGGTCGTCGTTTTTCCCCGCTTCCCAGTGATCTCGACCATGGGGTGAGGGACGTCATTCTTAAGTAGCATCCGGACCGCCTCGTGGTGGGAAATCACCGGGGCTGCCTGCCTACGAAGCAGGGGATGATCCGGGTCGAGGTGCACCGGTGCAACCACGAAATCATAGGCGCGTGAAAGCGCAGTCTCCGTATCCGGCACACTGCTGTTGCGGTAAACGTCCACCATATCGACATCAAAACCTGTCATTTTAAACGCAGAGCCGATCCGGATCCCGCCATGGATGGTATCGAGTACCAGAAACTTCATAAAAAAGTCAGAGGAGCCTTAAGGCTGCCTGTGCATTCTTGACCATCAGGGTCGCAAGCAGCGGATCGCTCCCGATCGGGTCCGCGTAAACGAGCGGTATAGTCTTTCCATTCAGGGCAAAAGTACCCTTCTTGACGCCTTCCGGAAGGCCGATCTCTCCAGGAATGTCTTTCTCGATGTGGACGCCCCTTGCAAGGAAGAGAGGGACAACGACCAGTGCATCGATCGGTTCGTGCCGGAATTCATCGAGAGCTTCTTTTATAGATGGGGCATTCATGTTCATGAACCCGCTTTTTACGATAAAACCGTTGTCCTGCGAGCGGATCATGTCTGCGGTCTTTTCAACGAGCTCCTTGTTGTAGGGCATCGTACTGCCGTGCCCCACAAGTAACATTCCCTTTCTACCCATATAACAAATAGTATTACCGTTATGTTTAAAAAGTATTACCAAATCCCTTTTTTATCGAAATGTTAGGCATGAAAAACCCGCAACTCTTTCCATTGTAAATCTTCATGAGTCCTTCGCCAGCAGATAGCGAACATTAAAACTAAGAGTTCGATGAGTCAGGAGTTGACAGTGGACACCCGGTAGCAACAACAAAGAATTTTCCTGCCGGTAACATATTCTTCCGGCAATGAGTGATTTCGAACGGGAGATTGTCCATTGTTTCAACCGTTTTTTTGAGACACGGCAGATCCGGGGATTTGCATATCGGCTCAAGCAGCACAAATTCTCATCCCAGTACGTTGACGTACTGATTGACTGCATCAACCCCTCCTACTACTGCGCGGTTGAATGCAAATCAATCATGGATAAAAAACTCTACTTTTCCCAGCACTTTCATGCGGATAAGAGAAAAGTTCATCAGGTTGATGCAATCACCGAATTTTTAAGCAGGACCGGCCGGGCAGGATATCTTGCCATAGAATTCCGGCCCGGGGCCGGAAAGGGGAAAGAGGCATACCTCATCCCATGGGAAGTCGTGATAGAGCATTTCAGGGCCAATCGTGGGATCAGCATCGATGATGCGAAAAAAGGCATACCTCTTGTCAGATCTCACGGCATGTATATCCTGACAACACTGAATGCAAAGTAATTTTATCGATTACTGTCAATTGATATGAACTCATGATGGATGCTTTTGAGCGCTTTGGGCTGCTCATCAACGACCGTGTTGTCAAAACCCCCATCGCCATCGCTTCGATGGCCGGAATTGTCGATGCGGATTACGCGCTTGAACGAAGGGATCATATCGGCGCAGCATTCATTGGCGGCTATTCCATCGATCCCCCGACTATCGCTGCTGCAAAAGCCATCGCACAGACCGGGGAGCGCAAGGAGTTCCTTTACGAGGATCCTGTTGCAGAACTTTCTGCCCAGATGCGAAAACTGGCTGAAAGCGACATTATAACCGGGCTCAACCTCCGTGGCAGTTCACCGGAAGCATACCGCTCGATTGCAGAATCCCTTGGCGATACTGTTGTATACGAGATCGATGCCCATTGCAGGCAGGAACCGATAGTAGCTGCAGGGTGCGGGGAACATTTCCTGAAAAAACCGGGGGATCTGATCGCTGTTATCCGGACGATGAAGAAACTCGACATTACCGTATCCGTCAAGATGCGGGCCGGGATTTCTGCTGATGACAGGCGTCTCGTCCGTCATATCTGGAACGCCGGGGCAGATATCCTGCATATTGATCTCATGGATTCTGGTTCGGTAAAACTCCGCCAGATCCGGAACAGCTGTCCCCTCCTTCTGATTGCCAACAACTCTATAAACACTTTTGATGCCATGAAGGACCGGCTCTCCCACGGGGCCGATCTCGTGTCCCTTGCCCGGAGGTCTGATATCCGCACATTGTCAGGACTGGACGCGGCGATCACCCGTTATACCGAAGAACAGGGGTGGTACAACTCGCCGAAACAGCTCTGCAGGGGTGGCGATATCCGGGCACTTACCTTCTGCTGCATGCCAGTCAAGGACTGCCCGCTCATCCCGACCCTAAAGAAGATCGGGATCCCCCGCGAGGATTACCTTGCCCTGAAGCTCGGGGCTGTGAAGGGGACGCCTCTCGACTATGGAAAACAGACCTGTTTCGGGAGCCTGGCCTGGTGCTGCAAGACATCGTCCCCCTGTATGTTCCGGGACATGACCCTCCAGCAGGCCGGGATTTCGAAGAAAGAATATATGCGCTTGAAACGCGAGCTCTCTGATACAATCATGAGCCGTGTTTTCAATGATGTGCCGTCTGACGAGTCGTGCTGAACGGGCCCAGCTTGCAATGATGCTGGAAGTCTGCGCGTATCCCAAGCCGGGCAACGTGGACCGGTGCCACGATTACAAGGACACACGGTTCGAACATTTTCTTGCTTCCACAATTCTCTGCCGTCCGGCTCTCGAAGAGGCGGAACGCGGGGAGGGACGGATCGGTGAGATCATCCGCCATGCAGTCCAGCAGACGAATTGCCATGCCGGTGGCAATACCCATTTCGGAGCATTCATCCTCTTGATCCCGCTTGTATACGGAGGAGACATTCCAGGCGCTATGAAAGCGATCGCACAAACTGATGTCTCAGATGCTGTAGCGTTCTATCGTGCATTTGCCCTTACCGCGGTCAGGACCTACAACACAGATGCGATCGATGTCAATGATCCAAAGGCGCTGGATATGCTCCGCGAGCAGGAGATGACACTTCTGGATGTCATGCACCACTCTGCAAAGAACGACATGGTCGCACGCGAATGGGTGACTGGTTTTCCCCTCACGCGACGCGGTACCGATCTCCTCCTCTCGTTCGGGCCCGGCAGGGATACAATCGTCAGGATGTTTTTAACAATGCTCGCAACCGAACCGGATACGTTCATCATCAAGAAACATGGCCGCGAAGTAGCCGAGCGCACCCTGAAACGGGCCCGTCATGTTCTCGATGGAGGACTGTCCCTCGAGCAATTCGATTCCGAGTGCATCGAACAGGGCATCAATCCCGGTTCAACCGCTGATATCACGATCGCGTCCATCTATCTCGCGCTGGGGGAGGGATGGACATGGGAATCCTGACCGAAGGCATCAATGAGGTGATCGCAACAACCCGAAGCAATGCAGCCCCGATGGGGATCATTCTCCGGAACGGCAGATTCCGCATGGTCTGTTTCACCGGCTCCCATACGGCAGAAAACATCGCGCGGGACCGCTGGGTCGTTGCAAACATCGTCCATGATCCCGTCATGTATGTTACGACCGCTTTTTCCGATCTTCCCGACAATGCTTTTTACGAAGAACAGATCAATGAAACCGTTATGCACCGGCTGGCTGATGCGGAGGCATATATCGCTTTCTCTGCGATCATCGAACAGCGCGGTTCGGAATCGATGTCGATACACCTTGTTCCAATCCATGAAAAGGTTGTCACCTGCAAACCTCATCCGGTCAACAGGGGATTTGCCAGTATCATCGAGGCGACGGTTCACGCAACCCGGTACTGCATGAGCCATGATCCCGGCCTGAAGAACCTGATCGATTACCATGCAGCGATCGTCCGGAAGTGCGGGGGACCCCGCGAACTGGAAGCCCTTCGGCTGCTCGAATCCTTTATCCATTAAATTGCCCGTGAGAGTGAGAAGAGGTAGGAAAACAGGGATTGATTGTTAGCAACTGCCCGAAGCGGCAGTTGGTTGTGAGGAGGGCACGGTGTCGCACTGGCTTGGAGGACTTTCGAAATGGCTGCAGACAGCCTGCTTGAATGCCTCAGAAGTCCGGGGGCCGGAATACTTCTGCCCGTTGATCAGGAGCGAGGGGGATGACTGGGCTCCGCTGCTGATGGAACGGGCTTCATCCGCCTTTAACAATCCCAGGCCTTCGCTTCCTGACGTGCACTGATCAACAACCGGCATCTGGATTCCGAGTGCTGCAGTAATATTCTTCTGGCAGGCTGAGAAAGCTGCAGGATTATTCCAAACCGGATAGCATTGTGTATTGAATGCTGCCAAGTATTTCCAGAACTTTTCCGGATCATGCTTTGCAATACAGAGCTGGCGGACATCTTCAATTGCCTCTACATTGCCGTGAAGTGACTGTGCTGTGTCGATGGTGTTCCCAGGTACTGTTGCGATATACCTCACTTGGATATCCGTAGAATTCCCCAGCAGATCTACAACCGGCCTGAATGCGTTTTCGACATAGATACCATACGGACAGAACGACATCACGTAGAGTTCTGTCAATGGGCGGTCGGACTTGATAACGGCGGGTGCAGTTGCAGGCGGTGCAAACCTGCCAGAAGTTTGTACGCAGGATCCGCCTTTCCTGTCGCAGTCACCGGACTTCTCCAATTGGACAACCGCGAGAATAAATACTACAATTATGATGAAGGCGATCCCTGCTATCATACCACGGCCGACGATCGAATCATTCTCCGTAATCCCTGCCCCGCTATAGGGCTGCCTGTTCTTTTTCATAGGATTTTTCCTTGTAACAGTATCGTTTGATCGGAAAAATACCTAAAGATGGATATGAGCCAGTACATACGGGCCTGCCGTTCAGCAGACCCGGGGCACGGGGTCGCCCATCGGCGGCTCAATGAAACGCTCACCACCAATTGCCGTTTCCATAATCACATGGGATCCCGCAGTAACTCTCCCGATAATGGCCGCATTCATGCCATACTTGTGCGTACGGAGCGCTTCAAGAACAGCTTCCGCATCGGATTCCGGAACGCCCATGACAACCTTCCCCTCATTCGCTACTTCGAGGGGGTCTATACCGAGCATGCCGGCAGCACTCCGTACACTCTTTTTCATTGGAACCTGCTCTTCCCTGATGCGGACACAGACCCCGCTTTTTCTTGCCATCTCGTTGATTGCACTGGCAAATCCGCCCCGTGTAGGATCCTTAGCCGCATGGATGGTCCCGGCCGATAGTGCCCTTTCCATGAGCCCCCAGAGCGGCGCAACATCGGACAGTATCTGCCCTCCCAGATCGAACCCTTCGCGGTGAGCCATGATCGCTATCCCGTGATCACCGAGAGTACCGGAGACCAGAATTGCATCACCGGGTCGGAGCCCGTTGTCACGGATTATTGTCTTTGCAATTCCAATGCCTGCCGTATTTATTGCGATTCCGTCCAAGGCCCCCTTTTCCATAACCTTGGTATCACCGGTGACCAGCTTTGCCCCGGCTTCTCCCAACGCCTCGTCCATGGACTTAACGATCCGTGCAAGATCTGAAATGTCAAAACCCTCCTCGATGATCATGCCGCAGGAGAGGGCGATAGGCCTGCCACCCATCATGGCGAGGTCGTTGATTGTCCCTGAAACGGCAATCCTCCCGATATCACCGCCGGGAAAAAAAATCGGTCGGACAACGTGAGAATCTGTAGTGAAGACAAGGTTTTCCCCGTTAAAAGGTATCACCGCCCCGTCATCAAGCGCCTCGAGACCGATCCCGCCCGCGTTATTGTTCTCAATCTTTGTGAGGATTTTCAACAGTTCCCCCATCACTTCTCCGCCGGCACCATGCATCAGTGAGACTTTCATCTAATCATCCACCTCGATCTCGATATTTGTCACGACAATTTCCCGCCCCTTTAAGACATCCGGCAGGGCACCGCACTGCGGACAGACGTATATCTCATCACCACGATACCCGCAGGTGCACGCAGTCTCTGCGGGGATCTCCCTGCATTCGAGAACCGCGGATACAAACAAGGGGTCGTCTTCCTTGATGTTATCGAAGAGGAAGACCACCTGTTCGGGGTTTACCATGGCCAGTTTTCCCATTTCGACGCTCACTTTAGTGACACGGTCCGCCTTGTTTTCAAGCGCGGCCCTGCGTGCGGTTGCATATAGATCGTATGCGATGCTGTACTCGTGCATCACTCCTCCATCGCCGCATAGACCTGCCGGAAGATCTCCCGGGTCTCAAGGCCCTCTTCCCTGGAAAGCCGCTGGATAGCAAATCCCACATGGACCAGTACGAACTCCCCGACCTTGACATCGACAAGGTCAAGACGCACTTCCTGCTTTAAGTCTCCGTAATCAACGACCCCGATATTTCCCTCTTTAATCTCCAGCACTTCAGCCGGCACAGCAACGCACATTTGGAATCCCCTTTATTCCAAATTATATTATAGGCACCCGGGACTGATAAAAACAATGATAGTGAGCCAAGAAGTCATTTGCATTCTGGGAAAGGGCCGGGCCGTTTGTAACGTAACAGGATCTGGGCAACTGCAGACTCTTCCGGTATCATATATCCCGGGATCTGTTTTTGAAAAAATATATCTCACATTCAGTGTTTTATTAGCTTATGGATGGAAAAAAAGTCCTGACAGCCGGCATCGGTGGAGGTATTGTCTTTTTTATCCTTCTCTTCGGACTGAACGTTATTATGAATGCAACGATCGGGTACGACATTGCTGCGTTTGGCGGCATGCGGCCCAACAATGACCCGCTCATGCTGCTCTTCTTCGCCTACCCGTTCGTTATGGCGTTTGCCGTAGCCTGGGCATATGACCTCATCAGTTCCTGCCTTACAGGAACCGGAACACGAAAAGGCATCACATTCGGGATCCTGCTCATCATCCTTATCGCCCTGCCTTCAAATTTTGCCATGTTCACCTCAATGAACTGGCCGGTCAGCTTCTATATCGGCAACCTGATAACAGCGGTTGTCGGGTACCCGATTCTCGGGGTATTGTTCACCCGAATATGGGATGTGTGATTTCCACCTTTCTCGAACCATAAAACAGGATTACGCCGGGGAAGAGATTTGAACTCTTGAGGTGCAGGGCACCATTGGTTTTCAAGACCAACGCCTTCCCGGACTAGACTACCCCGGCTGAGACATACGCATATGGCGGGCAATCCTAAAAAAAGCTTCTTTCATAGATAAATACCGTTATCCTGTGCATATTCAGGAAGTATGCTTTCGGATCAGCAACCCCATTCCCTTGTCACTCCACTCTTTGTTCACGAACGTGATTTGAGAAATAGAATCGCCACCAACGCTGAACAACAGGCAATTGCAGGATTAAGAGATGCCTCGGTTTCCCCTGGCATGGCCGCACCCCCGGATGATGCACCGAAGGCTTCTGATACAGTCGTACTCACCTCTACCGACCGGACATTTTTTGCATAGAGGGTGATTTCCCCGCTGTCAGAATATTTATATGGATAGACTTTTAGGTAAATTGGTTCCCCCCACCCCTGAATTTCAACTTCTTCGGGATTGATCTCACCGTGATCGTTAACCGTATGAAGTACACCATAGCGGTCGATATACTCTATGACCCAGTCAATACGGGAGGACGTGAATATATCTACGCGACCGGACCCGGCCATCACCTCGAAATATGCAGGAGCGTCGCGGGATGCCTGTGAACGGACAGAGATTACCGCAGCGTTTGTCGTGACCATGGTGCTAAAGGTCGGGGAAACGGCGGCCCCCACTGCACCGGTGACCGTTATGCTCTTTGCGCCTACATACCCTTTGGTATCCGTAAAGCTTACCTCGTATTCCCCGCTTTTTGTAATGGCCACTTCGGTTGAAAAGCGGCCCTGGTTATCAGTTGCGATATACAAGGGGCCTAGGATCCTCTCTCCATCAGGCCCGGTCACTTCGATTTGGACACCGGAATTATGGTTATCTTCCATCGTACCGGCAATCATGAGATTACCATTGAACTCCTGGGTCAGGGGTGAACTTACGGTAATTTCATCGGTCCGGTCAATGAGCTCTACAAGCCGCATATTTATGGAAGACCCAAGCCCGCTTGCTGGTACCTCAACCTTATATTTTCCTTTTTTAAGGTTCGTTGTATCAAAGACTGCACGGAACGTATGGTCAGACTGGACATACACGATCTTGCGTTTTATTTCAGTGCTTGTCGTCAGCTGGTGATAAAGGACCACATCGATCGGGGTTCCAATCCCAAAATTGGTCGTCCCTGTGACAACAAGGGGTTTTCCTACAGCAAGGGTCTCCGGGGCATCGATATTGATCTGGTATGCAGATGCACTGCCGGATAAGATGAAAAGTCCGATCACTAGCAGAACGAACTTTTTCATTATCATACAGTTAACTACTAGAGTGTTAATGATTTCTGAGATGACAGAACGCCCTCTTGCAAGCTGGTTGGGGCATGACCGTCTTGAAGGAGAGGTCTTGAGCTGCCTGACCATCATCTTCAGGACATCCGGTTGTTCATGGAACAGTTGCCTGATGTGCAGTTATCGTCATGAAAGGTATCCCGTCGATAAGCCCCATGGTTCATACTCAGACCACATCCTTTCCCAGCTGAGGTGGGTGCAGGAAACATATAATCCTGATCTGTATCGGATGGTCAAGATTTTTACTTCAGGGAGTTTCTTTGATCCTACCGAGGTCCCACTGCCAGTATTACAACAGATCGCAAAGGCATTCCGCGGCAAGGTCGTGATCGCCGAGACCCGGCCTGAATATGTACAGGTTGACCCATTGCAGTCATTTATCCATGATATTGATACTGGTACTGAAAAAATACCCCTTTATTGTGCGATCGGGCTCGAAACCACAAACGATTTGATCCGCGAAAAATGTATACGGAAAGGATTCACATTAAACGATTTTATCGCTGCCTGTTCCCGTGCAAAAGCTGGCGGGGCGGGGGTCAAGGCATACTTACTGCACAAACCGCTGTTCCTGACCGAACGCGAGGCTCTCGAGGATATGAAATCCTCCATACGCACGGCCGCCATGCATGCAGACGTTATCTCCATGAATCCCTGTACTGTTCAGGGCCGTACCGAACTCGAAAGATACTGGAAGCATCGGGCATACCGGCCGCCCTATCTCTGGAGCGTCCTGTCTGTTCTTAGTGACTCCCCCGTCCATGTAACCTGCGATCCGGTCGGGGGAGGGAGGATCAGGGGACCGCATAACTGTGGCAACTGCGACAAGGATATCGTTGCAGGTATCCGCGACTACTCATTGAACGGAGATCGTGATCTGATCGCTGCCCTGCTGGAAACGGAATGCGGTTGCAAAGAAGAATGGCATCATGTTCTTGATCACGAAATGCCCCATTGCATGCCACTAACCCGGTAGTACTCACTTTTTAGCATAATTTTGAATTTCCAGCTGCTTTGCAAGCAGAGGGAAGAAAGTACCGGCATCGCTGACAATGCCGATGGCCTGCTCGGTGCCGCGATCCATCAGTTTCGTGAGCGAGGCCGGGTTGATATCCACGCATATCGTCTTCACGCTTGATGGCAGGCAGTTGCCGACAGCAACAGAATGGAGGAGTGTTGCGACCATCAGGACCATATGGCATCCTGCCAGCTCTCGGCGCATCGCATCCTGTGCAGCAAGGACATCGGTTATCACTTCGGGAAGAGGGCCGTCATCGCGGATCGATCCCGCTAAGACAAAAGGTACATTGTTCCTGACACACTCGTACATGATTCCGCCAGTGATAAGTCCTTTCTCGACAGCACTTCGGATAGTACCTGCCCGGATCACTTCGCTGATGGCATAGAAATGGTTCTTGTGTCCGCCCATGACGGGCTTTCCAGTGGATAAATCCATGCCCAACGATGTGCCGAAAAGATTATACTCAATATCATGGGTTGCAAGGGCGTTGCCGGCCAAGAGCACGTTGATGTACCCGTTGCGGATCATCTCAGCCACTGATCCGGCTGCACCGGTGTGGATGATGGCAGGGCCACCTACGAGAACAATCTTCCCACCTGCGCGATGGACTTCGAGGATCTCCCGGGCAATCTTTGCAATCAGTGTCGCGATCGGGCGCTCGGACGAAACGGTGCCATGCATGAACTCAAAAGTACTCATTTCCCTGGGACGCTCGGGATAGTGGACCATGACCCCGTTCTCCCCAACGACCACGTAATCCCCTTTCTTCAGTTTTGAGATAGGGGTGCAGCGGGCCTGTTTTGCCTGGCGGTCGACAACAATCAGACAGTCCATCTCTATGGATTCCACCGGTATCCAGTCCCCGGAATATTTGACCTCCGTTGGGTGATTCGTTGTCGAATAGAATCCCTTGGGCAGGATATGGTCTCCCTCTGCAGGAACGACATGCACATCCTTAACTTCCATCGGCCGGGCGCCAAGCCGGTGAAGTTCGGAAAGGATAGAGCGCAGTTTCTCTCGGTTTGCAGCAGCTATCCGGAGGCGCACATAGCTTGGATCGGTCTTCTCTTTCCCGATATCAAACACGAGGATTTCGAAATTACCCCCCATGTCCATGACCTTATCCATTAGCTGGGTCATGATCCCTGAGTCGATAATGTGGCCGGAGAGCTCGATCTCCTGCGATACAACCATATGGGATGATATTGGGGATGCGGGTTAATATGCGTTCTTATAAATCCTTGTGATTTAACCGTATTTTTACTGCAGGAGCCCGCAGTAAGCCCGCTCTTGTTTCAGAACTCATTATAAAAACGCAGTGGGTCATATCAATGGGGGCTGTGCCGGAAGAACGAGTTCACGTAAGAGAGATCGGCACGTGTGTTGATATTGTAGGCAAGCCGCGGCTCATGAAGCAGGATACGAAGTTCGGTCTGTTCCTCATCTATCCGGTCACCCCGCAGGATATTAATCCCAACCGGGCAGGCATCGGTACCGTCTACAATTTCGACATACAGTATATCACGGTGATCTCGGGCAAGAGATAACGGTATCCAAGCAGAACAGGCATCCATACCCGACTTTCGGTATGCAATCCGGATTTTTTCAACAATATCTGGCAGCAGACATGGAAGATCAGAGACGGAGACAAACAACGGATTCATTTCGCCCAGATCTTTTACAGCGGAGACCATATCTTCCACATACCCCTCTCCAAGGGTGGAGATCACATCTATACCATTTACCCTGCACCAGTTCTGTGTCATGGGAGTTTTCGGAGATGCTGCAACAACGACATGGCAGCCATATTCCTGAAAAGCGTTGATGACGTGGGCAACCATGGGCTTTCCCCCCACGGCGACAAGCGGTTTTTCGCCAAGATCAAGACGGCTCCCCTCGCCACCGGCCATGATCAACGCAAGCATGACTGCAGCGCCTCCAGCAGGCACTGGTTCTCGTCACGGGTTCGTATGGCAACACGGATAGACTTCGGAAGGCCAAACGAAGTGCAGTCCCTCACCAGAATGTTCCTTTTCTCTAGTTTTTCGCAGAGAGTCCTGACATCAGAACCGGTCTTGACAAGAATAAAATTAACCGATGACGGTTCACAGTAAAGCCCGAGAGCGGATAAAGAGGCTGAGAGGAATGATCGTTCCTGCGCGATTAGCCTTCTGGATTCCGCCAGTTCATCATAGTACCGGAATGCTTCAAGCGCAAATGCTTCCGCATATGCATTGACAGTCCATGGCAGACGGGTTGCTTCGATCTTTTCGATTAGATCAGGATTTCCGATACAATAGCCAAACCGGATGCCAGGAACCGAGAAACATTTTGTAAGGGATCTGAGGACGATTAAGTAATCGCTTCTGTCAGCAATCAGGCTCTGGGAAGGATCTGAAAGTTCAATGAATGCTTCATCGGCGCAGAGCACCCCGCCATCCTTTTGCCGCTCATCAAGAATAATTCGCATTTCATCGAGTGAACGAAGGAAACCGGTCGGATTATTCGGATTGCAGATAAAAAGGAGATCTGCGTCCCTCATCCGGTAAACAGGCTTTCCGCCGGCAAGTTCTGCAGAAAACGCATATTCCCCGAATGTCGGATTTTCTGTAAAATAAGTTCCGTTTTTTGAAAGGACTACATTACAGCAGACACGGATCAGTTCAATTGATCCGTTCCCTACACCTATCTCTTCCGGTTTCCGGTGAAACGTATCAGCGATAAGTTCTTTCAGAAGTGTATAATTATCATCAGGATAATTTTCCAGAAGAAACGGATCGCAGTTCCATTTTATATCTGGAGGGAATGGATTAGTACTCGCGCTGAAATCCAGCACATTTTTCTCAGTTTTTTCCCGCTGCCGCTTCCCAGAACCCCCATGAATTACTTTTCTCAACATTCCGGCAGCCATGAAAAACCCAGATAATCACCCATTTTGTTGCATGGGAATCCATAAATGCGTTTTGAAGAAGAGAATCAGCAGAGAAGAAAGTTTTTATACATTTATGTGTTACTTTGTTTCATCTGGTTCAGTCAGACATGAAGGTTCTCTCTGTCTGACATATGAATGACAGAAGACTGACATATGTCGGACACGAGAGATACTATGATGCAAAGGATCACACTGCGATTACCTGAACAACAAATCAATCTGCTCCAGCAGATGGTCGATGCTGGGGAGTATCCCAGCGTCTCAGAAGCAGTCAGGGCTGCAGTCCGTGAACTTGTTGAAAAACGTGCCAACCGTGTCTTGAAGGACAGCGACCAGGTTTCATTCAAGGTATGAGAGGGTAGAGACATGCAGAGCATTATCAACGACGCGTTAAAAAACGCAGAGCTGGAAAAAGAAATCAACAAGCCCGGCGCCAATGCGATGGAGGACGACTTTGTCGGACAGCCAAGGATCGTCATCATCGGCTGTGGAGGCGCAGGGAACAACACCGTCAACCGCATCCACCACATGGGCGTTGCCGGTGCAGAAACGATCGCGATCAACACTGACAAGCAGCACCTTGACATGGTGCAGGCTGATAAACGCGTGCTGATCGGAAAATCCTTGACAAAAGGACTCGGTGCCGGGGGTTACCCGGATGTCGGTAAACGCGCAGCCGAGATGGCGCGCCCGACCCTTGAGGCGCTTCTGGAGTCTGCGGATCTCTGCTTTATCACGGCAGGTATGGGGGGAGGTACCGGTACCGGTTCAGCCCCAGTTGTGGCCCAGATCGCAAAGGAGCAAGGCGCAATCGTTGTCGGAATGGTCAGCTACCCGTTCCAGGTAGAGAAAGCCCGCCTGATCCGTGCAGAGGAAGGGCTTGAAGCGCTCGCAGCAGCCGCAGATTCTGTTATCGTACTCGATAACAACCGTCTGAAGAACTTTGTTCCGAACCTGCCTCTTGGCCAAGCCTTCTCTGTCATGGACCAGTTGATTGGCGAAACCGTCAAGGGCATATCCGAGACAATCACCGAACCGTCACTCATCAACATCGACTATGCCGATGTCCGGGCTATCATGAGCAAGGGGGGTGTCGCGGTAATGCTCGTTGGCGAGAGCAAGCAGCAGAACAAGGCTGAAAGCGTTGTCCGTGAATGCTTAAGCAACCCGATGCTGGATATCGACTATCGTGGCGCAACCGGAAGCCTGATCCACATCACCGGAGGTACCGACCTGACACTTCAGGATGCTGAAGAAGTTGCAACCTCGTTAACATACGAACTTGATCCTCATGCAGATGTCATCTGGGGGGCCCGCGTGCGCAATGACATGGAAGGCAAGATTCGTGTCCTCGCCATCATGACCGGTGTAAGGAGTGCACAAATCCTTGGAACACGCCAGTCATACAAGACGGTCGTGCAGGAGATTGAGAACAAGCGATCCAATCCCAAAGCTGTCGAGATGCCAGTAAAGGGCAGGACCCGCGACCAGCCGAGCGGTGGCGGAGTTCTCGAATGGGTCGGATAAAGGACCCTGACAAATGCAATTTCACCACATTCATAAAACCTGAAAAGATCTGATCTCCCCACTTGTGCGGGAGATGTTGGTTAATGAACCAACATCACATTTCTTTGCTCTTCTCCACGGTTGTGTTTCTTCGTTACACTACAATATCCGGCGCATTATTCAGCCCCATCTGCGAAATGCTTAAGTAAATTCCAGTCATTTAATATTCGTACATTTGACCAATCCCCGATTGGGAGGATGAGGGTTGCACCGCATACATGTGCAACCCGGTACCGGGAGTTGAACATCATGAACAGAGCGTCGAACAAAGATCCCCGGCCGGGGTCTTGCATACCAGCAATCGTCAGACTTTTTTCTGGTGTTTTTTATCCTGCATCCTGCATGCAGAGTCGTTATAGGGACAGTCGGGAGAACAGGTTCTCCGCAACCTCATACATTTGCCTTACCACTCTCATTCCCCCAACAACGGGATCACGGAGGACAGATACATATGATCAATGACCTTATCGAGAAACGAAAGAAGATCCTTGCAGAATCCGAGCAGCACAAGAACCGTCGCAATGAACTCAACTCAGCTGCTAGCAAATGGGCCCGCGAACGCAATACTCTCAATAACCAGACGCGGGAGTGCGTTGATGATGCGCAGAAGAACAAGGATCTCCGGGATAAATACAACCAGGAAGTAATCGAGCTCAAGGTAAAACGTAATGAATATAATGATAAGGCCAACGTCCTGTTCGAAGAAATCGAATCCTTCAAACGGGAGCATGGCAGCCCCAAGACAAGGGGTATAAAAGAGATTCAGAAGCAGATAGAACACCTCGAAATGATGCAGCAGACCCAAGTCTTCTCCACGGAAAAAGAACGGGAGCTAATCGATAAGATCAAACAGATGAAGAACCAGGTCAAGGAACAGGAAGCCGAGCTCGAGCAGAATAAGGAGATGCGCAGTAAAATTGCGTCCGCGAGAGAACTTCGAAAACAGGCATCGGAACTGCACGCAAAGGTGACCGAGGTTGCCGAACTTGCGCAGAAGCACCACGACCTGATGGTGGAATCATACCGGAAAGCTGACAAGTCCCGTGAATCAGCAGATGCTGCGCACAAGAGTTTTGTCGAGGCACAGGAATCTGCCGATGCGGAGCACAAATTCTTCATTGCCTGTCAGAAAGAGCTTCGGGACTATGACAAGGTCATATCAGGACTGCGCAAAAAGACCAAGAAGGTTAAAGTCACAAAAGAGCAGAAAGCAGTCAGGAAAGAAGCAGAACACCTTTTCAAAAATTTCCGGGCAGGCGAGAAACTTACAACAGACGATATCCTTCTTCTCCAGCGTTCAAAACTCATCTGATTCTTTTTTTTTTTTAGTCAGGAATAATTTAATAGATTTACACCAAGTGAGTACTGAGCATGGCGCAGGGTAAAACGTTAGTCCTCAGTGTCGACCGCGACGACGATATCGGGTTTAAAGCGCAAGTGAGTAGTCCCTGCGTCGGGCGGGCCGCATGCCTGAAAGCCGCAACTTCTCTCGCTCTTGCAGATCCCGAAGATTCGGATATAAATGCGATTTTCCAAGCCGTTAAAATCTTCGATGAACTTATAGTCAAGGGCGAAGATGCAGAAGTGGCGGTTATTGCTGGAAACCACCTGCATATGATCGAAGGCGATCGTAAAATTACCACGACCTTAAGCGAGGTTGTCAAGGAAACCGGGGTCACCCAGTGTATTCTTGTTACGGACGGCGCAGAAGACGAGTTCGTTGTCCCGATCATCCAGTCAAAGATTTCGATCAGCAGCATCCGCCGTGTCATCGTCAACCAGATGCCCAACCTGGAGGGCACGTATTATATCTTCAAAAAACTTCTTGACGACCCGAAAATATCAAGAGTAGTACTTGTCCCCCTAGGCTTGGCAATGTTACTATACGCCACTGCATTCCTGCTCGGATATCCCGATACTGCAACTATTATTGTTGTCGGTGTGATTGGCATCTATCTCCTTGTAAAAGGATTCGGGATCGATGAAATTTTCCATAACATACTGGATGCACTCAGGGCATCATTGTCGAGAGGCAGATTTTCATTTGTTACCTATACGACCACAATTTTACTGGCCATAGTCGGGTTTGTCAACGGCCTTATAACTATGATGAAGTTCTATTCAAGTGAAGAGGGGCTTGGCATCCTAATCTACCTTATGACCTTTATTTATGGGGCGATCGAATGGCTGATCTTTGCAGGGATTGTCGTATCGATTGGAATTCTTATTGATGTCTATCTCAATGAGAGGGAGCAGCTGGGTAAAGTGATCGTCTTCCCGTTTTTTGTCATAGCACTGGGCCTGATCTTATATGGTGCCAGCGTCTTCCTTATCTCAGTAAATGGTGTCCCTGAGTTTCCACTCACCCAGTCAGAAGCCAACGGGTACATCATGTATGCCACGGGAGCGGGGCTTCTGTCGGCCATCATCGGCGTGATTGCCCAATACTTTGTTAACAAGAAGCTGGCTGAGGAGCGACGGCAGGCAATTATTGAAGTAATTTAATATCTTCATATTTTTCAGGATTGGGGGTAATATGATTCCTGCAATCCGGATAACAATAAATGCATCATACGATTTTAAAGTATTTAAAGGCCGGATTTCACGATTTTTTTGATTTTTATCCGGAATCTGAAGGCGGCGACAGGGGAGATCTTCCAGTGGATCCATCATCAAAATACCCGATCCCATCAGGAAACGAACTGGTCATGGAAAAGGTCCTTGTGACCTGAGGGGAACGTATTGTCAGGGAGGGGATAACAACATTAAATTCATGGGAAGGGTACCAGTAAATTCCCTTGCCATACGAATATGCTGCATTTTCAACATAAAATTCAGCGGCATTCAGGTTGATCTTCCGGGCCTGGGCTTCCGGATAATTAAGGATATGATACAACTTGTTCTTTAGATCCTGCTTTCCCAATAAAAAAAAGATAATCCTTGTTCCTTCGTCTACAGAATATTCTACATCGATAATTGCAGAATCGTTTTGAAGGTTGATCGTAACATCCTGTACCGTGATGTAACCGTATCTCTCTTCACTTGCTGCCATTCCATGCGCCACTATGCTGATAAAAAGGATCATCCCGAAAACGACAGCAATCGTTCGCATGCCTTATTGCATCTGTCGTCGTGCCATTAAAGGGTTTCTGTAAATAAAATGACCGTACTAACCAAACGGGCACAGTCCCCGTATAAAACAAATCCGAAAAACGATTATTTTGTGTTTACAAGTATAATCTCGATACTTGAAACATTGGTCTTTCCGGAGTCAGTATCGATGATCTCCGTTGAGGTCAGGATCTCCTTTTTGGCAACACCCTCAAGGAAGCGGTTCAGGGCGATCTCTGCAGTGTCAACCGCTCTAGAGATTGCCTTGCCTCTTGCCTTGATCGCAACCTGATTTGCACCGTTATTGAACTGTGTTACCACTGCAAGCACGTAATTCATGACCGGCTTGTTTCCAACGAACACTGTATTCTCTTTCTGCTCCATTGGTACACCTCGTTAGGATCGGTTCAGAGATACTTTTTCTTGGTAATTAGTTCTGCATTCAGTACGCTTGCTCCGGCAGCTCCCCGGATTGTATTATGCCCCATGGCTACAAACCGGATGCCTTCGCGAAGCCTGCCTACCGACACCGTCATTCCCTTGCCCCGCATTCGGTCAAGCCGCGGTTGCGGGCGGTCGGGTTCATTGTCGAAGAAATGAACCGATTCCGCAGGTTGTGTGGGCAGTCCCTTTATCAGGGGCTTGTAGTCCAGATATGCGTTTCTGATCTTGCTTACCGGATCTTTAATATCCACCCAGATTGCCATGGTATGGCCGTCAATCACAGGAACCCTGTGGCAGCTTGCACTCACAGTAAAGGGGGCATCTACCACACGATTCCCCTTCAGTGTCCCCATGATCTTGAGGGATTCTGTCTCCATCTTTTCTTCTTCTTTGCCGATATAAGGGATAACATTGTCATAGATCGCCATCGCAGCGACCCCGGCAAACCCTGCCCCGGAGATTGCCTGCATTGTTGCCACACGAACATCGTTGAATTTGAACTTCCTGAGCGGTGCAAGCGCAGTAACCATCATAATTGTCGAACAGTTTGGGTTTGTGACGATGAAACCGTCCCGCCCTTTGTCTCGCTGGACATCGATAAGACCGAGATGGTCGGGATTGACTTCCGGGACAACAAGCGGGATGTCAGGCTCCATACGATGGGAACTGGCATTACTGCAGACAGCAATGCCTGCGTCAGCGAATTCTTGCTCAACATCTATCGCGATCTCGGCCGGGAGGGCAGAGAAGACAAGATCGACATCTTTCATGCTCTTGGGCGATGTAGCAGCAATTTTCACTTTGGCAATCTTATCGGGAAATGGCGTGTCAAGGCGCCAGTTGACTATTTTCCCGTATGGTTTTCCTGCACTTCGATCAGAAGCGGCGAGCGTGACGAGGTTAAACCAAGGATGATCCGCAAGAAGTTCAACAAACCGCTGGCCAACCGCACCTGTGGCACCGAGCACTCCAACATTGATCATGGCATTATCAGATCCTGGATCGTTCTCTCTGTAGGATATCCCTTTGTTATGCGGGGTAATGACTCAATTTGGTGAGGAGGGAAAAAAGGTTTGTGATTTGGATCTTGTTTATCGGATAAAGACTAATATCCTGTTTTCAGGATAAAATATCTTTGAAAAATAAGATGGATATTTCGGGATTCCTCTTATTCCATGTGAATTGCTTCTGACGGGCAGACATCGACGCAGGTCTGGCAGTCAACACACATATCCTTGTCAACCTTTGCTTTCTCATTCTCCATAGAAATTGCTGACGCAGGACACTCGTTTACGCATGTTTCACATCCGGTACATTTTTCCTTGTCAATGACAGCAACCAAAACGGTTCACTCCATCATACTTGTTGCTCAAAATACAAAAAAAGGGTTTCGATATTGCTTGACGGTTACTTCATCGCAAGATTCAGGACATCGCCCATACCATAGATACCCGGCTTCTTTCCGATAATCCATTTTGTCGCAATAAGGACACCGCTTGCAAAAACTGCCCGGTCGTATGCTCTGTGCGACAAGGTTATCGTCTCAAAATTTTTAGAGAACATAACAGCATGATCTCCGACAATATCTCCGCCACGGATAACATGGACACCAATCTCGTTCTTGCGTTCGGTCACACCTTCCCGGCCATAGATCTTATGGCGGGTTCCGGCCTCTTCATCGAGAATCTGGAGGATGGTCTTTGCAGTCCCGCTTGGGGCATCCTTCTTGTTCCGGTGATGCCCTTCGATGACCTCGATATCATACTCTTTCAGCATCCGTGCTGCTGATCGAAGGATCTCCCAGAAAATATTAACACCGATAGAGAAATTACTCGAAATAACCATAGGACAGTGTCCGGTAACCGCTTCTGCCAATACCTTGCGCTGTTCGGGAGTGAAACCAGTCGTCCCAACGACGCAGGCAATATTATGTCGTGCGGCAGATTTAACGTTCTCGACAGCTGCATTTGCTACCGTAAAGTCTATCAGAATATCCGGCTTCTTTTCCGCAAGAAATGCTTCGATCTCTGAGGAAGCGACGATCGGCTGACCAAAGAAGGTTGATGGTCTGACATCGACCCCACCAACCAGTTGCAGGTCTGATGAATCAGAGACCATTCTCCCGATCGTCTGGCCCATGCGCCCGCTCGCGCCGCAGACGACCACCTTGATCATCGATCAGCGCCTCCGCTTCTTAGAGGCGGATTTAACCATTCCTTTCTTTCTTACCGGTTCCGTTTTTCCCCTTCCAGCTTTTTTCAATCCCGCGGATACCAGCATGGCAGCAAGCTGTTCAGTCTTCTTTGCATCCAGTTCATCCAGCGGGAGGCGGACCGGTCCTGCTGCCATGCCACATAGTTCGACCGCCTTTTTTACCGGGATTGGGTTGGTATCGATAAACATCGCGCGGAACAACGGTGAGAGCTCATAATGGATCTCCAATGCCTTTTTAAGATCCCCCCTCCTTAGGGCATCGGACATTGCAACCATGCGTTTTGGCACGATATTTGCTGCGACGGAGATAACCCCTGCCCCACCCAGTGCCATGATTGGCAGGGTCATGTTGTCGTCACCTGAGATCACAACAAAGTCTTCGTCCTGCGTGTCTTCAATGATTCTTGAGATCTGGCTGATATTCCCGCTTGCTTCTTTGATACCGACAATACCGGGGTGCTTTGCCAGCTCTGCAACTAGATCCGGTTCAAGGTTCTGCCCGGTTCTGCCCGGAACATTGTACATAATAACCGGTATACCGATTTCAGCCAGTTTCGTATAATGCTTGATGAGCCCGGCCTTGTTCGGTTTGTTATAATACGGACTGATGACCAGCACTCCGTCCGCCCCAAGATCTTTTGCTGCCTTCGTGAGCCGGACTGCTTCAGCAGTGTTGTTGGAGCCGGTACCGGCTACGACAGGTATCCTGCCGTTGACCGTATCAACAGTAAGCTCGATTACCTTCTCGTGTTCCTCAAACGAGAGTGTTGCCGATTCGCCGGTCGATCCACAGGGCACAACCCCATCAATACCCTCAGAAATAAGATACTCAAGGTTTTCAACAAGGCCTCTTGTGTCGAGGCTCTGGGATGAATTTCTCGAAAAAGGGGTTATAATAGCTGGAAGGACACCTTCAAACATAAAGCGTTTATTGGTGCCTCTTGGTATTTATCTTTCTTGTGATGAATCCTGCGATGCGGTTCCGCACGCGTTTGCTCTCAATCGATGCAACGGACGTCAGTGCCTGCTTATTCTCGTCATAATTGTTAGAGAACCGTTCCCGGTTCTTTGCAAGGACTTCTTGACCGAGGGTTTTGATATAGGATGGCTTGATTCCCATGGAGGTTCCTTCTGGTTTCCTTATTATATACGGTTTGAGAGGATAATAATATTGCTGGCAAGAATCCCCGGTTCTTCAGAAAACATACAGATCAGAGGGTTCATCGTATCCGGCCCATGGAGTGCTATGACTTCGGGCACTCCCTCCGAACAACAGGAAGCAACAGCCCAGTCCATTGAACTGATACTTCCTTTGTACTTTCCAGGATTCGTTTCTTCGCATTCGATGAACATATCAGAAAGGATCGAATAAATATTTTCAGAATACCGTATTATGGCAGCACTCCTGACTACAGGATCGAATTTCATAACTGTAAGGATGATACGGGATATTCCTTCGTCCGCACCGAATGCCACGGGCCCACCGCGGTGTACTGACGTTCCGTCAGTGACGAATCCTCCGGTAACCGCAGCAATATCGCTGGCGCCCCGGGCACCCCGGATCGCATAACCGATATTACCTTCTGACGGCGGAATAAGGCGCACATCCGTTTCACGGGCGAGATGAACTACAGCTTCGGTAAGCTTTACAATGACATCATTCCGTTCGGATGTTACACCAGCCATTACTGACTATGTGTGATCATTTCAGAAATAAGCATGCTTTCGGCCCGTCTGCCAAGGGGCCTCATCGGTAATTGGTACCTTGTTGTGGAGATTCCGCGAGTAATGATTTAATGATCAGGCACCCAACTATTCTATGCTATGGATACCCGGCTCCTTGACGTAATCATCGGTCTTGCCTGCTTTGCACTCCTTCTCGTACTCCTTGCCCTGCTCCCTATGGTGATGGAAGCAGGAATCGCATACGTGACTGCAATATTCCTCTTTGTTCTTGCATTATCCGGTGCCGGCTATCTTGTCAACAAGCAGATAGCCTGAATCAAGGCTTTGATTCCCGGAAAGCCTGCTTTTTCTGCCTTTTCTTTTTCCGGTAATAGCTGAGCGGATGGTTTATGGTCTCGCAGAGTTTATCCGGCCGCACACACAGCCCGGTCGTCTTCATCGCCGCACATGCAGGGGCCGTATACTCCGTCCCGCCTCCCCCGGTAATGTGTCCCACCTGGTACATAGTTTTCTCAGGATCGTAGTCAGGGGCACGGGCATAGAGACCTGCAATATGATTGTTATCCATGCCAATCGTGTGGAGAAATGCCGTCAGCGAGAACCGGCCCGGGTGCGTGAGATTGGCACCGGAAGTGATAGCTGAAACAAGTGCCTGGATACAGGGAGGGAATGCGGTCTCTTCAACTGCCCCGAAATTCTCCAGCATCATCTCCTTGTGCTGCATCTTAATCTGCTCCGCGGATTCTGCAATCTTCTTATTAAGCGATTTCGGGACGTTTTTATAGGGCAAATCTCTGCGGAGGATTACGCGGATTCTCTCACACAGGAGATCGTATAGTTCGTCATCCCCAACATATACCTGACCTTTTGTTACCATCCGATTGATAAGCCGGAACCGGCCCTCACGTATCGGTGAAACAAGTTCTACATAATCAACCATGGGAATCGTGCCTTGCTGAATGGGAATTCCCAGTTCATTTGCAATATATAAAAAAAGTTGTGAATAACCGGATTCGGTTTTTATAAAATTGGAGTTCCAAGAATCTTCATTCCTAAGGAAATTATACGCCCTGTCCGCTTCGTATCGGACAAGACGGTCAAGTAACTGCCTTTCCCCGATAGAGGAGACTATAACCCGCGACAGGATATATCCCGCAATCTCATCTTCAGGAGCATGTTCGATATGAGGATTTATCTTTTTTACCGATGCGAGAGATTGGCTGATCCTTTCTTCAGCAAGCCGTTTGATGAATGCGCCCCGATCTTCGGTGAGCAGCGTTTCAACCGGCGGCAGTGATCGGATCCGGTCATTGGCTTTTTTCAAAAAAGGGAAATGGGCAAGTTCCTTTCCTGATGGTTCATACACCATCAGTCAGCCTCAATCCTGGGGGCAAGGAGGTACTCGACATGGCCGTTGCCATTTGCAATATCGAAGGAAAAGCGGACCGGGTGATCCATGCCGAGAAATACTTCAACCTCCTGAGCCCTGCTCATAACTTTGCCCATGTCTTTTAAGTAATCAAGGGAGAAGAGCGATCGGGCTTCATTTGCCGACAGGGACTTGAGTTCGTCTTTAGAAAATTCCCTGCGGATGTTGTCGGTATCTCCTTCGGCAATCATGAAGAAGGTCTGGTCTTTCGCGTTGATGCCCATCGCAATTTTATCCGATATCACTGCGGCTGCCTTGATAGCATTGTTCAGATCCTCCCCTGCAATCGTAAGTTTCCCCGGGAGGTTGATTGTAGGTGGATTGGGATCTTTTCGTATCGTGTTCGTATCCAGAAGCGTGATTGAGTAATGATAACCGTGCACGCTCACCTGCATTTTCTGCGCATTATCCCCAAGCTCGAGACTGATGAGATCTCCCTTGCCTGCCATATTGAAGATATTTTTCATCTTCGAGATATCAATACCCAGCTGGCTTTTTGTTGCCTTATAGGACTCGAAAGCCTCCTTTTTTAATTCGAGTGAGACCATTGCAACGTTTGCTGTGTCGACAGCGCGTGTTGAAAAACCACTGTCCGTAGTATGGAGCCGGCACTCGGGAACAAGGGCCGAGATCGCATCGATAGCTTCCCTGAATATCTCTGCATCAATCGTTGCTTTTAACATCGCTTACCCCTTGACAAACTGTCTTATAGAATATATCGTCATACTTTAATTATAGCGTTTTGGATCCGAAGGATCATGCGGAGTAATTATCATGGGTTCACAATGGGGACGGGATAAAGTTCATCTCAGGGCAAAACAGGAGGGATACCGTTCCCGTGCTGCGTATAAGCTCATCGAGATCCAGCACCAGTTTGAGGTGATCCGCAGGTCAGATAATATAATCGATCTGGGTGCGGCCCCGGGCAGCTGGTTGCAGGTAGCCCGTACACTCACTGATGGCAGGGTACTGGGAATTGATCTCAATACAATCCCGCCCATGGAGGGCGTAGAGTCGATCGAAGGGGATCTTTCAGATCCGGAGATCCAAGTGTTAGCGAAGTCAGCACTTGGGGTTGTGAATGTCGTCCTTAGTGATGCCTCTCCAAAACTCTCAGGACATAAGAGCTATGACCAGGCGAGAGCTATTGCTCTTGGTGAGGAATCGCTAGGCTTTGCCTGTAGCGTACTGAAGTACGGGGGAAATTTTGTCGTAAAGTCATTCCAGGGATCCGACTTTCCGGAACTCCTGTTACAAACCCGCAGGCATTTTCATTCCGTGAGAACTTTCGTTACACAGGCAACCCGGAAAGGAAGTACTGAGCTCTATATCATTGCAAAAAACTTTACCGGGTGATCCACGTGGTTCTGACAGATCCTTACAATAGACCGGTGAGCAACCTGCGCATCAGCCTCACTCCGCGCTGCAACCTTTCCTGCATATACTGCCATGCCGAGGGGGAACACTCACCGGCGGACTCGATGAGCATTGGTGAGATCAGGGAGATCCTCCGGATCGCCGACAAATTCGGGATCCGCCACGTCAAGTTCACCGGGGGCGAGCCTCTGCTGCGCCCGGACCTGACCGAGATCATCTCCTCCGTACCAAAGAGCATGGAATCCTCAATAACAACCAACGGGATCCTGCTCGCTTCCCTAGCAATGGATCTTAAAAAAGCCGGCCTCATACGGTTAAATGTCAGCCTCGACAGCCTGAATCATGAGACGTATAAACGTATTACAGGGAGTGACCGGCTCTCTGAAGTTCTTGCCGGCATAGATGCTGCACTTGAGGTAGGTCTGAAGCCGATCAAGCTGAATATGGTCGTCCTTTCCGGCATCAATGATAGTGAAATAGAGGATTTCTTTGCTTTTGTACGGGGCCGGCGGGACCTGATCCTGCAGCTGATCGAGCTGATGCACTTTTCCGGCTGTACGGAACACGGGGATCTTGCTGTCTTGGAACGGGACCTCGAGAAACGTTCCAAGACCATCATGACCCGGCGGATGCATCACCGGAAGAAATATTGTCTTGACGGAGCTGAAGTGGAAGTAGTCCGCCCGCTTCACAACACTGAGTTCTGCAGGTTCTGCAACCGCCTGCGGGTTACGTCTGACGGTAAGCTCAAGCCCTGCCTGCTCCGGGCGGACAACCACATCGACATCCGGGGAAAACGCGGCGAAGAACTGGAAGCACTTTTCATCCAGGCTGTCACAAAACGCGAGCCGTTCTACAAGTAAAAAATTTTACTGCCCGATGGGCAATGTATTTAGGTTTTTTTGCCAAATAACAGGGCATGAATAATGACAACGAGTATCTCCCTGTGCTCAACTACCTCTATGAGAAATCACTTGTCCTTCACGATCCTGCGCTCTTCAATAAGGTACTGTATTTCTACCTGATCGATTCGCTCGCCCATATCGACTATACCATCAGCCTTTATTGTTATCACTACCAGTCACCGAAGAACGTCATTGGCGCGGAGTACCTCCGCTGGAGAATTGACGAGGAAAAGAAGGGGGAGCGGGCGCTCTTCCCGGCATTTGTCAACTGGCTCAGACTTGAACAACCCTCGAGATTTTCCGAACTGCCCTCGCTCTGGCAGATGATCTACGATTCCGAAGACCCGGCCAGCTACCGGAGTTTCCGGATCGTACTGGATCCGGACAGCCAGAACCAGATCCCTGCCGACGTCCTGTATGCCATGATCGACGAGTTCTTTGCACAGGATTTCTTAAAGAGCCTTTATGACGATGCGTCGCTCGCGTCTCTTTTCAGACAGTATACCGCCTCGTGCGCGGAGAAACAGGGGTAACCCATCTCATGGATGTCACGCGTCTCTGTTCGGATCTCGTAAAGATACGAAGTGAGAACCCTCCGGGGAATACAGAGGCAGCGGTACACTATATCGGTGAACTGCTGGCCGCAGGCGGTATTCGTTTTACCACCACGAAATGCAGGGACGGCAGGTCAAACCTCATCACGGAACCGGCAGGGACTGGGCTGCTGCTCTGCGGCCATGTCGATGTCGTGCCGGCGATTCGCGACGGATGGTCGGTCGATCCGTTCTCAGGAATACTACGGGACGGTTCTGTGTGGGGCCGTGGTGCAACGGACATGAAAGGGGGATGCGCTGCCCTGATATCCGCATTCATGGCATTCGTTGAAGCCAACGGGCAGGCCCCGGCCCAGCTTGCTTTTGTCTGCGATGAGGAGACCGGCGGGGATTGCGGGATACGGCACCTCGTCGCGCACCATCTCGTCCTCCCCTGCGATTGTCTCATTGCGGAACCAACACCCGCGCTCCACCCCAATATCGGGCAGAAAGGGCTCGTGCGGCTGGAAATGCGGTTCTCTGGCTCCCCCGGGCATGGATCCCTCTACCCGGCAATCGGAAGGAGCGCAATTGCCGAGGCGCTTTCGTTTATGCAATACATCGGGTCCCTTCCGGACCGGAAATTCCCCCATAGCCGAAGTCTTGAAGAGATCATCTCACGATCGTCAAACGTCCTTTCGGAAGAATTTGGGCTCCCTCACACGTCCGAGATCCTGACAAGCATCATGTTCAACCCGGGTATCATCGCCGGAGGAGAGAAGTCCAATATCGTGGCGCAGCGGTGCGATCTCGACCTTGAGATGCGGATACCGTGGGGATGTGATATCCCGGCTCTGATCGACGATCTCCGGAAACATGCTCCTTATGGGACTATCGTATCAGAGACCTCCCATACGCCATCACTGACCGATCCGGAATCCCGTATCGTAACAGCGATATGCCGTGCCGTGGAAAAGACATACGGCAGACCGGCATCCCCTATCGTCCAGTGGGCGGCCAGTGATGCGCGTCACCTGAGAGCGGCAGGGTTCAGGGTTGCCGAATACGGGCCCGGGGAGCTCCGGCTCCTGCACGCGATTGACGAACACGTGAAAACAGAATCGTTAGAGAAAGCAGTAACCGTTTATCTGGCAGTCATGCAGGACTATGTGTTGCAAAAAAAAAATGATTAGACCCATTCCTGATGCAGATATTTTGTCCTGAAGATCCTGTACAGTAGCCAGAGGTAGTTCCGTATCTCCTTCGTGATCCGGATCTTGGAACTCCCGTGCCGGCGTTTCAGGAGCGGTACCGGCACTTCGACAACATTCATTTTGGCAATCAGAAGCTTTGAGATGATCTCGGCATTTATCTCGAAGTTATTGCTTGTGACCGGGATTTCATCGAATATCCTGCGCTTATACAGCCGGAAGATCGGGCTGACGCAGGAGATGTTCCCCCCGAGCAGCAGCCGGTAGAGGAAGTTGACCGAGCGGCTCATGAGGAGACGGAGAGGGGTGACCTCCCCCATCAGCCCCTTCCTGAGGTACGGCGAACCCGAGACGCAGTCGGCGCCAGTCTTCCGGTATGCCTCGATCAATACCTGAACATCCTGTGGCCGGAACGTAAGGTCGGAATCCATGGTAACGATGAGATCCCCCTTGGCCTTGGCAATACCGGTCCGGATAGCCGTGCCCATACCGGAATTTTTCTCATGGCGGAGAACGATGACATCCCCGCGTTGTCCTGCAATCTCATTGAGACGTTCCACCGTATCGTCCCTGCTCCCGTCATCCACCATCAAGTATTCGAACGTCTCGTTGTACTCCAGCGCGATACGATCCATGACAGGGAAAAGATCCGTTGGATATTGCACGACATTATCGCGTTCATTGAAAAGAGGGATGATAATGGATATCATGAACTGTCCTTTCAGATCAATTGGCCGGCCGCCTTTATAGGACTTTATGCGGCAATTCGGGCCGGTCATGAGGAAGATCGTGCCGTCTTCACCGGTTTATTGTTACCGGAAATGCGACCGCTCCGGGTAATATCCACGTATTTTATGTCTTGGTAACCAACTCACTGTACCGATCCACGGGATCATCAGGCAGCGTGCATTTCATGTCAGAGGAAGTCTGGGAGAAGGTCTGGAACAAGCCCCTTATCACAAGCGATTACAGCCTCAAGTACCTCGGTTTCATGGAGCGGTTTGAAAAGACGCTGCCGGATCATGCGACCGTTGCAGAAATCGGGTGCGGGACCGGCCAGACCCTTTCGCTCTTCTCAAAACGGCATACTACGATTGCGCTAGACCTCTCGCCGCATGCCCTTGTTCTTGCACGAAAGGCTGCCGAACCAGAACTGATCCTCGGAACGATATTTTCCATACCGCTGCGAGACGAATCCTGCGACCTCGTTTACAACTCCGGAGTCATCGAGCATTTCAAAGACCCGCACAATACCAAGGCTGTACAGGAGATGTCCCGCATTACGCGGATAGGGGGGTATGTAATCGTTATTGTCCCCAACACATTCTGCCCGTGGTATAAAATGGGAAAGAAGGTTGCAGTAGCCCTAAAAAATTTTAAGTTCGGATATGAAGAAGACTATTCTGTCTCTAGACTGCAGAATATCATTGAGGCATCCGGCCTGACTGTTATTAAAAGTTTTGGGCTCCAGGCATTTCCTCCTCTTGCGACCAACGCGCACGAGCTGCTTCCGGTTGGGATAAGGCAAGCGATTGGTCGGTTCGAAAATATTCTGCCCGGTAAACAGTATTATGCTTACGCGGTCGGAATCATAGCACAGAAAATGTAAAAGAGTATATTCTCATTATAATATACCGACGATTTTCTTCAGATTTTTTTTAAAAGCATATCCTGAACGTTTACCTGCTATCAGTCTGGATCGGGTGCTTGACCCAGAAGAATGCCCCCGCAAGAGCAACCAGCCAGTAGCTCATGAAAAGGTACAGGAGGGAAAAAGCCACGGCAGATTCGGGGGTGACGCCCTGCAGGCCGAACAAGAAGATCAGGGCTGCGTCCCGAGTGCCGATTCCCGAGATACTTATGGGGAGGAGATCCAGAAGGCTGATTATCGGGATGATGATGACAAAATATGAAATGCCGATTGGAATCCCAATCGACGCTGCGAGGAGGTACCCGTATATGAACGGCGGGATCCATGAGATGAGTGCTATGATAATGGCTAAGAAAAAAGCAACCCGGTGCCGGTAAAAAGCAAAGAGGCCTTCGTAGAATTCGTGATAATAATCCGAAATTTTCTGCTTCATTGCATCGGGTACAAAAAGATTAAAAAACGGTCGGAGGATGCGGGAGAGCAAGGATTTGTTCGCTATAACTGCGACAGCGCAGGCAATACCCGCAGCCATCAGAAGAAGGAGTAAAATAGAGAGGATTTCGATATGGTAAACATAAGAAAATAGGAAGATACCGGCACTGGAGATTGCAACCAGCATCACGATATCGATCAGCCGGTCTGTCACGACCGTAGAGAGGGCAATCCCTGTGCTACAGTTCTCATTCTTAACATAGAAAGCCCTGATAAAATCCCCCAGCTTGGCTGGTGTAAGGACCGAAAACGAGAAGCCGATCAGAAACGCCCTGATGCTCTCTGAAAGGGAGAAACTGTTGTTTACCGTGCCAACAATGATCTTCCATTTGTATGATTTCATAACAACGGCAACACAATTTACGGCTAGTGCAAGCAGGAGCAGCGCAGGATTAATTGACGTAAAGATTGTAAGAAGCGACGATATATCGATACGGGTCAGGATAAAAATAAACAGAACGAAGCCGATAACACTGAACACACGGACCGGGATCTTCATTGTCGTTAAACGTTTCAGAAGGCTGCTAGTTATGCTTTTTCATATGCTGCAAAACGTATCGCGGACCCATATCAGGATGTTAATATTAGAGAGAAAAACAGTTATGAGATTTTTTCAGTAACAGGATCCCTGAAACACCACCAGGCATTTTCGCAGTGTGTTCGTTGAGATACTGGACAGAGTAGCCGGTCGGATCTGCGGCGGTGATATCCCAGGTAACGACATAATAAACAGAACCCGTTGTATTTTCAAGTGATAGAAAACCAGACTCGTCAAGTGCAAAGTTCTTGTAAAAAGTACCATCTGAAGAATTATCATAGTAATAACTGAGCGGGAGGTATATGTACCATGGAAGAGGGGCGATATTGTCCCCTGGCTGAGTTGTCTCTCTGAGATTGTTGGAGAATGTTCGCCAGTCCTCCTGCAATGGTGCTGAATAATATGATAATAATGGAATAATCGAAAGAGCGAGGATTGCACCAATTATCAGAAGGGCTCCATGCCGCGAGTTGATTTTCCTAGATAAATAAGCAAGAGGAATTGCGACAAGGGCTAGAAACAGGACGATCAGATAGAGATGGTAGCGGACATTAAACGGGATAATCTGGGATAGATAGAGACTGATCCCCATCGGTACAAAGAGGATGACAGCAACCGCAACAGCCTGCTGTTTCTTCTGCATCCAGATCATGACAAATCCGACAAGCATCAGGCATACAAAGAGGATTGCGATAAATTCAATGTAATAGGAAAAATCGAGAAAGGTTTCTGAAGGAATGCTCCACATCGAAAGGCCCCAGTTGAATGAACGGGAAACAAAATATCCACTCTGGCCAAAAAAAGATCCCATCACAGGTAGAACGAGTACCCCTGCAAAAGCGAGACCGGCAAGAAAATTCTTAAGATCATGGGGAAGCGAGACGGGGATTGTATTTTCACCATCCTGGGTTCTTTTGATACGGAACTCATCTGATCTGAGAATGAAATAACCAAGAATAAGTGCAACAATAACGAACGCTGAGTAGAAATGCGTGGAAAATGCAAGGGCGCATGAAGCACCGAAAAACAGCCAATCCCAAAGGCTGCCGGTCCGTGCAGCACGGAAGAACATCCAGATTGCAAGTGCGACAAAAAGGACAACCATCCCGTACATCCGTGCCTCCTGAGAGTAGAGAATATGGAATGGAGAGAATGCGAGAAAGGCAGCAGAAATTATTCCCGCCTCTTCATTATACAATTCCTTCGCAATAAAAAATATCACAATGACCGTAAAAGCCCCGGCAATCGCAGAAGGTAACCGCAATAAAAATTCTGAAGATCCGAAAATTTTGACAAACCAGATAGTCATGAAATGGAGCGGGGCATGATGGTCGGCAGAGGCCGCCGTAAAGACTGCAGCCAGATCTGGCTGAGTAACAAGGTAATTTGTTGAGGCTTCATCGAGCCATAATGGTCTTCTGGCAAGCTCGAACAGCCGTAGGAATACTCCCACAATAAAAATGCCTGCCAGACCCAGATAATACCGGTTTGAAATAATATTTTCGGTCTGTCCGGGTTCAATCTGCGGTGGAGCCTTTTTAGCAAGTTCCCTCATCTGCTTCGATCCTTTTCCCATAATAGAGTCTCCGTACGATCATTGCAGGCGGTTCCAGATATGCGTTCCGGTATGGCAAATCCATCAAAATAAAGTAAATACAATAATAACCCATCACATCTGAAATACTCATCAATGAAGCAAGGAATCCTATACTTCTGCAGTTTTGTATTACTCCTCGCATTCGTTAATGCCGCTGCTTGTGTTGCCCCACCAGCTCCCGTAAGCACGCCGTCAGCTGATATATCTGACGGTGCCAGCTCATGGGCCACGGTCACATCAGTTGTAACAACCCCATTGTATGTCACTATCGAGACCCCGTATGGGGCAACACCCCAGAGAACGGTGATTCCAACACCAACCACACCTGCGCCGGCGGAATGGCTGGAGATATATCGTCAAACACGGTCGTTCGGTTATAATAAAACAGCAATTTCATTCGATTTAAGGAACCCTCCCATGATTGTAAATTTTTCTGTAAAACCCGTGAATGTAACAGGAACCCATATTATTACCCGTCACAGCGGCATATATCAGACAGAAGAGTCTGTTGAGTACGATTATTACAGTCCATACTCCTGGTTTGAAATAACGGTAAGGAATAAGAGCGACGGTAAGATCCTCAAGCAGGCCGGATTTGGCCGGCAATATTCCCAGAATCTGAACCAGACGATGAAGATCTTAAACCAAGGCAATCTCCTTATAGAAATGGACGGAAATCAGGTTACTGCGAGTATTGATATGAGTGTTGAAAAGGAAGGAAATATTGCCAATACAACCAGTCCTTCGTGATGAACTCTAAAAGAGATTATTCTTTTATCAAGGAACAAGGGATCTGACCACGGACGATGGCCATCCTTAAAAAATAGGTGAAGTATTTAAGCGCGGAAAGTAATCTGATTAAGGCAGGCACGTTTATTATGTCCCGGTAGGGTAGTGGATATCCTAGAAGCCTGCGGAGCTTTTGACCCGGGTTCAAGTCCCGGCCGGGGCGTTGACCTTTTTTAAATATTGCCCGATCAAATTTTTGGTTTTACCTTCAGCGCTTCTACCAGCAATTCAACAGCGGCATCGATATCCTTCATATCCAGCACCTCGACCGGCGAATGAATGTAGCGTGACGCGATGCTGACGGTCGTGCTCGGAATTCCTCCCTTGGTCAGGTGGATGGCTGTCGCATCGGTCGTCCCCCCGGTCCCCACCTCAAGCTGAACCGGAATCCGGTGCTTTTCGGCAACCTCTTTTAACCAGTTCACGACTGATTTGTGTGCGATCAATCCGCGCCCGCTGGAATCCAGGATCGTGATCACCGGCCCTTTGCCCATCTCCACGGGAGCGTCCTTCATCTCGATGCCCGGGTGGTCGCCGGGGACAGTCACGTCAGTTGCAATGGCAATGTCGGGATCGAGTGCATAGGCGCTCGTGCGTGCGCCTTTCAGCCCCACCTCTTCCTGTACCGTAAAGACCCCGTAGATCGTAAACGGCGAGTCGATCTGCTGAAGCGTCTTGATCAGGACGGCAACACCTGCCCGGTTGTCGAATGCCTTTCCCGTCACCCGGTCGTTTGCTATCTTTGCGAACTCCCGATCGATCGTAACCGGTGTTCCGACGGTTATACCAATGTTCTCAACGTCATCGCGGTTGCAGGCCCCGACATCGATGAACATGTCGTCCGTCTTGACGCCTTTCTTGCGTTCTTCCTCGTCCATCATGTGAGGGGGTTTTCCACCGATTACGCCATAGCACGGCCCCTTTGTCCCGTGCAGGACGACGCGCTGGTTGTAGAGCGTCGGGGCATACCATCCGCCAAGTGCGGCAAACCGGATAAAACCCTTATCATCAACGTACTTGACCACCAGCCCGATCTCGTCCATGTGGGCTGCAATCATGACCTTGAATTTGTTGCCTTTCTTTATTGCGATCAGGTTTCCCATCGTGTCTTCGTAGATCTCGTCAACGCAGCCTTTCAGCTCTTTCCTGATCACGGCATAGATGCTGCCTTCGCTACCGGATACGCCGTGGGCGTTGGACAGTTTCTTCAATAGATCCAGTGTCATTCTCTTACTCCATTGCACGGGCGATCCTTTCAAGTGCCCGGTTCAGATTTTCCCGCGATGTTGCATAGCTGAGCCGGGCGTAACCCGGTGCATTGGCACCGAACGCGCTTCCCGGCACAATCACGACGCCAGACGCAATGATCCGGTCAACCAGATCCGGTTTCATTGGAACGAAAGCATAGAACGCCCCCTCCGGCGCCGGGAAAGAGAATCCGAGCTTTGCAAGCGCCGTGCAGAGCAGATCCCGTCGTGCCCGGTACTCGTCCCGCATCACCGGTACTTCTTTCTGGTCGCCGGTATATGCGGCAAGAGCGGCGTACTGGGAGATGGATGTGGCACAGGCCTGACAGTACTGGTGAACCTTGATGCACTGGCTCACGATATCCGCCGGTGCGGCAAGATACCCCAGCCGCCAGCCGGTCATCGCATAGGTCTTGCTGGTTGCGTTGATGGTGATAACATCATCACCAAACTGCGCCGCGCTCCAGTGCTTTTTACCGTAGATGAAGTGCTCGTATACTTCGTCGGAGACAACGGTCACTCCCTTGTCATTCGCGGATTCGACCAGCGCTTTGATCGATTCTTTGCTCTCCACCGCCCCTGTCGGGTTTCCCGGCGAATTGAGGACGAAGAGTTTTGCACCATCCAGCAGTGCCTTTGCCTTTTCGACATCGATATGGAGGTTTTTATCTAGCGGCACGCTGACAGGTTTCCCGCCTGCCATGGAGGCGAGGGCGGCATACGAGACGAAACCCGGGTCGGCGCAGAGGACCCGGTCGCCTTCATTGAGCATCGCCTGCATCACGATGTGCAGTGCTTCGCTCGCTCCCGCAGTTACAATCAGCTGGTCGGGGCTATACGTGATGCCATTCTCGTTCCTGAACTTTTCGCATATCGCAGCCCTCAGCTCCGGGATACCGTTATTGGTCGTGTAGCCGGTCTTTCCTTCCCTGATGGCTTTCATTGCCGCTTCCTTGATATGCAGGGGCGTGTCAAAGTCCGGCTGCCCGAGACCGAGGTTGATGGAGTCCGGGCCGGCCGATTCGAAAATCTTCCGAATGCCTGAAATCTCGATGGCACGGATCCGCGCCGGGAATGAATGGTTCATGGTAGCTCCTCACTCGATATTTGCATGACGGTTCTTGAGCGCACTCTCATCGGTCTTGGTGATCTCCATCAAGCGGGAGATGGCCGCATCGGCAAAGACCATCGACGCCGTCTCGAAGAGCGTACCGAGCGGGGCAAACGACTTATGGTCGCCCAGCATCTGGCGGATCTCGAACTCGGCCGCATCGTCCTTCACCTCGTCCCGGAAGCTCTGGATGATCACGTTGCAGGTGGCAAGCCTCCCGATCCGGGAATCGGCATTGGACGTGATCAGGCAGATGTGCGCCCCGATCCCGTGCGCTGTTTCGGCGATATCGGCGATCGTCTTGGTCTTTCCCGATCCCGAGAAGATGACCATTACATCGTCCTTGTTGAGAGCAGGCGTGATCGTCTCGCCGACAACGTAGGCCTGCATGCCGAGATGCATGAGACGCATCGCGAATGCTTTTGCCACAAGCCCGGACCGTCCGGCCCCCATCACGTAGATCCTCCGTGCGTGAAGCAGCTCTGACAGGAAGGTCTCCACTTCCTCATCGGGGATTGCCTTTGCGATCAGCCGGATCTTCGATCCCATCAGCTGCATCATTTCCTGAACCCGGTGGCTCTCCATACTCCTCCTTAGCATCCATATCAACGCAGAAGTAGAAGAGAATTTCGCAAAAGCCCGTGCAAGGGGCCTGTATGAGATTACGATGACCGGGGGAGAAGATCTTTATGACGGCGAGTGGAATTTTTACTGGTAGACGGCAAGAACGCTTATCCCCCGCCCGATGAAGGGGACTTAAAAAACAAGTGGTGGATATCACAACTCGGACCGATAGTTATGGCACGACAAAACAAATCCGTTCCCGATGCCCGCCCGTTCTTGAAATGGGCGGGTGGCAAGACCCAGCTGCTCCGGGAGTTTTCCCGGCGCTTCCCTCCGGGACTGAAAACGGGGAAGATTAAAAAATATGTCGAACCGTTCATCGGCGGGGGAGCCGTGTTTTTTTACCTGAACCAGAGGTTTTCATTCGAACGCTGCACTATCTGCGATGCCAACGAGGAACTGATCCTGTCGTACCGGGTTATCAGGCGATCGGTAAAGAAGCTGATCGCCGAACTGGAAGATCTCGAAGACAGGTACCTGTCAAAAAACGACCAAAAACGGGAACTTTTTTATTACAATGTGCGGGATTCTTTCAACCGGAACAAAACAAAGATAGACTACAGAAGATATTCCGGCGACTGGATTGTGCGTGCAGCCCAGATGATCTTCCTTAACCGCACCTGTTATAACGGCCTCTTCCGTGTCAACCGGAAAGGTGAGTTCAATGTTCCCTTCGGCCGCTATGCAAATCCTGAAATTTTGCATGAGGACAACCTGAAGGATGTCGCAACGCTCCTGAAAACAACGCAGATCCTTTCCGGGGATTTCACGCAATGCAGGGATCTTGCCGACAAGAGGACTTTTGTGTACCTGGATCCCCCGTACCGGCCTCTCAAAGGAACGGCATCGTTCACATCCTACTCGAAACAGGGATTTTCCGATAAGGATCAGCGCAGGCTTGCGGATTTCTTCAGGGAACTCGATAGGACCGGTGCGCAGCTGATGCTCAGTAACTCCGATCCCCGGAATGAGAGACCTGACGATACATTCCTGGAGGACCTTTACGAGGGGTACTGGATCGAACGTGTTCCCGCACGGCGGATCATCAACTGCAACGGGGCCCGTCGCGGGGCGATCAATGAGCTGGTCATAACCAATTACCGGCCGGTTAAGACCTGATATCAGGTCTCATGATTGCCGCATTTTGCCGGGCCGGCCTGCACTGCCCGGCTACGGCTTCGATAACCCGGCAGATCCCCTGAGATGTACAACGCCCCAGAGATCGCCTTTTACCTTGCCTTCGATGCTGACGTTCAGTACCGGCACGGTATTCCGAGGGACCTGGATGATGAAGGAGAGCAGCGCCATGTGCTCGTTTCCCGGATTTCCGATGATCTGGGGGAGCATCGGCGGGTAAACCTCCCAGAACATACGATGGCTGTTCTGGAGCATTCCACCGTACTCGAGCAGCTCGCTGACCGGTAGTGCAAAGGTGCAACCGGTTGTCCTGCTGCAGGCAACCGTCATCGTCCTCTCGGGGCCGACCGGGACTTCCAACCGGTTTTCCGGGTCATCGGACCGGCCGGATATTTTCACTGATGAAGCCACAGTGAAATCCAAAGTCTTTGAAATGGAGATCCCATTTCCACCATTTTCGATGATCCCCGCAATGATGCCCTTTCCTTTCGGCGCATACGCGAGAATTTCCATATTCTGGAGAAGATCGACGGTTATCGTTGCATTGATGAAACGGGTCGTGGACGGATCGCCGACTGACAGGCTGGATGCCAGTACAACCGTGTAATACTCATTGTTTTGCAGGATCGTGTCCCGGCGGTAATTTTCCGTAAGAATGCCGGATATCACCTCATCGGGGGTCCGGACGGCTATCTTCGTTACGTAGATCGTGGCTTCCGGCCCGGATCCTTTTTTATCTTGCAACGGGTCTTTGGATCCCGGGCGGGGGCCGGATCTTTCATCACCTGTTTTTTTTAAAGAGGCAGGCAGGTATACGTCTTTCATCAGGTGTGCAGACACAGACACCATCTCAGAAAACAATGGTATTTCGACCGATTCTGTTGAAACATCATTGCATGCCATGATCCGGTACTATCACTTTCGACAATGAATATATAAAGCGTTGTTTGATGAGTGAGACGCTGATATGAAACGCGGACGATCCGGAACCGGCAACCGGATGACATTGCATTGCCGCTCATTGTTCTTCAATACTTCACGCATGGAAAAACCGGCAAAAAAATATCATCCGCGAAAAAGTCCGGCCATTTTTTCGATGAAATTTTCCATTCCGGAAAAAAATTCTGCTGCAGGAAAATTTGCCAACATGTTGCAGTGGCATGGAGGGATCGTGCTATGGTTTCCCTTGGTGTCCCGTTTGGGGCAGAGTTTCAGGAGCGTGGGGATCCATGTAACTGTCCCGGCTTCCGGTGAACAGTGTTCTCTGACGGGGAGTTCCTGAAAGGGATTGCAATCCTGCAGGGCCGGAAGGCCACGTACGACAACAATTCGTGAAAAAACAACACTATTGTTTTTCGAAAATCTTATAATAAGCCCCGATTGGCTAAAATCGGTATAAACCGGCCTCCAAAAATATCAATAATTAGCACTAATTGGACGGGCGATCTCAGGCCCGGATGGGGTGCAGCATGTTAAAAGTGCTTAGAACGCTTCTATTGCCCTGATTTCATACCTTTCCACCGTCGGACACCGACGTGAAAATCGGATGACCGGATCCCTGCTTTTTTTCGATAAATGCCAACGTGAATTTCGGCCGATCTTCTGATCCATATCTTCACGGAAAAACTGCCGTTTTTCCTGGAAGTTCGGGATCCTGATGGACCTTCACTTTATGCAAAAAGTCCTGGTGGAATGACCCAAACAGGGGGTCGTCGGATCCCAAACAGAGCCCATATTGAGCCCCGTTTTGAAACGGAGGTCGTATCGGGCCCGGATTCGGGGAGTTAAGAGGTGTAGAAATGTGGTGGTTTTGGGAGGATAAGAGGGAGATTTGCAGCGGCGGGATTATTTTTTCCAGAAAATTTTCCGGAAATTTTTTTTAAGAATTTTTTTTTGGAAATTTTCCATCGTAAAAAATTTAAAAAATTTTGTGAAACCGGCGAATTCCGGCCCGGACATAAAATTCTGACTCTGTTTTTTTACTCCCTAAGGCAGCGCCACCGCCCCGTAGTGCTCCACATCCCCATAGGCCACCAGTTTCCCACCCTCATATACAGAAACCGCGCCATGCCCGCCGCATACAAGGCACTGTTTCCCTTTCTCTTTGAGCATATTATCCGTTTCCTCAACAAGATTGAGTAGGGCCCTTCTTTCCTTTTTCGCCAGATCATTGTTCACGTTGACCGAGGCAACGAGGAACTCGGCAAGGGAGTTGTATTTCATTCGGGCCGGTGTCAGGCTTGGAACATTGATGATGCTGTCAGCAGCAAAGAGAAGACCCTCATCAGCGGAAAACAGATAAGCCTGTCCCCCAATGTGGCCACCAAGGCCTTCAAGTATCTCAAAACGGATACCATCGACTTCGAACATGCCGATAACCGGGAATTCCCCCCGCATACCGATCGGTTCTTTGTTGAAAAATATCACATTCTCCGGCGGTGTAAAACCAGAAAAGAGGTTGATCATCTTGGTATAGAATGTCTCAAGGATCAGCTTATCGCTCCGTGAACCATAAGCCCGGTTATTCTCTTTGATAATTCCCAGTGTAGTATGGTGCATGTATGATGGTGCGGAAAAAAATCCCGCGGCCCCGCAGTGATCTGCGTCGGCATGTGTGATGAAGATCCTGGAAATATCGGACGGTTTTCCAATCCCGTATTTTTCCAGCATTATCAAGACATCCTCATGATAGATTCCGTACCCGGTATCGACAAGCACTGCCTCGTCAGGGGTCTTGATCGCAAAAACACTGCCGCCACAGGGCATCTGGAAGCAAAAGAGGGTATGCCGACCCGTTATTGGAATTCTCTGCGCATCGGAATAAAACCGGCTGCCTGTTGTTGCCCGGATTGTCTGCCCGGTCTCAAGAACGCAGGAAAAGGCTTTCTTCGGATCATTGCCCCGGTCCATCAGCTCCTGCGCGATGTGATTTGTATCGGCAAGGAATGATAATAAAAAATCATCTTCCGAATCGCCAATAATGTTGCGAATCTTTTGTGCGAGCTTTACATAAAAGACCGTATCATCTAAGTGTTCACCGGTATTATCATATTCGAGGATTTCCATACGGTATTTTGATTTTATTTGCTCCATAAGTGTCCCTGCCCCCGGCCCTACATGCAGACTCACAGTTAACCTGCCGGGATGCCGACCGGCATCATCGAAATCGATGAACGCTATATTTGCCCCGGCCTCGGTCGTATAGCGGAGAAATTCATCGAGTGCCCCGCTCCTGTTGGGGACGTCTATATAGAATTTCAAGAAACTGATCGGCTGGATTGAAGTCTGGAGATACCCAATAGCAGCAAGCTCTCGGGTGATCGCATCATAAGACGTTTCTTCAGTGGTTACTTCAAAAAAGACCGTAGCGGGATCAATCCTACGATCAAACTGGAGCCGGTTGATATTACCATTATACTTCCGGATAATCGCTGCGGCCAGGTGGAGGGCCCCGGCCTCATCAGGCATTCTGGTGATGAATGAATATTTCCTCAAGATACATCCATCCTGAATTGAAGTATTATTCACGATTGGAGCCTAAAAGCAAAATAGATATCTTCGGATTAAATTAAAAGGAGAGTATTATTGATCCCGTCTACTGAAAGCGATTATGACCCCCAATATGCAGACAGAAAGAAGGACAGTAGTTGCTGCAGTCCCGGCCTGAGTTTTGATCGGTGTAGGGGTTGTGACTGAGGGTACTATAGTAGTTTCCGGAGAAGCTGACGGGGTTGTTTGAACCGGTTCAGGAATTTGCATCCCGGTTGTATTCGGAGCTGATATACTCAGACCAACAGTGAGATCGTTTCTCATCGTGGGGTTAGTCCCTTTAATAGAATATTCGCCCGGTTTCATATCAACATGGAACCCGTATTGGAAAAAACCTGTTGCACTGACCGGTGCTATGAAGGTATGGAAGGTAGTTCCCGCCGAATCGGTAACATCGATCTTCATATAGGTGACTCCTTTTTCAGCCATACCATCTAATTCAACGTAATCCCCCATACGTGCCGTTGATGGTTTTACGATCATGTAGAACTCGGGTTTTTTGAGAATTATGGATGTCGTCGCTGTAGCTGACGGATTATCCTTATCCCAAGCGATAAAAGTATACCTGGCAGTCTGGAGCTTGGAGTCATCAATGCGCCATGTGTCCCATGCGAAGATCCAATAATTCCGCGAGTCTACCGGCACGGTATTACCGGTTCCGGGAGTCCCGCTTAAGTCATACAACGGCACACCTTCTGTCGGAAGACCTGGACCGGTAATCTTGATAACCGTCATATTACCGACCTTGTTAATCCCATCGAATATGATAGTATCGCCAATGTAGTATCCGCCAGATGACCGGTAAGCTATTGTTATTGTCTCATTTGCAGCCAGAGCCGGCATGCAACACAATCCGGCACATAACAACACAAGTACCGGAAACCAGAAATTAAAACGGGACATAGCCATGAATCAGCCTCATGTTAACAATCGTATTATCTGAAAGAATATATGTTTTTAGCATTTCAGTGGATTCCGGGAAAAATGATTGCAATTGCTGATTTGATACGCGATTATACCCCTTAACGAAACTATTTGTATGACGGGTTCCATCATCTGATCTGGGAAAACGAAATATGATCGACGTAAATACTGCAGTCAGTTCCGGTCAGACGATTCTGAAACAACGAATGAATTCGCTCACGTCATCGTTTGCCTATGAAGAAACTGCATATCACCTGCCGGTGTCCTATGCTTTGACCGGTATCGCGGTTCACAATCCTGCAGCAGCTGCTTTAGCCTATACAAAGATGCAGGACAATCCGATCATTGCCCACGAATGCCTCCTCGCGCAGAAAACAGAACTTGATGGGCGGCCCCCTGCTCCTTATACAGGTTTTATCCCGGATACGGTGCTGCGGAAGCTTGGATACTCTCTTGTTGACGGAAGTATCATCGGGCTCGCCCTCCTCATCGGGAAACCTGAGCAGGGATCTGCCGCTGCAGGGATCTGCCGCGAGCTACAGGAAAAATACATGCTTACATTCCTTGCCGGCGATGTCGTTTCAGCCCTTGCCAATGAGGGTGTAAAAGTCGGGCTGGATTACCGGCTCATCCCGCTCGGTCCGACGAATTTTCATGGTGTCCATTTCATTGATATCGTTGCTCGAGTCGCCATGATGTTTGGTGGTGTTGTTCCTGGAGATGCCGGCAGGCTGTTATCATACGCTGTCGAGAGAGCTAAAGCAATCGTACTGGTCTTCCCAGGCCTCTCTGACGAAGAACTCGCACTTGTTGATGCGATGCGGGTGCTGGGTTTCCCCATCGTGTCGCTCGGGCAGTACGAATCAGACCAGTGGATCAAGGCAACGCCGGATGATGCCGTTGCACGCGGAATGGAGGCAAAAGGTATAAGAGTTACCGTAACCGCAATCCCCATTCCCATGGGATGCTCACCGGCATTCGAAGGGAAGAGCATCCGGAAAGAAGAGATGTATGTCGAGTTCGGCGGCGGGCGATCACCGGCGTTCGAGCTACTGACCATGAAAGATGCGGCCGAAGTGAAGGATGGCGAGGTGACGGTGATCGGACCCGAGATCGATGCCATGAAGGAAGGCTCTGCAAACCCCCTCGCCATCCTCATCCACGTCGCAGGCAGGGCCATGAAGAAGGATTACGAACCTGTTCTCGAACGCCGTATCCATAATTTTGTCAATTACGGCGAAGGCTCCTGGCATGTCGCCCAGCGTGACCTCATCTGGGTCAGGATCTCAAAAGAAGTTGTGGCAAAGGGAGTAAAGATTCAGCATATCGGTAAACTGCTTGCAAACAAGTTCCGGATGGATTTCCCACAACTGCTGGACGCCGTCTCGGTCACTTTCATTACCGATCAGGAAAAGGTTCTTGCAGCAAAAATCACGGCCGAGAAAGTATATGACGAACGGGACGCCCGTATTAAAGGGATGCTGGACACTGACGTTGATACCTACTATTCCTGTACACTCTGCCAGACCTTCGCCCCGAACCATGTCTGCGTAATAACTCCTGAACGCCCCGCCCTCTGTGGTGCCATCAGCTGGCTTGACGGGAGGATTGCCTACGAGATATCCCCGGCCGGTGCGAACCAGCCCATCCGCAAAGGCGCGGTCATCAATCAGGTGACTGGAGAATATGAAGGGGTTAATCAGTTCGTGAAGAAAGCAAGTCATGGCGAGGTTGACCGGTGTTCCCTGTACAGCGTCATGGAGTATCCGATGACCTGTTGTGGCTGTTTCGAGTGCATAGCGCTCATGCTTCCGGAAGTGAACGGAATAATGGTCGTTAACCGTGAGTTCAAGGGGGTAACGCCTTCAGGGATGACTTTTTCCACTCTCGCAGGAACAATCGGGGGCGGGGCGCAGACTCCGGGTTTTACCGGTATTTCGAAAAATTTTATCATCTCCAACCGGTTCCTGCAGGGCGACGGGGGGATCGAGCGCCTTGTATGGATGCCACAACAGCTCAAGGATGAACTGAAAAACCGGTTTACCGAAAAACTGGAAAAACAGGGACTCGGCGGGTTCTTTGACAAGATTGCTGATGAAACCAAGGCTGTCACTATCGAGGATCTCGCAATTTATCTGGAAAAGGCCGGTCACCCGGCCCTTACCATGAAACCGCTGGTGTGAGGGGATCGCATGGGACTGCCTGCCATGTTCGACTGGAATTCCGTAATCCGCGAAGTGGTCATCGGGGCGACAAAAAGCGATGGCGGGACGAGGGCCGTCTCTTACAGGATCGGAGGGGGAACAACCCTCCCGTTTCTTGAAAAGACTCCAAAGCCCCCCCTCATCGCCTTCGAGCTCTGTGACAGCCCACAGTACTGGTCACCTATCATCACGAACTATTGCGGCGACGTAGTGAACAGTCCTGCCGAATGGGCAAAAACTGCCGGTTCAGCCTATGGAGCCGACATTATCCGCCTTTATCTGACGAGCACGCGACAGCGGAACTACTCGGATTTTGAGGCAGTAAAACGAACCGTCGAATTGGTTCTGGACGCAACCGGCCTTCCCCTGATAATCGAGGGAAGCAACGAACCGAAGATCGACAGCGAGGTCTTCCTGAAATGCGGGGAGGCGGGGCAGGGCGAGCGGCTGCTTCTGGGCACTGCGGAGGCCAGCCGGTACCGCAGCATCGCTGCTGCAGCCCTTGCGTACAACCATTCGCTGATCGCCCAGTCGCCTATCGACATTAACCTTGCAAAACAGCTGAATATCCTCTTAAAAGAGATCGGCGTCCCGCAGGATCATATTGTGATCGACCCGTATACAGGAACGCTCGGGTACGGATTTGAGTACTCGTACTCCGCCATGGAACGTATCCGGTTCTCAGCGCTTAAGGGAGATACGGATCTTGCGATGCCCATGATCTGTTCCGCTGTCGATTCGCTCTCGGTAAAAGAGGTCCGGGATGCAGAGCCCGGAACGCGGGACACCATGGCCGTTGCCTGGGAGTTTTATACCGGAATTGCCGCCGCTGCAGCCGGCGCGGAGATTATCTGCGTCCGTCACCCGGATAGCATCGGGAAACTGAAAGAGGCTTTCAGGAGCCTTGCACATAGTAAAGTTCCAACGGGAGGGGACTGAAATGGCATTAAAAGCCCTCGATATCTACAAGATCCTTCCGAAGAAAAACTGCAAGGAGTGCGGGGATCCCACCTGCCTCACCTTCGCCATGAAACTTGCCGCGGGAAAAGCTGACGTGGATCTCTGCCCGTACCTGGACGATAATGCAAAATCTGTGCTCGGAGCAACTACGCGCCCCCCGATCAGGCGCCTGAAGATCGGGATCGGTGAACGATCCTTTACCGTAGGCGAGGAGTTTGTCCTGTACAGGCACGACAAGACCTTCAACAACCCGCCGGGGATCATGCTGCGGGTTTCGGACACGCAGAGCAGAGACGAGATCGCATCTGTAGCTGCCCGTGTCAGGGACGAGACATTCACCCGTGTCGGGACGGGGCTCATGTTCAATGGCATTACCATCATAAATTCCAGCAAATCTCCCCAGGTATTCGCAAAGGCCGTAGAAACCGTGGAAAATACCGCTGACCTTCCTCTCGTGCTGGTCGCAGAAACAACGGATGCCCTTGCCGCAGCCCTCGTCCATTGCGGGACTTACCGCCCGATCATCCACGCAGCCACCCGATCCAATTACCGGGAGATGTGCGCCCTTGCAAAGCAGCATGGCTGCCTGCTGGTGGTGAGAGCACCAGACCTTGATGACCTGGCTATACTCGCAAAGGACTGCGCAGCCGAAGGCGTACAGGACCTGCTGCTCGATCCCGCCCCGCAATCGCTCAACGATTTCATTGTACGATCGACCGCAATCCGCCAGCTTGCCATCACCCGTACCGTTCCGGATCTCGGTTACCCGGTATATCTCGATGCGGCCAGAAATGCCCTGCGGGATGCGTATCTTGCACTGGGCATCGTGAAGTACGCTTCGGTGATAATCTGCGATCCTCTTTCCCCCGAAGCGACAAAGGCCTCGCTCACGCTTCGTCAGAACATCTATACAGATCCCCAGAAACCCATCCAGATGAACCCGGGCATCTACCGCATCGGATCGCCGGCGAAGGATGCACCGGTCCTGCTGACCGTAAATTTCTCCCTCACGTTCTTTACGCTTGAAGGCTATCTCGAATCCAGCCGTATCCCCTGTTTTATGTTCATCATCGATACCGAGGGTCTGTCGGTACTGACAGCGGTAGCTTCCGGTAAATTCAGCGAGACTCTCGTCCGTGATGCGATCAAAAAATTCGGGCTTGAGAACGAAGTGTCCCACAGAACGCTTATAATCCCGGGCTATGCAGCCCCCCTCTCAGGGAGGATCGAGGAGACGACCGGCTGGAAAGTCATGGTCGGGCCGAGGGATGCCGCCGATATCGGCGAGTTTCTTCACGAGGAGTGGAAACAATAGATGCGCACCGTCACATTCCTTCCAAGCTACCGGAAGATCGATATCGAGAGGGGAAAAACAATTCTGGATGCGGCCCAGAATGCCGGCCTGAACATGAACGTGGTCTGCGGCGGTCAGGGTAAATGTGGAAAGTGCATCGTATACATCCAATCCGGCAAAACCGAGTTCGACCGGCAGAAGTATTTACGGTTCTTCACTGAAGAAGAACTGGCAAAGGGGGCCTGTCTTGCCTGCCAGACGACTGTGCAGGGTGACCTTCAGGTTTTTATTCCTGAAAGCTCGCTTATCCAGGAGCAGAAGATCCTAATTGAACACCGGGACCAGAAGATCGATCTCCGCCCGTCTGTAAGGAAATTCTATGTCGAACTTCAGCCTCCGACACTGGCCGACCCTTCACCGGACCTGACCCGGCTTCTCTGGGGTATCCAGAAAAACGGCGGCCCGGCCGCGGAAAAGATCTATGTCCCGCTTGAGGTCATGCGGGAGATTCCTGCCATCCTTCGCCACAGCGACTGGAAAGTGACCGGAACCGTCGGACTCGTTCCCGGGGGCTACCGCCTCATCGATCTCCAGGAGAACGATACCGCAAAAAGGGTTTACGGCGCGGCAGTCGATCTCGGATCTACAACCATCGTTGCCTACCTCTGGGATCTGGTGGAGGGGAAGGTTGTCGGAGTTGCCTCGAATTACAACCGGCAGATCAGTTGCGGTGAGGACATCCTCGCACGGGTGAATTATGCACGCAAGAACGGACTTGTAAAGCTCCAATCGCTTGCGATCGAAAGCGTGAATACGGCACTGACCACCGCATCTGACAATGCCGGCATCGACCGCGAGGATATTTATGAGGTCGTTGTTGCCGGCAATACGGTCATGACGCACATGCTTCTCGGCATCGACCCGGCCTACATCATTGCCGAACCCTACGTACCGGTCGTCCAGAGGGCACTCTCGGTTGCTGCGAGCCGGATCGGGATCGCATGCAACAGGAACTGCGGCCTGTTTGCATTTCCTGCGGTCAGCGATTTCATCGGGGGAGATATCATTGCCGATATCCTTGCCTGTGGCATGGCGGGACAGGAGGGAGTCTCCCTCCTCATCGATATCGGTACAAACTTCGAAGTTGTCCTTGGTAACCGTGAATGGATGTTCTCCTGTGCAGGAGCGGCCGGGCCGGCACTTGAGGGCGGGGAAGTCCTTTTCGGCATGCGGGCAAACCCCGGTGCGATCGAAAAGATCGTAATCGATCCCGAAACACTTATACCGTCGTATTCCACGATTAACAATCTGAAACCACGTGGGATAACCGGTTCAGGACTTATCGACCTGCTAGCCGAACTGTTTGCTGCCTGCATCATCGACCGTAATGGACGGATCGATACCGGTATCGGAAACCCCCGGATCCGGATCGGGGCCCACTTTCCGGAATACGTTGTTGCCTGGGCAAAAGATACCGATATTAACAAAGACGTTGTGATAACGGAAAACGATATCAAAAACCTGATCATGAGCAAGGCGTCTGTGCATGCCGCCTGCGTTACCCTGATGAAGGAGGCCGACGTCACCCGCCACGATATCACCGCCATTTATTTTGCCGGGGCATTCGGCAATTATATCAACAAGAAAAATGCCACGATCATCGGCCTTATCCCGGAGATAAATCCAGACCAGATCCGGAATATCGGCAACGGCGCTGTGACCGGGGCAAACATTGCACTTATCAACCGCAGGGAGCGGAAAACCCTCGACGAAATCGCAAACCGGATGGCGTATATCGAACTGAACGCAGAGCCATCATTCATGGACGAGTATACCATGAGTTCGTTCCTCCCTCACACGGATCTCACCCTCTTTCCGATGGTCCAGAAAATGCTGGATGCGTGCCGTATCAAAAGGGTGTAAAGTAATGGCGAAGATGATCTCCCCGCCCCAATCGCGGGCTACCGGTGTCGGTGCCCTGCCGCATACGGATCCGCGATTGGCAAATGACGATGTGCTTGCCGTTTTTCCGGATTTTCCCTATATCCCGACACTCCCAAACAGGGGGCAGCTCGAGAGCATCGTTTTCAACGACTCCGAACAGCTGCCAGGCAGGATACTTAAGGAAGACCGGCTATTCTTTGACAGCACCAGGGACCAGACAGCCGCAATGGAAAAGGTGTACATGGATTATGTCGAGAGAAACTATTCCCCCTATGGTTTCCACCGGGAATATGCATCGGCATTCCTTGACATGATGACGCGAAACCTCCCTCCCCTGCCGGTACTCAAGTGCCAGGTCACAGGGCCGGTCACATTCGGCATGCAGGTGGTAGATGCCAACAAACGGCCGATCTATTACGACAGCCAGCTCGCGGACGTGCTCTCGAAACTGATAGCCCTCAAAGCCCGCTGGTGCGAAATGGAGATCCGTTCAAAGACAAAGACTGCAGACACACTCGTCATCCTGAACGAACCATATCTCGCCTCGCTGGGTTCATCGGTCGTGCCCGTCGATCACGGAACCGTCCAGACCGGGTGGGACGATATTGCCGGGCTTATTGAGGGCGGGCTTGGGATCCACTGCTGTTCCAATACGGACTGGGGATTTGTAATCGGGCTGAAACCGTCCGTTATCTCACTCGATGCATATACTACGGCACGGGAGTTCCTGCTCTATTCCGATGCAGTGATCTCATACATGGAACTGGGCGGGGTTGTCGCATGGGGGATTGTTCCGGCCGAATACAAGATCTTTGCAATGGAAACTGTAGACACCTTGTATGAAAAATATCTTGCAATCAGGGCACAGCTTTGTTCCCGGATGGACCCGGTACTTTTTGACGCCCAGTCCCTGATTACACCTACCTGCGGAATCCGGTTTGCCGACAGGGGTGGCGCAGTGGCCATCATGCAGGCTGCAGCAGAGATCTCCCGAAGAATCAGGGGCAGAGGGGGTGCCGGACCATAACCGGACATCCGTTCACGATCGCGGTAGCCGGAAAAGGCGGTACCGGCAAGACTACTATTGCCTCTCTGCTGATCCGTTCCCTAATCGAGGCCGGATATACACCGGTACTTGCAGTAGATGCCGATCCGAATGCCAATCTTCATGAGGCGCTTGGGGTTCCGGTGCGCGAGACGCTGGGGTCGATGCGTGAAGAGGCGTTTACGAGGGCTATTCCCCCGGGCATGAACCGCCACAAGTATGTGATGTACCGGTTCCGTCAGGCTCTTGTAGAAGCTGAAAGTTTTGACCTGATTGCGATGGGGCAACCGGAAGGGAGCGGGTGCTACTGTTTTGCCAATGACCTTCTATCGGAATGCATGCAGCAGCTTGAACGTGACTACCGGTTCGTCGTAATCGATTCAGAAGCTGGTATGGAGCATATCGCCCGTGGCACGATCGGGAAACCGGATATGCTCCTTATCGTAAGCGATCCCGGTGCTCGGGCTTTGAGAACCATAACCAGGATACGGGAGATCGCTGTCCAGCTCGGAACCGAACGAGAAAAGATCCAAGTTGTCATAAACCGGTTCCATTCAGGCACAGCCATCGGCGATACCGGAAGTGAGAACCCGATCGCTTTCATACCCGATGATCCTGCGATAGAATCCGCAGACCTTGACGCAAAACCCGTTTCGCTGATTCCCAAAGATAATCCGGCGCGGATTAGGGTCAGGGATCTTGCAAAGAAGATTATCGAAATGGGTAAACTGCGGAAGGAGATAACAGTCTTAAAAAAATAATCTGTGATTCGGACGTGAATAAGAAATATTTTTTATAGAAAAGTTATAAAAATACGGCAACCGCTATAACCGTCGTCCAAAGGCCGTTCTTGTCCCCTTCTGCAGACTGACAGATGTGCTTTGTCTTGATGATCTTCCCGCTCGCCTTGTAAATCTGCTCACGTTCCGACCAGGCTGCATTCAGGTCAAATTCTATGCCAAGCGTTGTTGCAAGCATTGTTGCTGCAAGATCCTCTGCATATTCACCTGTCTTCTCTTTCGTCTCCCCGAACGCGTGATGTTCGGAGAGATACCCGTACTCCTGTTCATCTGCCGGAAGTGCAAGCCCTATTGCGGAAGAGATAAGCCGGTTAGGCTCGTTCGTATCATTACGTGCCATGACGCAGTACGTAATACCACCAGACTTCAGCTGGGCAAGGCCGCGTGTTGTTGATAGCTGTTTACAAAACGGGGGGAAGATACTGGAAACGTGGACAAGATTGCATCGCTCGATCCCGGCCTTCCGGAGCGCCAGTTCGAACGAGGCGAGACGATCTTTGTGGACTCCAACACCTTTTGTGAAGAAGATCCTTGTCGGAACGAACATGATCTTTAATGATTCTTTGTTTTTCATTAAGTTTCTGCTGAATTTACAGAGAGAATACCAAGTGGAAGGTTTTACCCTTTTTTAGGGCAATATGGTACCCATATAAGGCTGCACGCATGGCAGAGATACCCTCAGAGAACAGTTATCTTATCGAGATCCGGCTCACCCGGACAAAATGGAGAATTAAGCGCACAACAGAAACAATTGTGCGTCTTTTTTCGATAGAAAACTATGCAGAAAAACACCCTCATGTCACCCTGTTCGGGCCGTTTTCGTTGAAAGATGACGTTCCTGTTGAAAAACTTCTAAATGCCATTGAGATTGCTGCAGCGCCGTTTTCTTCCGTCCCCTTTTTGATCGATGGATATGATATGAACCAAGGGCTCAACGGAGCCGTGATCGCCTATCGCATCGTACCGGATGATTCTCTTATCAGCCTGAGCGGAGCAATATCATCGTCGGTCCGCCCGCTTGCACAGGCTGTCAATGTCTGGGATATGGATCCTGACCGGAAATGGTATCACGTTACAATTGCCAACAGGCTCGACCGCAGAGAGGGTTCTATTTTCTTCCAATGGCTTAAGGGACAGGAGGCGGTTTCGGTTCAAAAAAAGGGGGCAGTTTCTCACATTACAGATAAGATTCAGCTTCCACTTAATCATCCTACCGGACATGACGGGGAAAAATGTCCTCACCCGCCGCTCCTCGATGATGACGGCATCCGCATTTCAGTTATCCATGGCGATCAGATCCTCTCCGAATACGATCTTATCCGGCATTGCTGGGTGTCTACAAATGAATCCGATTCAGGTTCCGAATGGCGGCGGTCTCTCAAGCAGTTCCGTATACATAATGGGATTGAGCTTACAGCACGGCAGAACGGGGTTAAAAATGACATCTATGTTATCAGCGACCTCCACCTTAGCCACGCCAATATCATCAAATACTGTTCCCGCCCATTCCCCCACGATTCGATAGAAGAGATGGATGATGTACTGATTCGGAACTGGAATTATACAGTACATGACGGGGATCTCATTTATCATCTCGGCGACCTCTGTTATGGGCCGCACGCAAAAAGCCTAAGCGATTATGCCAGGCGCCTGAACGGATCTATTACCCTGATTCACGGAAACCACGATACCGGTATGGAATCTTCCTGTCAGGTGAAATCCTTAGTCTGGCAGGGTATCCCCTTCACGCTCGTCCATGATCCGGATAGCGCGCAAGCAGAAGCCGGTGACTGGATTGTCCATGGTCATCACCACAACAACAATCTGATGGAGTACCCGTTCATCAATTTCGAGAAGCAACGGATAAATGTCAGTGCGGAAATTGTCAAATACCGTCCGGTCAGTCTTACGGCAATCAGCCAGATAATCAGGGATCACCGGATGAAACCTGATATAAAGAGATTACTTCTCCGCTGATAACCGATTTGATGCATTATCCGCATTCACAATCTATATACAGATTCAACATGTATTCCCGATACAGGCGGTTTGCATGCTCTTTGAGATTATCAGGTCTGAAGGACTCTCTCATAATTCCTATCTTATCGGATCGCAGGGAAAAGCCGCGGTCATTGACCCCCGTCGCGACTGCGAGATCTATACCGAAATTGCCTATAGGGCTGACATGGCAATCACCCATATTTTTGAAACACACAGGAACGAGGACTACTGTATCGGATCACTGGAGCTTGCTGCGCAGAGTGGTGCGGAGATTTACCATGGTTCCCAACTGCCATTCGTATACGGCAGGCCCCTGCATGACGGTGACTGCTTCAAACTCGGGAATCTTGAACTAACCATTCTTGAAACCCCGGGCCATACTGAGGAGAGCGTCTCGATCCTGCTTACGGATCACGAGGTTTCGCCGGAGCCTTACATGATCTTCTGCGGCGATACACTGTTTGCAGGCGATATCGCTCGCACGGATTTCTTCGGCAGGGAAAGATATGCGGAGATGGCAGGTAAGATCTATGACAGCATTAGCAGAAAGATCATCCCTCTCGGTGATGGCGTGATTGTCTGCCCGGCGCATGGGGCAGGTTCGGTCTGCGGGGGGAATATCGCGGATCACTCCCTGACAACAATCGGGTACGAGCGGAAGACAAACCACAATCTTACCATAGGCCGGGAAGAATTCATAAAAAAACGGAGTGGGGAATCCCCTTACACACCCCCGTACTTTCGCAGGATGGAAATGTGCAACCTGAACGGGCCTGCAATCCTTTCACAAATTCCACGGCCGCCTCACCTTTCGATTGGCCAGATAAATGAATTCATTTACCAGGGGGCTCAGCTTCTCGATATCAGATCCCCCATAAGTTTTGCATCCGGCCACATCCCAGACAGCCTATCCATCTGGCGCGACGGGGTTCCGGCATTTGCCGGATGGTACCTGGGTTATGACAGCCCGATCGTCATTATTGATGACTTTAACCTCGATCCCGAAGATATCGTAAGGTGGCTCATCCGACTCGGATACGATAACATTGCAGGTTTCCTTGCTGGCGGTTTTGCAGCATGGTTCAAGGGCGCGCAGAAGACAGTGTCCTTTGGGACCTGCACAGTCCAGCAACTGTATGAGAGGCTCCAGACGGAGTCCCTATTTATTCTCGATGTACGCGACATCAAAAATTTCAGCTCTGTCGGCCACATCAATGGAGCGCATCAGATATATGTCGGTGAACTGCCGCAGCACATTCATAACCTTCCCAAAAACAGATGGATCGTCGTCATCTGCGATACCGGTTTCAAAGGCAGTCTAGCAGCAAGTTTCCTTCAGAAAAACGGATTTTCCAGAATCACAAATATTCTGGGCGGCATGACGGCATGGATTAATGCCGGTTTCCCTGTTGAGAAGTTGCCTTAGCGGCTTCCGGCATACATATAAAAAAAGTTTATCATCTATTTATTCACATCAGATGGTGTTGACTTATGGAGATTGTCAAGATTCCCCGCATGGAGAAAAAGGAATATGACCGGCTCATTGAAAAAGCATACATCTGCCGAATCGCATTCCAAGGTGAAAAATATCCATACATCGCACCGTTTCTCTACATATTCGACGGTTCATTCCTCTACTTCCTGTCAACAAAGTACGGCAAAAAAATCGATTATTTCAGGAAGAGCCCCTACGTTTCGGTAGAAGTCGACAAGTACTCAAAGGATCTCTCCTCGTTCATGTTCGTAACCCTGCAGGGATATCTTGAGGAAGTGACGGATTCCATCGAAAAGAAAATGATCCGTGAAAAATTTGTCGATATGATTGTCGAAAAAGATCTTTCCTGCAATATCCTTGCTGCCCTTGGCCATTCTCCCGACGATGCGCCGGTTGCAATCGCACGGGAAGAGCGCTCCCTTGTCTGGAAACTTGTCGGGGTCAAGGATCTTGTTGCCTTAAAAAACCTCTGAACCTAGTTATACCTGATCCTTTTTTTCATATTTCCGGTCAGGAAATATCAGCATACCTGAAAAGACAGGTGGGGTCGGGAATGATAGTACATTTTTTACACGGGCCGCTCAAATCATCGTGAAAGGATTGCTCCGGAATGGACGTTTTTGGTTTTTTTACATTTCTGTTGCTCGCTGCAACAGTCATACTCATCTCTTATGGTTTCGACAGGCTATATGCGCAGATCCTGCCCCTGCGCACACTTTATCATGCGATTCGGATGCCAGGGATTGTTCTTCACGAGCTGGCCCATATCATCGGATGCCTCATAACTGGTGCAAAGATCAGGAACGTTGTTCTTTTTTCGAGAGACGGCGGATCTGTCACCTATGCAGAACCGGAGATCCCGCTTCTTGGATCAGTTATCATCAGCACGGCACCGCTTCTCCTTTTGCCGCTGTTCCTCGTTCTCCTGACGTGGATCTTCCAGTCTGTTATTAACGTTCCTCTAGGAATTGTCATGCCTCCACCAGATGGCGATCTGACATTCCCGGTCATTATCACAACCGTAACCAACCTCTTCTACAACAACCTGACTGTCCGGTTCAACGGCTGGTTCATTCTGTATCTCTACGTTTGTATCACCATCATCCTCTCCCTTGGCCCGAGTGCGCAGGATTTCACCAACGCAGCAATCGGCATTGCTCTCATTGCCGCAACATGCCTGCTCGTCATCATGAGCGGCTTTGCGCCGGTCATCAACCTGCTCGACCGTATTCTTGCCATGCTGGGATACATCTTTACTGTCGGGATTATCTTCGAGGTGATTGTGGCAGTCGTCTCCCTGCCATTCCTTCTTATTTATGGGATTAAAATGGGGATAAAAAGATTCAGACAACTTCGACGCTGATGATCTTCATCTCAGTACAGGGCCGGTCATTCATATCAGTCTCAACTTTTGCAATGGTGTCGACAACATCCATGCCGTCGATCACTTTTCCGAATACCGGGTGTTTTCCGTCAAGGAAATTGTTATTGACCAGATTGATGAAGAACTGGCTCCCTCCAGTATTGGGGCCGGCGTTGGCCATCGAGATTGTGCCCCTGTCATTCCGGTTTTCTCCGGTGAATTCGTCACGGATAACATATCCCGGCCCCCCCTTACCGGTCCCGGTTGGATCCCCCCCCTGAATCATGAATCCAGGGATCACCCGGTGGAAAATAACCCCGTTATAGAATCCCGATCGCGCGAGTTTCTCAAAATTTCCTGCCGTTATCGGCATTGCGGGATCAAGCCGGATTATAACATTCCCCTTGTTCGTGTGCAGCACAACTGTTGTTGCCGGTACTTCAGCCATACATCAGCTCCTACTACTGTTTGCCAGTGCAGGTATACATGCATTGCCAGATGCCGATGATCCCATATAAATGGACGTAAAGGTATTTACAAGACTAAATGCCGGAAGGATCAGATCCGTTTTATTCTTACAATCAGATACCTTTCTACAGCCATGAAAAAAAGACCGGAGGTGTGCGGATCTGATGAGAACATACGGGAGAATATCTCACCCGGAATGCGCCAGTACCAGAAAATCAAGGCACGGTACATGGACGCAATCCTATTTTTTCATATCGGCGATTTTTACGAAACGTTTGGTTCAGACGCTGAACTGATCTCCCGGGAACTCGATCTGGTGCTTACCTCCCGGTCTAAGGGTAATGAGGGGCGTGTACCTCTCGCCGGCGTGCCGTACCATGCGGCCGACAGTTATATCGCACGCCTCGTGGCCAAAGGCTACAAGGTTGCGGTCTGCGACCAGCTGGAGGATGCGAAAAAGGCTAAAGGGATCGTAAAGCGGGATGTCGTGCGGGTAATCACGCCCGGCACGGTAATCGATCCATCCATGCTACCATCATCGGATGCCAGGTACCTGATGGCATTATGCCCCGGAACGGGCGGGGCGGACTGGGGACTTGCCTTTCTCGATATTTCGACCGGTGAGTTCTTCGTCTCCATAATCCCACCGGACAATCCATTACAGGACATCATTTCTGAAGTTGTACGGTACCGCCCGGCCGAATGTATCATCCCGGCTAACGTGCCGAAGACAATTTCTTCGGCGATTGCAGATCGCGGGGTCGTTGTCCATACGTTCAGGGATGATGCATTTGACACCGAACAGGCAGGGCAAGTCCTCCTTGATCAATTCCATGTTCTCTCCCTTGCCGGTTACGGGTGCGAGTCAATACCGGCTGCACTGGGAGCGGCAGCTGCTGCACTGGGATACGCAAAGGAGACGCAACAGTCATCGCTCGAGTATGTGAGAGGACTCTCTACGCGCACGACAGCCCATTGCATGCTTCTTGACGCCGTCACCCTGCGCAATCTGGAAATAACCGAAAGCATCCGCCCGGCAACAAGAGGGAACACCCTGCTCTCCTGTCTCAATAAGACAAAAACACCCATGGGGAACCGGCTGCTCCGGTTCAGGCTCACGCGTCCCCTTATCGACACAGATGAGATTAATGCGCGGCTTGATTCCGTGGAATTCTGGGTAAAGAATCCCACAAAAAGGCATATTTTGCGGGCCGGTCTTGCCAGCCTCGCCGATCTTCAACGAATCGCGGCGCGGATTGCGTATGGCAATGCCGGCCCCCGTGACCTTATCGCGCTTGCATCAACGCTCCGGAAGATTCCGGAAATCAGGGACCAGATTGGATCAGAGGAAACGGATATTCCCTCACTTATTGCACAGGCTAAGAACCGCCTCCATCCGGTTCCGGAAACTGCCACCCTCATCGAACGCGCAATTATTGATGATCCCCCGGCTACGCCGCGCAACGGCGGTGTGATACGTGAAGGTTATTCCAGGGAACTAGATGAACTCAGAGGCGTCCTTCGCGAGGGGAGGGATTGGATCGCCGGCCTCCAGAACAGGGAACGGGAGAAAACAGGTATCAAATCCTTAAAGATCGGGTATAACCGGATCTTTGGTTATTATATCGACGTGACCAGACCCAACCTGCCTCTGGTGCCGGATTATTATGAGCGGAAACAGACCACGGCAACCGGCGAGCGGTATACCCTGCCTGAGCTTCGGGAGAAGGAAACACTCCTCAACAATGCTGACGAGCGCCTGCTCTCCCTCGAACGGGATCTCTACACGTCGCTCCTCGATATCCTGAAGAATGTGGTTCCGGAGATCCAGGAAACGGCGCTGGGGATTGCGGAACTCGACCTGTATAGCGCGCTTGCCGAAACGGCCAAGGCCGGTGGGTATATCCGGCCATTGGTCAATAACCGTGACAGTATCGTGATCCGGGACGGCAGGCATCCCGTAGTGGAGCGCAGTTCACCGGCCGGGTTCGTTCCGAATGATACCGATCTCTCGGGAAGCGGGACCCGGATCATGATCATCACCGGTGCCAATATGGCAGGAAAGTCCACATATATGAGAGCGGTCGCACTCATCTGCATCATGGCACAGGCCGGCAGTTTCGTTCCGGCACGACACGCGGAGATTGGTGTAATCGACAGGATCTTCACACGTGTCGGAGCCTTTGACGACCTCGCAAGCGGGCAGAGCACATTCATGGTCGAGATGCTCGAACTTGCAAACATCCTCAACAACGTGACAGTAAAAAGCCTTGTCATCCTCGATGAGATCGGGCGGGGTACCAGCACGATTGACGGATACGCAATCGCGAGATCAGTGCTGGAATACCTGCACGGAAAGTCGCCTGTCGCTGGCCCAAAGACGCTCTTTGCAACTCATTTCCATGAGCTCGTCAATGTAGAGCACGAATTAAAACAGGTGAGAAATTTCCATTTTGCGGTCAGGGAGACAAAGGATGAGGTTATTTTCCTTCGCAGACTTATCCCCGGGGCGACCGACCGGAGCTATGGTATCCATGTGGCTAGGCTCGCAGGGATTCCAAAAAAGGTGACCGACCGGGCTGATACAGTTCTTCTTCAGGCACTAGACGGTACATCTAATCAGGGATCACGGGTCCAGCGCTACACCCAGCTCCTGATTTCGGATGATGCCCCCCAGGCACAGAAACCTACGCCCTCCCATCCTGTACTGGAAGAACTGCGCCGGCTCAATCCTGAAAGCATGACCCCCGTTCAGGCTCTCGTAAAGCTGCATGAACTGAGATCGAATCTGGATAAAGAAGGAGAGAACCCATGATGACGTCCAGACCTGCCGGGAAGATTCATATCCTCGATCCTGCAACGGTCAACAAGATCGCGGCCGGGGAGGTCGTCGAGCGCCCTGCATCGGTTGTCAAGGAACTAGTCGAGAACTCGGTTGATGCCGATGCCGGCAGGATCCGGATCGATGTGACATCTGCCCATGGTGCAATCACTGGCATCCGGGTTGTCGATGACGGAACGGGGATGTCCCCGGCTGACGCCCGGCTTGCCTTTACGCCCCATGCAACAAGCAAGATCGCCCATGCTTCCGATCTGGACTCGGTAACAACTCTCGGATTTCGTGGGGAAGCCCTCGCAAGCATTGCCGCTGTTTCCAGAGTCATACTCTCGACCAGAGAGCGCGGTACCGGGGCCGTTGCGGGAACCAAAATCGTTATCGAGGGAGGTGTTGTCATGGAATCCCGAGAGACCGGTGTCCCCGAGGGATCCGATGTGCTTGTAACAGATCTGTTTTTTAATACGCCGGCACGAAAAAAATTTTTAAAAAACCTTCCAACAGAGATCGCCCGAATCACAGGAGTTGTCGAGGGAATCGCCCTTGCCCACCCGGAAATCACGTTCTTTTTGACGCACAACGGAAAGAATATTATCACAACAGAACAGTCGGCAAAACTTATCGATACTGTTGTACGCATTTTCGGAGAAGATGTGACGCAATCAATGATCCCGGTCAATTACCGCCACCCGTTCCTCTCCATCAACGGTTTTATTTCCCTCCCTTCAGTCCAGCGCAAGAACCAGAGCCGTATCATCATTGCTATCAACCGCCGGTATGTTTCCTCATTGGTGATCACCAGCGCGATCATTGAAGGGTATGGGACACTCCTGCCGAAAGACCGGTACCCGATCGCCTTCCTTTCATTATCTATCGACCCGCGCTTGATAGATGTAAACGTACATCCTGCAAAGAAACTGGTTCGGCTGAGCCGCGAAGGACAGGTCAGGGAGATCGTGCGGGATGCTATCAGGACTGCCCTGCGCGGTGCCGACCTTGTCCCGTCAGTACTGACGGGGGCCCTGCCTCTTGCATCACCAAAGACGTTTCCACCGGTCGTAAAGACCCTCTATGACCATGCACCGGCCCCGGTTGCAGGAATCAGCGAGTCAACTCATACAGGCATCAGCATGACCGATCGGCAGCTCAGACAGACCGAGCTCCCTACAGGATCGGAACCGGTTACTGACCGGATCCCGGAGATGGACCTGATCGGTCAGTTTGGCGGCATTTATCTCCTTACGGCAACAGCCGGCGGGGATTTGATCATTGTCGATCAGCATGCAGCGCACGAGCGGATCCTGTACGAACAGGTCCGTGCAAGGGACAAAACAATTCCGCTATCCCAGGAACTTATTGTCCCGGTCGTCCTTGAACGTTCAGCACGGGACGCTGCCGTGATGCGCAGTATCCTGCCTGAACTGAGGGATGAGGGATTCCTGATTACGGAATTTGGCAGGAACAGTTTTATGATCAGCGCCGTTCCCGTGATTCTCGGGAAGGCTGAGGAAGCGGCAGCCACAGTCACCGATATTGCAGATGATCTGACCCGTGAAGATCTGAAGAACCCTGTCACCCGTCGTGAGCAGATCACCCGGATCATAGCCTGCCGGGGGGCGATCAAGGCAGGTACCGTGTGCACCGGGGAGCAGTGCCGGCGACTCCTCCAGCAGCTGTCCCGTACGCGTAATCCCCATACCTGCCCGCATGGCAGGCCTACAATGATCCGTTTCAGCCGTGCCGAGCTGGACACGCTGTTCAAGAGGACTAGTACCTGAAAACCGGGTGCCTATCCGGTTCATAGAACCTTTTGCATCAATCCCTATTTTATTGCCTACGGGCGGGTAAATCAGTACCACGAACTCCGAGATAATAGCAATTATGACCAGAAATTCCGGAAATCAGGTTTATAACAAAGATCAGGCTGGCCGGTTCCACGAACTGCTGAAATCTGAAGGTGTCTCCCCAAAGGTAATCTCCCGTTTCCGCAAGATAATCCTTACCTTCTATAAGAAAAGTGGCAGGGATCTCCCTTGGAGACAGACGACGAACCCTTATCACATTCTTGTCTCAGAGATTATGCTCCAGCAGACCCGTGTGGATCGTGTTATTAAAAAATTCCCTGAATTTATTGCTGTTTATCCCACCTGCTTTGATCTTGCACGGGCCAAGTTACCGGAACTACTGTCCGTCTGGCAGGGCATGGGATACAACCGGCGTGCTATCGCCCTTTCAGGATGTGCGAGGATGATTGTGGAGAGATATGACGGTCAGGTGCCACGGGATCCCGAAATCCTTGCATTGTTTCCCGGTATCGGAAATGCAACGGCGCATTCAATTGCAGCATTTGCTTTCAACGAACCGGTCGTTTTTATCGAGACTAACATCCGGCGTATCTTCATCCACTTCTTTTTTGCCGGCAGAGATACTGTTGCTGATCGCGATATTCTCCCCCTTGTTACAAAGACTCTTGATTAATAATTCGGCTCTGGAAGAGGAAGATCTTATCCGAAAAACCTCCAAGGAAATGCCGGAGCGGACGCGCAGGATTATTAATAATCTCATTTCAGAAGGATTTCTTGAACGTACCGGCTCACAGCTTCGTATCACTAACCAATAAAGTTGGTTACGATTGATATCTTGTTCGGGTATAGACGACCCATGATTTGATATCTTTACAGCCCAATGCACAATCACAGGAAAGGGAAAGTCATGCATGATCTCAAATCCATCCCGGATAATACAAAATGGCAGCTCTCTGCACAGTGCGCTGCACGCCTGCCGGCGATGTACGATGTTGTCTTTCGACCGGTACTCCAAGATAAGTATGATCAACTTGAACGCGAGATTTGGATGGATCTCGCGAAATTCGCCTTTGAGATTGCCCGCTCCCTTCAACTCCCTGTCAGAAATGCACAGGAGATTGCAGAGAGCTTGCGGACGGTGACAGCCATTCTGTTCGGGCCTGACTACAAGGGAGAGATGATCGAGGTCGGAGATGATGGGGCCGTAATCATGGTCAAGCATTGCCCGTTCCTCAAACAGAATGCAGTCATGGGCGCGGTTCATAACGGGACCTTTAACCGTTGCATGGCCTTTACCCTTTCAGCACAAAAGAATCTCAACCGGAAATATGGGTCCCGGTTCGTCCGGGCGATGTGCATGGGCGACCGACAATGCGAGATCAAGGTTGAAGCAGAGAAAGGCGAAGAGCAAAAAAGGTCCGATAAGGAAAATACCTGATCCCCTGCCATTGAGCTAATTTATTTCAGGATCGCTTCAGATACCTGCTAAAAAAAGACATCTAAGATTTTATCGTAGGTAATATCCGATTACCATGAAGATAAGCCCAAGATAGAACATAACAGGAAAATACTGAGTGATTCCAAGAGGAATGGATTCGATTTTCTTTAAATCCTGAATAACAATCATGGAAAAACCGATCGCAAAAAATGCAAGCGAGAACTGGGTTCTGGTTGCCTTGTCCATGATATATTTTTCCTATGCCGGGGAAAAAGGCTTCCGGTTTATAAGAACAGATTTGTTATAAGGATCCACTGTTAAAAGTTCCCCATAATCAGGGAATAAAGAACTCCGGAAGGATACGGAGGGGATTCGATTGTTCCGGTTATAATCCGTTCGTCTGGGTATCCGAGATTTTCGCAGACAGCTATACGGAGGGGGATCTTCAGATCTGCTGCGCGCCGGTAAAGATCGGAGCACTTGAATTTCGGATCAGCGATTACAAACACAATGTTCCCCCGGTCCAGCTCTACAAGTGCCTGCTCCATGCCCTTTGTATGCCCGGTCCCGTGAGCAACTATCGGTATAATCCGGGCAAGGGGAATCCGGAGCCTAGCTGCCGCGACCTGAAGGGAAGAGATACCCGGGATTACTTCGCCATTCAGGTAACCGAGACCTGCAAGCATAGGATCTCCGGTCGATAGCACGACCGCTTCTTCCGGGAGAGATGGAAGTGCCTTGAAATCGTCGATAGTATGTACACGGCAGCCGGGCCTGATATGAGGCTGGATGATCCTGATGGCCCGATCTGATCCATAAATCAGAGATGCTTCCCGGATGACACGGATTGCCTGCTCGGTCAGGAAACCTGGCCCGCATCCCACTCCCACAATCTTCATCGACTCTCACCTATGACTTCCCCTTCGCGGCTGATAAGGACAACGCGGACATCCGGCATCTCCTTTTGGAACTCTGCAAGGGATTCTGCAACAATGCCGGCAAAACCGGGCGATATACTCAACTCCTCAACTGTTGTATAGCCGGTGCCCGCGAGAATATCCGGCTTTATATACTTCAGGATAAGTGCGGGTAGACCGAAAAGTATCACTTCGCCCAAGGATGCAGCCAGTGCATCTCGGATCTTTGAGCCAATAAGGACAACCTCATAATCCGGGTAACGGAGGCGGGCATGGCGGAGTCCAATCCGTCCTGTGGTTAGTACGACCTTGGAGGCACGGGTAATCCGGTCGATTGCTGAAGCCGTCAGGTGATCATCCCAAGGTTCGACGAGACCTGTAGTACCAAGTACAGAGATCCCGCCTTCGACACCGACTCGTTTGTTGAGTGTGCGGGCTGCCACAGCCGCACCTTCCGGAATTTCAAGGAGGACCGCAGCGCCGGAGAGACCGGTCTTTTTTAAAGCTTCTTCCATCGACCTGAGAATGCAGGCGAGTGGGGCCGGGGTGATTGCAGGGGTACCTTTCCTGAACCGGGGGGTGTCACGGACAAACATCCCTATGCCTGCACCAGGTACGAGATCGAGCCCGTTGTCCTTCGCCACTGCAGTTGCAATAACGGTTATACCGGCAGTCTCATCACTTGGATAATCACCGCCATACTTCCTGCATTCCGCTGTTCCTCCTGCAGCCTTGACCGGTACGTCAACCGTAAGGCTGCACGGAATCGTGACGGTGACGGATTCGATGTCGTCCTTCAGTGAAAGTATTGCAGCTTTGCAGGCGGCCGCTGCCGTTGTACCGGTGGTATATCCCCTGCGCAGGACTGCACCGGATGCCGTGAGGACTGCAAGACCCTTGCTGGCCTGCTCCAATAATTCAGTCGACCGGCACTTTGCAACCCATTCTTCAGGGTACTCAAACCCGGTTACCGGATCTCGCATGAGTGACATTCTCCGCATACATCGTGATGCACTCGTTCATCGCCGCAACGGCAACCGGGGTACCACCGCGTGTCCCTTCATTTGACACAGACGGGATGTCGAGCCCGCGCAGGACTTCTTTCGATTCCGCCGCATTGACAAAACCGACAGGAGTTCCGATCACTACAGCCGGGCGAATGCCGTCGCCCGCCATGGTACATATCGTTAAGAGAGCTGAAGGTGCATTTCCGATAACGAGTATCGCATCGCAGATGCGATCGCCAAGGGCAATGAAACCTGCCGAGCTCCGGGTGATCCCGCATTCCTTTGCAAGCGCCGAACCGAAATCCAGCGCGCAGATCACATCCGAGTTATGCCCTTTCTTCAGGATGCCGACCTGCACCATACGGATGTCTGTTATGATCACAGCCCTGTTGTCAAGGGCCGAAAGGGCTGCAGCTACGGGATCGTGGCTGAATCGCATGAGCGGGGCGAATGAAAAATCACCGACCGCAACCGCACACCGCTGGCGGATCCGGTCTTCTACGCTAGTGTTGCCAATCGCCGAACGTGCCAGCATCCGTGACTTTTTCGATATCGCGTACGCTTCCGGCGTCTCGGCACCAAGATCAGTATACATATTTCCTGTGGTAGCCTCGCGGTGTGATGATTCCTTTGACATCAGTTCCCATCCTCCAGATCCTGCTTTCCTCGCCACCGATGATAACAGTCGTATGCATGTCAACGAAGTCTTCGTGCTTTTCCGCTTCCCCGAGCGTTGTTATGCAGATCTCTTCCCCGTCACGGTACGCGTTTTTTATCATCGCAACCGGGACCGTATCGGGCATGTACTTGCGGGCAATCGTAACGGCACGGGCGAAGTTGTGCGGCCTGCCCCGGCTCTTTGGATTGTACAGGACAACCGGGATGCCTGCTGAGAAGATCGCGGAAAGACGCTTCTCGATGACTTTAAGAGGAGTTAAGAGATCAGAGAGACTGATGACTGCGAAATCCCCGGAAAGCGGGGAACCGACCCGGGACGCTGCAGCATTTGCCGCAGTGACCCCCGGCACGATCTCTATATGCAGATCGATTCCCGTATGTTCGAGAACTTCGAGGACGATTCCGGCCATCCCGTATACTCCTGCATCGCCTCCAGAAACGATTGCAACACGCCGCTCCGTTGCATATTCGATCGCTGCCTTCGCACGCTCAACCTCTTTCCCCATCGTGCTCCTGATAATTTCCTTCCTGGTGAGAAGTGATTCGAGCTGGTCAAGGTACGTATCATTGCCGATTACGATATCGGCACCCGCAATCACCTTTAATGCCCGGGCTGTCATCTGCTGACGGTTTCCCGGACCTATGCCGACAATGGCAAGCCATCCCTGCTCAGCGTGCGATGGCAAGCGTCACCTTCCCGTATACAGTCTTTCTCATGACAAGCTCCTTTTTCTTTGATATCGCAATAGCGCATGGTTCAGCGACCCCGGCAAGGCCGATCTTCCCAGCCTTCGAGGATGAAGGTGCTGACTGTGCATTGACAGTATCGTCATCTAGGAATATCAGGCCGGAAGATAAGGAGTTGATCGCATCTGCAAGGCCGCGTTCGTGGAGTTTCTTAACCGTTGTTGCGTATACAAAAACATCATCGTGCGCTATCCCTAACGTAGCAAGCGCCTGTCCGATTGCCGACATGACTTCCCCGCTCCGCACTCCCTTCCGGCACCCGATACCGACAACGTATTTACCCTTTCTTGTCAGTACGGACACACCGGGACCGGCGATAACGACTGCAGGGCCGTTAATGGGATGTACGGGGACATCGGTTTCGAGTATTGCCGAATTCACGTGGCGCGTGGATTCTCGGTTGAGGACCTCGCATTGTTCTTTTACGGCGATGGCTTCGACAGCCTCTTTACCGAGAGCCTCGGTCGCCGTCGTAATGACCGGACGGATCCCGAGGGGCACAAGCTCTCTGGCAAGATCGTTTGCGCCATGATGGCCCCCGATTAAAGGGATTGCATATGACAGGTCCGGACTGACGACGACAATTGCAGGGTCAACCCACTTATCCCGAACGAGCGGGGCGATTGAACGGACAACGATGCCAGTTGCCATCAGTGCGATGATCCTGTCGGCGGATGCAAAGACCCGGGAGAATATCTCAGGATCGTAGGGATAGTACGTTGCTTTGAGGTGGTCTGCGATCTTTTGTGCATATTTTGACGATCGCGGGAATGCGATTACGACAGTTCCTGTCATGAGTAAAGATGCGACCTCCGGTACTCTCCCTTCGGATCTACGACCCGCCCGACAATAAGGAGCGCAGTCTTCGTGATGCCGGCGCCCCGTGCTTTTGCTGCGATATCTGAGACAGTGCCGCGTATAATCTTCTGGTCCGGCCATGAAGCATGGTAGACGACTGCAGCAGGCATATCGGGAGGACAGCGGAGTTTTTGTGTAACCTCCCCGAACCGGTCAGTGCCCAGAAACACCGCGATTGTCGCCCCAAGCGCAGACAGCTCGGGAATATGATCTTCTTCAAGAGTTTTTCCTGCAGGTCGGGTAATGGCAACCGCATCCGTAATACCGTTGAGAACCAGCTCGATCTGGAGCGCAGCCGCTGCAGCAAAAAGCGAGGAGACGCCGGGTATGATCTCGGTTTTAACACCACGCCGTTCCAGCTCTTCCATCTGTTCGACAATTGCCCCGAAAAGGGATGGGTCGCCGGAATGGAGACGTACAACTATCCGACCGGCTTTTGCATGCTGTTCCATCCGGGCTACGATTTCCTCAAGTTCCAGCCCCCAGCTGTCAACCTTCACGTCTGCTGGACAGGAGGCTATAAGTACAGGGTTGACAAGCGATCCTGCGTAAATGAGCACTTCTGCTTTTTCAAGAAGTGTCTTTCCCTTTACCGTAATGAGATCCGGATCACCCGGGCCTGCACCAACAATATAGATGATCGGATCCTTTGAATTGGCCATGTCACTTCCTCGCATACATGACGCTTAAATATTCACTCTTTTCCGGTAGTTCATCGTCCCTGTAAATTTTCATATCCGGGAAGTACATCTTCTCTACCAGCACGAACCGTGAAAATCCTTCTGCTATTAGTTCCTCCGCCATCTCTTTCGGGCGCCTGACTTTAAGCAGGATCCGCACATCCGGCACCCCTCCATCTGAGACGATAAAACCGTCAGAAAGCGTTAGGCCCGCGGCTGCAGCAAATGCCGTAATGGACGATATGCCGGGTTCTGTACGGTATTCGATATCAGGATGCTCTTCTGCGATCACGGCACAGAGACGGGAGAAGGTGGAGAAGAAGTTGGGGTCGCCAAGGATCCCAAAGACCGCACACCCTTTCTCCGCCACAGGGGCAATTCGTTTTGCATTGTCTTTTAAGCATGCCATGATCCGTACCTCATCATCGGTCATGGGAAATTCCAGCAGGACGGGCGTCCGGTACGGTGCAACGAGATCGTATGCGATCCTGCCAGGGACGAAGACCTTGTCTGCCTCTTTGAGCAACCGGACAGCACGAAGCGTCAGGAGCTCCGGATTACCAGGTCCGAGACCGAGACCGATCAGCATGTTCCACCATTTCCTACGATGATATATACGGGGTCAATGGGCCTGAACATAAGACTGCCTCCAATATCCTGTGACCGTGATACCTGGACATGCAAGATTTCGCGAAATATACCAAGGTCCTGCATCAGTGATACCGTAGTATTGATTGTTGAGAGAAGCACCGCGTTTACGACAATTGTCCGGCGCACCCTTTGCGAGAGTGCCGGGAGAAAACCGGACAGGCCGCGCGATCCGCCGACAAACGCGCAGTCAAAAATACGATTGTCCATCCCGAGAAATTTTGCTCCTTCGATCGTACGGAATTCGATATTATCAATGGCGGATCTCTTCGCTTCGCGCTTTGCGAATCGTATCGCTTCTGCCCGCCTGTCGATCGCAACGACATGGTGTGCCGCCCGTGCAGCAGCTATGCTGACTTTTCCTGTCCCACAACCGAGATCGAGGATAACGTCACCGGGCCGGATCCCAAGCTTGAACAGGTCAATTGCAAGAACCTCGTCCTGTGTCGGTCCACCGGGAATTTTTTCGGCACTCATCTTCTAAATTTTAGTTGTGTTACGGTATTAAGACTTGTTCAGGAAATGCAGGCATAGAAACCGACGAGAAAATAACAACCATTCCATATGGAATTCGACCACCGGATCTAAAAATCTGATGGTAGTTTGAATTTTTCACTCTTTCCGTACTTTGTCAGGCAAATGTCCGATTCCTGCCCTTTTGACGAGGTAGTATGCTGCCGCTATACCGATTATCATGATACCGATACCGATTAGTTCCATAGGTTCGCTCTGGGAAGGATCAAGCAGGATAACTTTGCGGGATATTGCAATCAGTGCGAGAAGAACGACAATCTCAACATGGATCGTATTCTCCCGGAAATACGCGAGTATCGTATCCAGAAGCTCGACCCCGATAAGGACAAGGAGGAAGATACCAAGGACATTGACCAGCTCGTGGTTCTCCATCAGCAGGATCGGCGGATTGATTAAATTCGTTATAAGAACCCACGCCAGCTCGATGATTGCAAATGTCAGCACAACCATCAGCATCACGATCAGGGCACCATATATCAACCGCTCATATTTCTGGACAAATTCAAGAAGCATTGATCTTTTCCCCTCAGTCAGAATTAACCGGTATAAGATCCGGTGCGTCCGGATTATATAATTTCACGACATCCCCGATTACGATCACGGCCGGAGGCCGCACTTCCGCTATTCGTGCGACGGCTGCAATCGTTTTTAAAGGAGCGGTTGTTACTCTTCGATCCTTCCGGAGCCCCCGTTCAATAATTGCAACCGGTGTTTCAGGGTTCTTCCCGTTGTTGATAAGAGTTTCAACGATCGCGGGGAGGTTTGCGACCCCCATGAGGATCACGATCGTGCCCCGGCTTTTACCAAGAACCTGCCAGTCAACCGCCGATTCGCCTTTGGCCGGATCCTCATGGCCGGTAATTATCGTTACCTGCGAGGCATAGTTCCGGTGCGTCAGGGGAATGCCTACCGATGCCGGGACAGCAAGAGCGCTTGTGATGCCCGGCACCATCTCGACCGCAATCCCTGCCGCGCGGACTTTTTCCAGTTCCTCACCGCCGCGCCCGAACAGGAACGGGTCGCCGCCCTTGAGCCGGACAACGGTTTTTCCCTTTTGCGCGCGATCGATAATCAAGGCCTCAATCTCATCCTGCTCCAGCACATGCCTTCCGCCATACTTGCCGCAGTCGATCTTTTCGGCATGGGCCGGAAGGGTCGATAATATCTCATCGCCCGGAAGCTGGTCGTACAGCACGACATCTGCCGCATCTATTGCTTCCCGTGCCCGGAGTGTAAGGAGTCCGGTGCCTCCCGGGCCGGATCCTACAAGATAGACTTTTCCAGTCATGTCCTCACCTTCAATGCTGCATACGCTTCTGCGATCAGGTCGTCGGCACGGTTACGGAGGATACGTCCCTGCTCCCGCGCACTTTCGATACTCGGCACATCGACTTCGATCCGCTGAGTACGGCTCCCGTCAATAGAAAGAACCTCCGCGATAAGATGACCGGATCTACAGTAGATTCCAAGAGGGGTAAAACAGCCGCCACCCAGCTGCTCCATGACCACGCGTTCGGCTGCTACATCCGTCCGGGTTGCGGGATCATCAAGTGCCGAGAAGATCTCCATTAGCGATGGATCGGCTCGGCTGACAATGGCGATAGTCCCCTGATTGGGCGATGGGACGAACTTGTCTGCAGGAAGCCGTTCGCCGGGGATATCGATCGATAGCCGGATTAACCCGGCTTCTGCCAACACGATGGCATCATATTCGCCGGCATTCAGTTTCCGGATCCTTGTATCCACGTTTCCCCGGAGGTCCCGGATAGCAAGATCAGGATCATGGCGCAGGAGCTGGGCACGCCTCCGGGTGCTGGAAGTCCCGATAATCTCTACATCATCAAGGTCCTTTGTACAGGCAAGGTAATCAGTCGGTGGATCCCGCTTCAGAACGGCAGCCGTAAACAGCCCGGACGGGCGGTAGGCCGGGATGTCTTTCATGCTATGTACGGCACAGTCGATCTCACCGGAGAGAATCGCATCGTCGAGGGCCCTGACAAAAACCCCCTGCCCCCCGATCTCGTGGAGCGGGACTCCCGTAGTTGCATCGCCCTGCGTCGTTATCATTACCTTCTCCGCTGATATGCCCATCGCGGTAAGCCTGCTGATCACAATTTCTGTCTGGGCGAGCGCGAGTTTACTGCTCCGTGTACCGACCTTCAGATGCATGATGCATACGCCGCCATAATCCGTTCGAGATCATCTTCGGTATGCGCAGAGGAAAGGAAGTTTGTCTCAAACTGTGACGGGGGAAGGAAAATTCCACGGTCCATCATACAGGTCCAGAACCTTGAAAATGCTCCAGTATCGCACTCCTTGACCTCCTGGTAGTTGCGCGGCGGTGTAGGCCGGAAGAAATACTTGAACATGGATCCGAGAGAGACAAACGAACCGTCAGCATCTTTCGGGATACAATCCTTTATTGCAGCACTCTTCTTTTCAAGATCCCCGTATATTCCGCGGTTCTTCTGCAGGAAGCGCACGGTAGCAATTCCTGCCGAGAGAGAGAGCGAATTACCGGAGAATGTTCCTGCCTGGTAAACCGGGCCGGCCGGTGCTGTCATCTCCATGATCTCCCTGCGTCCGCCAAAAGCGCCGATCGGGAGCCCCCCGCCAATGATCTTGCCAAGAGTTGTCAAATCCGGCCGCACCCTAAAATATTTTTGTGCGCCCCCGATGCCGACCCGGTACCCGGTGATTACTTCATCAAAGATGAGGAGGACGTCGTGCGCTTTCGTTATCGAACGGATCTCCTGCAGGTAATTCTTCTCAGGAAGCACCGGGCCAATGTTCCCCATCACAGGTTCTAAGATCAGGGCTGCCATATCAGGATTGCCTGATAACAGGGACTCAAGTGCTTCGGGATCGTTATACGGAACCTGCCGTGTATGGGCGACAATGTCCGCAAGTACCCCGGCGGAATCCGGAATACCCAGCGTTGTCGCACCGGACCCGGCCTTGACCAGCACACCGTCATGGGCTCCGTGAAATCCCCCTTCTATTTTAACGATGTCCGGTTTCCCGGTAAACCCCCGGGCAAGCCGTATCGCGGCCATTGTTGCCTCCGACCCGCTTGAGACAAACCGTACCATATCCATACCCGGGTGGTCTGACGTGATCAGCCGGGCAAATTCAGGCTCAAGTGGTACCGGGGTTCCGTATAGCCAGCCCTTTTCCAGCTGGGACTTAATCGCCCCGCGTATTACTGGATTTGCATGGCCGAGGATTAAAGGGCCGTAAGCACAGCAGCAGTCAATAAGATCCCGGCCATCAACGGTGCGGATATGGGATCCGGATGCTTCCGCCGTATAAAACGGGTACGGCTTTATCGCACGGACCGGGCTCGACACCCCCCCCGGGATCAGCTGCCGTGCCGTGGCAAAAAGGTCACTGCTCTTCAACAAGCCACCCCGCTACGTCGCGTGCAAAGTAAGATATGATAATATCTGCCCCGGCCCTTTTTATGCAGATGAGGCTCTCAAGGATCGCTTCCTTCTCCCTGATCCACCCGCGTTCCGCAGCGGCCTTGATCATTGCGTACTCTCCGCTCACCTGGTATGCTGCAACTGGGAGTCCGAGGGTTGCGATTTCGGCAAGCACATCGAGATAGAAACCGGCAGGTTTGACCATCAGGATATCCGCTCCTTCCCCGGCATCAAGCTCGGACTCAAGAAATGCCTCGCGCCTGTTTGCCGGGTTGATCTGGTAGGATGTCCGGTCTCCGAAAGAATAGCCGGAGTCTGCAGCCTCCCTGAACGGCCCGTAGAAAGCCGATGCGAACTTCGTGGAGTATGACATGATCAGGGTTTCGGAAGATCCTGCCCCATCCAGCGCCGAACGGAGTGAGCTAACCATCCCGTCCAGCATACAGGAAGGGGCTACGATATCGGCACCCGCCTCCGCATGACTGACAGCGATCCGATCCATCAGTTCGAGCGACGGGTCGTTTAAAAGATCAATCCCCCTCCGGGTCTTGCCAATGATACCACAGTGGCCGTGATCCGTATATTCGCAGGCACAGACATCCGTGATAACGACCATCTCCGGCACAGCCCTCTTTACCGACCTTATTGCCTCCTGAACGACGCCGTTTTCTTCATATGCACCGGTCGCACGTTCGTCCTTATGTTTCGGGATCCCGAACAAGAGGACGGCGCGCAGTCCCGAATCCCGAATCTCTTCGGCAATGGCCCCCATCTCACTAATCGGGTAGCGGAACTGACCGGGCATTGATGCGATCGGGCTGGCTTTTTTGAGATTGTGGTCTACAAAGAGGGGGACAACAAGATCCTCATGAGTGATACGGGTCTGCCGGAGGATCGGCTGGATGGCCTTAATTCTTGCCCTTCTCATCCGTCGTACAGGAAATACCATGATTCACCGGCCGGTCTTACTTCTGATGTACCATGAACGGCGATGCTATTTATGGTTTACAATATTTTAGCTTCCGCTCCGTCGGGATTTGCCGTCTTGAGGTTATACGCTAGCTGGAGAGAACTGGTAACGAGGTTCTCAAGATCTTCCTTTGTGTACCGGTTTTTTTCGATGAGTTCCCAGTCCCTTGTCGTATCCTCATCATTCTCCCCAACCCATGATGCAATCGCGTCTTCCGGAATATGGAACCCGAGCCATGAAAAGAAATTGAGCAGGTTTCCCGCAACATGCTGGACTCCGTCCACATGGCCGATGATGATAAGGCCACAGACTTTATTCTTTATCATCTGGTTCCCAAACCACGAATATTGGTTCTCGATCGCATTCATCCGCTCGACAAATTTCTGCACCAGCGCAGAGTGATTGTTCCACCGGATCGGGGTTGCCAGGATCAGTATATCGCAACCGAGGATCGCATCGTAAACCACCTGCATCTGGTCATCCTCGTACTTCATCGAGCTCTGGCAGGGATAAGTGCAGTACGCGGGATTCTCCGAGTAATTGCCTTCGCAGTCATGGATGACGAGGTCTTTTAACCGGATAAATTCTGCAGTGCAGCCATAGCTGCGGTACTTATCCAGGGCACGGTCAAGCAGGCGTTCGGACTTGCTCATCATGGGCTGCTGCCGGCTCGAGCCGGAGATTCCGACAACTTTAATTGTCCTAGCCTGTTCGAACGACAGCGGGGGAACAGTATGAATCCCGAATTTCCGTCCAACTAGTGGGGCAGGCATGTATTGAAATATCCCTTGTTTTTCATTATGTACTTATTCCAAAACCGATCAACGGGGGGTCGCATGAACTCATCAGAGGTGTTTTTACAAAAGATTGCCGGATCAGATGCAACAGCTCGGGCTGGTGATATTGACCGTCTCCATGAACTCTGCATCTGCAATAGTTGTCTGACCTATAATGAGTGCATGAGGGAGAAAGGAGAACTTCTTTTCTGCATTCGGGGCAGGAGTCCTTCCTGCACGTTTGAGAAGAAAGGTTGTACCTGCCCGACGTGCCCTGTCACCAAGCTTGCGGGTCTATCCAGGACCTATTTCTGTATCCGGGGATCGAAGCAGGAGCAGCGGTCGACTGCACAAGGGTTATGACCGTCAGGATCCTCCGCCGGGGAGCAGGTGGCGATATGTTTTTTAATACCACTGTAAACCATTGAATGATGATAAAATCGTTCAGAATTGTCTCCCTGCTGGTTCTTGCCTCACTTGTTTTTGTTGCCGGATGTTCGACCGGACCCGTTGCAGGTTCGGAACACACAGCTGGTGATTCTTTTCATGAGAAACAATCTGCACAGCTGATCCTTCTGCCAGATGATATCCCACAGGATTTTTTCGTAATCGAAAACAGAACGAAGGATGAAATTGATATGAGCAGGCTCGCGCTAGACCTTGGATGGAGAGGGGGCTACATCGTAAGGTACCAGAAAAATGAGGGCCCATCCATACCTCCGACGATTATTTCCCAGAACATTGCGGTTTATCCGGCAGAGAACCTGCCGGAGATCCTCCATCGCGGACGATCCATGGCCGGTTCACAGGACCAGTACCTTATTATGGATCTCCCAAATCCAGATATTGGCGATATCAGTACCGCAATCGCAGCTTATGAAAATACAAAGCCGGAAATCACCATGATAGACCCAGTCAGTTCCGGATTGAAGGTACCATATTCAGCGGCCTCAAACGTCCAGGTGGCAGGGCAACAACCCGCTTACTATGAAATTGCGTTTACACGTGGGAATATATACGAGATATTCCGTATGAGTGGTCCATCCACAGATTACGAGATTCTTCTTGGACTTGCTAGGACAGCATTTAACAAAACTTGAAAAACTTCTTTTTCCAAGAAATAACTGGCAGTAAAATTGTTATCTGTTCAATTCATCAGAATTGTTTTTACCAAAGGAGAAACGTTCTCCCTGAATTATCGCTTTGACTAGCATCTCTGCTGATTCCAAATCTCCATCTTCTGCACTCGCCCGCACAGCAAAAGTCGCATCCGTTAAGAGTTTTTTTGATAGTACCCTTGAAAGGTCATCTATTACTTCTGCGATTCGCGCATCTTCACTTCCCAGACGGGTGATTGCCCGATCCCTCTCCCGGGTCCGTACTGCCTCGGCCCAGGTATAGAGCGCAGCAAGAATATCATCGGCTGACTTTCGCCGTAACTGACGCAAAAAGAGATCTAGCTCGTCATTGATGAACTGCCGCGCCTTTTTTGCTTCCTCCTTCCGGTTAGTCATGGTCTGCTCGTTGATAACGCGCAGGTTGTCGATGGAAAAAAGCCTGACCCCGTCAATCCTGTCAGCACCCTCTTCAACATCTCGTGGTTGTGCAATATCGATGATAATCAACGGCCTCGGATGCCCTTCAACCGGCCAGCACCGGGCTTTCATCGCATCGGTAAGTTCGCGGCGATGGATGATCGGATGTGGTGCCGATGTGCAGGAGATCACGACATCAGAGAGAGTTATGTAGTGGTAGAGCTCTGAGAGCCGGACTGCTTTTCCCCCGATCTTGTCTGCGAGAGCCTTCGCCCTCCCATAGGTGCGGTTCGCAACATATATCGCAGTCAAGTGTTTTGCTGCCAGAGCCTGGGCGACAAGGAGACCCATCTCCCCGCTTCCAATAACGAGGATATGCCTTCCTTCAAGACTCTCAAGTTGAGATTCAGCGAGAAGCACTGCTGCAGATCCCACCGAAACGGCACCGCGGTTGATCTCCGTGCGCCGGCGGACCTCGATTCCTACATGGACCGCCTTGTTGATGCAGGTCTCAAGCAGGCTGCTTGCAGTTCCTGCCAGCTTCGCATCGGCAAGCGCCTTTTTAAGCTGCCCGATAATCTGGTCTTCTCCAACGATCATCGAGTCTACCCCTGATGCCAGTTCGAAAAGATGATGGAGTGATTCTGCCCCTTCCTGCAAGGAGAATCCCCTTCTTCCGCGTTCATGAAGGAAATCGGTGAGAGCGAGTCCTTCGCCCTCTACAATCACCTCTACGCGGTTGCATGTCTGGAGAAGGATTGCTCCCTTGAATCGCTCTCCCGCGCTGCGCAGGAACTCTGTTTCATCCGGAAACCTGAATGTCTCGAGATCCGTGACGTGGGCATGGTGATGGCTCAGTCCGGCCACGGCTACGGGGATTCTGACAGAGTTACTCATACAGGTACTTCCTCCGTGCGATCCTTTCGGCCTTCAGCGGAGACTGCGACAGGGCGTCCCAGATTTCAGGATCGATGATAATACTCCGGAGAATCGCGCTCCGTTGTTTTTGTGATTGTTTTGTGATTTTAAGTTCCCTGCGAAGAGATTCCTGCAATGCAATCATGCCGTCAAGATGAGAGAATGTCTGGTCAATATGCTCCCGGATAAACCGGGAAACCATCGGGCTCTTTCCATGGGTCGAGATCGCAACTGTGTATTTCCTACCCGATGAAATGGCCGGGATAATAAGATCGCCAGAATCACCGTCTGCATTGTTGAAGAGGATCTTCTTCCTTCTGCAGATCCTGCCGATACGGTTGTTCTGTGCCTTGTCAGGCAGGGCTGCAATAACGATAAATGCATCTTTAACAATCTCATTGAGCTCCTTCTCGCTTGCTCCCGCCACATCAAGCACGTTTCGTGTGGCCGGGAGCGATAAGATTGCCTTTCCATGGGAACGACTCACGACCTCGACATCAGCTTCTTTGACAAAATATGCCGCTTTCCGTGCAGCAACGTTACCTCCGCCGAAAATAACAACACGTCGTCCGGTGAGATCGGCAAAGAGGGGTATCATCGGTTCTAATGTTTAGAAGTACGTTACATTAAGATGTTGGATTAGTTGGGGGGATTCAGATATGGGTTATTGTTCTGTAATAACGATCAGGCTCTGACTGATGAAATCCCCGCAGAACCAACCAAGACTCGTGGAGTGAAACCCGTTTGCTCAGATCTTTCCATAGCCGGGTTTTCGATATACTTTTATTCTAGGAATGCCCACCATTTAAAGCACAATTTTTACAATTGCGCCGATAGTGTAGTGGTTATCACTAGGCGTTGCCAACGCCTAAACCCGGGTTCGAGTCCCGGTCGGCGCACTTGGTCTTGATATCCAGAAAACTATTTTTTTACTTCACGATAATTTCGATTACATTTACGCATCTCTGATTCCCCGGACCTCGCGGATTGCTTTTTTATCTGTTTACTATCTCCTGGATAACAAATAAAAAGGAGTTATTCTGGCTCTGTAGAATTCCTCAACAAGAACCAGAAATGACAAAGTAGAGATCATTCTTGAGAGGTTATAGAGGATCAC
>MVRE01000014.1 GCA_002067895.1 Methanoregula sp. PtaU1.Bin051 | reverse complement strand
GTGATCCTCTATAACCTCTCAAGAATGATCTCTACTTTGTCATTTCTGGTTCTTGTTGAGGAATTCTACAGAGCCATATTTTTGATTGTTCTCGGTCTGAACACCAAGAACCGAGTACGCGTGGTTGGCAACGAGCTTGTCTTCATCGCACTCGAGATCCTGGCGGGTAAATGAAACTGCAGGCCTTTGTGCTTTCTTCTGGCCTAGACAAAGACTGGACTGGATTTTTGTATAGACTGCATCACCGTCGTTATATGAGCTTGTCAGCGAGGACTGTTCATCCAGTACGAGTCTGGTTTTTGTGAGGTTCTGCAATACTGTAAATGCGCTGCCTTGGCCGATCTGTGATATATCCGGGTGATCGGCATTTCCATCAACAAGTGGAATTCCCAAGAATTTTGCATACGCTTTCTCGTAGATCGCCGGCCATATCTCATTCGAAGGAGTCGTCGATCGTGCATGAACGAAGGTATAGACATCATCCTCCTTCCGTAAATAGAGATCCGCACTATCAACTGTCTGCGGATCTTCGAGGAATTGATCTCCCGGATTGTCAACTGTATGTGGGGGGATGTAAAACGGGATTGTCAAAGGAAAATTTAACGTCAGCCTTTTAATTGCGGAAGGATTGACCCATGCAAGGGAACAAACCGATGCGAGATAATAACAATCGGGTGTACATCCCTGTACTGAATCATCTATCCCGGGACTGGCTCCCGACATATATACCCAGCCCGGATACGGATAATAGCCATTAGCTGCGTCAGTACATACCGATAAGGCTGCACCTTCTCCAACCTTCCGGAAGATCGGCGAATCCGCTGATCCGAATACCTCCTCAAATTTCATATCGAAATGCTTTGAAAAAAGATGCCGGATCTCCCCACGGGATTTTTTCTTCCAGTCAATCTGTTTTCGCTCCAGGTTTTCGATCATTGCATATGGATTCCGAGCACCCACATCCTGCCGGATTTTACCTGTCGTTGCCATCTCATACCTCTCCTGCAAATGTGTGAATAATCATGCCCCCATATAATAAATTTTCTTATGCCAGAATTATTGAACGCAGATCATTCTGAGGAATGATATAACTCATGAAATCTTGTAATGCTGGTAGTCCCAAATACTATATATATTGATAATCGAGGTGCAAAGATAATAAAAAAATATTAATTACTTTGCGCGGTCGCCTAATGGAACCGGTGTGTGAAAAATGACGCATAACATAAGGACTGTTGTACGATCAGGAACTTGAATTGGGAAAGAATAGAAAGTAAGAGTGGATCGATTATGGTTATATCAATGCCAGCAGTATTTTCTTGATCTCATCGATAACCGGTCTGTCTGTTGTTGCTCCGGGCACATACTCCCTGCCGATCGTAAGAATGTTCCTGACATCATTCTTTGTTAGGTGACCAAACGGGATTTTGTCCCATTCTTTCCGATCAATAACATTCCATGTACATTGTAGCAGCAGGCCAAGAGAGTGGATCTCATCCTTGGTGAATGATTTCCATTCGTCGCCAAGCCCGATCTTTATCTTTTTTATCGCACCCTCCGCCATTTTCTCCCTGTGCACATGGTACAACCGTCTCCCCACCTCTTTCTGTGTAACATCCGGCATGCCTGTCACCTCTTACGTATCCCCGATGAGGGATCATGGTTCAGCAGAATATAATCTTTTGGTTGAAAGGAATAGATGAGATTGTATTTCCTTATAAACTCAAGACTCCGTAATTTGTAAATACAATTCTATAAAAAAGGTCTAAATTATAATCATAGGGGGGTCTCTCTTTTCCGTCATTCAAATCGATCCTTTCAGAATCCTGCAGATCTTTTCGACCCCGGTTTCTTCCCGTTCTTTCTTGTTTAGAACATCATTTCCGATACTGATGATCTCCTCCAGATCCTTTTTATCCAACCGTGCAAAGGAACTTTGTTCCCAGATATTTCTTCCCACAGAGACCCACGCCTCTCCTAGAATATAGTTCAGTGTCTTTATATCCTGAGGTGAAAATGCCGCAAGTTCGGATCTGGAATTATGGCGGATTTTTTCCAAGGCCATCTCGACTGCCCTTTCTTTATGAATCTGAAAGATCCTCCTGCCCCGTTCATCATTTGTCACATCAGGCATACAATCATCCTCAGCGTAATCTTTTGAGTTTTCTTAAATAGTTTTCTTGGATTGGTGAATGATACTTGAATCGACATATAATTTACATGCAATCTCTATAATTTTGTTGAATTGCTCCAGTCATCTTTCAATACTATAAACACCATGTCAGAAATTAGACAAGCAAACATCTCAGATATGTGCGAAATAATAATTATTTGAGATATGTTTTTCATGTCAATTAACCAACACGAATCTTCTGTTTTTTCATCGGCAGTTCATCATTTTCTGCCTAATATATTCAGAAAAAAAGATCTGAGCCATAATTAGATACATTTATCATATAGAACAAAAGAGTTCACAGCGATCATAATTTACAATTTGCCCTGAAGCCCACCCATAGCAGAAATCTCGGAAGCGTGATAGAACAAGATATTCCGTTACCAAGACGGTTGCCAATAGACCAATCAACCAAAACACACGAACATCGCAGCGAAATCCTCCAATCAATCGGTCAGATAATAAAAAAGTCGGGAACCATGAAAGCAGGTGACTCGCATGGCGGAAAAAACACTATTGCAGCAGATTCGTGAAAAAGAACTGATGCTGAATATTAAAATTGAAGATACGAGAAAGGAGGCAGAAGAGATCATTATTGCAGCAAAAAAACAGGCTATGAAGATGATAGAAAATTCAGAGAAAGAGGGTAGAAACAGTGCAGAGGACTATTACAAAAAGGAGATTGAGAAAACGAACCTGGAAATTGAAAAACTAAGAAATCAGAGTAATCTGCAGGCATTGGATATCAAGCAGGAAGGAGAACGCAACTTAAAAGCGGCAATAGAAAAGATTGTAAAATCCGTACTAATGGAGTGAATGGGGCTCTATGCTTCAGAAGATGAAAAAGGTTCAGGTCATAGGACCAAAAAAAGATCTTCAGAACGTGGTTGATGTCTTATATCACACCGGAACGGTTCATCTTGAGGATTTATCAAAAACAATCTTACCTGGAGATACAATCTTACGGAAGATGGATCCGGGCAAAAGCGGTGATATTTCAAATATTCTTGTTAAAATAGGCGGTATTTTTCTCTCTCTTCCCAAAATACAAGATGACCTGCAGAAACAAGATCAGATTTATAAAGATCTTCAGAAAAAAAGTCACGATGATCTCACAGCGAGAGCCCGGTATGTCATTGAAGAACTTGAATCAACAACAAAGGATCTCGCTTCAAATAAAAGCGACCTAGAATTTTCTGTTAACGCACTAGACAGGTATGAAAAAATAATTAAAAAAATCCAGCCTTTGGAAAGTCAGCTGCCTATTCTAGAAGGTTTTGAAGTCACTGTGATCCTCATACAGAGGGAATTCCGGGATGTTCTGGAGCTCGTCAGGAATGCACTCGTCGAGATCACAAAAAACCAGTTTGAACTCATATCCGCAGATGTAGATGAAGCAACAATTGCTACAGTCATCATATTCAATAAGAAATATTCCGAACGCGTTCATTCGTTTATCTTTTCTCAGAATGTCAACGAAGTAAGGATGCCTCAGGAATATCTCGGAAAACCATTCAATGAAATATTACTGCTGATTGCTGAAAAAAGAAAGAAATCACTCGATGAAATGGCAGTGATAGATAAAAAACTCGAGGCTCTTGCCGCAGTATGGTATCAGGAATTATCAGTACTTAAAAAGGTGCTTGAAGACAGGAATGAAGAAGCAAGCGTCTATGGGAAATTCGGCCAAACCGAATATACATTTTTAATCGAGGGATGGATTCCGAAAAAATACCTCAACCGGACCAAAGAGACAATAAAAAATATATTCGGAAGCAGGGTTATTGTCATTGAACTTGAGTTAAGTCCGGAAAAAATGAATGACGCTCCCACATTCTATGATAACCCGGCTATTGTAAAACCCTTTGAATTCCTCATCCAGATTATCGGTGCGCCAAAATACAAGGAAGTCGATCCGAGCCCGCTGATAGCTATTTTCTTCCCAATCTTCTTTGGACTTATGGTCGGTGACATAGCATATGGTGCTATTATACTCGTCTTTGCCTTTATAATGAAAAAAAAATACAAGGCAGAAATCTGGCTCCAGCACCTGATGAATATCCTTATCATATCTTCGATACCTGCGATTTTTTTCGGATTCCTATTTGGGGAGTTCTTTGGAAATCTCGGTGAGGAGATGGGCTGGATCCATCCAATTCATTTCCTCGGGATTACTTGGAACAGGATTGAAGCGATGGTTCCCCTGCTAATTTTGGCAATTGCCATTGGGGTATTCCATGTCATCCTTGGTCTTAGTATCGGGATAATCAACTCCCTTGCCAAAAAGAGCAGGAAACATGCAATAGAAAAGGCAGGTATGATCACCGTTATTATAGGAATACTCCTTGTTATGGGAGCAACCGTTGAAATGCTTCCCTCTATACTTCTCCCACCCGGCATAGTACTCATTGTTATCGCACTTCCATTGATCATTTATGGTGGCGGGTTCTTTGGCGCTTTTGAGATCATGAGTACTGCAGTGAATATCCTCTCATATGCCAGGATTATGGCAATCGGCATGGCCTCGGTCATCCTTGCCCTTGTTGCCAACAAACTGGGCGGAACAATTGAAGTTGCATACGTGGGATTTCTCATCGCTGCACTACTCCATATCCTCAATATTGGCCTTGCGATGTTTTCCCCGTTTCTGCATTCACTCAGGTTGCACCTGGTTGAGTTCCATTCAAAATTTTACGAGGGGGGAGGTAAGATGTACAAACCTTTTATGAAAGAAAAAACGGGGTGAAAAACGGATGATGTGAATGCGGGACTTTAAATCTGTCTTGCAGAGTCCAGTACAGAAAGTCGAACATATGAGCATTGAAACTATGGTATTAACGTAGAAACAGGTGTTGAAACATGGTGGATTTCGGAATCCCGATTGGAGCGGGAATTGCGTTTGGACTTGGAGCACTAGGAACGGGGATCGCCCAGTCAAGAATCGGTGCAGCAGGTGCCGGTGCAGTGGCTGAAAGGCCTGAGTCTTTTGGCCTGATGATGATTCTTGTTGCGATCCCCGAAACACTGGTTATTCTGGGTTTCGTTGTATCGGCTATGATCATGCTCATGCTGAAATGAGATTTATCAAAGGAATTAGGCCGGTGAATATGTTAGCCTGTTCCAAGGATATCGGGCCGGAATATTTGAAAATCTCTGATCACTATGTGAATTATTTAGGGCCGGACAGGAATAGGCCGATCATGGTATTCCAAAACAAAACGCAGGTGCAACGATGCCATATGAGCAGCTTATAGAATCGGTCCAGGTAAGCGCTGAAGAGAGAATTAAGGATCTTAAGGAGAAAGCAAGCCAGGATGCAGCAGAAATCATCAAGGAAGCGGCAGGAAAAGACGGATCAATCAAAAGACGGCATCTTGAAAGAATAAAAAGAATTGTGGATATGGAACGGCACAAATTGCTAGCCAAAGTCCATGAAGAAAGAAGGATGCAATTGACCCGTGCAAAAGATGAAGTTTTCAAGAGAGCCTTTTCCGAAGCAAAGCAAATTCTTTTCTCGGCGCGAAAGCAGCCAAATTACGAGATCTTTTTCAAAAAAATGTTGAAAGAAGCGCTATCAGAACTGGAGGGAGGAAATATACAACTGCATATTGATAAAAAAGATGCTGATCTGTGCAGAAAATTATTAGCCGAACTCAATATGAACTGCGATATTATAACAGATATTACAACTGCGGGGGGTTTAAACGCAAATACATCAGACGGAAAATTTGTTGTATTCAACACAATCGAATCGAGATTTGAACGGGCAAAAATTCTGTTAAAGCTGGATATATTCACTGTACTCTACGGTGGTCAGGGTGGAGTGTGAATACATAAACGCCCGGATAAGAGGCATGAAAAGACACCTGCTCCACCCATCAATATATGAAACCCTGATCCTCAAACCGGATGTTGAATCCATTATAACTGAACTGGGAACTACATCCTATAAAGAGGAAATTGAAAAGGCAAGCATCCAGTATACCGGGATTACTTGCCTTGAGGTTGCCCTGAGAAAGGATTTTACCAACGCATTCACGAAAATCCTGGGTTTCATGAGAGGGGACGAATCTGAAAAATATATTAAAATCCTCTTAGGGCGGTGGGATGTCCAAAATATCAAAACAATCTTACGGGGAAAGAATATCCATGTCACATCAGCTGAGATTCTTGAATGTCTCGTCCCAGCAGGAGAGCTTGATGAGACAACGCTGATTGAACTGATCAAACAGCCTGATGTTAAAGCGGTTATCGATCTCCTTGCAACGTGGGGAATCAGCTATGCAAAGCCGCTGACGCGCTCATTCAGAGAATTTTCCGACATGCGGGATCTTGCAATTCTTGAATATGCAATTGACAGGTTTTACTATAAAAATGCTTTAAAGGTGGTCAAAGGGGAAAATTACGACGACCGTATAGTTCGTAATATGATCATGATGGAAATTGATATTACCAACATCAAGAATGTCTTAAGAATGATACGGGACAAAGTCGACGTCGAAGAAGCGCAAAATTACCTTATTGATGGCGGCGTGGTACTCAATACCGATAAGTTGCTCACCATGGTGAAATCCTCCACTCTTGAAGGAGCGGTAAAACAGTTGGAACCCACACCATACAATTTCCTTATCCATGTGCCAGAAGAGTTTTTCCGGGGGGGGAAAATATCTGTTTTTGAAAAAGAACTCGAAAAATACCTGATAAAACAAGGCATCCGGCAATTCCTTGGAGATCCATTGAGCGTTGCTATTCCTATTGCATATATCTGGGCGAAGTATAACGAGATAACAAATATCAGGATCATTGCCCGGTGTAAGACTGCTGATGTTCCGGAAAAAGAACTAAGGGGGGAATTAATCTATGTATAAGTTTGTTGTCGTCACCGACCCGGACTCGGCACCGGGCTTCCGGCTTGCAGGTGTAGATGTGCTGGAAGCAAAGGATCTCAATGAGGCCAAGAAGATCATCCCCCCATTGATATTCAGGGACGATACCGGAATTGTTGCTGTAAGTGAAGACTTGATGGCAGTGCTGGATGACAAAATGATGGAAAAAATCGACAAAACGTACAGACCGATTATTATTCCGATCCCTTCAAGAATCAAAGGGATCAGCAGAACAAGTTATATCGAGCGATTACTACAGAGAGCAATTGGGTATAATATCGTCATAAGGAGATAGAGACATGATCGAGGGGTTCATTTCAAGGATTTCAGGTCCTGTGGTTCTTTCAGATCACATGAAAGGATCGAGAATGTATGACGTTGTTAAAGTTGGCATCGAAGAGCTGAACGGTGAAATCATCCGCCTTGACGGGGATGTTGCCGTCATCCAGGTCTATGAGGATACATCTGGACTCAAGATTGGAGAGAAAGTGATCAATACCGGGACCCCGCTTTCGGTCGATCTTGGTCCTGGATTGCTTTCATCGATTTATGATGGTATCCAGAGACCCCTTTCATTACTCGTCGAAAAAAGCGGCAGTTTTATATCAAGAGGAATATCTGTCCCGGGGATCGATATGGAAAAAAAGTGGGATTTCATCGCCGCGAAAAAGAAGGGAGATACTGTATCTGGCGGTGACGTTCTTGGAACTGTAAAGGAATACCATATCGATCACCGGATTTTAGTTCCGCCGCAGGTTTCCGGAACGATAAAAGAAATAAAGAACGGCTCATATACAGTCAGAGAACCGGTCTGTATCCTTGAAGACAACACCCTTATCACGATGCTGCAGAAATGGCCTGTCAGAAAGGGAAGACCTTACCGGACAAAACAGGATCCCCGTCTTCCCCTAATTACAGGGCAGAGAATCTTTGACAGCATATTTCCCGTAACGAAGGGGGGAACCGCTATGATTCCCGGAGGTTTTGGCACCGGGAAAACAGTAGCGGAACAGACTCTGGCCAAATGGTCTGATACTCAGATCGTAGTATATATCGGCTGCGGAGAACGGGGAAATGAAATGACCGATGTATTGAGCGAGTTCCCGGAACTCGTGGATCCACGGACAAAGATGCCCCTGATGCAAAGAACGATCCTTATAGCAAACACATCCAATATGCCAGTCGCGGCACGAGAAGCTTCAATTTATACAGGAATTACAATGGCTGAGTACTATCGGGATATGGGATATGACGTCGCCCTGATGGCAGATTCCACGTCACGATGGGGAGAAGCATTACGCGAAGTCTCTGGCAGGCTGGAGGAGATGCCAGGTGAGGAAGGGTATCCTGCGTACCTTGCAACAAGACTTGCGGCGTTTTATGAGCGTGCCGGCCGGGTAGTCTGTCTTGGATCCGATGAGCGGTTTGGATCTGTTACCATTGTCGGTGCCGTGTCGCCACCAGGTGGTGACTTCTCTGAACCAATCACCCAGAATACCCTTCGGATAACGGGAACTTTCTGGGCACTTGATACGAACCTTGCATACCGGCGGCATTTCCCTTCGGTAAACTGGATCAAGAGTTATTCACTTTACCTCGATAGTATTCAGGACTGGTTTGTCAACAGTGGTTTTTCTGACTGGAAGGAAATACGGGATAAGACCATGTACCTGTTACAAAAGGAAGTCGAACTCCAGGAAATTGTACAGCTTGTTGGTCCCGATGCCTTGCCTGAGAGCGAGAAAGCAATCCTTGAAATAACACGGATGATCAGAGAGGATTTCCTGCAGCAGAGTGCCTATCACGAGATCGATTCGTTCTGCCCGCTTGAGAAACAGTACTGGATGCTCAAGGTCATTCTTGCCTTCTATGACAGCATCGGAGAGGCGATGAACAAAGGGGTCGCTCTCAATAAAATCCTTAAACTGCCGATAAAGGCGGATATTGGCAGGATGAAGGAATTAAAAGATTTGGAAAGGATCAAAGTCCTCATCGGGGAGATCGATAAAAAGGTTGCAGCCGTCGAGGTGGAGAGATGAGTTACGTCAGCCTGCTGACAAAAGAGTGTAAAACGGTCAGTTACGTTTCAGGCCCGCTGATCTTTGTTCAGTCCGTAAAAGGAGTAAAGTTCGGGGAGATCGCACAGATCACACTACCTAATGGAGAAGAACGAACCGGACAAGTCCTTGATGTCTCAAAAGATCTTTCAGTTGTTCAGGTATTCGAAGGTACGAGCGGGATCGACAATATGGAAACCCGGGTTAGGTTTACCGGGGAACCTCCGAAGGTGGATGTATCTATCGACATGCTCGGTCGGATCTTCAATGGCGTTGGCAAGCCCCGTGACGGGGGTCCGGATGTCATTCAGGAAGCCAGTCTGGATATCAACGGGATGCCGATCAACCCGTACGCACGGGACAAGCCTGCAGATTTTATACAAACCGGCATGTCGGCTATCGATGCTCTAAATACCCTTGTCAGAGGTCAGAAGCTCCCGATATTTACGGGTTCTGGTCTTCCCGCAAACAAACTTGCCGCCCAAATTGCCCGTCAGGCACAGGTTCGCGGGGAAGGTGAAAACTTTGCAGTTGTTTTCGTAGCCATGGGGATCACCTATAAGGAAGCATCATATTTTATGACCGACTTCGAAAGGACCGGTGCTCTCGAACGTGTAGTCTTTTTCATGAACCTTGCTGATGATCCGACAATCGAGCGGATTGCAACTCCACGGTGTGCACTTACTGTTGCTGAATACCTTGCGTTCACTCATAACCTGCACGTTCTCGTAATCCTGACAGACATGATCAACTATTGTGAAGCATTACGGGAAATATCCACAGCCCGGGAGGAAGTTCCCGGTAGGAGAGGATATCCTGGCTACATGTATACCGATCTTGCAACGATTTATGAACGTGCCGGGCGGATTAAGGGCAAGACGGGATCAATCACCCAGCTCCCCATCCTCACTATGCCCGATGATGATATTACTCACCCAGTACCAGATCTCACAGGATATATTACCGAAGGGCAAATCGTACTATCACGGGATCTTTTCAGAAGGGGCGCTGATCCGCCTATCGACGTTCTCCCCTGCCTCTCACGACTCATGAACCTTGGAATCGGACCGGGAAAAACGCGAGAGGATCACCGGAATGTAGCGGATCAGCTCTATGCATCATATGCCTATGGCAGAGATCTCCGGAGATTGGTGGCAATTGTTGGTGAAGAAGCCCTGACCGAATTGGATAAAAAGTACCTTAAATTCGCAGATGAATTCGAAAAGAGGTTCATCACACAGGGAGATGAGAACCGCAGTCTTGAAAGGACTCTTGAGATCGGATGGGATCTAATGTCCATGCTCCCGGAAGACGAATTGAAACGAATCAAACTGGACTTCATTAAAAAATATCATCCGGCATATAAAAAGGGATGAAACATGGAGCAGGTCAACCCAACACGCATGGAATTAATCAAGAAAAACGCCCAGATCAGGCTTGCTGAACAAGGGAGGGATCTCCTACGAGAAAAGATGGATGCACTTATCCAGGAGTTCTTCCATATTATGGAAACCGTTTCGAAATCCCGGGACGATCTTGAGATTGTTGCAGATTCAGCTCAACGCTCATTATTAACGGCTATTGCTGTCGATGATTCCGTAACATTAAAATCAGCATCCTTTGCAACACGCAAAGGGCTATTACTTGATATCAAAGGAAAAAATATCATGGGTGTCCCTGTCCCGGTACTTGAAAAAAAAAGAGTATTAAAAAGCGTTCTGGAAAGGGGATACAGCATTATCGGGGTAAGCGGGAGGATCGATGAGGCAGCAGAGAAATTCGAGATGGAACTGGATCTTATCATAGGTCTTGCCGAAACAGAAACCGCACTACGAAGACTTGGGGGAGAGATCCAGATGACACGGCGGCGAGTCAATGCTCTGGAACAGGTACTGATCCCGGAATTGAAAAAACAAGCAAAGTATATAGAAAATACCATCGATGAGCGGGAACGGGAAGACCTTTTCCGGTTAAAAAAAGTAAAGAAAATTATTGAACGCAGGAAAAAAACTGTATAAACAGAATATATCACTGAAGGATAAATTGGTTATTCCCAATTTAAATTCCCTGAATCGGGAATATTATAATCCATGCCGTTTTTTTAAAAAAGAAGTCATTCCATACGGTTGACCGGATTCTGTCTTTTTCTCTCTTTGTTCATCGCATTCCGGTTTGTCAATTAATCCCTTTGCCTTACATGCCGCCTGCTCGATCCGCTCTCTGCATCTGCCAATCGCTTCATTTTTTAAGGTTTCCAGAATTTTTTTCATATTGTTTTGCATTCTCGTAGGGCTCGCTTTCGATACGTGAGTGTTGTCTGTGTTGATAAATACTTTATGTAATCAGGAAAAAGAACCGATTGCCTTGAAAACAGTGAAAATAATAATCTTTTCCTACAGAAAGTTATCATTTAGAAGAGAGAGTGATCTCTACGGCAGGTCTCTGGGAAAACAACTCTGGTTTCCCAAAAATTTTCAAAGCTGCTGAATATTCTTCAATAAAATCAGTATCAACAAGGAGATCAATATAAACCATCATCCTGGCAGCCTTCTCCGCGATATTCATGTAATCCGAAGATACGAGTGCTGCGTTCGCTCCCGATAGGGAACCATTACCTATTGGACGGAACTCTGTATTGGGAAAGTTCGGGATTATACCAAACCTGATGGCATTTTCAAAATTGGAAAAGACACCGAATGCACCGGCGATATAAACATAATGGATGTCCATATGGATACCTTGTAATATTTCTTGAGAAGTACTGCAATGCCTCCACATGCTGCCGCCTTGGAATCGATATGGTAATCGATATCTTTCTGTGTAATCACAAGATCCCGGTTTATTGAAGTATCACTGGCAAGGATGAATGGGTATTCCAGTCCGTTGGGACCGTTCCTCACACGAGGGTGATCCATAACAAGTTTACCGGCGAAATCGAGTATTCCGGCTGCCACCATCCCTGCGGCTATGTCAATGATGCCGGACCCGCAGATGCCCCGCGGCCTGACATCGCCAATTACCGAATATGTCAGTTCCGAGGTATCCGGCTCTATCCTGATATGGTCGATAGATCCCTTCATTGCCCGCATTCCCGATGAAATCCCTGTACCCTCGAATGCGGGGCCGGATGCATAGAACATCGAGGCAAGCCAGTCCTTGTTTCTAAGGATGATCTCGTCGTTCGTCCCGAGATCGATGATAATGCTCAGTTCCCTGCTGTCGAGAATTCCTGAAACAATGATGTCCCCGACTGCATTCCCCCGATAAAACGGCTGACGTTGGGCAGGCAGCATACCGGTGCATTTTGGGATATCGCTAATCCGATTTCCGGAGCACTTCTCACTATCCGTCGGCAGTCGATATCGGCATTTGCCATCTGAGGATACGTGGGGTCGATCCCGCATATTATATGGTTCATGACCGTATTGGCTCCAATGGTCATCCCGATGATATCCTGCGATCCGATACTTGTTCGTCCGACAATAGAGGAGATGATAGCATTGATGCTTTCGCATGCAGCGGTCTGGAGCGTCGCTAGGCCTTCCGGCTTCTGGGCAAACCCGATCCGTGTCAGCACTTTTTCACCATACGTGATCTGGCGGTTTAATGCCGAATCCGTATCAACGATTTGACCGTTCGTCAGGTTCACGAGACAGCCGACAATTGTCGTCATACCGAGGTTCAGTGCGATATCTATTAACGATTAACTGACAAACCTTTTAAACACGCGAGGATTGCCGAGCCCGGTCAAAGGCGCTGGATTTAGGGTCCAGTCTCGCAGGAGTTCTCCGGTTCGAATCCGGATCCTCGCATCAGGTCTCCAAATGGCATTTTAATGCCAATGGATAATGCCATAATCAGGCTTGCGGCGTTATTGGAACATCCTTTGTCGGATCCAGAAGGATTTCATGGGGCAGGCGGCTCATCGCTACGGCACCAAGGGCCCCGATAACCCCGTTTCCTCCGAAGATCTGAACGCCGAATCGTTCTGCAGCAGCTTCCGCTACGGGCCGGGTCACAATTTCAGTTCTTACAAGGTTCCCGAACTCGCGCAGACCGGCCGGCAAGATAAAACCCCGGCGGACCGCTATCCCCCAATCCGGGGAATGTGATTCCCCGGCAATAAATTTTTTCGACCGTTCGATAATTCCTGCGCAACTCTCGGGTTCGACGGCGATCTCGATGAAACTTGCGGAATTACCTGCGGTTTTTCGGTAGACAGACGGATTGAGCATCACGACGTGATGAGCGATAGGGAGCACGCCCTTCATACCACTCACATGGGTAAGGAGGGCCAGGGCCAGGGCAAAAGTCGCGCCGCCTTCTTTTGTATCCGTATCATCTATCCCGATCGTAACATGCCGGAGAGCCCGGGTCCAGACTTTTCCATCAGTTGTGGATCCGGTATGGTGAATATCGACCTTACAAACGCCATCCGCATGAGCCATCATATCCGAGAGCGAATATGCCGGCCCTCCAATCGAACGGATATGCTGGATGATATATTGGCCTTCATTCTGTATCGCCGTAACGCCAACCGCGGGGAGAGGGAGCAATCCAACATCGATATCCTGCCGGCCAATTCTGGCGCACTCCCGGAGCAATGTTCCGTCGCGTTCCACCGATGTAATCATCCCGCCTGCCAGTAGATGGTGGTAACCACAGTACGCTGCACATGCCCCACTCATGCAGTCATGATAAATCTCGACCCGCTCACCGTCAACGGTTGTAAATAGCCTCCTGCAGGTGCTCTGCGGCACAGCGCTTATAGCCGCATATGTAGCTGCACTCCTTCCCCTTTTGCCACCTCGGATAACAATGCAGCCTTCACTAACCAGCCTGTTCACCCAGTCCTGCGCCGTGCTTCGGGGGATCTGTGCTGCATTCTGAAACTCACTGACAGTAAAAAAACCATTGTCGAGCGTGAACTGCCTCATCAAGCGGAGGTACGTGCGCCTGTGTTCAAGAACGCCGGTCATAACAGGTTGCAATAAATAGGAGGTCGCCGATGATCGCGCTCGCTGTTTCGACTGATCCTGCGCCCCTGCCAATCAGGGTGATATCTCTTGCCATATCGGTCACGATGGTTATCGCGTTCAGCGTGCCATTGACGACAAGAGGGTGGTTCTTTCTGATAATCCTCGGAGAGACCCGAAGGAGATCCGTCCTTCTATCCGCTTCTGCGATGAGGCGGATAGTGCAGTCCTCTTCTTCTGCGAGCCGGATAGCGTCCGGTGTTAGAAGATTGATACCGGTCCTGTCAACATCATCAAGGGTTACGCCATTACCCCAGACCGTATTTGCCAGGATCACGAGCTTGATTGCAGCATCAATGCCCTGTACATCGTACGTGGGATCCGCTTCCGCATATCCCATTTCCCGTGCTTCAAGGAGCGCCTGCTCGTATGTGAGACCTTCATCTGCCATCCGCGTCAGGATATAGTTGCAAGTGCCGTTGAGGATCCCGTAAATTGCATAAATTTCATTTCCTGCAAGCCCGTGTTCAATGGTGTGAAAAACAGGTATTGCACCTGCAACAGTAGCTTCGTGCCGGAGTTCAACACCGTTCTTTTTGGCCAATGATATAAGCTTCTTGTATGCAAGGGCAATTGGCCCTTTATTCGAAGTTACAACGTGTTTTTTTCGTTGCATCGCCGTTTTCATATACGAGATTGCCGGCTCACCGGTCTCAGCATTGGTGGGACTGACCTCTACAAGCACATCATATTTAGCGTTTGTTACAACTTCCATCGCCTTTATTTTGGGATCCCCGCACAACCCGGTCTCTTTTTTCCGGACAAGTGCCTTCTGGAGATCAATTCCGTGTTCATTGATAATTCCGCTCTTAGAATCGGCAATGCCTGTCACTATCATCCCGAGGTCTTTTGTTGCTATCATCTCGATAAGACCTCGCCCGACAGAACCCATACCGATAATTGCGACTTTCACGCCATCTCCTCCAGAGGTTCGATAAGCAGCAGGTCTTTCTCATTCGCAACTTTATGCAGGATCCCCATTGCCCTGTCCATATCATCGCGGGTTACGGACTTGATAGTCAGCCGGGACGATGAACGTTCGTTGATGGCGGGCATACTCATGGCAAGCTCGGACACTTCGGCAAAACCGGTCGTATCGATTCTATCAACCGTGTCGGAAAGATCTGTATGCATCAGGTGACCGATCAGGATAACGGTGCGACGGTATAAAAGCCGCTCATGACCTATCCGCTGGATGTGAACATCAGCTTTATGTAAAAGCTCGATCAGGCTGTCAATCTTTTTTTCAGGCAGTTCAAGTACGATCTGGACACTCAGGGTATCGTCAGTAGAATCAGGTTCACGCTGGTGGATTACAGCAATGATGTTTCCGCCGACATCTGATATGGGTTTTAGCGCAGCTACGAGTTGCCCCGGTGAATCCTTCATCTCGAGTTTCATGGAGACCTGCAATGCGATCACCTGACAAATAGTTTCACTCAGGCACTGATAAGCTTTGTATTATGATATGGTATTTGAATAAGTGTAAATACACATTGATCAAAAAAATCTCTGAATAGAAAATAAAAAAGTTGAAAGAGGATTATACCGACCCCGGAGCACCTGTTACGATTGGAATGGCATCACAGATCTCCTGAAGTATTTCAACGGGGATTCCCATCACCATCTCATCGTCTGCAATTCCAGAATATCTCCGTGAACCATCACAACCGAGCGAGAAATTTGGTGTTCCAGTCAGATACGTCTGGGCCGATACGTCTGAACACACAGACTGGATGCCGGCAAATTCAGGATAGATCCTGCCTCCAAGCCTGAACAGGGTACTTTGGGCCAGCTTAAGCATAGCCCTCGGCGGTGCGATGATCATAACGACATGCGGAGTGAACGGGGATAATTCCAGCGGGGCATAGACTGTGGCAAATGTTTCGTTTGCCGGAACGTGGTGGATATGGTCGATAGTCCTTTTACAGGAAGCCCAGCTCTCAAATTTACCGAGCTTGAAATAGAACTGCCCGCTTCTCAAGGTATCCGTAATCTCGCGGAGCCCGAGGGCCCATGCTCCGCCCATACATTCATGGTTCTCAACAGTTGCATAGAATATTTTCCCTTCTTTACGGGCCATATTCACCATCGCACAGTGCCTGAATTTTCCTTCTACCAAAGGTACTGTCTCAGGGATCATTTCTTTCTTGCCAGCAAGCATGAGCGCAACCGGTGAGCCTGTGAGTCCGAGATACTTTTTAAGCGTGTCGGAACATGCTGCATAATCAGTTGCGGTTTTTATTGATTTTTCCATCCTTATCAACTCCGGCTAATTGGAAAACGGGCTGCAATTTCAATTCACCCGGTATGCACCAACCTCTCCCTCTCATAGCTCATTAACATACTGGTTAAAATGAAACGATGATGAACCGTATTCCGATTAATAATGTAAAAACCTTCGTCGGTTACCAATAACGAATCAGAGTTTACGGAGTTTATCATTAACTTTAGAGAAAAAGTTCCTGCCCGCATCGACAAACAATGCTGAAAATGGAGATTGTGATACCTCGATTGTGTCGTCAACCCCCAGCTCTATTGTCTGCTGACCATCAATTACAAGGTGTGCAGGTTTGGAACTCTCGAGCCTGATTGCAACGCGGCGATCACTACTGATCAGCTGGGGACGGGATGAAAGCATATAGGGTGCCAGTGGTACGAGAAGAAAACCACGGATGCGTGGATCGATGATCGGGCCGCCGGCACTCATTGCATAGGCAGTCGATCCTGTGGGGGTGCTGATAAGCAATCCGTCCGCCCGGAACTGACCTGCAGGATCACCATCAACAATTACTGAAAACCGCAGCATCTTGGCCGGGCGGGTTGTGACTATCAAAGCCTCGTTTAAGGCATCTCCGAGGTGGACACCATCCTTTGCAAAGGTAATCCTCATCCGTTGTTCAACCGCGAAGTGTTGCGGCAGGGATGCAAGAAAAGAAAGGGCTGTATCCGGCTCCAGATCGGCAAGGAATCCCACTTCTCCCCAGTTAATCCCAATCAGGGGGATCTGGCGCTGCATCTGTTGCACGGAACGTAAGATAGTTCCATCTCCTCCGATAACAACGACAATGTCCATCTGACTTGTTCCAAGCATGGAAATGGATATGCCTGAACTATTATCAGTCTCATGATACAATTGCACATGATGACCAAGCCGGCGGAGATCTTTTCCGAGGTTCTGTGTAAAAGAAAGTGCTTTATCATCATCTATGCGCGATATAAGCAGGAATTTCATGCAATATCACCGCAGATACTCGATCACCTTATGGTGCAGTATACCGTTAGTCGCAACAAGACACCTGCCAATGGTCACTTCATTCGGGAACTGGATCGGATCCCCGTTCAGGTCAGTTACCATCCCCCCTGCTTCAGTGCAAACCAGCATTCCGGCAGCTGCATCGGTCACTCTTAAAGTGCCTCGGAGATCGATAAACCCGTCAATCCTTCCACAACCTATATAACAGAGTTCAAGGGCAGACGCCCCAAGGAGTCGCCACCGCCGGAGCTTCATGCCAAGCTGCATCACGCGCGTCGGATCGAACTTACGGCCATAAACACTCATTGCTGATTCATCGAGCTTTTTCACAGAGGATACACTGACCGGTCTGCCATCGCACCGCGCAAACTTCCCCTTAACTGCAGTAAACGTCTCGCCACTGGCAAGGTTTCTTATGTATGCCTGTTGGACTTCTCCTCTCACGGCATACGCGATGGAAAGGGCAAAAAACGGGATCCCCATTACTGCATTATAGGTACCATCAATGGGATCCAGAAAAATTGTCCCCTCTTCACCGTTAAAGTATCTTTTTCCCAGTTCTTCACTAATCAGAAGAGAGCAAAGGGGGTGATTATCGAGGAATTCCACAACGCAGTCTTCAGCAGCCTGATCAATCCGCTTTGTCGGTGTCATATCAGCACCCATATGGATTGTTTCTCCACCTGCTGTGGTTCCTTTCAGGTCTGCAATTGCGTCTCCGACTGCCCGACCAATCTGATCGCATGCCGCAAGGAATTCCATAGATTTCGCCGTGCTGGAAGTTTCCGTTGTATTTATTACTGCAATAAGAATAAATTACTAACGCGTGTGAGTATATAGGGAACACGGAGAATTCAGATGAAAGAACAGACTGAGATCGGGAAAATCAAAGAGGGGCGCTATATTGTTATTGAGGATGAGCCATGTAAAGTGCTCGGGATTGCCACATCAAAACCAGGAAAGCACGGGGCGGCAAAAGCACGGATTGATGCCGTGGGGATCTTTGATGGAGTGAAACGGTCAATCGTACAGCCTGTATCGGCAAAAACCTACGTACCGGTCGTTGAACGCAAGAGCGGGCAGGTTATCTCGATCGCCGGAAATATAGCGCAACTGATGGACATGAAAGATTATTCCAATTTTGAAATTATTATACCGGAAGACAAGAAGGGTTCTATTGAGGTTGGAAAGGAGATCATGTATATTGAATCGATGGGCAAGAAAAAGATCGACTGATCTTTTTATGAATGCCTTTATTAACCATCTTTTTGCAGGTTCCATTGCCTCCTATAAAGACGCAGTATATGTCATTTTTGGCGTCCCCTTTGACAGCACAACATCGTTCCGTACAGGAACCCGAGACGGGCCACGGGAAATCAGGGAACTCTCGTACAATTTTGAATCATACGTTCCGGCACATAATGTCGATCTAAACGATGTGCCATTCATAGATCTGGGTAATCTGGACACCAATGCAGTTCCGAATGATGTAATGATCGAAGTACAGGCCGTAGTTCAGGATGTTATAAAAGATGGGAAAATCCCTGTTATGATCGGGGGTGAACACTCGATTACCATTGGTGCGGTCCGCGCTGTCAAACCTGATATGCTCATCGTCTGTGATGCGCATCTCGATCTCCGGGAGGAGTACCGCGGATCAATCTATAACCACGCCTGTATTACCCGTCGTATTTACGATGACGGGATCCATGATATCATCCATGTTGGCAGCCGTAGTGGGACAGCCGATCAGTTTGTCTTCGCACAAAATCATTTAACTGTATTTTCTTCAGCTGAGATACAAAAAAAAGGCATGAATCCTGTTATTCAAAATATACAAAATCGGATCGAGGGAAAGCGCGTATATCTTTCCATTGATGCCGATGTTATTGATTCATGTCTCACACCTGGTCTTGGGACACCGGAACCCTTTGGGCTATCACCGGAAAACATCCGGGATTTAATCAGCGCGGTTGCACCCCACTCACTCGCTTTTGATTATGTAGAAGTCTGTCCAGCCTATGATCATGGCCAGGCAGCAACAGTCGGTGCATCGATGATTCGTGAATATATCGCCTCGCATTGGAAGGCAAATAAGAATAACAAATATTTAGCTCTGTAGAAACCCCGATCTAAAACCGAATTGCACCGACGACCGAAAGATCTAAGGTACCGTGTCTCCTTATTTTGTTATGTTCAGTAACGATAAGGAGACGAGATAATGTCAGCAAACCGGTATATCAGTTTTGTTGAATTATCCTCCGGTGTGATCCGGAATTCCCGAATCCCCCTTTACTCATCAAAGTTCTCGAAAAGAACCTATAACCAGCACCAGTTACTCATTCTTCTTCTCCTGAAAGAGTACATGTCCGAAGATTACCGGGATATCGTTGAACTTACCGGGATCATGGACTCTCTCCCGGGAAAAGATCCATCTCGATCAGGTACCTCATTTCACGACGATTCACAAGTTCTGTCAACGGATTCGATCCATAACATTCACCCGGTTACTCAACCGGCTCATGAAATTGTTCTATGACTGGGGCGAGAAAATACCCTGTACCGCTGTCGATTCATCCGGGTTCACCAGCTCGTACGCCAGCCATTACTATTCCTGGGGAACCGGTAAGACCAGAAAACGGTTCCTGAAAACATCAATCTCCGTTGATACGGCTCAACAGATTATCACAGGTCTGAAGATCTCCCGGCATCCCGTCCATGATATCCGTCACGCCGAAAAACTCCTGAATCAATCTCACAGAACCAGAAAGTCTGACCTCTACCTCATGGACAAAGGATACGATTCCGAAGAGATCCACCGGCTGATCCGGGATACGCTGAACTCTTGTTCGCTCATCCCGATCCGGGAGAGAGAAAGGAAACGGATCTCCGGTTATTACCGCCGAAGAATGAGGGTGTTGTTCGATCCGGAACTATACTATCAACGGATTAAGGTCGAAACCGTGTTCTCCGTCTTGAAAAGAAAGTTCGGGGAATCCCTGAAAGCAAGAAAATACCGACTCCAGGTCAAGGAGATCAAAATCAAGGTGATCCTTTACAACCTCTCAAGAGCGATGATAATATTCTCTATTCGGATTGTCATTGAGGAATTCTACAGAGCCTATTTTGTTATAATCCTGATTGGTAAGATTAGCAGAAACCTGCAGATGGCAGTATCCGGCAGGTATCAAACGAAACGGATTTATCGGCTAACCCTCACAGTATGGAGGTATGGAAGAAATCACCGTGATCGGTATCCGCGGTCTGCCAATTATCCATAAGGGCGATGATATCTCGTCCCTGGTCTGTAAAAACACTGCATTATATGAAGGTGATATTCTCTGTATAGCCTCTACGATCTATTCAAAGGCAAAAGGTTATACCAAATCTCTCTCTTCGATCATGCCGACCGAACGGGCTGAACGCATCGCACGGATAAACAGGGAAGATCCGCGTTTTATCCAAGCAGTCCTCGATGCATCCACCGATATTATCATGGAGCACCCGTTTATACTTTCAGAACTTCCTTGTGGTCACATCGGTGTGCGAGCAGGGGTGGATCAGAGTAATATCGAAGACGGCATGGTGATCTTCCTCCCGCCAGATCCCATGAAAGCCGCTGATGAAATCCGCTTAGAAATTAAAAAAATGTCCGGTAAAACAATCGGTGTGATTATCACAGACACCTGCGGACGGTCGTTTCGACGCGGGCAGACCGGGAATGCAATCGGATGGAGCGGGATGCAGGCTATCCGGGACTTTAGGGGCGATAGGGATCTCTTCGGTCATGTATTAAAGATCACGGAAGAGGCCGTTGTTGATGAGATTGCAGGATTTGCCAATTTTATAATGGGTGAAAGTAATAACGGAGTCCCTGCAGTTGTTTTCAGGAATTGTCCATCTTGGAGCGGACACGACCGTCTTTACTTTACCAAAAGCGAGGACATCACCCGGAATCTATTGAAAAAAGAAATGGGTCAGTAAAGTATGTTCAGGAGAAGAATTGCAACACCAATGGCAGCTGCTACCGCCATTACAATCACCGGGCTGATATGTACTGCGCGGCGGTCCTCACTGTCATAATAATTGACAAGACCTGCCGAAGACATCAGCCGCCCGCCTTGTTTCTTTGCCATGGATACCTATTTGGTTTTGCGATATATAAAAGGAGAGTCAGGATGCGTGACAAAAATCATCAAATAATTTCCGGTAAAGCACTGATCGGCGATGATCTCTCCCCTTTACAAGTTGAGATTATCATCGAACAGGGTGTAATTACTGCAATTGATGAGAGCAATAAAGCCCCCGATGTCTGGATCTGTCCCGCCTTCTTTAATGCCCATACACATCTCGGTGATACCGTGGCGATGGACTGCGCCATATCCGGGAACCTCGAATCGCTTGTCACCCCGCCCAAAGGACTTAAACACCGGATTCTTGCAACGATATCGCAGGAAGATTTGGTAAAGGGGATCCGTAAAAGTGCTCAGATCATGATTAATCGTGGTTGTGCCGGGTGTGCGGATTTCCGGGAGGGGGGGATTCCGGGTGTAAATGCATTCAGGCGGGCTGTAAAGAACCTTCAATTTCATCCCTTGATATTCGGCAGGGATGGCGGGGAGAGGGCAGGAGACGGGCTGGGTATAAGCAGTGTCCGAGATGTCTCTGATATCGAACGTGTTGTCAATGATGCAAAAAAAGCAGGAACGCGTATCGCTTTCCATGCGGGGGAGAAAGATGACAGAGATGTCGATACTGCCCTGTCGTACGATCCCGATTTTATTATCCATGCAACCCATGCAACGGATGCCCAACTGAAACGGTGCGCGGATAATGACATACCCATAGTAGTCTGCCCCCAGTCAAACTGGATTCTGTCCGTTACGAGTTCGAGAGTTAATCCGCCGATCCGGCGCATGCTGGACCTGGGATGCAGGCTTTTCCTCGGCACGGATAATGCCATGTTCGTACAGCCGGACATGTTTGCCGAGATGGCATTTCTTCATGCGGTCTATAAGATTGATGCGGAAGATGTTCTTCAATCAGCTGTTTCCGGATCGTATTTGCTGCAGGAATCATTTTTTATCAAGAAAGGCGCGCAGGCCAATTTCTTTATTCTGGACCCAAGCAGATCAAACCTGATTTTCTCAAAAAACCCGATTGCAAGTATTGTGAAACGTGGAACATCCATCAGTTCCTGCAAAAACGTTTTTAATTCATAAATTCAAGTAAAATGCCATGTTTATTCTGGGTGATGCCCGTGTTTTCTGAAATCCTTGTTGCAATTGATGGCTCGAAGGCCAGCGAGCAGGCGTTTGCAATTGCCATTGAGGAAGCAAGGTTGCATGGCGCCAAGCTTCATACCGTTTATGTTGTTGAGACAGGTCTTTTTTCATCCCTGCCAGCGGATAATACGGTAGAGATTATGTACCGGGCACTCGAAAAGGAGGGGGAACAGGTCCTTGCCAAGGCACGGGCACTATCCGCGGAAAAGGGGGTATCACTTGCGACGCATATGAAACAAGGGCATGCGGGCAATGAGATCATCTCTCTTGCTGAACAATTGAAGGTTAGTCTTATCATTATTGGTTCTCATGGAAAAGGAAAAGCAGACCGGCTTCTTCTCGGAAGCGTCAGCAATTATGTCATCACTCATGGAAAGGTATCTGCAATGGTGGTGAGATCATAACCGAAATGTCAGTAGAAGATTATATGACATCGGATGTCGTCCATGTCGAGATCCCGGGTAATCGCGATGATGTTTTGAAGATCCTGAAAAGGACAGGTATATCCGGAGTTCCCGTTATTAAGAATAAAAAAATCGTTGGAATTATAACACGTAAAGATCTTCTCCGTAAACCCGAAGAGACGCAATTAGGCCTCCTTATGACCGCAAAACCGGTTACGATTACACCTGATACTGATATCCGTGAAGCGGCTCGGCTACTGGTTACCCATAGGATCCGGAGGCTTCCTGTTGTCGAAAGCGGTAAACTTGTGGGATTACTATCAGTAGCGGATCTCATCCATGCGATCGCCCAACTTAAAATTAAAGAGGAGATCAAGGACACCTTTGTAAGTCAGACGTTTGCTCTCTGGGAAGAGACCCCGCTTCCGCTTGTCGGACGCGTTATGGAGATCTCCGGTGTCGACGCTATTCCAATTCTCGACTCGGATAGCAGGTTACAGGGAATAATCTCAGAACGCGACCTTATCCGGAACTCCAGCATCGAAGACTCGGTCGGTGTCAGCGATTTCTCCAATGGTACTGATGACGACGAATGGACCTGGGAAAGTATCCGCGACATGCATACGGTGAGTTACGGTATATCCAAAGTTCAGCTGCCGGACAGGGCAGTTAAGACTGCAATGGTAAAAAATGTTGTATCGGTACCGCAGAATGCGGAAGTGAGCGAGTGTGCTCTCAAGATGCGTCGTGCCCGTGTCGATCAGCTTCCCGTTGTTAACGGCGACAAGCGTCTAGTCGCTATGCTCTATGACCGGGAACTGATCCGTGTGCTGTGCAGAGCTGCAGAATAAAAACATTTAAATTTTCTGATATCATCTTTAATGACTAAGCGCTTTTCAGAAATTTACAGCGTTTATGAAATTTTTTGGGTGCGAATATGCATGAACAGTACCAGGATTCCATGAAGGGGACGACAACCGTGGGGTTGGTCTTCTCAGACGGTGTTATTCTTGCTACAGAGAAGCGGGCGACCATGGGATATATGATTGCCAGCAGAAAGGCGAAGAAGGTCTACCAGATAGCGGATAGGATCGGCATGACCACGGCTGGAGGTGTTGGTGATGCCCAGCAGCTTGCCCGGATCCTGACCGTTGAATGCAGTCTTTACCAGATTCGGCGATCGCGCCCGATTACAGTCGGTGCGGCATCAACATTGCTCTCCAATTATCTCAACCAGAACCGGTACTTCCCTTATTATGTCCAGCTCCTTGTTGGAGGCGTAGATGATCATGGGCCAAGTATCTTCTCTGTGGACGCACTTGGCGGGGCGACCAAAGAAGAGGATATCGTTGCAACGGGATCCGGCTCTCCAATGGCATATGGAGTGCTCGAGGACCGGTTCCGATCCGGCCTTAACGAAGATGAAGCGATCGATCTCGCAGTCCGGGCATTGAAATCCGCAATGAAGCGTGATGCCGGTTCGGGAGAAGGCATCCATGTCGTTATGATAACAAAAGACAAATACCAGGAGCTGGATGAAGAAGCGCTCCAGCGCTATCTGGTAAAAACTCCCGCGTAACTCTTTTTAGGACGTTAATTTTATGCTCATTGAAGAAAGGCTGAAGGAACTTAAAGACAAGATTAACGAGAAGATCCCCCGCGGGATTACTATCACACAAGTTGAATTCGAAGGCCCGGAACTTGTGATCTATACTGAGGATCCCAAGAAGTTTGCCGATGAGGCCGATCTGATACGGATCCTGGCCCGTGACCTGCGCAAACGGATCGTCGTACGCCCTACAATTCTTGAAGAACCGGAAAAGGCTGTAACAGATATAAAAACCGTGGTGCCGGAGAATGCGGGAATTACGGATATCTTTTTCGATGCCGATACCGGTGAAGTACTGATCGAAGCCGAGAAACCGGGAGTTGTTATCGGAAAGAACGGTGCGACCTTGCGCGAGATAACCAAACATATCGGCTGGACCCCTAAAGTAGTACGGACGCCCCCCATTGAGAGCACAACTGTTAAACAGGTCAGGCAGTATCTCCGGGCGGTAAACGAGGACCGGAAACAGTTTCTGCGCACGATAGGAAGGAGAATCCATCGGGATATTATTATCAAAGATGAGGAGGGTAAAGACGCTATCAAAAAGGAACAATGGACCCGTGTTACGATGCTGGGATGCTGCCGCGAAGTCGGCCGGGCAGCGTTCCTCTTAACGACCCCTCACAGTCGTGTCCTTATCGATTGCGGGGAGAAACCGGATAATACAAACGGTACGCCGTATCTCTATGTCCCTGAGATCCACCCGCTCACTTCATTGGATGCTGTTGTCCTGACCCATGCGCATCTGGACCACTGTGCACTCATCCCGCTCCTCTATAAATATGGATACACCGGGCCGGTTTACTCCACCCCGCCAACCCGTGACCTCTCAGCAATGCTCCAACTGGATTATCTTGATGTGATCCATAAGGAAGACCGTAAAGTTCCTTATAGCAGCAACGAGGTCAAGGAATATATCAAACACTCGATAACACTCAACTACGGCAGTGTGACCGACATCGCTCCGGACATCAAACTGACGTTTCACAATGCAGGGCATATTCTTGGTTCAGCCATTGCCCACTTCCATCTCGGGGATGGACTGTACAATATTGCATTCACTGGTGATTTCAACTACAGCAGAAGCCGGCTTTTCAATCCGGCAATCAGCCAGTTTCCTCGTCTTGAAGCCATATTCATGGAAAGTACGTACGGTGGTTCTAATGATTTCCAGCCGGCACGTTCTGACGCCGAATTGAGACTCTACGAAACAATCAGTACGGTAATCTCAAGGGGCGGGAAGGTGATAATTCCCGCATTTGCTGTCGGCCGGTCCCAGGAGGTCATGCTCGCTCTTGAGGAAGGAATACGTCTGGAAAAAATACCGAAGGTAAAGATATATCTCGATGGAATGATTCGTGAAGCCACTGCAATCCATACGACATACCCTGAATATCTCAATAATGACCTGCGCAACCAGATTTTCCGGGAAGGGATGAACCCGTTCCTTGCTGATTGTTTCCAGCAGGTCGATTCGCCGGATGTACGCGATAAAGTTATTGGTGGCGACCCGAGTGTCATCATCTCGACAAGCGGCATGCTCAATGGCGGTCCTGTAATGGAGTATCTTACCGGACTGGCGCAGGATGCCAGGAATGCACTTGTATTCGTTGGCTACCAAGCAGAAGGGACTCAGGGAAGGCGGATCCAGAAAGGATGGCGCGAAGTGCCAATGGGAAGAAAAGGAACTATCAATATCAACCTCGAAGTGATAACCATTGATGGATTTTCAGGCCACTCTGACCGGCGGCAGCTGATGAACTATGTCGGTCAGGTTCAGCCAAAACCGGAGAAGATTTTCTGCATCCATGGCGATGAGAACAATACAATTGATCTCGCGAGTTCAATTTACAAGCGGTACCATATCGAAACGCACTCCCCCATGAACCTCGAAACCTATCGCATGGTCTGAACTACACGTTCCATGAAAGAGCGCTTAGCTATCTGTGTGGGAATTTTTGCTATAATGGCGCTCTCCAATGCAATAGTGCCTATATTGCCTTCATACGGTCAGGGCGTAACACTTCAGAGCGGGATTTATTCTGCATATTTCCTGGGGGCATTTACCTTAACGCTGCCTGCAGGACTGCTCACAGACAGGTATGGCAGCGCCGTTATTATGCGGTACGGGCTTCTGGTATCCGTTCTGAGCGGAATACTAGTCAGCCTCTACCTTGAGCCGGTTTTTACGATTGCTGCACGGTTTATTGAAGGGATAGGAGCCGGGTTGTTTCTGGCCTCGTCTCTGGCATACATTAACTCACTACCGGATCATGAGATAATGAGCGGTTATTTTCTGGCATCTCTTAATACAGGGCTTATCTGCGGCCTTGTTGCCGGTGGCATCCTCGCTGTCATTTCTCCGGTACATACTGCCGGCATTATATTGTTTACCGTTCTTTGCCTGTTATCGATTCTTTTGATCGTATGCATGCCAAAACGATCTCTTCCAAGGCAGAGCAAAGATCTCCGGATCATTCTGGTAAATTTCATCAGCGGATACCGCTGGCTCTGGTATTCATCGATAATTATAATCGGAACAACCGGCGTAATCGCAAACCTATACCCGGGTTTTCCAGGAGTAACACCGGATAAGGCAGGTCTGTGGATTGCATGCATGAATCTTTCCACGGTCATTACAGTTCTTGTGGTCGCGAGACTGAACCTTTTGCCGATACCTGCAATCCGCACCGCGGCGCTTATCATGACCCTCGGTGCGGTTGTGTCATTTTTTACCCCAATTGGATTTCTGATTGTTGGTGCAGCTGCTGGAATTGTCATGATTTCCCAAATAGCGTACCTTGCAGAAACAGGTGAATCCCAAGGTGCGGCAATGGGTCTCTTTTCGATGACAAGTTACCTCGGTATGGGATTGCTTCCTTTGTTTGCAGGGTTTATTGCCGAAAGTACATCAATATTCTTTGCATTCTTATTTACTGCGTGTGCAGCATTCAGTGTAGCTCTGACAATAAGCAGGTGCCCCTGCCGGAACAAACCGGCACAAATATGACGAAAAAGGCATACATTCATCTTTTATTACGCTTAAATCCGTGCATGCAAAACCGTATCATAACATGTTTTCTGTTAACCGGTATTTTATTGTCTTTCGTCATTCCTGCGGTTCATGCTGAAGATACTTCCGAATGGTATCTCAAGGGCAAGTATGAAACCACTCTCGGTAATTATGAAGCTGCCATCGGGTATTATGACAAAGCGATTGCACTGGATAAAAATAATGCTGCGATCTATGGCGGTAAAGCTGTTGCACTCAACCATCTTATGAAATATAACGAGTCAATGACCGCTGCTGACCAGGGCATAGCACTGAATAAGAAGGATCCTGATTCCCTGGAAGCCCGGGCATATGCATTGTTATCGCTTGGCAGATATGAAGAGGCGGTATCTGCATATGATACTTTTTTTACAGTCAAAGAAAATGTCCCGGAGGCCTATTGCAACCAGGGTAAAGCATACCGCTCTCTGAATCAGACGGAGATGGCTATTACAGCATTCGATCGCTGTGTATGGCTGGCACCGATCAATGTGAACGGATGGAACCAGAAGGGGCTTGTCCTGATCTCCGCAGGCAGGTATGAGGAGGCCCTCGACGCATTCAATCACTGTACCCAGATAACCACAAATAATGCTGAAATCTGGAATAACAAAGGGCTGGCATATGCAGGACTTGAAGACTACACAAAAGCTTTGGAATGCTTTAAAAAAGCTGTCAGCCTCGATCCAACGTATGCAGACGCCAAGGAGAATCTTGAAAAAGCTTACGACAGAAAACCGTTTTTTGATAAGATACCGACTCCTATTACAACATCACCGATATCATCACCGGTTGTACAGGCACCGACAACTATGCCCTTCACAACAACGGCCGAATTACAGGTTACGACCGTTGTAACTGAGCTGCCTGTTCAAACCGTGGTTGAAACAAAAACAACATATGCTCCCATTTCATCGGTTGTCCTGATTGGTGGCGTTCTGGCAGGATTTGCGATCATCATTGTGCAATCCAAGCTGGAAAAGCAATAATCACATTTTCATAGCGGGAATTCTCGTTGTACACTACTGTTGTTGTTGACGCAACGACAAGCGAATACCATATAAACATCCAAACCAAATATACACAAGATATTGCACAAGGATATCCACATATTGAGGCCATGTATGATTTACGGAAAATATTTCATCATTCTGGCGGTTCTCTGTGCCTGTGTAATTAATCCTGCTACTGCCGGCACCAAATATATGTCGGGCAGTCCGGAGATCTCTGTTTATATTTCAGGCACTAACGAATTTTCCCCGGGCGATGATATCACTATCCCGGTAGTCATCGAGAACAGCGGACTGAATGAATTCAAATTCAGCCAGTCATCGATTGTTGATCGCGATGATCTGCCAAATACGGCGAAGCTGATGCTGGTGTCATTGACTGCCGGAGATGCACCTCTTACAATCAAATCGGATCCCCAGATGATCGGGGATGTTTTAGGTGGCAGTACAATAATCACCTCTTTCGAAGCAAAAGTCAGCAGGGATGCTGCTTCTGGTACATACCTTTTACCGGTATTCCTGAATTACACGTACCTTGATATAGCAGAGCAATATGGCACTGATTCTATTCGCTATTATTATAAAAACAAGGAAGTTACGCTCTCTCTCCCGATAAAGATCAAACCCCAGTTGTCGATCGATGTCGTATCTGCTGAAACAGAACATCTGAACGTCGGAACAGAAGGCTACCTTAAACTCATGATCAGGAACTCCGGGTATGACGATGGGAAAAGAGCCGTAATCAAGATTATCCGTAATGGTGGCAGCCCGATAATCCCCACGGACAGCAGTGTCTTTATCGGCGATTTCCCTTCAGGGGCGACTGCCGAATGCCGTTATAAGGTATCTGTGGATCCAAAAGCTGAGCGATCTACATATCCCATAGATGTCGTCGTTGTATATGAAAACAACGAAGGGGACACTGTTACTTCGCCAAGTGAGACGGTAGGTATACCTGTCGGAGGAAAGATCGATTTTGCTATCATCTCGTCTCCTGTGAAGATTCATCCCGGCGAAAAGAAAGTAATCGCCATTGAATACAAGAACATCGGAGACACCAAGGTATACAGCGCTCAGGGACGAATCAGCGCCGTAGATCCGTTCACGAGCAATGATGATATTGCCTATCTCGGCGATATGGATGCCGGAGAATCGGTCATTGCATCATATGAAGTGAGTGTCGACCGCAGTGCAACAATCAAAGAATACGGACTAGATTCCGAAATACGGTACAGGGACGCCCTCGACAACTCCTATATCTCGGATACGATGAAAGCAAGGGTTGATATTACAGAACAGGCCGGCGTTGCTGCAATCCTGGCCAATCCAATCGTCCTGAGCGTCCTGATTGCCGGGATCATCGGTATTGCATACGGTATTTTCCGGTTCACCCGGAAAGGAGAATAACGTTTTTTGCTACATACATTTTTTCACCCCTCCGGACCCCCCGGAGTACATAATTTATCGGAGTTCATTGACTGCTTTATGAAACAATTCATAAAGAACGATAATCCAACTTATTTACAAAATAAATTCCATAATAACAAAAAAATGATTGCCGGCTCTATTGTCATGGCTGAGGGCAGGAGCTGGATCCCAGATATAACGGGGTTTCCTTTGATCGATCGTCAGGATAATTATTCAAGAACAGAAAGTCAGGATTTCAAAAAGCAACCCGTTCCGCGGTTTGTACTTGCCGGAACCCATAGTGGTTGCGGAAAGACAACAATCGCAAGCGGGTTGATGGCAGCACTGACAGCAAGGGGTATGCAGGTCCAGCCGTTTAAGGTTGGCCCCGACTTCATCGACCCCACGCATCACACGGAGATCTGCAGACGCATATCCCGCAATCTTGACTCGTTTATGATGGGTGATCAGGGAGTTATTGAAACCTTCAACAGAGCATCAGAAGGCGCGGATGTCGCGATTATTGAAGGAGTAATGGGATTGTTTGACGGGATAGACGGGACAAAAACCGCGAGCACCGCCCATGTGGCTTCGCTTCTTCATGCCCCGGTAATTCTTGTTATTGATGTTAGGGGCATGTCTGGGAGTGTTCATGCAATAATCCACGGCTATCGTACATATAATCCTGATATTACGATCTCCGGCGTCATATTCAACCGAATTGGTAGTCCCCGCCACCGCCAGATTATCGACAGTTCACGGTCAATCACTGCCCTTGGCTGGATTCCTCGCCGGGAAGACATAGCCGTTCCCAGCCGGCATCTTGGGCTTGCCATGGCGCATGAAAAAACATCCATGGGTGAATTTGGCAAGGTCGTGAGGGAGTATTGTGATCTCGATGCGATACTGAAGGTCGCTTCACGTGCTCCACCCATTACCGGTTCTTCCGTGAAGAAAGAGGCTGGGTCCGATACCTGCGTCCGTATTGGTGTAGCTTGGGATCCTGCATTCTGTTTTTATTACCAGGATAATCTCGATCGACTTAGGTTGTCGGGTGCGGATCTTGTTTTTTTCTCCCCCCTCAAGGACAGGCTTCCTGATATAGATGGTCTGTATATCGGTGGAGGATATCCGGAATTATATGCTGAAACACTATCAGAATCTCACTGCCGGACGGATATCCGAAAGATGGCAGAAACCGGAATGCCAGTTTATGGGGAATGCGGCGGATTGATCTATCTTACATCAGGGATAGCCTCCGGTGGATCATACCCGCTTTGCGATGTGCTTCCGGCCCGGGCTGAGATGACCAAGACAGTTCAGGCTCTTGGATACGTTCAGGGCCGGACAGTGACTGGCTGGTCCTGTGTTCCCGCAAGACAACCAATTCGCGGCCATGAGTTCCATTACTCGCGTGTAATCCCGGATCGCGATGCAAGGTATGCGATTGAACTGCAACGCGGCAAGGGGATTGAAGATAAGCTGGACGGTCTTGTACAGAACTGCACTCTGGGGACATACATGCATACATATTTCTCAAAATCATTTGCCCGGCATTTCATCAAGTGCTGCGACAGTTATCGGAAACGTTGAGAAGTACTTATAATCCCCGATCCATCCGATTAACCGATCTGTCCTGCAGAGAATCACTTTGTCCAATGTCCAATATCAAATAATGATACAACCACGTGAATAGTGCCGGTTGATTACTGTTCGCGCCAATTTATTCAGAGACAGGAAGAGTGGAGGGAGAAGAAGATGCGAAGTGACGAGATCAAAGCGGGCTTTGCTCGGGCGCCGAACCGGTCCCTGCTCCGGTCCCTCGGAGTAACTGATCGCGAGATGGATCTTCCGTTCATTGGGATAGCAAATGCATTCAATACAATAGTCCCCGGCCATGTCCATCTCCGGCAGCTGGGTGAAAAAGTCCGGGAGGGTATTGCTGCAGCAGGCGGTGTGCCGTTCGAGTTCGGCACGATCGGGATTTGCGATGGGATCGCAATGGGGCACGAAGGTATGCGATCTTCGCTCCCCTCACGCGAGAACATCGCGGACTCGATCGAGCTGATGGTGGATGCCCACCGGTTTGACGGGCTCGTGTGTATAGGAACCTGTGACAAGATAGTCCCCGGCATGCTGATGGCTGCAGTACGGTGCGATATTCCAGCAATTATCCTGACTGGGGGAGCGATGCTATCTGGTTACCAAGGCGGGAAAGATCTTTCGCTGATTGATATCTTTGAAGGGGTTGGCAGGGTTGCAGCCGGGGCTATGCTGGAAGATGCACTCTGCGAGCTGGAGCGATGTGCGATGCCCGGATGCGGAAGCTGCCAAGGCCTGTATACGGCAAATACAATGGCATGTATGACTGAAGCGATGGGGATGTCCCTCTCCGGTTGCGCAGCTATCCCGGCTGTCGATGCGGCAAAGTTACGGATCGCACGGGAGACCGGAGAAGCTGTCATAAAACTGGTACGGGATGGAGTTACACCCCGTTCGATCATAACGCAACAGAGCCTCTATAATGCAATCCGCGTGGATATGGCACTTGGCGGATCCACGAATACTGTTCTTCACCTCATGGCAATCGCAAGAGAAGCTGAAGTCCCGCTCTCGCTTGACGATTTCAATTCGATTGCGGACAGCATTCCACATATCTGCAATATGCAGCCATCCGGCCCGCATTCCATGCAGACTCTTTACCGGGCAGGAGGAATTCCTGCTGTACTGCACCAGCTGTTGAAGTATCTTGATGATGTCCCTACTGTTTCCGGCTCCACAATCCGTCAGATCGCATCTACTGCGGGGGTGAAGGAGGAGACAATAATACAGAGCCCGGAATCACCGGTAAGCGAAGCTGGCGGGCTGAAGATCCTGAAAGGTTCGCTTGCACCGGACGGAGCAGTCGTGAAATGCGCTGCGGTCCCAAAAGCCATGTGGAGGCATAAAGGCCCCGCCCTGACATTCGACGGAGAACCGGCTACCATGCGGGCAATTCTTGCCCGTGAGGTCAAGGAGGGCGATGTTGTCATAATCCGGTACGAAGGCCCGAGAGGCGGACCCGGTATGCCCGAAACGCTCTCATCTACATCTGCATTGCTGGGTCTGGGTTACATAAAAGTAGTTCTCATAACAGATGGCCGTTTCTCAGGCGGGACACGTGGCCCCTATATCGGCCATGTCGCACTGGAGGCTGCAGTGGGCGGACCCATCGCGTTTGTGCGGGACGGTGACATGATCGAAGTGGATCTGTATGCCAAATCGATCCTGCTCCATGTCGATACAAAAGAGCTCGAGAGCCGAAAGAAAGGCTGGAAACCGGTGAAGAAACGACTCAAAGGGGCTCTCGACCGTTATTCAAGGACAGTGGAGCAGGCAAACCTCGGTGCCGTGCAGCGGTAGCTGCGATTCTCCGTGCCGGACCTGTCACCGCCCCGGCCATCTTTTTTATCTCTTGCCACGCGGCTGGCGGAATTGTCGTCCCCTCCGGAAGAAAAACCTTACACTGGCAGACCTGTGTTATGCTACGATTATAACTGCAGAAGGGTCATAAAAAAAGAGATTCGGGTATTATGCCGCACCGGCGCTGTCATAGACTAGGCAGATATAGCGTGAGTGCCATAGTACGAGGAGCGGGACTAAAAGGAAGAGAAGGATCATGCCGATATAGGGGATGGCCATGAGGATGAACTCGATGATGCCGATGATGATTCCGATGATGATAAGAGCAATGATGTAGCTGATCCAGCCGATCTTGCCGATCGTCCCAAGGATTTCACCAAAGTTGAACGCCTCACCCATGCTCCTTGTACGGGCAAAACGGACAATGCCGATGGTTGCAAGCAGGCCTGTGATGATCGCAACGATGACAAAGAGGACGAAGAACACCATGGCGCCGCCGGCAAATGCCAATATCGCCCCGGGGTTGTTCGCGGCAACGATCGGGTTGCTCGCGCTGATGATGGCAGCGGCAAGAGATCCAAGTCCGAAGAAGAAAATGATCAGGCAGGGGATTGCCCAGATTAGCGAGACAATGAGGTACTTGATACCATCGATGATGAGAGTTCCCCACCCGGTTACCTCCGGTGCCGGTTTCTCGCCGCGAAGTACCTTCAGGCTATATCCGAGAAGGGGGATGCCAAGCAGGATCGTTGCAATCAGCAGCAACAACCACTGCATCCATTTTCCGACAATCGCATCCTTTGCATAGGCAAAGGAATCTCCGAGCATGTTTCCGTAATCCATTCTTTTTCACCACAAAGATATCATCAGAGTTTCACAATCATCCATGGCCGGTTCAAGCCATAAACGATTTAAGGAAGCTAACAACTTCGCAGAATATAAATATATCGCATAAAATTGCCTGAAAATCAAAATGGGGAGGTTTAATCAGTGCCTGAAGTACCGTACGCCCGTAAAAATCATTGCCATGTTCAAGCGGTTTGCAGCAGCGATCACTTCGTTATCACGAATCGATCCGCCCGGCTGAACAAGTGCTGTTGCCCCGGCCGCTGCAGCCGCTTCAAGCGTGTCCGGGAAAGGCAGGAAAGCATCCGATGCCACAGCAGAACCCTGAAGGGAGTCGCATGCCTTCATGATTGCAATCTTTGCCGCATCTACCCGGCTCATCTGCCCGGCGCCGATTCCCAGTGTCCTCCGACTGTCGGCAAAGATGATGGTATTGCTCCGCGTGTGCTTGCATACTTTCCATGCAAGCTGGAGAGCACTCAGTTCGCTGGATGTTGGATCGCGGTGCGTCATAACCTTCCAGTGTTCCTGATACTGGGGGGTGCACTGGATAAGAGCCCCTCCATCGATGCTGCGGATCTCATCCTGAACGACCGGATCGGGAAGCAGAAGAACCCGCAGGTTCTCTTTTGCTTGGAGGATCTCCTTCGCCTCCTTCGTGTAAGATGGCGCAGTTATGACTTCCACAAATGTGGAGGAAACCTCCCTTGCTAGATCCTGGTCGACCTCGCGGTTTACTGCTACTACGGATCCATAGGCGGATACCGGATCGACATTCCGGGCAGTTATGTAAGCTTCCCGGAGCGTGTTGTCGACAGCAACGCCGCAGGGATTGTTATGCTTGACGATAACTGCAGCGCACTCGTCAAATTCACGGAGGAGTGCAACAGCTGCATTCAGGTCAAGATAATTATTATAGGACATCTGTTTTCCCTGCACCGGTTCGGCGCCGGCAATCCCCGTCTTTCCATAGATGGCGGCCCGCTGGTGAGGATTTTCCCCATACCTGAGCTCTCTGCCATGGGTAAACTGGGCCGTATATATTGCAGGTAACCGGCCATCCATCCGTTCCAGATAATTACTGATTGCTGCATCGTAAGCAGAGGTACGGGCAAATGCCTTTTTAGCAAGAGCGAAGCGCTGATCGGGGGAGAGGTCCCCGCGGGACAATGCATCAGTCACCATCGGGTAATCGGTAGGATCAACAACAACAGCAACACTGTGGTAATTCTTAGCGCCGGCACGGATCATGGCCGGACCGCCGATGTCGATATATTCAATAAGTTCTTTTATATCCATTTTTTTTTCAGACATAGCTTCAAACGGGTAAAGGTTGACAACAAGTAGATCAATCCGGTTAATCCCGTATTTTACCATAACAGCATCGTCAATCTGGCGGCGGCCCAAAAGTCCCCCATGGACTTTCGGGTGCAGCGTCTTTACTCTCCCGTCCATCATTTCTGGAAAGCCGGTATAACTAGACACTTCAGTAAACTTGATACCGGCCTGTGCGAGAGCTTTCCCGGTTCCCCCTGAACTCATGATACTGAACCGTAACCGGATTAAAGCGTGTGCCAGATCGATAATCCCGGTTTTATCCCAGACAGACAGGAGTGCCCATTTCATAGTCAATATTTAGGTAAATAGGAAATAAAAGGTATAGCGGATCCAAATACAGATCCAGTGGTATAACCCCGGATTATATCCTGTATTCTGATTTGATGGAGAGAAATGAATTATATAATTCATTGAGCAATCGCTGGATTACTGCATAATTGCTATTGAAACGCCATTTAATAACATAATTGAACTCTTTTTGGTAAAAAAGATGAAAATTGAAGCCAATTTAAATCTAGCAAAACGAATATTTATATAGAACCACAATACAACTGATAATAGAACATTGAATGGAATGTCGTATGGCAGATGAGCAGAATGACCAATCCGGGCAGGCAGATGTTCCGGCGGGAAATGATATCGTTCAGGAGCCGGCTCCGGAAAGTACGGATCCTGCCGAACAGAAACGGCAGTACGATGAGCTGAACGACCGTTTCCTTCGGCTTGCGGCTGATTTTGAAAACTTCCGGAAACGGACTGCCCGCGAACAGGAACGCATCACACGGTATGCGAATGAAGAGTTTGCAGTTGACGTTCTCGACATTATCGATAACCTCGACCGGGCAGCCCGATGCGATGAGTCGCATATAAAGCAGGGACTTGTACAGATCCGGCAGCTCTGCGATACAATCCTGCAGCGGCACGGGATCACCCCTATTGATTCAATGGAAAAACCGTTCGATCCCACCGAACACGAAGCGGTTGCCCATGTGCCTTCCGATAAGAAAGAAGGTATCGTGGTCGATGAAGTCTGCCGCGGGTACCGGATGCACGATAAGGTCATCAGGTTTGCAAAGGTAGCAGTATCACGAAAAAATGAGAAACAAAGTGAGGAATAATCATGGCGAAGGAAAAAGTTCTGGGAATTGATCTGGGAACAACATTTTCCTGCATGTCGATCATGGAGGCGGGAAAACCGATTGTCATACCGAATGCCGAAGGTGGAAGGACCACCCCTTCAGTCGTAGCGTTCACTAAGGATGGGGAGCGTCTTGTCGGAAGCCTCGCTAAGAGGCAGGCGATCACCAACCCGCAGCGTACCATCCAGTCAATCAAACGTAAAATGGGTACAACGGAAAAGATCAGGATTGATTCAAAGGAGTACACTCCGCAGGAGATCTCTGCGATGATCCTCCAGAAGATGAAGATCGATGCTGAAGCATACCTTGGGGAGAAGATCTCCAAGGCAGTAATTACCGTTCCCGCATACTTCAACGATGCCCAACGGACTGCGACAAAGGACGCAGGCAAGATCGCAGGGCTAGAGGTGCTCCGGATCATCAACGAACCTACCGCGAGCGCACTTGCATACGGTATCGACAAGGAGACTGATGCGACCGTGCTTGTCTATGACCTTGGCGGCGGAACATTTGATGTTTCAATCCTGACTCTCGGTGACGGGGTTTTCGAAGTAAAGGCAACGGCAGGCAATAACCATCTCGGAGGAGATGATTTCGACAAACTTGTCATGGACTATTTTGTCGAGGAATTTAAGAGGAAGGAAGGTATCGATCTCCGTAACGATCCCTATGCCATGCAGCGCCTCCGCGATGCGGCGGAGAACGCGAAAATTGAGCTTTCCTCCCGCCAGACAACAAATATCAATCTCCCCTACATCACGACCGATGCCAGCGGTCCCAAGTTCCTTAATATCGATCTGACAAGGGCTAAACTCGAACAGCTGATTGGCGATCTCGTGGAATCAACAGTCGGCCCGGTAAAGCAGGCACTCTCGGATGCCAAGCTTGAGCCAAAGGACATCGACCATGTACTCCTTGTCGGAGGTTCCACGCGGGTCCCGCTGGTGCAAGAAACGGTAAAGAAGATCCTTGGAAAAGACCCTGACAAGGGTATAAACCCGGATGAATGCGTCGCGCTGGGAGCAGGGATCCAAGGTGCCGTGCTGACCGGCGAGGCAAAGGATATCGTGCTCCTTGATGTAACGCCACTCACCTTGAGCATCGAGACACTTGGCGGTATTGCGACTAAGTTGATCGAGCGCAATACGACAATTCCGACAAGGAAAAGCCAGATATTCTCAACCGCTGCGGACGGGCAGACAAGCGTCGAGATACATGTGGTGCAGGGGGAGCGTGCGCTTGCAAAGGACAACTTCACACTTGGAAGGTTCCAGCTGACAGGAATCCCGCCGGCACCTCGCGGGATCCCCCAGATCGAGGTCACGTTCGATATCGATTCCAACGGCATCATCCATGTCTCGGCAAAGGATCTCGGTACCGGGAACCAGCAGGCAATCTCGATCAAGGGCGACCGGAAGATTTCGGAAGACGAGATCAACCGGATGGTTTCCGATGCCAAGAAGTTTGAGGAAGAGGATAAGAAAAAGCGCGAGGAAATTGAGCTTAGAAATCAGGCGGACATGGCGGTCTTCTCTGCTGAAAAGATGTTAAAAGAGAGCGGTGACAAGCTCGAAGCTGCAGATAAGACAAAGATCGAGGAAAGAACCGCAGCGGTGAAGAAAGCGCTCTCGGAAGACAAGCTTGACGAAATCAAGAAGGCGATGGATATACTGACAGAAGCAGTGTATGCAGCGACGACAAAGCTTTACCAGAAGATGCAGGCGGAGCAGGCAGCCCAGAAACCACATGAAGATGCTGGCACAGGTCCTTCAGAGAAGAAACAGGACGATAATGTAGTCAATGCGGATTACAAGGTCAAAGAAGAGTGAACCTGAATGGTTGCGGGAGACTACTACGACATTCTTGGCATACCACGGAATGCCGATGACAAGGAAGTTAAAAAAGCGTACCGCAACCTTGCGCGCAAGTACCACCCGGACGTCTGCAAGGAGCCGGGCGCTGAGGAGAAATTCAAGCAGATCAACGAAGCGTATAGCGTACTGTCTGATTCGCAGAAGCGTGCCCAGTACGACAACATGGGGCACGACACGTTCACGAACGCGTCAAAAGGTTCGTATACCGGGGGAGGGGGATTCGGTAACGGCGGATTCTATACCGACTTCTCTGGTTTTGGCGATATCTTCGATTTTTTCGGGAGTGGTTACCGAAGAACCGGGCCGCAGGCCGGTGCAGACCTTCTCATGCGCATGACCATCCCGCTGGAAGATGCTGTTTCCGGTACGGACCGCGAAGTGGAAGTCATGCATACTGAGCCCTGCAAAGCCTGTGACGGAACCGGCAGCGAGACCAAAAAGCAGAACACATGCCCCCGTTGCGGAGGTTCCGGGCAGATGCGGCAGGCGTCCAGTTCCCCCTTCGGCCAGTTTATCCGGATGACGACCTGCAGTCAGTGCGGAGGCAGAGGGCGGATACCAGAGATTTCCTGCAAAACCTGCCGGGGATCGGCCCATGCAAGAGTGAAGCGAAAGGTCACAATCCATATCCCTCCCGGGATCGAAAGTGGCATGCGGCTCCGGATGGAGGGGTATGGCGAGGCCGGCGATTATGGAGCACCGAACGGCGATCTGTTCATTGAAGTCTATGTCCAGACGCACGAACGGTTTACCCGGGAAGGCGATAACCTTGGAACATACATCGAAATCTCACCCGCGCAGGCCATACTCGGAACCGTAGTAGAGATCGAAACCATCGACAAGAGGCATATCGAGGTCAAGGTTCCGCCCGGTGTCCAGTACAATACGTCGCTCCGGATACCCGGTGAAGGGATCAAGAGGCGCGGTCATCCCGGCGACCTGATGGTCCGTGTACGGATCATCACTCCGAGATCCGTCAGTGCCGAGGAAAGGGAATTGTATCAAAAGATTCTTGAGCACGAGAGGAAAGGAAACGGGAAAAAAGGATTTTTCTCCGGCATCATGGGAAAGAAGAAAGAGAAGAAATCATAACGGGACGTTAACATAATCCGGACTAATTCTATCTTTTCTTTATCGTTTCCGTATACAACTATGTGCGATCCCGATCAAGATGTAGTGAGTCATGAAGCTCATCTTTGAGCTCTCCGGGGAGAACCCGACAATCCCGCTCGCGGAGCTTGCCTGCATCGGGAAGGTAACCGATCACCGTGAACAGGTAGCGATAGCCGATTGTGAAAATCCCGGGTCATTAAACCGTCTGGCGATGACCCGTGCTGTCTATGAATACTTCGGGGAGTGCAGCCCTGATTTTTCCAGCTTTTCTGACCTCCTTTCGGATCTTGCACTGAAGGCAGACACCCCGTTCCGTGGGAGGGTTACAAAGGTTCACAGCGGTGACACCCGTGCAGTGGATGCATGCTCCCAGCGGGACTTTGAACGGTTGATCGGGACGAAGATTGATGGCACGGTGGACCTGTCGGAACCAGCGCTCGAATTCCGTGCCATCCTTTCGGAAGACCGGTGTTACTTCGGGCGGCTTCTCATGGCAATCGACCGGGGTGCATACGGCCACCGGAAGCCCAAAACGAGGGCTTTCTTCCACCCCGGGGTGATGATGCCGCTTCTCGCCCGGGCACTTGTGAATATTTCCTGTGCAGAGCCGGGGGAGATCCTGTTTGACCCGTTCTGCGGAACAGGCGGGATCCTGATCGAAGCGGAAATGCTCGATATCAACGCGATCGGCGGGGATTTCGATCCGTTCATGGTCCATGGCAGCCGCAGAAACGTCCGGAATGCATCATTCATCATAGCCGATGGCACACGCACGCCTCTTTGCGATGCTTCCGTTGAAGCCATTGTGACTGATTTCCCATACGGCCAGTCGGTAGCAATCAGGAGGGAGGGCACGATGGAACGGCTGTACGACAATGCATTGTCCGAGATTGGAAGAGTGCTCAGGCCCGGCCGGAGAGCGGTTATTGTGACCCATCGGGACATTACACGTATCGCGGAAAACCACATGGAGATTCTCGAGAAGCACGAACAACGGGTTCACAAGAGCCTGACGCGCCGCATCCTCGTCCTTACCAGTGCCTGATTGTCATGCTGATATCTTTATCTCATGGACGGGCGTACATGTCCGGGAACCGAGATGACGAAGGTATCCTGCCCCCTAATCTCTCTTGTAGTAACTGTATTAGTGCTTTCCCTGCCGGTTTCAGCAGCGTATTCCCCGTCGGCAGTATCATTGTTCACCACCGGTAACCAGCTCCTTAATGCAGGTAACTATACTGACGCGATCGAGAGTTTCGATAACGCGATCGCCCTCGAACCCGGCTATTACGAGGCGTGGGATGCAAAGGCCGATGCACTCAACAGGAACAGGCAATATAGCGATGCGCTTGCAGCGTCTGACCATTCGCTTTCCCTCAATCCGGCATACGGCAAAGGGTGGATCAACAGGGGATTTATCCTCTATAACCTTGGCAGGTATGATGATGAGATCAAGGCCTATGACAAAGCAATCGCCATTGATCCGGACAATGCCGATGCGTGGTTCAATAAGGGGTATGCCCTGGCAGGTGCAGGAGATTATGACGGGGCAATCCAGGCATTCGATACCGTCGCCGGAATCAACCCCGGATACCCCAACCTGGCAGCGAACCGGAAGATTGCGGTGATGAACAGGGACTCCGCCATGCCATATTATATCCGCTATGCTGCATGGATAGTCCTCGCAGGTCTTGTCATTGCCTGCGCCGGCATCTGGACATATACGCGGAAAACGAAGAGACGATAACCGGACTCCGTCCCGCACCATGGTGTAATTCGGTTGAACGATGGTTTCGGGACTTTGTTCCTGAACGTACCGGTGCCCTATATTCTATGGCAGATGCCCTTTCATGGAACCGGAGGGTTATTTCGCCTTATCAAAACAGATCTGTGCTTCTTCGTGTTTGCCCAGTTTTTCAAGAATTGTCCCAATATCGTTCCAGATCTCCCTGCGGCCGGGATCGATCTCGATGGCGCGTTTGAATGAGGTTAAGGCTTCTGAATAATCACCTGTACGGTAGAGTGCCCGCCCCCGGCGTATCCAGGCATCGGTGAAATCCGGCTGGATCTCGATCATGGCATCGTACGCCTCGGCGGCTTCATGATACCTGCCCTGCGCATCGAGTGCACTCCCTTTAGTGAAGTAAGCGATGCCAAATGCCGGATCAAGGGCCACAGCCTTGTCATAAGCCCGTATCGCCTCGTCATACTTTCCGAGATCAGCAAGCGCCATGCCCTTGCGGGTCCATGCGACAGCACTCTCCGGTACGATCTCGATTGCTTTCTCGTACGCGTAGAGCGCATCGCCCGCTTTTCCCAAATCATAGTATGCATTACCCTTCCCGATATACGCATCAGCATACGTCCGGTCATGATCGAGTGCCCGGTCGAAAGCTTCTATTGCGTCCTTAAAAAGGCCCAGTTCGGCGAGGGAGACCCCTTTGTGGCTGAACGCTGCAGTATAAGACGGATCGAGCTCGAGTGCGCGGTCATAGGACCGGATGGCATCCTGGTGCTGCTCGATTGCAGCAAATGCCACTCCTCTGAAATGATGAACATCGGCTGACCGGGAATTGATCTCGAGTGCGCGGTCATAATACCTGATTGCATCCTCGAACCTGCCCAGCTCATATGCTGCCCGACCCTGCATAAAAAGGGCGGGGTGGCAGTCCGGCCGGATCTCCAGCGCATGCCGGAATTCGGCATCGGATTCTTCAAAACTGCCGGATTCGAACAGCGCCCTGCCCTTTGCATAGAATGCATCGGCAAAACCGGGGTTTGCGGCGAGAGCTGCGTCAAATACGGCAATAGCATCCTGATAGATCCCTTCGGCAAGCAGGGCTTTGCCCTTTTCGTACAGGACTTCAGGATATTCAGGCTGGATAGCTAAGGCATTGTCAAACGCAGCGATCGCTTCATCGGGATGCCCTAGCCTGAGCAGTGCAATGCCGCGGTGATGATGGGCGGGAGCAAATGCCGGATCGAGCCGGGCGGCCTCCCCGAATGCCTCAAGTGCATCCTTGTAGGTATTCTTAGACTCGCAGGCAAGGCCTTTCTCGTAATAAATGCGGGAGCTCTCCGGTGCCCGAAAGATGGCTTCATTAAATGCCACGATTGCCTCATCATACCGGCCGAGACGGGAGAGAGTGATCCCCTTCTGCAGGAATGCTTCTGATCCCGATGGATTAACAGCAGCCGCCCGGTCGAATTCATCCAGCGCGGATGCAAACCTGCCTATATTGATCAGGGCAATTCCCTTGTACAGGAGCGACTCCGATACATAGCCCTCCTGTCTCTCGATCGCTTTGTCGAACGCGTTGATGGATTCCTGGAACATCGAAAGGTCAAGGAGCGCTCTTCCCTTGAAGTATAACGCCCCAGCACAATCCGGTCTTTCCATGAGTGCCGATTCGAGATTCCGTATCGCGTCCTGGTACCGGGACAGGTTGTAATAGGACACACCACGGTGATACAGGGCAGACACTTCTTTCGGGTTGATGCCCAGTGCCTTGTTGTAACAGCTCACGGCTTCGCTGTCGTTCCCCGTCCTACTGAGTGCTATCCCCTTGATAACCCAGAGAGAGGGAAGGTTCGGGCGGATACGGAGGGCGTCGTTTATGCAACTGACTGCCTCATTATACTCTCCAAGGTGGATCAGTGCTCTTCCCTTCTGTTCAAAAGCATCGATAAAGTCCGGGCGGATCGACAAGGAATTGTCGCATGCAGTGACCGCCTCTTCGTACATCCCGATGGCAGAGAGTGCCTGCCCCTTCCGGTAATATGCTTCGGCGTAATCCGGCCTGAGCAACAGCGATTTGTTGAACGCTTCAATAGCGTCCTCATAATTTTTCAGGCCATAGAGAGAGGTTCCCTTGTAGAACCATGCATCGGCATTGGAAGACTCGATCTCAAGCGCCTTTACAAATGACTCGATGGCCTCATTGTTCTTTGCCATGTCGGCGAGGATCCTGCCCCTGTTGATCCAGATTGCAGCCGTCTCGGGTTTCATGCGAAGGCCAGTGTCGAACGCATCGAGAGCATCCTGATGCCTGCCTGTCATGTAAAGGGAAAGTCCCTTGTGGTAGTACGCATCGACATTACCGGAGTCGAGATCAATGGCCTTGTTGAAGGCGATGATAGCGTCCTCGTTCCTGCCAAGTGACTGGAGGGCAAGACCCTTATGATAGAATATCTCCGCCCGGTTCTTGTCAAGAGCCGTTGCCCTGTCATAGGTCTTTATTGCTTCGCGGAACATACCGAGCGCCGACAGCGCCCTGCCTTTGTCAAACAAGGCGTCAGCGAACTCGGGATCCGCATCAAGGGCCTTGTCAAGTGATCGCACAGCATCCTGGTAACGTTTCAGGCGCAGGAGCGCCGCACCTTTCCGGTGGAGCGATGGGGCATGGGACGGGTCGATTGCCAGTGCAGCATCGTATGCCTGAACGGCCTCCTCATCTCGTTCCAGCGAGGTGAGGGCGTTTGCGCGGTGGTACAGCGCATCAAAATGGGACGGGCGGATCGCAGCTGCCTGTTCGAACGCTGTAACAGCGTCCCCGTGGCGTTTCAGACGGGTAAGCGCGATCCCTTTCTCATACCATGCATCGGGATTATCGGGGTTGACAGCGAGAAGCCGGTCGAATGTCCTGATGGCGTCCTGGTATTTCCGGAGGACAACGGATGTCGTCCCGAGGAGATAGAGGGCTTCGGTATGATCAGGTTCCAGTTCGAGAACCTCCTGGAATGCCTTGACCGCTTCATCGTACCGGCCGTTAAAGAGAAGCGATTCCCCTTTCTCAAGGAATGCCGTTGTACTTCCAGCGAGATATTCAGCAGCGTGCGCAAACGCATCCGTTGCCTTGTCATTCCAGCCGAGTGCAGATAATGCTCTCCCTTTGTCAAGATATGCTTCACCGTAGTCCCCCCTGGCTGCAATCGCTGCATCGAATGCAGCGATGGCATCTTCATAACGTCCAAGACGTGAGAGAGCAATCCCTTTTTCATACGATGCGGGGGCAAATGCAGGATCTCTCTCCAAGCACTTATCAAAGGCGGGTACAGCGTCTGCATACTTTTCAAGGACGTTGAAACAACGACCCTGCTGGAAATATGGTTCAGGAAGATCCGGGGCCAGTTCAGAAACCCGGCCGAATGCCAAGATCGCTTCTTCGTACCTGTTAAGACGCATCAGCGCTTGTGCCTTGTCAAGGACAGCTTCGCGGAACTCCGGCTCTATTGTTACGGCCTTATTAAAGAAGCTGACTGCTTCGGCGTCACGCTCCAGACGGACGAGTGCCTGCCCGGCATGGAAGAGTATCTTTGCGTTCGCAGGATCCAGCTGGTGGGCACGTTCAAATGCTGCAACTGCATCTCCGTCTTTTCCGATTCTGACAAGTGCCATTCCCTTGTCATACCACGCATCGGCAAATGACGGGTTGATTGCGATGAATTCATCGAACGATGAGATTGCCTCGGCATCCCGGCCCAGACGTTCGAGTGCATACGCCTTGTTGATATGGGCATCGGCAAATACGGTATCAAGCCCTATTGCACGGTCAAATGCAACAACAGCATCTTCGTCGCGCCCGAGGGCACCGAGGGCGATACCCAGCTCGTAATGGTCGTTGCTATGCAGGTCATCTATGCCGATCGCTTTTGAAAGATAAGTCACCGCATCGGCATACATACCGAGCCGGAGCAGTGCAATCCCTTTCTGCTGGTGGGCGAGGTAGGACGTAGGAACGCGATCAATGACAACATCAAATGATTCGATGGCATCCCTGAATTTGTCGAGGGCCATGAACGAAAGACCGCGTTGCAGGTATGCATCGGTAAGTGACGGATCGTATGCAATTGCGTCGTAGAACGCTTCAATTGCACGCTCATAGTCCCGGAGATCGTAGAGGGCGCACCCTTTTTGGAATGCCGCCGGGGCATACTGCGGGTCGATTGAGAGCACCGTATCGAAAGCAGCGACGGCTTCCGTTCTGCGATCCAGCCGGACAAGGGAGAGCCCCCTGTTGAAATGGGCATCGGCAAAGTTCCGGTCGATGGCTATTGCATCATCGAATGCACTGACTGCTTCCTTGTGTCGTTTCAACTGCGCCAGTGCCAGACCCTTGTCGTAATACGCGTTCGTGTATCTCGGGTTGATGGCGAGTGCATGGTCGAAAGCAGCAATCGCATTGTCGTAGTCTTTCAGTTCTGACAGCACGAGTGCGAGGTCATACCAGCCATTGGCATACTGGGGCTTGAGGTTTAGGCCGGTACGGAACATCCCGACGGCATTCTCGTACTGTTTCAAGCTGACAAATGCCGCGCCTTTCCTGAACCATGCCATGGCACAGGACTGATCTATCCTTAGGACGCGCTCGTAACAGGCAATGGCCTCCTCCGTCCGCCCGATATCCGACAGGACCTTTCCCTTGAGGTAAATGGCCGTGGTACTATCTGGCTTAAGGCCAATAGCACGGTTAAAAGACTCAATCGCATTTTCAGGCCTTCCCGCCTCGTACTGCACACTGCCGTGCAGGATCCAGATGCGGGGATCCGTGTTTTCGACAGCGAGTGCAGCATCGAGAACCGACAGGGCATCATCGAACCTGGAGAGCTGAGCAAGGGATTTTGCCTTGGCAAAGAGGATTGGATAATGCCCCTTCATGATCTCGAGTGCGAAATCGAACGCAAGGATGGCCTCCTCATACTGGCCGAGGGCATGTAACATCAATCCTTTATGGAACCATGCAGGGGCGCAGGATGAGTCGCTCCCAAGAGCACTGTTGTAGGCGGCAAGTGCGTCGGCATGGCGGTTGAGTGCCTCATATGACAATCCCTTGTAGTACCAGCCACCGGCATGCTGTTCGTCATGGGCGAGCAGTCGTTCGAACATGCCGAGCGCCTCGTTGAACCTGCCGAGCCTGAAATACGCTTTGCCGCGATAGATGAGCGAGCGTTCGTTGGACGGCTCCCGTTTCAGCGCTTTTGAGAATGACTCGATCGATTCCTTGAACCTGCCAAGGCGGTAGAGGGAAAGTCCTTTGCATACCCACAGGGATGTACGGGTGCTCTCATTGTCAATGGCATGCTCGAACGAGATGACGGCATCTTCGAATCTGTTCAAGCGGTAGAGTGCCTTTCCCTTAAGTTCGTGCACATCGGCATTTTCCGGCGCCGTGGAAAGCGCGCTGTCGCAGGCCGCAATTGTGTCATCAAAACGGGAGAGATCATACAACACCTGTCCCTTGGACAGGTGATGCCTGAAATCGGCCGGGTCCAGCCTGATTGCCTCATTGTAAGCCTCAACAGAATCTTCCTTGCGGCCAAGGGCGGAGAGCGCCCTTCCCTTTTCATGGAAGGCTGCACTGTTCCGGGAGTCCTGTGCGAGCGTCCGTTCGAACGATGAGAGTGCGTCCTCGTACCGGCCCAGTGCCGATTCACTGCGACCTTTCTCGAATAGGACTGCCGGATCGGCTGGCCCGTTCTCAAGTGCCCGGTTGAACGATTCAATGGCATCCCCGTGTTTTCCCGCGAAAGCGAGCGCACGTCCTTTCTGGAAGTGTGCCCGGTTATCGTTCGGTGTCATTTCCAGGACGTATCCGAATGCATCGTTTGCAGCAGCATAGTTGCCGGCCTTTAACAAGGCGAGCCCCTTATCGTATGCCACCTCCGTAAACTGTGGATCCACGGCCAGTGCAGAATCAAATGCACGGACCGCATCCATCGGCCGTGAGAGGCGCATGAGTGCAAGCCCCTTGTCATGGTATGCTGTCGTATAGTTAGGGTTCAGGGCGATCGCCCGGTCGAACGACTGCAGAGCTTCGTCATCTTTACCAGTTTCGGCAAGCACGGTTCCCCGGTCGTACCATGCATGGGCCATATGGGGATTCTTCAAGAGGGCCTTGTCAAATGCAGCGATGGCTTCCGCATGCTGTCCGAGATGGGCAAGGACCATTCCCTGGGCATAGTATGCACGGGGATTATCAGGCCCGTACTTCAGGGACTGCCCGAATGCCTCGCACGCCTTAACATATTCGCCGATTTCCGACAGTGCCAGTCCGCGGTGGTAGTGGGCCTGGGCACATTCGGGTACAACGCCAAGAGCCCTGTCAAATGCCATGATCGCATCCCGGTACTTCCCGAGGTGGAATAGAGCAAGACCTTTGCCATAAAACGCATCGCCGTTACCGGAATCATTGGCGATCGCCGTGTCGAATGCAGGTATCGCTTCCTCATACCGTTCGAGGCGGTTGAGACACCGTCCCCTGAGGAGTGCTGCCTGAACATCATGCGGGTCAATAGAGAGGGCCGACTCGAACGAACGTACCGCATCCTCAAACCGGGACAGGGCAAAGAGGGATACACCCTGAGCGATCCAGCCTCTCGCAGAAGACGGCTCGATTTCCAGTGCATGCCGGTAGGCGTCGATAGCCGGGGCATGCTGTCCCATACCGGCAAGGGCACGTCCCTTGTAATAGTACGCGCGGCTGCAGTCCGGACTCGTTTTCAGTACCCTTGTGTATGCCGCGACAGCTTTCTTACCGTCCCCCATTCTGTCGAACGCCCGTGCCCGCCAGTACAGCGCCTGCACGTTTGACGTGTCCCGAGCAATTACTGCATCGAATGCCTGCAACGCCACATCGGTTTTGCCAAGATGGAGGAGAGCCCGCCCCCGCTGGATGCTGACATCAGGGTCTTCGGGCATGCGGATCTGGGCTTCAGCATATGCATCGGCTGCCTTCTCGTACTCCTTCATGATGAAAAGGGCCATGCCTCTCCGGAAATGCGCCTCGCCAAATTCCGGGTCAAGCGCGATGGCACGGTCAAATGCTTTTATTGCATCTTCCGGATTATTCAGCGCAAGGTGGGCTTTTCCGGTGTAATACCATGTATGCGGATTCCCGGCATCAATCTCCAGTGCATTCCCGTACGAGAGGAGTGCATCCTGGTGCCTCTCGAGAGATGCAAGGCAGATCCCGCGGATCACCCAGCCATTGGCGAGTTTCGGGTTCTTTTCAAGGACTTTGTTTAATGCCTCGATGGCATCGGCAAAGGACCCGATTTCGGCGAGCGAAAGCGCGCGGTTGTAGATGGCATCGGTGTAACCCGGGTCAATTGAGATCGCCGCATCGAACTCTGCAATCGCCTCGTTATGCCGAGCGAGCGCAGCAAGCGATAATCCTTTGTTGAACCGGGTCTCCGCCTTATCAGGGTCAAGGGACAGGGATTCGCCAAAAGCCAAGATGGCAGAGGGATGGTCTTCGAGACTGGCAAAGGAGAGCCCTTTGTAGAAGGCAGCTTTTGCATCGGACGGATCGATCTCCAATGCTATATTAAACGCAAGGACTGCCTCGTTGAACATCCCGCACGAATAGAGTGCTATACCTTTATGGAAGAACGCCTTCGCATAGTGGGGGACTATCGCAAGCACCCTGTCGAACGACTCTATTGCTTCCCGGTGCCGGTTCAGGTGGATCTGGGCGATGCCCTTTTCGAAATATGCCTCGGGGTTTGCCTCATCATATTGCAGCGAGGTATCAAAAGCATCGACAGCCTTTTCATACTGTTCGACTGCACACAGGGCAACACCCTTGTGGTACCATGCAGGTGCTGAAGTTCTGTTAATATCGATCGCATGATCGTATGCCACGAGCGCTTCCTCGTACCGCCCGAGACCGTACAGGGCAAGTCCTTTCTGGAGCGCTGCATCGGCATGTGCCGGGTCCAGTTCAAGGGTGTTTTCAAAGGCTTCGATGGCGTCCGTCGTCAGTCCGAGCGTTATCAGACAGCGTCCTTTCTCGTACCGTGCCGGTGCGTATTTCGGCATGAGTGCGACAGCACGGTTCAAGGCGCTGACCGCTGATTCAAACTCTCCTTTCCTTTCATACGCAATGCCGAGATAGTAATGCGCCATGGCGCGGCCCGGGTCAAGCCCGATCGTGTGTGTGAGCGGCGAGATCGCTTCGGGATACTGCTCGAGTGCGATAAGCGTGAGCCCCTTCTGGAAATATGCATCTGTATAACCGGAGTCGATCTCCAGCGCCCTGTCGAAAGCATCGAGCGCTTCGGCATACTGCCCGAGGCAGTAAAGGGCAAGCCCTTTCTGGTAATAGGCATGGAAATTATTCACGTTCGTATCGAGCACTGCATCAAATGCAGCTATCGACTCCTGGTATCGGCCAAGCTGGTACAGCGAGATCCCCATGCGCATCCGTGCATCCGTGTAACCGGGCTTCTGTGCAAGAGTCTTCTCGAAAGCGGTAACAGCCTCGCTGTGCCTCCCGAGATCCGAAAGCGTTCTGCCGCGATGGTACTGAGTCAGCGGGTTGTCCGGACTATAGGTAAGCGCACGGTCGAAAGCTGCAAGCGCATCATCGTACTGCTGGAGTTTTGCAAGCACGAATCCCTTGTAGAAATGACCCATGGCGTTGCCCGGGTCCCGCGTCAGGTTGGTATCAAACGATTCGATCGCCTCGGTATACTTTCCCAGCTTGACGAGCGCGAACCCTTTATGGTAATATGCGTCGGTGTAATTGGGGTCGGTTTCAATGGCCCGGTTGAAGGCATCGAGGGCATCCTGAAACCTGCCGGTATCTGAAAGAGCCCTGCCTCTGAAGTACCATGCAGGGGCACAGTCTGGCTCGATCGCGATTGCGGAATCGAATGCGGCGATGGCATCCCGCTGCCTTCCTGCGTACATGAGCAGCGTTCCACGGTGGTAATGGGCTTTCGCAAAAGCGGGATCGAATTCCAGCAGGAGCTCGAAGACGCGGATCGCATCATCGTTACGGTTTATCTTTTCGAGAGCGAGCGCCTTGAAATAAAATGCGTCGATATTCCGCTGGTCGAGCGCAATCGCGTTATCCAGCGCATCGATGGCGTCCTGGTACCTCCCGAGAACAAAGAGGGCGCGGCCTTTCCTGACCCAGACAGGCACCTGGTCCGGGTCGATATTTAACGATTTCTGGTATGAACTGACCGCTTCCGCCGTCTTTCCAAGTTCGTTGAGGGCATCCCCCCTCCGCATCCAGACCTCCTCGAGAGACGGGTTGAGATCAAGGGCTTTATTGTAGGCCCCGACTGCATCCTGGAGCCTGCCGATTTCATACAGGGTATTGCCTTTCAGTGTCCACGCCTCGGCACGATTGGGATCCACTTCCAGGGACTTGGTATACGCCACCAGCGCATCCTGTTTTATGCCTGCATTGTAGAGAGCGTTGCCCTTTTCCAGCCATGCATCGACGTTTGCAGGATTGAGCGTGAGCACGCGGTCGAATGTATCGGCAGCCTCGGTAAACCGGGATGTCTTCATCAGGGCATTGCCCCGGTACATCAGCGAATCAGCCGATGAAGGGTTTGCAGCAAGGTGGCGGTCGAACGCCTCGATCGCCTCCCCGTATTTTTCGAGCTGGAACAATGCGATGCCGCGGTACATCCATGAATCGGTGACCGTCGGGTCGATCTCTACAGCCTTCGCAAGCGATTCAATAGCATACGTATATTCCAACGCCTGGATCAGTGCTATCCCCTTGTAATAGTACGCCATCGCATGGGATGGTTCGAGCAGGATTGCAGCATCGAACGCTTTTACAGCCTCGTTGAACTGGCCGCACTGGATGTGGGCAATGCCCTCGTAATAGAATGCCTGGGCGTCATCTGGGACCAGCGATAAGGATTTCTTGAAGACCTCGATGGCCTCCGCATAACGCTCCCGTCCGGCGAGCGCGATACCAAGGTAGTACAGTCCCTGTGCATTACGGGGATCCCGTTCGAGGGCAGCCTCGAATGCCGAGATCGCTTCGTCGTACCGCTCTTTCTGTGCGAGGGCAACGCCTTTCTGGAAATATACTTTTGCGTTCTCCGGGTCGATCTCAAGCGCTTTGTCATAGGAGACGACGGCCTCGAGCTGGCGCCCGAGCCGGGTGAGAGCGTTGCCTTTCTCGAAATAGGCATGGACGCACCTGCGGTTGATCTCGATCGCTTTGTCGAAGGCCCGGACCGCTTCATCGAACCGTTCCAGCCGGATGAGCGCAAACCCCTTGTAGCACCATGCACGGTCGTCATTGGGGTTGAGTTCGAGTGCATGGTTGATTGCCGCGACAGCTTCGTCGTATTCATCCATCCGGATGAATGAGATCCCTTTCCTTGCAATAGCCTCGGAAAGGGAAGGGTTGATCCGGATGGCCTTGTCATAGGCATCGAGGGCTTCCTTGTGGAACCCCTCACCTGCAAGGGCGATCCCTTTGTACAGCCAGCCATCTGTCAGGGCGGGGTTCTGTTCAAGAGCGCTGTTGAGCGCTTCGACGGCTTCCGTAAAACGGTGGAGCCGGATTAAGGCTTTACCCCTCTCATAGAGGATATTTACTGCCGATGGCGATATCCTGAGCAGCGCCTCGTAGACCTTCACAGCGTCGTCATAACGCTCGAGCGCTACGAGCGCCTTTGCCTTGCTTGTTAGGGCCTGTTCGTGCTCGGGCTCGATTTCGAGCACGTGATCGAGCGAAACGATTGCTTCATCGATCCGGTGGAGAGCCAGCAATGCAAGCCCCCTATTCAGGTGGGCATTTACGTAATTCCTGTTGATCAGGAGAGCCTGATCGAAGACTTCGACGGCCTCGCCGTATTTTTCGAGCGCGACCAGCGCCAGAGCCTTGTCGTAGTATGCCTGTGCATAAGCTGGTTTGATCGCGATACTCCGCTCGAAAGCGTTGATGGCTTCCGGGTAGCGTTTCAGTTTTGAAAGGATTACGCCCTTCTGGTGGTACGCAGGCGCGTATTCAGGGTCTAGTGCGATCGTGCGATCGAATTCTGTGATGGCCTCATCGTTCCTGCCGATTCGTGAAAGGGCAAACCCCTTATGGTATACAGCGAGGGAGAACGTGGGGCGGATCGCAGCGGCACGATCGAAGGCCTTGATGGCATCGCCGAATTTCCTGAGGCTTGTATAGCAGACCCCCTGCTGGTATGCGGCCATGGCACAGTCGGGATCCGTTTCAAGCGCCTGTTCGAAGGACTCAATTGCCTCAGCATGGCGCCCGAGCCGGGTGAGGGCGATGCCCTTTAAATAAAACGAATGTGCATCGTCAGGCTTCAGCTGCAGGGAACGGTTCAGGGCGTCAAGGGCGTCCTCGTACCGGTGGATTCGTACGCACGCCATCCCTTTTTTCAGGAGGATGACCGGGTTGTCCGGCTCGATTGCCAGGGCGGCATCGAAATCGGCAACGGATTCCCGGTATTTCTTCTGAGCGGCACGGGCGATACCACGCTGGAACAGAACCTGAGCGTTTTCCGGGTTGATCTCCGCTGCCTTGTTAAAGGCAAAAACGGCATCGTCGAACCGGCCGCTCTGGCTTTCGCACAGACCCTTGTACAGCCATGCATCGGTAAGTTTCGGGTTGACCTCGAGCGCAAGATTTAGCGTCGCTACGGCATCGGCGAGCTGGCCCCTCTTGTAATCCGCTATCCCCTTGATCAGCAGGAGATCGGCCTGTTTTGGCTCATGGGCAAGGAAGCGGTCAGCAGCGAGTGCCGCATCCTCGTATTTCTCCTGTTTTGCATAGATGAAACTCTTGAAGTACCAGACCCAGATGTCGGTCGGGTCGAGGGCGAATGCTTGGTCCAGCGCCGTGAGCGCTTCGTCATACCGCCCAATCTCGAAAAGGGATATCCCCTTGTTGTAATATGCCCTTGCGTAGGTCGGCACGATTTCGATCGCTTTCTCATACGAGGCGATGGCTTCGACATGCCGGCCGAGATCTGCGAGCGCAACGCCCCTGTTGTAATGTACCTTGGCATGGCGGGGGTCAACGGTGAGGGCATGGTCGTATGCCGTGATGGCTTCCTTGAACTTTCCAAGCTCGTATAGTGCGATGCCTTTTAAGATCCAGCCTTCTGCATTGTCAAACTTGATAGCAAGAAGCCGGTCGCATGCCGCGAGCGCCTCCTCGATTCTGCCGATCTGGGTGAGTGTAGCCGCCTTATTGTACCAGGCATTTATGTCGGAAGGTTCGATCTGGATCGCCTGGTCGTATGCTGCAACCGCTTCTGCATACCTGCCCTGGTCGTATAATGCAATGCCCTTGAAGTAATATGCCTTGGCAAGGTTCGGGAACGCAGCAAGCGCCTTGTCGAACATGATGATGGCTTCGGCATACCTGCCAAGATCATAGAGCCCGATCCCCTGATGCAACAGCTTCTCTGCGTCTGTCCTGCTCATGAGCCGGTTACTCCTTTACCCGGGTTATTGTTACGTACGTCCATGTTCCTGACTGCACCGTACCGGTGCGCGCTGTATCGTATTCTGGCTAGTCAATAGTACTGGTTCTCCAAAATTAGTTATACTCTTTCTGGTACTGTACAATACTTATGGCATTAAAGAATAATATTTTTATACCGGCCCGCATTTCGTCTTGACGGACCCGGACTTCATGCGCCGGAGAGTGCTGCAATAACAGAACCGAGCTTTTGTATACCGGCCCGGATCTTCATTTCGTCCGAGTTTGAGAAGTTCAGCCGGAGCGTGTCAGTCCCGCCTCCGTCAACATAGAACGGGATTCCCGGGAGCACCGCGATGTGCTCCTTTAACGCCGATTCAAAAACCTCCATCGAGCAACAGCCTGCAGGAAGCGTGATCCAGATAAACATGCCCCCCGCTGGTTTCGTGTACCGGACCCCGTCCGGGAATTCTGCCCTGATCCTGTCAAGCATGCAGGTGCACTGCGCATGGTATGCGTTCCGGATATTCGTGATGTGAGCGTCAATGTTGTTCTCCGATAGGTACTGCGAGGCGATCCGCTGGGACAGGTAGTTGGAATGGAGGTCCGTTGCCTGTTTTGCGACGATGATCTTTTCCATAACTGGCGGCGGTGCACTGATCCACCCGAGACGCATGCCCGGTGCAAGAATCTTGGAGAACGAGCCGGTAAGTATCGTCTGGTCCGGAAGGCTGCTGCGCATGGAGGGGAGAGTTCTTCCTGAGAACGTCAGTTCGCCATAGGCATCGTCCTCGACAAAGATCGCACTGGTTCCGGCTAGGATCTGCGCGGTCTCCTCCCTTCGTTGCGCCGAGTACGTTATCCCGGAGGGATTCTGGGAATTGGGGATCCCGTACATCAGCCGGATTCGGTGTCTCTTAACTGTACGTTCCAGAACTGATGGATCCGGCCCGTTATCTCCGAGCGGGATTGCATGGAACCGCGGCTCGTAAAGCGAGAATGCCTGGATCGCCCCGAGGTAACCGGGGCGTTCGATTGCTATGTCATCCTTCGGGTCGATGAACACCTTCCCGATGAGATCGAGGCACTGCTGTGAACCATTTGTGATCAGGATTTCGTCTGCCGGTATGTCGAGCCCAAGCCTCTTTTTGTACCGCTCTGAGATGAATTCCCGCAGGGATGGATCACCTTCAGTCGTTGCGTACTGCAGGGCTTTGCTGCCGTCCCGCGCAAGTACTGCCCGTGCGGCCTTTGCGATGCCGGCCGTATCGATCAGTGCCGGGTTCGGGAGCCCACCGGCAAATGATATGACATCGGGGCTCTGCGTTACTTTGAGAATCTCGCGGATGAAGGAGCGGGGCGTGCTTTTCATGCGCTTAGTAAACCGGTAATCTTTCGCCTTTTCCGCCGGCGTGCTGCTATTCTGTACCGTTATCTGTTTCAAGATTGCCTTTATCTCCGGGATCAATATAGGGGCGGCAGGGCAAAAAAGCGATGAGCATGGACGCTAGTTCCGGCCTAGCGCCTTACTTCCCCATCTTTCGGTAAACGTAGATGCCGGTGACTGCGCAATAGATAGAAGTTACGATGATGATTAGCGCCAGGTTGCCGATGAAATGCATGGCAATGGCGCCGGTACAGACCGACATCCAGATGATGATGATGTCCCGACCGGATTCAATTCCAATCATAGACCAGTACCCTTTATCTTACCTACGCGTCCGGGCATGGATTGTTCCATACATTAAGAACTCCGGCATGCGGAATGAGATGTATGATAAATAAATATAAAAATAATAAGCCTTTGGCGGGGATTGAACCCGCGACCTCCGCCTTACCAAGGCGGCGCAATGCCACTATGCCACAAAGGCTCTCTTTTCTTACAACCTGCCGGCATGTGAGGAAGTGGTCGGTTTCATGCCTTCCTTACCAAGGAAGTGCTCTACCGGCTGAGCCACACAGGCCCTGCGCTGACCGGATACGGCCGCCATGCGATTGTCCGTTCGCGGGACATGATCTGTCGGCCGGCCACCGGAGCAGGTTGCCTAGTTACGTTAGTAGTATTGACTATAAAACATTGCGGAAATGAGAAGGTACGCCGGCGTCTGTTTTTGTAAGATCCGCGGTCGTGCCGTAATGCCGGGTCAGATCTTTTTCAGGGCCGTAATGCTCTGGAGCGTGCCTTTGAACGATGCAACCTCGATGACCGGATTAATCCCGCTCTTTTTTACGGCATCCATGACCAGTGCAAAATCGATCGTCCCTGCACCGACCGGATCATGGGTGTCTTCGACGGCATTGTTGTCGTGAAGATGGTAATGGTCGGCCTTCACCGGTAAAAAACCGTCAAGGCAGTGGTTCTGGTGCGCATGCCCGACATCGAGTGCGAACCCACATTTTCCAAGCAGGGAAAGTTCATCAGGCGTCTTTAACAGGAAATACGGCCAGTTCCCCATGTTCTCGAACGAGAAAGCAACGGAGAACTCGTCAGCGATATCAAGGAGATCTTCCCGCGATCGCCGGAACTGGTCTTCCGCTTCCTTCCGCTCCTCCTCCCATGCGAAATAACCTGGATGGACGATGACATCCGCGTTCACCTCGGCAGCAACGGCAAAACACTGGCTTATCACCTCGACGCTCGCCCGCCGGATCGGCTCTAAAAGGCTTGCAAGGTTCGTCCCCCGGCTCGGGGCATGGACAGAATATTTAATTGAATAATTTTCAAGAACGTCGGGATTATGGAGGAAGTGCAACCCTTCGTCCATCACCTCGACGTAATCCGTCACGGCTGCAAGGGTATCCAGCGCAGTGTCCAGTGGCTCTCTATGCAGGCAGAACGTGGATATCCCGAACATACAGGAATGTCGGAAGGGTGTTTTGATAAACCTTCCCCGTACCTGCAGGGAGAAATATAGGACGATCAGCTCCGCATATGGATATCGATCTGCTGGAACGGGATCTCGATGCCTTCCTTTTCAAACCGTGCGTTGATCCTGCGGTTGAGGCAGTCTTTGACCTCGTCAGGGGTGTTGTATGCTTTCGACCAGACACGGATGATGAACTTGAGTTCCGATGCCCCGAACTCCGTGAAGAAGACCTGGGGTTTCGGCTCATCGTGCAGGTATCCCGTCTCCCTGATTGCCGCATCGACGACCTCGTAGAGGATCTTTGTCACACGGTCGACGTCAGTGCCGTAGGCAACCGAAACGGGGATCGACATCTTCAGTTTGGGATCCGGCTGGGAATAGTTGATAATCACGTTGCTGGTTATTTTGTTATTTGGTATTGTGACGATCTGGTATTCCAGTGTCTGAAGCCGGGTGCTCCGCGGCCCGACGCTGATGACGTCCCCGTAGAACTGGTCGACCTTGATCCGGTCCCCGACCTTGAACGGCTTGTCAACCGTTATAATCGCCCCCCCGAAGAAGTTGGAGATGATGTCCTGTGCGGCAAGCGCAAGGGCCAGCCCGGCAATACCGGCACCGGCCAGGAAGGGAGTGATATCGATCTTCAGGTTGGACAGGATGAGCATGCCGGCTGCAAACCAGATGATATACCGTGCGGCAAGCTCGATGAACCCGATGAGCCGGTCGTCGAGATCGCTCTTGGTCCGGGAGGTGAGCCACTCGCCGTAGATCACGACGAAGTTATGGACGAAGGCCGAGATGACCCACGCACCGATTACGATATAGAACGTGTTAATGACCTGGTCCGAGATGATCCACGTATACTCTTCAGGCACTATCCCTGAGTACTTGAGTGCGATGTAGACCGACACGGCGATAACCGTGACCTGCAGGGGGATCCCTATAGCTGCAATGACGATGTCATCGACCTTGGTCTCGCTCTTGTCCGCGTGGCTCCTGAGCCAGCGCACAATAATGTTGGCGATCGCAGCAGCAATAATCCCGCCGGCGATCACTGCCACCGCATAGAGAATGCTGTTCTCCATATACGTACTGCTTATGTTATTGTGGGGTAAATACTAGTGAGATTCCATGCCGGCAGGGACTGACATTGCAAAGAGCCTAAAAGAAGCCGTTGACCGCGACATGGCATTCATGCACATCTGCGGGACCCATGAGGCGGCGATTGCACGGGCGGGGCTCCGGAGCCTGCTTCCCGAGCACCTGAAGATCGTAATGGGGCCGGGCTGCCCGGTCTGCATCACGCCGCAGGGGGAGATCGATGCGGCGCTCGAACTTGCCGGGAGGGGCTGCATCGTTGCGACCTATGGCGACCTCCTCCGCGTCCCCGGCACAAAGGGCTCGCTCGAGTCGTGCGGCGGGGACGTGCGGGTCGTGCAGGGCATCCATAAGGCGGTCGGGATCGCGCAGAAGACGGATTCGGACGTTGTCTTCATCTCGGTCGGGTTCGAGACGACCGCGCCGACCGTTGCTGCGATGATGCTGACCAAACCACCGGAGAATTTTTCGATTCTCTCTTGCCACCGGATCGTGCCACCGGCCATGAAATGGCTGCTGGAGCAGGGTGAGGCGAAGCTGAACGGATTCATGCTGCCTGGCCATGTCTGCACGGTGATGGGGTTTGCCGAGTACGAGCAGTTCCCGGTGCCGCAGGTGGTCGCGGGCTTCGAGCCTGACGATATCCTGCTGGGCCTCCTGATGCTGGTGAAACAGGTGAAGGAGGGCACGCACCGGGTCGAGAACGCTTACCCCCGTGCGGTCAGCCGCGAAGGGAACGTGAAGGCAAAGAGGATCATGTACGAGGTCTTCGAACCGTCCGATGTGGAATGGCGCGGGTTTCCCGTCATCCGCGGCTCCGGTCTTCGGCTGAAAGAGGAATTCTCGCAGTACGATGCGTGGAAGAAGTACGGCATCATGTACAAACATGTCGCCAAGCACCCGGCCTGCATCTGCGACAAGGTCCTCCGCGGAATCGCCCAACCGTCGGACTGCAAGATGTTTGCAAAAGCCTGTACTCCACGGACACCGGTCGGGCCCTGCATGGTGAGCCACGAAGGGGCCTGCAAGATCTGGCACATGTACAATGTCAGGAAAACATGATTTCTCGCTGGATGAAAAACCGCTCTTTTTCGGATTTGTTCTCTATTACGTGTCCGATTAATACCGCCTCGCGGGGGATGTCTGATATCCACCTGGATGGCAGACTCGTAAAAATGATTACCAGATCATTTTTTTAAGTGCCCATGTGGCGGGGATGAAGTCCGAGTGATTCATCAGAGTCACGAGGATGGGAAGAATTCATCAGAGTTCTTCAAACAGAAGGCCAAAATCCCAGGAGCGTAACAAATTGTTTTAATTCCAGTTTTTTTCTTATCATTGATTTTTCAATTTATGATTTCAGACAATTTTCAACGAGCGCCTGAACACGTTCGCGTAAGCCCTCGATCTCCCGGATGTCATGGACCCGGTCCACGCCATCGATGAAAACGTCCCCGGCCGGCCTGATGCCCGCGATATTCATGAACGATGTTAAGACTTTTTTAATGCAGGTGAAGTTCTCCTGCCCTGGCCGGCCGGCAACGGAGAGGATAATCCCCTTTGTCTTTCCCGTTTGTGCCAAATCAAGCGACTGCGCCGCAAAGTACTCCTGGAACCGGTCGATCATCAGCTTGAGGTTGCCCGGCACCGTGTTGGTATAGACCGGCGTGCAGATGATGAGGAGCCGGCAGCTATTGACCTGTGCGATGATGCCTATCATGTCGTCGTCATAGATACAGGTGCCGGCGTTGAAACACTGGTAGCAGCCGATGCATTCATGGATATCCATATCGTGCGGGTAGATCACGTCGACTTCCATGCCGGCTTCCCGCGCCGCCACCTCTGCCCATTGCGCAAGGGTGCTCGAGTTCCCGTCTGCCCGAGGACTTGCCTGCACGATAACGACGTCGACGTGCGGGATTTGTACAGGCGTTTTCAGCTCAGATTTCAGCCCGGAAAGGAATTCATCGGCGTTGGCCTGAAGGTCTTTTTCCCAGCGATCCGCCTTTTCAAGAGTGACTTCTTCAGCACGGAGCGGGACGCCGGGCGCATACTCGTAGGTATTTGTCCGGAAGAGCGCGATCGCTGCATCGCCGGAACGGACGGCCAGCGTGTACCGGAAAAAGCCCGGGTAGATCTCCGAGAGGTCTTCCTTGTCGACCGTCAGGGTAAAGAATCGGGTGCCGGCCTTAATCTCCCGCGAGAGGATCTGCTCCATGGTTGCCTATTGTAATTCCGAATCCAAGATCCTTTAATCCTATCTCATTTTCCGGAATTGGATCTGTTATGACCCAATTCCTCCAAAGATTTAAAAATCTGCATAGCGTCATTTATGTGCAATCTTCGCGCCCCGGTAGGGTAGTGGATATCCTAGAAGCCTCCGGAGCTTTTGACCCGGGTTCGAATCCCGGCCGGGGCGTTTTTCTTAAAAAACCCAGATGGGTCTTTTGTCAAAAAAAGGTCTTTTGATTATTTCAGACAAGTATCCCTTTCAGGACGAGCGCAACGAACCCGCAGCCGGCAACGGCCAGCACAGCAAACACGGCATAGTCGCGCTTCATAAAAACCCGCTCCCGGACATGCGTTCTCTTCCCCGTCCGGTACCCCCGCATATCGATGGTAAGGCCCAGCACGTTGGATCGCAGCAGCGCGTTGGACACGAGCGGGATGACGATAGGGGCCACGCTCCTGATCTTACCTACAAAGCCGGTACCTGGGTTGTAGCCCCGTGCGAGCTGGGCTTCGTGGATACGCTGCCCCTCTATCTGGAGGGTCGGGATGAACCGCAGCGCGATGATGAACATCAGGACGTAGTCGATGGGGAAGCCCGCCTTCTCCATCGCGTGGACGAGGTCCCGCGGCTGCGTGGAGATGAGGAAGAGCTGGAAGGCGAAGATGAGCACAATGAACCGGAGCGTCAGCACGATGCCGATCATCAGCCCGCCGGTCGTTATCGGGATGAGCCCGCCGATGAACGGGACGGCCTGCGGGACGACGTGCCCCAGCGTCTCGCCATTGGGCATTGTAATCACCGTGATCGCGATGAAAACAACGCTCATCACGATGATCAGCTTGAGCTGGTGGAGGGACTCTGCAAGAAGCTTTCCGGACGCCGCAATCGCGAGCATGGTGACACCCATCAGGGCAAGGAAAGCGGGGTCGGTTGCGATGATACACATGACGGAGACGATGATGATGAACGCGATCTTGGTATACGGGTGGAGCTGGTGCAAAAACGTGTCCTTGTGCACGTACTGGAGGATCTCGGCCATATTCACGCGCCTCCCGTATCGCTGATGATCCGCCCGTTCTCCATGGTGATGACCCGGTCGGCGCAGTGCCGGGCGATATCCCGGTTATGGGTGATGATGATGATGGTATGCCCTTTCTCCTGGAGATTCCGAAGCATCATGATGACGTCCCGCGCCTCGTACCCGTCGAGCCCGGTCGTCGGCTCGTCGAGTACGATGATGCCGGGCTGCATGGCGACGACGCAGGCGATGGCGAGGCGCTGACGCTCCCCGCGCGAGAGCCAGCGGGGGTACAGGCCCGCCGATTCCGTAAGGCCGGCGTCCTTCAGTGCCGCGTCGATGACTGCACCGGCGTCCTGTATGGCAAGGTTCTTCACCCCGTACGCGATCTCGTCCCGGACCGTATCGGCAAAGAACATGTGGTCCGGGTTCTGGAAGACAAGCCCTACGTCCCGCGCAAGGTCGGCGATGCTGCACTCCTTTACGTTCCTCCCGTTCACGATCACGTCACCGCCTGACGGTGAGAGGAGGCGGTTGAAATGCTTGACGAGAGTCGTCTTTCCCGAGCCGTTCTCCCCGACTATCGCAACGAACTCTCCTTTCCGGATCATGAGGTTCACGTCATGAAGCGCTTCTATGGTGCCGTACGAATGGGACAGGTTGTTTACCGTGATGACCGGCTCAGCCGTAACCGGTGCCGGTGCTGCCTTCCTGAATGTGGAAAAATCCGGGAGCACCATCCCCCGGATCCGTTCATCCCTGAGGAGGTCTTCCGGTTTTCCCTTCGCGGTGACGGTCCCGTTCTCCATGACAACAAGAGTATCGACCATCTCCCGGAACTGGCTGTACTTGTGCTCGATTAAAAGCAGGGTCTTTCCCTGTGCTTTGAGCCCTGCTAGGATCCCGGCGATCCGTACCGTCGCGTGCTCGTCAAGCTCGGAGGTTGGTTCATCGAGGAGCAGGATGTCGTTTCCGAGCGCAAGCGTTGCAGCAAGGGCCACGCGTTGCTTCTGGCCTCCCGAGAGGTTATGCGGTGACCTGTCCTTCAGCTCGTTAAGGTAAGTAATCTTCATGATCTCAGCAAGGCGCTTTTCTATCTCCTCCGCGGAAAGTCCACGGTGCTCGAGCGCCGAGAGGATCTCCTCCTCGACTGTGGTGAAGATCATCTGGGCTTCCGCGTCGTCGAAGACGACGCCGACATTCCTTGCGAGGTCGGAAAGCGTTTTGTACACCGAGACGTTTTTATTGTCTACGATCACCTCGCCCTCCATCTTGCCGCCGTATTCGTGGTGCAGGATGCCGGAAGCTGCAAGGCAGAGCGATGTTTTTCCGGCCCCCGAAGGACCGGTAATCATGATGCACCGGCCTTTTTCTAGAGAAAGGGAGATCCGGTGCAGGGCCGGCTGCACCGTGTGCGGGTACGTGTAACTGACGTTTTTTAGCTCGATCATTCCTGTCCTCTAAGAAGCACCCTGCTGGAAGGGATGTAGAGGAGCTGGACTATGATTGCATTAAAAACTGCCGTTATGACAACAATCGGGACGAAGACCGCAACGAACGCCATGATGTCGCCGTTGTACTTCGCGAGATACGTCGCACCGATCGCGATAATCGCTACCGCTGCAAACGTGAAACCGCTCGCGAGCGTTGCGATAAACGTGGTTGCGGTAGGTGCAAACTTTGTCCGCTCGCGCAGGACTGCATACAGCCCGAAGCAGACGAGTGCACCTATCGGCTCTGAGATAAGATTTGCTGGCGGGAACATCGAGCTTGAGATCAGCATCGAGAGGATACCGGAGACGATACCGATGCCAAGAGCCTCGTAGACCTTGGGCCGTATCAGGATGATCGCGAGACAGTAGAACGCGATAATCATGTTCGGCGTCAAAGGCGTGTGAAGCATGGCGAGGAAGTAGCGCAAAATTGCGCCGATGGCAAGGAGAATACCGACAATGGCAATATCTTTTGACTTCATGGTGATCACTACTTTTCAGACGAACGTTTTTGAAGTGCGTATATTTCGGGGGTCTGGTCTGGCCAACCGGATTGGATTGACTAACTAGTACCTTGATGTATGTATTTGTTCATTCATGTATAAATAGCAACCAGTTTTATATTCCAGTCCACAGGTGGCCATGTCCACTTGCGGGCCGGAACAATGCTGTCACTTCCCCCCCTTTTCCCGGACAGGAACGTTCATTGCCGCATCCTCCCTTCATTCTGGTAAGGGTACTATGATCCCCGTCTCCGGAAAGGAACTGGACGAGGAGGTTCTCGCCCTTCACCGCAAGCACAAGGGCAAGCTGGAGATCCGGCCAAAGGTGCCCCTGAAGACGAAGCTCGACCTCTCCCGGGCTTACACCCCGGGCGTTGCCGAGGTCTGCCGGGCAATCGCAAAGGACCGGAACCTTGCATATAAGTACACGCTGAAGGCGAACACGATCGCGATCGTGACGGACGGCTCGGCCGTGCTCGGGCTCGGGAACATCGGGGGCTATGCCGCAATCCCGGTAATGGAGGGCAAAGCGATCCTGTTCAAGGAATTCGCCGGCATCGACGCCTTCCCCATCTGCTTCGAGAGCTACGAGACCGATTTTGTTGACCAGGTGAAAAACATCGCGCCGGTCTTCGGTGGGATCAACCTCGAAGACATCGCCGCACCCAAGTGTTTCGAAGTGGAGGACGCCCTGCAGGACATCGGGATCCCGGTAATGCACGACGACCAGCACGGCACGGCCGTCGTGGTGCTGGCAGCACTCATCAACGCCTGCGAGGTCACCGGCCGCATGTTCGAGGACCTGCGCATCGTCATCTGCGGCGCAGGGGCGGCCGGTTTTGCTATCAGCAGGCTGTTGAAATGCATCGGGTACGACCCGAACGTCTGCACCATGGTGAGCGAGATCACGGTCTGCGACACGAAAGGGATCATCCACCGCGGGCGCGAGGGGCTGTACCGGAACAAGTATAAGTTCATCCTTGCCGATGAGACCAACCGTACGGGCAGGGCCGGCACGCTTGTCGATGCCCTTGAGGGCGCCGATGTCTTCATCGGGGTTTCGGGGCCAGGCGTCCTTACCGAAGAGATGATCCGCCGGATGGATAAGGACCCGATCATCTTTGCGATGGCGAACCCGGTACCGGAAATCATGCCGGAGCAGGCGTGGCATGCCGGGGCCGCGGTTGTCGGGACGGGGAGGAGCGATTACCCCAACCAGATCAACAACGTGCTCGCGTTCCCGGGGATCTTCCGCGGGGCGCTGGACGCCTGTGCATCACGGATCAATGACGAGATGAAGATCGCAGCAGCGCACGCAATCGCGGCCGCGGTACCGGAGCCGAAAAAGGACCACATCATGCCCAACATCCTCGACAAAGAGGTGACAAGGCGCGTTGCTGCCGCAGTGAAGGATGCGGCTGTGCGGTCCGGGTGCGGGCGCGAAGTGTGAGAATGATCCGGAAAATTTTTTGGATAATTATTTTGTCAGCGGGGACTCGTCCATTCCAAGGAAGCAGAGGGCATTCTCCCCGTATTCCACCGGTGCATAGTGCGACCCGACGTGCGGGAGCCCCTTAAACCGGACAAGCCATGACCCGTTAATCTGTCCGGCCATCCTCACCGAGACCGGGTCCGGGGTCAGGTCGTCACTCGTTCCGACAACGAGCATGACGTCTTTTTTAATACCGGACAGGCCGTCCCACGACCCGTTCCATACGAGATTTGCCTGCGCCTCCTTCCGGATGCCTTCCGGCGTGGCCGGGCCGGCAACTGCCGCTTCAATCTCACTGAACAGCTTTGTTGTCTCGGGAAGCCGGATGCTGTACGCGCTCGAGTCGAGGATCAGTTTCCGTACGCGTCCGGGATGATCGATGGCAAGCTGCTGGGAGATCGAGGATCCCATGGAGACCCCGTACACGTGCATGCTCTCATAACCGAGTGCGGCCATCAGCCCGGCAGCATCATCGGCATATCCCGCAATAGTCGGCGTAGCATTATTGTCGCTGCTGTACCCCATTCCCCGGTGGTCGTAGGTGTAGACGTGGTATTTCGAGGCAAGGATCGAGACGAACGTCTCGTTCCAGTTGTCCATGGTGGCACCGAACCCCTGCACCATCAGGACCGGTTCGCCGGACCCGAACTCGCGGTACCCGAGCGTGACCCCGTTGACCGGTGCGTAACGGACCGGGGTTGCATTGAACGATACCGCCGTGTATTTGACAGCCGGACCCTGTTGCGGCTGGCAGGCAGGACTAAAAGTGCCCGTGCATCCTGCGGTTGCAAGGAAGCAGATGACGAGCATGAGTGAAATGATCGGGCTGCAGATTATTCTCATGGAACATTCTCCCAATCACTGATCGCTGTCCGTTCTTATAACCTGCCTGAAATGATTTTTTTTTAAAATCAGGATAGCGTAGATCTTTTACCCGTATCCCGTGATCTCGTAATCGATCTCCGTCACTTTTTTCCCGCACTCCTTGCCGCGGACGAGCACTTCCTCCACCGTCTTTTTCAGGATTGCCGGGTACACGGCCCCGATCATCTCCGTTACCGGTTTGCCGTTGCAGAAGAGCTTGAATGTGGGCGTGCTCCGAACGCCATAGCGTTCGGCCGTCCAGTGGTTCGCTATTATGTTGATCCGTGCGAAGATTATGGTACCGGAAAACTCCTTGGCAAACGCCCGGAAGTACGGCTCCATCTGGTGGCAGAACGTACAAGTCGGAGAGTAGAACATGACAGTGACGGGGTCCGTTGCCTTCTCGACCGTCTTCTCCCAGGTAAGGTCTGTTACTTCGATGAGGTTCTCGCCTGCCGGCTTCACCGGTTCATGGCTGATCGGCTGGGGCGGCCGGACGAGCGGGACGGGGGTGGACGGGCCTGACGGTTTCTCCTGCTCCTTGTCCTGTTTACCCTCTTTTTCTTCCGGTTCCATTACACACCAGCACGGTACGGAGTAGTGCGGGTCAACGGTTCTTATACCTTGCCCCGGCAGTGCCGGCAGATGAACGCGAGGACGGGAGCGGCAATGATGAGCAGGACGGGGAGCGGTGCGCGTGTTATCGTCTGCGAGGGCGTTTCCGTCATTGTCGGCAGGGTCAGGATTGTTGTTGCCTGAGGTGGCGGTGTCGTCACCGTTGTAGCGGGCAGGCGCTCCACGATCCGGAAGTTCGCGGTTCCCCGCACGTTCTGCAGGACCGCGCTGACCGTGACGGTGTACTCACCCGGAGTGAACGTCGATGCATCTACCGGAAAGGACCAATAGTTCAGGCTGCCGCTGCCTTTCTGCACCTGCACCATGCCGGCCGCACCGTACGATCCGGACGGTTCGCTCTTCTTTGTGGGCCTGAACGCGTTGGACGTGATCTCGACCATCAGGTTGTCGCCCGGCGCGAGGTTGGTCGAGCCGGTGATCTCGAAGAGGTCGCCGACCGCGTGGTCGGGGATCGGGTCGATCAGGGTGCTGCCCGGCTGGATGTTGAACGAGACTGTAGTGAACATGTCGTCTACGTTCTGGCTCGCAACCGCGCTCATCAGCGCCGATGCCGCGGCCGGGCTCTGCAGGCCTCCTGCGCCGGTCAGCTGGAAAATGTCCTGCCCGGTGCCGCCAACGGCACCATACTGCACGTTCCGGACATAGCCGGTCGCGGCATTGTACACGATATCGAACTGCCCATTCATCATCGGGTGCTGAATCAGCACGAAGTACTGGCCAGACGACATGGTCTGCGTATCGGCCTTCCGGAGCTCGTACTCAAACGTGTTGTCGTTGTTGACCGCGACGTTTGTTATACGGACGAAGTTGTTCCCGACCAGCCAGATCTGCAGCCCCTGCTGCGGGTGGCCGGTCGCTGTCCCGTGGATGAAGACGGGATCGCCTTGCGAGATCGTGGGCGTCGACAATGGCGGGCTGTCGGTTGAGATGTCGAGGGCAGAAGCCGGGGCGAGGAGGAGGGCTGCTATCAATGCGAGAAGGAGCGGGAGTACGATCCTGTTCCGGGATCTGGTTGCGGGAAGCATGCGGATCACCTTTACTGAGTGTAACATGGTGGAGGTTATTGAAAAAGGTGTGTGATTGAGTAAGGGATGCGGTACCCTGCCGCTGGCGGATACCGCACGCGGGAGGGCTGACCGGAACAGTTCCGGGAAAAAAATTCAGAAGTCCGGATCGAGCGTGAGCGTGCCTGACAGCTTTTCACCAGTCTTTCCCCATGTCCCGCTGCTGCCGGTTGTCTCGTAATACCCGAAGATCCCGTGGTTGTTCCTGCCGGTAACCATAAACATGGTGCCGGAACCGTCCACAAACCCGGTGCTGTTGTTCTTCCCGAAATCGACCCGCGTTGCACGGTAGGAGACCCCTGCCATGGCAGCCGGTGCAACTCCCGATATCCTGATGGTGCCTGCCGGGGTATTGGCACAGTGTGCCTGATCCCCGATGACCCTGTTGACGACATCCGCGTAATTGATCTCCCCGTCTAGATCGCGGGGCCAGATGTTGGTCCGCGTTCTGACAACGGAGGTGAAGATGATCGCATTCCTGTCAGGGGATACGAAGAACCGTTGGTCCTCGTAGGTCTCGTAGTAGGTTGTCACCCTGCACCCGCTCATGTCGTGGACATATTCCGGCAGAAGCCGCGTGGTCCTGTTGGACTGCCATGAGGCCGGGTACTCGAAAGAGAAGAGAGGATCCCGGAACGACCGGTAGCCGGTCAGCACCTGCACCGGTGTCACCGGCAGGGGCGGCGGCGACAGCGTTATCGTACCGGCCGGCTCTGCTGCCGGAAGGCCTGCGGCCACGGTTGTTATGACCGCTACCGGGGCAGGAGTCACGGTCACAGTTGCAGGCGGGACCGGGCCTGCCTTCGGACCGGACTGCGTGCACGCAGCGGAGATCATCACGGCGGTGAGGAGTACGAGGGCAGGAAGAACCGATCGCGCCTTCATCAGCGCAAATATTCCCGCAGGAGATTATAAACCGGTGTTTTTTTCAGTCCGGCCCGCTTTTCATGGCTCCGGCCGGCAGTATCATCGCCTCATTCAGCCCTGAATTCAAGCCAAAGAGTGTCGCAAGCCGCACGCCAGACTGCGGGTACAGCCCGAACGCGATTAGTGAGATAAGCAGGAAGTACCGCGGCATCGAATCAAGGAGCTCGCGATATGCCCGTCATAAGAGCCCGCGCAAAGGACTGAGGGGTTAACGACTCGGGCCCAAAAAAAGTGGGGTAGCAACCATTTCCGGCATAATGCAGTTCATCCAAACTCCCGATAACCCGCCACTTTGTTGATATTTGTTTCCTGTAAATTACGTCTGAGAACTAGCTGGAAATGGTGATTATCCCCGGTTTTTCGGGAATTATCCCCGGAAATGACGTATAGACGGGGGTTCAGGGAGATGTACCAAACCAATCTACCGTCGGAGATGCTATCTGAGCAGGTCACCGCGGATTCTGTAAGACATGAGAGTAGATCCATCTGGATCCTGCCTGGACTGAACCCCCCTTTATGCCGTATAAGCAGGTGGTAGTCCGATCCCCCTCCCGATTGCCCTCGAAGAACGTTTTTAAGTTCTTCTCACGGTCTCAACTACCCTGCGGGTAGTTTCGTCCCGCCCAAACGTTGCCAAATATGACCTCTCCAATTCCCGCCGGAAAATGTCTGGTTGTTCCGGCCCGGGTTCCGCGTTTTTCCGAATTATTACCCCTTTAACAGAGGGTACAGAGGGAAAAGAGGTACATCCGGGCCTGATACGGGCTTATTTTCCTTGGAGGGTTATGGGTCTTACGGAGGGGTCGATCCTGGCTGTTGCCTTGTCAGGTTGCACCACATCAGACCCGTAACAACCTGTTAATGGGGGTCAATTCCGGCCCGCATTAAACCTGATGCCAAGAATTTTTCGTTCCGGTAAATTTCAAGCGCGGAAATTTCCGGGGAAAAATTCCAGGCAATTTTTTTCTGAAGCCGGAAAAATTCCGGCTCAGAAATTCATGCGGCCAAAAATTTTCATACAAAAAAATTCCTGCGTAAAATAAGATCGGGCCGCTTATGGTTATCCGGTCTTTACGCCGCGTCCACAAACCGGAAGTGCCCGGCCGGGATCCGAATCGTAAACCGGGCCCCTTCTCCGGACGTGCCGGTCTCGGTGATCGACATGCCGGTAATCCCGAGGATCTCGCGGACGACAAAGAGACCGAGGCCCGTGTTCTTCCCGTACCCGCGGGTGAAGATCTTCTCCTTCTCCCCGACCGGAATCCCGATTCCGTCGTCCTCGACGACAAGGAGGATATCAGGGCCGTTCTTCTCGTACCGGACCGCGATACGGGACAGGTTCTTCCCGTGGCGCAGCGCGTTGTCTATTAAGTTGTAGATCGCGTTTCCAAAGAGCGGGTCGGTGAAGACCTCGAGCGATTCGCACCCGTTCTCGAACGAGATATGGTCGGTGCCAAGGCCGGAGAATGCCGTTCCGGCAATGGTGCCGACGTTCTGCCAGCGCGGCGTCTCCGTGCCGAGGTTCTCGTAGTCCGCCACCTGCACCTGCGCCTCAACCGTGTCGGCGGCCGTCCGTATCTTTGCAAGGTACTCACGGAGGACGTCGGGGCTGCACTTCTCCTGCGCAAGCTCGATGTAGCCTAGCAGCACTGTTAACTTGTTGACGATGTCGTGCCGGGTCGTTGTCGCAAGCAGCCCGAGCTTTACGTTCGCCCGTTTCAGCGCGTTCTCCGTGTTGACCCGATCCGTTACGTCGCGGAGGATCGAGAGCATCCCGATTGGCGTGGCGTTCCCGTCCCGCAATACGGACGAGCTGATCTCCGCGAAAAAACGGGTTCCGTCTTTCCGGATGAGGGGGTACATGCTTGCAATCGACGTCGGTGACGAACTGCTGATAAACCCGAGCACGCGCTCCCGCGCTTCGGCCCGGAACCCCGGTTCGATCCAGTCGAAAAGCGGTTTCCCGATCGCCTCGTCCGCTGAACTGAGGCCGAAGAGTTGCAGGGCGGACGGCGATACACGGATAAGCATCCCCCTCTCATCGGTCATCGCGATCGGGTCAGGGGAGATCTCGAAGATCGTACGGTGGAGGGCCTCTGACTGCCTTAGCGCCTTTTCCGCCCGGATCCGGCCGGTAATGTCAATTAACGATGCAACACTCCTTTTCGTGCCCGGTATCAGATCGATGGTTAAGAAGATTCTCCGCTGCTCCCCGGCCCGGTCGATTAAGGTGAACTCGTAATGAAGGGGTGCACTACCCGCCCTGTCCCGCCGGACGCGATGGCGTTCCAGCATCTGCGGAAGGTCCTCATTAGAAACGAACTCCGTCCAGCGCTTCTTCCCCTCGATCTCGGAGCGGGGATACCCGCTCATTCGCTCGCACTCCGCGTTCGCAAGGGAGATTATCATATCCTCCTCAATGACCATCATCGCAGTGCCGGTCGTCTCAAAGACAGCACGGTAGAAGTTCTCCCGTTCGCGGATAACCTCCTCCTGCTGCTTAAGGATCGTGATGTTCTTAAGGAGCACCTTCTCCGCCCGGGCCTGGGACACGGCGCGCCGGATCTTGTGCGCCAGCTCGGCGAACTGCGTTTTCGGGTCGCCGCCCTTCTGGAGGTAGAACGACGCGCCGTTGTTGATTGCCTCGATAACGACCTCCTCCCTTCCCTTGCCGGTAAAAAGGATGAACGGGATGTCAGGGTAAAGCCTTTTTACCTCTTTTAAAAAATCAATCCCGTTCATGTCGGGCATCTGGTAGTCGGACACAATGACATCATACGGGAACGATGCAAGGAGCGAAAGGGCTTCGAATGCCGACGATGCTTTCCTGACCGTGAACGTATCCATCCGCTCGAGGAATTTCCCGGCAAGGTCCAGGAGCATCTCCTCGTCGTCAACACAGAGAACCGAGACTGACGTCATGTCCTGCATGATAATGTAACCTATACGTTACGTCAGAACGTGTATAAACATTACCGGTTTGCCATGCGGATAATGAAGCGGACCCGGCAGCCCGCCCGGTACCATGATACCTCTGCTTTACCGGAAAAGGGCAAACACGGACATGCCCCTCCCCGGTATTCCGTTTCGGCACTTAATTCCCGTAGCATACTGCGATTCCGCAACCCTCATCTGCAATCGTTGAACAATATCCTTGGATGGATACTACCGGTACCGTGAGCAGGAAGGATGGCTACGCCCTCCTGATTCTCTCCATATCGCTCGCCACGTTCATGGCCTGCCTTGACGGCACGATCGTCAACATCGCGCTCCCGACCATCTCCGAGGCGTTTAATGTCTCGACGAGCACTGTCAGCTGGGTCGCGACGGCCTACATGCTGGTGATGGCCGGCTGTGTGCTGGTCTTCGGAAAAATTTCAGACATTATAGGGTTCAAGAAGATCTTCCTTCTCGGCTTTGCCGTCTTCACCACCGGATCGTTCGCCTGCGGGCTACTCCCGGACCTCTTCAACTCGCTCTACTGGCTGGTCGGCTCCCGGATGTTCCAGGCGCTTGGCGGCGCGATGATCACGGCCATCGGCCCTGCCATGGTCACGGCCTACATCCCGATGGAGAAGAAGGGGAAGGCGATGGGCATCGTCATGACCTTTGCGGCGCTCGGAACCGCACTCGGCCCGACACTCGGCGGCATTCTGACCCAGTACCTGTCGTGGCACTGGATCTTCTACATCAACGTGCCGGTCGGGATCATCGCAATCCTGCTCGGCGCAAAGGTCATCCCGAAAGCAGTCCCGAGAGGGAATCTCGCATCCTTTGACAGGATTGGCGCCGCGCTCGTGTTCACCGGCCTTGCATCCCTCCTCTTCGTGGTCTCGGAAGGGCAGAACCTCGGCTGGACATCGCCAGGCATCCTCGCGCTTGCGGCTGTCACAATCGTGACCCTTGCGTGGTTCGTCCGGCATGAACTCTCGGCAAAGGACCCTATCCTCGACATCCGGCTCTTCAAAAATGCCAATTTCATCGTCATCAACCTCATCATCTTCCTAATCTTCTTCAGTTTTGCCGGGATCAACTACCTTCTTCCGTTCTACCTCCAGTACGTCCGCGGGTTTGCGGTCTCGTCTGCAGGGCTCATCATAACCTCGCTCTCCGTGGCGATGATGGTCGCCGGCCTCATTGCCGGATCGCTCTACAACAGTACCGGGCCAAAGAAACTCGCAATCGCAGCAGGAATCATCCTGACCGCGGGGTATTACCTGATGACCCGACTGCACGAGTACACGCACGCGGGCTATGTGGTTGTGAGCCTCGCCATTATCGGCTTCGGGCTCGGACTGATGATAACGCCGGTCTCCAACCTGATTATGAACTCGGTCGCCCGCACAAAGCAGGGGATGGTATCGAGTCTCATCAGCCTCGAGCGCTTCGCGCCCCTAAGCCTCGGGATCGCGACGTTCAACTTAATCTTCATCCAGGGCGTGCTCACGCTTGCCGCGGGGGTCGGTATCACGAAGGAGTCCCCGAAAGAGATTGTAATGCCTGTCCTCTCGACCGGCTTCGACCACGCGTTCTTCTACTCGTTCATCCTCGGCATCGTCATCATTATTCTCACGCTGTTCATCCGGCAGGAGGTCCACCCGGATTACAGGGACAAGCCCGCGGAGAGCGAGGCGTCGGCGTGTCTGATGTGATATTTTTTTTCCTGCAGCCGGCCAGCCCATGATCTGGACAACTTTCAATAATCGTATGGGTATTCGCAGGCAATGGGAGTAGAGATCCAAAACAGCCCTGATAGAAGTGAGTGGGAGGAGTAAGCCTCCTTCTGTTCGTTGCGGCATTCAGCTGAGCGCCAAACCCGGGCGGATGCCGGGTAATCGACCACCCTGTTCTGGCTTGCACCCGCAGGGGTTCGCCGTTTCATCGTATCCTTTCCGTCAGCGCTCGGCGGGTTGCTCGCACGCGGTTACCCGGTGCTTCCTCGCCGGTTGCCCGGCTGATACCGCCTCATTGCTCGGGAAAGGCCGTGTCGTTTCTGTGCCATTGCCGTGACTCTCGCCACCCGTGCTTGCACACGGCTGCGGACCCGGCGCGTGGGAGGACTTTCCTCAGCAGCCTTTCGGCCACCGTCAGCCGCACTCTCCCTCTCGTTTCTAGTATTCGCCGGCTGACGAGATAAGGTAAGCGTTAGGGTGCAGGCCCCATCCGACAGCTAATTATCCGCCGGCGCCAGTACACTCCGGCAATGGAATGAGAAGAGGGGGACCGGACAGGATGGAACTTTTAACCGAAGAGGAGGGCAGGCTTGCAACCACGCTTGCCCGTGAATCGCTCGTGCACGCCGTTGCCGGGAAGAAACCTGCGGACCACGAACTGCCGCCGGTCTTTTCCGAGAAAAGGGGAGTCTTTGTCACCCTCACGAAGAGAAAGAACCTGCGGGGCTGCATAGGGTTTCCCTACCCGCACCTCCCGCTCGCTGACGCCATCCGGCAGGCCGCAGTCGCGGCAGCGCTCGAAGACCCCCGGTTCCCGCAGGTGCAGGCCCATGAACTCGACACCATGGAGCTCGAGGTAACCGTGCTCACCGTCCCGCAGCCGCTCACCGTTCCGCAGGCAGAACGGCCTGCCGCGATTGTCGTGGGAAAGCATGGGCTGATCGTCAAGGGCATGGGATCGGGCGGGCTCCTCCTCCCGCAGGTCGCGACCGAATGGGGCTGGGACGCAAAGACCTTCCTCGACCACACCTGCCAGAAGGCCGGCCTCCCGTCCGACTGCTGGAAGAGGAAGGATGTCGAGGTGTTAACCTTCGAGGGGCAGATCTTCCACCTTGACCGGATTTAGAATTCCGGTACGGTTATTATCGGTTTTCCATGCATCTTTTCCATACGACAAATTCCCTGTTTATCGCAGTTGTACGACAACAGTTTAACATTTCCGGCCCACATATAAAGGGAACATACAGGAGGCGGGAAATACGGCAATCCGTTTCGAGAGCCTTGAATCCGACATCATGGGCCGGCTTGGCAGGCTCACGGTTAACAAAAAGATCATAAAGACCCCGGCCCTCCTCCCGGTCATCAACCCCCACCTCCAGATTATCACACCGGCCGAGATGAGGAATATGGGTGTCGAGGCCCTGATAACAAACGCCTACATCTTCTACCAGAGCGATCAGTACCGCGATATCGTAAAGGAGAAGGGACTCCACGACCTTCTGGACTTTGATGGGGCGATCATGACCGACTCGGGTTCATTCCAGCTCTCGGTGTACGGCGATGTGGCCATCACAAACACGGAGACGCTCTCGTACCAGCGCGACATCGGAAGCGACATATGGGTGCCGCTCGACATCCCGACATCTCCTGCAGCAGACCGGGCGACCGCTGAGCGGGAGCTTGAGGTCACAATGGAACGCCTGCGCGAGGCCAGGGAGGTCTTTGGCGACGATGCCCCGATAGCAGCACCGGTGCAGGGGGGAATCTTTACCGACCTCCGCGAGCAGGCCGGAAAGGAAATTGCCGAAATGGGATTTTCCTTCTGCCCGGTAGGAGCCGTCGTCCCGCTGATGGAGTCGTACCGGTACCGTGATTTGCTCCGGGTCGTCATGGCATCCAAGAAGACCCTCTCTCCCGCATCCTGCGTCCACCTTTTCGGCGCGGGACATCCCGCCATGTTCGCGTTTGCTGTCGCTCTCGGCTGCGACATCTTCGACTCGGCGGCCTACGCACTCTACGCGAAGGAGGGCCGCTACCTCACGGCGCACGGCAGCTACCGGCTCTCGGAGCTCTCTGACCTCCCCTGCGCCTGCAGCGTCTGCAGGAGCCACACGGCCGACGAGATCAAATCGTCGGACGACAAGGAGCGGCTGCTCGCGCTGCACAACCTGCACGCTACGCTCGCTGAGATCTCCCGGATCCGGCTGGCGGTAACAGACGGCACGCTCTGGGAGCTCGTGGACGAGCGCTGCCGCTCCCACCCGCAGCTCCTCGCAGCGTACCGCGAGATGCTCAATCACACAGAAACCCTCGAACAGCACGACCGGGCGACCAAGCGCCGCTTCTTCTACCGGGGTGACGAGAGCTGCCGGAGAACGGAGGTACTCTGTTACCAGGAGAAACTCTCCCGTTTAAGGCTCGGCAAGAACGTCATTGTTGTCATGGGCGGCGAGAGAGCAGATGGGTATGACACGGTGCTCCGCTTTAAACCGCCGTTCGGCCCGTACCCGCAGGAGCTTGCCGAGACATTTCCTATCGGTCAGAGCGAGATCCCGCCATGGGACGAGTCGATGGTGCGGCAGGGCTGCCGGGGGATCCGGATGCTTGCGGAGAGCCATAAGGAAAGCCGGGTCACGGTTGCCTGCTTCCGGCACTGGGCGGCGTTTGTACGGGACGAACTTCCGGGGATTGAGGTGCTTGCCGATGAAGACTGATATCAGGAAAAGGGACGGCCTTGCCCGGTCCGGCACATTTACGATCGGCGATAATATGATCCCGTTCCCTGCCGCCATTGACACGGATCGGGTCTTCCCCGCTCTGGCAATACAGAAATATATGAATGTCCCGCTTGCTGCACCTCCGGACTTCGTCTCCCGGTATCTGGAACAGCCGAAAAGTCCCGTCATCATCCACCCCGCCCTTGGAAACTCCGCAAAGAGCGGCGACTGCGTCATGGCGGCAAACTGGCACACCGTCATGGAGAATCCACGGCAGTACGTGGAATACCTCGTTGGGTTAAAAGAGAAGACCCCGCCCGACACGCTCTGGTACGCCCCGGCATCGGCCCTCCCCGGCAATGTGCATATCCTCTGCTATTCCGGCTTCGACCTCTTCGATTATACCTGGATCGACCTGAAGACCGCACAGCGGAAGTTCTGCACGACGGAAGGAGAGTTCCCGACAACAGCGATAGATGAGATGGCATGCGGGTGTGAGGGGTGCAGGACCGGCGACCTGAAACTCCACAACCGGCTTGCACTCGACCGCGAGCTCGCAACGATCCGCACGTTCATCGCGAAAGGCCAGCTCCGCGAGCTCGTCGAGTCACGGTGCAGGCTTTCCGCCCCCCACGTCGCAATCCTGCGGGATCTCGACAGCCGTTACGCGTTTGCCGAACGCACAGCACCGGTCGTGCGGGGCGGCATCCTCCGTGCAAACTCCGCGGAATCCATGACAAGGCCGGAGATACGCCGTTTCATGGAACGGGTGGCCGTAAGATACATCCCCCCGAAGGCCGATGTCGCCGTGCTTTTGCCCTGCTCGGCAAGAAAGCCGTACTCGCTCTCGCAGAGCCACCGCAGGTTTCGGCAGGCGATCGGCGGCCGGGCCCATGAGTTGATTGTTACCTCCCCGTTAGGTCTCGTTCCCCGCGAGCTCGAGACAGTCTACCCCGCGATGCACTACGATGTCCCGGTCACCGGGTACTGGGACGCCGAGGAGTGCTCCGTTATCTCGTCGGTGATCGCGACGTACCTGCGGAAGCACCATTACCGTCACGTAATCGCCCATCTCGAAGGCGGTGCGCTGGAGGTGGCGGAGGCGGCAGCCGATATCGCCGGAACAACGCTTGAGTACTCGTGCCGGGAGAACCCGACCGGGAGCGACGCGTTGAACAAACTCGACAACGCCCTTGCCGGCGAACGCAAAGTCCGCGATGACAGGCTGCACGGGATCCTGTCCTTCCAGTTCGGGGTGGATATAGATACGCGGGGCCTTTCGGTCCGCGGCACGTTCCCGGAACTCTTCTGGAGCAGGGACAGGGTGCCGTACTTCTCCCTCGATACGACCGGCGGGATAATCCGTCCGACCTTTGACGGCTGGTCGCTCATCCCCGATGGCTACCGCGTGGAGATCGATGATTTCGTGCCGGAGGGGGATATCCTCGTCCCCGGCATCGTGCGGACTGACCCGGCCATCCGCGAGGGGGACGAGGTCCTCGTTACCGGCCCCCGCGCTGTCGCAACGGGGAGGGCGGCAATGTCCGGCGATGAGATGGAGCGCTCAAATCGCGGCGTCGCAGTCAGGGTGCGTAAGGTAAAAAAGGTATAGGTTCAACCAGTAGGATACATTGCAGACCCTCTATGGAGTGAAAAGGTTGTTTTGTACCATACAGACCATTCAGGCCGGGTGTGAACCGTGACCACCCCCGGCACCGCACAGGCAGGTAAAGGGATTGTGATTGCCGTACCCAAAGAGGCGGCGCCCGGTGAGAAACGCGTGGCGATTGTGCCCGAGGTCGTTGACAAACTGGTAAAAGCCGGGCACGAGGTCCGTATCGAAAAGGGTGCCGGGGCGGCGGCGTTCCTCCCCGACGACCTCTTCACTACTGCCGGGGCGAAGGTCGTGCAGGGCGGAGCAGATCTCTTTTCCGGCGCCCGGATCGTCCTCCATGTCCAGCCTCTGTCCGTTGCCGAGATTAACCAGCTGGACGAAGGGACGATCGTTATCGGGTTCATGAACCCTGCAGGCAGCCTTGAAGCCATCGCCCGGATGCGGGAGCGCAAGGTCACCGCGTTCGCCCTCGAGCTGGTTCCGCGTATCACCCGCGCCCAGGGCATGGACGCGTTAAGTTCGCAGGCAACCGCCGGCGGGTACGTTGCCGCAGTCCTCGGCGCCGCAAACTGCCCGAAGTTCCTCCCGATGCTGACGACCGCTGCCGGCACAATCCGGCCGGCAACGGTGCTTGTTCTCGGGGCGGGGGTCGCCGGCCTGATGGCGATCGCAACTGCAAAGCGGCTCGGTGCCGTTGTTACGGCGTACGACGTCCGGCGTGCTGCCGGAGAGCAGGTGCGGAGCCTGGGCGCGAAGTTCCTCGAGCTCGAGATCAATGCCGAAGGATCCGGCGGCTATGCACGGGAGCTTACTCCGGAGGAGAAAGCGCAGGAGCAACAGATGGTCTCGGCCGCGGTAGCCCGGGCCGATATAGTGATTACGACCGCTGCGATCCCCGGGCGCAGGGCGCCGGTGCTTATCACGAAGGAGACCGTTGCGACCATGCGGCCCGGTGCCGTGATTGTCGATCTCGCCGCCGAGACGGGCGGTAACTGCGAACTTACGCAGGCCGGAAAGACCGTGCACGAGCACGGCGTCACCATTATCGGCCCGCAGAACCTCCCGGCCCGCATCGCATTCCATTCAAGCCAGATGTACGCAAAGAACCTCCAGTCGTTCATCTCGCTGCTTATCGGGAAAGACGGGGCGCTTGTCACCGACTTCAACGACGAGATCCTTGCCGCAAGCCTCCTTGTGCACGGTGGAGAGGTGCTTTATCAGCCGACGCGTGACCTCCTGAGCGGAGGGAAAGCATGAACGATATCCCGGTATTCTGGATCGCGATCTACATCGCGATGCTGGCGGCATTCACCGGCTACGTCGTTATCAGCAGGGTGCCCGTCATCTTGCATACGCCGTTGATGAGCGGATCGAACTTCATCCACGGGGTCGTCCTCGTCGGCGCTATGGCAGCCCTCGGCCTTGCGGCAACACCTCTCGAACAGGTCATCGGCTTTGTCGCGGTCGTCCTGGGCGCGGCAAACGTGACCGGCGGGTACGTGGTCACGGAACGGATCCTCGTAATGTTCGACCGGAGTAAAAAGCCCAAAAAGGAGGCGTGAAGATGGCTGACTTCTCCATCCTCATCGAGCCGGTCTACATCGCGACGATCTTCTTCTTTATCATCGGCCTCCATCGGATGAGCCACCCGAAGACGGCCCGGAGCGGGATCGTCTGGGCCGGCGCCGCGATGCTGATCGCAACGCTTGTCACCTTCTTCACCCCCGGGCTTACCAACCTTGCTCTAATCGCAATCGCGATCGTAATCGGCGGGGGCTTCGGCTATATCGCGGCCAAGCGGGTCGCGATGACCGACATGCCCCAGATGATAGCGCTCTACAACGGCATGGGCGGAGGGGCGGCGGCCTGCATCTCGGCTGTCGCGCTCCTTGCCATTGCATCCCCCGTGACCGCATCCCTCGCTGTCGCCGGGGGGGTGATCGGGGCCGTCTCCTTCTCGGGAAGCATCATCGCGTTTGCAAAGCTCCAGGGCTGGATGCCGTCGCGGCCGATGACGTTTACCGGCCAGCAGGCATTCAATATGGCCGTTTTCATCCTTGCGATAATTTCCGGTATCCTCGCCGTCATGCAACCGGCATGGGTCCCGCTCTCCGTCGCGGTATACCTTCCGCTATTCTTCGTCCTTTCGCTCGCGTTCGGGCTGTTGATGACGCTTCCCATCGGCGGGGCGGACATGCCCGTCGTCATCTCGATGTACAACGCGTTCACCGGCCTTGCCGTCGCTCTTGACGGGTTCTCGTTCGCAACCCCCAACTACGCGATGATCATCGCGGGCATCATCGTCGGCGCTGCAGGTTCGCTGCTCACGCTGAACATGGCAAAGGCCATGAACCGGTCCCTTTCAAACGTCTTCTTCGGTGCATTCGGCGCAACGGAAGAGACGGGGGCGCAGGTCGCGGGCAGCATGAAACCTATCGAGGCCGACGACGTTGCCGTAATGCTCGCCTACGCGGACCGGGTCATCGTCGCTCCTGGCTACGGCATGGCGGTCGCACAGGCCCAGCAGAAGGTCAAGGAACTAACCGACCTCCTCATGAGTAAGGGAGTGACGGTCAAGTTCGCGATACACCCGGTCGCCGGCCGCATGCCCGGCCACATGAACGTCCTGCTGGCAGAGGCCGGTGTCGCATACGAGCACCTCTTCGACAGGGACGAGATCAACCCGGAGTTCCCGTCAACCGATGTCGTGCTCGTGATCGGTGCCAACGACACCGTGAACCCCGCAGCTTACCGGCAGGGAAGCCCGCTCTACGGCATGCCGATCCTCGATGTCGAGCAGGCTAAGAACGTAGTTGTCTTAAAACGCGGGTCCGGTAAGGGCTTTGCCGGGATCGAGAATGACCTCTTCTACCGGGACAACACGCGGATGCTGTATGGCGATGCGCAGGAGACTGTCGCAAAGCTCGTGCAGGCCTTGAAGAAGCTCTAAGCCGGTCATATAACGGACAGTTCCTGGCGACAGGCCCCCTTCTTTTTTCAGCCCTTGTCCACCCCTGTCTTTTCATAACGCTTATCTCTCATTCAGGGAGATTAACAATACATGCCATTCTGCGGCGAATGCGGGGAGGAGTATGAGCCGGGCGACCGGTTCTGCGCCCGGTGCGGCGAGCCGCTAAGAACGCCCCCCCTGTCGTTTTCCCCCGGCGATGCTCCGCCGCCGTCCCCTCCGCCGCTCGAAAAGGTTTCGCTTTCCCAGAGCGGCAGACCAACGATCCGGTCTCCTGTCACAAGGGTACCGGCGCTTCCGGGCCCTGCCGTACTCGCTGTTTTCTGCATCGTAATTGTCCTCATTGCAGCAGCATACTTCGCCGGGTTGATCCCCGTTATCAGCGGAAGTAGCAGCGGGAGCGGGTTATTCGGACATGCGGAAACGACCTCCGGTACGACTCTCCTGCCAACGCAGACTACGCTGCCTGCGACAACGACACTACCGGTCACAACAGCACCTCTTGTCACGCAGGGGGCCCGGTACGAGGAGAACTACGAACAGGTCCATTCCGTGAACAGGACGTTTATCTATGGCGAGAAGATCGAATTCCCCTATCTGCTCACCCGGCCTCCCCTCTACGTCAAGTTCAATGTCACGCCGGTGATGGTCAACCGGACAAAGATCGCCGATGCAGGTTTGTCTACGGAGCACGAAGTGTATGCAGTCTATCCCAGCACAAACGCGTACTTCCAGGTACGGGTGCTGAGCGCACCGTCCAGAAACGAAGTCGAGCGGCACGGGTTCGGTACGAACAAAGGATATAACGCTATCACCCGGCAGGAGTTCATGGTCAGGACGGCCGGCGATTACATCATCGAGATGTCCGGAAGCGACGTGACGGTAGAAGTCATTATCCTTATCGGGACCTCATAAGATCATTTTCGCCTGCGATGATTATACGGTCGGGGAAGGTCCGGCGCTCTCATTTTTTTACGAATCTATAAATAACTGGCTCCCTCAACATTGTTGCATGGTGTTTGCCATGAGTGAGTGTTTTATTCGCCGATAGGATTCGCTTTTTTGATACCACGTTACGGGACGGGGAACAGACTCCCGGTGTCTCGTTGAAACCAGAACAGAAACTTGAGATCGCCACAAAACTTGCAGCCATAGGCATCGATGTGATCGAGGCCGGTTCCGCTGCCGCCTCGGAGGGAGAGCAGTCCGCGATCCGCCTCATATCCGAAGCCGGGCTCCCGTCTGAGATCTGCACGTACGTCCGGGCGCTGCCTGGCGATATCGACCTTGCTGCCGAGTACGGTGCGGACTCCGTCCACCTTGTCGTACCGGTCTCCGACCTGCACATCGCAAAGAAGATGCGCAAGACCCGGGAGCAGGTAGCGGAGATGGCGTATGCCGCGATTAAGCTTGCGAAGGAGAGGGGTTTAATCGTCGAGCTCTCCGGGGAGGACGCCTCCCGTGCAGACCAGCAGTTCCTCAACGAGCTCTTCTCCAAGGGAGTGCAGAGAGGAGCCGACCGGCTCTGCTTCTGCGACACGGTCGGGCTTCTGACACCTGAGAAGACCGCTCTCATGATCCCGCCTCTTGCAAAGATCGCCCCGCTCTCAATCCACTGCCATGACGACCTCGGGATGGCGCTTGCCAACACGCTTGCAGCCCTGAAATGCGGAGCGACGTGTGCCCATGTGACGGTGAACGGACTTGGGGAACGGGCCGGTAACACCGCGTTCGAGGAACTCGTGATGGCGCTCGAGGTGCTGTACGGCTACCAGACCGGCATAAAGAAGGAGGAGATCTACCACCTCGCAAGCCTCGTTTCCCGACTGACCGGGGTGCCGCTTCCCGTCAACAAAGCCGTCGTCGGCGAGATGGCGTTCACGCACGAGAGCGGCATCCATGCCCACGGGGTGATGCGGGAGCCGGCGACCTACGAATCGATCAAACCGGAGATGATCGGGCGCAAGCGCCGTATCGTGCTCGGCAAGCACTCCGGCTCCGCGTCGGTCGAGGCTGCACTTCACGAAATGAATTACTCAACCGACGAAGCACAGCTCAAGGAGATCGTCAAAAGGATCAAGCAGATGGGGGACGAAGGGAAGCGGGTCTCCGATGCCGACCTGATGGCGATTGCAGATGCCGTTCTTGCCATCGAGTGCAAGCCGGTAATCCGGATGCGCCAGTTCACAACGGTCTCGGGGAGCAATATGATCCCCACGGCATCAGCGACGCTGGTTGTCAACGGACAGGAGATTACCGGTGCGGCCACCGGTGACGGGCCGGTCGACGCCGCGATGCAGGTGCTCAGGAAATCTGTTGGCGATGTAGCCGATATCCGGCTCGAGGAGTACCATGTGGACGCGATAAGCGGCGGGACGGACGCGCTTGTGGAAGTTACAGTAAGATTAAGTAAAGACGGGAAGATAATTACTTCACGCGGCGCACGCACCGACATCATCATGGCATCCGTCGAGGCGATGATTGCCGGCATGAACAGACTACTGAGGGAAACACATGAAGACCGGGGCAAAAATCCTCGTTGAATCATTGCAACGCGAGGGTGTCGATATCTTATTCGGCTACCCTGGCGGCGTGGTTCTCCCGATATACGATGAGCTCTACGACTCCAGCCTGAAACACATCCTCGTCCGGCACGAGCAGGCGGCAGCCCATGCTGCCGACGGCTACGCCAGGGCGAGCGGGAAAGTCGGCGCCTGCCTTGCGACAAGCGGGCCGGGCGCCTGCAACCTTGTTACCGGCATCGCTACGGCATACATGGACTCTGTCCCGATGGTCGCGATCACCGGGCAGGTCCCGACAAGCCTCCTTGGGAACGATGCGTTCCAGGAGTCTGATATCACCGGTATCACATTACCGATAACCAAGCACAACTACCTTTTAAAGGACAGCCGGGACGTTGCACGGGTCGTGAAAGAGGCGTTCTTTATCGCCGGTACTGGAAGGCCCGGGCCGGTGCTGATCGATATCCCCAAGGACGTCAGCACCGGCGTCGTTGACAAGTTCGAGTATCCCGATAAGGTCAGCCTCCGGGGCTACAACCCGACCTACAAGGGGCACCGGCGCCAGATCGACAAGGCGATTGAGCTCATTGTAAAAGCCGAGCGGCCGGTCATCTACGCAGGGGGCGGCGTCATCTGCTCCAACGCATCCGCCGAGCTCGTCGAGTTTGCGACCCTGCTCTCTATCCCTGTCACGACGACCCTGATGGGGATCGGGTGCATCCCGGGCGACCACCCGCTCAACCTCGGCATGCTGGGCATGCACGGCACGGAGTACGCGAACTTCGCGATCACGGAGTCCGATCTCTTAATCGCAATCGGCGCCCGGTTCGACGACAGGGTGATCGGGAAAGCCGAAAAGTTCGCCCCCCACGCGAAAATCATTCACATCGACATCGACCCTGCCGAGATCGGCAAGAACAAGCGGGTCGACGTGCCGATTGTCGGCGATACGAGGCTGGTCTTAAAAGACATGCTCGCACTGATAAAAAAGACCGGCGCAAAAGAGGCGTGGTTAAAGCGGGTCAAGCACTGGAAGCAGCACCACCCGTTAAAATACAAAAAAGACGACAGCCTACATCCCCAGTATATCATCCGGCAGCTCTCCGAGTTGGTGAAAGGCGAAGCAGTTATCGTCTCCGAGGTCGGGCAGAACCAGATGTGGACGGCCCAGTGGTTCAGCTTCAAACACCCGCGGACATGGATCACGAGCGGCGGGCTCGGCACCATGGGCTACGGGTTCCCTGCCGCGATCGGGGCGCACTTCGCACGGCCGGACCTGCCTGTCTTTGACATCGCGGGCGACGGCAGCATCCAGATGAACATCCAGGAGATGGGCACTGCAGCCGCCAACAATATTCCAGTCAAAATCGCTATCCTAAACAACATGTACCTCGGCATGGTACGGCAGTGGCAGGAACTCTTCTTCGACCGGCGGTACTCATACACGGAACTGCCGCCGGTGGAGTTTGTGAAGATCGCTAACGCTTACGGCATCAAAGGCGTGAAAGTCGAATCCGTTGACGAAGTTGTACCTGCACTTAAAGCGGCGCTCGACTGCGACGGCCCGTTTGTGATGGACTTCAGGATCGAGCGGGAGGAGAACGTATTCCCGATGGTCCCGGCCGGTGCTGCGATCAACGAGATGATCGGGGGGCACACCCCGTCATGAAGCCGCACACGCTTTCCGTGCTTGTCGAGAACAAGGCCGGCGTTCTCTCCCGGGTAACCGGTCTCTTCTCCCGGCGCGGGTTTAACATCGAGAGTCTTGCCGTGGGCACCTGCGAGGAGCCGGGTATGAGCCGGATCACGATCGTAGTGATCGGGGACGATGAGAAGATCGAGCAGGTGATGAAACAGCTCAATAAGTTAATCGACATCATCAAGGTCACGGACCTGACTGAAAACGAGCGGGTCGAACGGGAGCTCGCGATGATCAAGGTATCGGCAGAGCCGGGAACTTCCCGTGCCGAGATCATGCAGATCGCCCAAATCTTCCGTGCCCAGATAATCGATGTCGGGGCGAAGTCGGTAATCCTGCAGGTCGTCGGGGACACCGACAAGATCGATGCGCTCGAGAAACTGCTCCGGCAGTATGGGGTCAAGGAGCTCGTGCGCACCGGTCGGATCGGGATGCTGAGGGGAACAAAGACAGTCGGGGTTGGCAGGTAACCCCCTCCAGCTTTTTTCCGGTTACTGGCCGGATGCCCATCCCTTTATCGGAGGAAATGGTTGTATCTGCAGCTAATATGTGCTGCAGGCCGGAACCGGTGCATGGCAGCCGGGGCCGGTTCATCAGGTTCTGACCTTTACCGGCAGGATAATGGTGGTCAGCCCGCTGTAGTGGAGCCTGCGCTGGATAGCAAAAGCCGTCTCGTTGTGGAGGATCTTGTGGAATGGGTGCTCGTGCTCGAAGACGATCTGGCCGGCGAAGAACGTGGCATCGGGGTATTCCAGACCTATCTGCCGGCACAGGTCTGTTGCGGACTGGACGACATCGGTCCCGACAGCCATGTAGGTCTCCGTTGGAAAACCGAAACTCCGCGCAAGATCCTCGTACTGCCGCAGTGATTTTCTAACCGACGCTTTCAGCGCATCGATCTCGGCGACCCCTTTGAACGAGCCGGAGTCGATAACAGCGACGGACACGAATACAATATTCTCGTACACACCGGGAAAGTTTCTGACAATGGAATAGAACGTATGGATCCCGAAGCCGTTATACTCGGTTACCAGCTGGACCGCGGTCTTCTTCTTTTTGTCAACCAAGTCCGTGTTCGCATAGCCGGTCGACGGCGTGAGATCCTCGAGATTTTTGAACGATTCGAATCCCCGCTTCACTTTTGCATAATGCCCCCGGATCATGTAGCATAGCCCAATAACCGCCCCTGTTATGAAAATCGTAAGCCACGCACCCTCGAAAATCTTCTCGTAGACAATGATTACAAGGATTGTTGCGGAGAGAAGCGCCCCTGTGCAGTGGATGAGGACGCGCCTTTTCCAGGGTTCGCCGTTTTTGCGGTTCTCATAGAAGAACTTCGTCATGCCGGTGTTGGAGAGAGTAAACGTAACAAAGACATTAATTGCGTATAACGTCACAAGCGCGGTGATGGAGCCGCGGGTTAGGAACAAAAGCAGGATTGCGGCCCCTCCCATGAGGAGGATCCCGTCGTGGATGGTAAAACGTTCAGAGAGGCTTGCGAACCGGCGCGGGAGCCACGAGTCGGTGGCCATCGTCGCCATGACCCGGGGGCCGTCGATAAAGCCGGCCTGTGCCGCGACAACGAGCAGCGCAGCCTCAGAAAAGATCGTAACAAGAGCGATTACGTTCCCGAACGGCCATGATGCAAAGACGCTGCCTGCAAGGACGGCATTCAACGTCATGCCTTCAGTAAAATGGACGTCCCAGAGGAGGTAGCAGATAAGGAGCCCCGCCGCAACAAACGCGAGGGATACCGCCATGTATGCCATTGTCCTTTTACCGGTCTTCACTTTGGGCTCTTTCATGATGGGGAGGCCGTTTGCAACGGCTTCGAGCCCGGTGTACGTCCCCGCGCCGTAGGAATACGCTTTGAAGAATATTGCGCAGATTCCAAAGAGCCCGACTGTTGCAAGGTCCGTGCTGAGCTGGCTGTTCAGTTTCATCGTAACTGGCGCAATGTTTCCTGCATGGGAGAGGATCCCAAAGCCAAGCAGGAGGGCGTGCGTGATGATGAAGACCAGGAATACCGGCGCAAGGAAGGTCACCGATTCCTTGACTCCCCGCATGTTGAGGATGATTAACATGACGATGAGCGCGGTTGCAAAATAGATCCGGAGCGGGTCGAACCCGACAGGGATGAAACTGAACAGGGCGGCCGAACAGGCGGCGATCGAGACCGTTATTGTCAGCATGTAGTCGACGATGAGAGCACTGCCGGAGATCACGCCTGCATCCCTCCCGAGAGTATGGGTGGCGACGATGTACCCCCCGCCTCCGCCCGGGAAATTCTCGATAATCCTGCTGTACGTGTACGAGATGACAAAGACCGTGCAGGCCGTGACAACGGCAAGGATGAGGAGGATGTAGGCATGGCTGCTGCCAACAACGCTGAACGCCTCGGCGGGACCGTATGAGGACGACGAGAGCCCGTCGGCCCCGAGCCCGATCCACGCGAGCAGGGGAATCAAAGCGATCTTATGGAAGAGGGATGGATCCTCGATACTCCGCTTTGTCCCGATGAGGAGGTCGTGAAACCGGCTGAAAAATTCTGACGGATTTTCATAGATACCGATAATCTGATCCCATATCCGGCCCGCATGGTTTTTCCGGTCGCTGCCCGGACTGCCGTTACTGCGGGTCAAGGTGCGCCACCTGCAAAAGACAAGGTCAGGTAAGGGAACAGGAAAGAGAGGGAACCGGCCCGGGATGGTAGTGGAGAAGAGAATCCGCAAGCCCTTCTGTTACATGCGAAGAACTTCGTACACCAGACGCCTTCTTAGAAGCCTCATCGGATCCATGATATATAGTTTGTCACTGCTGCAGGAAAACGCTGCCAACGAAACCTATCCTGAAAAACTGGAACCGGCGGGGACAGCCGCCCGGATGCCCGGGTGTGATGCATTTCGATTATGTTAAATGTTAACATGCCGCACGCCTTTAGGATAGAATGTTCGGACTACCATTGATTACTATTGTCAGCGTCGGCGGGGCAACCCTGGTCATCATTATCACCCTCGTTCTGTGGGGCCTGACCTTCAGGGAGGCACCCAAATGACTGACCCAATCGACATCGCCTTTGTGATCATCTATTTCCTCGCCATGATCGGCATAGGAATATGGGCATCGAAGAAGATCCACACCATGTCGGATTACGTCGTTGCCGGTCGCTCGCTCGGGTTCTGGGTCTTCACCCTCCTCATGATAGGCTCCGTCTGCTCAGGGATGTCGCTTTTGGGCGTCTCGGGGCTCGGCTTCAAGTTCGCGTGGCCCACGATCTGGGAGCAGCTTGCAGTCCCGCTCTCGATCGCGTTCTGTATCATCTTCTTCGGCGTCAAGATGCACGCGGTTGCAAAGAACGCAGGGCATATGACCGTGCAGGATTACCTCGCGCACCGGTACGAGAGCCAGACGAACCTCCGCGGTCTCTCAGCGGCTTCCGGCATCGTCGTCTCGATGATCTACCTTGCCGGTCAGTACACCGCAATCTCGATCGTGCTCATGTGGCTCTTCGGGCTCCCCCACTGGCTGGCCCTTTTGATTGGCGCTGCTATCGTCACCATCTACACGGTGATTGGCGGGCTCTATGCAGTCGCGTGGACAACGCTCGTGCAGGGCGTGATGCTGATCGTCGGAGTGCTCGTGATGGCCCCGCTCGTGATCATGGCAGCCGGGGGCTTTACCGCTGTCAACGAGGTAATGGCGGCGGCAAACCCGGCCAACGTCGACCCGTGGGTGACCGGTGCCGGGGCGGTCTTTACACCGGAATACATCGTCTCGTTCTTCCTGCTGCTGGCAATCGGGCTTGCCTGCGCCCCGCACGTGATTAACAACATCCTTGCCGCAAAGGACGCGAAGTACTTCAAGTGGGCACCCCTGATCGCGTTCATCGTGTACGGTGTGGTCATGTTCCTGTTAAAATTCGCAGGGTTTGCAGGTTTCGCGCTTGTCAAGGAGGGGGCATTTGCACTTCCGGAAGTCAAGAACGCATCGGACTTCATCTTCATCTACGCAATCCAATACGCCAACCCCAGCGTAATTCTGTGGGGCATTCTTGCCGTGATTGTGCTGGCCGCCGTCATGTCCACAACGGATCGCCTGATGCTGACTATCGGCACGTACTTCTCGTGGGACATTTATAAGAAGATCCTAAAGCCGGAAGCAAACGATAAGCAGGTGCTCTTTGTAAGCAAGGTATCGGTCTTTGCCGCGGCTGTACTCACGCTTGTAATGGCGCTCAACCCGCCCGACATGCTGGTCTGGCTCATCTGGGCAGGGATCGGGATCATGTTTGCCACTTTTGCCGTCCCGCTGCTTGCCGGGCTCTACTGGCGCAGGGCGACCCGGCAGGGGGCGATCGCCGCAATGGCACTCGGGCTTGTCGCGTCCCTTTTCTTCGGGGGGCTCTCCTACTTCAAGATTAAGCTCATTCCCATGCCGGTACACTTCTCGCTCTATGCGTTCATCATCTCGGTTATCGTGATGATCGTTGTCAGCTATATGACACCGCCGCACGACGAAAAGCTGCTGGATGAGACGCTCACGGGGTTCTACATCCGGAGACCTTAACGGCACATCTCCTTTTTTTCCAGGACCGTTCCTCGTACACCGCGATCATGCTGCGTTTTTCCCGCCATGCCGGGTAGTCCCCGGGGGACCGACCAACATGTTATTAAATCCCGGCGGGCATTCTTGGATACCGGAACCGAGGATAACATATGTTTGATAAAGTGCTTGTCGCCCTGGACTTTTCACAGCATTCGCAAACGATACTCGATCGCCTCGGCGAGATCCCTGGCATTAAGGAGGTCGTCCTCCTGCACGTGGTGGACGCAACGCACCCTTCACGGCACGGGTGGACGCACGACCCCGAGATCGAGAATGCGAAGATCCTCTTAAACGAGAAGAAGGAGGCGATTGGGAAAACCGGGCTGTGAGTGCAGATAACTATCGATGTGATCGTGGACGTCATCACCCAGGGGGACGTTGCACAGGCAATCCTCGATGCCGCGGAGCGGGAGGAAGTCTCGCTCATCGTCATGGGCGCACGGGGGATCAACCCGATCAAGGAACTGCTGTTAGGAAGCGTATCATCCGCGGTACTGCGACATGCGAAGACCAGCGTGCTTGTCCTGCATTCCGGAGCCGGTGCAGTGACCGGGAAAACATTACCCGCAGCGTCCTCTCAAAGACTGTTCTTTAGAGTGCTGGCACCCACGGATTTTTCCAGCCATGCCGAAGACGCGCTCTCGTTTATTAAGAAAATTCCGGGGATTGAGGAAGTTATCCTCCTGCATGTCGTCACCCGGGTCCAGTCTCTGCCGGAGATCGAGGCAGCTGTTGCTGAGGCGCAGGCACAGCTTGAAAAAACAAAAAAGGATTTTGAGGGAAAAGTTACAATGATCACGGCCCGTATCCGCGTGGGAGACCCGGCCGACATGATCGTATCCGTGGCTGAAGAGGACCGTGCATCCTTAATAGCGATGAACGCCTTCGGGACGGACTGGCTGCGCGAGATGCTGCTTGGCAGCACCACGTTCACGGTCGTGCGCAGGACCAAAAATCCGGTCCTGGTCATCCGGATGCCGCAGGGGACATGAGAACGGATCCGGGCACGGTCAATTTCCGGTGATCATTTCAGCAACTTCCTGACTATGATAATGACGATAACTATTAGGAAAACGAAAAAAGCTACGCCACCGGCCTGGAGGACGGTTCCGATATACTGGGTGCCGGGGATGAATGAAAGAGCAGGCATATGCATCCCCGCTGCAACCTCGGCCGCGACGGTGAGCAGGAGTGCTGCCGGTATCAGGTAACGGCAGAGGGCAAAGATACAGCGGTTGAGGAGCGTCCCCCCTCCCAGCTCGGACCAGAACGTCGACGGGGGAACGAATGCAGTAAAGACGACCGCCAGCAGGATTGCCACGATGTGGAGCCCCAGCGTTCCCACGGTCTCGTCCATGAAGTCGAGCAGCGGCACGCCAAAGAGCGAAAGCCGCATGGCGCTGTAGCTGAGCGCCGGCAGGAGAGCCGTCAAAAGAAGTATGCCGGTCATGATGGCTGCGGTCTTTTTCCGGGCCCACCCGGCAGCCTCGCGGACTGCTGCAACGCAGACTTCCAGCATGGAGACGGAAGACGTGATTGCAGCAAATAAGAGAAGGGCAAAGAACGCGGTTGCAAAGAGCCGTCCGCCCGGCATGACGGAAAAAGCGAGGGGTAGCGTCGTGAACGCAAGCTCGGAGCCGATTGCCGGGGAGAGCCCGTATGAGAATACGACCGGGAAGATGACGATTCCGGCAAGGAGGGCGACGGATACGTCCGCTATCGTGATGATGAGTGCTGCCTTCCTGAGGTCCTGGTCCTGCGCCACATAAGCCCCGTAGGTCAGCAGGATGCCTTCCCCCACAGACAGGGAGAAGAGCGCCTGCCCGAAGGCGGCGAGCCAGAGCCCAGGCTGCGCCAGGACTGAGAAGTCCGGAGTAAGGAAGTATCGCATCCCTTCGGAAAATCCTGGAAGCGTCGTGCTGTACAGCACCATGATAACGAGGATGAGGACACATGCAGGAACCAGGAAGGCGGAGAGGCGTTCTATTCCCTCGCGCACGCCTGCCGAGACGATGAGCCCGGTGACAAGGACGGAAACGATTGTATATGTGACTGGCCAGTACGATCCGGTAAATCCGGCAAAGGTGACCGTCTCCCCTGTCGCGGAGAAGAACATGTAGGCGATCGTCCAGCCGGTAATGACAATATAATAACTGAGGATTAGAAACGAGACGGCACAGAGCAGCCATCCAATAGCCCGGAACTGCGGCCGTACCGAGGCGAACGCACTCACGACCGTACCGCGGAACCGGCGCCCCACCGTGATCTCCAGCACCATGAGAGGCAAGGCGAAGATGAAGACCGCAACGAAATACGGGACAAGGTATGCCCCGCCACCGTTCAACCCGAGGACTGCGGAAAAACGCCAGATATTCCCAAGGCCGACCGCGGCACCGACTGCCGCGAGAATAAAACCGATGTGGGATGACCAGCGATCCATAAAAACGGTTCCCGAAGAACTGTATCAGGGATACGTATTGGAGGATCCGAAAATAAAAGGATATGGAATCAGATCCGTCTCTCCGGTAACGGGACAGCCTCGCGTAACAGTCCCGGTGGAGGTTATCTGCCCGTCCCCTTCCTCCTGGCATTCCCGGCAAATTTATAGACTTCCATCACGGCGACAAGGACGAGAGCTATCCCGAGATAGACGATCCATTCTTCAAACGTTACGGGGGAAACGCCCTTTTCCACCGGTAGAGACTCGCCGGAGAGCAGCGATTCGTCGATGCGTAAGGAAGACTGCCGGAGTACCCCTATGTCTGCCGGAACGCGGTCGCTCTCCGCGAGAAAGTTAATATCTCCCGGGACGATCTCGCCGGCATCCGTGGTCACAACATGACGGTGGCGGTGCACTCGCGCCATGATACGGAGCAGCGCCTGCAGGGACTGTGCGCTCTTTTCGGATTTCCATTCCTGCAGCGTCCCGATGATCGCGTTCACCGTGATGACGGCAAGGAAAAAACCGTCAGTACTCTTGCCGATCCCGAACGAGGTTACAGAAGCTAGGAACAAGATAAAAATGAGCGGGTTTTTGAACTGGCGCAGCACGACATCAGAGAGTGCGACCGGTCTCTTTTCGGGAAGCGTATTGCTGCCAAACCTCTGCACCCGTGCCCATACTTCCCTCTCGGTCAATCCCTCGTGCGACGATCCCAGCAGGGAATAGATCCGATCCCCGGGAAGGGCGTGCTACGCGGTCTCTTTCAGTACCCGCTGGTCGCAACAGGACGAGACCGGGACATATCCGACTGTAGGTTGTTGTGCGTCATCCAGGTCCATTTCAGTACCATGAAATGAGTGCGGGACTATTTAAACAGGCACGGAATAGGAGGAGAGAAAAGAAAAGGTTCCGTGACATTTCCTGAAATGAGGAGGATGCGTTATTTTCCTTCGTCAATACAGGTCCCGCCAGCATCATACAGGCAGTACTCGCCTTTGTAGAACCAGTTCCGGTACACGAGCGGGGTGATGACCGTGGTCAGCAGGCTCATCATGACGATTGCCACGTAAATCCCCTGCCCGATGATTCCCTTTTCGAGCCCGATCAAGGCGACGATCATCGCAACCTCGCCGCGCGGCGCCATCCCGAATCCCACGATCAGCGCGTCCTTTGTGCACAGCCCGCCAAGTTTAGCCGGGATCCCACAGCCGGCCACTTTCGTTATGATGGCAATAAGGGTCAGGGCAACAAGGAAGAGCAGAATCTCCATCGTGACCTGGTGAAGATCCGCGATGATCCCGAGCGAAACAAAGAAGATCGAGGCAAAGATGATCTGGAGGTACTCCGCCCCTTTCTTGAGGCTGTGGCTCTGCCGGAGCTCGACATCCCGGAACGAGACCCCCGCGATGAACGCCCCGACAATTGCAGAGAGCCCGACTGCTTCTGCGCACATGGCATAGAGGAAGGCGAGCATCATTGCAAAGATGAAGATGAACTCGGGGTATTTCTGCACGAAAGGGGTCGTGTCCAGTCTCTCAAGGAAGTGGCTGACGACAAGCATACCAAACGCAGCGGCAATAACGATGAACGCTACAGCCTTTACCGTTACGATTGCGATTCCCAGGTACGAGAACGAACCACCGACAACATCGGCGCTGATGGCAAGCGCGAGCAGTGCGAGCACGTCGTCAATGACCGCAGCCCCGATGATCGCTTTTGCCGCCTCGGTCTGGAGCTTGCCCAGCTCCTTCAAGACATTAGCCGTGATCGCGATGCTCGTTGCCGTGCAGGCAGTCCCGACAAAAATAGAACTTGCCGAATCGAACCCGAACAGCACGGCAAGGTACCATCCCCCGATCCACGGCACAATGACCCCGATGAACGCGATGATAAAATTCCTAGGCTGGACGATATCCTTCATATTGAACTCGAAGCCTATGACGAAGAGCAGGATGACCGCGCCGAGATGGGCAAGGCTTTTTACGAAATCTGTGTATGTCACGAGCCCCAGAACGCTTGGTCCGACAAGGAGGCCGACTAGGATAAGTCCGATAACCGCCGACTGGTTGATTCGCGATGCTATAAGATACCCCCCGAGTGCCACGAACAAGAGGAGGCTCATCTGGAACTCGGGCAGGGCAAACAGGGATTCCATCATACGTAATGGGAAAATATCATAAAAAACCCTTCGCCGCAGTTTTTCCATCATCCGGGCCGGGAAAAGTATTTACCCTCTAGCGCATGCAATTACCATTATTGATGTGCCCGGCAATATACGTCACCTAAAATGTGACGCGGAGGCCGGAAATAACAGAACAATCGAAACCTGCAGACTGCATGCTGGCTGCGTGATCGTGATGGAATTCCTCGTTCTTGCCGGTATACTGCTTGCCCTCGTCTTCAATTTTGTCAATGGCATGAACGATGCGGCAAATTCCATAGCAACAATAGTCGCCACCAGGGTCCTTAGCCCCATCAGAGCGGTGGCGATGGCAGCGTTCTTCAATATGATCGGTCCTCTTGTCTTCACGACTGCCGTCGCAAAAACAATCGGGAAGGGGGTTGTCGACCCGGCATTCCTGACGACCGCCGTAATCGTCATCGGCCTGATCGTCGCGATCCTCTGGGTATTCCTCTCGTCACAGCTGGGCATCCCTATCTCGGCGACCCATGCTATCGTCGGAGGGCTTATCGGCTCTGCTGCCGCCTATGCCGGGTTCGGCGTTGTCATACTGCCACCTGTTTCCACTGTCATTGAACTGATCCTGTATGCCGCCGCAGGTGCAGGTGCAGGGGCGCTTTTTTTTCTTATTATCGGAATGCTGGCAAAGGAAGAGGCGATACTGTCTTTCACCATCCAGGGTGCGTTATTCGGGGCGGTCCTTGTCATACCGTTCGTGATCATGACGGGACTTTTAAAGGTTTCCGGCCTGTTTGCAATCCTCGTCTTTATCGTCGTCTCGCCACTCCTCGGCTTCATCACTGCCTACCTCATCTCCCTCCTTTTCATCCGCCATTTCCGGAACTCTAACCCCACAACGATGAACCAGCTCTCAAAAAAATTGCAGATCGTTTCGGCATCGTTCTACAGTCTCGGACATGGAAGCAACGACGCCCAGAACGCCATGGGCATCATCACTGCCCTCATGATTGCAGGCGGGGTTCTTTCCGAATTTATTGTCCCAGTCTGGGTGATCGTCCTGTCCTGTGCTGCCATCGCCCTCGGCACACTGATCGGGGGATGGCAGGTGGTCAGGACCATGGCACGAAGGATCACGAACCTCCGCCCGTACCAGGGGTTCTGCGCCGAAACGTCCGGGGGTGTCGCACTCTCATTCGTTACGTCGTTCGGCGTCCCGGTATCGACAACCCATGCAATTGCCGGTGCGATTACAGGTGTCGGTGCTTCCCGCGGATCATCGGCTGTCCAGTGGGGAATCGTGCGGCAGATCGTCACCGCGTGGATCCTGACAATCCCGATCACCGCCCTCACCGCGTTTCTTTTTTTCTTCCTTTACAATGCAGCGGGATTCTGACCCGCCACAAGACTGGCCTGCGACCAGAACGGAACGCTGTATGTTTCGGGGTATGCCCTCAGAATGAGAGATGACCCGGCAGGGTCATGCTGGTTTCTTGAGGGTAATAAGTGCAGAATCTATGACCGGAGATTTTCTGTCAGCCGTATCTATCCGTATATACTCCGCCGTAATACATATGCAGCGGATCATGCGGCATGGCAGACTTTTTTTTACGGATGAACGAGCACGGACTGTATCATCAGGATCTGCCTGATGACGAATGCCGTTCCCTTGCCCGAGGAATCAAGGAATACGAGAATGCGTTTCTTACGCACCAGATATCCTTCGTTGAATCGATCCATGATTATTTTACCGTGAATTCACTCTGGCATGACCAGGAGATGTATAACCGCTAAATACAGGACGTCCTGCATTGCGGAAGGGTAAGCATCATGGTGTTTAATGATGGGGAACTTGAGAGGGATCTCTCAGGACCGAATCTCTTTTCAATGGTGCCGTACCGTACAAGTGCATCCTGATACAGCGTCATGACTGCAAAACGCAGGCGAACAAGTAAAAAAGGTCGCCTTTTTGGTCTCATTACATGACGACACGGGTAATCACCCCGTGGATCTTCTCTGCAGGCAGTTCGTAGAAATGGACAAACGCCGGGGTCACTTTCTTTAAGAACCCGTACAGCTTCCAGAAAAATTTTTCACTGACCACGTTTTCCATGCCATAAAAGATAATCTTCTCATTAATGCCTTCCGCGTGTAAAAGCCCGATGATATCGACTATCTCCATGTAGCCGGCAGTTATCAGGAACGCGTGAAGACCCGATGCAAGGTCCCGGTCGTACTGCGTCCGGACGCCGAACGGGTGATCGGTGATCCTGATGGAAACGAGGATATTCTCCTCGTACAGGATCTCGTTTAAAAACATCACCCGTGGGATATAGGGCGAGATATGGTTCTTGTCTGACGTAAAAAAGAGCGCCGTGCCATGGATCCGGGGAAGTGTTTCGTACTTCCGCCGGTAATCAGGAAGGAACTCTTCAAGACTTTCCGGCCTGAGCATGCGGTGGAGCTGGTCCTGCCCCCGGATGAACGTAACGATGACGATCAACGGGACCGCTGCGATCAAAAATGACCAGTATGCGCCATGCGGGATCTTGAGGAACGCTGACAACAGGAAGACCGCGTCAACGACAATAAGGACCGACGAGATTATCGCTTTGAGGATCTCCAGCCGGAGCGTGAAGATCATGGTCATCATGATTGCCGAGATAGTCATGGTGCCGGCAACGGCAAGGCCGTACGCGGACGCAAGGTTCTCCGAGGTTTTAAATTCGAGCATGACGACGAGCACGGCAACAAGCAGCATCCAGTTCACGGCATCGATGTAGATTTGGGAACGGAGTTCCGGTGAGGTGAAGTCGATCTTCATCTTGGGGATGATCTGGGTCATCATCCCCTGATACATGATCGAGAACATGCCCGAGATCATGGCCTGCGATGCGATCACGGTCGCACAAATGCTCAGGAGGAGGAAGGGAACATAGAGCGGTGCAGCCTGCCCATGCACCATGCTGAAGAGAACAGATGTATGGATCTCAGGATTGCTGAGGACATAGGCACCCTGCCCGAGATAGCTGAGAACGAGTGCCGGGAAGATGCAGTACCATCCTTTGACGATAGGGTCCCTTCCGAGATGCCCCATATCGGCATAGAGTGCCTCGCCCCCGGTGACACAGAGAAGGACAGCCGAGAGGACTAAGAATGAAGCGATCCCATTCTCCATAAGAAAACCGGCCGCATATGTCGGGCTTAAGGCAAGGAGCACCTGCGGTGCTGAGGCAATCGAGACGATCCCGGTAACTGCAAGGGAGAGGAACCATATAAGCATAATCGGCCCGAACGCCCACGCGACGCGCTCTGTCCCCCGTTTCTGGAAGAAGAAGAGGGCAAACGCGATACAGATACCGGTGAAAAGAATCCAGCCGCCCCAGATCTCCCCGTATCCCGGGATTAGCCGGATACCTTCGACCGCAGAAAGGATACTGATGGCCGGGGTGATTACGCCATCGCCGATAAAGAGGGCTACGCCGATGATGGTGAGTACGGACACGAACGAGATAGCGTGGGGATTTTTCAGCTGCGACGTGAGAAGGCCCTTGAGCACGATGGTGCCGCCCTCGCCCTTACTCCCGAGATACATGGCGAGCCATGCATACTGCAACGTGATTACGATGATCAGGGACCAGACAATGAGGGAGAGGAGCCCGAGAATATTATCAACGGTCGGCAGGATGAAGAGGAGGATTGCACCGATCGTATAGATGGGGCTGGTGCCGATATCGCCGAAGACAACTCCAAGAGACTTGATGATTCTGGAAAAAGAATTGTCCTTATTTCCCATTCATTAAAAATGCTAAAAAATCCGATAAAACCTTTGTGTTATAGACCTGATCCTGAATTTTATGCCATGGGGCCGTGAGACAATGCCGGCGACCGGTACGCCATATCATCTATCACAGGCCGGAGATATCAAACAGGAAAACGCCGGTATGCCTTACATCAGGTGCAGGAGATAATGCAGGATAATCCAGATGATGATAAGAAGACAGATCACTGCTCCGCCTATCCGGAGAATGCGGAAAGCATCGATCCCCTTATCATCCTTAACCGTTTCCGGAGAACTTTTTTGCCATGCTGCATTTCACCGTGCCGTTGTTTTATCAATCCCATTCTACAAAGCATTTCTCCAGAACCGGCAAACAGACACATCAGAGATCCGGTTCCGTTAATATACAGTAATCCCGGATCACGAAACGGCCGTTTGCGTTCCTGTGCTTCCTGTTGCCACAACGCACGGCCGTCCCCTCATATTACAGCCATTCACGGGCAACCATAATACTGAATACTTCCAATTGTTGTGGTGTGACTACAGCAATCCTTGGCGGCGGGCTTACCGGCCTGACACTCGCCCGGCTGCTCCATGAAAAGGGCGAAGATGTAATCGTACTGGAGGCGGCCGATAAATGTGGCGGGCTCTGCCGCTCTCTCGCCGTCGACGGGTACACATTTGATATGGGCGGCTCGCATATTATCTTCTCTCGCGATACCGAAGTGCTCGCCTTCATGCGCAGGATGATTGCAGGCAACGAGCAGCGGAATAACCGGAACACCAAGATCTTCTACAAGGGGGGATACGTGAAGTACCCGTTCGAGAACGGGCTCTCTGACCTCCCTCCCGAAGACAGGTTCTTCTGCATCAGCGAGTTTATAAAAGCCCAGATCGCGTTTGAGACCGGGTCTGCCAGGCACCCTGAAAACTTCAGGGACTGGATCTATTTCACGTTCGGCAAAGGGATTGCTGAATGCTATATGGTTCCCTACAACGAGAAGATATGGAAGTACCCGCTCGAGAGGATGTCGGCGCACTGGGTGGAAGGGAGGATTCCCCGCCCACCGGTTGAGGACGTGATAAAGTCCGCAATCGGCATCCCGACAGAAGGGTACACGCACCAGGCAGTCTTTTCATATCCGCTAAACGGGGGAATCGAAGCCCTCATACACGCTATTGCAGAACCGGTGAAGGGAAAGATAAGGACCGCGTTCACCGTACAATCGGTGCGGCGGGACGGGAAAGGTTTCATTGTCAGCGACGGGAAGATGGAGGTCCGGGCTGACCGCATCATCTCTACGATGCCGGTCCAGCACCTCCTCTCCTGTCTCGAAGATGTCCCGGAACATGTCAGACGGGCCTGCGATTCGCTGGTCTGCAACTCGCTTGTCACCGTCGCTTTCGGGATAACCGGAAAAGTCCCGGACATATCGTGGCTCTACGTGCCTGACCCGAGACTGGGGAAAGCGAACCGGATCTCATTCCCGTCGACATATAGTCCGTATGCAACACCGCCCGGCTTCTCATCAATCCTCGCCGAGATCACGCACCAGCCGGGCGATGAGGTCTCCGCCATGAGCGACGACGAGCTTGTCCGCGAGGTCACCGCAACCCTCGAAGCAATGAAAATTGTTACCCGGGACAGGATCGCGTTTTCCCGGGTAATGCGCCAACCATTCGCGTATGTCGTCTACGACCTTGATTACCAAGAGAATATCAGGGTTGTTACGGAATATTGTACATCCCGGGATATCCCACTCGTCGGGCGTTTCGCCCAGTTCGAATACTTGAACATGGACGGCTGCATCCGCAGCGCCATAGACTTTGTACGCACGCATACGATACAGTAATCCCTGGTACCGGCATCACCCTTAATACCCGTTATTGCCAAAACCATACAGGTGTCTTCATGATCTCGGTCGTTATCCCGACATTCAACGAGGAAGAGAATATCGCCCAGTGCCTGGTCTCACTCCGTCACCAGAACTTGCCTAAAAGCGAGTACGAGATCATCGTTGTAGACGGGGGGTCAAAAGACCGGACCCGTGAGATCGCGCAGAAGTACGCGGACAAGGTGTTCATCCAGACAAGCCCGAAGGTCGGGGGGGCGCGGAACGACGGGATTATGGCCGCGTTGGGGGAAATAGTCGCCACTACGGACGCGGACTGCATCCTCCCGCCAACGTGGATCGCGACGATCCGCGATGGTTTTGCCGATGAAAACGTAGTTCAGGTCTACGGCCCGGTCTATCCCATCGAGACAGGCCTTAGGAACTCGCTCTCGCTCTTTTTTGCAAACACATTCTCCCGGATTGGGTATTATACCCGAATCTTCTATTACACTCTCGGATGCAACACAGCATTCAGGAGAGACGCTGTCGTAAGAGCCGGACTCTACCGTTTCATCGATGCCGGTGACGATGTCGAGATCGCTCTCCGGATGAGCAGGATCGGCAGCGTACGGTTCATACCGGCCATGAAAGTCGGGTTTTCAATGAGGCGGTACAAACAGTACGGATCCCTCAAATCCCTGTACGAATGGATGTATATCGTCGCCCATGGCGGACATGTGGAGAAGTACCAGTATTCCCAGAAGGAGTACAAGCAGTAAAAGAGTCTCCCCCTGCCCCTGATCTCTTTCATCTTTATGTCCATTCTCCCTCATCAGGCTTTTATTGTCCAGGATGCTATCTCCAGCTGACAGATCATGCACAGTACCCCGTCACGCGATCCGGCATTGGCTCACCTTCAGCAACGCATCGCTGCGTTCGACAACTGCGAATTTGCCCGTCTGCTGGGTATCACAATCGCTGAAGCACGTGAAGGGTATGCCCGGGTCCTGATGCCGTCAGCGGGAAAGAACAATCCTAACGATGTCATTCATGGCGGCGCGATCTTCACTCTTGCTGACCAGGCATTCGCGATTGCGGCAAACGCGGGGACTGCAAAGCGGGTTGCGGTCTCGGCGCATATCCAGTACCTTGCGCCTGCATCCGGCGACCTTGAGGCTGTCGCAGAGTATGTCGGCGGATCCCGGCGGTATTCCACGTACCGCGTCACCGTGTTCGACGGAGAGCGGATGGTTGCAACGTTTGACGGGACCGCAATCCAGATCTCGCCCTGACCGTGCCGGCCCGTCGCGTCCCTGTCAACAACGGCAGGTTTTTTTTACAGGTCAGCGTTTCCCCAGATATTCCCCGGCCCGGTAGAATCCATACCCTGCCGGGAGGCAGACTGCCAGAACGAGGAGCGTAAACCCCACCTGTGCAACGAGGAGCCACCCGAGGTCCGGCCCGGGAATGGCGCTGTCGATGAATGCCAGCAGCGAATCGTTGAAGAACGCAAGGAAGGCCATCTGGACAAGGAAGATGTGCCAGGATGCCTTTCCGAGATCCGCAACGATCGACCATGCCTTCGAAAGCGATGTGGAGGGCAGGAAGCGGAGGCCTGTAACAACAAGTACGAGGGTCCAGAAATACGAGAACTCGCTGAAGAAGCCGGCCAGCGGGGCGATAAACCAGAACTGGAAGTTGAAGTAATAAACTGCAGTGATATAGGCAGCGCTCAGTATACCGGCTGCGGCAAGAACAGCCGTCTGCGGGTGTTTCTCGAGTGCAAGCCAGATGCCGAGAGCTGTCAGGACTACGTAGTTGACGTACGTCAGCCCTGGAACAAAGGTATGGATCCCAGCAAGGTAAAGGACGTACTGGAAAACCATATCGAGAATAAATATGGATACGACCATCTTTCCGGGTGAGAAGCGCACCGCCAGCCAGTACAGGATGGGGATGGCGAAGATCTGGACAATAATTAAGGGGATGAAATAGTTGCCTGGCCCGATCCCCCCGCTGAAAAACGATACTACTATCCCGACGCCACCTGACAGAATCTGCCCGGAATATCCGGCATACCAGGACATCTGCTGCGGCAGGAGGAGGAGGACGATGACCTCGACTGCCCAGACAACGGCAAACGGGACCAGGATCCGTTTATACCGCCGGATTAGGATCGCAAGGTCGTAGAGACCGGATAGTGTTGTCCGGTCCAGCCACCTGTACGACAAGGCACCGGTGAATGCTGCGAGCAGCAGGAATACCGGGACCGCCTGCCAGATATGGTACGGGGCGCCGGTGACAGATAACAGGACCGGTGAGAATGTATGGATGAGGATTACCGATATTGCTGCGAGACCTTTGAGGATATCCACCGGGATGATTCGGAAGTCACCGGTTTTTGGAGGGTGCGGCAGGGAGTCTGCCGCCGCCCTTTTCCTGCCCTTTTTCCTTCCCATGCTTCTCTCCCCGGTGTATCCGGATAAAAGCCGGTTAGACTTCAGGATTAAAGAAAGTGTATCATCAGGTTTATCCTTCACTCTCTCGCATATACCCCTATGACTCAGGAACAGAACGGCGTGAAGATCGCAGCCAGCCTAATGGCGCTTGCCGCCCGAACTGCCCCGAAAGGAAAGGGTGTTGACACCATCCATATCCGGGTTGTCGAAGGAAAAGAGAGAAAAAAGCTCGCTGCTGCCGTGAAAACCTACGGTGAAGAGCATGGGATCGGGTTCTTCAGCCGGGACGCGAAGAATATCGAGGATAGTGCAGCAGTCGTACTGATCGGCAGTAACGGGATACTTGCTGCTGGCATCGACTGCGGGGGGTGCGGGTACCCCGGATGTTCTGAGATGGTTGCAGCAGCGAAAAAAGCGAAGAAAAGGAAAACGGCATTTGCAGGGCCGAACTGCATGATCCGGATGACGGATCTCGGTATTGCGGTAGGGTCAGCAGCAAAAACAGCATCCGTTCTTAATGCCGACAACCGTGTCATGTACTCCGCAGGTGTCGGCGCACTCAGCATTGGCATCCTTGGAAAGGATTGCACGGTTGCGTACGGCATCCCGCTCACCGCGACCGGCAAGAATATTTTCTTCGACCGGAGCAGGTAACGGAGTACCTTCAATGGCAATCATGAAGATAAGGGGCGGGGACCTCGACCTCGTCGAGTACGATTTCAGGACGTTTGCGCCGGGTACCGTTATTAAGACCCTCGGAATCGAGAAGAAGACCCATGTGCTCAAGCCTGTAAACGGTTCCGTCTCGGTGAAAGCGCCAGCCCGAATCCACTTGACTGTACTGGACATGAACCGTTTCGCACCGAACCATGCTGGCGGGGGAGGCGTCGGGTTTGCCATCCAGTGCTACTGCAGCGCAGAAGTTGCCTGCACGAAGAAGGAGACTATGATCGATTACAGCCGCGAACCAATCATCCGGAATTTTGTTGAGGTGTTCAAAAAGGCGACCGGTTACACCGGTGGTTTCACCATCAAAGCGCGGGATCACGAGCACAAGCATGTCGGCCTCGGGTCGACGAGCACGGTGATGATCGCAGTCGCGACAGCGATGAATGTTGCTCTCGGGGCGCCACTCACCAATACCCAGCTCCGCCACCTGATCGGACATAACTACGTGGAGGAGACCGCGGAGGGATCGATCGCGTTCGGGTTCGAGACCGGCGTCGGCCCTGCCGTCAGCACCCATGGCGGCATGGCGGTCATGGGTGACGAGCTCGCCCTCGTGTATCACCACCCGTTCGCGGAGGGCAAGAACGTTCACATCCTAATCCCGCCAACCGACATCTCGTCTGCCGGCACAAAGGAGTTCGATCTCTTAATGAACAAGGCAAGGACGCTTGACTACCGGGACCGCGAGCTTAAGGCGTACATGTTCTTAATGGACCTCATCCCTGCTCTTGAAAAAGGCGACATGAAAAGGATCGGCGACATCATCTGGGAGATCGAGTTCCGTGGCTCGAAGCGGGCCGAGGTGGAGCACCACACCTACCGGATTTACCATTTCATGAGCATGCTACGCGAGGCGGGGCTGGAGTTTGTGGGGATGAGCTCGGTCGGCCCCTCGATTGCCGTAGTCACGGAAAAGGACAGGCCGCAGATGGAGCGCCTGTTAAAACCGCTCGGCCTGACAATTGCCATCAGCACGAAAGTGGATAATGCCGGGCTGACCATTGAGAAGAGATTTACATAGATTCCGGAAGTTGTCTGAGCGGTAAGGATTATTTTTCTATTATACTTTTTAACTACCTCATGCCGGAAACGACCATGGTTATGGAGGGCAGACCGGTGGGCGTTTCCTGTATGATGAGACGATCCCTGCGATGATCACTACGATCGTCGCGAGAGTGACGAGGATAACGAGGTAGATTAAGAGGTTGAGGTTCTCCTGGACAATCGGAAGTGTGCCGAAGAAGTAACCGGCAAACACGATGGAAAGCGACCAGACGATACCGCCAAAGATATTGTAAAACAGGAACCTGCGGTATTCCATGGACCCGACGCCGGCAAGGAACGGGGCAAACGTACGGATGACCGGAACGAAGCGGGCCACGAATATTGCCAGGCCGCCGTACTTTTCGTAAAAGCCGTACGTCTCGTCAATATACTCCTTCTTGAGGATCGTGGGGAACCGGCACTGGAGAACCTTGAGCCCGATGTAATTGCCGATCCAGTAGTTAACCGTATCGCCGATGATTGCACCGAGAATGAAGGCGGCAAACAGCCAGTGGAGTTCCAGAAGACCGCTTGCTGCACAGGCCCCTGCGACAAAGAGCAGGGAGTCTCCAGGTAAAAACGGAGTGATGACAAGCCCGGTTTCGAAGAATATGATAATAAAGAGGATTAGGTATGTCCAGATCCCGTACTGCTGGATAATCGGGGCGAGATTTTCGTCGATGTGGATGATGATATCAAGCAGGGTCGGGAGCATTGTCGGAATCAAGATTGGCAGGTATGCTATATCAACATGAGTACCGGCAGGTTGCGTACCGGAAAAGGCTTCTGGCTGGAAAGCAGACCTCAAAATATATCGGGTCTTTTACCAATTATTAATCCTGTAAACAAGAAAAAGAGAGGATCCTATGTCAACAACCAGTTATACCTCCCTGCTGATCACAGGCTTCTTTTTTGCCTGTCTTATATCCCTGACAGTACCGGCCGCGGCCTTCACTGCCCAGTCGCTCACCATCACCGTTGACAAGGACGGCGACGCATCTGCTGTTTTCCGGTACTTGCTGGAAGGCCCTGTCGAAAACGCGATACCGGAATCGATGCTGCAGGAGGAACTGGTCAAGGGCCTTGCCACAAGCTCGGAACCGCCGGAAGTGGTCACGTTCGACAGGTCGGGTGCAATGCTACTCATGAAAAAATTCGCGCAAGTCAGCGAGACGGATACCGGAACGGAATACCTGACAGCAAGCATGGATTTTTCCCGTGCGCAGATAGCACTCAAGGAATCGGCGCTCAGTTATATCATTTCCGCCGACTTTTCTCCCCAGACGACAACTGTCATCTTTCCGGACGGGTACCAGCGGGAGTTTGCCGACTCCCCGACCCTTCCCTCCATCCGGCACACGGTTATCGATCCTGCAAAACAGGCCGGATCTGCAGAAGCAACGGGAACTGTCAGGGTCACATCTTCACCGTCAAAAGCGAGGATCCTGCTCGACTCGGTATATATTGGAAACAGCCCCGGTTATTTCACCGAGATTGCACCTGGCGAGCACACCGTAACACTGGAGCTTGAAGGCTACCTCTCCACTTCGAGGAAGGTGATAGTGGAGGGAGGGAGAAACACGACGGTCTCGGTCGTCCTGTCTTACGATGAATCAGCAGTCCCTGCCGATGCCGGTCATGGCCCCGGAGTACCGGGCTTTACCGCCATCCTTGCCGGTCTTTCCATAGCTGCGGCCTTAGCGTACCAGAATACCCGGAGGTAACCTTATCTTTTCCTGCCTCCGGCAGCTGTCCCAATAAGGTTAACCGGGGCAGGATTATACACGTCAGATCCTAATCAACGTGGCCATAATCTCGGAGCGGGGATGGTCCTTCCCGCGTATCCGCATGATCCGGCTGCTGGTCCGGATATCCTCCATTCGGAGCTGGTCTGACAGAATGCGGACTTCCTCAATGGTAAAGTAGTGCGTGGTGATCCCGTTGCCGCGCAGACGGGTGTTTTTTTCGACTTCCGTCCCGTCCTGTGCCCGGACGTCGTCAACAGAAAAATCACAGAATAAAAGATACCCGCCCTGTACGAGCACGCGGACGATCTCCCGCACAATCTGTGCCCGTTCCGTATACAACCCGTGCCCGATGACATGATTGGCAACAACTGCGCCAACAGTGTCTGCCGCAAGCGGCAGGGCCCCGGCATCGGCAACGATGACATCGGCATTATCCTTTTCAGACATATTCCTCCGGGCCAGCCGGCATGCATGCAGGGAAAAATCCAGCGCAATAAGATCTTGTGCCTTTTCTGCGAGTGCTGCCGACATCTTCCCGTTCCCGCACCCGAGTTCGAGTACCAACAGGCCTTTTTGCAGTCCGGGAACGAACGGCGCCCCTCCCCAGAGACGTCCCTGCAAGTTATAGGCATGATCCCATGCACTGTTTGCCTTCATACCGGAGCCCCACACGTCCGACCATGCATCCCGAGCGTAAAATATTTTCTGCAATCGGGCCATTGCCGTTTTTTTACGATATTAATATACGTCGTGAATAAAAAAACACCTTAACAACGAAATTCGGTCAGCTCCCTGGAGTGAAGTATGACAAATCGAAAACAGAAGGACGAGACATTCCCGTGCCCGTCCTGTGCAATTCCTGTGCGATATACAGATACTTTCTGCGAATCCTGCGGTCTGAAACTCGAAAAACACACCTGCCCGGCCTGCAAAACGGAGGCCGTCCCCGGCTCCCGCTACTGCGAATCCTGCGGATCTCCTCTTCATACCTCAGTTACTCCGGAGCCTCCACTGCCGCCCGCATACAAGATACCACAGAGAACCGATAAGGAGGCAGCACCTGCCGCCCCGATAAAAACTGAAACAGCACAGCCGGGTCAATTGGCTGATGGGCCGGAAGCATCGCTGTCCATTAAACTGGTTTATATCGCAGTTGCGGCAGTTCTTGTTGTCCTTGTCCTGCATGCAATTCTGGTATTTACGGGATCTCTACCCGCATTCAGTCCGTTGGGTATCGGATCACCTACCGGAAGCAATGACGATGATGTCGGAGACGCCTTCTCGATCGAGCCGACGCAGACACTGCCTGCAGGAACTGAACTGAATATCCAGATCGACAAGAATGCCATTGACGGCATGGTTACGGTCACCCTTGCAGGGGGGCAGGGTAAACACGTGGTTAAGGATATCGAAGTGCGCCTCACCTGTTCCGATGGCCACGTCAAGATCGGCCATATCAGCCCCGGCGAAACCCTTTTCGAGGTCTCCCTTTCCGGTACAAAAGGGACCGATCGTATAGAGGTGTTCGTTACCCAGTATTCGGGACAGCATTACCGGGTTATCGACCGGCTCATCGCATTAAAAACACTTGGGTAATTCTTTGTAACGGCCCTGCGGTAATAAAAAGGAATGATGGCCCGTCCTGAAACAGGGATATAGAGAGGCCATGCCCTGATCACTGCATTTTCCTGTTACAAAGATGCCCCAGAGCCACTCCGAGGAGACAGAAACCGACAGCCGCCGGTGCCTGTTTCGTAGTCGTAGTTGGCGCCTGCGTAGCAGGAGGAGAAGTGACCACTTCACGAGTTGTAGTCGGGAGTGTTGTTACGACAGTCGTTTCCATCGTCGCCGTCTTTTCAGAATCAGCAGTGATGCTGACCCCTCCGCGGACGACGCTGATACTGTCCGTGTCGTAGTCTCCCAGACCTTCGGCCCGTATGGTAAACTGCTTAGGTGCGGTGCTGGAAGTTGTCCCGAACAGGACATATCCCCGCCCCGCCTGATCCGTCGTCACGAATGCATAGTACTGCGCCGGGGACGACGGGCAGACATCCTGGACGATCGTGCGGCCGTTCCCGTTCCGGTATGCATAAGAACCGATAACGTAGGGACCGCCCGCCGGGTCCTGTGCAACATTTTCCGTGCTGCCGATGATCATTGGTGGCTGGTCGTCGACTGCACCCGTCATGGAAAATGTCCCGGCCAACCAGACGTAGTAACCGGTGCCTGGTTTACCGGTGACTGTCAGTACGAACTGGTTGCCGCGGATGACTGTGCCCCTGTCCAGCCCGATTGAGAGATCATCTGCCGCAAGGGCAGGAAATGCAGCAAGCAGAATGCAGGCGATACAGCTGATGGCGAGAAGCCGGAACTTTCGTTTGGTCATTATCGATCCCACATACCGTCAAATGATTGCAGGTATGATTAATCCTTTGCATGTAACCCGTACGAGCCATTTGATGAAGACAACCAGATACCGATCAGAGAGGTGGCTATTACAACAGGAGCAGGGATATCCGGCTGCTGAAAATGAGTGCTGCTATGGAGCATATTAACACTGGGTTGTGTTCTAATTTCAATTTTAAGGCCAAATTAGATATTTTTTAATCTACAAGCCTAAGTACACCTTTCTCTATAAGAAAATGTCCACGATCGGTTACACAAAATAAAAAGTTGCATTAATGCAACTTTTAAGACGATAACGCCCGCCCCGATCTCTTGAACTATGTGATCTCTTGTTTGAAACGCGGCGAGAAAATATCGCGCGGGGATCTGCAAAGTTCTATCAAAACGACAAGCGTACCGAACGCGCGTTCTAAAAAAGTTTACAATTCTAAAGACGAAACCCCCGCTTCTACTGGAGAACCGACGGAG
>MVRE01000013.1 GCA_002067895.1 Methanoregula sp. PtaU1.Bin051 | reverse complement strand
CGATACACCTAACGCGCATCGTTTACAGCTGGGACTACCCGGGTATCTAATCCGGTTTGCTCCCCCAGCTTTCGTTCCTCACTGTCGGAGCCGTTCTGGTGAGGCGCCTTCGCCACAGGTGGTCCCCCAAGGATTACAGGATTTCACTCCTACCCCTGGAGTACCCCTCACCTCTTCCGGTCCCTAGCCTGCCAGTATCCCTGAGACGCCTTCCGGTTAAGCCGGAAGATTTCCCCAGAGACTTAACAAGCCAGCTACGAACGCTTTAAGCCCAGTAATAGTGGCCACCACTCGAGCCGCCGGTATTACCGCGGCGGCTGGCACCGGTCTTGCCCGGCCCTTTCTTCACCAGTGATTTAAACTGGCGGACAGCCCGAATTTACGGGCACTCGGAGTTCCCTTGTCACGGTTTCCCGCATTGCAAAGTTTTCGCGCCTGCTGCGCCCCGTAGGGCCTGGATTCGTGTCTCAGAATCCATCTCCGGGCTCTTGCTCCCACAACCCGTACCGATTACAGGCTTGTTGGGCCGTTACCCCAACAACAACCTAATCGGCCGCAGACTCATCCTGCGGCGGCGGACCTTTTGGCTACAGAGCATTCCAGCTTCCATAGTCTATGGGGTATTATCCCCAGTTTCCCGGGGTTATCCCCCTCCGCAGGGTAGATTATCCACGTGTTACTGAGCAGTATGCCGAGGTCTTACACCTCTCAACTCGCATGGCTTAATCGAACTCCGATAGCAGTGGCCTCTGGCAGGATCAACCAGAATTAATAAAGCACACTATCGTTTACTGAACTGTTTAAGGAATCAGCGGTTACTAAACAAATTTCCGCATTGCCAGTATCAACGTCAGACCCAAACACCGGTCATGCCGGTTCTCGTCGGGTCTCCATCGTGCAGGATTAAAATTTTCGTCGTGTTTGTTTGGATTAAACACGGGCTTATAGTGTTAGGTTCAAGGATATTTATACCTTGTTACCTGACACTTTTGTTCCTTCCAAAACCTGTTCCGGAAAGGTATTCCGGTACAGGGTTCTTCATCGGGATATGAGGACTACATAATAGAGCGCTCAAAGATTTAAAGATTACGCCGGCCGGGTATGTTTTTTCACGCCGGGAAAATTCACAGCGGATTATATTTTATAAAGATGCTACCGAATTGGCCGGTGTCTATGATAAAATTTGGGACGAATTTGACATTGGGAGGGGATAAGATTACGGGAGAGGTGCGAAGCGTGCAGAATGTGGGGTTAAGGCAGCTATAGAAGACATATCACGCGCCGTGGAGCTCGGCACCAGTCGCTTGAGCGCCCCCCCATACAGCACGGAAAACCAGAAGTATATTGCAGTTCCTGATTGCGCCTGATCGCGGTACACGGGAGCACATGCAACTCCTGATCTTACCGGGTCAACCGGAAAACATTTTCCAAGCTGTTTCATGTAATTCTCTATTTACTGGTTAAATGTGTATCTATATGCAAAACGGAGATATTCCGCTACCTCGTTTGGTAAACAGAATCCTTCCGTTTCTGTTTTAGTCATCCGGCCTGTTAAATACTCGAATTGTGCCGGGCCGGATATCGTCTCCGATCAATTTTCAAGGGTCATGGCTGGATCATGAAAACAATTTACTGTAAAACTGCATTATAACTGAGCCAAAATGTATCGGGTAATTTGTCGGCGATACACAGTTGCTGAAATGATTTAATCCTGAAAGAGGGTATAAACAAAGTTGGTCGATATATTGTCTATACACACCCAATCGATACCTATATCATTCCTTTCAGATGATCTGATTCTATCCGCATTTTAAACGGGATGTAGTGCTGGCAATGTATACCGCCCTGTATGTTGACGATGAAGCCGATTTTCTGGATATTGCAAAGGCGTTCCTTGAAAGCAGCGGCGAATTCAGGCTGGACACTAGGATTTCGGCGCAGGAAGGCTTGAAAGCACTCAATGAGCGCCGGTACGATGCGATTATATCCGACTACCAGATGCCGGGAATGGATGGTATCGCCTTCTTAAAAGAAGTCCGTTCGTCATTCGGAAACATCCCGTTTATCATCTTCACCGGGCGGGGTCGGGAAGAGGTCGTGATCCAGGCCCTGAACAACGGTGCGGATTTCTACCTACAGAAAGGAGGAGATCCCGAGGCGCAGTACGCCGAGCTCATGCACGTGACCAAGCGGACTATCCAGATGCGCCAGGCGCAGGCGACCCTTATAGAACAGGAGCAGCGTTACCACGACCTCCAGAATGCCAGCGACCTGATCCAGAGCGTTAAACCGGACGGTCACTTCCTCTTCGTCAACAGGAAATGGCTGGATACACTTGGATACAAGGAAGACGAGTTGAAAAACATTACGCTCTTTGACATTATCCATGAGGAGAGCCAGCAATACTGCCACGACCTCTTCCCCCGCATATTGGCTGGAGAGAACGTGGGTATCATCGAAGTGATATTCAAAACCCGTGACGGGAAGAAAGTCTACATCGAGGGTCTTGCCAACTGCAAGATAACAGACGGGAAGCCGCAGTATACCAGAGGCATCTTCAAGGATATCACTGACCGCAAGAATGCCGAAGAGGCTTTACGCCAGAGCGAGGAGAAGTTCCGGACACTTGTTGAATACACGCTTGATGGTATCCTTATCTTGGATCTTCAGGGTACGATCCTCTTCGCCAACCAAGCCGCAGGGCGGATTATTGAGGCGGAGAATTATAACGAGATGATCGGGATAAAAAATGTCCGGGAATTCCTAGCCCCGGAATCACGGGAAGCCGCAGTCAGGGATTTCAGCCAGGTTGCACAAGGAATCGACGGGTACCTTGCGACATACAAGGTCATTACCAAACGGGGGCAGGAACGATGGGTCGAGAGTGTTGGTAAAACCATCACCTTCGAAAGAAACCCGGCGATCCTCATCTCCCTCCGTGATATCACCGACAGGAAACAGGCAGAGGAGGCCCTCAGGAGGAGCGAGAAGAGATACCGGAATATTATTGAGAACATCCAGGACGTTGTCTACCAGACAGACCGGAACGGCAAGCTAATCATGTTCAGTCCCCACGGGGTAAAACTCGCCGGTTACGACTCTGAGGAGGAAATGATCGGTCTTGATGTTGCGCTCGATACCTATATGGATCCCAAAGACCGCGAACGTTTCCTTGCTGCCCTCTCGGAAAAAGGCTTTGTCGAGAATTATCCCCTTGTCCTGAAGACCAAGACCGGGACCCCCCGTTACGTAACTGCAAGCAGCCATTTCTATCATGATGATTATGGAAATGTCTTAGGCGTCGAAGGAATTCTTCACGATATCACTGACCTTAAGGGAAAGGAGCAGGCACTTCGCGAGAGCGAAGAGCGGTACCGGGCGCTCTACAACGACAATCCCGTAATGCTGTTTACCTTGGATCCTGACGGGATTGTCATATCAGTCAACGAGGCCGGCTCGAAGCAGCTGGGGTATTCGGCCGGTGAGCTTGAGGGACAGTCAGTACTGAAGGTCTTTTATCCCAATGACCATGCAGCGGTAAAGGAACAACTGAAGGTCTGCCTGAAATCTCCCGGTGGAGTATTCCACTGGCAGTTCCGTAAAGTAAAGAAAGACGGGAGCGTGATCTGGGTCGATGAACATGCCCGGGCAATGCCGGACCCGGCAGGGAATCTGAGTGTCCTTGTCGTCTGTCAGGATATCACCGACCGGAAACGGGCAGAAGAAGAACTTAAGAAAAGTGAAGAACAGTACCGTTCCATCATCGAGAACCTTCAGGACGTGTATTACCGCACCGATGCTGAAGGCAACCTCCTTTTCGTAAGCCCGTCAGCTTTAACCGTATTCGGTATCGATTCGGTATCGCAGTATCTTGGCAGGAATGTGGCAGAGACCCTTTATTCCGAACCCGAGGATCGCAGGAAATTCCTTGCCGAACTTGAGAAGAGCGGGTCTGTTTACAATTATGAGGTGAGACTGAAAAAACAGGACGGGACGGTTGTACTCGTCTCAACGAACAGCCATAAGTACTTCGATGATTCCGGAAAATTCCTTGGAGTGGAGGGGATTCTCAGGGATATCACCGGCCTCAAACGGGCAGAACTCGATCTTCTCAGGAAAAACGAGGAACTGAATGCGGCCAACGAGCAGCTGACTGCAACTGAGGAGGAACTCCGGGAGAGCGAGAACAAGTTCCGGACCATTTTTGAGAACAGCCCGTATCCCATCGCGATCAACAGCATCCCCGATGGAAAATTCATCGAAGTCAACGATGCGTTCCTTGAGGCCAGCGGATATACTGAGGATGAAGTTATCGGCAAAAGCCCCGTCGATCTCGGTCTTCTCTCCCTCCTGGACTTTGGCAAGTTGTCCTCGAACCTGTTGCTGAAAGGTAAACTCGACAACGTGCCAATGGTCCTGAAAGGGAAAGCGGGAAAACCGGTCCATGTCCTTTTTTCCGTCATTCCCGTCACCATCAACAACAGGTCAGCCATCCTGACTATGACCGTTGAAATTACCAAGCTGAAGCTGGTCGAGGAGGAACTGATCCGGAAGAACGAAGACCTCCATTCCGCGTACGAGGAGCTGGCCGCAACCGAGGAAGAGCTACGGCAGAATTACGAAGAACTCATCAAAAAGGAGCAGGAGCTCAGGGCGAGCGAGGAGAAATACCGGCTCCTGACCGAAAACACCAGCGACATCATCTATACTATCGATCTGAAGGGCACTGTCACCCATGTCAGCCCCCAGATCTCGCGGTACGGCTACACGAAGGAGGAAGTCCTCTCCCGGAACTTTTCCCGGTTCTTCGTTGAAGAGGACTTACCAGGGGTCATGGAAGACCTCGGGAAGATCCTCGCGACAAAGCAGCCGGCTATCACCCAGCTCCGGGGACGCGACAAAGCCGGGAAGGTGTACTGGATGGAGGCCAACGCATCGCCAGTCCTCGATCCTTCCGGGACCGTTGTCGCGGTCTCCGGCATCATGCGGGATGTTACTGCCCGCAAGGAAGCAGAGATCGCTCTCCGGGAGAGCGAGGAGAAGTTCCGGGCGCTCGTCGAACACTCGCTGGACGGTATCCTGATCACCGACTTTACGGGAAAACTCCTCTTTGCAAACCAGGCCGCGGGAAGTATCGTCGATGCTGATAATTACCAGAGCCTGATCGGGAGAAAGAACGTGATGGACTATGTTGCCCCGGAGTCTATCGCCGAGGTGATGAAGGATTTCAGTAAGGTCGCACAGGGGATCGATGCGTATCTTGTCCATTACAAGCTCATCACTGATACGGGTCGTAAGATATGGGTCGAGTGCATCGGCAAGAAGATTGCATTTGGCGGATCGGAGGCGATGCTCGTCTCCCTGCGGGACATCACCTCACGGAAACAGATGGAGGAGGCGATCCTCCGGACCAACAAGCAGCTCTCCCTTCTCTCCAGCGTCACCCGGCACGATGTCCTCAACAAGATCTCGGTAATTCAGGGATACCTCTCGATTATACGGAAGAAGGGGCTTCCGGAGGAGAGTTCACCAATTCTCGATAAGATTGAAACGACAACCGAGACGATCAAATCACAGGTCGAGTTCACCCGGATCTACCAGACGCTCGGCACCAAGGAGCCGGAATGGCAGAAGCCCGGAAGGTTCCTGTCCCCGGCGATCCTCCCCGAGTCCATGACCTTCAGCCGGGAGCTGGGGGAGCTGGAGATATACGCAGATCTCATGCTGGAGAAGGTCTTCTTCAACCTGATCGAGAACTCGATCAGGCACGGCGAAAAGGTGACCGAGATCCGTATGCACTACCGCAAGGATCCGGACGGGATTACAATCTTCTTCGAGGATAATGGCGTTGGTATCCCGGCCGAGGAAAAGGAGCGGATCTTCGAGCGGGGCTATGGGAAGAACACCGGCCTCGGCCTCTTCCTCGCCCGGGAGATCCTCGGCATCACCGGGATCACGATAAAAGAGACCGGGGAGCCCGGGAAGGGTGCGCGGTTTGAGATCAATGTGCCGGCGATAGCGTACCGGATCGCTGCCCCGTGACGGAGATGCTTTGAAGAGATTCGGGGAACGCCGGTGGGATTTCATACGATGGAGATCGAACGTCCGACATTTAAGAGGCGGGATCGATGAAGGAAGCGCTGCTGGTCATTGACGTCCAGAACGAATATTTTTCCGGACGGTTGCCGGTGACATACCCGGATGGCAGTCTTGGCAACATCCTCCGGGCAATGGATGCGGCTCACGCGGCAAAGATGCCGGTCATCGTAGTCCGTCACGCCAACCGTTCACCGGACGCGGCGACGTTCAGTCCTGGAAGCGGGGGGTGGGAACTCCATCCTGATGTCGGCAAAAGACCTCATGACCTCCTGATCGAGAAGTCCCTGCCCGGGAGCTTTACCAACACCCCCCTTGATGGCTGGCTGAGGGACCATGCCATCGAATCGCTCGTAATCTCGGGCTACATGATCCAGATGTGTTGCGACACGACGGCACGGCAGGCGTTCCACCGCGGGTATGCCGTAAAATTCCTCTCGGATGCCACTGGGACGCTCACGATTGCAAACAGTGCAGGGACCGCACGGGACGCCGACCTGCACACAGCAATCCTCGTGACACAGCAGATGCTGTTCTCACAGGTCATGACAACAGCGGAATGGATACGGTCGCTCTATACCGGCCCTAGCCGGGTATGACGTAGCCGGGCTGGAGCCTGCGTTTCACGTTGTTCTGGAAGGGCAGCATCGCATGGAAGGGGTTTCTCAACCGCCGCCTTCTATCATCTCTTCAACGGAATTGCCGGCCCGGCACACCTGCACGTACACATCCCCGAAGAACTCCTCCTGCCGGAGTGCGCACTGGCCGTCCAGCATCAGGAAGAGGAGCGGGATGTACACCTCGGGCACGTCCCAGCCCAGCTTCTGGCACAGCTCGGCAAGCGTCATCTCCTCCTCCCGGATCATGCACTTGAGACACTCCTGATAGACGGTGATGGCCGTCTCCTGGTACCCCTCGTCGTGGGCAATGGAGACGACGTCGTCGGCGTCGGGAAGAAGCGAGTCCTCGTCCACGAGCCGCCGGCGCCTCCGCTCCTCTTTCTCGATATTCTTGAGCTCGATGATCAGCTCGAAGAGGGTGACCGGGCTCTTTCTTAAGTTCTTCCGGTCGAGCCGGCGCTGGATCTCCCGCTCGAGCTGCTCGATGACGCCAAGGCGTCCCTCGTATTCGAACTCGTCATCGAGTGCAGCGTCAAAATCGTCGCCAAACTCTTCTTCACCGGCCTCGTCCTGCCCGTCAGCTTCCGCGAGCTGCTCCGACTTCATCCGCAGAAGCGTTGCGGCATAGAAGAGCGTCCGCCCGGAGATCCGGAGGTTCAGCTGGCGGCGCCTGTCAAGCTCGTCCAGGAACCGGTCGGTCACCTCAATGATGTTGATGTTCCACGGGTCGATCTCGCCCCGCTCTGCCATGCCGACCAGGATCTCGACCGGGTCCTCGACAGCCTGATGCTCGGTGGCAGGAGACCCGCCGCCCGGCCGGGCAGGCTCCCTAGCCGGCTCTGCTGCCCCGACGGGGGCCGGGCTCCCGTTCTGAGATATACCTTCGACAGGTGCCTGCTCCTCAGCCATTGGCCTTGACCCCGGTTACCAGCGTGCTCTTGTCGGGACGGAGCGTCACGCCCATGATCCGTTCCGCCTCCGTGATCATCGGTTTTCGCAACGAGACGATCACGAACTGCGAGCTCGGGGAAAGCTCCTTGATCATGTTTGCTATCCGGTCCACGTTCGAGCCGTCAAGGGACATATCCACTTCATCAAAGGCATAAAAGGGGGCCGGGATGTACTGCTGGATGGAGAAGATGAACGCGAGCGTGGTTAACGACTTCTCGCCGCCGGAGAGGGAGGAGAGCAGGTGCACGGTCTTGTCCCGCGGCTGGACAGCGAAAGTGAGCCCGCCGGCAAAGGGGTCCTCCTCGTTCTCCAGCACGAGGTGCCCGCTCCCGCTCGTGAGCCGGGCGAAGACCTGCCGGAAATTTGTGTCGATGGCCTTGAACGCGGTCATAAAGGACTCGAACTTCATCTGCTCGTACTTCTGGATCCGTTCGATGATGGTTGCCCGTTCACGGGAAAGAGTCTCCTTCTTCTCCGTGCGTTCGTCCACCTGCCGCTGCACCTTGTCGTACTCGTCTATGGCAAGCATGTTGACTGCCCCGATCTTACGGAGCTGCCCGTCCGCCTCGGCGATCTTCCCCTCGATCTCGGAGAGCGTTAAATCGGTCTTGGTCTCCCCCACCTGCTGCCGGAGGGCCTCGATCTCGATCCCAAGGGACGATGACCGTTCCGCTACAGCGTCCATCTGGACCTTGATCTTCTCCCGCTCGGAATCGAATTTCAAGAGTTTCTGTTCGGACGCTGCGATCTGCAAAGAGACATCGTTCCTCTTGGCCCGAAGCTCGTCCAGCACCCCTGAGAACTCCTTCTGCCGCTCCTCGATCACCGAAATCTGCGACCTGCTCGCCGAGATCTGTTCGTTCGATCCGGTAATCTCCCCATCGATCTGCCGGTTCCGCTCCTCCTGCCTTCCCCGTTCATCAGCAAGTTCGGTGAGCCGGGCATTGAAGTGGGAACGCTCCCGGGTCATGTCGTTGATGTCAGACTCCTTGTTCCGCAGCCGGCGCTCCAGCTCCTCGATCTCGCGCCGTTTCTTCTCCATCTGCTCGGTGAGTGCGGGGATGCTCGTGTCGTCGAGCCTCCGCTTAATCTCCTCGATCTTCGCGTTGAGCTCGTTGATCTCTGCCGTCGCCGCGTCCAGCCGTGATTCGACGGCCGCAATCTCGGTTGCAGCACCCTTTGTCTCCTCCTGCTGCCGGGCGATGGCCTGCTCGATCGTCTTCTTCTCGACCTCGATCGCCTCGAACCGTCGGGTGAACTCCTCGGAGAACATCCCGAACCGGGCCAGCTTCTGGTCGATGTCGCCGCGCTCCACCCTCTTTGCATCCACTTCGGAAGTAAGGCGTTTAACCGCAGCTTCCATGCCGGACGCTTCATCGGCAAGTTCGGCAAGGTGCGCCCGGATCCTCGCGACCTCGTCGTCGACTGCCGCTCCAAAACCCCGCACGGGCTTCTTTGCCGCCCCGCCCGTGATCGCCCCGCTCCTCTCCAGGAGTTCCCCCTCAAGGGTCACCATACGGTACTTCCCGATCAGCTTCCGCGCCCGGTCGAGAGTGTCGACAACGACCGTTGCACCGAGCGCCACGGAAAAAGCTTTGTCGTACTTCGGGTCGTACTCCACGAGGTTGACCGCGTAATCGATGACACCGGGCTCTTTTATTGGGGGGAGCGCCGGCGGCTTCAGCTTGTTCAATGGGAGGAACGTGACCCTTCCTACCTTCTCGTTCTTGAGGTACTGGATCGCGTCGGCGGCGATCTTGTCGGTGTCACAGACGACGAAATGGAGTTTCTGGCCGGCCGCGACGTTGAGCGCCGTTGTGTATTCCGGCGGGGACCGCCCGAGGCCGGCGATCGTGCCGTGGACGCCGTCCATTGCACAGACGGCTTCGATCGCACGCCCGCCTGATTCACCGCGGGCCTGCTGCGCCGCTTCGAGCCGGATGACCTCCTGCTCCGTATCCCGCATCTCGGTGCGGACATGCTCCAGCGTCGTCCTCTGGGCGAAGAGCTCGCTCTCCAGCTCGGAGAGTGTCCGGTCGAGCGCCTTCTTTGACGCTTCCAGATCCGCAACACTCTTGTCCGAGTCGGTCACCTGCGATCTCTTGGCCTCATACTCCTCGTCCAGCTGTTTCAGGAGACTTGTGAGGCGTTCCAGCTCGGAGGTCCGCATCCGGCTCTTCTCGATCAGCATATCCTGCTCGTGGAGGAGCGCCAAGCGGGCGCCCTTCTTCTCCTCGACCTCCCGGAGCATAGCGAAGAGCTTCTCCCGTGCGCCCTCCGTGTCCTCGGAGTGCTGTCTGATCTCGGTCTCAACCTTCTCCAGCTGGGCCTTTGCGGTCGCAACCTCCATCGCGATGTTGGTCCGGTCGATCGAGAGGGTTCGGATCTGGTCGGAGCACTCGGCGATCCGGGCTTCCGCCCGTTTCGTATCCATATACACGCGGTTGATCGCCTCAAGGTTTGTCTCCTTCTCCTTTTTTAAGCGGGCGATCGCCTGTTCCGCGACCCTGATTGTGCCCTTTGCCTCCTCGAGCTCTGCGATCAGCTTTAAGTAGTCCGCACCGCTCTTCCGGTTGATCTCCTCGTCGATGTCCTTAATGTCTGCCCGGAGATAGGAGAGCTCGTTCTCCTCCAGGCTCCGGTCAGACTCGACCCGGGAGAGAGCGATCTTCTGCTCCTCGGAAACACGCAACAGGGTTGCGAGCTCCTTCTCCTGGTCGTGCAGCTTCGCTGCCGACCGGCATGCCTGGAAGAACGCAAGCTCCTTCTGCCATTTCTGGTATTCGAGGGCGGACGCACGCTCCTTCTTGAGCTCGTTCACCCGCTTCTGGAGTTCGATCAGCAGGAGCTCCTCGCGCTCGATCCGCTCCCGGACGACGTCCAGTTCCCGCAGCGACTGCTCCTTCTTGGAGTCGAACTCGGCGACCCCTGCGATCTCGTCGATGATCTTCCGGCGCTCGAAGTCGCTCATCTCCATGATCCGGGTCACGTCGCCCTGCATCACGACATTGTACCCGTGCGGCTTGATCCCGTGCTTTGCGAGGAAGTCGACAATGTCCCCCTGCTTGCAGACCCGGTCGTTAAGGTAGTTGTAGCTGTAGTAGCCGTTCCCCGTCCGCTTGATCCGGCGCCGGATCTTCGTACCGTCGGAAAACTCGATGGCGACCTCTGCTGTATTCTTGCCGGAATTGAGGTTGATAAGATCGGTCAGTTTCTCCGCCCGCAGGTTCCTGGCGGATGAGAGGGCGAGCACGAAGAGGATGGAGTCTATGATGTTGCTTTTACCCGAGCCGTTGGGGCCGGAGATGACCGTAAAGCCGGGAAGAAAAGGTATTTTCGTCTTCTTGGAAAAAGACTTGAAGTTATCGATCTCCAGCTCTGTGATGTGCAAAGACGTTTATCTCCCTTATTTCTTTGCAGGGTCGGCTTTATCTTCATCAACCGCGTAGATGACGTCGCTCTGTTTCTTCTGGACACCGCCCTTCTTCCTGCCGTAGCCGGCGGACGCGATGATGTAGTTCTTCTCCCCGCGCCGGGGCTCAAGCTTCATGGTCCCGTCCGGCTGCATGATCATGTCCATTGCCGGCTCCTGCGGCTTTGCCGGTTCGGCCTGCTTTGATTTTGGGCGCATCACAACCGTGCTGCCTACTGGTGCTGCCGCCCCGCCGCTTCCTGCAGGCTTTTGCTGGGCACCCTGCTGGACTACCGGCTGGACCCTTTTCAACTCCTGCCGGCTCCGTTCCTCGCTCGCTTTGGAGAGCTTCATGACGATGGATTTTAAGTCAAGGAGTTCCTCGGTGATCCCCTTGACGAGTGCTTCCTGCTCCTTTACCTTGCGTTCCAGTGCTGCAATGCGGTCGTCGCCTGCAGCCCCACCTGCTGATCCGTTCACCATTACATGCTCCTGCGGGTATCTGCTGCCGTACAATTGTCTTTGCGTCCGGTTATTCCAGCCGGTATATACGGCTGGATACCATCATAGCTATAATATTACTATTGATTACTGATTAGGAAAAAAGGTTTGTGCTATTTTCCTCGGTTTTTTCCAAAAACCGGTGCCGTCCCTGCTTGTATCTGCCCATAGCGCCTTTTGGCCGGCCGGACGGCACATGAACACAAGTGTATTACCTGATTATAGCACACCTTTTTCCATATGTCGTATCTGGCAACAACGGATCCTCAGATAGCAGATATTATCGAGAAAGAACGGTTGCGTCAGACAAACGGGCTTGAGCTGATCGCGTCCGAGAACCTCGTATCCCGCGCCGTCCTCGAAGCGATGGGATCGATAATGACCAACAAGTATGCCGAGGGCTACCCTGGGAAGCGGTACTATGGCGGCTGTGAGTTCCATGACATGGCCGAGAACCTCGCCCGTGACAGGTTGAAAAAGCTCTTCGGTGCACAGCACGCAAACGTCCAGCCTCATTCCGGCACCCAGGCAAATATGGCGGTTTATTTTGCAGCCATCAGGCTTGGAGACAAAATCCTCTCAATGAAGCTCAATCAGGGCGGGCACCTTTCGCATGGCTCGCCGGTCAGTTTTACCGGCAAGTTCTACGCGGTAGCCCAGTACGGCGTTGACGAGAAGACAGAAGTCCTCGATTACGGTGCTGTCCATGAGATGGCAAAAAAAGAGAAGCCCCAGATCATCGTCTGCGGCGCCTCCGCGTACCCGAGGACTATCGACTTTAAGGCCTTCCAGGAGATCGCAGACGACGTGGGCGCATACTGCATGGCCGACATCGCCCATATCGCCGGACTTGTTGCCACCGGCATCCACCCCACATCGGTCGGCGTCACAAATTTCACCACGACAACGACCCACAAGACGCTCCGCGGCCCCCGCGGCGGCGCTATCATGTGCAATACCGAGTACGCTCAGATAATCGACAAGGCGGTCTTCCCCGGCATGCAGGGCGGCCCCCTGATGCACACGATCACGGCAAAGGCGGTCTGCTTTGAGGAGGCTCTTCAACCATCATTTAAGGAATATAATAAGCAGATCGTGAAGAACGCGAAGGTGCTTGCCGAGACGCTCATGGACAACGGTCTCCGGCTGGTCTCGGGCGGCACCGACAACCACCTCATGCTCCTCGACCTCACGGAGCAGGGCATCACCGGCCTCGAGGCGGAGACCGTGCTCGGGAAGGCCGCGATCACGGTGAACAAGAACACGATCCCCAACGAGACCAAGAGCCCGTTTGTCACGAGCGGACTGCGCATCGGCACTCCTGCCGTCACTTCGCGGGGCATGAAAGAAGCCGAGATGCGCGAGATCGGCAGCTATATTGCACGGGTGATTAAAGACATCCACAATGATGCGGTAATCAGGGACGTGCACGCAAAGGTTGAGGCGATGGCCGGGAAATTCCCGCTCTACCCGGCGTGAACAATAATACACCTTCCCTATCCCCACATTTCTATGATCCTCGATGGCAAAGCCTGCTCGGAACAGCGGCTGGAGATCCTGCGGGACGAGATCGACGAGTCCGGGCTCTCCCCCCATCTCGCAACAGTCATCGTTGGTTCCGACCCGGCCTCGCAGATGTACGTGCGGATGAAGCACAGGGCATGCGAGCGGGTGCATATCGGTTCCGTCGGAATCGAACTTACCGCTGATGCGACAACGGAGAAAGTGATCGCATCGGTCCGGCAGCTGAACGAGGATCCTGAAATCGATGGCATTCTCGTCCAGCTCCCCCTCCCGAGGCAGGTCGAAACGGGACGTGTAATCAAGGCAGTCCGGCCCGACAAGGACGTAGACGGTTATCACCCGGTGAACCTCGGGCTGCTATTTTCCGCCACCCCCCGGTTCGCACCCTGCACACCTAGGGGGATCATGACGCTCCTTGCGGCAAACCGGATCCCGGTAGCAGGAAAGCATGCCGTTATCCTGGGAAGGAGCGTCGACGTGGGCCGGCCCATGGCAGCCCTCCTCCTCAACGCCGATGCAACTGTCACGGTCTGCCATTCGAAGACCCGGAACCTTGCGGACGTGACCCGGCAGGCAGATATCCTCGTCTCCTCCGTGGGAAAGGCGCACTTCGTGACCGCGGGAATGGTGAAGAAAGGGGCAGTCGTCATCGATGTCGGGATCAACCAGCTCAACGGGAAACTGGTCGGCGACGTGGACTTTGCAGCGGTCAGCAGCATCGCATCCGCGATCACGCCTGTGCCCGGCGGGGTCGGCCCGATGACGATCGCAACGCTGATGGAGAATACGTTTCAGGCAGCAAAGGAGCGGGCATGCGGCAGTGTGTGGTAAACGGAGTTACCATCGGCGGGGACGCCCCGGTCCGGATCATGGGCGTCATCAACGTCAGCCACGAGTCTTTCTATACCGACTCGTTCGTGCCCACGGAGTCGGTCCACAAGCGTGCGGTCGAAATGGTCGAAGCAGGGGCATCCATCATCGATATCGGGGCCCGGAGTACCGCACCCAATACCCAGCAGATCAGCGGGAAGACCGAGGCCGAACGGATCAATGCCGCACTTTCCGAAATGGACGGAAGCGGGATCACCGTCTCCGTCGACACGATGCACCCGGGGGTCCTTGAGGTCTGCCTGAAGCACGATATCCACATGATCAATGACATCGCGGGCCTCTCCAACGAGACTTATGCAGGGATAGCTGCAGCGTCAAAGCTCCCCGTCATTGCGATGGCCTCTTTTTCCCAGCCGGGGGATGCTGTCGGAGTGGCAGAGACGATAAAGGCACTTGCCAAGGTCGTATCCCGGTGCGAGAAGCATGGCATCGACAACTACGTTCTCGACCCGGCCATCGGGATGTGGGTGCCGTTCCGTTCCGTGGAGGACGACTGGGAACTCTGCCGCAGTTTTGATTCCTTCCTCTCGTTTAACCGGCCGCTCCTTGGAGCTATCTCGCGCAAGACATTTCTGGGAATGCTCCTTGACCGTCCACCGGAAGAGCGGCTCGCCGGATCCCTTGCCGCAACCTTCTGGCTTCTCCAGAAAGGGGCATCGGTCATCAGGACTCATGATGTTGCAGCCACGGCCGATGTCGTACGTATCCACGAGCGGCTGGTGAGGGGGACGTGAACATCTCGTTCTCCGTCTTTGGTCTTAAGACCGGCCTTATCCGGGACGGGGACGATCTTCCCGGCCGCCTCGTTGCCGCGGCAAATGCTTCACCTTCCGCAGGCATCCGTGACGGGGACGTCTTTGTGCTTGCAGAGTCCATGGTCGCGACCGTGGAGGGACGGGTTGTTTCCCTCGACACCATCATCCCATCGGAGCGAGCGGAAGAATATGCAGCCCGGTATGATATGGACCCGAAGACAGCCGAGGTCGTACTGCAGGAGAGCGACGAGGTTGTGGGGGGGATCCCGCACTTCCTGCTCTGCATGAAAGGAGGCACCCTGCTCCCCAATGCCGGCGTTGACGGTTCGAATGCACCAAAAGACTGCCTTGTCCCGCTGCCGAAAGATCCGGATGCAAGCGCTCTCCGGCTCCGGAGGGATCTGGAACAACTATCGGGAAAGAAGGTAGCCGTCATTATCGCCGACAGCCGCACGCACGCAATGCGCAGCGGGTGCTCCGGGGTCGCCATCGGCTGCGCCGGGATCGCCTCCGTGATCGATGACCGCGGGAGGAGCGACCTGTTCGGTAATGTCCTTGAGGTCACAAAAAGGGCTGTCGCCGACAACATCGCCTCTGCGGCCGAGCTCATGATGGGCGAGGCGGACGAAGGGGTGCCGGCCGCAATCGTCCGGGGACTGGGGCTGCCGATCCGTGATGATGCTGTCGGTGTCGAATCCATCGGTGCTTCCGAATGCCTCTTCATGGGGCTGCTGCGGCACAACCAGGCGTAATTGCCAGAGCATTTTATCGACGGCTGCCTGCAATCCTCCTGCCTGAACATGTTCTACTGCCTGCAAATTATCAGCAGTAACTTTAAAAGATCCCCAAAGCACAGCAGAGTACAGGGAAACGGGGTCAGCTATGGAAACTGGATCGGATACGACAAGCCGCAGTCCTGCTAAATCCGCAGCTGTCGGGCTTTTAATCCTCGCTCTTTTAATCCTTGCCTTCCTTGCTGTTCCGGTACCGCAGATATCAGGAACTACCGGCGCAGGCTCTGTTGCACTTTCGGGCACACCTGAAGCAGCAGGCGGAACCGGCGGATATACAACGCTTTACACCCCTGTTTTTACCGATCCTTCTGTAAAACTGACAGAGACATCGGATCCGTATTTCTCATCACAGCTGTACAGGGAAGCGTTGCAGTACGAACCCCTGCTCGGTACTACCGGAACGCAGGTCCATATGGGATACTGGTCGGGGGCAGGGAACCACGGGAGCCTGATCCGGCTCGTAGACTCCGTCAACGATATGCCTCTTTCAGCCGGTGAAACGCCGCGGAAGGCAATCTTCGACGAGGGCGTCTCCTCATATTACAACTACCCGTCATATTTCCGGATGCTCGCAGAGCACTGGTACGAACGTGCAAATCCCCTTAAGAATGGAAGCGTACTTGTCTTTGGCAAAGCGTACCGTGATCCGTACACGGTGACAATGACGCAGGCCGATGACATCTGGGGGCAGTATTCCCAGCGGTATGCCGATATGGCCGGCCTGATCCGCAATGCGACAGGAAAACCGGTAATTGTCTGGTGCTATGTCGAAGGGGCCCGCGAGAACCGCGTATTCTACAAGTACGAACTTCCGGAGCTCAAACGGCTGGAGCAGGACGGGGCTGTCGTCGTGTACTTTGCCCGGACAAAGGATGCCGACTGGACAAGGCCCGGGGACTGGATCCGGGGAACTGCCAATGCCCCGGAACCGGCAACCTGATGGTAGAGTGAGTGAACAATAACCCTGATAACCGGCCTGATACTTCCCCGTTCTCTTCTCCTGCCTATCGGCTTATCATCCTCCTCGGCATCGTCGCCATGCTCGGCGATATTGTCTACGAAGGTGCACGGAGCGTCGCCGGCCCGTTCCTGTTCACGCTGGGCGCCTCGGCCTTTGCTGTCGCATTCATCGCAGGGTTCGGGGAGTTTGCAGGGTACGCGATCCGGATCGTTACGGGATATGCCGCTGACAGGTCGAAACGGTACTGGACGTTCGTAATCGCGGGATATGCCCTGATTGCGGCGATCCCGCTCCTTGTCCTTGCCGGCAGTTGGGAGATCGCCGCCGTTCTCCTGATCGTCGAAAGGATCGGAAAGGCTGTCCGCTCGCCGGCAAAGGATGCCGTGCTCTCCCATGCAGCCACAGCGGTCGGGCGGGGCTGGGGGTTCGGCATCCACGAGGCGCTCGACCAGATCGGGGCGGTCGCCGGTCCCCTCCTCTTTGTCCTCGCGCTCGCGGCCGGGGGTACCTATCGCGGGGGTTTTGCCCTTCTCGCCATCCCCTTCGGCCTGCTCCTTGTAGCATTGCTTCTTGCATGGAAGAGTATGCCTGATCCGCTTACATTCGAGGAAACTGCCCGTTTGACAGCAGCGCCCGATTCCGCAGACACCTTCCGCAGACGCCAGCTCACCCTCTATGGAGCGTTCACCATGCTCACGATGGCAGGGTTCATCGTCTTCCCGTTGCTCGCCTACCACTACAAGGCGCTATCGGTCATCCCCGACGCGGAGATCCCGGCGTTCTATGCGATAGCAATGGCAGTGGATGCCATAATCGCCCTTATCGCAGGAAAAGCATACGACAGGAGCGGACTTGCCGTGCTCTTTGCAGTGCCGGTGATAGGCATTGCGATCCCTCTTACAGCGTTCTCCCCCGCATATATACCCGCCCTGCTAGGCGCCGTCCTCTGGGGCGCGTCCATGGGATTGCAGGAGACCGTGCTCCGTGCGGCTGTCGCCGATTTTACGCCTGCAGAGTGTCGCGGGTTTACGTACGGGATCTTCAACACCGTATACGGCGCCGCATGGTTCGCAGGGAGCCTTGCCATCGGGATACTCTACACGCTTGGAACCAACTATGCCATTGCATTCATGGTATTGATGCAGTGCGCTGCCGTGCCTGTACTGTGGGAACTTGTGCAGGGACGCCGCGCTGACGTCAAATAGCCGGCGGATTTTACGAAAGTCGGTCAGGGGTGTATCCTTCAGGAACAGGCGTGCCCGAAAAACCGGTAACCAACGGTTGTTTCTTGTATTCCGGGTGCTACCGGATAGAGAAGACGCATGGCGGATGATACAGACAGGGAATTTACGGAGCCGGATAAACACCTCCTCACCGGCCCTCCATTCTACCTCCCGGAATTCGAGAGGTCGTACAGGTACATTATCGACGAATACGAGGTCGAACCCTGTGATATCGCGATCTTCATGCCCTGCGCCGTGCGAAAACCATACAGTTCCAGCCCCAGCCACCAGCTCATCCGGATGATCATCTCGCAGGTGTTCGATCCCTCGCAGTACCACATCGTCATCTTCGGCACCTGCGGGATCGTCCCCGCCGAGCTGGAGGAGATGTACCCCTTTGCACACTATAAGTACATGCTCGGGAAGTGCAATGACGAGAAAACGAGACAGGATTTTCTTGATATCGAAACGAACCGGGTCGCGGGATATCTCGAAAAGACGCGGCATACTTACAAGTACCGCATCGGGTACTGCATCGGGCTCTTCCGCGAGGCCCTGATACGGGGATCGGAAAAATCAGGAGTTAAAATCGACCTCCTGCTGCCGGGCCGGGACCTGATCGACCGGGCCATCGGGGAGGAGGACTGCCGGTTCTCCGAGGGCAGCCTCTCCATGGACAGGTATCTCGGCGAGTTTTGCGACGAGCTGATCCGGTTCCGTAACGAGCGGTACGGCAACGGGCCGTGAGTGTCGAATGAATATGTTCAGGACTTCCCTTTACCAATGTCCTGAAGTACCGCCCGTGCCGCCGCCTGCCGTGCATCGGGTATGTTCAGGCCGGTCCCTTCAGCAGTCCGGCCGTCGGGAGTCGTCACCCGGATCGCAAATACCGGCCGGTGGTCAGGGCCGGTCCTGCCAATAAGATCGTATTCGGGGAGCGGTTTCCCCTGTTTCTGGTAATATTCCTGCAGGAGACCGACGGCATTGCCCTGCGGGTCATAGTGATCCAGTGGCTCTTCCATGATCGCATTGACAAAACAGGCCACATCGTCAAAACCTGCTTCGCAGTAGAGTGCCCCGACAAACGCCTCAAACGCCCCGCCAATGATACGGTCACCGTAGGTTTTTTGTTCCCCTATCTCGGCAGGGATAAGGCGGGCAAAAATTACAGGATCGATCCTGCCTGCGATGGCGGAGAGCGACTGGTTGGAAACGACGGAACTTAGGATCTTCGTCATCTCCCCCTCGTCGAGCAGACGGTTATGGCGCGTAAAGAGTGTCCGGGCGACAATCAGGTTCAGCACCCGGTCCCCAAGGAACTCGTACCGCTGCCACTCTTCTTTTAAAATGTCCCAGCGCTCTGCAGAAGGGTTACCGTGCGCGGTATTGAACTGGCGGATGAAACAGTCGATGACGCGGCCGGTATCCGTGCTCTTCATCCGGAGAAGTTCAGAGAGCTTTGGTCCCGGCTGCCCGTTCACAGGATACTCCTGCGGACCCTACCGTTTCCGCTCCACCCCGACCCGCCCCTTCTCGGTGGTCAGGGTAAATCCCCGTTCCTCGAGGTAGGCCCTGCTCTTTCCCGTGCCATGGACGAGAACCTCGACAAGATCCTCTTTCTCGTCAATGTCGGTATGGAGCCGGAACGAGTCAATCACTTCGACTGCAAGCCCGGCTTCCTGTGCGATCTTCATGTGCTTTGTAAAACTGCCGCCATAATAGTCCACACGGAACTTCGAAGGATCCCTGATGAAGATCACGTTCGTCCCCCCGCCCCGCCCGGGCACGATCGCAATGTCTTTTTCGGTTAAAAGAACTCTTTTTACGGATGCCTCGTCTGCAAGAGGGATATCGGCCATGATAATGAGGACTGAGCTGAGCGCACAGGGGAGATACTCGTTGAGGGCATCGGTGAGCCCTTTTTCCGGCATGGCTACCTGGACGAGATCTTCCGATTCGAACGGTTCGGTCCCGAGGATCACTGCCTGACAGTCCGCTTGCTTCACTGCCGCGACCACGTCAAGCATCATCGCTTCGGCAAACCCCTCGCGTTCGGATTCATCGAGCATGCAGGAAAGCCGGGTCTTGGGGTTTTTCCGCTTGAACGGGATGACGGCCACGGTCATAGTACTTTTTCCGGTAGTGCGGGAAAGGAAAAAAAGATAGTTATCCGGTCTTTTCGGTGCCGATCCTGATCCGTTCGTTCGGGATTACAATCTCGAACCGGGCGCCCTTTCCCGGCTGACCGGTCTCACGGATCGTCATCCCGTTTGCCTCGACGATATACCTTGCGACAAAAAGCCCCCAGCCGGTATATTTCCCGAACCCGTGATCGAATATTTTCTCCCTGGATGTCCCCGGAATCCCCGATCCGTTGTCTTCGACAACAAGAACCGCATTTTCCGGACCGGGATTGATTGTCAGCCGGATCTCCGTTGTCGTCTTCCCGTGCCTGACGGCATTGTCGAACAGGTACGAGAATACCTTGTAGATCTGGGGTTCCGTAAACAGCGAGACGGGGCCTGCCCCCTGCCTGACGGAAACGGACTTCAGATCGGCCTCGTCGCAGGCCATGTGGACGATGCCGTCGAGTCGCTGCCAGCGTGGCGGTTCGGTACCGGTCAGCTGGAAGACCTTGGAATAGGCAAAGATGCGCCGCATCTTCTCGGTTGCCTCATGCTCGATAGTAAGGTAGCGCCGGAGTTTCTCGTCCTCAATCATTGAGAGCAGGATCTCGTTGTATCCCATGATCGCAGTCATCTGGTTGAGGATGTCGTGCCGGGTTACGCTCCCGACCACCTGTAGTTTATTCTGTAAGAATGCAAGTTCCTGCTGCAGGCGCACGACCGCTTCCTGCGGCGTCTCCTCCTTTTGCACCGGTGGTGTATCGGTGCCCGCTGCCTGTCCCTGTCCGCCCTGCCCGACTGTCATGCATCTCAACCGTTTACTTGATACCGGAACAATCTATTTTTTTCTCCTATAAAAGATGGCGGTGTTCTGCTTCGCCATCTTAATGACCGCGGCAGAACAATCCTATCGTACGATGCAGCAGCATACCATCACGTTTGCCAGAAACGTCTTTCTCCCGCTGACGACAGTCTGCCGGAACCGGTGCGGATACTGCTGCTTCCGGACGCCGGTGCAGGATGGCTGCCTGATGGTACCGGGGGACGTGGAGCGGACGCTGCGGCAGGGCGCCACGCTCGGGTGTACCGAAGCCCTGTTCACATTCGGCGAACGCCCGGAGCTGGAGCCCGGTTTCAACGAGCACCTCGGTAAGACCGGGTTTGGCCGTTTCCTCGATTACGTGTATGCGATGTGCCAAAAGAGCATCGAAACCGGTATCCTCCCCCACACCAATGCCGGGATCCTGACATATGACGAGATGTCGGTCCTCCGTGAAGTGAACGCGAGCATGGGGATCATGCTGGAGACAACCGCGGATGTTCCGGCGCACCGCAACTCCCCGGGCAAACGGCCCGAGGTCCGGCTTGCCATGATGGAGGATGCCGGCAGGCTGAAAATCCCTTTCACGACCGGGCTCCTGCTGGGCATCGGCGAGACCCCCGCTGACCGGGAGGAGTCGCTCCTTGCGATCCGCGACCTGCACAAACGGTACGGGCATATCCAGGAGATTATCATCCAGAACTTCTGCGGAAAACCCGGTACCCCGATGGCAAATCACCCGGGGCCGGGAACGGACGAGATCTGCGAGACAATCCGGCTTGCGCGGCAGATCCTGCCGCGGGAGATCGCGATCCAGATCCCTCCCAACCTGACCGATGCGAAGGACCTGATCCCCTGCGGTGTCGACGATCTCGGGGGGGTCTCCCCGCTCACCATCGATTACGTAAACCCGGAACACCCGTGGCCGGCAATAGACTCCCTCCGTGATCTTATTGGCGATGCCGTGCTGAAGGAGCGGCTCTGCATCTACCCGCGGTTCATTGAGAAAGGCTGGTTCGACCCCGGCCTGAAACCACTAATAACAAGGCTCGCACATAGTATAGGGTAAGGAGAGGTTTTCAGCTTGAAACAGAAAGGCCTGCTCTATGCCGGGAAGGCAAAATCCGTCTACCGCACCGACAATGCGAAGCACCTTATTGTGGAGTTCCGGGACGACATTACCGCATTCGACGGCGGAAAGAAGGATACGCTGAAGAACAAGGGGAACTACAATGCGAATGTCTCGGCATTCTTCTTCTCCTATCTTGAAAAGCACGGGGTAAGGACGCACTTTATCCGGATGCTTGACGAGAACAGGATGCTGGTTAAGAAGCTTACGATGATCCCGCTCGAGGTCATCGTCCGAAACTTTGCTGCCGGTTCAATCGTCCGGAACTACCCGTTCAGGGAGGGATCACCGCTCCGCCCTCCGGTAATCGTGATCGATTACAAGGACGATTCGCGGCATGACCCGATGCTCAACGACGATTTAATCATCGCACTGAAGCTCGCAACCCCTGAAGAGCTGAAGAAGATCAAGGCAGCTGCCCTTAAGGTAAACAGCCTGCTGTCCACCCTCCTGAAAAAACAGGGCATCACGCTCGTGGACTTCAAGATCGAGTTCGGGAAGGCGGGGAAGGCTATCTGCCTCGGCGACGAGATCTCCATGGACTCGATGCGCCTGTGGGACGTAAAGACCGGCGAATCGCTCGACAAGGACGTGTACCGGTTCGACAAGGGCGACGTGATGGCGACCTACCACCGTGTCGCCCGGCGCATCATGGCGCCCAAGAAGAAAGGAAAGGCAAAGCGAGAGAAGAAGTAAGTAGTTCCATCACTGCCTGCCTGAAAGGACGACCGTTCCCCGTAGATGGAGCGGGTTGCGTAATATGGCGGAGCCGGACAGAAAGGCTAACGTCCTTGAAACCCGCATAAGGTTGTAAAGGGACATTTTAAGCGGATACCATGACAGAGAAGACACCGGAAGAGGAAATGCTCAATTGGGCACGGGAATATGCGAAGAAACGAGGGTGGGTGCTGAATACTGACGAGAAACAACTTGGCACCGTGATCCGCGGGCTTGTGCGGAACAAGACGAAGTTCGGCCACCAGTACTGCCCCTGCCGGTTGCGCAGGGGCGATCCTGAGAAGGACAAGTCCATCGAGTGTCCCTGTATATACCATGAAGACGAGATTGCACAGGACGGCAGCTGCCACTGCAACCTGTACTTCAAAGCCTGAACCCCCTGCCACCGTCTTTTTTTTATGCCAGATCGCGCCCGCCAGATCCAGTACGGCCTGCCACCGGTTATAACGCGGGACGCAAAGGTGCTAATCCTCGGGAGCTTCCCGAGTGTCCGGTCCCTCTCGGCCGGGCAGTACTATGCCAACCCGAGAAATGTGTTCTGGAGGATCCTTGGAAAGATTACCGGCACCGACCCTGCCCTGCCATACGATGAACGTGTAAGGCTTCTTACATCCCGCCACATCGCGCTCTGGGATGTTATTGGATCATGCAGGAGAACAGGGAGTGCCGACAGCCGGATTGGCGATGCCATGAAAAACGACGTCGCCGGCCTGCTGGCATCACATCCCGGCATCCGGCTCATTGCCTGCAACGGCAGCACATCGGCACGGTTTCTCAAAGGCCTCAGCCTTCCGGAAACGATAACCGTAATCCGGCTGCCGTCGACGAGCCCGGCGAACGCCCGCCTGCCGTTCCGGGAAAAATGCCGGGCATGGTCGGTCCTGACCCGGTACCTTTGAAAAAAGGAAGAACCTACCGTTCGAGCCGGAACTTCAGGAAGATGACGTGGTAGATCGCGTAGAACCCGACGACCACGGCCGCTGCATAGCCGAAGATTGCGATCAAGGTCACCTCATTGGGAAGCGTGATCGAGGATGTCTGGAGTACAAGGGATGACCCGACGACGAGCGCGGCAACAACGAGCCCGATCATAATCTTGTCGCTTGAACGGTCAAGCGCCATCTGGAGTTTCTGGAGATCGGTGTCCACGATCTCCAGCCGGACTGTCCCGGTCGCCCACCTCTTCAGCATCAGGTTCACGTTCCGGGGGAGGTCCAGGACTGCATCCACAGCCTCGATCATGGAGTTGGACGCCCGCTTGACGTAGGCCGCGGAGAGTGTGTTCGTATCGGCAAGCTTGGTCAGGTAAGGAGTGATCTCCCTGCTGATGTTGAACTGCGGGTCGAGCCGGACGCCGATGTCAAGCACCATGACAAAGACCTTTAAAAGCAGCATCAGGTTCATGGGTACCTTGAGCTTGTATCGCCGCATCGTCTCGGTCAGTTCGTTCACCATCAGCCCGAAGTTGAGGGAATGCACCGTGTCGTCGCCCCCGCCCCCGAAATCGTGCATCATGATGTACAGGTCGTCGCGGACAGATTCCCTGTCAGCCTCGTTGATGATGATCCCGAACCCCTCAAGCGACTTGAGCATCATCTCGATGTCATCGGTGACAAGCGCGAAGAGGAGGTTGATGAAGATCTGCCGCTTCTCCGGGCGGAGCACGCCGACAATACCGAAGTCCAAAAATACAACGTCCCCCGTCTTTGTCACGAGCAGGTTGCCCGGGTGTGGGTCGCCATGGAAGAACCCGTCCTCGAAGATCATCTTGAGGTAGGCATTGAACCCCCTGACTCCCACATCATGGGGGTCGACTCCCATACTTTGTATGGCCCCGGGGTTGTCGATCCGTACGCCCTCGATGAACTCCATGACCAGCATCTTTGGAGAGGAGTATTCCCAGTAGATCCTCGGGAAGCGGATACCGGGGACTTCCTTGAAATTGCGTGCCATCCGGTCCGCGTTCCGTGCATCCCGGGTGAAGTCCAGCTCTTTCCTTATCTGCTGGGCAAAGTCCTGCACCATCCCGACCGGGTTGTATACCCGGATCTCCGGGAATACAGCGTCGATCCGCTCGGCCATGGACATCAGGATCGCAAGGTCATTCTCGATGAGCTCGGGGATGCCGGGGCGTTGTATTTTGACCGCAACCTTCGTGCCGTCTTTTAAGACTGCGCAGTGAACCTGCCCGATCGAGGCGGAGGCAAGCGGGGTCTCATCGATCTCTAAGAACCATGCGTCGATGTCCGGGCAGGTCTCGAGAATAACTTCCTGCACCTCTGAGAACGGGAGGGGGCGGGCATGGTCCTGAAGCTTTTTCAGCTCCTCGATCAGCTCGGGGGGCAGAAGCTCCGTTCTCGTACTCATGATCTGCCCGAACTTCACGAACGTCGGGCCGAGTTCCTCGATCGCAAGACGTATCCGTTCGTAAACCGTGGACGTTTCCGGAGGGCCACCGGCCGTCGGGAGCCGGAACCGGGGTTTACCGGGAAACATTCTCTCCAGCGCGATACCGAAACCGTACTTGCCCAGAACGTCGATGATCTGCGCATACCGCCGGATCGAGGTAACCATGCGCAGGTATTGGTTGCCGGGATACTTAAGGATGGTTTTTTCCGAAGCGGTTACGGGGGCGCCTGTCGGGAAAAGAGCGACAAATAAACAAGGTTGTTTTCAGTAGAAGGAATACCCCCGTTTCATCCGGCTGGTTTCCTGAACATAACGATCCGGTTCGTATTAGTTCCGCAGCCCATGTTGGCAACACCCCAGATGTGCGAGGTCTTGGTGAACTCCTGCGAGTTGATCATGACCGCTTCGCAGGAGAACCCGGCTGCAGTCCCGAGGGGAATAACCTCTTCCTCGAGCCGGATGGTACCTTTCCTCACCTCGCCGACCTCGAATGCCACCCGGCCCCCGGGTCTGGTGATCCGGTAGAGCTCATCAAAGACGTCCTGCATCACCCCGGTCCAATCCCTGACGGTCCGCGCCATCGTGATCCCTTTCCCGATCACATCGGTATCGAGGCCGTTGAACCAGCACCTGAGCCAGTTGTCCTCACGGTACTGGACGATGTCTAGGAACGGGGGCGAGGTTGCCGTGAGATGAACGGAGCTATCGGGGATTGCTTCAGTCCGCCCGGCATCACAGGTCAGGAACACCGCTGTTTTTGCCGCACTGTTCAGGTTCCGGATCTGATCCGTATTCAGGCCTGAGAGCAGGCTCTTTGTTTTCTTCAGGATGAGTTTGTGCGTGTCACGGTACCCCGGTTTCTGGTTCCGGCGGCGGTTGATCCGCTTCTGGCTCTCCGGCGAGACCGCCTGGTTGGGCGGGAGGGTATAGACAGAGAAGAACCCGGACGAGTGGCCGGTCAGCCGGTTGGTTGCGACCATCGCGATCCAGCGGTCGATCACATCCTCCTTATGTTCCCTTCTCCGCTCCAGAAGGTACTCCCGGAGTGCCACGATCTCGCGCTCGGTATCCTTGTGGTAGAACATGGAGAGGTCGCAGTCCGCACGACTGCCATCGCGGGGGATTGTTGCAAGCCGTTCCTCCACATTGATAACCCGGGGCGGGGCGAGCCGGGGCTCGGTCATGATCCGGGAGAGCGGGTTGGCATCGTTTGCGATAATCTTCCGGCCGCAGAGCGCAGCCTCGATGACCGTCGTCCCCCTCCCGCTGAAGGGATCGTATACGATGTCCCCTCTCGTTGTTAACAGATCGATGAAGAACCGGGGGAGCTGGGGCTTGAAGCAGGCACGGTACGAGATCTCGTGGATCGATGACGCCTTCCGCTGCCCTGCCGTCCAGAACTCGTTGGAGTAGACCGGGACAGGAGGGATGCCGGTAAGTGCTATCTCGTCCGTCTCGGTGCGGGTACCGGACGGGCCCCTGAATTCCGACAGGAACTTCTTGAGACCGGGGCCGGACAACTGTGCCAGATCGCACACCTTCTTCCATGACACTGTTGGGCGCAAAGGTACGTAAAACCTCGCTGGCAGGGAATAATCGGGTATGTCCCTAAGCCGGCAGATCACAGGTGCGATGGGGGGGTACCCCCCTTTTGGCCGTAACGGGGGGGTGCCACCCTCAGCCCGACCAACCACCCCCCGGGGGGGTGGGAGGGGCTCTGCGATCAAAGGGGGTGAGGGGATACCCTCCCCCACCCGATGGGGTGTACCCCCCCGTTTTGCACCGGAAATGCAGGTTAAACCACTGAAATCGCCGTCGAAGACCCAAAACCGCCACAAGGGGGGTACCCCCACCCCTCCCCCCTTGGGGAGGGGGGCCGGTCACTGTACCCGTGACCCCCGGGTGGGGGGGAGGGGGGTATCCCTGACCAATCGAGGTGGGGGTACCCCCTCATGGCCATAGGTGGGGGTACCACCCCCTCTTTCGTCGGAGAGTTAGCCGTAAAACGAGAATCGTTGGGAAAAACGAGGGGGGTAAACGGGGTCCGGAGGTGGGGGGGTAGGGTATGGGCTAAGGGGGGTGGCTTATGGGGTGGAGAGAGGGGCACCCCCCTATAACCGGATCCCGATAAGGTTACTTATGCGTGAAATACGCCACAACACCGTCGTCCGTCACGGAATCGATCCTGGCAAACCCGACCCGCTCGAACTGGACGACTTTTCCAAGCTCGTTCCGTACGGCAGGTTCGCAGGCCCCGATGATATCCCCTTCCGGTGTCCGCAAAGTGCACGGGACCTGATCCGCGACCGGCAGCCACTGGACGATTGGGGCCTTTGCCGCACGGGCTTCGGCAAGGGAATCGCCGGCATAGGAGAGGTGCGGCCTCCCGTGGTCGTACTCCGCCGTAACGTTGAACAGGTCTTTTAACCGGATAAGGCTTCTTGTCCTGTCCCCAAGTTCGGCTGCCGGAAGGACGATCGCGCCGGTGAACGCAAGTGTCCGCACGCCCCGCTTCTCATCGGCGGGATGGAGGAGCGCGTGTGTTGTCAGCTGCGGGGCAGCACGGATCGTGATCGTCACCGGGTCCGGAACAAAGAAGTACCGGTTCGCAATCGGATCGATGATCTTTTTATTCTCCGAGTACAGGTTGTCCCACGAGAACGAGATGTCAGTCTCACCGATTCCTATAGCCAGCATCGCGTTCCTGACCGCCTCGGGCAGGATTCCCCGCCGGGCGAGCGCCCGCAATGTCCCGAGCCGGATGTCGTCCCAGCCGGTGTATGTCCCTTCCTTAATCCCGAGCCGCATCTGCGAGGTCGAGAGCACGACTCCCTCGATCCCCATCCTGCCGTAGTGACGGTATACGGGCACCTTCCAGCCCATGTGGTCGTAGATGTACCGCTGCCTGCGGGTGTTGGCGATATGATCCTTGCCCCGTATCACGTGGGTGACGCCGAGCAGGTGGTCGTCGGCAACGACCGAGAAGTTCATGAGCGGGTACACGAACGCATCAGGCTTCCGGGGGTGCGGCGGGGAATCGAGGACCCGGAACGCGGGAAAATCCCGCATCGCAGGGTCCGGGTGCATAAGATCGGTCTTCACCCGGACCGTCACCTCTCCCTCCATAAAACCGTGGGCAAGCATCTTCTCCCAGAGTGCGAGGTTCTGCTCCACCGGCTGCTCGCGGCAGGGGCAGGCCTGCTTTGCCATCTTGAGCTCCTTAAACCGCTCGTTGTCGCAGGTGCAGACGTACGCCCCGCCGCGTCCGATCAGCTGCCGGCAGAGGTCATAGTACAAATCCAGCCGGTCGCTCTGGTATACTGTCTCGGTAATGCCGAGGCCCAGCCATTTGATGTCCTCCACAACAGTCTCGTACGCCTCGGGATCAACCCGCTTCGGGTCAGTATCCTCGATCCGGAGGATGTAACGGCCGCCGTATGTCTTCACGTACGCATCGTTAAGAACTGCCGCCCGGGCGTGCCCGATGTGAAGCGGGCCGGACGGGTTCGGTGCAAACCGCATGACGACGCCGTCCTTTGCGTCCTCCAGCTCGGGCAGCACTTTCCTGTGCTCGTGTTTTTCCGAAAGAGCCGCGATCATCTCCGGGGCGAGCTCGGATAATTTTTTCCTGCGCTGTTCCGGCTCGAGGGCCGCAACCTCCGCGATCACCTCGCGGGCGAGCGCCGAGACCTCCTTTGCCCGCGACCGGAGATCGGGGTTCGCCCCCATCACCATACCGATCACGGCACCGGCCTGCGGCACGCCGCCATGCTTCACTGCATTGGCAAGCGCACAGCGCAGCAGGAGGTCACGCGGGTCTTCCCCGGCCATCTCAGAAGCTCCGGGTCACGAAGAACTCGCCGATCTCCCGCAGGAGCTCGCGCTCCTTTGTCGGGGGCAGGAGGGCAAGATGTTTTGCGCTTGTCGCAACGAGCCTGTTTGCAATTCCTTTCACGTCTTCAATCACGCCGGCGTCCTCCAGTTTTTTGATGACCGCGTCGATCTCGGCATCGGTAAGGTCCCGCTTGTAGGGTGAAAGATCGATACCTTTCTCCTTTGCCTTGATCCAGATGAGCGTCTGCTTCCCCTCGCGGAGATCGGATGCCCGGTCCTTACCGCTCTTTTCCGGCGGGGTTATGAGATCGATGACGTCATCCTGGATCTGGAACGCCATGCCGGTGTTCAGCCCGTAGTCGTAAAGGGCCTTGACCTGCCGGGCGTTGCCACCGGCGAGGATTCCGCCAATTCCGGCTGCCGCTGCATAGAGCACTCCTGTCTTCTTCCGGACCATTTCAAGATATTCGCCCTCATCCACATCGTCCCTTTTCTCGAAGGACATATCCATGTGCTGGCCCTGGCAGAGCTCGGCGCAGGCGACCGCGAGCATGGACGTTGCCCGGATCTTGGCCTCGTCCGTTGCCTTCGAACGAATCAGGAACTCGAAGGCTTTTGCGTAAAGGACGTCCCCGGCAAGGATTCCCGTCGGCATGTCCCAGACCGTGTGAACGGTCGGCACACCACGGCGGAGCGAGTCGTCGTCCATGATGTCGTCATGGATGAGCGTGAACGTATGGGTCAGTTCCAGTGCAAGGGCGGCCGGCATGATTTCCGACGAACTGCCCGGGTTCACCGCATCGGCAGCGAGCATGACGACGGCCGGGCGCAGGCGTTTTCCGCCGGCAGCCAGCAGGTGGGCGCTCGCCTTGTTCAGCTCGCCGGTCGTATCGACGAAATACCGGTCGATCATCACGTCAATCGACCGTGCGGCAGATGCAAGATACTCGGAAAGGTCCATGCTGATCCCCTAATTTATTTTAATGCGCTGGCCGTTCTTCACCACATGCAGGTCGGAGTGAAGCGTATACCCTATATCCGATGCGAAGTCGGCATACGCTGCGGTCATCTTCATGTGCCCGTGCGCAGGGACGATGTGCTGCGGGTTTAAGAGGTGGACGAGCTCGTAGTGGTCCTCCTTGTACGCGTGCCCGCTCACATGCAGGTCCTCGAATATGCGGGCGCCGGCAAGCCGCAGGTGCGCTTCCACCATGTAGCGCTGCCCGTAGTTCATCGGGTTCGGGATTACGTTTGCCGAGAAGATCACCTTGTCTCCCTTGGCAAGCAGGAACGGAGTGTCCCCGGTTGCAACCCTTGTCAGGATCGATCCGGGCTCCCCCTGGTGGCCGGTGACAATAGGCAGGAACTTGTCCTTTCCCGCCTTCATCATGCGCCGGAGTGTCCGGTCGACCGTCCGCCGGTTGCCAAAGACACTGGTCGTCGACGGGAACGAAACGAGCTTCATCTGCTCGGCGGTCACGGAATACCGCTCCATGGAACGGCCGAGCAGCACCGGTTTCCTCCCTATCTCGTGGGCGCATTCGGCGATCGTCTTCACGCGCGAGATATGGGAAGAAAACGTCGAGACGATAAGTGCGTTTTTATCATCTTCGTAACTCGTGATCGTGTCGCGGACGAGGTCCCGGGCGATCCGCTCGCTGGGGCACCTGCCCGGCCGGTCGATGTTGGTGCATTCCGTGATTAAGGCAACAACACCTTCCTTGCCGATCTGGCGGAGCCGTGCAAAGTCCGGCGGATCTCCGATGACCGGTGTCCGGTCCAGCTTGAAATCCAGCGCGTACACGATCGCGCCCTGCGGGGTGTGGAGGACCGCCATCACCGTGTCGATGATCGAGTGCTGCATCCGCACAAACTCGAGTGTTAACGTCGGCGAGATCGTATACCGCTGGCCGGACCTCAGCGCGAAGAGCTTGTTGTTGACGCCGAACTTCTGCTCACCGGAGATCTGCTGCCGGATGAGTTCGGTCGTATAGGGAGTGGAGATGATCGGCGCGTTATAACGGTGCGCCAGTTTCGGGATCGCCCCGATATGGTCGAGGTGCCCGTGCGTGCAGACGATGGCTTTCACCGTCCCTTCTACCGAGTTCATCATCGTATCGTCGGGGATTGCCTTGATCTTGATGAGATCGAGGGAATGCATGTTTTCGATCTCCGCGTCCTCGTGGATCATCACCTGGTCGAGGCGCAGACCCATGTCGAAGATGACGATCTCCTTGCCGCAGCGGACGGCGGTCATATTCCGCCCGACCTCGTCGTACCCGCCCACTGCTATAATCTCTATATCCATTGTGTTGTCTCCTGTTGTTCTGGTTGTATGAACGTGTGTGTTCTGAAATTATCGCTGGAAATTACAAACTGCTAATTCCGGATCCTGACCGGGTTATCCTTACCGATCATCTGCCGGGTCCGCCCGGTAACAAACATCCGGGCTTTTCTCAGGTCTGCGATTCTGGCCGATCCTGTAAGGAACATGGCAATGTCAAGCTGCCGGTGGAATGCATCAATCGCCCGGTCAAGCGCGGTGTCGCTTTCAAGCGCCGGCTTAAGCAGCGGTAGCGCTATACCGGTAAGGTCGGCACCCAGCGCGAGCGCCTTGGCCGCATCGATGCCGCTCCGTATCCCTCCCGATGCAATGACGGGGGCCCCCGTCGTGAGCACCTCGCAGAGGCTCACGACAGTCGGTATCCCCCAGTCAGCAAAGGTCTCGCCGAGCGCCTGCTTCTGCCGGCTTGCCGTGCTCCGGTTCCTGCCGGCCCGCAGGCTTTCGACCGCTGCCCATGAAGTCCCGCCGGCTCCGGCGATATCGATCGCAGCAACACCGGCACCGAGACACGCCTTTGCCGTCCCGGCAGAGATGCCGGAACCGGTCTCCTTGACAATCACCGGTGTCCTGATATCGAGGCAGAGGTCCCGGATCGCATCGAGGCAGCCTGCAGCATTGTGGTCGCCCTCCGGCTGGATGGCTTCCTGCAGGAAATTTAAGTGGATCGCAATTGCATCCGCATCGATCATCTCGATCGCGCGTTCGGCCCAGCCGGCGCCATGCTCGCGGAGCTGGACGGCGCCGAGATTTGCTACGAGAAATGCGTCCGGTGCCTCCTTCCGGACGACCGAGAAGGTTGTTTCAAGCGCCGGATCCTCGAGGGCAGCCCGCTGGGAGCCGACCCCCATACCGATGCCGTGCCGCTGTGCCGCCCGGGCAAGCCGTTCGTTGACAGTGACACTGTCAGGATGCCCGCCTGTCATCGCGGAGATAAACAGAGGTGAGGCAAAAGTCCGGGACAGGAACCGCGTTCGCCGGTCAATCGCCGCCATATCGCACTCCGGCAGCGCATTATGCACGAACCGTATGTCAGAAAAACCGGTATCGCCGCGCTCGACATCCTCCTCTGCGCAGATCCGCAGGTGGTCGAGCTTCCGCGACGATGTAAAACGCTTCTTGTCTTTCGTAATCATTCCCCCTGCCTGTCTGTCGTAACCCGCGTCCCGCCGCAGTCCCTTCCATTGAGGAAATCGGGGATGCGCGAGACATGGAATATCTCGGCCTCGATACCTGAGGAGGCAAGGCCGATCAGTTCGGTAATCTTTCCTCTCATTCCACCGGTGACGTCGGTATGTGTCGAGCTGCCGATCCGGAGGGTTGTAACCGTTGCCGGTGTAATCACCGGCACGACGTTGCCCCCGTCCAGCACTCCCGGTACATCGGTGGCGAGTCCCACGCGCCGCACGGCAAGCTTCCCGGCAAGGTAGCTTACCAGCTGGTCTCCTGACACGATGCAGGCACCGCGGGTATGGTCCATCACCACGTCGCCGTGGATCACCGGGACCATCTTAAGGGCAAGCATCCGGTCAAGGTGCCGTGATTCGAAGGAAACCAGCCGCCCGTCATCCGCATAACCGGCATGGAGCGGGTGGATGCCGACTGCTTCGATGCCCTGCGTGCGTAGTGCTGATACGACCTCCGCATTGAGCGCAGAGACCGCTCGGTGAGTAACCGCAATCCCTTCCGCATGCCCGGCTTTTACACCCCTGTCGAGCCGGTACAGTTTGGCTTCGGGATGCCCGCAGGAACCGGCGCCATGGACGATGACGAGCCCGCCCGGTTGCGCATCTGCAACTGCTTTGGCAATTGCGGAAAGCCGGGCATGGTCGATACGACAGTCCCCGCCCTTGTCGGTGATCACACTGCCGCCCAGTTTGAGCAATATCCGGTCAGGCATTTTTCTCCTTCCGTGCTCCTTCGGTGTCGATGCCGGTCATGATCGCCCGGCAATTATACGACTCGATTGCCTTTGCAACACGGTGTTTCTGGTTCTTGGGGCAGACCGCAACCATGCATCCGCCCCCGCCTGCACCCGTCAGCTTGGCGCCGAATGCTCCTGCAGACCGGGCGGCAAGCACGAGACGGGAGAGGGCGGGATGGCCGACACCAAGCGCATCAAGGATCGCATGGTTCATGTCCATGTATCTGCCCAGCTCTTTCGGGTTATTCAGATGGTGGATGGCGTTCAGGCTGACTCCCTCGATAGCATCGAGAAGGTGGCCGACGATATCCGGGTGCCGCTTTTTCAGTTCGCTCACCTGCTCCACCATCTGCGACGTGCTGTGGGAGACCAGCGTGTCCCCGATCACGATGTGCAGGTTCACGGGGGGCAGGCGCCGGCGGGACGTCCCGGTGATCAGCACGATCCCTCCGTAGGAGGAGACGGTCGTATCCGTCGGGCTTGCCCTGCCTTTCTGCACCTTCTTCTCGATCGCAAACGCCATATCGGCAATCTCCTCGCGGGTCTTTTCGAGCTGGAACTCATCGTTGATCGCAGAGAGCGTGGCCACCGTCACTGCTGCCGACGACCCCAGCCCCGAGGAGCTGGGTATCTGCGAGTTGATGTACACGCTGCCTGAAACGCCCATGTCCGTAAAGCAGTTCCGGATATAAGGGGAACTGACTGCGTGGGGGCGTTTCGCCCTCCTGACGGTCACGTAGACCCGCGGCCGGATCGCCATGGCAATGCCGGGTTTTCCGTACACGACGGCGTGTTCCCCGAAAAGAAACACCTTGCCCGGTGCACTCCATGTTGCCAACCTATATCACCGCAATGGCTGCGTAACCGACGACTTCCTGCCGGTCGCCTGTGACTTCCCCGCTCGTCGCGTAGGTCAGCAGCCTCCCTTCGGTCGCTCCCATGGCACGGCAGGCACCCGCCATCGCTGCAACCGGCCCATATCCGCAGGCTGAGACATTACGGTTCCGGATCCTGTTGAGGAACTCCGCTGTATCCAGCGTCCGGAGGGCTTCAATGGCATAGAGATCATTTCCTCGGGCAACTGTCTCCGGCACATAGTGGGAGAAATCGCTTGAGGCGATGATCCGTATATCACGCCGTGTTGCCTCTGCTGCTGCAACGATCTTCCGCGCTAGCCCGGCAGCTGACTCTTCATCCTGTTCTCCCATCATGACCGGTACAATCCGTGCACGGGGGAACCGGAACTTGATGAACGGTACCTGGACCTCGATCGAGTGCTCAGCAGCATGGGCGCCCTCATCGATCTCAATTTCCAGCGCATCGACAAACGCCGAATCTGTGTCAACGACCCCAAGGGGGGACTCCCAGGGAACAGATGATCCTGCGGAAAGGAAACCTCGATGGGATGGCCCGATAACGACGAATGTCCCGGAAAAAGATTCCGGGATTGCTGCATATGCCCGTGCTGCAACTGCACCGGAATATATGTAGCCGGCATGTGGGACAACAATCCCTTTCGCGTCCGTGCTTCCCATATCCGGGCTGCTCATAAAGAAACGGTTGAGCAGCTGCTCGAGATGGTTCGGGTCCCGGGGATAGAACATGCCGGCAACGGCGCATGAACGCATATTCATCGAATCAACCCTCTGGTCGAACTGGTATATCCAGATATCGGTTGGCGGCAGTGCTGCGCTCCTGCCAACCGATCTCTCATATATCAGTCTCGAAGTCCTCAGGGGTGAGTGCCGTGGAGATACCACGGTGCCGGAGCATCTCGCGGGTCAGGAGGAAGTAGATCATCGAGAGCGCTTTCCTGCCCTTGTTGTTTGTAGGGATTACGAAGTCGACGAACTTTGTCATATTGTTGGTATCACAGAGTGCAACGACAGGAATTCCGCACTGCACGGCTTCGTGGATGACCTGCGCGTCTCCGATCGGGTCGGTGACAACGATGACTTCTGGTTCGATATACCCCTCAAGAACCGGGTTGGTAAGCAGCCCCGGTATGAACCGGCCGGTCGCGGACATTGCACCAATCGTATCGGCAAACTTCTTGGCCGGATACTGCCCGTACTGCCGCGATGTGACTACGAGAATATTGGGGGGCTCGTACTGGCTTAAAAATTTCGCCGCAGTTTTTATCCGCCCGTCGGTCTCGCGGATATCCAGGATATAGAGCCCATCCCCGCGGACGCGGTAGATGAACTTCTTCATGTCCTCGCTCTTCTGCTGCGTCCCAATGTGCACGCCTGCAGCGAGGTAGTCCTCGACAGGGACGAGCGGTTCTTTCAGTTCGATTTCCATCTCGGTTACTTGGGTCATAACTGTTCCTCTATGCGAATCAGTTCGTTCAGTTTGGCAATGCGTTCGCCGCCTACAACGCCGGTCTTTAAAAAAACACAGGAGAACGCGGTTGCAAGGTGTGCGATGGTCTCATCCGTTGTCTCTCCGGACCTGTGGCTCATGACCGTGTCCAGTCCGGATGTATGGGCGAGCCGTACTGCATCGTAGGTATCGGTCAGCGTACCGACCTGGTTTGGTTTGATCAGCACGCAGTTGGCCGATCCCATCTCGATGCCTTTTGCGATATACTCGGTCTGAGTGACGAAGAGATCGTCCCCGCAGACAAGGCAGCGGTCCCCGACCTGTGCATTGAGGTCGGCGAATCCGGCAAAGTCCTCTTCATGGAGGGGATCCTCGACATAGACGAGGTCGTACTTGTCGACCAGCTCTGCGATATAGGCGACCTGGTCTTCTGTACTCAGCCTTCTGTTACGGTACTGGTACTGTTCGCCATTCCAGAACTGACTTGCTGCAACGTCAATACCGATATCGACAGACACATTCATCTCGTCCGATACCGTTTTGCAGGCTTCAGTAACGATCTCAAACGCGAGCGCGTCGTCAATCTTCGGGGCCCATGCCCCCTCGTCACCCTTGCCGCAGGCTTTCCCCTGTTTCTTTAAGATCTCCTTTACCGCGCGGTGCACCGCGGCATTGGCAAAGACCGCTTCCTGCACGTCGGCAGCTTCCCCGGTCACGACAAGGAACTCCTGAATCTCGGTTGCATCCGCCGCATGCACCCCGCCCCCGATGACATTCCCGAGCGGAAGCGGAAGTTCGGCACCGAATGCACCGGAAAGGTACCGGAATAACGGAATGCCGGCCGATGACGCAGCGGCTTTGGCGTTTGCGAGCGAGAGCGCTACGGCAATGTTCGCCCCTATCGACGAGAAGTCTGCTGTTCCGTCGATGTCCCGGAGCTGCTCGTCGAACGCCTGCTGGTCGGACGCATCCGTGCCGATGAGCGCCGGGATCAGGTTGGATACAGCGTTCTCGACAGCGTCCTGCGGTGGCCTTACTTTCGCCTCTCGCGACCCGGTGCTGGCACCTGCCGGGGCTGCCGACCGGCCGAAGCCGGTTGTCGTCATCACGTCGGCCTCGACCGTCTGGTTGCCTCTGGAGTCCAGGATCACACGGAGCTCGATAGCCTCGATCATGGTCATGGGTAGTTCACTTCCTCTTTACCGTAATGGGTATCTTGTTGTGGGTGAATTCCTCGAGAGCTATCCCGAGAGGGTCGATCTGGGTAGTCTTGATAAGCAGCGGCGCACCCATTGATATCTGCAGGGCTCTCGCCCCGATAATTCTCGCCCGTTCATACCGGGTGTACGTCTGCGTTGGCATCTGTTTCTCCTTTTTCTGTAGTATTGGAATGGGGTCGCTGAGATTCGAACTCAGGTCACTGCGTCCCGAACGCAATAGGATAGTCCAGGCTACCCCACGACCCCGGATAAGTCATCTTCACTGGTACGGGTTGAGCTCATCGATGATCTCGTTGTGCGTGAGCAACATGCGGCGGCAGCAGTACCGCGTCAGACCGAGGTCGTCGAGGATCTTTTTGGGATCCTCGCCTGCACTCTGCCGCTGTTTGAACTCTTCATACGCTGTTGAGATCGTCTTCCCACAGGTGAAGCATCGTACGGGTATCACGTTTGTCGGCCTCTCATCATTTCTTTTATCCTAACGATAAGACTTTTGGAACTTCTTTCTCGCCCCGCGCCCGTGAGGCTTCTTCGTCTCTTTCTGGCGCGAGTCATTCACAAGGAGCGTCCGGTCGTAGGACAGGTACGCGTCCTTGATCTGGGGATCGTTGTGCCATTCGAGGATACCTCGGGCGAGCGCCGTCCGCACAGCCTCGGCCTGCCCCATCACACCCCCGCCCTCGACATCGATTGCAACATCGATCCCTCCAACTGCGTTGGGGAATAAGAGGAGCGGTTCGGATATCTTCATCCGGACGACTTCGGTCCCGTACTTGTCGAGAGGAACAGAGTTGATCCGGATAATCCCCTTGCCCGCCTTTAAAGTGGCACGTGCAATCGCTGTCTTGCGCTTTCCACTGGTATTGATGATCTTGACCATTTATGCACCTCCTTAGAACTTAGCCCCCAGGAACGTGCAGACGGAACCAAGGGTGACAAACTGGGCATTATTCAACCGGTTCATGTGCGCTTCTTCGGGCACTTCCATCTCTTTTCCGGTGAATTCCGCCGGTATCCCGACATAGCACTTGATCCGTTTGAATGCATCCGCACCACGGGGGCGCTTGTAGGGAAGCATTCCCCGGATCGTGCGCTTCATTAAGTGATCGGGCCTCCGGGGGAGGAACGGGCCCCAGCCGGTGGAACCCCGGCTGCGCTTGTGGTGGTAATTCCCAAGAACGCGGGCCCTGCTTCCCGATATGATTGCCTTTTCCGCATTCACTATTGCGATCTCTTCACCGGCGAGCGCCCGCTGTGCGACAACACTTGCGAGCCTTCCGAGGAGCATGCCGTCTCCGTTGATAATTGTAACCATATTCTCGTCACCTCAGGATACGGACACCACTGCCCTTGGGGTTGTCTCTGAGCAGCTGTTCGATCGTCATGCATTGTCCCTTCGCGTCCCGTATCTTGCTCGTGGCCGATGCCGAGAAGTTCAGTGCGGCCACTTTCACCGACTGCGAGAGAATCCCGCTTCCCAGCACTTTACCTGGGACTATGATCGTCTCACCGTTTCCGGCATAGCGGTTGATCTTGGACAGGTTGACCTCGGCATAATTCCTGCTCGGGGTCTCCAGCCTGCTTGCGATCTCCCGCCAGATCTTGGCCTCATTCTCGCGCGATGTATTCTTTAGGAGCAGAATGAGGTTGCTCAGACGGGGGTTCGTCTTTGCTATGGTTCTTGTCATTTCTTATCATCCCCTGAAATTTCGCGTATCTTGTGTTCCAGCTCATCCGACTGTCCTTTAATATGCTTCAGCGCCCGCTTTATGATCTCCTTGACCGGAAGCGATCCGTCACTCTCGACCACGAAAATATACCGGTCGGGTTCCGCGGAGACCTTTATAGCCGGTTCCTCCCCAATCCCTGTCGATATGCATGCCCGCTCGCAGAGACGGCACAGGGAGCACTCTGATAGCTTGCCGGCAGCCACAGCCACTTTCTTGCCTTTTACTGTCAGTATCTCGCGCGGGCATTCGTCCACGCACATGCCACAGGCATCGCAGGTATCGCCGATCGTGATGACAGGGTGGTTCTTGTACCCGCAGACAAGCGTCGGTTGCCATTTGGCATGTTCCTTACCGGTAGCAACAACGGCTTTCGCTTCGAGCACCAGTTTCTGCCCTTTGACCAGTTTGACGATAGGGATTGCGGCATGTACCGGGACTGCTTTGGGATCCTGCGGGATCAGGTCACCGGAGACAACTACCTTGGGGCCTTCGGCACTGAGGGTGAATGTGACCGAACATGCCGGGCATCCTGCACCGTTACAGGAACAGGCGTCCCTGCTCTGGTATGCGGTAAGATCGGTCGTTATCGGGATAAGTCCGAGCCGGTGGGCGAGCATCTCGTCGAAGAGTGCGCTCGTGTTATCGTAAATCCTTACGTCTTCGATGGCAAGCGTCGGAACATCGGCGATCATCGCCCTGCGCAGTGCATTGGCAAACGCGGGGCTTGCACCGGAGAGGGTGAAGCGGGAAGCAGCATCGTCCAGACTTGCGAACTGGATCTCCATTACACTCTCCTTCCTCGCCTGCCACCCTTCGGACGGCATGAATCGTGGGGGATTGGCGTGACGTCTTCAATTCTGCCGATACGCATGCCGGCACGGGCAAGCGCCCTGATGGCCGCCTGCGCCCCGGGCCCCGGGCTCCGCTGCTTGCCCTGTCCCGGTGCACGCACCTTGACATGAACACCGACGATTCCCTTCTCTTTTGCCGCTGCAGCAACGTTTGCGGCCATCTGCATCGCGGCGTAGGGCGAACTCTCGTTCCGGTCCTGCTTGACCACCATGCCACCCGAGCTCTTGGTAACCGTTTCGGCACCGGAGAGATCGGTGATCGTGATGATGGTATTGTTAAACGATGCAAAGATGTGGGCGATTCCCCACTTCTCCTTTTCGGTACCGGTCATCTCATTTCACTCCTGCAGCCTTGGTGATCCTCGATCTTTCCGCATGGGTGTCGGCTGTAAACGGCGATTTCCCGTAATATGCGATCTGGGTCTCTTCCGTGCGGTTGACGCGGTAGCCGGGGATGTTTACGCGCCGGCCACCAATCGCGACATGGCCGTGCGTGATGATCTGGCGTGCCTGTTTCGGTGAGCGCGCAAGGCCTTTGCGGTACACGAGCGTCTGGAGCCGGCGCTCGAGCTGCGCCTGTACCTTTAACGAGAGGATGTCTTCGATATCCGCATCGGGCCCGAGAAGCCCTGCACGTTGCAGGGATGTGATAAGCTCGGAGCGCTTAGCCTCGACGAGTGCTTTATCAGTACCGCTTGACATGAGGGCCAGCAGGTCGCGGGCGCCCTTGCGGTATTTGCGCAGGATACTCTGTGCTTTCCATACCTCGCGCTTGTTCCGGAGACCATATTCAATGACGAGACGGGTTTCTTCCTCGATACGTGTCTTCTCGAACGGGCGCTTGGGGGTCTGGTATGCCTTATGGTTCTTTCCCGGGTATCCCATGGGCTCACTCACCTCCGCCCTGTGCTATTTTCTTCTTGCTCACGCCCACGGTCGAGCCGGTCCTTCCGCTGGACTTGGTGCGCTGGCCGCGGACCTTCTGTCCGGTCTCGTGCCGGATGCCCTTGTAGCACCGGATCTTCCGCATCATGTTGACGTCATCGTCCTTCGCCATGGTCACGTCTGCGCCGAACAGGTGCTTTGATTCCCCGGTATACACGTCTTTGGGCCGGTTGGACATCCATGCCGGTATCCTGCTGCCATATGATTCCACAGCATTGCGGATCCGGTTGACGTCCGCCTCGGGAAGGCGGCCGAGCTGGGAGTATTCGTTCACCTGTGCCATGCGGGCAATCACGGAAGACGTGTGCCTGCCTACACCCTTGATGCCGGTCAGGGCGACACGGACTGATTTCGTGCCGTCCAGATCGGTGGTGCCAATCCGTACGAAGTATTTTATCTCTTCTTCTGCCATCCAATCCCCTCGTTTCGTGAAATCCCCTGAAGCGCTGAGGGAGGGATTTGAACCCTCGAGTCCTTTTGGGACACAGGTTTAGCAAACCTGCGCCATACCAGGCTTGGCTACCTCAACAGAGAATCTCGCGTCTGATACAGACACTCGCGACGTAAACAATAACGCCGCTCCATGAATGGTGCTTTATACTATGGTAGGGGAGGGGTAATAAGTGTTTGGGAAAAGTAAGTCCCTATTAAGGGAGGGACAAACTTAGAGAAGAACCTGTCAGGGTTCTTCGAATAGACCACAACTTGCGAAATAAGCTATAGGCGGGATACTTCCAGAAATTTGCATGCCATCATAATAGATCTATGAAACCCTGACCCCGTGGTCGACCTTCCGGTAACCGCCATGGGGAATGATGATTTCGAACCGGGCCCCTTTTCCCGGCTCGCCGTTCTCGGTTATGAGGATGTCGGTGATCGCGAGGATTTCGCGGGACAGGAAGAGCCCGAAGCCGGTGTGGCTCCCGTATCCCCGCTGGAAGAGATTCTCCTTCGATTCTACCGGTATACCGTTCCCGTTGTCCCGGTAGATGATCAGGAGGCCGGCAGCGGTCTTCTGCGTGGCCAGCTGGATAGATGTAACTCTTCCGCCGTGGCGGAGCGAGTTTTCCACAAGGTTATAGAAGACCTTCTCGATTAAGGGATCTGCATAGATCTGGTAACCCCCGCCATCAACACGGACTGTGACACCCTCGAGCGGTATCTGGGAGACGGCCTTGCTGAAAACGGTAGCGATATCCTGCCATTCGGGGGCCTTGACCCCGATGTCCTGGTAGTACCGCGTAAACTCGATCTGGCGCTGAAGGGCCTCCACGGTCCCGATCTGCTTGTCGATATGTTTGCGCTGGGCCGGGTTCGTGCACATGTCCCGGGTCAGGTCGAGATATGCATAAAGGGCCGTGATTTTGTTCAGGATATCGTGGCGGGTGATGGATGACAGGATGTTGAGCTTCTTGTTTGCCTGCACAAATGCGAGCTCAGCCTGTATCCTGTCGGTGATATCCCGGGCAGCGGCATAGATGAGGTTCCCGTACGGGTACATCCGCCACTCGATCCAGCGATAACTGTCGTCCCTGCACCGGTACCGGTTGACAACACTCGTCACCTCTTTTCTTTCAGCAAGGCCAGCAACGGCATCAAGCGTCTTCTGCAGGTCGTCAGGATGTACAAGGTCGAGAAGTCTATAGGCCATAAGCTCCTCGTGGTTATACCCGAGCGTACTCTCCCATGCCGCATTGATGTGGTGGAAGTTGCCATCGGTGTCCGCGATGCAGAGCAGGTCGAGATTCACTGAGAAAAACCGGTCAAGCTCCTCTGTCTTTTCCCGAAGGGCTTCCTCTGCCAGTTTACGGACAGTGATATCCCGTGCGACATGTACGCTTCCAATCAGCCTGCCATTCGCGTTGCGGAGGGGCGAGGAGGTTACCATGAAATCCCCGCCGAGATGATCCTCGTGGATCTCGCTGGAATGCTCCATCCCGTCCTTAAGGAGGAGGGCATGTGGGCAGAATGCCGGCGGGGCATGTGTCCGGTGTACGATTTCATAACATCGCTTCCCGATAACCTCATGGGGGGAGAGGCCCAGGCTCTCCGCCATCGCACGGTTCACCCTGAATATCCGGTGATGCGTATCGATAAGTGCAATTAAGTCCGGTACGGCATCGAATGTCCGTTCCCATTCTTCCTTGGCATGCCGTAGTGCTGTTTCCCGGTCGTTGATCCGGTTGGACAAATATGACATGATTGCGGCGATAACGATAAAGACAACACATTGCGCCGCTGCCGAAATGATCGTTCCGTAATCGCTGCCACGGAATACTGCAACGATCAGGAAATAGACCGATGATATCTCAACCGCTGTGAATATCCCGCGTCTGGGGAAGAAGAATGCAGCGAGGATAATGGGGATGTAAAAAAGGTGGGGGCTGACAGTGGTAACCCCGATGATTATGCAGTAGATATTGGCTGTAAAGGCAATAACAGCAGAAACAAGAACCACGATGGCATGGGAGACAGGGGGATTTCGTAATCGTTTAATGAGCGGATCTGACATGAAGGATTCTCAGTCCCATGGCACACTTTTACTGTAAATTGGGCAGGGGGGTTAAAATATTCTCGGTATTATTCAGGAGATAGCCGAAAAAATATTTTTTGGAAATACCACTGCCTGGAAACCTTTTACAGGCTCAGGATTTTTCAGGATCGTTATATCCAGATAAGGGGGCTTCCAATAACCGGCAGGCTGTCAGAGCAGGCGGGTTCCCGACCGGTGCTTGTCAGGGATTTTTCTTTTTGGTCTTCCGTTTTAAGGCCCGTTTTGTTCCACTGGCAATCAAGGCTGATAGGACAACCGGGAGTGCAATCGTCGCATCGACATGCACCTGTACCTGCCGGGAGCTCACGGACTCCTTGCCCCAGCTGATCGCCTCGTCGAACGTGCAGCCTGACAGGCCTCCCCAGTGAGGGGAATCGGTCGTGTACTGGATCGCGTAATCATGCCCACCGAGATCTTTCTCGTGGATTGATCCGATTACCTGCGTCTGCTGGATGAAATTTTTGGGAACGCCGCCTCCGACATAGATGACCCCGCTCTTTCCGGATTTCTCGACAATCCGCGTGATCTCGTCTGCATCGGCAATCTGGTCGATATCGATATCAATACCCTGCCGCCGGGCGATCAGGAGTCCGATGCCGATCGAGGAATCGCAGAGCGCCGGGATGAAAATCGGGATATTTTTCTGTGCACAGACTGAAGTAAGTGACTCGCGGCCCGGATTTTCTCCTGCCAGATATTTCCCGTACCTGTGGATAAATTCCCGGGAAGATCCCCTGAATGGGACGATCGATTCGGACCACCGGGCAATCATGCGGTCCACGGACCGGAACTCTTCTTCGTAAGCAAACACATCATAGATCCGGTCGATTCCCTGCCGGTAGAGTTCCACGTCATCCACATGGTGGTGCCCGAGATAGTGACAGACCCCGAGATGCTCGCAGATGTCATGGAATACATTGGCACCGGTCGAAACGATCACGTCCACATAATGGCGTTTTACCATCTCGACGAGGCACCGCTGCATCCCGGCCGGTATCATCGCTCCGGAAAGCCCGAATAAGATCGTGCAGTCCGGATCGGCAAGCATCCGGCGCCAGATCTCCACCGATTCGCCGAGCTTGCGCCCCTGGAACCCCGTTTTTGCCATGCCAGACAGGAGCATTGCAATGTTTTCTGAAGGGCAGACCGGACAGGTCGTCTTCAGCGGTTTTTTACCGGCCATCTGCTCTATTGTTGCGGCCGGATCTTATTAATGATTCTTTCCGGTCACGGGGTTGACCGACAGGTATTCATTTCATCGTTGGAAACTAAAAAAAGAAGAAGATTAAAGGGCATTGACAAGAGAACGCCGTGTTACCATCCCGACCAGTTTTCCCTTGTCGGTGACGGGTATCGATCCGATATTCTTTTTCAGCATGAGATCGACGATCTCGGCAATCGTTGCGCTGCAGTCAACAGACAGGACCGGCGTTTTCATGATGTCTTTTACCAGAAGGTTCCGGATCTGGTGGTCCTGGTGTTTTCCGGATACTGCTTCGCGGAACTTACGCATCGCTACGGCAACATCGGTCTCGGTCACGATCCCGGTGATCCGCTCATTCTCTGTCACGATGAACCGTGATATAGCATCATCCAGCATCCTCCGGCGGAGGTGGACAACCCGCTCATCGGCCTCAATGGTGATGCATTTTTCCAGCACATCGGAAATATTGCCTTCAGGTTTGAGTTTCCGGAGGATGTCAATCGCACCGACCTGCCCGAGAAGTTTATGATCGCTGTCATAAACGACAACAAGCTTGTAACGCTGGAGCAGGGGGATCAATACGTTGATGCTTTCATCGGGATATACGCCTGTAAAATCCTCGTCCACGACACTGGAAACATGAAGTGAGGCCGGGGCAATTGCGGCATCATGCCTGTTACCGAGCTTTCTGGCAATGGCCTCTCTGGAAACCGTGCCGGTAACATTGGTTTGGTTGGTAGCGATCAGCGGGTCGGCACCCTCTGAAAGCATCTTGTCAAGCGCTTCAGTCAGCTTTGCGGATTTTGCGATTGTTACTGGTTTTGTCATTACGTCTTTTACGAACAGCTCTTTTGTCATTTTGCCACCTCCATGATAATATCGTCACGTTTTATAATGCCAACTATGTCTTTATCATCAACAACCACCAGACTGTTGATACCATACCGGTTCATATCGGCTATAGCCCTGTTCAAAGGAGTTTCCGGTGCCGTTGTACGGATCGGAGATGTCATGATGTCCTCGGCAGTCACAGGACCGACAACAAGCGCCCGCATTGCCCGGAAAGGTTTTTGCCGGTTAACAGGAACGCGTTTGTAAGCGATACCGGAGATCTGCTCCCCGTTCTCGAGGAATGCAAGGTTTGTCTCCGTTATAATTCCTGCAATGGATCCATCATTATTGGTTACCACCACCTTATCGTTACGTTCGCTCATGACATCAATGACATGGTCGAGCGAATGGAGCCGGCTTACTGTTACCACGTCTTCCATCAGGTCCTGAACCGAACCTTTCAGGTTCTGGAATGATGCTGATCGCATCAGGTCGGATTTCGTGATTATTCCCGCCACTTCATCACCCCCCATAACCGGCACGCTGCTGATTGCATGCTCGACAAAGAGGGCTGCAATCTCCCGGACACTTGTTGAAGGAGTAACTGTTATCGGATCAGGGATTGCGATCACGCTGACAGGTATATGGTCAATCGGGCGCCGTCGCCATGCAGGCTCGCTCTGCCGGAGCCGGTATGCCAGATCCTTTTTCGTTACGATGCCGGTCAGCGCACCATCTTCTACAATAAGAAGACGCGATATGCGGTACCTGACCATGCACCTGCGGGCATGCGCTATGGTGTCCGATGGCGAAACCACCCGGACCGGTGCGGACATAATGTCAGCTGCTTTCAATGACATAACCTCCGGGCAAACGCCCGCACAAGATCGAACTCGGTAATGAGCCCGATCAGGCGGGCATCCTCAATCACGGGGAGCGCCCCGATGTTACGCTCCAGCATCTCTTTTGCCGCATCATTTATACTCTTCTTGGGATCGATCGTATAGAGGTCTCCTGCAATGAGTGAGCGGACGGGAAGATTCGTCACTTCGGTAATGTCCCCGGTCGAGATCCGGGCGAAGACCTCACGGCTGCCTAGGTACCGCATGATATCGGTAGCAGTGATGATGCCGTACAGCACATCGTCGCTCACAACCGGAAGCCGCCGGAAGCGGTACCGGGTCATCTCCTTCGTCACCTCTGCAATAGGGCGGTCGGGATGCGTCACCCTCAGGGCTGCCGTCATCACCTCCTCCACATTGAGCCTGCTCCTTTCCATCGCAAGCACCCGCATTACGTCGCGTTCCGTTGTGATTGCAGTCAGCACACCGTCCCCGTCAGTTATGGGAAGCCCGCCAATCTTCCTGTTTACGATAATCTCCACCGCATCGGCTATCGTTGCTGTCTCCGGCAGGGTTACCGGCTGCTGGGTCATGACCGCCCGCACGTGTTCGTTGACTGCAGAGATCAGGTTGCCGCCATGTTTCACCTGCACGAGCTGGTACTTGTCACCGCCACCCATGAAGTTGATAATGTCTCCGGAGGTAACGATTCCCCGCAGTTTCCTGGTACCGGCATCTGTCACCGGCAGTCTCCTGAAGCCGCACTTCGTCATGGTCTCGACTGCCGCAATAATGGTCGTTGTCGGCGGAACCGAAATGACATTGCGGCTGGCAAGCGCCATGATCTCCCCTTCCTGCGGTACGATATGGGACCGGAACTCGACCGGGCCCCGGTCGAATTTTCCGTGCATCTTGAGCAGTTTATCCCCCTGCTTGATACCCCGGTTATTCATGTTCTTGGTATCCCTCCCTTGCGTTGTCCCCATCCTGAACAGACAGGGAAAAGACCTTTTCTTCTCCTTGGTTGGTCTTAGTTGGCATATCGTGATGCAATTCAGCGGAGCCCGGACAGGACATCATGCCGGCTCACGATCCCGACAAGTGATTCTCCCTCAAGGACCGGAAGCCTGCTCACGTCATGGCGGACGAGGAGATCGGCAGCAGTGCTGATCGCTTCATCCGGACCGATTGTGAAGACATCCCTCACCATTAGGCTTTCGACAGTCGCACGGGCTGCGTTCGTCAGGGTCGTCCGTACCCTTCCGCCGGCAATGAGATCGCGCCGCGATATCATGCCGGCAAGTTTCTTTTTTTTCAGGACCGGAAATGCCGAGTACCCGCTCTCCAGTACCAGGGTATAGACATGCTGGATCGTATCAGTTGCCTGTGCTGCGACAACGGTACGGGACATAAAATCCTTAACTGTACCATGAAGCTTATTGCGCGAGACGATTACTGGGAAGATATCCGATAGAAGCACGCCCCCGATCACGAACCGCTCCTTGTCGATTACGACGGCGCTGTCTGTGCGGAATTTACGGATCTGACGGGCCAGCTGCTCGACGGTGTCCTCCCGGTACACCTCTGCTGCGTCCTTGACGAACCCTTCGACGGTAACATTGGATTTCGTGGCGGTTACGCGAAGACCATCAGTAATGTCGACAAAACCTAACAGTTTTTTCCTGTCATTAACGACGTAGACTTCGCGGAACCGGTCATCCCTGAGGATCTGCCTGGCCTTTGTCAACCGGTCATTGAAACGCAGCACAGGAATCTCAACGAGGAAATCCTGTGCCAGTTTCATGTAATCTTATCCTCCTCCCTGCACCGTGCGCAGAGCATCTGGTTGTCCACGCGCTTTAAGTCATCAGACATCTGGCTGCAGCGGTTGCAGATACCCGGCTCAACAATATCCTCACGGTTAATCTCGATGAGTTCAGCCATCAGCTCGTTGAGCTCGTTTGAGACGGTGAGGAGGTCACGTACCGTGACAATCCCGATGACTTTCTTCTTTTCATTGACTACAGGGAGTCTCCTTACCCGGTGCTTCACCATCATATGGGCCGCATGCCCCACCGTCTTCTTTGCACCCACTGTGATCAGCGGGGTGCTCATGATCTCGTTCACATGGACAGTGCTTGGCTTGAGATCCTTTGCAACAACTTTACAGTTGATATCCTGTTCGGTGACAATCCCGATGGGAAGGTTCCGTTCGAGGATGATTACACTCCCGACGTCGTCATGGCACATGGCCGCGGCAGCCTGGGCAACCGTGGCACCATTGTTAATCGTTGTCGGATTGGGCCGCATTACCTCGCTTAAGGGAACACGGGTCTCGAAGCGAATCTGAGTGTCGGTCTTTTTCATGAGATCACCTCCGTATGATTCTGGTCTGATGTTTACAATTTACCAATACTCAACAACTCTGATATAAAGAATTGGGCAGTGCCAAGCAATGGTGCAAAAGAATAAAATTCCTGATATCCGAAGACCGGTTATTGCTTATAAATAACGAAAATGCCCCGACAATATCAGAAGAAACCTAATAAAGAGTCGATCCCATACAGTAACTGTGAGATTATGGGCGGTTCCGGATAACCGAAACGGGGCGTACCCTGAGGTGTAAGTTAGAATGAAGATATTTTATCAGACGGTGGGCAGAGTCAAGAAAAGATTTTCCGGTTTTCTGAACCGTTTTTTCAAGAAAAAGCGGACAAGGATCGGTATTTACGGTCCCCCCAATGCAGGAAAGACGACCCTTGCCAACCGGATTGCACGCGACTGGACCGGCGATGCTGTCGGGCCAGTGAGCGAGATCCCTCACGAGACCCGGCGTGCCCGGAGAAAGGAGGATATCATCATCTCGGGGGCAAACGGAGCTACTGTCACTATCGATATCGTAGATACCCCGGGTGTTACTACCAGGATCGATTACCACGAATTTCTTGAATTCGGTCTTGAGAAGGACGAGGCAATCATCCGGGCACGTGAGGCGACCGAGGGTGTTGCCGAGGCGATGCACTGGCTCCGCGAAGATATCGACGGGGTCATCTACATGCTTGACTCCACGATCGATCCCTTCATGCAGGTCAATATCATGATGGTAGGCATCATCGAGAGCCGCAAGCTGCCGGTCATTATCGTCGCCAACAAGATTGATCTTCCCGAAGCAGCGCCTGCCCGTATCCGAAGCGCATTCCCCCAGCACCCTGTTATTCCCATATCGGGCCTTGAGGGAAAAAACACAGAAGAGCTCTACGAGACGATGATCGAATTATTCGGTTAAGATATCCGCGGGGATCTATCGCATGCCACACAAGTGTACCAAGTGCGGGCGGGAATACCCTGACGGTTCGACTGAAATCCTTAAGGGCTGCGCCAGCTGCGGGGGCAAGAAATTTCTCTATGTAAAAGCTGAGGAGATCCACAAGGACGTACTGGAGGAGAAGTCCGTCGAAGAGATCGCAACCGAGACCAAAGAGGAGGTTCTAGAAGTTAAAACAGAGCCTCAGAAAGAGGTGGAGATGTACGACCGGGTCGAGACGATCCGGATTGTAGGGCCCGGTACCTATGAGCTGAATATCGAGAAGATGGCCAAAGGCGATGAACGGATCATATCGGTAGGAAAAGAGGGTGTGTACAATATCGACCTCCTTTCGTTTGTCAAGGATGAGAAGAAAAAGAAGCGTAAAAAGCGTTGAGTGCCGCTACCTTGTCAACAACTCTTTTCTGATCCCCTCATAGGGGGCTGCGAATCCCAGCCTTGAAAAAAACTCGTCGGTCACTATCAGGCTGTTGATGATTGCCCATTCGGCACAGCCATGCCCGAGACACTTGTCCGGGAAGAACGGCCGGCTGACATGAGCCAGGGGATTTTCCCTGAATGCATGTCTGAGATCCCTTTCGAATTTTTCCCCGCGTGTTTCCTGACCGCCGGCGGCTACCTTCTTTTTCGAGAGAACCACCCATTCGCGCCGGTAATGCATCAGGAAATTCCGGATCTCGATTACGTTCTTCACATTAAGAAATGCCGGGTCTGTCTCGGGAAACTGCGGGATGCCTGCAATGGACAGGATTTTCTGGTATTTGGTAAGCACAGGGGCCCGATCGAAATTCTTCTCGTTCCTCCATCCATCTGATATGCTATGCAGAAGGGCTTCGCCCCTCTCGTCCAACGAGAGGTAGGCATTGTCGACAACATCAGAATAGAGTTCGTTGATCGTGGACTCAAGGAAAGCAACAGTTGAGAGGACAGAGTTGAGGATAAAAGCCTCGTGAGAGAGAACCGACTCCGTGGAGACCTGCCCGGACTTCGCAAAGTCCTTTTCGATGGCGTACCCCAGCCGGCAGAGAAGGGCTGCAGACTGGATATACCGGACGGAGAAGCAGTCCCGGAACCGGATCTCCGATTCCTCGCCGATTGTTTCGAGAGGGATCTTGTTCATCCTGATTATTCCTTCTTTTTTCATGGGTAAAAAGACAACGCGGGTAATACAATAAATCCCAGAGAAAGAGTTTTCTGCTGTTCCACCACCAATATCATTAATATACCCCTGACAGAATAGAGATAAGCACTTCTTATATAAGTGCTGACAGAAGTAAGTCCGACGTGCATAACGTGCACTGCCTGTTCAAGGCTCGGGATTACCGGGAGTCAGCAATCACCTGCGACTCTTTTTGGACTTACATTCGTATATGGAGGTTAGTTAAGAATGGCAAGAATGCATGCCCGCAGAAGGGGCAAGTCATGCTCTGTCCGTCCTTACCGGAAAGAGGCGCCCGCATGGTCCAATATGGACATAAAGGCGATCGAGAAGGTCATCGTTGACCTCAGGAAGGAGGGCGTGAGCAGCAGCAGGATCGGTCTGATCCTGCGGGACCGGTATGGCGTCCCCGACATCAAGCTTATAACAGGAGGGAAGCGTATCGGCGACATCCTCCGGGACAACAAGCTGGAATCGGCAATTCCCGAGGACCTGCGCGACCTCATGATAAAGGCGCTGGGACTGCGCAAGCACCTGTCCGAGAACGCAAACGACCTGCACAACAAGAGGCAGCTCCAGCTGATCGAATCCAAGATCCGAAGGCTGGTCAGGTATTATTCGAAAAGCCGCAGGCTGCCGGCAGGGTGGGTCTACAAGCCGGAGAACACGGAGATCCTGCTGTCCCGTTAAGATTGTCGTAAAAACCTATGTCCCTTCACGCCGCTGCCGAAGATGTTGCAGGCCGGATCCGCAGCTACGGTTACGTGGAGATCATCGCCCACCATGATGCTGACGGGATTGCCGCCGGCTCGATCCTCGCCCACGCGATGGCACGGGCCGGTCTCCGGTTCCGGCTCAGGATCCGGAGCGATATTGTTCCCGAGGACCTTTCCGGGGACCAGGCATACCTTCTCTGCGATCTTGGTGCCGGTATGGAAGATCTCCAAAAGGAGACGATTGTTGTCGACCACCATGAAGCCCATTTCACCGGGGAGCACCATATCAATCCGCGGCTTTTCGGGCTTGACGGGGAATACGAACTCTCCGCATCGGGAACCGCGTACCTCGTCGCAAACCGGCTCGGAGACAACCGTGACCTTGCCGGCCTTGCCATGCTCGGCATGATTGGCGACGGCCAGACGCTTGCCGGCATGAACCTTGAGATCTTCAACGACGGAGTGGCAAATGGCATCATCGCGGTGCGTCGCGGGCTCCGGCTCCCGGGGCGGGACCTCCCCGAACAGCTGCTGATGGCAGCAGGTCCCGTGATCGATGGGGTCAGTGGCGATGAAGCAGCGGTAAAAGCGATTGTTGGAACGCCTGATGCCGGGGGAGTGTATGACCTTAAGAAAATCCTCTCGCTCTGTGTCATTTCGGCGATCAGGACGCACAATGCCGGCTGTGTCGAGGCCATCTACGGCGACACCTACGGTCTTGACCGGGAAGTGATCGTAGATGCCCATTCGTTTGCCGCGGTTGTCGATGCCTGCGGTAAATCCGGGCATGGCGATCTCGGGGCATCGCTCTGCCTGCGGTATTCCCGGGATCTCGGGGCCGCGTGGGAGACTGCCCGTATGCACCGGCTGAAGATGATCGCATCGTTCCGGTCTGTGACCAAGCAGAACGACCCGGCCGGGATCTATCAGGTGGAGAGCCCTGATGTGGCAGGCGATGTCGCAGATGCACTGTCCTGCAGGAGCACTCCTCAGATCCCGATTGCGGTGGTGGCCCGTTCAGGTAATTCGTGCCGGATCTCCGCACGGTGCCCGAAAGGCGCCGCTATAGATCTTGGGGCTGCAATCCGCACCCTAGCACAGGCATGCGGGGGGACCGGCGGAGGACACCGGAGCAGGGCCGGGGCGACGATCCCGTGCGACAGGCTCGAGGCCTTCAGGAAAGGCTGGACAGAGGCGGTGGCGGCATGATGCAGATCGAAGGGAAGATCATGACCTCGCACAGGAATCCATCGTGCGTAGCAGGCGCGATCCGTATCGATAATCTCGCGTCAATGCAGACCGAATCAACAGAGTCCGGAGTCGCAACAAAGATTACCGGTACGAAACTCCGCTCGGTGATTGCATCGGTGGATGATTACTTAATGAACCTAGCCATAGCAGACGAGGCCTGCCGGTATGGCAGGGGTGTAACCGATACCCAGGGACATGGGCGTACGACAGGACAGAAAGGAGACGGCGTTGACAAGGATAAGAAAAAGGTGAGATAATGGCAAAGAAACAGGTTGGAAGAAGAGTTGAAGGCTGGAAAGCCAAAAGCTGGTTCAAGGTGCACGTCCCCGACAACCTCGGGAAAGCGTACATCGGCGATACAATTGCTAACGACGCCGGAAGCGTTATCGGCAGGATCATGCAGGCGACGCTCGGCGAGATCACGAATGACTATGCCAAGCAGCACATCAAGATGCGGTTCAAAGTCGCATCCGTGACCGGCGACGCGGCATACACCGAGTTCGTCGGCCACGAAGTGACACGGGACTACCTGCGCTCGCTCATCAAGCGCCGCAGTACCCGGATCGACTGCCTTATTCCCATCGTGACCAAGGAAGGAAAGAAAGTCCGGCTGACCATCAGCTGCTACACCCTAGCGCGTGCAAACGTCTCGCAGATCCACGCGATCCGGAACGCGATTACGGCAAACGTGCAGGCACAGGCGCAGGCATGGGACCTCAACACGCTGGTCAACGGGATTGTCGGCGGCGAAATCTCCCGCGACATATTCAAGGTCGTAAAAGCCCTCTACCCTGTCCGCAGGGTGGAAATCATCAAGTCCAAGGTCGAACCGGTCGCTGCACCTGCCCCGCAAGAGGCGGCGGCGGCACAAGCGGCATAAGGCCGGATCCAAACTTTTTTTCATACCCTGAAATAGCCGGAACGGGCGCGCTGACCGTTCAGCATAAGAGCTCGTAATCGCAAACAATTCTTCTAATGACCGCGCACAGGATCCTCTTTCTGGTGCTTGACGGCATCTCCGACCGGCCCTGCCCGGATCTTGCCGGGAAGACCCCGCTGCAGGTTGCAAAAACGCCCAACCTCGATTCCTTTGCCCGCGAGGGTGTCTGCGGGGTCATGGACACGATCGGCCCGGGGATCCGCCCGGGTTCCGATACCGCCCACCTTGCCCTGCTCGGATATGATCCTTATACATACTATACAGGCAGGGGACCTCTCGAATGCGAAGGCACCGGCATCCACATGGAACCGGGTATGATCGGCTTCCGTTGCAATTATGCAACCGTTTCGAACAGGGGTAAAGTCACGGACCGAAGGGCGGGGAGAATTCATGACACCCAGGATCTCTCCGCGGCGATCCAGAAAGGAGTGGATCTGTCACGGTTCGGTGTTGAGTTTATCTTCCGTTCCGGCGCCGGCCACCGGGCCTCCCTGGCACTAAGGGGGAAGGGGCTCGGGCATTGTGTTTCCTCGAACGATCCCAAGAAGGAGGGGGTTGCACCTTTAACAATCGTTCCCTTGAAAGACGAGCCAGCGCACCGGAAGACTGCAGAGGTATGCAACGAGTTTGTCCGGCAGGCGACCGCAATCCTCTCAAGCCACCCGGTCAACCAAAAAAGGGAGTCGGAGGGGAAGAATCCTGCGAACTTTGTGCTGATGCGGGGCGCAGGAGAGATGGGACACTTCGAACCATTCAACGAGAAGTACGGACTTTCCGGAAGCGTGATTGCGGCTGCAAGCCTGATCGGGGGAATTGGGACGGCGGTCGGGCTCCAGCGCGTCCATGTTATCGGGATTACCGGTTCGCAGGACAGCAACCTTTCTGGGAAAATTTCAGCGGCGCTCGATGAACTCAAATCAAGGGACTTCGTGCTCGTCAATATCAAGGGAGCAGACGAATCAGGGCATGACGGGCTCGCCCTGCAGAAAACGGCCTTTATCGAAAAGATTGATAGCGCAATCGCCCCCTTACGTACTATAGAGGACTGCATCATCGTGATCTGCGCCGATCATTCGACACCGTGCACGGTGAAAGACCACAGCGCGGACCCGGTCCCGGCCGTTATCTGGGGCGAGGGCGTCCGAACCGATTGTGTGCAGCAGTTTGACGAGATCTCCTGTGCGGAGGGAGGGTTATGCCGGATCACCGGATCCTCGCTTCTTCCTATCGCACTCGACCTGCTCAACCGATCCCGCAAGTACGGTGCCTGAGGGGACACAAGTGGCCAAGGCGAGAGCAAAGAAACCGAAACGGCGTGTCGAGAACTGGCACCGCCACTGCCTCCTTCCCGACGGGACGGAACTGCAGGAGCATGCAATCAGGACCGACCGGAACATCGTGATTGGGGAGTTCTGCCAGATCGATTACGGCTTACGGGGCGCTGATGTCATCGTGGGAGATTCTACGAAGATTCGCGAATACATCTGGGCCGAGGGGGACGCACGGGTCGGCAACTGGTGCGAGATCGGGAGCGATGTCATCGCAAAACAGGACGCCTATATCGGTGAAGGGGCGAAGATTGGCGGTAAGCTCAAGGTGGCCGGCACGCTGGATATCGGCGAACGGGTCGAGATCAAGGAAGGGTTCGAAGCGACCGGGGCGATCGAGATCCGGAACCCGATGCCGGTCCTCATGTTCATACTCATCTATTTCATGACTCTCCTTCAAATCCAGCGGGAGGAGGACATCGACCGGATACTTGACGACCTGTTCTCGGAAGAGGAGGAAGACTTCGTCATGCCGCTCATGATCCCCTCCCGGTCGAAACTGAACATGAACCTTTTTTCGGTACCTTCGACTATGCGGATCGGGAAGAGGTGCCGGCTCCACGGCAACATAAGGGCCGGCTCTATCGACGTGCAGCAGGATACTGTTGTCTTCGGCAGTCTCCGGGCGAGGAAAGGAGTTACAGTTGCCGGCGGTACGGCCATCCATGGGAATGTGGAGAGTACCGGCGAGGTTGTCGTTCTCAAAGGCGCCCATATCCTCGGCAACGTAATTGCAAAAACCCTCCGGCTGCACGAGGATGCAAAGATTGACGGCACTATCGAGGCCCCCCACGGGCTCCAGATCGAGCGGGATGCATGAAGGCCGCGGAGATCCTTGGAGTTGGTACCGTCAGCTTTGTTGAACCATCCTATGCGGATCTCACCAACCCGATATTTAACGAGATACTTTCGGGACTGCCGGCCGACCAGTCACGGCTCCTGATCGACGAGCATGACGAGCCGCTCGCGATTGCCTTTCACGATGCCGGTTCCTGGCTGGCAGGGACGTTCATCTGCCGGAAGCCGTCTGTTGCCGCCATCGAGCATTTCGAGGAGGTAAATGGCGAGATCTACCAGGAGGACCGGAAAGTATGGCTGCCTGCGGTCAGGGAATACTACAGCAATGATATCGCAGCGAACGTAACACCTGCAGTAGACGACCTTAACAGGGACCGCCCTGCAATTATCGAAGACGTTATCGCAAAGACGTGGAACAGGGGATCCGGGGAGACCTGTCTCGACTTCTGCTGTGGGTCAGGAGCCGGTTCCGAAGTCCTCCGGCGGTTCGGGTATACGCCGCTCTCTTGTGACAACGACCCCGCACTCCTCTCGAGGGGGCTTGCGGCAGGCCGCCTGCTTCCCCAAGAGACGATCTGCATCGATGCAACACGGGCGTCAGATTATCTCGAACCGGTCCCCCGCGCAATCGGTGTCATGATGGGGGAGATCAATACGCACACGCAGGACCTCTGGCAGCAGCTGGTCTTCCAAATCTTCTCGCTGGCCGATAAGGTGATCATAACGGTGGGGACGGAACCGGAAGCTAATCTTGTCCGGAAGTGGGGGGAGGAGATGGGCCGGAAGGTCGCTGTTTCCGACAACCCGAAAGATCCGATCTACGACCGGTGGGTATGCGTAAGCGGTGGAAAATAACCCCTGTTTACGCAATCCTGAAAATGAAGATTAAAACGATGGTTTTCGTGTAATTAGCTTCCGGATCTTTTTTTCAGACTCTTGCCCACATGTTTCCTTTCATGATGCGACATCGCCTTATGACCGCTGCGATCCCTGTTTGAGGGTTTTCTCCTATCCTGTTTCCTCTTTTCCGGTTCCGGCACCCCTGCTTCATCCCCGCATTCCAGCTCCGCTATGATCTCGAGCGGGTCGTCCATCTTCTCCGATAATGCAACGACCCGGAGCAACCGGTTGATGCCGATAAAGTGCTCGGCCATCATCTTTGCGAGCGGCGAGAGTTCGATCGTCCCTCTCTCCGTCGGTTTCACGAGACGGTTTGCGACAAGGTCGGGTAGGACCGGTTCCATGCTCCCGACCATCATCCCGTTGATCCGGGCAAGTTCCTGCTCATCGCCCCCGCAGACCACCGCGTTCGCCACGTACTCCTCGCTGCTCGCTTCGATGTCATGCTCGGGTGCGACCTCCTCCATCTCGCCTTTTAAGAGCCGGAGCGCGACTTCTTCCTCGGTGAGCGGGCTCTCCCGCGAGTAGCTCCCCCCCGGTTCTGCAAGGATGACGACTTTTCCGAGGTCGTGGAAGTCCGGCCTTCCTGCACGCCCTCCCATCTGGGAGAACTCCTGCACCGAGAGCCACTGGTTGCCCATCGCAAGCGAATCGAAGATGACCTGCGAGGCGGGGAAGTCTACGCCGGCCCCAAGTGCTGCCGTTGTGACAACGGCCATCAGTTTCCCACCGGCAAACTTCGTCTCCACATCGCGGCGTTCCTGCGCTGTAAGCCCCGCATGATATGCCGCCGCCCGCATCCCGAGCGCTTCGGCAACCGTGTGACAGCGGGCACGGGAGTTGGTGAAGATGATACTCTGCCCTCGGTAGCCTTTCGAGGAAGTCTTCTTGTACTCCTCGGTTGCCAGGTGCTTGATTGTCGGGATCTTCTGCTTTCGCTCCACAAAGAGGAGATACCGTTCCAGCCCGACCGGCCGGTCGTCATACCGGACAAGCGTGCAGTTCAGCTTTTTTGCCAGGAGTTTCGGGAACCCGATAGTCGCGGAGAGGTACAGGAACTGGGCCTGCGGTGCAAGATACTTGAGCCGGGCGATCATCCCGTCAAGCCGGTGCCCCCGGTCCGGGTCTTCGAGCATCTGGACCTCATCGATGATGATCGTCCCTATGCCATGGATCCGCTGCCCGCACCGGATCAGGTGGTCGACCCCCTCATACGTACCGACCACCAAAGGGGACTGCGGATCCCTGTCCCCGGCTGATCGCGTTTCGGGAAGGTTAATCCGGCTTACACCGGTCAGGAGCCCGCATTTCGCAAACTTCGCGTACCTGTTGCTGAACCGCTCGTACTTCTGGTTGGCAAGCGCGACGAGCGGGACTAAAAAGAGCATTCTCCCCCTGCCTTCAAGATAGTTTTTTAATCCCGCCATCTCGCCGATAAAGGTCTTGCCACTCGCCGTTGCAGCAACAATGAGAAGATCTTTTCCGGTAAGCAGGCCAGCATCAATTGCCAGCTGCTGGGCCGGCATCAGCGACCCGACACCTGCAGAGTTTACAAATACTTGCGGGAGCCGGAGATCGGAGATCTTCTTCGTCTCAAGTTCCGGGTGCGGCTCGAGGCGGTCAAAGAGTGTTCTGGAGAAGGCTAGCGTGTCCGGCTGGAGGGTTGCAAGCACCTTGTCAAGATTCCGGTACTTATCCAGCAGCACTTCGAGATGGGAGATCGCGTCCCTCCCGAGACGTCCCACCTGTGTTGCTTCCCGGCGCAGCTCGCGGCGGGCGCAGTCCATACAGATCCGCTCTCCCCTGGAAAATTCTGCCGAGTTCTCCGCAGTAATCGGAGTGACCCGTTCATCAAGGAGGCACATCCGGCATGCATCCACCGGCCCTGCCCTGATCTGGAAACTCTTCAGGAACGATTCGAATGCCGGGTCGGGCCGGGTCAGGCGGACATCTCCCTGCCGGAGCTGGACAATTAGATCCTTTGAAGGGGTGTGCTTGTAATCTTTCTTCCCGCCCCAGCGGAGCCGGTACCGGACCGGGCGCAGCCCCTTTGGCGTATCGGTCAGTTCGGTGATACCGGCACCGCGGACATGCCGGCCGTCATAGAAAAGAATCCGGTAGCTCCCTTTCACCGGCTGGACGATAATCATCATGGGGCGATCAGGTCATGGATCGTATACCCGATCCCAGCGCTCTCCAGCCTTTTTAAGAAATCGGTGAATTCCTCATCAACAATGACGATTACGCACTCGAGCCCGTGGAAGGCCGCCTCGATAACACCTTCCCGCGCACCGTAGAACATATCAGGTTTCCTTCCCGCCATGCGCAGGGCAATAAATGCCTCGACGCCCACTGCGGCAACAACCTCTGCTCCTTTGAGGACTTCTGAAAGGCGCTTCTGGTTCACCCTGCGCGACCCCCCGTGCTGGATGCGGGGGACCTTGCAGACCCGGATCCCGCCTTCCCGGTGATCGATGATCCCGCTTAAGCGTGCAACGCCGACGTCCTCGTCCTTCTTCGCATCCGCGACAACAGTACCCGTCGCCGCCTGCTTCTTTTTTCCGGCATAGAGCCACCCGCCTTTCATGAAGACGCCGACCTCATCGCCGGTTTTTAAGTCCTCTGCGGCGATTGCGGCCCAGATAGATACCTGCTGGATGATGTCACGCCGGATGTGCCGGGCATAGGCCTCGAGCGCTTCGGCATTTTCAAGAATCCATTCCACGCCGATCCGGGTGACCTCGTAGTTGCCCCTGCCACTCGCTGCGACAAGGCCCTCGTCTGTCAGCTCGCGGATGTATTCAGAGATCGCCTGGGGTGTGACTCCCAGTTTTGCCGCGATCTCCTGCTGCCGCACCGCTGGCTGGTGCTCGGCAATCTCGACAAGGATCTGGAGCCGGGAAACTTCGCGTTTGCTGCGCAGGATCGTGTAGAGGGGATCCTTAGCGCCCGGAGTCAATCCGCACCAGCCCCTGCCCCTTCACATCGAGATGGGGGATCCGTTTTGCGAGCCCCTTGATAAAGACAGGGCTGACGCCGAACCGGCGCGAGAGGTCATTGATTGAGCTGCTCCCACCGGCCAATTCCCCCTCGATCTGGTCGACCAGAATCCGGAGATTCTCATCATTGGAGAGAGAAAGGTACAGGATATCAGAAAGGTCCTGCAGATTACACTGGAAATTGGCCCGGAACTTGTTGTAGGTTGCCCTGTACTCCTTGCACGGTTTTTCCCCGCGCTTGGGCATCCGCCACTGCTCTTCGACAAGGTTCCCTTTCTTTAAGATCTTGAGGCAGACGGCAACGCTGTCGGAGTCGACCTGTGAGGAGATCTCGTCCTCGGTTAACCACGATTTGCTCAAAATTTCATAGACCCGCTTGAAAGAAGGGTCGTTGAATGTCATGAGAAGCGGAACGAGTTCCACGGGATCATTAACTATCCTGATATGGCCCGGCACGGCAAAAACCCTATACTTATATCGCCGCGAAATTCAATAAGGTTTTGTGGGAGACGGGCGCAAAAATGGCACGATCATCGTGCGGGGCATCGTCCAGGGCGTGGGGTTCAGGCCATTTGTCTATGCAAAAGCGCAGGAACTGGGAATCAGCGGGACGGTAAAAAATCTCGGAAGCGAGGTGGCGATCCATGCCTCAGGAGAACGATTCGGGGAATTCGTCGCTGCGCTCCGGCAGGGCCCCCCGCTCGCCCGAATCGATTCGATCGCTGTTCAAGACCTCGAAGAGCCGGTCGGCTCCGGTTTTACAATCCTCAGAAGCACAGAAGGCGCCCTGTCCGGCATGATCCCTCCCGATGTCGCGATCTGCGACGCATGCATCGCTGATATTTTCAGAGTCGGAGGGCGGTACGAGAAGTACTGGGCAACATCCTGTACAAACTGCGGCCCGAGATACAGTATCATTGAAAGCCTTCCGTACGACCGGGAACGCACGTCGATGTCCGCATTCCCGATGTGTCCTGCCTGCGCAGCGGAGTACACCGACCCCGGCTGCCGGCGGCACCATGCCCAGACGATTGCCTGCACGTCCTGCGGTCCGCAGCTCAGGCTGTACGATCAGGAGGGCAGGATCGTGGACTGCTGCGATATTATCGACGAGGCCGCATCGCTGCTTGACACGGGACGGATTCTCGCGATCCGGGGGCTTGGAGGGTTCCATATCGGCTGTATCGAGAGGTCGGCCGGGGAACTGAAACGGAGACTAGGCCGGATCGAGCAGCCGTTTGCCGTGATGGTCCGCCCCGATGCCATCGACCGGATTGCCCTCGTTTCAGATGATGAGAGAAGGGCGCTCTTAAGCCCGGTCCACCCCATCGTCGTCCTTGAGAAGCGGGACCCCTCGGCCCATACAGGCATCAGCAGTCTCCATACCCTCGGCTGTATGTTCCCATACACCGGCCTGCACCACCTACTTTTCTCCCGCCTTAAAAATCCCCTCCTGATTATGACAAGCGCCAACATGCCCGGTTACCCGATGATCACGGATATCGATGTGGCGATGGCGAAACTCTCCGGCAGCGTGGACTTTTTCCTGACCCATGACAGGACGATTGTAAACCGGTGCGATGATTCAGTAATCCGGGATGGTTATATCATTCGCCTCTCACGCGGTATAGCCCCGAAGCGCGTGGCAGTCGATCTCGGGAACCGTACGATCCTCGGTGTCGGGCCGGAACTGAATGCGAACGCCACGTTATACAGGGACGGATTCGCCGTTACTTCCCCCCATGTAGGAAATGTACGAAACCCTTCGACGCTCGAGTATCTGAAGGAGACAGTTGCACGGCTGCACTGGCTCCTCGGGGCGAAGGTCGAAGTCGTCGCCCATGACCTTCACCCGCAGTTCCTCTCGACACGGTTCGCGCAGGAGCTGTCGGAGGACCGCTCCATCGAGCGGGTGCCGGTTCAGCACCACCGCGCCCACATCGCGGCGACGACAACCGAACCCTGTATCGGGATCGCTATTGACGGTGTAGGCTATGGTGACGACGGTTCGGTCTGGGGCGGGGAGGTTTTCTGCGGGCAGATCCCCGACCTTAAACGGGTAGCGCACCTAGAACTGGTGGATATGCCAGGCGGCGATCTTGCTACCCGGTTCCCAGAACGGATGCTATACGGGATCCTCCCAGAGGAAGAGATCCTTGCGCTGCTCTCTTCCCGTGGGTGGTCCGGAATCGAGCTGGGAATCCTCAAAAAACAGGTCGCAACCGGATTCAATGTCGCAAAGACAAGCAGCACCGGCAGGGTGCTAGACGCAGCATCAGCACTCCTAAACATCTGCCGCGAGCGGACGTATGACGGAGAGCCTGCCATGAAGCTCGAATCTGCGGCAGCTGCCGGGAAACCGGAGCTTTGGGATCTCGTCACGAAGACTGATGGCGGCGTGGAGGTGCTCTCCTCGCGGGCCCTCATGGAGGCCGCACTCGCCCGGTTGCGGGACGCTCGGCCGGGCAGCCGTCGGGCTGTATCTGACATAGCCGCCTCGTTCCAGTACAATCTTGCCCGGGGTATCGCTCGGCTTGCCATCAACGCGGCGCAGAAGCATGGCATCCGTACAGTGGCGCTGAGCGGCGGGGTTGCCTACAACCACAGCATCCGCGAGACTATCCGGGCGGAAGTCGCAGCCGCCTCGCTTGACTGCATTCTCAACAGGGAATATCCCCTCGGGGATGGTTGCGTCTCTTTCGGCCAGTGCGTCTGGGCCGGTGCCCTCCTGCGCCGGCGGGATTGAGATGCCGGCTACCCAAGAAGTTTTTCTCCTGACAGACCAAAGGTGGGAGCAAGAGCATGGAGCCAGAAGATCCTGTAAAAGAGAAAAGCGTGAAGATTGCAGGCCTCGAAAAGGAGCTCACCGACCTCCGGCAGGGGTTGTGCCTCGTCCAGGACTATTATCATGACCTTGAGAAGGTCGCAAAGGCGCAGGACGCCGAGGAACGCGTTGATCAGTCCCTCTTAAAACCGCTTCTTGCGGAAGACGCGGAGTTTGAGGGAATCTGGAAGTTCCACGAGGAGATGCTCATACCCGACCCGGCCTCGTCTATCACGGACACCAGGATGTACGAATCCTTTGTCTCCTACTGCCGGCAGAAAGGACGGGGTGTTGCTGACCAGCCTTCATTCGAATTCGTACTCGCACAGATGGGTATACAGAAGGCAGGCGGGGGCGGCGCATGGCAGGGATACCGGATCCGGGGCGAACGCGTATGACCCTTCCCGCTCTGGGCTGCTGATCAACGGTTACGCGGGCTCATATCTTTCAGCATGACCCATATCCGCATCACGGAAGATTCCGGTATCCCCCTTTTAGGTTCACTCTATTTTGGCATCATTGATCGCGGGACAAGCCTTCTGCAGGTGCGCCCGTCCTGCGGCTGCAACCTGAACTGCCCGTTCTGCTCTGTCGACGCCGGGCCGGCTTCAAGGACACGGGCAACGAGCTACGAGGTCAGCCGGGATTATATCGTGTCGTATGTAAAGGAGATCGCCCGGTTCAAGGGCGACGGTGTCGAGTGCCACATTGATTCCCCGGGGGAACCGATGCTTTATAAGGAACTTTCCGGGCTTATCGCCGACCTTCGTGCGATTCATGAGGTGGTGACGGTATCGATGCAGACAAACGGTACCCTTCTCACCGCTGACACGATACGATCGCTCGAATCTGCCGGACTCGACCGGATCAACCTCTCTCTTCATGCCATCGACCCGGATCTTGCCCGCCAGCTATCCGGCGTGCCGTGGTTTGATGTGACAAGGGTTATTAATGCCGCACGAGAGATCGCAAAGAGCCGGATCGATCTCTTAATCGCCCCGGTCTTCCTGCCTGGGATCAACGATGCCGAAATCCCGAGGATCATCCAATTCGCCCGGGAGATTGGGGCAGGGAGACGTTTCCCTGCGCTCGGGATCCAGAAGTTCGAACGCTACCGGTACGGCAGGACACCAAGAGGCATAAAGGTACAGAGCTGGTGGCAGTTCTATAACAGGTCGCTCAAGCCGTGGGAGAAGGAGTATAACTTCCGGCTGATCATCAGACCGCAGGACTTTGGAACAGTCCGGCGCCCGATGGTTAAGAAATGTTTCGAGAAAGGGGAGAAGACAACCGTTGAGATCCGGGCGCCCGGCTGGCTGAACGGTGAGATGATTGGCGTTGCAAAGGACCGGGTTGTGTCTGTGCTGAACTGCGACCGGGAGAAGGGCAACGTCCGCGTGAAGATCGTATCAGCAAAACACGGTATTTATATCGCAGTCCCGGCCTGAGAGATCTGGTACGATCACACGAGTCGGTGACTGTCTTCATGCCCCCCGGAACCCTTTTATCAGATCATTAAAAGAAACACTCTGTACTAATGCCCGTAAACTCGGAGCCAGTCGAACGGACCTGCCCGTATTGCGGATCGGTCACCACATCCGAGGACTTTTTCTGCCGTGCCTGTCATAAGAGGTTCGAGCTCCGCGGCGCCGAGACTGATCCGACGAAGATGGCAACTCTCCCGGAAGGATCTGTCCTCGATCTCCGGAATCCCTTCCTCGCAGGAGTCTTCTCGTTCATTGGTATGGGGCTCGGCCAGTTCTACAACGGGGATACGGTAAAAGGTCTGCTGCTGAACGCTATCTACCTGCCGGCTGTGCTCGGGTATATCGGGTTCCCCTATCTTTCGTGGATCCTTATCGGTGCCTGGGTTGTATCGATCGCAGACGCCCCGATATCCTCTTGGCGCATCAACCATCTAGCAACAGATTTCAAGGGGCCAAGCCTCCTCTTCTGGGTCGAACTTGCGATTCTTATCCTCCTCTTCGGATGGTATCTTGTCAGCGGAGAGGCGTTTGCATTCATCCAGAAGATGTATCCGGCAGTCCAGTTCCTCGCATGAAGGATTTCTGCATTTTTTTTTATCAGGAGCGGTCGGTCATCCTGCAGCAGATCCGCCATGCAGAACCCCAACCCTAATACATGATGTGAAAAACACTGATCTATATGGTCCGCCGCCTGCCCGACAAGACCTCGATGGCGCTCCTCCTGATGATCCTGATCTTTGCCGGCTGCAGCATCGTCTACATCTCCAATGTGACGACGGTCGCTCTTAAGGACCAGACCCGCGACGAACTGGGTCGGATCGCGGCAATCATCGCACAGGAGATTGACGGGAATGCCGTTGCGGCTATCCAGCCGGGCGATGAGAATACTCCTGCCTACCTCGCGATTTCCGAGCATCTCAGGCAGTACAAGAAAACGCTGCCGGCAATCAAATACATATATATCCTGCGGAAAGCGGGGGACAGGGCTGTTTTCGTCATCGATCCGAACACCGACGGAGAGAAGCCCCCGGCGGCTACTGGGGACGTATACCCGGATCCAAGCAGCGAGATGATGGCAGGATTTGAGATGACGTCGGTCGAGAGGGAGCTGACAACCGATGCATGGGGGATAACGATCTCGGGATACAGCCCGGTGCGGGATCGCGACGGCACGAGCGTCGGACTTGTCGGGGTGGATCTCGACCAGGAGCAGGCGCTCGCCCGCCAGAACATTATTTCGTGGACCTCATACATGATCGTCTTCCTTGGTATCCTGATGGCGGTCTTCGGCGTCGTCGGCGTCGAGCAGACGAGATCGAAGATGATCCAGGACTTAACCGACAGGGAGAGGCGTTTTAGGACCCTGTTCGAGTCGACCTATGATGCAATCCTGATCATCCGCGACGGACAGTTTACCGATTGCAACGTGCGGGCGCAGCACCTGTTTGGGGGGACCAAGGATGAGATCGTGCATAAGAAGATCGAAGATCTCTCCCCGCCGCTCCAGCCTGATGGCAGGGAATCGCAAGAGAAAGCCCAGGAACTGCTCGCAAAAGCTCTTGGCGGTACCACCCAGATCGTTGCCTGGAAGCACAAGACGCTGGACGGGCATGAGTTCGACGCAGAAGCCAGTTACACCAGGATCGAGCTCGATGGCAGGATTGCAGTCCAGGCGATTATCCGTGACATCACGGAGCGGAAAAAAGCGGAGGACGCACTGAAGCAGAGCGAACAGAAGTACCGCATCCTTACCGAGAGCTCTCCCGATGCGATCTATATCGTGGATGCCGGTCACAGGGTCCTGTATGCCAACATGCTCGCATCAACCCTGATCGGCGAGGGACTGAGGGATGTGATCGGCAGCGGAAATGGCGACGGCCGGAGAATCCCGGAACAGACCGGCAAGGCTGATCCCATAAGACAGGTCCTTGCGACAGGGCAGATTATCAAACGCGAGGATCGCCTGACCGAAAGGAGCGGGGATACCCTCTGGCTCGACAGCACGTTCATGCCCCTATATGACGAGAAAGGTGATGCTTATGCTGTGCTCGGCGTCTCCCATGACATCACCGAACGCAAGAAGATGGAGACCCAGATCGCTTCTTCCCTGCAGGAGAAAGAGTACCTCCTCAAGGAGATCCACCACCGGGTCAAGAACAACCTGCAGGTTATCTCGAGCCTGCTCTCCATGCAGGCACGCAAAGCGACCGACCCGAAGGTGAAGGATACGCTGACCGAGAGCCAGAACCGGGTCCGGTCCATCGCGCTCGTCCACGAGAAACTGTACCAGAACCGGAGTTTCGACAGGATCGAGTACGGCGATTACCTCGCCAAGGTAATTGCGCACCTCTTCGAATCGTTCAACGTCAACCCGGCCCAGATCAGCTGGAAGGTCGACGCAAAGGACGTCAATCTTAATATCGAACAGGCGGTGCCCTGCAGCCTGATCCTCAACGAGATGATCACGAATTCGATCAAGTACGCATTCCCTGGCGGGCGCAGAGGGGAGATCGCGATCTCGTTCAGGCTTGAAGGCAACCAGTATGTCCTCGACTACCGCGACAACGGCGTCGGCGTACCGCCAGGCACAAACCTCGAACGGTCGGGTTCCATCGGGATGCAGCTGATCCACGGCCTCACCCACCAGCTCGACGGGACGGTCACCATCGATACCACGAGCGGCATACACTATACGATTATATTCCCGCAGAAACAGAAAGGAGAGTGATTGCCATGAACAAGGCACGTATCCTCGTTGTCGAAGATGAGTTCATCACCGGTGCAGACCTGCAGGCAAAGCTTCAGGATATGGGATATGATGTGCCGGTTGTCGTAGACACCGGCGAATCAGCAGTGCAGGTTGCCGGCGAACAGCGGGCGGATCTCGTGCTGATGGATATCCACTTAAAGGGAGCCATAAACGGGATTGAGGCGGCTGAGCAGATTCAGGGGAAGTATTCCCTCCCGGTCATCTTCTTGACCGGCCAGTCCGATGAGGCGACGGTGGAAAAGGCAAAGGTCTCCGCCCCCTTCGGGTACCTGATCAAGCCGGTTGACGACAAGGCGCTTCGGATCGCCATCAACATGGCGCTGTACAAGCATGCCATTGACGAGAATTTAAAGAAGCACGAACAGACCATCGAAGCCCTCCTGAATGCCACGACTGACGCCCTCTTTATCCTCGACCGTGACGGCACCGTCCTTGCCCTGAACGAAGCGCTCGCCCGACGTGCGGGAAAACAGACGGCAGACATCGTAAATACATCCTATTTCGAACTGATCCCAAGTGGCGCGATCTCGACCCGGCTTGCCGAGGAGATCCGGGCGGGAATGGGCGGGAAGAAGAACCGATTCGAGGAGGAGTCCGGCGGCAGGTGGTACGACAACAACATCTGCCCCATCATGGACAGCACCGGTGCCGTGACGATGGTTGCGGTCTTCTCGAATGACATCACCCGGCTGAAGCAGGAAGAACTGAAGGTGCTGGAGGCCAACAAGAGCCTTGAGAAGGAGCGGGAGCGGCTGCTCGTGATGTCGTCGGCCATCGACACCATGGACGACATCGTCGTCCTCACCGACTCGATTGGCACCATCGAGTATGTCAATGCTGCATTTGTAAAGAAGATCGGGTCTGCTCCCGGAGAGGTTCTCCGCAGGCACATCAGCGAACTCCAGAACCCCGGCGATCCGTTTGCGATCGACAAGAATGCGTTCATCGCCCGCTCGAAGGATGCATGGAGCGGGAATATCACGCTGAAGAACAAGTACGGCCTTAAGATCAGGGCGTCGCTCCGGAGCTCCCCGGTCGTCGAAGGAAACCGCCTGCTCTGCAGGACGTTTGTCTTCAGGGAACAGCTCTGAATTTAAAACGTTTTTAATAGTGGACTGAAAAAAGAGGTATCAGCCGAACAGGGCACCGAGCCCTGCCATGCCGCTCTCTTCTTCTGCCTTCTTGTCCTCTTTCTTCTCTTCCTTTGCCGGGGCTGCCGCTGCTGCTGCGGGTGCTGCCGCTGCTGGTGCTGCCGCAACGGCGACCGGGGCCGCTGCTGCCTTGCTGATTGCGTCCTCGATGTTTACGCCATCGAGCGCGGCAACGAGTGCCTTGACTCTGGATTCGTCAACCTTCGCACCTGCGGCAGTCAGGACTGCCTTGACACCATTCTCGTCGATCTTCTTGCCTGCCTTGTGCAGGAGAAGTGCTGCATAGATATACTCCATCGTTTGTTCACCTCAGTTTCTTATTTCACAATGTTCTTCAGCGCGAGACTCTCGCGCTGCGCTTTACCGATAATCGCATCCACGACATCCTTCTCGTAGATCGCCGCCTCGATTGCAAGGCCGCGTGCCTCGCGTACCGCTTTGGTAAGGATCGGTGCGATCGTCTCCTTGGTCGGGATCGCCGCGTTCACGGACAGGTTGAATGCCTGCTGCGCTGCGAGCTGGACCTGTGCGAGGATCGCGGTCTCGTCGATAGCGAGAACCGACGGTTCGTAGACGTCTCCCTCGTAGAACGCCGCCTGCAGGACAAGGCCGACGTCCATCGGCTTGATGTCCATCTTGATGAGCACGTCGGCGACCTTCCTGCTGATGACCGCTCCCTTCTTCACAATCGTCTTGGTCTCGCGGATCTTGACCTTGCCACCCTCGATGGCCGCCGGGATACCGGCCTGCTGGAGCTCGCCCACAATCGGCCCGGGTTTGAAGCTTGTCGGTCCTTTCTCGATCACGATGTCTTCGGGAGCGGTCTCACCGGGCTTTGCCGCCATCTTGGTCTTGGTCTTCTCGAGTGCCTTGAAGAGTTTGAACGGGTTGTCGTTCGTGAAGATCATCGCGGAATGGCCGGAAATGAACTTATTGAGTTCTGTTACCTTCCCGCCGATCTCTCCAAGCGCGTGCTCGATGAGGGTGTTACGCACTACCTTGATGACCGCTTTCCCGCGAAGGTTGCGCCGGATCTGCTGCACCTGTGCAGCCGGGATGCCATACATATCGACAAGCCCGATCAGCGTATACTGCGCGGAATTCTTCTTTATCTCCTCGACCTCTTCCCTCTTCCATGCCGGGAGGTGGTGTGTATAAAGAGCCATTTACACCAGCCTCACTGCGGGACCCATCGTGGTCTTGACATAGATCGACCGGATGTTGAGCGATCCCTGCTCGAGAACGGCCTCGACACGTTTCAGGATGGTGTCGATGTTCTCGGCGACCTGCTCCGGCTTCATTGCCGTGGAACCGACCTTGGTGGAGAACACGGTCTTGTCCTTGGTCCTAATCTTGACCGATTTTCGTAACCGTTCCACGATCGGGCGGATATCCTGCCCGCCTGCGATCGGCATCGGCATCCTGCCCCGCGGACCGAGCCGGGGACCAAGGAACCTGCCGACCTGCGGCATAACCGCAGTCTCCGCAAGGAAGAACCGGTACTTTGCGGCCACCTTGCGTGCCTCGCGCGGCTGCCCGCCGAGCTTCTCGATCTCCTCGGGACCCATGATCAGGTCGACTTTTGCGTCCTTTGCCTGGGTGACGATGTCGCCCTTGCCCAGAACGCAGATCCCGATGTTCTCGCCGGTGCCGTTGGGGAGGAGAATCGTCTCGTCGATACGATTCTTCGGCTGCGCCATGTCGATGTTCTTGAGGTTGATGGTGATATCAATACTCTCGGAGAACTGTCGCTTCGGCGCCTTTTCAAGAGCCGTTTTCACGGCTTCCAGTATTTTGGCCCTTTCAACCATCTGCTACCTCCATAGTGATGCGACCGCACAAGCGATCTTCTATGGGTTTTTACAACTAACGAGTTACTTGATGGCGCTGTCGTACTTGCCCTCGGCGATCTCCTTTAAAATGTCCTTGGGCTTCTTGCCGTCAACGTTGACGCCCATGCTGACGCACGTGCCGACGACCTCTCTGACTGCGGTCTTCAGCTCGTAGGAGAGCATGCCTTCGATCTTCATCTTGGCAATCCTGACAGCGGCCTCGAATGGCAGGTTTCCTGCCACGATGGCGTTCGGCTCCTTCGATCCTTTCTCGATACCGGCCTCCTTCTTGATGAGCGCCGACGTCGGGGGTACCCCGACCGTCACCGTGAACTGCTTCTTGTCGTCGACCTCGACCTTGACCGGGACCTGCATCCCGTTGAATGTGCCGGTCTTCTTGTTGATCTCGTCGATGACAGCCTTCACGTTGATACCGAGTGGTCCGAGCGCTGGCCCTAAGGGCGGGCCTGCGGTTGCCTTTCCGCCGGGTACTAAAACCTCGACCACTTCTGCCATGTTCTGTGCTCCATGCCGTCCCGTGAAAACGGGCACTAAGCGTGGGTCTTTAAAATTAGGCGTAAGGGGTGATAAAGGTGATCTCGTACTGTGGAGATTGATGCCATTAGAGATGAATCCAGAACTACCTTGTCAACAAAGTAATAAATCTTAACAGGCAATGGTCACTTAATCATGGATCTTTTGGAAAGCAGTTTGAACAGAGCAATCCGGTTATTGAAAACACCGACTAATTATGAAGATTACATTTCTATTAAAATCAAACCCGTTCAAGGAGGATGCTGCTGCTTTCATTGTTGGCCAAAAACATGGGCCAGAATAAACGAATATATTCGTCCCTGCGGGCACTTACGAGATGAAGGTGATGTTTTAATAGAGAGAAATGATGAGCAATTTGTTTTGGAGTGCCATGAGAGCGGCCCAGAAATTATTTCCCATCTTGGATTGGGAATAGCTGCTGTTGATCTAATTATTACTTTGTTAAAATTTCTACAAGAAGATCGCAAAGCACCCATAAAATTAAAGCTTACAAAACGTCGCCTGATTAAAGGACAACTTGAAGAAGAAAATATAATGGAAATTGATTTGCCGCTTTCCGATGCTATTGTTGAACGACTTAATAAAAATATTGAGAGAGCACTCAAACGTAAGAAAAAAAATTAATGCTTCCTCTTTCTTTTGTTTTCGATTTTTTTAACCGGTTGATCACTACGATTATTTGTGATGGATTCATAATCAGAATCCAATCCCGGAATAATTGACGCTAAATCTTCTTCAATATCAATGCCATAGGCAACAGCGATTTTAGCTATATGCACCCCAAATACGTCTCTTAATCCTCCAATATAGCTATGTAATACCCAACGGTTATTGAATGTTCGATGAGCATCGAAAAAAAAAACGAATCATCTTTTACTCCCATTCTATCGAGATACTTTCGACAGGCAGCTCTCATGGCTCGAAGAGCCATTGACAACTCGCTATCTTGATCCAGTTGACCGATTTTTCTGGTAAGAAATGCTCTGATTTGTATCACGGAATCGATGCAATGTTCTGGTATTTCAATTTCGCACGGATTATACAATACACGACGATCTTCTAAAAAAGCTATTACTTCTCTGGCATGATCCCTTTCTGTATTTTCCGGATTCCATGAAATTCCGAAAATTGGAGTACTAATTCCAGTAATGCGTTTAATAATTTCTTTAAATTTCATTAAGAGAAAATGTAAATGCTTGCGTTAAATGTTTTGGTAAAAATGATCAAGATTTCGAAAAGAGAATAAGAAATAAAATCGTAGAATTATCAAAATCTGCCCAGCGAGGCCCCGACGAGGCGGCCGAGCGACCCCCCCTTCAGGGGGGTGGGCAACCTCATCAGACAATTCCACCCCCATCGAAGAACCCATAAGGGTCTTCCCAAATCCCCGTTGAAACGGGGGCTGATTTGAGCCCGGATTCCCTTCCCGGAATGGCCGACCGACACGGTTTTGCCAAAAACCGACACAGTTATTTTTAGAAATCTTCAATATAGCCCCGGATTAGCCAAAACCTGCCTGAATCGTCCCCGGATGACCGCACTATTTAGTCGAGTTATAGCAGAGGATATTCCGGAAAACGGCCAAACATACCAGAACCGTAAACCCCGGAAAATCACGCTGCAAAAATCGGCTCGTATTCGCGTTCTAGGCAATTATCTTTGATAGGATTAGGTGCTGGAAGGGTGCCGGAGGCCGCCCGGAGATACCCGGATCACAGGTTTTCCTTCGGAAGGGCAGGCTCCCGAAAATTGTAAAACAATTCTCGACTTGGTGTCGGCGGGGAACCTCTGTCGGAGAAGAGTGTGCCGGGTTCACCACCTCGTGTACTCGTCTGTCCGTTCCCTTAAAATAGCTGGCCCCCTCTGACCCTCCCCCCATCGACCTTTGCTCAATTCCAAGTAGTGTCCTAAAATCCTATGATGGCACAGAAATGCTATCGCTAGGATCCTTTTGTGTATCACAAATTCAAAAAATAGTACACAATCCTTCTTCATATATCACCGGTCAGAAAAGATTCTGGCAGCTGCATGAAGGGACATTTGAGGAAGTAGAATCAATTATCATCCGACAATATGAAAATAAAATTAAAAAAGAAAGTTTTCTGGAAACTGAGGTCCTAACTCAAGTCACTCAGAACACTTGAAATTGGGGAGAATACCGCGTAACTTCCCCGTCCCCAATAAACGCCAACGATCTGGATCTGCTGGTTTGCATCTTTGAAATAAACAGGGGCGCCACTGTCTCCGCTTGCCGATGAAAAACTTGCATACCACTGGTTGTAGATCGTCTTGCCAAAGAAACTATTATAAAGCGAAGTCTGAGATACAACGGTACCTGAAGTTACGCCTGTTGAAATACCGGATTTGGTAACGCCGAGGTTCAACCAAGGATCAGTCCCTCCGGAAACGCCCGGTTGGGATTGGGAGGTCTCAAAAACCTGACCGGAAGTGTCATCGAACGCAATAAATGCAGAATCAGAATTTGCTCCCCCGGAAGAAACGGTAATTGTCCCAATCGAGTATCCTGAATTTGGCTGGTAAATGGTTGTCCCGACGCTTCCGGCATGACCAACTGTGATGACACCCTCCTGTCCGCTTCTTGTCGCTGCAAAACCGATGGTGAATGCTCCAATCGAATTTGCACCCTGCACTCCACCAATGACCGGTCGCCAGACATCATCACGGTTTAAATCCATCTGAGGCATTGGCGCTGAGAAGAATACAACGGGGAGCGTATCGATTCCCTGCTTCTTGGCTTCATTGTTTATGAATGCATAGATCTCATCGATTGTTTCTTCTTTCACTTCCTGTTTGTCATATATCCCCACGGCAATGGATCCCATGGCATCGTACCCATACGAAATAACCGGACCTCTTGGGTAGGAGAACTTCTCGTCAACGGAGTACTTTGTCTCTTCATAGAGTTTGTTGAGTTTTTTATACCAGACATCACGATCGACGAAACTTTTAAAGCTCGATGCAATGCCCTCAGGCGCTGGCTGACCGGTTTTTTCAATTGAGACCGGCCCGAACGATTTTATGAGATGTTCTGAGTAGCCGGGTGCAAGTGCACTGTACACTTTATTGTCGATCACAGTTCCTGATGCGCTACCAACAAGAAGCAGCGCAATTGCTAATCCAAGGAGGATTGACAGATTTTTCATGAAGACCACCTTTTATCGTTCCGATGAAGACGCGCTGTCTTCATGTGGCATTTGCAGGAGGGGAATAATATGACTGGTAAAATCGTAGATTTCAATCTAACAAAAACCAATTCTGTATAGTCCTTGTATTCAGAAGATTTGATATAATATTTTTTTAAAATCAGTCACTATGGACGATCAAACGGAATACATCATCGATAAATCCACTATCGACATCCTCTCATCCGATACGAGAGTAACTATCTTGACATCTCTTCGGGAGAGAAAGAAGACAAATGCAGAGCTTTCAAAGGAACTGTCTCTGAAACCATCTACCATCCATCATCACTTGGAACGCTTGAAAGAATCCGGATTGATTGAGTCGAAAGAAGACGGGAGGAAATGGGTATACTATGATCTGTCACCATTCGGAAAAGCGATTTTTAATCCGGACAAAAAAATGACGTTGTCCATAATTATTTCATCAATCCTGACATTCATTACCGGGCTGGCCGCATTCTATACATATTTCACGCTACCCCGGCTTGATTCCCGGCCCTTGTTCCCCGTTTTCGATGATCCTTTTTTCCTTATGTTCATCGTTGCGATTGTTTCGCTGTTTGGGCAGATTATCATTATTCTGCTGATAGTTCGAAGAAATAATACCCGAATTAAAAGGGAGTAGTATTCATCGCAGATTTCTTTTGCTTGCTAAACGATTTTTTTTACAGAATCTCCGGATATAGAGGTTGAAATTCATACAATTTTCTGAAGATCCAATTTCGAAATAGTTGGAGGTTTTTCAACGTCGTTATGGTTTCCTCAGGATTTACGAAAATACTGGAGTTCGGTATGGGAAAGTACCCGAAAGTGCCAATTTATCCCGATACTCACCAGAACCCGCCCCCCCCAAAGGGGCGGGCAAATTAACCATCCCCGATGTCCGGTCAGGGAGTGCTATGAATCCGGCCCCAATCTGAGTACCGATTCCTCTTTTTCTGATCCAGCCGACAGGCCCGTTCCGGGTACTTTTCCGGATAAAGGCAAATGGCGCAACGACAGGAAAAGCGGAAAAAGATATCAGGTATCAGACGATGGTTATTTGGATCTGGTTCACAAGCGCATCGCCATATGAGCATTCCAAATAGTACGAGCCCGGACTGAGGTTCCTTCCCGGGTTATAGTCCCCGTAACCGGTCGTCCCGCCCATGCCCTGCGGCGGGGAATTGTAGGCGTGTGAAAGAACGATCTGTCTGTTTGCGTCATATAGCGTGACAACTATCGGTTTGCCGCATTCGGCGCTGCCTTTTGCAATCGTGACTGCCGGGAAAATGCCGGATTTCGAGCTAAAGCCGGACACCGATCGCCCGAACTCAGTGTCGGACACCCGGACCGTTATCGCCATTGCGCATTCGTTGTCAGGGAGCGGTTTATTCCCGATGCCGAGGACAAGGAACAGGATGATGATGCAGGCTATGATGAGAACAACGGTAAGCAGGACAATAAACCGGTTCTTCATAGGAAATAATCAGTGCTGTCTGAAAAATAAACATATCGGATTGCGTTTTTCGCACCCGGCTGAACTCTTCTGTTCAGGAGCCTGGCATGAAGAACCCGATAGAATTGATTTCATCATCCCTGCCGTCATTATTATGGCCGTGATCGCTGCTCTTTAGCAGGGAGCCTGACCGGTCCCGTTTCCACAGGTTCACTTGTCCTGCCTGCGGGAGGACTCTGTGCGCAGTGAAAATATCCATCCGACCCCCTATAAAAGATCCGGCCGGATCATACCAGCATTCTCTGTCGTAAAATTGCACTAAAAACCGGTTCAAAATTACAGGGGCATGTGGGGGGTCGGATGACATATTTCAGATATCCGGACAGTCCGCACAGGTCCATAGCATGGTTGCCGCCTACCGTTGCCTAATGCATTTTCACGAGAGAGAATCCGGTAATATCATGTTGCTGTACTCTGTCCCTGTACCCAGCCGGCCATGAACGCTAATACATGGCCCGACCCCCTGCACCACCCTGAAAATCTACGGCCGGCAGATTTCCTGTCGCCGGATTCTTATGCCATGCAGGTATGCCCTGCCACCCGGTTTTATTATATGAGATATGGTTGCACCAACAGAAAGAGAGATGTAAATAGATGGATAGTCTATGGAGATTTTCAGAAGATGAGGAAAGGATCCGGACCCTGTGGAAAGACAAGGAATACCGGGCGAAGGCGGCGTATCCCGCATGTACGATCTGCGGGCTTGATTACCGGCAGTGCAACAGCAACCAGATCGGGCTGAAATGCGAGCCCGCGGATTAATCGTGCAATTTTAACATATCAAATACCATCCGTTGAATGCAATGAAAATTTTCCGGAAATTTTCCGGAATACGAACGGGGATAATTCTCTTCTTTCCTTATCTTTTGGCCGGGATATGACAGCTGCTTCAAAACCATTATACCGGTATTCCGCCAATCCCTGCTGCCCTTGAAGTGCAGGACGTACGGTTTTCTTGAGTGAGCAATATAATTTCAAAATATTTTTTAACAGCCTGAAAGAAAGGTGCAAATAAAATACGTGGGATTGCTCATGAAACGCATAACTGTAATCCTGATCATTGCCATCTGTTTATCCATTCTTGCGATGCCCGTAACCGCAGCCGGAAACGAGATCGGAAGACCTGCCGGTATTGCCCTTCCCTCCAACGATAATCAGGGCCAGGGCGATGCGGTAAGAAAAGTCGTTGACAGGATTGAAGAGAATGTCACGCAGGTACGCGAGACTATTCAGGAACAGCTCAGAAACAGGAACCAGACCGGTAAGGAGGTGGAGCCCCCGGTCCAGAACCAGACACGGGAACGTCAAGAGATACAGACAGCGCTCCGAGCGAATGAGACGGACGCTGTTCGGAACACGTCCGTAATACGCGAAAGGATCCTCCAGGAACGCAACGTGCTGAACGCAACGCTCCGCAACGCGACACCGGTCCGCGCCGGGTGGGTCGCAAACGATAATGAGGTCCGCCTGGCCGTCCACACGCTCCTTGCCATGGAAGATATCACCGGCGGGATAGGGCCGCAGGTATCCGAAATCGCCCGCGACTTCAACAACTCCGCCCTGCAGACATGGCAGCTTGAAGAGCAGATCCGGAGCCGGGATGCCTTCAGCAGGTTCTTCTTCGGCGGCGATCGCGTCTCAGCGGCTGAACTCACCCACCTGACGACAGAGAACCAGAACCGCATACGGCAGATCGAGCAGCTCATGAATACCGCGGGCCTTGACACCGAAACCCGGGCCATGCTCGAAGAGCAGCTCCGGATTATGCAGGAAGAGAATGCCCGGCTCGGCCAGGTTGCGTCTGCCGAACAACAGAGCCGCGGGCTCTTCGGCCTGTTCGGGTAGCGGTGTCAAAACCACAGAAAAACTTTTTGAAATGATCGTTAGCCCCGGATACCTGTGATATCTTTTATTCAGCATTGGCAGGATTCCATTATTGGACGGTTTGCGATACCGGGGCTTGCCAGGTTATCCACACCGGTAATCATCCATGATGCCGTTTAATTCCAGCTGCGGCAATCAGTCATTTACACTAAAAAATAATTCAGAATGAATAATTATTTATATTTTGAGGATAACTTCTAGTTTATAAAAAGGAGGTTATGATATGGTTGAGATGAACGTGAATGAAAACGTGCCAGTCGTCGTCCTGGGGACTGCCGTCAAGGCAGTCTACAGCGCCGGTGAGAGCAAACAGATCCAAAAAGCAGTGATGGATGAGCTGCTGCTACCGAGCACAGAGCCCTATCACAAGGTCAACGTAGTCGTGAAGCATCGCCGCGATGGCAAACCGGAAGCCCTTATAGCCTACATGCTCAGGGCCTATACGTATACTGCAGACATCGCCAGAATCGATATCGACGAGAAGTACGCCGTCAGGGGGGTCGAGCTGTCATACGTAGAGGAGGAGGAGGTTGAATACGCGGCCGCCCCGCGTGCAGCCGGTCATATCGTCAAACCAAAAGTTGTAGATATGGTGTTTAGCACGCCGGTTCCGGAGATCGTCACAGCTAAACAGGGAGTTGAAACCGCGTATAAGATTGCAACGAGCGCCGGTTACAAGTGCGTGAAGCTCCTCGGGAAAGACGCGAACCTGACTAATTACAAACATTTCCTGAGCGGACACCTGAAGGGTTTCGGAAACATCGGCCACGGCTGGACAGAAGGCATTGTCCTGGCCGATGGAAACCTCACATACAAGTGGTTCTCCAGTTTGGGAAAGAAGGCCCTCTGTCCTGAGGTTATCTATTTCAACTCATGCCAGGTTTTCAATTCACCGCTGCAGCCGGCGATCATGAAAGCAGGTGCAAGGACGTTTGTTGGCGGCAAGGTGAACCTGCTGATCGGACCCTCCGAAGAAGTATTCAAATGCTTCTGGACCAAAGTGCTGAAAGGTAAGGAAAAGATGGGAGTGGCTCTCAGGACCTGTGAGAGGGCAAAGTACCCGGTGGCGAACGCCCACGGCATCAGCGGTGATGTTGGTAAATTCCTGCCCATCCCGAAATGCTGAGGAATGGAAACTGTCTTCATCGGACGCCATCAGAGCGGGCCATGGATCCGCCGGGGAGACCTCTCCCCACAAACCTTTCCTGAGGAGAATCGCATATGACTGAGAAACATGCCAATGAGGATGTCGAAGTTGTGGTTCTTCCCGGAGCGACCAGAAAGACCTATTCAGCCGCGGACCGCAGGAAGATCCAGAATGTGATCAAGGACAAACTCCTGCTGACGAGCATGGAACCCTATCACAAGGTACAGGTAACTGTTAAGCATCGTCCTGACGGGAGCCCGGAATCGCTCCTGGCCACCATGCTGCGCGCACACACTTATACAGCGGATATTGTGAAGGTAAATGTGGACAAGGACTATAACGTGAAATCCATTGAACGATCGCCAAAAGAAGAATAGTGCTGACGTTTTCTACCGGGATGGGTGCCCTGTAATATCGTCCGAGCCGGCCAGCCGGCGCCATTGAATGGCAGACTTTCAACTTTAGAGCGTTATACTTCGACAGCCATACCCGGTTAAGCTTAAAAAAGCCCTCCGTCTCATCTCCGATCACTTCTTAAATATCTTTCACATAATTACCCGCAGTGAGATTATGGCGGCAGAAAAACCAAAATTGGTCCGGACTGTGTCGATCCTGACAAGGAAACTGAAGGAGGGAAAGACGTACGAGGATTTCCGGAAGGCGTAGTTCCATACGACCGGCTTCGGGATCGAGGGAATGGAGGAGGACGGGAGCAGCGGCCGCCTGCTGACCTTCATCAACATCTTCGATCCCCGCGAGATCATTGTTCTCGGTTTTGCGACGACGACGCTTGCAGGAATGAAGGCCGCGCTGGATATTGATGTCAAGGTCCGGGGCGAAAACCCGCTTGACAAGGTCATCGAGCCGGAGATCGGCAGATCGTTTGCACTTCAGGTTGCCGATGACGACTTCTCCGCGATCGGCGACATCCCCTACTGCCCGCCCATGATCGGGGGAAATGTGACGGACATGGCGGAGTTCGACAAGGACCGGCAGGATCTTCTCGCGGTCTTTGCCGCCGCTGCAAAGAAGAGGGACGCGATCAACGAGGAACGGAAGAGGAAGGGTTGAACCTCCCCCTTACGGCCGGTTAAGTCTTATAAAAACCCGTACCGTCCCCTGTTTATTCCTTCATCCTGCTGATGACAAGTTCAGCGGCATGTTCGCCGGAAAGGAGCATCCCGCCAAAAACCGGGCCCATCCGGCTCTCACCTGCAACGGCATTTGCCGCCATGCCGGTAACGATAAGGCCGGGGAACACCTCCCTCGTATGCTCCAGGATGCGTGACTCGGCACGATCTGCCCACATGAAACCCTCGCCTTTGACCTGGAGGTCGCCCCCCTTCCTCGCAACAAGCCTTGCAACGACTGCATCGTGGCCGGTTGCGTCAACCGTGAACCTGCATCCAATTACCAGCGGGTCGACATGGAGTTTTCCCATTTCGACAGCAGTCCAGTTGATGACAAGCCCGCTGACCCTCCCGTCTGCCTTGATCATGACATCCTCTACCGATGTGAGATTGAAGAATTCCGCGCCTGCATCGCATGCGGCGGCGGCAAGTTTGGAGACGGCCTCGACCGACGCTGCAACGTAATACCCTTCCCGGTATGGCGTGGAACGGATATGGAACCGGTCGAGCAGGCGGCGCGCCTCTTCCTGCACGACTATTTTCGGGAACATCATCCCGCCGCCCCACATACCTCCACCGATAGAGAGCTTCTTCTCAATGATGCCGACTTTAATGCCTTTTTCAGCAAGAAGTGCCGCGCAGGTAAGCCCGGAGGGACCTGCCCCGACAACAGCCGCATCAAGCTCCATATGATCGATCAGGGTTTTCATCTGTGCCGTAAGAATCGCCCTGCTGATCGTAATTTCATCGAGTTCCATTGTAATCGCCTCCTGATTATCTTCTGAACCGCGTTAACAATGTTGGCAATCCTTAATGTTAAAACGGGGCATTACAGCGATCGCGCATATGCCCTCGCGATTGCACATGCATCCTGTGCGACACTGACGGGTTCGGTCCCTACGAGGATACACACCGGCTCCTTGCCCATTCCGCCTGCATCGCATATGATGTCCGGCACCTTTCCGCCTGCGGCCCGAATAGCCTCTGCAGCCTTCCACTGCATGGAAGAGCCCTCCGTGATCCGGAGGTGTGCAGGTTCGCTTCTACGGTCAACAAGTACAACCGTCCGTCCCTCCTTTACGCAGCGGTCTGACAGCCAGTCTGAAAAGCCGGGAAGATTTGCAAAATTTATCCCGGCCCGGATGGATGGATTGGTCTTCATGAGCTCTATGATGAACCGTGCCATGTGGCCTGATGCACCGAAACGGACTCTCCCGGCTGCCCGTGGCATGCCATCGATAATGGTAATCCGGCCATCGACGGCCATGACCTCATCGGAAGCACGGGCATTTGGTTGTGCGAACACCATGTTCGTCCTGATCTCTGGAACCAGTCCTGCAAACTCACTGCATCCCTCAATCTTCTCAATGGCGATCATCATCCTTCCGACCATGTCGATCTCGGTTGCTAGGTCAGGGCGTGTCATTTTCCAGGTCCATCCATTGAAAATACTATTACTGCGGCACTATTTTAGCTATGTATACCAGGACCATCTGAAGGATGCCCCGTATTCGCGTTCTGATTGATATTCACCTGTGAGCTTAGGTATTACGTGTCCGGAAGGCTGTCCAGAGACTCCCGGAAGAAGGGGGCGGCGCCTTCGTAAAATTTTTTTTACAGGATAACGGGGTATCCTGGGATATTTCTGCATCTGACCCGGAGGTCTGCGGGCAGAACTGCGTAACTTAATAGCCGGTTATGATGACTGCCGCTATGCAGCACCTGGTAATTAAAAAAAGACGGGAAGGAGATTATTTCTGGTCGGAGAATTTCTCTACGACGCGGACATGGTCGCCCCGGACCGTGATCGGGATGGGGACAACGCTCTCGTACAGTTCGACCGTGATCTCTTCCTTTGCCGAGTCCACGCGCTTGACAACCGCCTTCTCACCCTTGAACGGGCCGGAAATCAGCTCGACGATTGTGCCCTCCTCGATCCCGGAGACGACCGGCTTTGGCACGAGGAAGTGGGCGACCTCGGAGAGCGACATCGAGCTCTTCTCCCCCTCGTCCTTGCCCTTCCTGACGACCGCGCGTGCATGCGGGATCTTCTCCACGAGCTGCTCGATCCGGTTCATCTTCTCCGGGGTTTCGACAAGCACGTAGCCCTGCAGCTCATTGGGAACGATGACAGCCGTCACCTTGATATCGGTCGCGTTTGTCGATATAGCCTTTAAAATGCTGTCGGCAACGGTGCGCTCCTGCTTGGATGTCGTCTTGATCGCAAAGATGCGGTTCTCAATTGCGGGTGCAGCCGGAGCCGGTGCAGCCACTGGTTTAACCGGCTGCTGCGGTTTAGGAAGATCGGGTGCAGCGGGGGCTGGTGTTTCAGGGGCGGGTGGCGCAGCGGCAGGATCTTTCCGGGGCGGCTGTTCCTGCTCGGGAGCAGATGGCGTCTGTTCAGTCGGATTCATGGTGATCAGAGCGGCACTGCGATAAACATCTCGTAGATGAAGAAACCAATAAGCCCGACTACAAGGACGCCGGCAGCGGCAACGATGGCGATCTTGGTGTACTCTTCGCGTGTTGGGGTGCGCGCGAGCTTCAGAACCCGCAAGTATTTCCTGAAAAACTCTTCCTGTACGTTAACTTTGATTTCCGGCTTTGATATTTCCATATTTCCTCACTTGAGAAAATCGATCTCAAACTGTTTCTGAACTTTTGGGGTAAGTTTCTCGTTCCTCCCATATATCTGTGGCGACCGTACGCCCGTGACAACCAGCAAAGTACGCATCTTATTCTGCATTGAAGGGTCGATCTGCGCACCCCAGATGATCCGTGCATTGGGATCGACGCGTCCGTAGACCTCCTGCACGACCCCTTCTGCCTCCTCCATGGTCATATCGGGCCCTCCGACCACATTGACAAGCGCGGCGGTCGCGCCGGAGATATCTACGTCTAGCAGCGGCGACCGGATGGCCTTCTTGACCGAATCGGCGGCCTTATCTTCGGAATCGCTCTCTCCCATCCCGATCATGGCCACACCGCCGCGCTCCATGACGGTACGTACATCAGCAAAGTCGAGGTTGACGAGCCCGTTCATCGTGATGAGCTCTGTAATCCCCTTCACAGCACGCATCAGCACCTCGTCAGCGACCTTGAAAGCGGCATACAGCGGCAGCTTGGGGACAACCTCGAGCAGCCGGTCATTGGGCACTACGATGACCGTGTCCGATACATCCCGCAGGCGTTCGAGCCCCGCTTCGGCGTTCTCCATCCGGATGGTCCCTTCGGCGGCAAATGGCAGTGTGACGATCGCGATAGTGAGTGCCCCCTCTTCGCGGGCCGCCTTCGCGATAACCGGGGCGCTTCCTGTACCTGTACCTCCGCCAAGCCCGACCGTGATGAAGACCATGTCGCTCCCGGATACAACGGACTTGATCTCCTGCTCGTTCTCCAGCGCCGCCTCCTCACCGATCTGGGGGATGGATCCGGCACCGAGCCCGCGGGTACGCTGCCTGCCGATCAGGATCCGCTGATCGGCATGGGTACGGATAAGATGCTGGGCATCTGTATTGACCGCGACGAGGCGGGCACCGTGGATACCCTCCTCCATCATGCGGGTGATCGTGTTCGAGCCGGAGCCGCCGCAGCCGATCACCGTAATCTCGGTCTTGAGCTCGGCAAGAATCTGGTCAAGGTCTTCGTTATTCTGCGCAACGGACGGTTTTTCGTCCCGCGCTCTGGTGAGTGCCTCTTCAACAATTGACCTCATGAAATGTTCTCCAATCCCGGGATGTGGACTTTGAGTTCACTGCCCGTTGACACCATCGCTGGCGTGATCACCCTGCCGTTGACTGTTATGGGCCGGCCCTCTGCCAGTTCTTTATATAGCGGGCCTTTCGGGACTCCCAGTTCGCGCGCTTTTACCGGGTCGAACCGGACCCGCTGTATGATCAGGTGATCCCCCTCCGTTGCAGTGATCTCTTTAATACGTATGATTTTTACGCACAATGTATTTAAATCGTTTATTATTCCGGCTCTATGCTCCGCAGAGGTGATGAAAACCGGAAGCGGACGGTTATCTTGCCCGGTTATGTGAATAACGGGCATTTTTTCGAGACCTTCAAGGAACATCCCCTCGTCAGCCCTGATCGCTTCGCCAAAAAGCAAGGGATCGATCCTTATAACCTGTGGGTTGAAATCTCCCGCCAGTGCATGGACGTGACACCGTGCACCCTTCGCAACGGTTACCGCAATATCCCGTGCCGCACAATAAGTCGTAAAAGGCAGCGATCCCATACCGGCAAGGTCAGTTTCCGACAGCCGCATGATTCCTTCGGTATCCAGCAGGCGATATATGTGAGAGAGATCATGCCTTGAGAGCGCTTTACGGTCAATATGGGCCGCAACCGCACCGGTCTTCTCCATCATCAGCCGCACGATGGCGGCATCGAGAGAGCCGACTTCCCTGGAATGGGCGATATGCCCGAATGCCCCGCGGGTTGAAAGGGCGATCCCGGTCTGCCGGGCGGCGTAATGGTTCCCGCCGAAACCGACAAGCGGGACCGCATCGGCCGGGCAGGCGGCAAGCACGCTCTCCGCAACCGCAAGCCCGGCAGACTCATCCGCCCATTCCTTTTCGGTACTCCCAATCTCGACAAAGAAGGAAGGGTGCCTGATATCGGTCGGCCCGTGGTGGGTGACCTCGTAAGCTGCACGGTAGCCCGGGGGACAGCGCCGTGCAAGTTCCCGCAGGACTGCCTGCATCATGGCCGGGGCTGCGGGGGGAAGCGTGCGGGGACTTCCCCCGAGTTCAGCGTCCTGCAGGTTGCCGGTCACGTGAACGGTAAGGACGGGCACCGGGTTTACACTCGCATGCCGGGAGAGGAAGATTACAAGGTCACAGTCAACATCCCGGTCAACGCCGTCAGCATGGATGAGCCGGCTCTCCACATCGAAGAACTCGTAGGTGCGGTCGCCGCAGCTGCTGCGCCCAAAGAGAAGTGTCTCGATCGAATGCCGGATATTAAGCCCCGCCTTGTCCTGCCGGGAGTTGATAAGGGCGACTTTCATTACCGGAATATTGGCGGTCTCCGATCATAAGTGTGCTTCATTGCAGGTTACGCAAACAACATAATGAAGTACATGTAATTATGTTACCATGACTGACGAGAAGATAGCAGAGGCTTTCAGGGAGGCAGGTATAGAAAAGGAGATCAAGTGCCCGCAGGCTTTCGCGATTGCCAAAAAGCACAAGCTCCCGCTCAAGGCAATCGGGGAATACTGCAACTCACACTCAGTAAAGATCCGTGGCTGCCAGCTGGGCTGTTTCAGGTAACCCCACTGCCCGCCATCACGTTCTCTTTTTTTTTTTTAAAGATCCCGTCTTTAGCCGCCCTTTTGGGCTGACAGGGATATCAGCATCTCCTGCGGGAGCCCGGTTCCGGCTGCCTGCCGGCAGCTGATACTGCCCGGAATGCTGCCTCTTCTGCGGTCGGGCAGTCCACGATCCCGTCGATATCCCAGGTACGGTACCCGAAGACCGGCTTATTTATCTTCAGCGCAATCGCAATCTCCGAGAGTGTCCCAGCCTTCCCGCCGACCGCGATGACGGCATCGGCCGACTGTATGACGATGATGTTCCTTGCATGCCCCATATCGGTCCGGATGACTGTGTCAAGATACGGGTTCCCGTCCCGTTCATCCGGCATAATACCCACGGTATGCCCGCCGTGTTCCCGTGCACCCCGGCACGCGGCCTCCATCACTCCGCCAAGCCCCCCGCAGATGAGCGTTGCATGGTTCTCCGCGAGGATCCTCCCGATGATATAGGCAGCGCTCTGTTCGTGCTCAGTGCATGCCCCGGCACCGATGACAGCGATCTGCATGAGATCACTCCTTCCCGCCCGCACGGTTTATCACCATCAGCCGGAGCGCGGACATCTCCTCGATTGCGTACCGCGGGCCTTCGCGCCCGGTCCCGGAGCCTTTCTCCCCCCCATAGGGCATCTGGTCGACGCGGAAGGTGGGGATGTCGTTGACGATGACCCCGCCGACGCCCATTTCCTCAAATGCCCTGAGAACCCTACAGATGTTCTGGGTAAAGATTCCTGCCTGCAGGCCGAATTCACCGGTATTTACGTTCCGGATTGCTTCGTCGAAGTCATCATATGGCACAACAGAGATCACCGGTGCAAAGACCTCTTCGCAGTTCACCCGCATTGCCGGTGTCGTATCCGTAAGCACGGTCGGGGCAAACATTCCGTCCTTCCGCGTTCCCCCGGTCAGTACCCGTGCACCCTGCCGCACGGCTTCCTGCACTTTCTGGTATGCCTCTTCAGCTTTCTTGCTGTCGATCATCGGGCCGACATCGGTTGCCGGGTCGCGGGGATCGCCGACACGGAGCGCCTTGATTGCCGAAAGGATCATCTGCAGCGCTTCTTCATAGACAGGGCGGTGGACGAGCACCCGCTGGACGGATATGCAGACCTGCCCGGCATTGATGAATCCCCCGGCGGCGATCCGCGTTGCTGCGTAACCGAGGTTCGCGTCTTCATGGACGACTACAGCCGCATTTCCCCCGAGTTCGAGACCTACCTTCTTCCTGCCCGCAATCGACCGGAGGTGCCAGCCGACCGTGCAGCTGCCGGTGAAGGAGAGATACGCCACCCGGGGATCACGGGCAAGCTGCTCTGCCATCTCCCCCCCGCATGGAACAATACTGACCGCTTCCGCGGGTACACCGGCTTCAAGCGCCATCTCGCCGAGAATGATGGCGGAGACCGGGGTTGCTGATGCGGGCTTGAGAATGATCGAATTGCCAGCAGCGATTGCGGGAGCGAGCTTGTGGCAGGCGAGGTTGAGCGGGAAGTTGAACGGCACGATGCCCAATACCGGTCCAAGCGGGAACCGCTGGAGGTACCCGGTCCGCCCACCGGTGTCATCGCTCCAGTCCAGCGGGATTACTTCACCGTAGATCCGCTTTGCCTCCTCCGCGCTCGTCCTGACCGTTACCTCGGCACGAGCGACCTCGGCTGTGGCAAACTTCCTTGTCTTGCCCCCCTCCATAACAAGGACATCGGCGAGTTCCCCCGCCCGTTCATTGATCCTGTCCGCAAGCCGCTGGAGGATTGCCGCACGCTTTCCGGAAGAGAGGCGCCGCGTCGATTCGAATCCTTGGCAGGCTGCCGATACTGCATTGTCCAGCTCCGCAGGTCCTGCGGCGCAGACCTGTGCGTAGATCTCCCCGGTATAGGGGAAGCGTACCGTTATGGTTTCCTCGGTCTCAACGCTCTGTCCGCCAATAATGAGGGGGTATCTGTCCATATTCGTTGGCTCCCGCCGGTGTCATAAAACCGTCTGTGAAGTATAGTTGGCTCATCGGGGCATAAAAAGGACTGCATCAGTCTTTTAGGGGGTCGACGCGAAGCCCGGAGTCTGCCAAGCGATGAGAAAATATATGCCTACTCTTGTTTGAAGAGTATGATTGTATGAATCCGCATCTTCATGACCCGTCTCATCCTCGCCTGGAATTAATCCTGATTACCTGCATGCTGGTTCTCCTGGCTCTCGTCCCTGCCGCTACAGCTGTAGACAACGGTTTCATCGCGGTCTCGTCCACCCCTGCGGGCGCCAGGATCTACGTTGACGGCGCCTACCAGGCAACAACCCCCTGGAAAGGGATATTCCCCCCCGGATCCCATAGCCTTAAACTGACCTATCAGAACTATGCCGACTATGAAACGACCTTTATCCTCCACCCGCTCGAGTCCAAAAACTTCAATGTGCAGATGTCGCCGCTGGCGTTCTTCTCCTTTTCATCGAACCCTGTCGGTGCCAAGGTCTACATCAACGGCGTATGGGAGGGGAATACCAATATGGAAGTTGCACCAGTTCCCCTTGGCAGCAGCTATACCGTAAAGATAGTCAAGGACGGGTATCAGCCGTACGAGACCTCTGTTGTCATCCATGAGGACACCCATATCCACGCAGAATTAGTCCCGATCGCCGCGACCGGCACCCTTGCCGTCATGTCGAACCCGGCGGAGGCCCGCGTACTTGTTGACGGGATTATGGTCGGCCTTACCCCGTACTCCGGTACGACAATCGCAGGCGAACATACCGTGAAAGTATCGAAGATCAATTACGAGGATTACACGACCACCGTAACAGTTGAAGGTGGCAAGACGACGACTGTTACCGCTACGCTGGTTCCATCCGGGAAGCCCGCAACAGGTACGGGATCGGTCTCTGTCATCTCCACCCCGGTCGGCGCGAACGTGTATATTGACGGAGTGTATTACGGGCCTGCTCCGGTCTCGGCTGATCTCGCTGCAGCATCCCATTCCATCAAGGTAAGCATGCCGGGCTACAGTGATTTCGTATCGACCGTCTCTATCACTGCCGGGCAGTCGCTCCCGGTATACGTGACCCTTGTTCAGGGTACGTCCACGGTGGCCGTGACACAGGCCCTGTCAAGCATTGCGACGATCGGCACTGGTACACAGGCTCCGCAGGAAGGCCTGGGATCAGTTTATCTTTCATCGCGTCCGGCCAGCGCAAAGGCCTATCTCGACGGCGTGTTCATGGGGATGACACCGCTTGGTATCCGTTCCGTCTCGGCAGGAACTCACCAGGTTCTTTTCACCTATCCGGGGTATGACGATTATGCTGCCGCAATCACTGTAAAGGCAGGAGAGACAACGGAATTTGCCGCGCCGATGGTTGTAACAGGTATGCAGACAAACAGGGCCCCCGGCTTTGGCTGGGTTGCAGCGCTTACCGGTATTGCGGCCATTATCGCCTTATTCAGGCGCGCAATCTGATCCAATACCCTTTTTCCCTGCTTATTTAGTGAATTCACGGTACCTGTTTTTTGTGCAGCAGGGAGTATTACGTGAAAAAATACTATGTCCTGTGAACGCCAACATTCTACAATACGCGTCAGGCGTCCATACCCGCATGCCGGGAAAAGAGGGATCTTGTGAAGGAAGTCACTGCAAACTTTGATGCAAAGACGATCGAACGCGACGTCCGGGCGTTCTGGCAGAAGCAGGATACGTACGGGAAGGTAAAAGAGCACAGGAGAGACGGAAAACCATTCTTTTTCGTAGACGGCCCGCCGTATACTACCGGCAGTATCCATCTCGGTACAGCCTGGAACAAGATCCTGAAAGACTCGATCCTCCGCTACCACCGGATGAACGGCAGGAACGTGATCGACCGGGCAGGGTACGATATGCACGGTCTTCCTATTGAGGTGAAGGTCGAGCAGGAACTGAGTTTTAAATCCAAGAAGGATATCGAGGCGTTCGGCATCGGGCCGTTTATCACAAAATGTCGCGAGTTTGCGGAGAAGAACAAGCTCTTGATGGACGAACAGTTCGGGAGCCTCGGCGTCTGGCTCGACTTCCCGGGCGCCTACCGGACTGTCACGCCCGACTATATCGAGGCGGCGTGGTGGACGCTTGCAAGGGCCGAGGAAAAGGGCATGCTTGAGCGCGGGCACCGGGTCGTGAACTGGTGCCCCAGGTGCGAGACGGCTATCGCTGACGCAGAGGTGGAGTACTGGGACGAGACCGACCCCTCCATCTTTGTCAAGTTCCCCCTCACCGCGAAACAGGACGAGTATCTCGTCATCTGGACGACGACCCCGTGGACGCTTCCCGCCAATGTCGCGGTCGCGGTTGCAAAGGACTTCATCTACGCGAAGGTGAAGGCGGTAAAGGACGGGAAAGAGGAGATCCTCTGGATGGCCGACGACCTCGTCGACAGCGTACTCCGCAAGGGGCGGTACAAGGATTTCACCGTGCTCGACAAGCAGCTCGGCAGTGCTCTCCTTGGCTGGGAATACGACTCCCCCCTCGCCGGAAGCGTGCCAAACCAGAAGAAGATCCGGCACCGGGTCGTTGCCGCCGACTTCGTGGCCATGGAGAATACGGGCCTTGTCCATATCGCACCGGGCCATGGCTGGGACGACTACGTGCTCGGGACCAAGGAAGGACTTGCCGTGGTCTGCCCGGTAGATGGCGCGGGGAGGTTCACGGAAGACGGAGGGGCATTTGCCGGGAAATTTGTAAAGGACGCCGATGCAGACGTGCTCGCGGCACTCGGAGAGTCTCTCCTAGCAAAGGCAAGCGTTGTCCACCGGTACGGGCACTGCTGGCGCTGCAAGACGCCGATCATCTTCCGGGCGACCTCCCAGTGGTTTTTAAAAGCCGGCGAGATGCGTGACCTGATGCTCTCCGAAGTGACCAAGGTCACGTGGTTTCCCGAATGGGCGGGTAGCGCCCGTTTTTACGACTGGATCAAGGAAGCCCGGGACTGGTGCATCTCCCGGCAGCGGTACTGGGGGATCCCGATTCCCGTCTGGGTCTGCGGCTCGTGCAACAAGTACCGGGTGATCGGGACAATTGCGGAACTTGAAAAAGCGAGCGGGAAGAGCCTGCCTGACCCCCACCGCCCGTACGTGGATGAGATTACTGTTCCCTGCAGCTGCGGGGGGACGATGCGCCGTGTCGAGGACATCTTTGATGTCTGGTTCGACTCCGCGGTCGCGTCCTGGGCAACACTTGGTTTCCCCCGTAAGAATGAGGAGTTCGATAAGCTCTGGCCGGCCGACTTCATCACCGAAGGGCAGGACCAGACCCGGGGCTGGTTCTACTCCCAGCTGGGGGCGAGCACGATCGCATTCGGGAAAGCGCCTTACAGGAGCGTCTGCATGCACGGTTTCGCGCTCGATGCCGAAGGCAAGAAGATGAGCAAGAGTCTCGGAAACGTGGTCACGCCCGAGGAAGTCATTGAAAAAGTCGGCGTGGACGTGCTCCGGCTCTACGTCCTCTACTCCTCGGCCCCCTGGGACGACCTCAAGTTCAACTGGGAAGGGGTCGCAACCATCAACCGGACGGCAAATATCCTCTGGAACGTGTACCGCTTCCCGCTCCCGTACATGATCCTCGACAAATTCGAACCGCTGACAGAGAGCGGGGTCTGGAGCGGGGCATATGTCAGGTCGAACCTCCACCTGATGGCGGACGAGGACCGGTGGATCGTCTCACGTGTCTGCTCCCTTGCAGTACAGGTCGATTCTGCCATGAAGGAGTGCAACCTCCATAAGGCGACCCGGGCGCTCGTGACCTTCATCCTCGACGACCTCTCCCGGTGGTATGTCCAGCTGGTCCGCGAGCGGGTGTGGCTCGAGGGCGAGTCCGTAAGCAAGCGGCACGCGTACGAGACGATCTACTTCGTGATGCGCCGGCTCATCGGAATCCTCGCACCCTTCTGCCCGCACATCGCCGAGACCATCTATGGGAACCTGCGGTGCAGTAAAGACCCTGAGAGCGTGCATATGCTCGACTGGTTTGCCGGCGATGCGACTCTCACCGATGCTGCTCTCGAGCATGACATGGCGACTGCCCAGTCATTCGATGAGGCTGCGGCCAATGCCCGCCAGGCCGGCAAACGGAAGCTCCGTTGGCCGGTATCGGAGTGTGTAGTCGTCACGAATTCCGGGGATGTCACGGACGCCGTAACCCGGCTGAACCGGATCTGCCGCGACCGTGCGAACAGCCGGAAAGTCACGGTCGTTGAAGGACGATGGGACCGGATCGGCTGGAAGGCCGAGCCTGTCATGAAGGCGCTTGGCCCGGCATTTTCGAAGAACTCGCCAAAAGTGAAGGCAGCGATAGAGAACAGCGATGGCACGACCCTGAAGGCCACGCTCGATACTCTCGGGACCGCGACACTGACATCAGGGCCCGACACCTTCGAGATAACCCCTGCACATGTCACTTTCAAAGAGCAGCTCCCTGAAAATGTCTTCTCGGCACCGATGAAGGATGCGACCGTGTACGTCGATGTTGCTCTCTTCCCGGACATCGAGGCGGAAGGGTATGCCCGCGAGGTGATACGGCGGATTCAGGAGATGCGCAGGCAGCTCGACCTTGCCGTCGAGGACTTTATTACCGCAGACGTCATGGTCGGAGATGCCCGGGTCTGCGACCTGATCCGGGTCACGTGGCATGACGGGATCGCCGGCGAGGTCCGGGCAGAATCGCTTACGATCCGGAAAAGCAGCGAACCGGCCACGGCCGGCGTTAACTGGCAGATTAGTAAGGACTGGGATGTCGAAGGCGTGCAGATGACGATTGGGATCTCCCGCGCCGGCCAGTGAAGACCGGTTCCTGTTTGGATCAGCTCATGAGACCGGGAGATATTTCCTGAGATACCGGTATGCTTCAGGGTCGATTGTATACCGTACATTCTTACCGGCTCTGGTGGCCGTCAGGATCCCCGCATCGCGCAACCGGTTCATATGCCAGGTGACGGCAGCACCGGAGATCCCCAGCATTCTTTCCAGGTCGCTCCGTGTCGTTGCGGGGTTGCTGATCAGCTGTTCAAATATTGTACGTTCGCTGTCATTCCGTAAAAAATTCAAAACCTTCTGTTCGGTCTCAGTGAATTTTCCGGAATTTTCGAAATAACGTGTGTCGGATCCGATAGTGAGTGTCGATACTTTGCCGGTCATCCGCATGAGTGCAAGATGATACCGGAGCGTTCCCCGGTTCAACCGGGTCTGCCGGGATAATTCATTGAAATATACTCCCGGGTTTGCCCTGATCGTCTCGTAAATCAGCAACCTTGCCTGGCTTTTGAGCACATTATTGGCCCTGATCTTCCGGTACCCGAGGATTGCCATGATCTTTATGAAGAATAAAAGTTCGATCGGGAAGAGCAGGAGAGGGGAGACTGAGACAATGACGCTCAATAACATTACACGGGGCGGAAGATCCCAGAATGAGACCCTGACAGTATCAGACGGGGTTGCGCCTTCGATATCCGCATCGGTTGCCGGTGTTACCACGTAGCCGTTGCCAAACAGCCCTGACATCGGGGAGGCCGCAGCGAAGGCAAGGAGGCAAAGAGCCGTAATGACAATCCCGAGATGATCCTTATTCATTGATAAGAATCTGGAAATTCTTCATTCTTGAGTATTATGATTTGGTTTTAGGATAACCGGAACCGAAAGCATCCCTCCGAAGTTAAAGGTATCAGGACAGGTCTTATGGTTGTACAGGAGACGGTGGTTCCGTCGTTAAAATTGCCGGCAGTCCCTTTGCAGGCCACATTTCGCCATTTTTATAACCTTTTGCATTCGACAATCCGGGGATGAACACGAGCAGCCGGCACCCGCTGATCTTCCTGCTGGTGCTCTCCGCCACCCTTGTAGCCGGAACCGGGTGCGTATCTGATCCGGCTCCCGGCATGTTCTCAACCGGCCTTGACTACAAGCTCCACATCATCAGTACCGGCCCCTTAACCAACGTCACGTTCTATCTTCCGTTACCGGTAAGATATGGTACGCCCTCGGCCGGAACAGTAGTCCTCACAAAAAAATACTATGAAAGGGGGGATGTATCCGTTGATTTTGTCCGGTTCCCGCCGGGGATGGATCGCAACTGGACGAGCCCGTTACAGAATGCTGAGCCGTTGTTCCTGAAGATCACTGCCGACAGTTTTTACCCGAACGAGACGAACGGTACCGGGTACACGTTTTTCTTCGAAAACCGGACCTCGCTGGATACCCCGCTCGCATTTCCCGAGACGGCGTTCCCTATCGGCAATGAGTCCGTTTTCCTGCAGAAGGTAAACTTCACACCGGCAACTCCCGTCCCAATACCGTCGAAAGATCCGGATCTGACCGAATACCGGCCCGTGGAGGTTAACCAGAAGATGATGATCTATGCCGATTACTCTGCAGATCCATCGACATGGGTGAACGTATATTCCCAGGTGATTGTCATGAACAACTGGAAATACCGCGGAGAGAACATGGAGAACTTCTATGCCGACAGTTACACGTGGTTCAATACCGGGGAAGCCCATGGCTGGCAGATCGCCAAAGGCCTTTTCGGGACAGGCGTGGGACAGTACCCGAACCTCTCCCGACCGGTCTGGCAGAATGTGCTGGACCAGAGTGCCCGGTCATAGTACTCTCTTTGCAAAGGTGCGGGGCCCGTCCGAAATTCAATCAACAAAACATGTAGACGAATGGAATAGAGATCGTTTATAGCATACAATTCAAGCTAGAATACAATATCAAAAACAGGAAGAGAATATGCGATCCATTGCGTGGAAATATGCAATCGCCATGATCCTTTTATGTTCTCTGATCATGGCCGGTGCCGCTGCCGAAAATATCGCGACAGGCCAGTCGCAACAGGTTGTTGCAGTGGCCGTGGGAGGCGAGGTGATACCGGTACCTGTACCCACCCCGGGATCCGGGTCCGATCCGGCAAAAGGTTACACGAAACTCGAGATCGTCCCCTCATATACAAACCTCAACCTCGAACCCGGTCAGAGCAAAGAGATGACGGTGACCATCAGGAACCGGGATACAAAGACCGCCCATATCCGGCCATCAGTCATATCGATGCCTTATGCCGGACCTTACACTGCAGAGAGTTCATGGATTACAATCACCCCGGCACAGGCGGATATCCCTGCAGGGGAGAGTGCCAGATGTACGATCAAGGCCTCAGTACCTGAAGATACGCCCCGGGGATCCTACTCAACACAGGTCGCCTTTAGCGATGAGACGTACCCGTCGGCCTATCCCCAGCCATTTCAGAATTACATCCATACGATGAGTGTTTCCATCAACGTGATTTCGTCACCGGTAGTCCGGATATCAACGCCCTATATCAACGACCAGCTGGAGTCCGGCCGGTTGTATACATATGAGGTCGAGCTGAAGAACACCGGTAAAAAACCGGTACAGCTGGACCCACGTATCAGCAGTGACAGCTATGTATCATACGGCCCATATGGCGTCCAGACCCCTCCGCTGGATGAGAAATCATTCATCATCGATGCACCGCGGATCATCCAGCCCGGTACGGCAGGTTTATTGACCATTATCGTAAACGTGCCTGCCGGTGGGAGTGGCTATTACAACGGCTACGTTGATCTGGGCATCGATGATCCCGGAATCAGGCCCGATGAAGGGCGTATCCAGCTCAACTTCCTCGTCTGGAAACAGCCGTCAGGGGTCTTTACGAAGAACTTCACCCTCTCTCAGAGAGATACGATATCAGTCGTCCTTACATCCGCGATGCCGGTAATGTATCCCCCGGTTCCTGCAGATCCGGCATGGGATATACCCCGGAGAGACCCCTCGTTTGATGTATCGCTCTTCGGACCGGACGGGGATGTGGGCATGGTCCTCACAGAAAAAGAGATCAAAGGGTCGGTAAGTCTTGGAGGCGAACCCGCACTATCGTCCTCTTCAGGTGCCGGGCAATACATGGAGACCAGCACCCAGTACGTCTTTACATATACGGCAGAGGGAAAGCCCGGCAAGTATTCCCTGATGGTGACTCCCCGGAACACGCAGGCTTTTGAATACAGGATTTCATTCGGAGAGACGGGATCCTCCGGCCCGTCACTGTTCCAGTCACTCTCCCTCTGGCCGGCCAAATGATGTGATCCGGGAGTAAATGAACAGGGGAGAGGGGCATCCGGTCGATGAAAAACGGAGGGCGGTGCCAGGTCATTTTTCTTCCATGGACGGTTGCCGGAATGGGCATGCTCCTGGCATCCCGGACAATTGAAAACAGGTATATTTCGATCGGATCGGACAACGCCTTCCAAAAGGATTGAAACAGAAATGAGGTTAATCGTGCAACAAAAACGCCTTATCGAGCTGGTCATCCTTGGCGTATTGCTGGCAATACTGGGAATCATCACGTACCAGTATATGCTGGCGTTCATCATTATCGCCGTTATTGTCGTTGCCCTGTTCTTCAAGGAATGGGCAGACTCGCTCGTGGAAAAGATCTCGGCCGGTAACCGGGCCAGCATATCGGAAATCACCCGGATCTGCGGATCCCTTGCCGCCATGAAAGCAGATATCGCCCGAATCGAAGAGCGGCTGAACTCGCTGGAGAGAGGGGGGAGGGGATAGCGGACAATCCCGCCGACACGACTATCCGGAATCCGGGAAATATTGATACGAGGAGCTGAATTGATTTGGCACGACTGGCAAGAATAAGGGATCAAATCCTGCCGATTACGGTTGTTGCGGTTATCATTGCAGTCGGTTATTACACCTTCACCAAGACGCCCCCGCGGGGAACACTATGGGATATCGCAGAATGGGTTCTCCTGCTCGTAATTTTCTGTGTCCTGTTCTCCATTTTCCCGGCAGTTGCTATCATCTATGGCTGGTATACCGGGAATAAGATTGGTGCCGTACTTGCAGGGATCCTTGCACTCCCCCTCGTCTACCTTGCCGGGTTTATCCTGCTCCGTCCGGGGAATATGGTATTTTTCATTTCATCAAACACGCTTCCCTTTATCGCTGCTCTTACGGTGATAAGCGGACTTGCAGGATACTGTGCGGCACAGAGGACGAGAAATTACCTTGCAGCATCGATTGTTCTCACCGGCGTATGGCTTATCGTCTGGATGAGCGGGTTCAACTGAGGTCTGTGGGTTATGGAAAAGAACGAGAAGATTTTAAAAACAAGGGATATCCTGCCCGGGCTGTTCATTATCGCGATAGCGATAGTACCGGCAGCAGGCGCAGGAACTGAAGAGGCAAAGCGGGTCTTTCCCGAGAACGATACCGCCGGTTACCTCCCGGTCGATGTCATCACCATCAATCCCGCAATCAGGGATGCCACGCCCTACTACAATTTCCTGATTATGAGTGATGAGGCAAAACAGATCTGGTTGCGGGACATTGACGCGAGCATCGATTCCCTGAATCCTGACGGGGCCGGCCGGGAAGAACTGAAGGCCCGCGTAAAGGGCAACATGAACGCGATCCGGGACAAGTACCCGGTCGTTTCGGAAACCAGTCCGGGAGGGCCAGGTTACCCGACCTATGGCGGGTCGTTTATTACAGTGAAGTTCGCCCCTTCGCTGGGGAATGTCAGGCTGACACAGGAGGAGAATGATGCCATTGCAGAGTGCTCATCAATCCTGAACGAGGCCTATGCCAAAAGGATGTCATCCGGTTCCCCTGATATGGGAAATATTTCTCCGGATTCGCGGGCAAGTACCATGACGATGGCCCGGCCGGCTCCTATCCCCGTAGTAATCCCGGTAACAGCATTTTGCCTCTGTGCCGGTGGTATAGCGGGAATCTTCAGGAGGTTCTCATGAAAAAGGCGGGTGCCTGCATCATCCTGTTCATAACGGTAATGGCAGCTCTTGCAATGTTCGTGATAGGAGAGGCGCCGGATCAGACCGGCAACATCCGGGCCTCAGGCAATCCTTGTGAAGGAGAGGGCAGCCCGGGTCATTGCATTCCGCCGGACTATTTTAAGGATACAAAACCGGCAACACCACTGCCCGAATCAGAGATGATTACGATAATTATCTCCCAAAAGTCCTTTGACCGGTTCAGCGCGGATGACGCCCCGGGAATTTTAACAATCCCTGTCTCTTATCTGGACTTTGATGGAAATTTTACAAATACCATAACAGCGCCGACGTGGCATTATGAGAAAGGACTTACAACAGGAGAACGTATAGCCATGATACATATGCCTGTTACGATGTTCGACCATTTTATAACTGCGGTAAATGGAAATAAGCTGGAACTTCCGGTATCGGGTTTTATCAGGCAGTACGATAACCTTTCGGACCTGTATGCACAGATAGAACCGCCCGGGTTGATTCGGAACATGCCGGGGGTGCCTGACAATACATGACCCGGCAGGAAAACAGCAGCCTGCATGACTACGCCATCGGCATCCTTGTCTTCTGCCTTCTCGTCTTGGCCGGGATAAGCGTCGTCCTGTATGGCCGGTTTTTCATCGGACTGATGTTCCTCTTCGCAGGGATTGTTACAGTTATCATCGTAATCCTATGGTACCGGCTCCGGAAGAGACAGTACGGTCGCCTTGCCGTCATCATCATAACTGCAGCGGCATGTGCCGTCATCGGTATCCTTGCCATAACAATAGCAACGGATGCAATCGTCCATGCCGGCGGAGTGATCCCGCGAGTGCCCGGAGAGTCCGGTCCGGTGCCATCTGGCCCGGCCCCGTGGGATCCCCCGGATGCAGATCTCCTAGGCAGGCAACTGAACGATACCGCAGCTCTCCTCACGCTGCCTGTCGGAGGATTCGAAGACGGACGGGTCTTTGTCTCGTCCTACTACCCGGAAGGCTTTGCCAATTATACCCTGGTAACGCGGAACATGACGCCAACAACAGTGGAACTGCGGATATTCCCCGTCGAAATGGCCCGGTCATCCGCAGGCCACGCCCCTTATGAGGATCTCAATGTATCCATCACCCCGGACTATTTTGTTGTAGCGGCGGATCGATCCTACACTGCACAGGTCCGCGTCAACCTGACCTCAGGACGGTATGACGAGACATTAAAACTGCTCCCGTATTATGTCCAGGCCAGACCCATAAGCGGCGACCGGATCATCGCCGACGACTGGGTCCTTGTCTATGCCGGGGGAGCTTTTGTGCCGGGCGTGAGCGGTTTCTACCGGGGGCGTGCCCACCTGCTCGACTCTGACAGGGAGCTGACCATAAAAGCCGGTGAGACCGGTAATGCAACGTTCCTGAACCAGCCCGGTATCGGCGGAACCGGATTCGTGCAGTATAATCTCTCCATGGTGTCGGGCAGGATCGATATGATGCCGATGCGAGAAGATGAGAAGAGGCCTTTTCCGCAGGGTATGGAGGTTACGATCTCGCCGAACAATTATACTGCCCGGAGCTTCGGGTATTATCCTTCGGTTATTACCGTAAAGACCGATCCGGATCTCCCGCCGGGTGACTACCATGTCCTGATCGAGGCGGACGGCATAGGCACCAATGGCCAGTGCCATGTGCATGTACTGCCACCGTCATGATCATGGGTCTGATCAGGTTCCAACCATTTTTTTCAGGAACTCCCGTCCCTTATGCGACGTGAACAGGGGCAGGTCGCGGTCGATGACAACTGCACTCCTTCTTGCCGTAACCTTCTCGTTTTTTACCGGGTTGTAACCGGTAACAATCTTCTCTTTCCTGTACACGAGGATCCCGCGCCGCTGCCAGGCAGGCGTCTTTGCGAGGTTAACGCCTCTCTTGTGCATCAGGTCGTGCAGGGCTTTTGATGGCATCCCCTTCAGCTTTGCCGCGGCCTGCCGCATCTTCATGCCGTCGGCAACGAGCGCCTGCTGGCAGTAGGCGTTGATGTGGTTCCGCCATGCCTCGTCCTGCCGGCTGACCAGGTACTCAACAGCATAATCCGGCGTTACTGGAATCACCCGGGCATCGAACGCGACGGGCTCTTCAGATTTAAGTGCCAGCGTTAGCGCACTTGCGGCAAACGATGCGGCAACTGAATCGATCTTCTCCACCCGCCCTGAGAACGGGAGCTTCTCGAGATACAGGCTGATCTCGTCCGAGAACGTGTAGGCAAATGCCGGGGAGAGCCCGCTCTTTGCGACAAGATCCCTGCACACATCCGCCATCGCGTCCGAGAAACGGTTGTCGAAGGGTTTTTTGAGATTCAGGACTTTTGCGAACCGGTGGAATGCCCGCCCGTCCAGCCGTACGATGACCGGCGGCACGGTCGTGATCGCTGCGAAGAGTTCGCGGTTTTCCATGGGGCAACCGGGGTAAAGAAAAAAAGTGGCGCTCCGCCCGTCAGGGCAGGAGCAGATGCCGTTTATTCCATCGGGGCTGACTGGGAAAACGCACCGGGCAGGTGGCGGATCAGCACGATGTCATCGATGGCGGAGATGATGCGGTACGGGATCTTGAGCCCTTTAAAATTCTTCAAGTCCACCAGCTGGTCGTTGACCTTGCCGACGACGATCGCATCCATCTTCTTGTTGTCGACATCGATTACGACATCCTCGACCTCGCCGACAAACATCCCCTTTTCCGTATAGATAAGGAGCCCGAACAGTTCGGTTATCTGGGTCTGCATCGTTATCAGTTCAAAGTATATACTATATTGGTTAAAAAGATAATCCCTATTCATGGACGGATCATTCAGGATCGGGCGTCTTTTCGGCATTCCCATCCTGATCCATTTCACCTTCATCCTGATCATCCCGCTCTTTGCATGGATCATCGCAAGCCAGATCGTGCCTACGACCGATCTCCTCCGTGAAGTCTATGTCGTTCCAGTCGACCCTACGCTGATCAATGACGGGCTCATGCCATGGGTGCTCGGGACGATCGTCGCGCTCGGACTCTTTGCCGGGGTACTTATCCACGAGCTCGCGCACTCGCTCGTCGCACGCAGGAACGGGATCAAGATCAACAGCATAACCCTCTTAATCTTCGGTGGCGTTGCATCAATGGACGAGGGGACCCCGGACCCGAAGGCCGAGCTCCCGATGGCGCTCGTCGGCCCGGTTGCAAGCCTCCTTCTGGGCATCGCCTGCAGCGGGCTTGTTTACCTCTCCCCCGCAATCGCCCCCGGTCCCCCGGTCCACGGTTTACTGGTCTTCATCTTTGGATATCTCGGGCTTTTAAACATCATCCTGTTCGCCTTCAACCTCCTCCCCGCGTTTCCGATGGACGGCGGCAGGGTGCTCCGGGCATGGCTCGCCCAGCGGATGCCTCTCCCCCGGGCAACCAAGATAGCGGCAGATATCGGCAAGGGATTTGCTGTCATCTTTGCCATCATCGGCATCTTCGGGTACAACCCGCTCCTTCTCTTGATCGCGTTCTTCATCTACATCGGCGCCGGGCAGGAGTCGGTTGCGGTGAAGTATAACGTGCTCCTGCAGGACATCCGGGTGGGGAGCATCATGTCCCGGCCGGTCATGACCGTCGAACCGTCGCTTCCGGTCGTAAAGGTCATCGAGATGATGTACGCGACCAAGCACCTCGGCTTTCCCGTCGTCGACCGCAACGTCCTTATCGGCATGGTCACGGTTGCCGACGTCCAGAAAGCCTCGTCCATCGACCGGGACGCGATGCAGGTCCGGGACGTGATGAGCCGGGACGTGATCGCGGTAGCACCGGAGACACCGGTCACCGATGTGCTCCGGATCATGACTGTAAAGAACATCGGGCGGGTGCCGGTCGTCGATAACGGGGTGCTTGTGGGGATCGTGACCCGGACGGATATCCTGAAGGTCGTTGAGCTGAGGGAGATCTGAGATAACATTTTCTGTTGTTTCCGACGGGAACCGGATCGAATTCCTTTTCAGGTTGTGGAACGTTCGGACTACTATAAGATGCGGTTGATTTTATGGCGCCGGTCCGTTCTGTGTTTGCCCTCCTGTTCCTTATCGTGTGCGTATTGCTGGCGGCGGGGTGCATCTCGCAGCCTTCGGCAGAACATCCTTTGAACACGACCTCCACTGCAATTACTAATGCGTTAGCGTCGACAACGACAATGCCCATCACGGAAGTGCCAACTGAGTGCCCGGTACCTGCCAACGGAACTTATTGGATCATGATCGATCCCATCGGTAACGTCACATTAGGTAATCCGGTGTCCATTGAAGGTACGACGAATATTCCTGTCGGATATATTCTGAAGGTTTTCATTTTTCCCCATTCGTCCCCGCATTCAAAGTGGATATTTAAAGGAATCAATGGAGATGTTACAATCATGAGAGGCATCAATTGCAGTAATGTATTTTCCTCTCATTTTGACACATCAGCGATGAAGGCCCCTCATCTTGTTCTGGTAGAGGTTTATTCGGATGACCCCTCGCTGCAAGGTTATAATTTTACTGCGAACCGCTCTCAATTTTATGTATTGACAGCAAGTTAAGTGGCTCCCTGATCCACCTCAATTTTTTTATGCTTACGGGATTCCAATCAGGGGATCAACAGGAGAACTCCCCGCCACCGTCCGGTACTCCTCAAATGTCTTAAACGGCCTTTTCGCAATAACCTTCGCGACCGCCTTCTTCGAAATCCCCGGCAGCCACTTCAGCGCCGAAGCCGGCAGCTCGTTGATCCGGATCGGTACGGGAAGCGCCGTGACCGATCTCATGCCCCAGTCGACAATAACAACGTCGAGCACCGTCCGCACGGCGAGCGGCAGGGGAATACCGATGAGGAGCGGGTAGGAGCCCATCTGCCGCCCGAACGAGAGGTCGCCCGCTGCCTCGATCCGCACGTCGCGGAGCACGGTTCCCTGCGGGAAGAGCCGCTGGAGCATCGGGAGGTCGATATTCCGCCGGACGAAATTCTTGAACGCCCGGAACCGCTGGTCGTGCTTCCCGAGCGTATTGTCCGTGTATGCCTTTGTGCCCGGAAACGGCATCACCTGCCGGATGTTCACCCTGCGGACCATAAGCCCGCCCTGCAGCACGCGGGTTAAGAACTGCTCGTTCAGGTCGTAGGTCTTCTCCGTCTCACCGGCAAGCCCGCAGACGAAGTTCAGGCCGGGGAGCAGCTCGGGGATCCCGTTGCGCCGGGCGCCCCCGACCTCGTTCACAATCTCTATAGCGCGGAAAACCTCATCAGGGAGCGCTTTTAAGTTGTTTGCGGCAACGACAACGGGGTCGGCGGTCTCCATCCCGAACGCCGCAACGTCGCCGGGTGTGTGGTACCGGACGATTGCGCGGAGCGCTTCGCGTGCGGCGTCCTCGTGCCGGGCAATCGTTGCCGGGTTCGTATTGTCGATGTGGAGCGTTTTTAAGTCCGGTGCCGCGTCACGGATCGATCGGAACAGTTTCTCCACAAGTTCCGGGCGCGGGGCCGGGTACTCGCCGTTTCCTGCGCTGTAGACGAGGATGTCCGGCTGGCGCCCTACCCGGAAGTGGCGGGCGCCGTGGGAGTAGAGGGCCGTCACCTCAGCCGCGACCTTTTCCGTGTCCCGGTAAACGGGAGTTCCGTAGAGCGGCTCGGTGCAGAACGAGCAGCCGCCGGAGACACTGCGGGGGCACCCGCGTGCCGTCTCCAGCTCGCACATCACGAACGGGTAATCGGGGTGTTGCTCGATGATGGCGCTTCCCGATTCACTCCACGGGTCGGTGCGTGAATAATCGAGGTTACCGATAGGCTCGCTCCCGCTTAAGTACTCGTCGAGCGCAATCGCCGGTTCGCCGGGGAGCAACGCATTAAAACCGCTGACCGCCTGCTGTACCGCCCTCTGCCCTCCTTCCGGCGCGTAGCCGAACCGGATCGGGCCCCCAATCAGTTTCTTCTTCGCCCGGGCAGCTAAGCCGACCTGCTGTATCTCGGTAAGCGATGCCGGCGTCCCCCCGAGATACTTTCCCGGCACGGTGATTCCGGCGATCATCACAAGAACCTCCGCGGCATCCAGTGTGTTGACGAGCGCAGGTTCCAGGCGGAGCTGGTCGATGGTCACGTACCGGGGGGCGTACCCGTGGGCGAGTAACGCCCCGGCAACATTCCGGATATACGGGGAGAGATACGGCGGGACGCCGAGGCAGGCCGGTTCGTCCACGTACCCGTCGAGGATGACCGCAACATCCGTCATATGTCGTGACCGATGAGAGCGAGGAGCTTTCTCGCCCAGAAGAGCTTGCCCCTCTTTACCGGGTCAACATCAGGATCATCGAGATCGAACCCGGCAAGATGGATCTTTTCCGCTCCCAGCTCATGTGCGGCAAAGACCGCACGGTCGCCGTCCGTGAACCCGCCGAAGTTGTGGATATGGGGAAGTGGGGCAGCCTGCGTCGTGCCGACCACCTTGCCGGTGAACCGCGGAACCCAGTGTTTGAGGAGCGGGATATTGTCGCCATGGGCATGGATGACGATGATCGTCCCTTCGCGGTTCATCTCAACGAACCGGTCAGTCGCCCCGTCAAGGTCCGTGAAGATCGCATCCGGACGGATCCCGCGATCGTCCAGCACCTCGGCAGCGGCATCGGCCGCAAAGACAATCCCGTGGATCTTTTCAAGATCGTCTTTCAGGCATGGCGCATTCCCGCAGACCGTGACCTCGTTGCCTTCAGTAACAGAAACGAGAGAGAGGAGGTTATCATACGGAAGGAGGTCGGCGAGGAGCCGGGCTGCTTCCTCATCGGCTTTCCGGTCGAATCCGAAATAGGCGAGAATCTCGTTATAATATGGTTCCCAGTCAGCGAAGTTCATCGTTTCACTCTTCACTTCTCGGCCCTCAACGCTTCACGGCGTTTCGAACCAGCAAAGTTCATCGTTTCACTCTTCACTTCTCGGTCCTCAACGCTTCACAGCGTTTCGAACCAGCAAAGTTCATCGTTTCACTCTTCACTTCTCGATCCTCAACGCTTCACAGCGTTTCGAACCAGCAAAGTTCATCGTTTCACTCTTCACTTCTCGATCCTCAACACCTGAAGACGTTTCGAACCAGAGTATTTCATCGGTTACCTCCTAATGCCCTGGCCGGATCCCAATGCAGGCAGTCACGGGCCGTTCTTCTTTCCCTCGTTCTCGATCCCGACGAGGTTCCTGAATTTCTGGAGGATTGGGGCGATCGTGATATTGAGGAGCTCGGCTTTCTGCTCGACCCGTGCGAAATAGTGAAGCGGGAGGGTCGCCGCCGCCATGTTGGGATGACCGCCGGCGTCCCCGATGTCCCCGAAGGCTTCGGCGAGCGCGTTTCCGATATGGAGCCGGATGTCCCGGTTCCGTGCCGATACGACAATCGCGGTGTCGGTAATCCCGTACACGAGCGCCGTGTTCACCCCTTCGAGCGTGATTAAGAGGTCCGCCGCCTGCGGGAGCGCATCGCGGTTCATCACGTACCCGACGTTGGAGAACAGGTAGCCGCTGACGATTTCCCGGTTCTGGATTGCCTTCCCGAGCACATCGATCGTCTCCTGCGAGAGCGATGGTGACATGATCTTGTCAAGGAGGTCGGAATCGGTGAGCGGGAGTAAGAATCCCGCGTAGTTGAGGTCCTGCGGTGTCGTGTTGCGCCGGAAATCCTTCGTGTCCGCCCTGATACCGTAGAGGAGCGCGGTTGCCACTCTTTTATCGACAGGGATGTCGAGCTCCTGCAGGTACTGGGTGAGGATGCTTGCCGTCGCCCCGAGACCCGGTCGGATATCGGTAAACGTCCCGGCGGGTATAGGGTGCTTGGTGTCCTTATGGTGGTCGATGATGATTGCGATCTTCGTCCCCTGCGGGACATCGTTGTTGGCGCCGGGTGCCGGCGTATCCACGAGCGCAAGGTAGTTGCACTTGGCAATTGCGTCAGGGGTTAAGTGCTCCATCTTGATATCGAGCAGGTTGACAAAAGTCCGGTTCTCCTGGTGCCCGATGTTTCCCTCGTAGAAGATCCTTGTTGTAAGGTTTCTGGGGCTTGCATGTTTTGCTATAGCGGAAAGCGCCATGGCGCTCGCGATCGCATCCGGGTCCGGGTTCTTGTGGGTGATGATGCCGAGCGTCCCCTCCCATCCGGCAAGCAGGGAGAAGATCTTCTGGGAGAGCCGGCTCGCGGTCTGCTTCTTCACCTGGTGGATCGCAACCTTCGCGACAAGCTCCTGCGGGTACAGGGCGAGCTCGGCACCGGCAGCGGTCAGCTTCCCCCCGCTTACGGGGTCGACTGCCCGTGCGATCACGTGAGCGGACGGGTAGCGCTTCCGGATCGCGATTACTGCCGCGAGGTTGGCATCGGCATCGCCGGTCATGACAAACGCAATCCGTGGCTCGGGCAGGCCGACGAGCATGTCGGGTGCCGCCACGTCCCGGACATACGCGTCGTACTTCTGGTCGCGGAGACTCCGGACACGCTGCTCGTCCTTGTCTATTACGACAACGTGCTCGTTCTCTTTAGTAAGTTCGAGGATGATGTTGTAGCCGGTCGTCCCGCAGCCGAAGATGACGTACCCGCTCTCCTGCGGGGGCACAAACGCCGCTGCATCAGGCATGGTACAGAGATGTCGTCGTCCAGCATATTAAGGGATTGCCGCGGGCCGTTTTCTCGAAACCTTTATTCCCCGGCATTGACCAACTATTTAGGTCAACTGGGTCTGTAGCTTAGTTCGGCATAGCGGCGGACTCTTAATCCGCAGGTCAAGGGTTCAAATCCCTTCAGGCCCGTTTTCTTTTCCGAAAATCCCGTAAAGCGCGATTTGAGAATGAGAAGAAACCGTCAGGTTTGTTCGAGTTTTTTAATTTTGTTAATTTTCCAGCACCATTTCCGTCTTTTTCCGGAAGTGCATTCCGGGCAAATATTTCCGGCACGGAAATACATAACACCAGAAAGCCGATACTCTGTTGGAGTGCGGATATGACCGACATCGGCGAAAAGATACGGGATCATTTTGCAGTGTTCTTCCTTATTGTCGCCCTGCTTTGTGCAGGTGCCGATATCGTCCTGTTCGGGACCCCGGATTCCCGAAGCTGTCCTTGCATATGTCCTGCTGTTCGATATCGGGTTCCAGGGCATCCTTGCCGGGTTTATGCACTGGTACGGGCCGGCCGCTGAAAAAACTGCAAAAAAGATCGGCTGGCAGCCGAAAAGCCCGTTCCAGAAAGAGGTTGCCGCCGCCGATGCCGCGTTCGGCGTGCTGGGCGTCCTCTCGTTCTTCATCCGGGACAATTTTCTCATCGCTACGATCATCGGTGCATCGATCATGCTCTTTTTCATGGGCATCGGCCATGTGCTTGATATCCGGAAAAACAGGAACGTATCGCCGTACAATGCCGGCTCTGTTGTCTGGTTCGATCTCCTTCTCCCCGTTGCAATGATCGTGCTGCTGGTCATCTGGAAGGCGGGTTACTGATTTTTCGTTCATATTTTTTAAAAAAACCGGCATCTGAAGGTCAGAATTCCGGGATCCTGTGACACTTTTTTATTTTCATTCCCGGTTTCGTAAACAGTACTCCACTGCATCCGGTGTGCAATTCAGGATCGCTGTGCCAGAATAAGGAGGGCGGCCCGGGCGCGTGAATGCAACCGGTGCCGTAAAAACCCATCCTGATATTATTTAACTTCTGCACTCCTATCCGGAGTTAAGGGATTAATTCAGGGGAAGATTTGTCCTGCTATGGCGCACTCGTTCATCACACGGATCCGCGAGCACCCGAATGCCCCCCTGGCCCTCATCAGCATCAGCCTTATCATCGTTTTTACAGCCAATCTTTACGGCCTGTTAAGGGATGTTTCGATCGTCACCCCTCACCTCTTCTACATCCCGATCATCATCGCCGCCTTTTTCTATCCCCGCCGGGGGGTTCTCTTTGCCATCGTTCTTTCGGTAGCTTATTTACTGATGGTCATTGCCGTACGGCCGGATAACAGCCCCGATATTGTATCGGCTGGCGCGCGGTGTATCGTGTTTGTCATCATTGCAGCCGTTGTCTCCTACCTTTCGCAGCAGGTTTCGGAACGTGAGATCGCGCTGCGCGAGAGCGAGGAGAAATACCGGGCGATCATCGAGAAGATGCAGGATATTTTCTACCGGACGGACCTTGATGGGAAGATCACGATGCTCAGCCCGTCCGCTGCACAACTTGCCGGCTATGATTCGGTTAATCTGATTATCGGGCAGGACATCGCGCAGTTGTATGCCGATAATGCGGAATATGAAAAACTGCTCGCTGTTATCCGGGAAAAAGGATCAGTAAACGCGTATCCGATCAGGCTGAGGACCCGTGACGGCTCGATCCGGCACGTGACAACGAGCAGTCATCTCTACCGGAATGCCAGTGGAGAAGTCCTGGGTTTTGAGGGGGTTATCCACGATATCACGGACCAGCGGCGGGCCGAAGAGGCGCTCCGAAGCGCCCTGAAAAAACTGAATATGCTATCTTCCATCACCCGCCACGACATTTTAAACCAGATTATGGGGCTGCGGACTTACCTTGAACTCTCAAAAGATGATTTGAAGGGGACGAAATTTGAGGATTACATCGAGAAAGAAGACAAGGCCGCAGCAACCATCCAGCGGCAGATCGAGTTCACGAAATTTTACCAGGACATCGGGGTAAACGAACCGAAATGGCATGACATGGGAGCGGTGATCCGCGAGGCGGCGGGACAACTCAATCTCGCTGCTGTTGATCTTACGGTGACGGTTGAAGGTATCTGGATCTATGCCGACCCCCTGATTGTTAAGGTGTTTTTCAACCTCATGGAGAACTCGCTGCGCCACGGCGAACGGGTTACGAGGTTGGAGTTTTCTTCCCTTGAAACAGAGGCGGGGCTTGTCATCACCTACCGGGACAACGGTGTCGAGATCTCGTACGAGGACAAGAAAAAATTATTCCAGAGAGGGTTCGGCAAGCACACCGGCCTCGGCCTCTTCCTCTCGCAGGAGATCCTCGCGATTACCGGAATCACCATTGCCGAGAACGGCGAGCCCGGATCCGGGGTGCGGTTCGAGATCACCGTCCCGAAAGGCGGGTACCGTTTTTCCTAAAACACGATCTCGCTGAGGGGATGCCGGATCTTAGGCCCCGGCTTGTCCGCTGCAAACCCGATCGGGCAGAGCATCACCGGCGCGATGTTGGACGGGAGCTTTAGGATCTTCGAATATGCGGCCGGGTCGAACCCGCCCATAGGGCAGGAGTCGAACCCGAGAGCCTTTGCTCCGTTCAGCGCATTCCCGAGCGCAAGGTAAGTCTGCGCCTGCGACCACGCGGCCCGCTGCTCCTTCGACATTCCCGCAACAAAGCCGGTCGCCATGCTGGTCACCATGCTTACGGTCTCTTCGGGTACTTTATTGTCCCTCATCAGCTTTCCAAGCCGAACAATCAGGCTGTCATAGTCAGAGTCGGCGCAGAAGACCAGCAGGTGCGAGCACGTTGTTACCTGCTCCTGATCAAATGATGCCGCACGTAGTTCCTCCTTCAGTTTTTTATCCGTGATCACTTTGATCTTCCAGGGCTGGAGATTGAGGGCAGACGGGGCAAACCGCACGAGCTTTAACAATTCGTGCACTTTTCCCTCGGGCAGTGTCCGGCCGTCAAACTTCTTTGCTGCATATCTCCGCATAACGCATTCCGCAAACTGCATCGTTTCACTACCTGTGCTGATGATGGGGAATTAACTGCCCGGTTCATAAAGGTTCTTTTGCATATGCGGTTTCCCGCTGGACGCAAATACCTGAACATTTAACCCCGTCCATGACATACACCGGCTTACGATCAGGAAGATCAGTCCATGCCCGATCTCCAGCAGTCCCGATCCTTCCGCAAGTCCCTCGGCCTCATCGAACTCGTAAGCCTTGGGGTCGGCGGGACGATCGGCTCGGGCATCTTTGTTGTCCCGGGCATAGCCGCACGGATATCCGGGCCGGTATCGCTTGTTGCATGGGTTATCGTTGCCGTCTCCGCCTCCTGTGTGCTCCTCTCCCTTGCCGGTATTTCGTCGCGGTTCAAGGAGACCGGCAGCTTCTTCGGTCTCTTTTCATCGGTGTTCGGGAACCGGATCGCGCTGCCCGTCATCATCCTATATCTTGTCTCATCGACCTTCGGTATTGCAACGATCGCATCGGGGATTGGCCAGTATCTCATGCACCTCGGGATCCGTGAGACCTTCCCCCTTGAGATCGCAATACTCGTCCTCTTCTGCGTAATCAATATCATCGGGATCTCCCTTTCCGGAAAGACCGAGATTGTGCTGACCGTTTTAAAGACTGTTCCCCTCGTCATTATCACCATCTTACTCCTTCCCTACATACGGCCTGAGAACTTCATGCCGGCAGCACCTGTCGGAGCAGGATCCATCATCGCTACAGTGATTATCGTGTACTGGCCGTTCACCGGCTTTGAGATCAGCGCGATACCTGTCGAAGAGACAAAGAATATCTCCCTCATCCGCCGGTCGCTGCTCCTCGTCATGATCATCGTGACCTCGGTTTACCTCCTCCTCAACATCGCGCTCATCGGCAGTATCGGTATCGGGCCTCTCGCTGCCTCCCCGGCACCGCTCGCTACGGCAGCCGGTCTGATATTTTCCTCCTCCGGTCCGATTGTCGCCATCATCGGCATCATCGCCATGCTCTCGGCATTAAATGCGTATATCATCGCGACGTCACGCGTGCTTCAGGACATCTCGGCCCGCCACTCACTGCCGTACCTGTCCGGTCTTGGGACACGGGGCACGCCGACAGTCGCTCTTGTCGCAAGTTGTGGTGCCTGCATCATGCTCCTCTTCGTATCCAACCACTTTGAACTGCTGGCAAGCGTCTCGGTGATAACAACGCTTATCCCCTACATCTTTTTCTGCTTAAGCTCGTGGATCTCTGAGACCGGCATCCGGTCCCGCGCAATTGCCGGCACCGGGGCTCTCTCAACGGCAGCGATCCTGGTCCTGTATTTCCTTATCGGATAAAACGGCAAAGACTGCCCGGGTTTTCATAAAATCATTTTTCCGACCCGGTTTTCCGGATCAGGGATTCTGATCATCGGGAAATTCGATCAACTCGTCAGCAAATGTCATGAGCTGGGACATGAGGACGGGATCCAGTCCTTTTTCGACGGCAAGGAATATACCGGATATATTGAGGATCCGCAGTTTGCTGATAACAAAATGGATGAACTTGGAAAGGTCCACCGAACTGGTATAGATGAGCATTGCATTGACTGAGTCGAGGAATATGACGGTGCGTCCCACGTTCTCCATCTTTAAGATGTCTGTAACAGCCATGCTCATCGCGGTTAAGTCCCCGGGCTTGCTGACGAACCGGCAGGTGCCGGGATCTGCCGTTATCGGTCCCCCCGCATAACGGGTAATCCCGTCGATGAAAAATATCGTTGACATGTCAATCCCGTTCTTTTCGAAAAGTCCGGTGATGAATGCCGAGGGCTGGTTGATGCTGATGAAAATGATCCGCAGTCCCTTCTTCTGGATCTCTTTTACGATGGTAAGCACGTTGTCGCGGTACCGTTTCGATGGCGAAAGGGCGAGAAAGATCCGTTTTTCATCTTCCTTCACTTCGAACCCGACCATTCGTCACCTTCACCGTTTCAGGTAGTCGCGGAGCGCATCGGGGATCTCCCGACGTTTCTCGGCAATGGCTTTCTCGAGTTCGCCAAGGTTGCTTACGATCCCGTCCATGTTCTTTGCCTGGACGGCAATCGCTGTTGCGATATGCTCCTTTGCAACCTGCCCTGCCACGACCTGCTCCCGGATATCGTCAAGATTGTCCCGCACGAGTTCCACCGGGTTCCGGATCCGAAGCGTTGCCTCGCGGATATAGGCGATCAGTGCATTCTCGGCATCTTTTAAGGCAGAGATGTCGACAAAGTTCTCGACAAGGTATTTCTTCCTCTCGACCGTCATGACGGTGACGGTTTTTAAGATAGGGACCGATGCGCCGTTTTTGTTCAGAAGTGCCCTTTCTGCATGGTCCATGTGCATCCCAAGATCGCTGATCGGGCACTTCCCTTCGAGAGCAGGACAGATGAACCGGTGGCAGACGTGGCCGACCATTTCCTTTTCCGTATAACCAGTCAGCCGCTCGGCCTCGGGATTTGCGGCAAGGATCCTGTGCGTATCCCAGTCGACGAGGACGATGCCTGCCTGGATGTGCTCCCAGATCCCCCGGAACTTTTCCTCAGAAACGGCAAGTTCCTGCTGGTGCCGGGCCAACATCTCCGAGAAGAGGGCAATGACAATGGCGATGCCGATGAATACGATTGCCCTGCTTGCAGCTGCAAGGAGAGCTGGCGTGTCGGACGGTGCCAGGAGGTACACGCAGGCAAGGTAAAAACCGCTGATGAGGACCGCATACAGGATCCCTTTCTTTTTGAACCAGTAGGCAGCAATGATAACCGGAACATAGAAGAAATGCGTAAAAACAACCTGGATATCCTGTGTCAGGCAGTAGAGGGTAAGAAAGATCGCAACCAGCGAGAGAAGGATAAGGACTGTATACTTTAAGGGATTGGTGAAAAAATTCCCGACAGATTCCGTTTCCATGATAATGAATGCCCGTCGTATTTATTAATATAATGCCATCCGCATAGCGAAGGTTAAAAAAACGTATTGTTTCTCAACACAGGTAGTCATCACGGACCGGGTAAAAGACTTCAATTGCTACAGAGTCCTCGTGGACTTCTGCCCCGTGTTCCATGCCGGAGGGGATGTTCCAGCTGTCTCCGGGCCGGATCTTCGCTTCCTCGTCCCCGATATGAAGCGTCATGTGCCCGGATACGAGATACCCGGTCTGCTCGTGGGGGTGGGAGTGCCGGGGGAGCACGGATTCTTTCTGTAACCGGAATTCCGCCATCAGCGTGTTCTTCCCGTGAACCAGTGTCTTCTGGGATATCCCGGGCAGCGACTCCCGGTAACCTGTGGCCGAGTGATGATCAAACACACGTATCATTCCGGTTTGTACCATGAGTGGCTGATTTCCTTAACGATTCCGTTTTCAGCCATGCTGTCGCTGCAGTGAATCCTGTGCAGGAATGACAGAAGGGGCATCTGTCGGTATGTCTTGCATCAGCAAAGATAATTAAGGGATTATACCAGAATATGAGTCTCAGCAAGGATTTGGGTACTGATTGGATCGGGATCTTCAGGATTACCTCACGCTATGATCTCTGTCCTTTATGTTGACGATGAGCCGGGACTGCTTCAGGTAGGCAAGCTGTTCCTCGAGAAGTACGGCGGGTTCCGCGTTGAAACTGTGACCTCGGCCCCTGAGGCGCTCAAAGCCATTGAATCGGGGCAGTATGACGCCATCATCTCCGACTATATGATGCCGGATATGGACGGCATCGACTTTTTGAAAAGCGTAAGGGCTTCCGGTAATAACATCCCGTTCATCATCTTCACCGGCCGCGGCCGCGAGGAGATCGTCATCCAGGCCTTAAACGAAGGGGCCGATTTCTACCTCCAGAAGGGGGGGGAGCCAAAAGCCCAGTTCACCGAGCTCGCCCACAAGGTCCAGAAAGCCGTCCTCCAGAGAAGAGCCGAGGCACGTATCCGCGACTATGAACGCCGCGAGACGGATATCATCAACTTCCTGCCTGACGCGACGTTTGCAATCGATACGAAGGGAGTCGTGATCGCGTGGAATAAGGCCATGGAGAAGATGACGGGGGTTGCATCAGACCAGATACTCGGAAAAGGAGATTATGAATACGCGATCCCGTTTTATCATAAGCGGCGTCCTGTTTTAATCGATTTTGTACTCCGCGATGATCCCGGTATTATTGCGAAATACCCGTTTATCAATAGAGAGGGGGAAAGGCTCTTCTCCGAGATCACAATTCCCCATTTCAATAACGGCAGAGGGGCTGTACTCTGGTTCACAGCCTCGCCGCTTTTCGATACCAGGGGGAATGTTGTCGGTGCCATTGAATCGATCCGGGATATCACGGAGAGGAAAAAGGCTGAGGGGGCACTCTTTGAGAGTGAGAGAAAGTTCCGCGAGCTTACGGACCTGCTGCCGCAGGGTATCTTCGAAGCGGATGCAGGAGGAGTGCTGACATACGCGAACCGGATCGCATTTACCATGTTCGGGTACAGCCGGGAAGACTTCGCAAAGGGCCTTGCCATCCTTGATATGGTCGCTCCGGAGGACAGGGAGCGGGCGAAAAAGGCCGTAAGCGATGTGCTTAAGGGGACCTGCCAGGCCGAACTGACGAGAGAATATACGGCCCTGCGAAAAGACGGCAGCACGTTTCCCGTGTCCATCTATATGTCTCCGGTTGTCGTTAACGGCCGGATTGCCGGGCTCCGCGGCATCATCATCGATATCACCGAGAACAGGAGAGCGGAGAGAGAGATCCGGGAAAGCGAGCAGAAGTACCGCACGGTCTTTGAAACGACCGGCACTGCGATGATCCTGATCGAGAATGACGGGACGATCAGCCTTGCAAATTCGGAATTTGCACGCCAGAGCGGCTATTCAAAAGAAGAGGTCGAGGGAAAAAGGAAGTGGATGGAGTTTGTCGTTCCCGAAGATCTCGACAGGATGCTCGCGCAGCACCGGCTCAGAAGAGCCGATCCGGAGCATGCCCTCAAGCAATATGAGTTCCGTTTCAGGGGGCGGTCCGGCGGGATCCGGTATATCTTATTGAGTATCGACCTCATCCCCGGAACGACCAAAAGCATTGCTTCCCTCCTCGATATCACGGAACGAAAACGTCAGGAAAGGGTCTTGAAAACCCAGCTTGAGCTCGGTCTTGCCCTGCAGGAAATCCGGGATCTTAATGAGGCGCTGGCTGCCTGCCTCTCTGCAGCGATCGAGACCTCAGGCATGGATGCCGGCGGGATCTACCTTGTTGACGAACAGACCGGTTCTGTCGATCTCGCAGTCGCACGCAACCTGAGCGACGAATTTGTACAGAGCGTATCTCATTACCCTGCCGGGTCTCCCAATGCAGAGATGGTGATGGCAGGAAAGCCGATCTACATCGAGTTCCACAAAATTGGTATTAGTCACACCCCGGTACAGGAACGCGAAGGCATAAAAGCTATCGCCATCATCCCGATCACGTATGGGGGCAGGGTGATAGCCTGTATGAACGTCGCCTCCCATGTATTTGATGATGTCCCGGCAAGCGCTCGGATCCCTCTTGAAACGATCGCTACCCAGATCGGTGCTGCCATCGAACGGATCCGATCCGAACAGTCCCTTGCTGAAAGCGAGCAGCAGTACCGGAACGTGGTCGAGGACCAGACCGAGTTCATCTCACGGTTCCTGCCGGACGGGACGCACGTCTTCGTCAACGAGGCCTACTGCCGGTACTTTGGCATGGAGCGGGACAAGATCCTGAATCACCGGTTCAGGCCGGAGATCCCCGCTGAAGACAGGGAGCGGGTGAAAAAGTTCTTCGAATCGCTGACTCCGGACCACCCTGTCGATATCATCGAACACTGCATCCGCATGCCAGACGGTACGATCCGCTGGCAGCGGTGGAGCGACCGGGCTATCTTCGATGCCGCGGGCTCGGTTATCGAATACCAGTCGGTCGGGAGGGATGTGACAGAGAGGAAAGCCGCAGAAAAAGCGCTGAGCGAGAGCGAGCAGAGGAATGCGGCCATACTCGCCGCCATGCCCGACCTCATTTTTATTCTTTCCCGCGATGGCACGTATCTCGATTTCCAGGTACAGGACAAGAACCTGCTGGCAGTACCGCCGGATCAGATCATCGGGAAAAATATCCTTTCCGCAGGCTTTGATGCCGAGACGGTAAAAACCATTCTCCAGGCAATTGCTGCAGCGATTGATACCGGTACCCTCCAACAGGTCGAGTATGAGCTGAAAGTGCCCCGGGGGATTCGCAGGTTTGAGGCCCGGCTTGTCCGGCTTGATGCCACCAGGGTCATCGGTATTGTCCGGGATATCACGCGGATGAAAGCTGCCGAAGAGGCGCTCAAAGCAAGTGAACAAAAATACCGTGATCTGATAAACCTTGCGCAGGAGGGAATCTGGGTCGTTGATACGGAGGGTGTGACAACCTTTGTGAACCAGAATATGGCCGGGATGCTCGGCTATACGACCGAAGAGATGATCGGGAGCCACATGTTCCGGTTCATGGATGGTGCGGGCCGGGAGATTGCCAGAAGAAATTTCCCGAAATATGAGAAAGGCCTGCAGGAGCGAGTGGAATTTGAATTCATAAGAAAGGACGGGACACCCATATACACGTCAGTAAGCAACTCGTCAATCTTCGACCAATCCGGGAGATATACCGGCACCCTTGCGGTAATTTCCGATATTACAGAACGAAAGCGGGCGGAAAAAGATCTGCGGGAGAGCAGGGAGCGGTTCCGGAGAATATTCGAAGACAGTCCTTTGGGCATCGCGATCGTTTCGCCGGATTTCAGGTTCCAGATGGTGAACCGGCAGTTCTGCGGGATGCTGAAGTACAGCGAGGACGAGCTGCTGGCCAGATCCTTTACAGATATCACGCACCCGGATCACCTCACGACAGATCTTGTGGAGTCACGGAAGATTTACACGGGAGAGCGGGAGGTGTACAAGACGGAAAAGAGATATGTAAAAAAGGACGGTTCCATCCTTTGGGCATCCCTGACAGCATCACCGGTGAAGGATGATACCGGTACTGTCCTCTATACGATCGCTCTTATCGAGGACATCACCGAGCGCAAACATGCCGAAGAAAAGCTGATCGCTGCCTCCCAGGAATACCAGGACCTGCTGGACAACATCCAGGACGTATATTACAGGAGCGACAATGAGGGCCGGCTTGTCAGGATCAGCCGGTCGATGAGCGTTCTGCTCGGCTATGGCGATGCCTCCGAGATTATCGGGAGGAATATCGCTGATGAGTTCTACGTCAATCCGGCAGACCGCAAAACTTTCCTTGAAGATCTAATACGTACCGGAAAAGTGACAAACTACAAGGTGCAGTTAAAAAAGAAAGACGGGACACCGGTATGGGTCTCGGTGAACAGCCATCTCTGGTATAATCCTGACGGCTCGGCAGGCGGGGTTGAGGGTTCTTTCAGGGATGTTACAGACCTTATCCGTGCAGAGGATGCCATCCGCGAGGCAAATAAAAAGATCAATCTCTTAACAAGCATCACCCGGCATGATGTGGCAAACCAGGTCTCCATCCTGCAGGGCTATACAGAGATCGCTCTCATGAAAAAACCTGAGCCGGCGATTGCCGACCTCCTTGCCAAGATCCGGGCGGCGGGATCTGCGATCTCTCACCAGATCGAGTTCACAAAGACGTACCAGGAGCTCGGCATGCATGCCCCTGACTGGTACCGGGTGAGCGGGCTGATTGCCCGGCAGAGGCCGGCAGGTGTTACCGTTTCCTGCACCTGCGACGCCGAGATCTTTGCCGACCCGATGCTGGAAAAGGTCTTCTTCAACCTGATCGACAACGCGGTCCGGCATGGGGAGAGGGTGACTGCAATTTCCGTTTCCTGCGCACAGGGTGAGGAAGGCCTTGTCATCACCGTCGAGGATAACGGGGTCGGCATACCGCTTGACCGGAAGGATAAGATCTTCGGGAAAGGATACGGGAAGAATACCGGCTTCGGCCTCTTCTTGGCCCGGGAGATCCTCGCAATCACCGGCATATCCATCCACGAGACCGGGGTCTTCGGGAAAGGGGCCCGGTTCGAGCTGCACGTGCCGAAGGAAGCGTTCCGTTTCCGGTAAAGGCCTGAAATTCAAAACGCTTATCACCGTTCATGTATGAGATACCGCTGATCGGTTATGGCCCCTGCAAACCGTTTTGCAACCATCCCCCTGTTGATCTCCTGTCTGATTTTAATCACCGTTGCCTGATGTACGACAACGCCCTCTTCCCCTCCGGCATCGCCGGCCATTTCCCCGTCGCCAAAGGATTCGTGCCCCTGCCCGGCGCTGGTCTTTTCCGACCCCGAGTTCGCGTTCGAGCTTACGCGGACGCTTGCCGCCACGTACTCGGGCGAGGCCGATATCGGCGAGTGTATAGCCACCGCGTCCCGGATCAAAGAAGGGGACTTCAAGAGCTGGTATTCCGAATGGAAGAAGACCGCCGATTATTTCCGGGCCGCAGGTGACAAGAGCCTTGCAGCGGGACACAGGGTGACGGCACGCGAGGCATATTACCGGGCCGCGACATACTACCGCACCGCAGAGTTTTTCCTGCATGGCAACCCGTCCGATCCCCGGATCGTGGAGACATGGCAGAATAGCCGGGATTCGTTCCGGGACGCGCTCGCACTGGACGCCGTGCCGTACGAGATCGTCAGGATCCCGTACGGGAACATCACGATGCCGGGCTACTTCTACAAGGTTGACAGTTCCGGAAAAATACGGCCGCTTCTCATCGTCCAGACCGGGCGACGGCTGCCATGAGGAACTGCATCCGTTCGCGGTGGAAGGGATCAGGCGCGGATACAACGTGCTCACCTTCGAGGGCCCGGGGCAGGGCGAGGTGATCCGGGTGCAGCATATCCCGTTCCGTGCCGACTGGGAGAACGTGATCACACCGGTCGTTGACTACGCAGTGAGCCGGCCGGATGTCGATAAAGACCGGATCGCGCTCTGGGGGATCTCGCTGGGGGGCTACCTTGCCCCGAGGGGCGCGGCATACGAGCACCGGTTTGCAGCCCTGATCGCGGACGCCGGTATGTACGTTTTTAGTGCCAGCCTCTTAAGCGGCATACGGCAGAGTGGCGAATCGTCTGCCAACCTGACCCGGGACGATCTCAAGGCGTACCTGCCGACCGATCCGGCGGAGTTCAACAGGGGTATCCGGGCTGCGATGGAGAAGAGCACGAACGGCCGCTGGCTGAACGAGAACGGGATGTTCGTCCTCAATGCAAAGTCGCCTGCGCAGTTCAGGGTACAGTACATGGACTTCTCTCTCGAAGGAAAAGCGGGGCAGATCCGGTGCCCCGCGCTGGTGACTGCCGGTTCGGCTGACAACTTCGACCCGGGCATAGTCCGGGCAAAGATGCTGTACGACCATCTCACCTGCAACAGGAAGCTGCTGATCTTTACGGATGAATTCGGCGCCGAGTCCCACTGCCAGATCGGTGCGTTTGCCCAGTCATATGCCGCAAAGTTCGACTGGCTGGATGAAAAACTGGGAATGGGAAAATAAAAAGAGAGAAGGACTATTACTTCTTTTTTGACGTTTTCGTATCTTCCCGGATCAGTCTGCACCTGTTGACGCACTCCCAGTTCTCAGGGTAAAATTTCCCGTCAGGGCCCGGCTTCATCACCGCATTGTGCTTTGCGCCGCAGACGAGGCATTCCATAAGGCCCGTCGATTCGTCGACCAGTTTCATCGTTTTGTATGGCATCCCTCCGGTATCTGCCCGCTGCGCATATAAATTCATGGAAATATCAGCAGCCGGTAGTGCATCAGCTGCGTTTTTAAATAATCAGAGCGGGACCATTTTATTCCCGTTTACCAGTACCGCTTTCCGCTCAAAAATCCCCCTGTGCCCTTTTTCCTGATCGCCCGGATATTTTTCTTATGGGCATCGATATGGACACCTTCAAGGAACTTCAGTTTATCGCAGGTATCGGGTTCGCTGCATTCCCAGCAACCGGTTATCTTTTTCGACCGGCAGCATTTCCGGATTTCGCAGAACGGCGGGCCGCCCCCTCCCCTGCATGTCTTTGTGCACCGGAACTTCGCCATCGTGCCGAGAAGATCCATGCATGCATTATAATGCTCAAACGGCTTCCCGAATGGAAGCTTCGATATGGCACCGGCAAATTTTTCATAGTGCGCCTTTTTCAGTTCCTTTTTCAGGTCGCGGGCAAGGTCCGGAATTTTCCCGATATACCCGTGGCAATCGAGACAGCAGAGGCCACAGTACGCGACTACATCCTGGTTTTTTTCTTCCATGGCGGAGAAGTCAGTAAAACGCAATTTATATTTTTCGCACACAACGGGTAACTGTCCGCTGCACGACCGCTGAGACATCCACGAACCTGTACAGAACGACGGCGATACGGCAAACGCAGGATATATGTAGGTCAGGCAGAAAGGTTTAGCCGGTGAATTCCACTCATGGAACTTAAAGGCAGCAAGACCGAGAAGAACCTGCTCGCCGCTTTTGCCGGCGAATCGCAGGCACGGAACCGGTACAGTTTCTTTGCGAGCGTTGCACGGAAGGAAGGCTACGAGCAGATCGCGGGAGTCTTCGAAGACACGGCGGCAAACGAGCGGGAGCACGCAAAGCTCTTCTTCAAACAACTGAAAGGCGGCGATGCGGAGATCACCGCCGCGTACCCTGCCGGCATCATCGGGAACACGAAGCAGAACCTAAAAGCCGCCGCTGACGGCGAGAAGATGGAATGGGGCACGCTCTACCCGACATTTGCGAAGACCGCGGACGATGAGGGGTTCAGGGATATTGCGCACCTTTTCAAGCAGGTGGCAAAGGTGGAGGCCCACCACGAGAAGCGGTACACATCCCTGCTCTCCAATGTGGAGAAGGGTGAGGTCTTCAAGAAGGACGTCCCGGTAAAATGGCACTGCCGGAACTGCGGGTACGTCCACGACGGGAAGTCGGCACCGGCAAAATGCCCGGTCTGCGACCACGCGCAGGCGTATTTCGAGCTGCTCTGCGAGAACTACTGACAATAATTCGATTCTCTTTTTTCCGGCACTACCGTGCTGGAAAGGTATTGGTTTATTATTTCACCGGGGCAGTTTGGCGAATCTTCGCATAAACGTACCCTGCAACGACCGGCCCCGCAACCGCCCCGAGGAGTACGATCCCCGTACGCCACGAGATGATGTAGACGATGAGGACGTCCTGGATGATGATCAGTACGAGCGCGATAATCCCGAGGATGACAGCAAGGGTCTGTGCAAGGACCATCGGCTCGGCCGGCTTAACAATGAAGAAGAATGCGAGCAGGACGAGCACAACGAAAACAAGGTACGCAAGTGGCCGGGCGACATCCGGGACGAAATAGTGCTGGATGATCGTGAATATATCTGCAATCGCGACGAGGATGAGCAGGATGACGAACTGGACTGCTGTCAGTGGATACCATTTCATGGGATTACCTTCTGTAAACGTGTTTTCTTAAAGATATTACCATTCGGGGATTATTACTGTCCTGCACTTGTTATATCCGGATCAGGAAAAATTACGCGATCTTTCCCACGTACACTGCATAGTCCCCGTCCCAGTCCAGCGTGACCGTTGAGACTTCCAGTACGGCGCCCTGCCGGGTTGCGTCCCGGGCCGTGACGGTGACCGTGACAGGCTCCTTTGTCGATGCCGGCTTGTCTATGAACGTCCAGTAGACGGTGCCGCAGTCGTCTGCTACCGGGTTGCCGATCTGGTGGACCGTGTAATCCGGCGCTTCCCATTTAAGGAACGTGCCGAACGTGGCGTTCCATTCACAGGTTACGGGACTCCATGCAATGTCCGTCGCATTCCCTGCAGTCTTCGACTCGGCCGGCACAAAGCCGGTGATTGTGGGGGCGAGCCGGACCCCGGGCGTCGAGGACATGATCGGGGAGTAGCGCTGCGGGGACGCTTCGAGCTTCACCGTCACCTTCTGTGCTGCCGGCATCGTGCCGGAAGCTGCCGGGATCACGGTACACGTCCCGTTGGCACATCCGCAGCTGCCGGCCCCGCAGTCAAGCGGGCCTTCACAGCTCTCCGTGCAGGCGGTGTTGTCGCACTTCGGGGCATTCGCCTTTGTAGTGTAACTCGTGGGATGGCAGCACTGGGCCGGCACGCAGTCCGCGGCGACCGTGCAGGCCGCAGGTCCGCCGGTTGTTGCCGGTGTGCCGTTCGCAGCCGGGGCAGGGGTTGTCGCTGGTGCCGCAGCGGGCGGAGTTCCCGTGCAGCCGGCGAATGCCATCATGGTAATACAGAAAAAAATGAGGACGATCGCTTGTGCTTTCATTACGACAATGTCAGCGTGGAGAATGTTAAACCCGGCGCCGGCAGTGCAGGGTTACAGCCGGTTTTATCAGGATTGAGGAAGTACTAACTGGTAGTATGACAGGTGAAAACTCCACGGAACGGAAAGAGAGACACGCTCACCACGCTTTCATACCGGCCGGGGCCCTCATCGGGCTCGGGATCGGGCTGATCACCGGTTACGCGGGATCCGGCGTGCTGATCGGGCTCGGGCTGGGGTTTCTGGTCTCGGCGTTCATGCACCCTCGCGGCGAAGGAGCTGGCACAGAATCGGTAGTTGCCGGGATGAACTGGATGATGCTCTTTGTCGGGATCTTCATGATCCTGATTGGGGCCGGCCTTGTCTTCAGTCCGTTTGACATCTGGGTCTATGCAGTCCCGGCCTTCCTGATCCTGCTCGGGCTCTGGTTCGTGTTCCGTGCATACAGGGGACACTGATCCTTTCCGGCTGTTCGTCAAAACCGTAAACCGCGATTCCTGCAGCAGACCGGCAGAGCCGGATCCGTTAATAGGAATCATGCAGATATGATCGCACATGAGACCGGCAATCATCCCAATCGCCATCATCCTCGCCCTGCTGCTCTGTGCATCCGGCTGCACGCAGCAGGCGCCATCCGCACCATCCGCGGTCCCGCCTACGACAGGGCCGGCGACGACGAAGGAAGCGATGGTCGCATTCGTAAAGGAAGCTGTTGCCTACGCCCACACCCACGGTAAAGTGGCAGCTCTTGCAGAATTCTCCAACAGGAACGGCTCGTTCTTCCGGGGAGATCTCTATATCTACGCGTATGATTTCAACGGGACGACGATCGCCCACCCGGTCAACCCGGAGAAGATCGCGGTGAACCGGCTGGACGAGAAAGACGCACTGGGAAACTACTTCATCCGGGAGCTCCGGGATGCGGCCCTGAACGGCTCCGGGTTTGTGGAATACTACTACATCAACCCGGTGCACAACAACGCGGTCGAGAAGAAACTCGGGTACGTGGAGAAGGCCGGCGATGACTGGTGGCTCGGTTCCGGTATCTACTTCGGCCGGCCCGGGCCATCCGCAACGCCTGCAGGGAACGCCCCGGTAACATCGCAGCAGATCAAGGATTACGTTGACAACGCCGCAGGCTATGCGTTAAAAAACGGAAAGACAGCGGCGATTGCCGCGTTCAACAACAGGACCGGGCCGTTCGTGACCGGCGATGTCTATATCTACGCACTCGATTATGGGGGAAACGCGCTGGCACTGCCGTTCCAGCCGGAACTGGTCGGCACGAACTTTTCGGGAAAGAAGGATCCGGACGGCAAGCCTTACACCGATATCGAGATCAAGCTCGTAAAATCCGGTGGCGGGTATCTCCTGTACCGCTACCCCGACCCGGCGGCAAACCTTGTGAGCAGGCTCAAAATCAGTTACGTGCGCCCGGTTGACGACACGTACTGGATCGGGGCCGGCATCTACACGAGCGAGGACCGGCTCATCGACCAGCCGCTCCGCCAGTTTGTTGCCGATGCAAAGGCATATGCATGGGCATACGGCAGAGAGAAGGCCGTTGCCGAATTCAATAACGTGAACGGCCAGTTCATCAGCGGCGATCTCTATATCTTCGCCTACGATTACAACGGCACCGTCCTCGCTTGGCCGTACCAGCCGGGGGAGATCGGTAAAAACCGATTCAATGTCACCGACCCGATGGGCACGCACCACATCCGGGCAATGATCGAAGCTGCCAGGAATGGCGGGGGAATGGTCGATTACTACTCGGTCAACCCGTTCACCAACACGACCCAGCTGAAGATCAGTTACATCGCTGATGTGGACGGGACATACCTGCTCGGCGCCGGCCGGTATCTCGAGCCCGGCCCACTTGTTTTAAGCCCGTAATCCGTCTGCGATCAGAACTGCCGACATTTTTTCCGGCCGTTACGATAATGGCGGAAAGACCGGGAATATAAAAGAGACACGGGGCCCGGTCATGAGTTGCTTTCGATCTCTTACGGCAGCGTGACAAAGATCTGCCGCCATGGCATCCTGCTCGTGCACCGTGTCCTATGACCCTTTCCCGTCAGGTCCTCGGCAAGCAGGACATCCCCCTTTGCAAATTCACGTTTCTCACCGGAGCTTGCCTCGATCTCGGCACTCCCTGAGAGCGTCACCACGTACTCCCGGCAGACGACGGTGTGCCACGTGTACGCATACTCCGGGGGGATCTCCCGGAAGAAAACGGCTTTCGCACCGACCGGCTCGGTAAAGAGTCCCAGGTCTTCCTTCATCGTGAATTCCAGCTCGATATCCTCGAAATACGAGTGCCCGCCCTTCCCGGAGTAGAGCCGCGTGATCTTCATGCCAGTACCCGATGAGGGTTTATTATGTCTTCCATAAAATCCTGTCCACGCAGCGGCCCGATTGCATGGCGTAACTTCCTGTGTCCGGTACACATTGGATGATAAAAATTCTGTACGGATTTCTTTCCGGAGAATCTTGTCGTCTCAGTATCCCGTCGCGTAATACCAGCCGTCCTCTTCCTTCACGTGGACCGGCACGCCAAACAGGCCCCCGACCTTCCGGTCGGTGAGGATCTCATGCTTGGGCCCGTCCGCGGCAAACCTGCCATCCTTCATCAGGATGACCCGGGAAATCTCGGGGATGATGTCGTGCAGGTTGTGCGTGGCCATGATGATGCCCGTTCCTTGCCCCGCAATCTTCCGGAGCGTCGACCGGAATATATGCTGCGCGGAGAGGTCGAGGCTGGTTGTGGGTTCGTCGAGGATGAGGGTCTTTGGCTCATGCACGAGGGCGCGGGCGATCAGCACCCGTTTTGCCTCGCCTGACGAGAGCGATGTCATCGACCGGCCGGCAAGGTGTGAAACGCCGAGAAATTCCATCAGCCCGTCCGCCCGCTCCTCCATCTGCGGCGTCACCTTGTGCATGAAGAGCCCGACGCTTGAGAAAAAACCGGAGATTACGACTTCCCGGACCGGAAGGTCGCGGGTGAACGCAGACTGGAGGTCGTTGGAGACGATCCCGATCGCTGATCTGAGGTCGAAGACGTCCCAGTTCTCCTTTCCCCGGACCCGGAAGATGACGCTGTTGTGCGACGAGACGGGATAGTACTCGCGGTTGATTGTTTTGATGAGGGAGGATTTGCCGGCGCCGTTGGGGCCGAGGATTGCCACGTTCTCCCCTTCGGCAATGGTGAGGGAGATCGAGTCGAGAAGTTTTGTTGCGCCTTTGACAACAGTCACGTTCTCGAATTCGAGGAGCGGCGGGATTATCTGCTCCTTTACTCCTGTCGATGACTTTTTCCCGTGCCGCCTCCGCGACCCGAACAGTTCTTTTATCACGATACCCGCCTCCGGCCGGTTGATCCGGTGATGTATCCCTGCTCTTTTCCGGTTGGACGGGAGGGAATGTCATTGTTCCGGTCTATAAGCAGGATTATCCTTGCCTCCTGCGAATATTACACCGATGCCTGCTTCTGTGCAACCGGCATCCCGCTCCGGTCAGGCAGATCTTTCTCAGGCTGCCAAATCGATCCTTGCCGCTCTCGTTGCAGAGCGAGAGCTCCTCGCAAGGCGGCTGGTCGCCGATCACCACGCGGTTACGGAGGTGGCCCTCAACACATCCATCCTGCGCACGATCCTTGGCGTGCTCTATCTCAGGATTGGTGAGGACCGCGGATTTGCCGGGCCCGGGACACTCGACCTTCTCGCAACAAGCGACGGGGTCGGCCGGCGACTGTACCGTGCAGGATCGGACGCGGGCCTCGATGCGGACTTGCTCTTTGAAAAACAGATTCCCAATTCAGGCCCGGCCCTGGTTGTCCCCGATGACCTGCTCAGGGACTTAATCAGGACTGTGCAGACACCGGAGTTTCCGGTTACCACAATCCCTCTCCACGAACTCGCCTCCGTTTTCGAGCACCTTCTCGGCACGACAATGAGAGTAACCGAAGGCTGCCGGGTGAAACCGGAAGGGAAATCGGTAGTCGTGTATACCGGCAGCGTCCATGTCACACCCTGGCCGGTTGTTGACTTCATCGTGCGTGAAACGCTTGGCGGCTCTGGCACGGAGATTCGCAGGGACGCGCGTGTCCTCGACCCCGCATGCGGTACCGGGATGTTCCTCCTCGCCGCGTACCGGTATCTCGTACGCCACTCCGCTGCACGGACAGGCCCTCCGGGAAAGGACGCGGATCTCCTGCAAAAAAACCTCTGTAAATCCGTTTTCGGCACCGACATCGATCCGGAATCCGTCGCCGCGGCACGGTTCATCCTCCTGATCGCTTTTCTGGAGGAGCACGGCGCGATGGGGTCAGGGCTTGTGACGGCCGGGAGGATCCGTGAGATCGTGGAGTGCCTGCAGCACACGATCCGGTGCGGCAATGCACTGATCGGGACAGACTATTTCTCCGGCCGGCAGGTACACCCGTTCAACGTGGAAGAGCGGCGGAAGGTGAACCCGTTCGACTGGAGCGCGGAATTTTCAGAGATCATGTCCACCGGAGGATTCGATGCCGTCATCGGCGCTCCTCCTCCATACAGGCCGTTTGCGATACAGACCCGCGAGGAGTACTACCAGACGCATTTCGGGACCTATGCGGAGCGGGCCGGACTGTACGGGTATTTCACCGAGAAAGGGATCTCGCTTCTGCGGCCGGGCGGCCGCCTTTCCTTCCTCGTTCCCGATACCTTCCTCCGGCAGCAGCACGCCCGGCCCTTTCGCCGTCTCCTCCTCTCACACCAGATTCTCGGGATTACCGAGACCGGCATCTCCCGCATGCTGGCAGACGGTCCGGCTCCGATACTTATCCTGAAGCTGGTGAAAGGGCAGCCCGTCCAACCATTTGCTGTATCAAGGCTGGAGCCGGGAACGGGCCGTAGTGCAGGTAAAGTCATGGCCTCTTACCGGTTCGCAATCGACCAGCACTCACTCGGTGACGGGGGCTGGACACTTAAGGACCGGAGAGCAAAGGATCTTCTGGAAAAAATCCGGCAGAAAGGAACACCACTCGAGACCTACGTGATGGAGGGGATCGGGTCCGGTACGCACCGGATCCGTTCCAACCCGTTTGTCGTTGATGCGGAGACCAAAGACCGGCTCGCCGGAAATGACGGGCGGTGCCGGCGCTTCTTCATCCCGCTGCTCCGCCCGTCCGATATCCGCAGATACGTGCCGGAAGAGCCGGAGCGGTTTGTTATATCAGTGAAGGATCTCCGGGTGGTGAGGAGTTGCCGGTCATTGCAGGAATATCTTGAATCGGCTGCCGGACAACAGGTCCTACAGGGATCGCAAAAAGACGGTGATTTCACCGCAGGAGAGATCCGGCAGGAACCCGAATCGTTCCCAGCGGAACCGAAGATCGTCTTCTCCGAGTACCAGCACGGACCGGCATTCACCTTCGACCGGACCGGTTCGTACACGATTGCAGCTTCGCTCCTTGCAATAGTCCGGAACGACCCGTACCTTGCTGCAGTCCTGAACTCGTCGCTCGGCCGGTTCCTGATCACCGGCCTCTGCCCGCTGACCGACCGCGGTTATCATATCAGCCCGGCCCTTCTTAAAAAATTCCCGGTCATAACACCGGACTTCGACAAACTCCCGGACAAATCCCGGCACGATAAAATTGTCGCGCTCGTTACGCATTTTTTTTCATTGCACGAATATCTCCGGAAAGCAAAAACGGATCAGGAGCGCCGGCTCGTGCAGCAGGAGATCGAGGCTGTGGACGTGAAGATCGACGCGCTGGTGTACGAGCTGTACGGGCTGACTGCGGAGGAGATTGCGGTGGTTGAAGAGGCTGCACACTGATCCCACCGGCAGGCTTATAACTCTCCACAGAAGAGATAAACAAGCGAGAACAAAACAGAATAGACAGGATTCGCATTATGGACCAGATGAGCTACCGGGTTCTGCTCAGGAAAGAGCCGGAAGGGGGTTACACCGCAATTGTTCCCACGCTTCCCGGCTGTGTCACGTTCGGCGATACTATTGAAGACGCCATTACCATGGCAAAAGAGGCGATCGAGCTCTACCTTGAGAGTCTCAGGGCTCATGGAGATGAGATCCCAACGGAAGAGGGCGTTCTCGAATACACGGTCATGGTAAAGGCAAATGCCTAAACTCCCGAACCTGACGCCCCAGAAAGTTATAAAAATTCTCAAGAGCCGGGGCTTTGTCCTTGACCGGACAAAGGGAAGCCATCATATCTTTTTTCAGCCGGAAACAAAACGGCGTGCCATCGTTCCCGTACACCGGAAAGATCTTCCGGTCGGGACACTCATCGAGATCCTGAAACAGGCCGGGATCGAACGGGACGAATTGCGGGATCTCCTGTAAAAAATTCTCATACTTGTGCGGCAGGAGATCGAGGCTGTTGACGTGAAGATCGATGCGCTGGTGTACGAGCTGTACGGGCTGACGGCAGAGGAGATTGCGGTGGTTGAAGAGGCTGCACACTGATCATCGGGACCGTGAGGGGCCGGATAATTTCCGGCAGCGATCTCCAGCCGGGCAATAAGAATCAGATGAAAAATCAGATGAGAAGAGAATACGCTTGGTTTTCCATATTGTAATTATTACCATAAATTAATTAATGCCATAAATCATATTATTCCAATACTGTTGGAGATGGGTTACGTGAAGCGCAGAAGATCCCGGAGCGGCAGGAATATTCCGGTCCTTTCCGTGCATGAAGGATCGGCATCATACTCCATCCCGGAGAGAGAGGTTATAACAATCGATCGGAGCGGGAGGCTGGTCCTTCCAAAAAAAATCCGGAACAGCTTCGATACCGACCGGTTTGAGGTCAGGACAACTGACAGCATGATTGAACTTATTCCGGTGAGATCGTTGCGCTCACTTCTCGGGGCACTGCCCGATCTCGATACGGAGAAGATCTACAAAGAGCATGAGGAGGAAGTAAAAGAGGAGGATGCAGAGTGAACCGGCCCGGCATCCTCGTTGATACCTACGCCTGGATCGAAATTCTGAAAAATACCGGATGGGGACAACGGGCCCTTACGCTCGTTGAGGGGAATGCCCCTGTTTTTGTTTCAGTACTGAGCGTGTATGAACTCTATTACGTGCTTGAAGAAAAACACGGTCGCGATGTGGCATTGTCACATATTGCAACGATTCTTTCCCATGCAGAAGTAATTCCCGTTGATAACCGGATTGCATTCCTTGGCGGCTCAATAAAATCCGAACAAAAGAAAAAGAAGAAGAAAATGGGAGCGGTTGACTGCCTGATCCTTGCGACGGCACAGGTCCACAACCTGAAAGTTCTGACCGGCGATCTCCATTTCAAGGGGTGCAGGGAAACAATCGATATTTTATAATAATCCCCCCAATAAAGCCCTTCCTTCCGTTTCCGGCATACTGCAGATCGCGGCCGGATAGGTGCCGATTGCAGGCCCGCTAAATCTGCAGGTTTTTTCCGGTTTTAAACGCTTAAAAATGCGTTTTGCCCGTTTATAGCACGATTTACTCAGTGGAATCAACACGGCTTCCGGTGGAGATTTTTTTGCCTTCCCCGGATTGGCAAACGGAGCCCGTATTGGGCTTATTTTTCTGCCTCGCTCCCGGGGAGCTCAGCCGGGGGGATAATGATGCGGGGACCGGCGGACTTTTTCACGATGAATTTCCCGGTCGGCCCGGGCTTCTCTTTGATCTCCCGCCGGGCATGGGGGTTCGTGTACCTGTCCGGCCCCCACCACTCGATCACCCAGACACCTGCTGTCGTGACATGGAGCCGGCACCAGGCGCGTTCGCCCCTCGACTTCAGCCAGAGCTCGCGGATTATTCCCTGGGGAAACGGGAGCGAGCAGAGGGCCGCGACATCGTCCGGAAATTTTTTCTCATAGAAATCTTCCGGGCCGAGACGGTTCAACGTCGTCCTCACCTTGACGATGCGCACGGTATTTTCCTTGAAGATCAGGAGGTCGAACGGAAGGTCCGGTTCGGCATTCTCCATCCAGTGGTAACCCATCCGCTCCGCAAATTTTTTCGCATCGGCAATCGCGCTCTCCGGTTTTCTCCCGCGTGTCATCTGGATCAGATCCCCGTAACGAATGTTTCAGGAACTATTTGGCATGAAAAAGTCCCGGCTTTTTCATCAAACGTTCCTGAAATGCTTTGCCTTTCATCCCCGTTTCAGAAAAGAAAGTCGTGTGGAATTATACGCTTTGTGATAGAGCGGTCGGGCCTTACGTTTTTCCGGTAAACCGGTACATTCCCTTCGGCACTGAAATCTCGAACCGGGCACCCGTGCCGGGCTCGCCCGTTTCCGTTATCTTCATGCCAAACAGGGTTAAAAATTCCCGTACAAAGAACAGGCCGAACCTTCCCCTGCCTCCTACGATGCGATTGAAAATACTGGACTTTTCTTCCTGAGGAATACCGATACCGTCATCCTCGCAGACCAGCACCAGCCCGGCGGGGGTTTCACGTGACGTAAAAAAGATATGATTCACCGTCCCCCCGTGCTGGATTGCATTGTGCATGAGGCTGTAGAAGACCCGGTCAATGAGGGGGTCGGCATAGATCTCGAGCCCGGGCAGATCGCATTCAAGCGACACGTTATGCTTCAGGCTTAAGAGCGAGAACTGCATCCGGACAGCCGTTTCAAGAGGCATCCAGCGGGACTGGTCCACGCCCATCTGCTGGTAATCCTTCGTCTTGTTGATCAGGTCGTGGATGGATTTCAGGATCGTTTTCTCTTTTTCGATGAACGATGTCCTCTCCTCTTCGCTTACACTTCCTTTCCTGAGCTCGACAAAACCCCGGAGCGCAGTAACCTTGTTCTGGATATCCTGGTACGCCACTTCATTCATGAGGGCCAGTTTGCGGTTCGTGATACGGATCTTTTCTTCAGCCTGCTTGCGTTCGGTAATGTCGGTGAGCACATTCAGCAGTGCGGGGGCACCGGCAAACTCGATACAACTGCCGCGGATCATCACCGTCATGCGGGAACCCGACTTTGTCAGGATGTCAGCTTCATACGGGTCCATCGGTTCGCCTTTCATCCGCTTCTTTATGGCAGACTCAACTGTATCCCGGAATTCAGGGGCGATGAACTTCCTGATGGGCTGGCCGAGGATCTCGCCGGATTCGTAACCGGTTGTGCGAAGGACAGAGTTGTTGACGTAGATGATGGTGCCGCCCCGGTGGACCATAATGAAATCGGGGACGTTCTCTACAACCGTCCGGAATTTCATCTCGCTTTCCCGCAGTTCCGCCTCGACCTTCCTGCGCTCGCTGATCTCCGCTTCCAGCTGCAGGACCTTCTTTTCCAGCTTGCGGAACAGTGTATCGTTATACTCCCGCAGGACCTCCATCTCATCGCCAAGGGGCCGTGCGGGAACAAGGGGGGCTTTCTTCCGGCATTTTTCCACAATCTCCTTCACCATGCTGCCGAGAACCTCCGGCTTCTGCGGCTTGATGATGAACCGGTCGGCCCCGAGGTTTTTTGCAAACTCCTCGTCCTTGGGATCCGTGTACGTAGCCGTGTAGAAAACGAAGGGGATCTCTTTGAGCCGGTCGTCCGCTTTCCACCGCCGGCAGAGCTCGAACCCGTCCATGACCGGCATCAAAATATCCGTAATAATCAGGTCCGGCGGCTGTTTCAGCGCAGCCTCAAGGGCCTCGGCGCCGTTCCGTGCGGATACCGCCTTATAACCGTATCCTTTCAGGATCGATTCCAGCAGGTACAGGTTCTGCGCATTGTCGTCAGCGATAAGTATCCTCGTCATCAGCCACTCCTCCCGGGTTGTTCGGGCGACAGGTACGCCCCGATCTGATCGGTGAATGTCTTCGGGTTGATGGGCTTCTCGATATACCCGGTGCACCCGGCCGCAAGCGCCTTTTCCCGATCGCCGGCCATCGCATAGGAGGTGAGGGCGACGATGGGGATTTCGGCAAGGGCGGGGTTTTTCCGTAATTCCCGGGCGGTCTCGTACCCGTCCATTACGGGGAGCTGGATGTCGAGCAGGATGAGGCGGGGGGCGATCGCTGCAGCGCGATCGACCCCTTCCCTCCCGTCCCGTGCCCGGGTCACTTCGTAGCCTTTTGCACTCAGGATGAAACTGACCAGGTAGAAGTTCTGGTCATTGTCCTCGATGTAGAGAATCCTGTCCTTCATGGGGCACCCCGGTCACGGGGAAAGATGACGGTAAACGTGCTTCCTTTGCCCGGTTCGCTCTCTACCCCTATAGTTCCACCCATCAGTTCCGCGAGCTTCCTGCAGATCGACAGCCCGAGGCCGGTGCCTTCGTACTGCCGTGTCAGGCCGGTCTCCAGCTGGCTGAACGGACGGAACAGTTTGTCGAGATCCGTTTTTTTAATCCCGATACCGGTATCTTCCACGCGGATGATGACATCGTCACCCTGCCGTGAACCGGAAATTCTTACATGCCCCTTCCCGGTAAACTTGATCGCGTTGCTTAAAAGGTTCAACAGGATCTGCTCAAGCCGGCGGGAGTCCCCGCGGATCATACCGGTGCCAGGATCGGTATCCGCATCGAGCACGAGGTTCTTCTTTTCGGCAAGCGGCTTCATGGTGTTTGCGACCTTTCGGATCACTCCCTCAACATCCACCGGCTCGCTTCCGATTTTGAGCTGCCCGGCCTCGATCTTCGAGAGGTCGAGGACGTCGTTGATCAGGGCCAGCAGGTGTTCCGCGCTGTCGGAAACCATGCCCAGCTGTTTCTTCTGCTCCTCGTTTAATGGGCCGGCGAGCTCCTGAAGGAGGATTCCCGAAAAACCAATGATCGAATTGAGTGGCGTCCTCAGTTCGTGCGACATGGTGGCAAGGAATGCGGACTTGAGCCGGTCGGCGGACTCGGCAGCCTCTTTCGCCGTTGCCAGCTCGCGGGTGCGTTCAGCGACCAGTTCTTCAAGGTGGTCCCGGTACGCTTCAAGCTCGGCAAGCGCCCTTTTGCGTCCCTGTTCTTCCGCGTGGATCTTTGTTACCATCGCCTTGAATGACTTCGCAAGACTGCCGATCTCCCCGCTGCTGTCCGTCGTAATCTCCTGGTCCAGATCACCTGTCTCGGTAATCCTCCGGCTCACTTCGGTCAGGTTTGATAACGGCCGGATGACGGTGAGGTTGAGGAGGACAAGCGTTATTGCGCTGAGCAGGATCAGGGCAAGGATCACGAACAGCAGGATCCGCTGGACGGCTTCATTGATCTGCTGGTCGACGGTTGAGAACGGTATAAACGTCCCGATCTTCCAGCCGAGCTCCGGGGATGTGTAATACACCAGGTAGGTCCCGTTAAGGGTGAGAACGCCCTGATCGGAGTTAAGGAATACCGTGGTCTCTTCCCCGAGCAGATCGCTGATATTGCCGAACAGCTGCAAAGGATCACGGGTTGCCAGGATCGTCCCCTTCCGGTCGACGAGGATCATATCCCCGCCATCCACGCTGCCGACCGTGCTGATGTAGTCCGTCAGGTTGACGAGCGTGATGTCGGCCCCGACAACGCCATAGATCGTCCCGTCCGGTTCCTGGAGTGTTGTGACGATCCCGATATTCACGTCCGGAGTCGTGACTGCCCGGTAGGGCTCGGTGACAACGACCTGCCCCGGGTGTTCCTTTGCGAGGATGTACCACGGCCGTTCACGGGGATCGTAGGCTGTCGGCCGCGCCCGGGGATACGCCCTGACAAACGCCCCGTTCTCCCGGCCCATGTACACGGAACTGACGTACGGGTGCGTTGTCTGGTGTCCTTTCAGGATATCGATGATCTTCTGTTCCTGGTCGCTGATGGAATATCGGAACGTGTCTTCGGAAGCATTCAGGAAATTCGTAAAACCGGCATCATTCCGGGTACGGACGTCCCGGTTTATCGATAATTCGAGAACATCGTCCCGGGCCTCACCGATGAAATTGGAGAGTGCGAAATCGATATGCCTGAGCTGACTGATGGAATTACCGGTGATGGATTCAAGGTTCTGTTTCTGCAATGTTGCAGGGAGAACCCCGCCAATTAGAACCAGTACCAGGGCCGCGATTAAGAGGTAGAGCACCAGTACCTTTGACTGGAGATTCATCCGTGCTTGGCATATCTAATCGTAAATTATAAATATTTATGTTCGTTAATCCCGCCCGCTCCGCAAACTCTTTCGCTACGGCATTCGCCACCTTCGGCCTTTTTATTGTGTGCTATTCGTATCAGGTTCGTAAAGGGTTGCTATACGAACTGTTCCAGAAAAACGGTGTTCGGGATAACAAAGCTTAAAAAAACGGGAATGCATCGGGCTAAAAAAACACCGTCCCACCCTCGCGGCGCCGGTTTTCTTCAGCTGGTCTGCACCATCGCAAGGAACGAAAAAACATACAGCACCGCAACAAAGAGCCCGGAACTTATCGTGCTCCTGATCGCCCGCTGCCGCTGGCCGGGGTGGTGAAGGTCGTCCGGGGTTGCAGCCTGCTGCAGGTGGAGCAGGAACGTGCAGAACAGGTACGTGCCATAGGTGAAGATCGTAAGTCCGCAGGCGAGAGATCCCCAGTTAAGGGCCGCCGCGGCAAATGCCGCAATCCCCATCGCGAGGTTCGCGTACCCCGCCTCGAGCTGGAACTCCGGGTGCTCCTGCGTCCATCCCATCCGTGCCTGGTCGGATCTGTAATACACGGAATGCCTGAGAAAACTGAGAACGCCCACGATCCCGACAAGGGTTGCGGCCGCAACCCGGAACGCCAGCCCCGTATTTACGAATAACAAAAATATCGTTATAAAGATCCCGATCATCGACACCGCAAACGTTGCACCCATCAGCAGGGTTGCTTCCCGTGCTGCTTCCGGAGTCTTTGCCATGTCTTTCCTCAATGTACCGGAACCGGTATCAATATTAGTTCTTGTGCAGGAGGTGTGTTGCATATACCGGACAAGAGAATTGACGGGTCATCCGGGGAATTGTCTGAGATAACATCAGGAAAAAAAACGTATTGTTTGTTTTAATCCTGCACCTGCGCAAACCATTTCCTGACAACAAGCGATGCCGGCTTGTTCCTGACGGACGAGGACTTCCCGAACGAGTACTTCGGGTTGAAGCCCGGTTCGATCCAGTAACCCCACGTGTATACCCCGGAAAGCCACGGCTCGTCAATGGTGGAGCGGAAGAACGCCTCATAGAGATCGGCCTGCCCGGTTAAGTCCTGCCCGACAGAGGGCGAGGATGCGAGCGGCTCGAACCAGTCCTGCCGTGCCGCATGGTCCCGGCTCTGGAACGGCACGATGAAGATGAGCGGCTTTTTGTACTTCGCGTAGAGCGGGTCGAACTCCTTCCGGTTGAACGAGTCCATCGATGCCACGAGCTCGTCGACGGTCGGGTGCTCATTATCCGAGAACGTGTTGTAATAATAGATCGTTATGTAATCGAGCTCGTCAGCCCATGGCATCTCCTTTGCGCCGGTAAAGGTCGTATATTCCTCGCTGTACACCGTCTGCGTCAGCTTGCCGTGGTACACGGCCCGCACTTTCCTGATCAGGTCCCTCCACCGCTGCTCGTTGTTCCTGTTCATCGCCCCGTTGATCTGCTTTCCGAGCGAGAGCATCTCGATGTTGTTCTCCTCGCAGATGCGGGCGGAGGTGAGCATGAACGGTTCGAACGCAGCAAACCAGCGATCCCAGTACGCCTGCACCTCAGGATCATCGGGGTGATCGGTGAGCCGGTTGCCCATCTCGGTGTCAAACTTACCGCCAGCATCCCACTTCTCGTTCAGTTTTTTGAAGAACTCGTCCCACCCGAGGTTTTCACGCTCTCCGGGCAGCAGGTTCCATTCCAGCTCGGTCAACAGGAAGAACTTCATCCCCTTCGAATGCACCTGTTGTGCCATCTTCGCGATGTCGTCCGCAGTCGTGTGGTCGGGGATGATCGGGCCTTCATCGAGGATCTCGGGCTTCGTATAGTCCCCGTACGTCCAGTAGTAGTCGTAACTGAACCATTCGCCGCCGTCCTCCGCCATCGCGTCATACGTGGCACCGAGCCGGTTCTGCCGGAGCGGGGTGATGATCATCCCGCCTGCGTCCATGATCACGTGCCCCTTCTGGAAGCCGGGTTTTACAAGGACCTGCGAGTCCGTCCACGGGAGCCCGTCGCGGAGCGGGACGTTTGCTGTAAGCGTCTGCTGCGCCTCGGCCGTCTTCTTTGCGCCGGCCGCAAACGAGTAGCGGTTCGCGTCGCCGGATTTTACTGTAACGCCGGCGTGCCGGTAATAGTAGTCCGTGACTTTCTCCATGGGATACTGCTGCCCGTTCAGGGTGAGCGTGAGAGGATCGGTCGTTGCCGGGACGACGGCCTCGACCGGCACGGTCATTACCGTCCCCGCCGCGACTGCAGGTGCCTCGCCATACGCAGACGGGGAGGGGAACGGGAGCCCGCCAATACTTGGTGGCTGGCCCGGCGCGGAGCACCACGGCGGCTGCGGCCACGGGCCGGCCGGCGGGCAGAACCCGGTTGCAGCCATTCCTGCAATGACTATGATGATGAGAACGACGAGTGTGATAAGAATTTTGATAACGGTCTTCATGAAAAAAACGTGGACGGGGAGCGATTTATTCGTTGCGACCATGCACCGGTAAAAACCAGTATCCTTATTATACCATCGGAGAAGAGAATCATCGGAATGGATATTAAAGAGAGCTTCACCGAGATCGAGAGGGCTGTCGGCCACCTCTCGCCGGTCCAGAAATTCCTGCTCGGGACGGACGGTTCGGTCACCCACCTCCTCGAGGCGATCACCGGGCACCCGGTCGCGGTCGCAACGCTTCTCCAGAAAGTCGTCCCCGCGGACGCAGCGGCCGCAGAACGGCTTGGCATCCGCGCCGGGGAGAGCGTCAACCACCGGGTCGTGGAACTGAAGAACGCGGACACCGGCGAAATCCTGATGTATGCGGTCTCGGATACGCCCCTCTCCCGGCTCTCGCCGGAGTTTAAGGACGACCTGATGCGGGCCGATATCCCGATCGGGAAGATCATCAGCCGGCACAGGATCGAAGCACGGCGCGAGATCTTAAGCGCCAAAGTCACACCGGCAGGCGATGCGACTGCCCCCCTCTTCTCCATCGGGAGGGACGAGCCCCTCCTCTCCCGCGATTACCGGATCATCCATAAGGGCGATCCGCTGATCTACATCACGGAGCAGTTCCCCTATAACAGGTTCCTGGACGAGCGGCGCGTGGTCGTCGAGACAGGGAGCAGGATCCATCTCGGGCTCATCGATCTGCACGGAGGATCGGGAAGGGTTGATGGCGGGATCGGGATTGCGCTTTCCGACCCCCGGGTCCTGCTGGAGGCCCGGCAGAGTGCAGGCGTGGACGTCACAGGGTGCGATGAGGCGACCACCCGGCTCGTAAAAGAGATCGCGGCACGAACGCTGGCCGGCATCCGGGCCGGGGCAGGAGTTTCGGTCACCCTCAGGTCCAGCTACCAGTCACACGCCGGTCTTGGGTCCGGCTCCCAGCTCGCCATTGCGACCGCAAAGGCGATCTGCGAGCTCTACGGGAGATCCCTTACTGTACGGGAACTCGCGCGGCTCACCGGCCGGGGCGGGACGTCCGGCATCGGCACCGCCGCATTCGAGACCGGCGGGTTCATCATCGACGGCGGCCACCGGTTCGGGCCGGACGGGGAGAAGAAGCAGTTCGCCCCCTCGTCCGCGTCGAAAGGAGTCCGGCCGGCGCATGTCACCGTCCGGCACGACTTCCCTCCAGACTGGAAGGTTGTGCTCGCAATTCCCGACATCACCAAGGGTGCAAGCGGCGGGCGCGAAGCGGACATATTCCTTAAGTACTGCCCGGTGCCGCTTGACGAGGTCCGGGCGCTCTGCCACGAGGTGCTCGTGCGGATGCTGCCCGGTATCGTGGAGCACGACCTCGACCTCTTCGGCTCCTCAGTGAACGCGATCCAGAGCCTCGGGTTCAAGAAAGTCGAGCACAGCCTCCAGCCGAAGGAGATGGGCGGGCTCCTCGATGCCATGCGGTCGGCCGGCGCGGCAGGGGCCGGCATGAGCTCGTTCGGGCCAACGCTCTTTGCGTTCTGCGATACCGGTGTTTCAGGCGTTGAGTCCGCGGCAAGGTCGTTCATGGACGGCTGGTGCGGCGGCACGACACTTGTTACGGCCGCGAAGAATTCAGGGGCCGCGATCAGGGTAGCGTAATCTGCACTGTGGATCAATTCTGAGGGTTCTGTTGCTTTGGAGGGACTTAAATGAAAAATGAAACAAGTGTTGCATGGCGGGACTTTGATAGGGATATTGCATGATGCAAAATTATATCAAAAAGGTTATCTACACAATAAAGAGAATTGCTTTCAATATATTTGGGTTGAAAATGGAATTCAAAAACATAAATGAAATTCCTCCTGATGTATTTGTAAAATCTGTTTTTGCCGCCACTCATAAGGCATACTCATCAGAAAGGAAACATATCAAACATACAAAATCTGTGAAACTAGTTTTAAAAGTGGCTGAGGAACGTGGATATACTCGGCTTGGGCATGGTTTCTATAAGTATGGTCATTTCTCATTTCGCGTGTTTGATTTAATGAATACTCAATTCACCTATCAATCATTGTTTGGTCTTAAAAGAGATCAAACATTAAATTATGAATTCATTGATTTTGTTACGCCTATTGTTATTCAGTTGAATTCAAAATTTCTCAGTCAATTTAATAGATTCATGAAGGAAGCACATACACTTGATGTGCCACAAGAATATGTCGAGTTGTATGCTTCTGGGGAGAAATTTGAAAGAGCCTTAAACAAATTATCAAAAATGAGAAAAGATGAGTTAGTATCATCATCTAAAACTATCGGTGAGAAAATTTCAAATCTTGATAATTGTCTAAATTTTGTGCAGAAAGAGAAGATTGAATATTATTTTAAATTCACTGAACTTTTAGAGAATCTGTTATTGGCATTCAAATGCCATGATTTCAATGCTACAATTGGTAAAAATATTCTTGGAGATCTCATTGATTTATATAAAAGAAACATTTCTTTTCTGCTATACCCCTATATTGAGACATTATCTGGTGGAGATATTGAATATGAGAAACAGAGTTACAATACCACCATTGAGAATAAAATAAATTGGTCTAAGATGCGATTATCAGAGATTGAAGGAATGATGACTAAATATGGACTTAAACCAAAAATCGAAGATTTTGACAAAGAAATTGAACTCGAATTAAATAAAATGAATCAGGAGAAAAAATTGGAAATTTTCAACTTGCTATCCCTCTCTGAATGAAGTAAGGAAGATAATCAATTTTTAGTGGACATGACGATGCCAAACATGAAGTTACTCGTTGGGTTATTTCGGGATGATGATCGAAAATATCTTTTTTATCACTTGTAAGAAAATATGGCGAATTCAATGCCGGATTAGTCACAGCCCAAATATGAGAATTTGATAATAAAATTGCATCATGTTGTTTTTCATCATCATCTTTTCTTATAGAAAGAAGAAATGCTTCAAGGGTATCAGTTAACTGTCTATATTTTGGATGATTGGGAAAAGAGATGTCTGTAATTCTCTCTAGAACTGTATCTGCTCTCAAGCAAAATAACCGAATAATACCACTTGAAGCATTTACTAATCTTTTTAGTTTGACGTTGTTTATTTCACGTCTTACAATCCCTTTCGTAGTAAAATAATTGTTCCCTTTGAAATTACGGCCATCAAATAGCATCTGACATGAATAAAAAAAAAAGGATCTTTATTCATATACCCATATCCGAATACGACGCCGGTATCAACAAAGAGATCCAACGAATTCTCTCCAGTAGATTTACTTAGTTCAAATTATTAAAATACGTTTTTATTTTATTCTATTTTACTGCCAACCCGATCATCGTTTCCCATCTGTTCCCCATCAGGTTGATTGGGATGTTTGCCACCTGCGCCGGGGTTAGACCGCCGATCCCCTGATGAGGTCTGATATAGTTGTAATAAGTTTGCAACCCTGCTACAAACTCCTGAGCTCCTACTGAGCTGTCAAGGGAGCGCATGACCTTTGTTCTCTCCCTGAATGTCCCGTTCAACCGTTCAAGGATATTGTTGTTCGGCTTTGTCTCAAAATCATTTAACCGGATGTGCGGGTTCTGGATCTGTGCTGTAATATCGTAGAACTCAGCTTTGATTGCTTTCTTGTAAGCCTGTAACCCATCGGTTACGATTGCATCGGGTCTCCGGTTGGCTGTCTTCTTTGCTTGCTTTAGCGGTATCCGCGCATCATGGGTGTACCGGGTCTCTGTGATCTGACAAGCAAGGAGATATCGGGTCTTAGCATCCATGACGTTCCAGATCCATTCATAGCACTTCTTCTGTCCCTCTTTCTTGATGAAAATCGTCGTCTCATCAGAGTGCCAGATGTTTCCAACTTCGGCCTGATATTTTTCAGCATATTTTCCAAGGAGACAGGTATATTTTTTAATCCAGCGCATCGGTGTAGTCTGACAGACTTTCTTATCATGGAATTGCTGGATATGATCTGTAATCTTCCGAAGGGATACTCCCTTGAAATAAAGGTCAAGAGTAAGGGTAATTACCTTCGGATCATACTTGACGCGGGAAAATCCCTTGTCGATAACAAACCTATGGTTGCAGTCATGGCAACCATACCGCTGGATCTCTCCATATCCAGTCTTTCTAATTCCGCGCTTGATAACATTAGCACTCTTACAAAAGGGACAAGACGGCGCGTTTTCCATTTCGACTTTTTGGGTAATAGAATCTGTCTCAACGTCTATTTTAAGCTTCAGGGAAAATTGAACAGCGAAGATATGTTTACAGATTACGTTCCGGGTAGTGTGGTCAGGACAGGAGCACGACCACTTATAAACATCCTTACTGATAAATTTCCGGGAAACCTGGTAAAATCCATTCCCTGATTGCGACTTGACTTCCCATTGGTTCTTGTTGATCTGTCTGAGCGTGTCCGGTTCTGACAGGATCTTTAGTCCCCTTAATTCTCTTGGGTTGCTGAATTGATCCATCTTTACTCTCTCCTTGTGTATTGGTATAGTATATACTATGTCCATACGACTATTTAATAGTATTTACGATGTATGGACATTATCAGGACAAAGTGAAATATTTTAAATACTCTGACAATACAATGTAGTATCATGCCAGAACCAATGGAAATAACCACACGGGCGTACGAGGTAATAGAGCGGCCCGTCAAGTCTATGGGAAATTCCGGTGGGATTTATCTCCCGAAAGACTGGATCGGAAAAACCGTCAAGATTTTACTTATTGAACCAATTGATCAGAATAAGCAATAATCGGGATTACAATGAAGAAACTCAATATAGGGTATACAAAGACGTGCTCCTGCGAAGATAACCACATCAATTGTTTGTCTGCTAAAGAGTGGTTGAAGGGCATGGTCACAATTCAAGAGTTCTTTTACGAGAAACGGGATATTCGGGATAAGACTATTCATCCAGCAATGTATCCAATTGCCCTTCCTGCGCACTTCATCCGATTACTTACTCATGAGGGGGAGTTGGTTTTAGATCCATTTGTTGGTGCCGGATCCACACTGGTAGCAGCTCAGGATCTTGGAAGAAATGCGGTTGGGTTTGATCTACAGCAAAAATATGTTGATCTTTCGATGTCCCGATTAACCCAATCACGATTAACTCGAAAAACAAAACAAATTGCTATCGCTGACGATGCCCATAACATTTCAAAATATTTGGAAAAAAATTCTGTTGCTTTATCAATCACATCACCCCCATATCCTCAATTCCTAACTCATAAACGGAAGAACAAGAGCATCAGGGGAAATTTGAGAGACAACGGCCATTTACATACGGTTCAGCAATATTCAGATGATCCGCGCGATTTGGGATTAATGGCTCACGATGAATACGCGAAATCATTGACGGAAATTTATCGCGGAATCTTACCTCTCATGAAACCTAAAGCTCATTGCATCGTAAATGTCAATGATCTCTGGCAGGACAATAAGCGGTATACAACTCACGCTTATGTCATCAATGCATTAACAAAAGCAGGATTTGAATTTAGAAACACCTTCATTTGGGATAAGAGAAATCTTGTCAATAAAGTTGGAATATTTGGGTGGCCTAATAACTTCATCTCGTTAGGAACGACGATGGAATATATTTTGGATTTCTGGAGACCGGTGGATTAGAGAACGCGCCTTCTATTTTTAAAACATAATTCCAATTTTGAAGGAAGTACTCTAAAACCCGTTCCATGATCATGGGTTTTTCCGTTAGGATATTGACCAATTCTAATGTTGACTATAATGTTATCTTCAGAAACCATTCTCAAAAAAGTATCAAAATCAAGCCCGCTCAATACCCAAGCCTCATTGTACCAAAACATTTCGTTTTCTCCACTACCTTTAGAATTGGCTTTAACATACAAAACCTCCGGCAATTTTCTCTCAATAAATCTTTTTAATATTTCATTAGGCCAAGATCCGCTGACTTTACCATGTGTATCAACTAATTCTATCCCGGTTTCTGTAACATTTGTCTTAATACGGGGAGTCCCTTTTATTAGATTAAAGGTTTTAGAGGAGAGATTAACTTCCAACTTATTTCTACCATTATCGGATAAATAGCCATATTCTTGGAGGATTTTTGTATTTGAACCTCTAGGCAAAGGCGATTTTGTAAAAAGAGATACCATACTGGTTTTATCTTTTCTTCCTGACTTTAATTCGATTTTATGCCCATTTGATGAGGGAAAATTATTCTCCTGAATTCCGATTAGATCTTCAAGAGTTTTACCAATGCCTGTATCCTTAACACGATGAGTTTTGACATAACCCATTTTTTCAATATCTTGTAATTTTACGAGAATCTCATCCAATGTAAGCATAGTTTAGAATTAATGATTGCCGTATAATAAAATAAGTCCCGCGATGCAACAGCACAGTCTATGATCTTAAAAGTCCCGTGAACGCAACAGAACCATTCTGAGAAACATTTATAATATAGATAAGACTAACTAAAAGTGAAACATAGGAGGAATTCCTATGGTGCGTGAAAAACCCGAGACAAAGAAAACCGAAGTGGTTCCCAGTACTCCGGGTTCTTGGCTGACAACCTGGAGGAGGCCCAGCCTGTTCGAACGCGACATCGATACGATCTTCGATGACTTCCGGAGATCGTTCGATCTCATGATGCGCCCGTACTTCCCGCTGGAGGCACGGATGCAGGAGCTCGGCATGATGCCGGTGCGGTACGCCCCGCTCGATTTCATCGATGAGGGAGACCATTACATGATCCATGCCGAACTCCCCGGGTTCACCAAGGACGATGTCGATGTCCAGATCAACCGGGACGGCATGAGCATACGGGCAAAGAGGGAAACTGAGAAAGAGGACAAGAAGAAGAATTATCTCTACCGCGAGCGGGCTTACTCGTCGTTCGAGCGGGCTGTCTCGTTCCCCGAGGAGGTCGATCCCGCAAAAGCGGAGGGTAAAATGAACAACGGCGTCCTTGAGCTCAAGGTGCCCAAGAAAGAGCCCAAGCCGGAAGCAAAACCGCGGAAGATCGAGATTAAGTAGGGTATTTACCGGCATCCATTTTTTTTCTTTTTTCATCCGAAGCAGCCGGTCCATTGCACGCGCTCTCAAAAAAGCCGTCAGCCATATTGTTTGTGCACGGGCCTATCAGGCTATCAGGTGATCCGGGGCAGGATTTGCACCGGGGCGGGGGCGGCCTCCGTGTGTTTGCTGCCGGCACGATCTGCTTCTTACCGGGACTGCTGGCGGTACTTTTCAACGGTTTTCCGCATCTCGGCAAAAATTCCGTCGCGCACCCCGGCCTCAACCTCCTCCTTCCGGATTGCGCCAAACCGCAACAGGCTTAAAAGTGCGATTAAGAGGATGGCGATCGCAACCAGTTTAAGCGGCTCGATCTCCAGGATGCCGTGCAGGATGATCTCCCGGAGTATCGAGACGATCCCGACCTCGATCATGATATCGACCGCGACCCGGTGCTCCCGCAGGTAGATGATGAGCAGGCGGTAAATCTCGATCAGCACCAGAATGTAGATCAGTTCAGCGGCAATGACCCTGTAGTCAAACGACTGGAAAAGGCCGAAGAGGAGACCGGCAATCGTCCTCACCATCAGGAGGAAGAGAACAACGCAGATGCTGATGATGATGATATCCTGGACATTCTCCAGCACGCGCCGGAAAATTTCATGGACCCTTGTATACAAAACCTCCACACCCATACCAGGTGACCCCCTGAGTCTGCGTATTCTTTCGTGAGTTGCCTTTGAAAGGAAACCTGTACCTTAGTCGATCCTGATGGTATTCTGAGAGCCTTTCCTCTTCTTCAGCCGGACCTCGAGGACCCCATTCCGGTATGTGGATTTCGCGCCTTTCATCGTCACCTCTTCCGGCAGCGGGAAGATATGCTGGAACGTGTCTGACCATAACCCGCGCAGACGATGGGAATCGATCTCCACCTCATGGGAATTCCTGCGGGTGCAGCTGATCTCGACTGAATCGCTTCCTACAAGACTGACCTCAATGCTCTCGCGTTTGCAGTCATGCACTTCGATAACGAGGATAATCTCGTCCGGGAAATTCTGGATCTCGTGACGGAAGATATTCCTTGCCTGGCGACGCGGCCGTTTCTCATTGCCAAACGGGTAGAAGTACCGGCCGGCAACCGGCATCCGGCAGGGGAACGGCTCAAGATCCATGCCCATCCGTTCCATCTCCCGGACCATCTCGCGCCATGCGGAAACAAAGGAAAAATCCACCGATCGCATGGATATCCGCCACCCCTTCTCTCAATTTCTGCCCGTTACCTTGTCATCTCACCGGTTGATGATCCCGTATGCTTCATCGAGCTGAGCGGCCGCCAGCTCAAGGTCATCGAGGATCCGCATCGTATCTTTCCGGATCTCCCGGATCATGGAGCGGAGGCTGCTGCCCCGGATGTAGATCTTCTGCTTGTGCCGGTATACGAGCCCGGTTTCGATAAGGTTCCGGATATGGTGGTTCACCCTCGGGCCGCTGACGGCAAGCTCGGAAGCGATCTGTTCAACGGGAATGCCCCGCCGGTCCGGCAGGTTCTCGAGCAGCGATATGATAACCTTCGTTGCAACGTGATCGAGATCCCGGCCGTTGTCAATTCCAAGACTGTCGCAGAACCAGCAGAGGTCATCGCTCCTCGTGGCGGTAACCGGGCGCTCAACCTGCTTCAGGACGACCTGCCGTATCATGAACCGGATTCCTCAACTTATCTCTTTGAACTCGATTTATTTTAAACATTTTGCACAAAGTTGAAATGATATCAACATAATTGAAAAATTTTAAATATTTTTCAGGCTCAGGAATAGAGCGTAGTGAACATTTTCGGAGGTATCAACAGAACATGAATATTGTTCCCGTCGGAGAACGTGTGCTGATCCGTCCGGCACAGGCGGAGGAGAAGACAAGGAGCGGGATCTATATCCCGGAGACGGCGCAGGAGAAGAAGAAGGAGGGGACGGTTGTCTCAGTCGGGACCCGTGATGACGGATCTGCCCTCCCGCTGAAGCCCGGCGACCATGTTATTTACGGCGGGTACAGCGCCGACAAGGTCGAGATCGATTCCGAGAATTATGTTTTTGTCCCGTTCAAGGATATCCTGGCAAAGATTGAGTGAGGTGGAAAATGGCGTCATCAAAACAGCTGATGTTTGACGAGGAGGCGCGCAAGGCGCTCCTTACCGGCGTGAACAAGGTCGCTGACACCGTCAAGATCACCCTTGGGCCGAAGGGGCGGTATGTTGTCATCGACAAGGTGACCAGCCCGGTCGTTACCAATGACGGTGTGACGATTGCAAAGGAGATTTCGCTCCATGACAAGTTTGAGAACATGGGGGCGAAGCTGGTCAAGGAAGTGGCCCAGAAGACGCAGGATAAAACCGGCGACGGTACGACGACGGCAACCCTGCTCGCGCAGGCCATTGTTACCGAGGGCCTCAAGAACATCACCTCGGGCGCGAACCCTATCGAGGTCAGGCGGGGGATCGATGCGGCGGTCGGGGCAGCGGTCCAGTACATCGGGTCCATGAGCACGCCTGTCAAGGATCGTGAAAAGATCCTCCAGGTCGCGACGATATCGGCGAACAACGACGAAGAGATCGGCCGGCTCATCTCGGACGCCATGGAGAAGGTCGGATATGGCGGGCTGATCAGTGTCGAGGATGCCAAGAGCCTTGAGACAACACTCGATGTTGTGCGGGGGATGCAGTTCGACCGGGGTTTCATCTCCCCGTATATGGTGACCGATCACGAGAAGATGGTCTGCGAGTACGAGGATCCCTTTATCTTCATCACCGACAAGCGGATCTCGTCCATCAAGCAGATCGTCCCCATCCTCGAACTGGCGGCCCAGGAGGGCAAACCGCTCCTGATCATCGCCGAGGATGTCGATGGCGAGGCGCAGGCTGCGCTGATCCTCAACGTCATCCGGGGCGCACTCAAGGTCTGCGCCGTCAAGGCACCCGGCTTTGGCGATGAGCGCAAGGCTCTCATGGATGACATTGCGATCCTGACCGGGGCAACGGTAATCTCTGAAGAGCGGGGCATGAAGCTGGAGAATACGACGAAACAGGCGTTCGGGTCCGCCCATACGGTCAGGATCGATGGCGAAAAGACCTTAATCGTCGGCGGGAAAGGCCAGCGGAAAGCCATAGATGAACGGATGGCGCTCATCCAGTCCCAGATCAATATCGCTGACTCGGAGTACCGGAAGGAGGAACTGAGGAAACGGCTCGGGAAGCTGAGCGGCGGTGTGGCAGTCATCCGTGTCGGTGCAGCAACCGAGACCGAACTGAAAGACAAGAAGATGAGGATTGACGATGCACTTAATGCAACGAAAGCTGCGGTTGAGGAGGGCGTCGTTGCCGGGGGCGGCATCACGCTCTTCCGGGCGATCGAGGCACTGGACAAACTGGATTTCACAGACGATCGCAAGGTTGGTGTATCGATTATCCGGAGGGCGCTCGAAGAGCCGCTCCGGCAGATCGCAGAGAATGCCGGTGTCGAAGGGGCTGAGGTGATCGCCCGCATCCGGTCATCGACAGAGAAGGACTTCGGGTACAACGCAAAGACCGGCGTCTACCAGAACCTCACCGAGAACGGTGTTATCGATCCCGCAAAGGTGGTCCGGGTCGGGCTCCAGAACGCCGGATCGATTGCCGGGCTCATCCTCTCGACAGAGGTCGTCATCACGGACTTCGACGATGAAAAGGACAAGAAGGCGGCAACGATCATCATCTGATCGTGTCAGCAGGCGGGATTGCCGGAGTGAGCGGATTATGGCAGGATGGGGCGATGAGGGGGGTGTCAACGCCAGGTCCATCTCCTGAAAACCCCCGAGCCCGCAATCAGATGCCCTGTCCCCGTTCAGTCAGTCAGGAAAACATTCATTTTTTTCAAGTGCCCCGGTCGTTCCCCGGCCGGGGGTTTTTCGACTGAAGATTTCCGTAATACCCTTGCCGGTCCCGGATATAATTTATTCAATACGTATTGATCTTGTTCCGGTATTACTTCGCTTCTTCCCGTCTCTCCTGCCACCACAGCCATGTAAAAAAAATCGCGAAGATCGCAAGCACGATCAGCACCAAGTATGGCGGTTTGTATCGCTGGTACTCCGGACCTATCATGACGCCTTCAAAGAGCAGGCCGAGCGCGATTGCGGTCAGGACCGCTGCAAGCACGACCTTTGCAGGCAGGTACTTTTTCAGGGCAGCTGCCATCATGTCCTGATAGGCACCTGCTCATTTAATAATTCATACGGACGGGGGGCACGGCCTTCTGTCGTATCCTGAAAAATCACTTCCCGATCTTCACCAGCATCTCTTCGAGGGAAGGGTACCGGGACTCGATCTTCTCCACCCGGCCCCCGGCCTCCGTGATTAAGCCGGTGCACTCGTTCAGCTCCGTCATGTTCTCGGCCGAGCAGACGTAGAACCCCTCCTCCTGCCGGTACGGCTTGGAGTGCCCGACCAGTTTTCCGGGGTCGGTAATCGAGAAGAAGATCGTGTACGTGATCGAGCCGAACTGCTCCCGAAGCTCGTGCATGTTCCCGAACGCGACCACTTTCCCGCGCCGGAGGATCATCACCTTGTCGCAGATTGCCTCGACCTGGTACAGGTTGTGGGCCGAAAGCACAATGGTCTTGCCATCGGCCTTCAGCGTCCGCAGGTAATCGGCGATGAACCGGGAGGTCATGGGGTCGAGCCCGCTCGTCGCCTCGTCGTACACGAGAAACTTGGGGTCATGGATGAGCGACCGGGCAATCGCGGTCTTGCGTTTCATGCCCTTAGAAAACTCCCCGAGCTTCTTGCCATTGGGCTCAAGGGAAAGGGCGGCGAAGAGCTGGTCCGAGCGGACCTTGATCTCCTGCTCCGAGAGCCCGTAGATCTCGCCGAAGAATTTGAGGTAGTTCTCGGCCGTCATCGTCTCGTACAGCCGGGACTCCTCCGGCAGGTAGCCGAGCATGCTCTTTAACGCGACCGGGTCTTTTATCACGTCGATCTCGTTGACGTGCAGCGATCCGGCAGTAGGTGCGAGCAGGCCGGAAATAATCTTGAGAAGCGTGGTTTTGCCCGCGCCGTTGTGCCCTATGATACCGAAGATCTCCCCGTCCTCAAACGAGAACGAGATTCCGTCCAGTGCCGTAAAACCGTCGAACTTCTTGACGAGGCCTTCAGCGGTGATCATGGCTTTGTACTACAGATGATGTCCCAATTGTTACATAATCCTTCGGTTCCGGACAACAGGATCGTCAGCTAGGCATGAAGCCGATGACCTTCTTTCCCGCCCGCCCTGTGCAGATGCCGGCATGAAAGGCCTTTTTTAACAGAACCACGTGAGTATACTGTATCATACGGGCAGAGCCGGGCCTTTTCCATGGGAGCGCTAACGAATATCGCCACCATCGCGAGATGGGAGGTAAAACGGACACTCACGCAGATGAGCAGGGACACCCTGCCGCTCGCGGTCGTACTCTTCGTGCTCCTCGTCATCGTTATGGGGTTTGCAGCACAGAGCGGCATGCACCTGCAGGATGGGATGTACCGTGCAGGTGTCGACGACCCCATGATTGCGCAGCTCCTTGCATCCGATAACCGGTTCGCGGTCTATGAGCTCGACCGGGATACACTCTGGAACAATTACCGAGCGTTCGACCTGATCGTTGTCAGGGGGCAGGTGTACGCTATCGACAGCGAGAAGGGCAAGGCCGCGGTCAAGACGCTTTCACGGGACTATGCGAAGTACACCGCATCGGTCTACAACCAGCAGGAAGACCTCTTTGCCGCATACCCGCTCTGGATCGATATCCAGAACGTGAAATCCGAGCTGGACTTTTCCGCAACCCAGAGCGGGCAGTACCTTTCCGCCCGTCCTGCCTCAGGAGCCCCTGTCCCCGAGGGAGAGGTTGCCGAGATCCCGACACCGTCGCCCACGCTGGAATTCACCATGGAAGAACTGAGAAGCGGGCTCACGCAAACGGAGGCAGGCAGCTCCCAGATCTCGCGGTATACCGAGATGCTCTCCCCGGCATCCGGTTCCGGGATGGGGACATTTAAGACACCGTCCCAGCTCTCACCCCCGCTCCCGTTCGACTCCATCATCTTAATTTTCGTCTTCATCTTCCCGCTCTATTTCTCAAGCCAGTTCTTCATGATGAGCATCATGAACGAACGGATCGAGCGGAAGGGTGAGCTGCTCCTCTCCGCCCCTGTCACGACCACCTCGATCATTGTCGGGAAGATGCTGCCTTACCTCATCATGATGCTTGCGATCTCGGCAGCGCTCACCGTCTACCTCAAAGCCCCGCTCACAATCATCCTCCCGCTGGTACCGGTTATCCTTTTCTTCCTTGCAAGCGCCCTTGTCATCGGCATGGTCTCGCGCAGCTTCAAGGAACTCTCGTTCATCTCCATCTTCTTCTCGACTGTCGCCACCTCGTACCTCTTCTTCCCCTCCATCTTCGCAAACGTGCACGTCATATCCATGATCTCACCGTTAACCCTGATCATCCTCACCCTGCAGGGCACGGCATACACCGTTACCGACTACCTCTTCTCGACCGCCCTGTTCTGGCTGACCGCCGCAGTCCTCTTTTACTTCGCGGCAAGGAACTTCAACGAGGAGCGGCTCTTCTCGGAGCATGCGCTCGTGACACGGATCCGGGAGTTTATGGCGGCCAGCATCTCTGAAAAACACCCGTTCCTCTCGCTCTTCCTGCTTGCCGGCCTTGCAATCCCCTTCGTCTTCATGCTGCAGCTGATGTGCCTCGTCCTCTTCTTCAACCTGCCTATGCCGCTCTCGCTCGTCCTCCTCATCATCTTCGGCGCGGGGATTGAGGAGCTCGCAAAGGCAGCCGGGATCTACACGCTGTACATGCAGAACCCGCAGTTCCTTTCATGGAAGAACCTCGTTATCGCCTGCGGGGCAACAGCAATCGGCTTTCTTGTAGGGGAGAAGCTCCTCCTCTTCGTAACGCTCGCCCAGATCAGCGAATCTGTCTTCGGGAGCATCCTCTTCCTCTCGCTCGGCGTGCTCTGGATGCCGCTTCTGCTCCACTTCGGAGCTACGGTCGTCTTTACGATAACGCTCAAGGCAGGAAGGGTCAGATGGCGGATCGCCGGGCTTCTCTTTGCGACCCTTGTCCACTGCCTCTATAACCTCTACTTCATCATGGGGTGGCTTAAATGAAGGCAAAGCATGTAGGAATCATCGTAAAGAAGGAGTTCCGGGGGTTGCTTAACGAGCGGACAATCCTGCTTGCCATCCTGCTCCAGCTCTTCATCGCCCTCTTCTCCTCGTTCCTCATGGTCGGGCTCACCTCGATGTACGACCCGTCCTCGCTGTCAACATACTCCCGGTTCCGGTACAATATCGCGTATACAGGCAACGATTCCGGGCTGAACGATTACCTGATCCGGAGCCGGGATTTCCGGGTCTACAGCATGAATCTCTCCCCGGCGGTTGCTGCCCTGCAGGAACGCAAGCTTGCTGCCGTCATCTACGTGCCGGACATAACGCCGGATGCCAAGGATCCTGTGAAGATCACGCTATATACGCTCCAGAACGACCTCCAGGGCACGATCGTTAATGTCAAGCTGAAAGATATCTTCCTGAAATACGAGAAGGATCTGCGGTATGTCCGCAAGGCGCGGATCACCGAGGAGCCCATCCCCCTTACCCTGCCGGCATCAGGGAGCGGAGGCGACTTTTACGAGTTCGTGTACGGCCTCTTAATCCCGCTGCTCGTCTTCATGCCGGCGATCATCGCCTCGGCACTAGTCATCGACCTGATCACCGAGGAGTACCAGCACGAGACCCTCGAGACCCTTATCTCGACGCCGGTCACGTTCTCCGAGATGGTCTGGGGAAAGGTGCTTGCCTGCGAACTGTTGATCCCGGTCCAGGCGGGGGCATGGCTGCTGCTCCTCATCCTTAACGGGATTTCCATAGCTAACGTGCCGCTCATCTTCCTGCAGGTGATCGCGGCCTCGTTCCTGCCGATCGCGATCGGGGCGATCTTCGCCCTTCATTACCGGGAGAGAACTGCTGCCCAGTTCATCTTTTCCACTACCCTTGTCGTCGCCATAATGTTCGTTTTAGCCCTCCCGGCAAACCCGCTAAACCTCGTAACCCGGCTTGCGGTCGGGACGGCAGGGGCCGAGCAGTGGCTCGTGCTCGCGGGCGTTATTGCAATAGGCCTGCTCTTATCCGTTATCCTTAACCGGTACGCGGAGAGGACAGGGAGGGAGCACCACACGGGATAGCAGGCCGGGTAAAAAAGAAGATTCGCCAATTTTTTTAGTTCCCTTCGTAGGCCCCGCCAATGATAAGGGACCGGTCGATCACCTTGTACCGGATACCCGCCGAGGTGACCCATACCTCGCACCGGTCGCTTCCCCGCGTACCATCCGCTTCGATCTGGTCCCCGCGTTTCGGCGTCTTCCCGCCGCTCATGACATAATCGGTTACCTCGCCGTCCGAACGGGTAACCCGCATCTCGATTTTTGTGGTGAAGAGTTCGCCTCCGCCGCCGTTATACAACAGGTAGATCCTGGAATACACCCGGTCCTTGGTCAGTTCCAGATCTACGTTCTGTCTGGGGGGGAGTGTCACAACCGGTTCAGTCGGCGTGGGCGTCGGCATGGCCGTTGTTGCAGGCGGCGGGGGCGGTGCCTCTGTTGGTGTTGTGGGCACCGGAGTGGGTTGCTCAACCGGCTTTTCCCCGGTGCACCCGGCGCTTGCGAGAAAGAGCACGATGAGTGCCGCTGCACAGAACAGGATGATGCGTTTCATGTACAGAGATCGCACTTTTGTGCTTTAACTCATTTGCCCCCGGTCGTATATGGGCAGGTTCTCATGCATTAACCGGGTCTTCGGCTCTTTATCGGTTACACCGCGTCGGGGGTGACCTGAAATTCAGAGGTGCGCCAGGACAATGAACAGTTAAATTAAAAAGGACACCGGTGGAAATGTTACTTATCAGGAGAGAGGAAATGTTCTGTCCTAAATGCGGAAAGGAGACTGACGCTTCGGGGAAATACTGCCAGTGGTGCGGTGCCGATATCGAGGTGCAGACCCCTCCCAAGGCAGTTGTCAAGGTCGATGAGGAGGAGTCCGCGCCCTCAACCGGCGATTACGCGGGGCTCGGGCGGCGGTTCTTTGCATTCGTGATCGATGCGATCCTGCTGCTCATCCTCATCACGATTGCAGCGACCTTTTTCAACCTCGTTGCGGGAGTGAAATATTTCTACTATATCGTCGTCCAGCACGCACCGGTCTCTGAACTGACTGTTGCAGGCACCAGCGAGGCCGCGTATACCCCGATCATCGCAGCGCTCGGCGTCCTCTTCATCATCATCCCGTGGCTCTACTTTGCCGGATTCGAATGCTCGCGCGGCATGGCAACCCCGGGCAAGACGGTGATGCACATTGTTGTCACCGACAAGGAGGGCAACCGCATCAGCTTCTCCCGCGCCACGATCCGCCATTTCGTCAAGTACATATCGGCGGCAATCATCCTGATCGGGTTCATCATGATCGGGCTTACAAGGAAGCGCCAGGGTCTTCACGATATGGCTGCAGGATGCCTCGTGCTCCTGCCGGAATAACCCTTTTTTAATAAAGTTTTAATAAAGATTAACGGAAGTACCGGGCCGGCCTTCTGCTCAGTGGTATTTTACCTTCATTACAAGCAGCGCGAGGACCAGCAGGAACGTAATGGCGTTTGCAGCGACAATCGGGGGAGAGGCCATCCAGAGACCGTAGAGCGTCCAGAGCAGGATGCCGAATGCAAAAAGCACCAGCATGGCAAGAGAGAGATCCCGCGTCTCCTTCAGGTTCCATGCCCGTGCAACCTGCGGGATGAACGAGATCGTGGTCAAAGCTCCGGCGATATATCCTGTAATCGTGATCGTGTCCATGAAAGATCTCCAGTATTGTTGGCGCTGCACCAGAATGGCACAGCTCAGGGGAAAAAGGTGGCGGGGCGGGGGTGAAAGTGCAGGAAGACGTCGGAATCTCATCCGGCAAGCGGCATCTTTTTTCCGCTCCGCATACCGTATAATAAAGAATAAATGACTTAAGGTTATATCAAAGGGTTTAGGAACAATGAAGAAAGCCACCGTTCTGATTGTCGAAGATGACAAGGATGTCGCATACATCATGACGCATACCGTCAACCGGCTCGGGTTTTCGGTTGTAGGGAATGAGGACACCGGCGAGAGGGCGATTAAAGTAGCCGAAGAGCTGAAGCCCGACATCGTCCTGATGGACATCAAGCTGAACGGGGAGATGGACGGGATCGAGACGGCCGAGAAGCTTGGCAGGGACTACAAGATCCCGGTCATCTACATCACGGCAATGACCGATGACAAGACCCTGGAGCGCATCGCTGCAAGCGCCCCGTACGGGTTTATCCTCAAGCCGTTCCGCGACGAGGAACTCCGTGCCGTCATCGAGATCGCACTCGACGCAAGAGCGTCACGATAACCTTCTCTTTTTCTTAAGTACGGCGATCCGCGTCATTATTGAAGGTATATTTCAGGGGAAAAAGTGCGTTTTACAAGGCCGGATACCTCGTCCAGCCATGCTGTGCGTTCCTCATCGGTACGGGTGACGATAACCCCAAACATCCTCCGGTGAACGACAGGGACTCCGCAGAACGAGAAGATGCAGTCCCTCCAGAGCCGCTCTAATGGATCGCCGAATACCTCCTGTTCACGTTCCGGGGGCGTGTTGGATGTATTGAAAACAAGCGCAGCCTTTGCCTTCAGGAGGCCAGGCGGGACACCTTCTCCCAGATCGCCTTCGCAGAACCTGTACGCCACACCGGGACGGAGCACCCGGTCGATCCAGCCTTTCAGGAGGGCAGGCGGCTGGCCCCACCAGTCGGGGTGGACGATAACGATCCCGTCCGCTCCCGCAATCTCTGCACAGTGCCTGCTGATGACCGGATCCAACGATGCATCGCGGGGGATCTCCGGATACGGCAGGACCGGATCGAACTGCTCCGCTTACAGGTCATGGAATGAGAAATGATGGCCATTCTCTTCCAGCGCCGCAACAGCGGTTGTTGCGATTGCGTGGTTATAACTCCCCCCATGCGGGGGGGCGAGGATGACGGATACGTTCATTGCCGTTTCACCTTATGCCGGTCCCCTTGAAGAACGTGTAACAGAAGACGCCGTCAGCCTCCGCGGTGCGGTAAAGGTCGGCAATACCACGGTCCCAGTCCGCTTCGCCCATCATCCCCGCATGTATCGCCGCGTCCCGGACGCCTTCGACCATCGCAGTAAAAGTCAGTTTCGTGAAGCCGGTAACGAGCGCGGGGCGGGACGAGTCGACGTATACCATCCGTGGCGACACTGCGACGTTCCTGTAACCGGTACCGGTCAGGAGCGGGTAGAGCTCTCTCCCGATCATGGCATTTCCCCCCGATTTTTTCTGGAGGGCAACGAGGCAGTCGATCGCCCTTCTCGCGTACGGGCTGTCGGGATGGAAGTACGCGGAGCCGTGGTCGCCCTCGATAACGGTGATTGTTCCACCAGGTTTCAGCACTCGTCTGAGGTTTTTTAGCGCCCCGGCCGGGTCCGGCAGGTGTTCGAGGACGAAGCAGACGAAGACGTGGTCGAAACTGTCTGGCGTAAACGGGAGATTGAATATATCCGCTTTCCTGAATGCGACGTTATTGAGCCCGGCTGTTTTCACCCGCTTCTCTGCCTCAGCAAGCGATGCCTCCGAGCAGTCGATGCAGGTGAACTGTGCACCCGGGCTGTTTGCGGCAAGTGTTACGGTCTGCGCCCCGACACCGCAGCCGGCCTCGAGTACGGAGCTTCCTGCCGGGTACCGGGTGTCGTGGTGCAGCAGCTCCGTCAGCGTCTGCGCCTGGTCTAAGAGCCGCTCTGCCTCGCGGGGCGAGTAGCCGTGGACATATCCCCCGTTCCGTTCCGGTTTCATTCCCTCTACCATGGTTATAGGGCGTAGACTGCCATAATTGCGAGCGTTGTAATCACGATTACAATACACCAGAAGAGCGGCCAGCGGGCGGGCTGACCCGGGCATGCCTGCCGTTTTACCGGTGTAGAAGCGGTGATGAATCCGCCATAGATTATGATGTACAGGATGATATCCCGGTTCAGGATGTCGGCCGGGACATAAAGGAGGTTTTTCAGCACGGCTGTCAGCGCCATCAGGCAGAGGCCGGTCGTGATCGCGACCGCGACCTGCCCGTTCCGGCCGATCCAGCCCGTTGCCCCGCCATGCGCTATGTCCCCCGGACTTCCGGTGGCGATAGCGATCGCCCCCGACCCGGCCCGCTGCGATGCTGGGTAGGGCTGGGCGTTCGGGCACCAGCCAAGGTATTTCCGGAGGATTACGGAATCGTTTGCCATTAAAAATACCCGTTTAAAAACGTTATCTCTTCTTCTCCCGCGCTTGTTCAATTGCCCGCTGGAGCGCTTCCGGCTCGTCGGTGCCGATCCTTACCTTTTTGCCGGATGTCAGCGTCACTTCCACCGCACCGTACCCTGAGACATTATAGAGCGGGCCGGTGGGCGTCCAGCGGATGCCCCAGCCGTAGTACCATGGGTTGGTGACCGTGGTAGCGGAAGCGATCTCCGAAACCGGCCAGCTCTTCCGGATAAGGGGAAGCGGCCCGAACCGGATCCTGAGAGTATCGTCACACACCGAGACCGTCAGGGTCGAGAAGATCGAAAGCGCGAAGGCCAGGATACAAATGACCATGGCCGTGATCCAGACAAAACCGAACTGGTATGTCATGATAAGAATAACGAGAATGGCTGCACCGACCGCCCAGATGATAAGGTCGCCTCGCTGGGTATGCTCGTACCACCAGTCCCACGGTTTCCCGGAGCCGTCGGAGCCGGCAGGCCCTGAGCTTTTCGCGATCGGGTTTGCAGGGCGGAAGATCCGTCCGCCGTTGTCGCCGCCCTTTGCCTTCATCATATGCGCATTCGGGCACCAGCCCGTCCATTTGTGGATAACTTCGGATAAATTCGTCGTTGTCATGCAGGTATTGCCTCCTCTTTTCGTTCGGAAACTGCTGAATCCAGACCGCTCTTTGCCCGCGTGTACAGGTTCATCACAGCAATTCCCGCCACTGTTGAGAGAATAACCGCGAGACTGTACAATGCGAGCATGAACAGGACTGCAGCTGCGATCCATGCATCCCCCGGATACCAGAAGAGCAGCATTTCAGGCGCGACAATTCTGTAAACGACCCGGAAGAGCAGGGATATTAGGGCAACCATAAACAGGATCACGCCGAAGAGGAGGAAGCAGACAGCTGCCTCGCTCCATACTTTCTTCATGAGCGGGAACGATCCTGCGACCGCTTCGTGAAGGTTCCTGTCTTCCAGCACCAGCAACGGGACAACAAAGAGGGTCAGGATGAAAAGGAATACCGTGATCCCTGATACGAGGAGCGTGGAGGTGATCGCTGACAGCATGGCATATGTACCCCCGATTGGGCCTGTGCTGTAGACCTCCGGGAAGAGGATGAAGTTGAAGGGGAACTGGTCGAGGGCCGCGTACAGGGTAAACCTCAGGTATCCTCCGTAGTGGAGAGGGGCATAGAGTGCCGTTACGCAGAGCGATACGATCACCGACCAGTCTGCAAGACGGCGCAGGTAATTCTTTGTGCCGGAGAGTCCTGCCCGGAAGGAGGCGGGGCTGCCATTTCCTTCCGCTGAGAGGCCCAGGATAAGGCCGGCGAGCAGGATTGCCAGACAGAATACCGTCATGAGCTGGAGGGCAAACGACAGGACCAGCCAGCGTGGAAGATCGATTGCATAGTACGGATACGTGCCGAGAAGGTGGAGGCAGTACTGTGCCACGAACATGAATGCGATTGCGAGACCGGTCAGGAGGGAGAAATACAGCAGCTGCCGGTTCCGGTTCAGGGTTTTTACGCTCTCTATAGCAAGGTTAATCCCGCGTCCAATCCGTCCCGGTCCCCCTGCCCCGCCATCAGGCTGAACCGGGTGTACTGTTGCAGGCTGCGTCATAAGGACCGCCGGGGCTGTGCGGAGGACCGGTGCGTTCGGGCACCAGCCGAGATATTCCCGCAAATTCTCTGACATTTTTACGACCATCCCTGTCATTCCCCCAGCGGCCGGGCCCTTGCCAGCCGGTACGACCAGACCGATATGTACAGGACGAGCCCGATGGTTACGACAGCCATCACTGCCATTGCCCAGGTCCTGCCAACAAGACTCCCGAATACGATAAGAACTCCTCCGGCAATAAAGAGCGGACCGGCATGCTCGTGGGTCTTCTTCCAGACCCTGTCATCGCGGACTGTCCACGGCAGGCGGATCCCCATGGTCGTGTTCCTGCCGATATGGGGCATCAGGGCCCCCATCACGATGAAGAGTGCCCCGATCAGAACGGGAAAGATCACGCTGACCGGCAGGCCGCTCCCTGCCGCATTCGCCAGCGCGACAACTTCAATGCAGAAGAACAGGGATACTACGGAGAAGAGCATCATGGCATAAATATCCCGGAATGCGTCGAGGGACACCTGCACGGAGTCGTACCGTGGCAGTATCATGAGGAGGGCCATGATAAGGGTGATGATTGCCGGAAGCCCGAATGCCCCGAAGATCCGGCCGGAAAACCCGTCCGCCTCGCCGTAGACATTCCAGTGGACCGGGATGATCTCCGGCAGGTAGGGCAGTGCAAGGAATGCGACGACCCATGACAGGGCGACGACCCCCCAGGCCATGCGCATGAACCGGGCCGACCGCCGGGCAACCGGCCCGCCGTCGCCTGTTGTGTCCTTGTCACCTGCGACTCCGGCAGCGCCCCGTGGGGGATACCGGGGGGCAGCAAGCATCGGGCACCAGCCCAGCCAGCCCCAGATTTCATCAGATACACGTGCCATCAGACCATCGCCTTTACTTTTTCAAAAAGTTCTTCCGCCATCTCCGTCGGGTCTGCAGTCTTTTTTATCTTAATGTCAAGTTCGTCCGCATAGTCCCAGAGCAGCTCGATGCACTCGGTATACCGCTGGCAGGCACCGCAGTCGCCGTCATGCTCGTACCAGACCTGCACGCCGCGTTTTGCCGAGACGAAGATGATGGCGGCGGTCCGGAACGGGATCGACCGGCCAAGCAGGATCCCTTTTTCGGCGTTGATCTTCTCAACGGAGATCTGGTTTGCCTGCGCCATCTCGCGCAGTGCGGCCTCGATCTTCCCGTCCATGAGGAGGAGCGCCCGGGAGACCGCCTGCCGGGAGATGCCGAGCTGGTTGGCGATGGAGATGTTAGGCACACCGTTTCTCCGCATCGCCCAGAACCCGAACTGCTTGTCGTTCGTTGGCAGGAGCATGTGTCAACATGTGGATGTTGACATTATAAATATTTTTTGCAATCCGGGAAAACTGCCCGCCGATACGTCGGAAAAATCTGTTGCATTGTACTGCCTGCGGAGGCACTTCTGTCTCATTGGAGAGATCGTGACAGGTATATGAGGGTACAGGGCAACAGTTCCGGTGATCTTAATGCCGGAAACATCAATCCGTCCGGTAACGGACGGAGACAGGGAAGCGGTCATAGGTATCTTCAACCACTACGTCAACACGGGTTTTGCAGCGTACCCTGACAAACCAGTACCCCCGGAGTTTTTTTCTGTCATACGGGAAGGCGCCCATGCGTTCGCTGTTATAGAAAGCGGCGGCGAGATCCTAGGCTTTGGTATCCTCAAACCCTTCCTCCCGTTTTCGACATTCGCCCGCACGGCAACGGTCTCGACATTTATCGCCCCTGCTTCCCGGCACCAGGGCTTCGGAACCATCCTGATGGAGACGATGATACGCGAAGCAAGGAAGAAAGGGGTTGTTATGCTGCTTGCTAATATCTCGTCAAAGAACCCCGAGAGCCTTACGTTCCATAAAAAGCACGGATTCTTCGAGTGCGGGCGGATGTACGAGGTCGGGATAAAGTTTTCCGAGCTCTTCGATGTCATCTGGATGCAGAAGGATCTCGCGCCCGGCCCGGCGAAGTGGAAACTTACGACCGTCCCGCTACCGGGCTGAAACAGCCCGTTCCGCGGGCAGGAACAGCTCACATTTATTTACCGGCGGGAACCGCGACACGCTTGTACTTCGGCGGGTAGTACAGGAACCCTTTCTCCCGCAGCGGGTCGGCAAGGATGAGGACGTCCCCGATCCTCTCTGCAGTGACGAGGTACGAGGAGAATACCATGCGGCGGACTTCCGGATACTCCAGGGATCCTGTTACCTCTGCATCATCCGTGTCCTTATACTTCGGAAACACGGCCTCCTCCGATAGTCCGGAGAAGAATGTATGGAACTGCACCGCATACGATTGTTCGTTCTCGCGGATCACCAGCCAGCGCAGCGGGTTGATGGTCGGGATCTTCCTGCCAGGGAGCGCCGCATCCGCAACGAGGAACATACCGGCCCGCACGGCGATATAGGCAACAACCGTACTGCCAAAGAGAAGAAGCGCTGAGGAGAACGGCAGGAGCCGGAGCAGCGTTACGAGGGCAGTGCCGAGCGCAGCAAAGGCGAGGAGAAAACTCGGTCCGGGAAAGATGTTAAGCGAATATTGCCGGTTGGAGAACGGGGCGAGCACCGGGATACCCGGGGTGGCCGGCAGATCGATTGCAAGGTGGAGCAGGGCGCCGGCGAGGATTGCTGCAAAACCGTATATTCCTGTCACGGAAACGATGCCGGCCGGGATGATTGCGCCAGCCGCGAGAAGGACAGATACAGCGTACGTCACCAGGGAGAGTACGAGTGCACCGGCAATGCTGTGCAAGACTCCCCCGTGGGTGAAGAGATAGAGCGAGGGGTTCAGGTCCGCTACCGGTGAGAAGAAGATATCGATATCCGGTATCACTGCACCGACGATCACAAACGGGATGAGCGGGGAAAGGCCCGGAGTGGAGAAGAGGATGTATGCGATCAGGGCGTGGGAGAGCGCGTCCACAAAAAAATGTTACCGGGGAGGGAGAAAAGGTTGCCGGATCGGGTCTACCTGATCTCGATCCGTTCACCAGTGACCATGTAGTGGACGTTCTCGGCCATCCTGCAGGCATGGTCGCCCGAACGCTCCAGGTACCGGGCCACCATGATATCGTAGGTGCCACGCGTAATCGTCCTGCAATTCTCCATCATGAAGGTGAGCATCTCCCTGAACACCGAATGCCATAATGTATCGACAGCATCGTCTCGTTTTGACAGGTTTTCAATCGGCCTGATGTTCTCGGTTTCATAAGCGCGGATAACATCATCGATCATGCCGGTCACCAGCCGTGCCATGTGCGTTATCGGCGGCGGCTGCATAAATTCCGGCTGGTCTTTTACGAACCCGACCATGTTTGCGATGTCCTTGCCGTACCTCCCGATCCGTTCCGCCGAAGTGATGATCTTGAGCGTGCAGGCAATTACCCGCATGTCCTTTGCCATCGGCTGGTAGAGCGCAATCAGCTGGTATGTCCGCTCTTCGAGTTCGATCGTTGTCTCGCGGATATGTTTTTTCCGGGACAGGATTTCCTTTGCACCATCGATGTCCTGGACCGCCAGCGCCTGCAGCGAATCGCACAGCATGTCCCGGGCAAACCGGGCCATCTCCACCGTATCCTGTTTCAGCCTTTCAAGTTCCGTATGGAATTTTTCCGACATACACATCCACCTACCCGAACCGTCCGGTGATGTAGTTCTCGGTAAGATCCTCTTTCGGGTTCTCGAAGATCTGCCGTGTCCTGCCGCATTCGATCAGTTTTCCTAAGTACATGAAACCGGTGTAATCGCTCACCCGGGCCGCCTGCTGCATGTTGTGGGTGACGATGATCACGGTATAATCCTGCTTGAGATTGTCAATAAGTTTCTCGATCTTTCCTGTCGCGATCGGGTCGAGCGCGGAGCAGGGCTCGTCCATCAGGATCACTTCGGGTTCCACGGCGAGCGTCCGGGCGATGCAGAGGCGCTGCTGCTGCCCTCCGGAAAGGGAGAGCGCCGACTCGTGCAGCCGGTCCCGTACCTCATCATACAGGGCGGCGTCGCAGAGGCTCTTTTCAACGATCCTGTCGAGTTCCACCTTGTCCTTAATCCCGTGGACCCGCGGGCCGTACGCGACGTTCTCGTACACCGATTTGGGGAACGGGTTCGGCTTCTGGAATACCATGCCGATCCTCTTCCTGAGCTGGACGACGTCGGTTCCCGGTTCATGGATGTTATTGCCGGAGAGCATGATCGTCCCGGTGACTCTGACGGAATCGATCAGATCGTTTAACCGGTTGAAGCAGCGCAGCAGCGTTGACTTGCCGCAGCCGGAAGGTCCGATGAGAGCCGTGACCCGGTTTCTGGGGATTGCTATAGAGATCGACTGGAGGGCATGGGTATCATGGTACCAGAGGTTCAGGTCGCTGGTCGTGATGATCGATTCGTCCGTCATGATATCAGCCCCGCATTTTTTTTGCAAAATGGCTTCGCACGTAAATCGCCACTGAATAAATTCCTATAACGAGGAGTAAGAGCACAAGCGCGGTGCCGTACTTGTTCGTGGACGAGCCCGGCACGTTCGTTGCCAGGATGAAGAGGTGGTACGGCAGCGCCATGACCGGCTCGAAGACAGATGCCGTGAGGTAGCGCTGGGAGAATACGACTGCCGTGAACATGATCGGTGCCGTCTCCCCGGCTGCCCGACCGATCGAGAGGATTGTGCCGGTCACAATGCCCGGGACTGCCGGGGGCAGTACGACCCGCCAGATTGTCTGCCACCGTGTCGCACCCAGCGCAAGGCTTCCCTCCCGCAGCGACCCGGGGATGGTCCTGAGTGCTTCTTCCGTTGCGCGGATGATCGTAGGGAGCACCATCAGGCCGAGCGTGACCTGGCCGGCGAGGAGCGAGACGCCAAAGTTGAGGAAGTATACGAGGAAGGCAAGACCGAAGAGGCCGAAGACAATCGAGGGAGTGCCGTTCAGGAGGTCGACCGTGATCCGGATGAGCCGGGTGATCCTGCCCTCCTTCGTATACTCGATGAGGTAGATCGCCGCACCGACCCCGAGAGGGAGGGCGAACAGGATCGCACCGGTGACGAGACAGAAGGTGCCAATGATCGCCGGGAAGATGCCTCCGGCCCGGCCGAGATCCTTGGGCCCTTCGGTCAGGAATTCCCATGAGATCGCGGAAAGCCCGTGTACGATAATGTCCTGCAGGATAACGGCAAGGATAAGAAGCACGATTGCCGCGGCAGCGATGATGAGGGTAAAGGCGATCCGCTCCGCCTGTTTTGCGTCCAGCAGGTTCCTGAGACAATATCCTGCGATGATTCCTGCAGTGATGAGGAGGGCTGCATGCGCCGGCAGGGCAACGAACAGGAAAACGGCAAGGAGCAGGAACTCCCCGATCAGGGCAGGCCGCCGGATCTGATCCCATACTTTCCCGGTCATAATCGTCCGCTTCTTCCGGGAATGCCTGCCGCTCTGGCGCTCGCGGATGCTGTTTAAGATCAGGACGGCAGCCGAGTTGACGAGAAGGGTGATTGCGAGAAGGACGACAGCAACCCCGAAGAGGGCGGCGTAGTGGTCGCTCCCCACCGCGACTTCTCCCATCTCGATGCCGAGCGTGCCGGTGAGCGTGCGGACCGGGGAGAGGACATTCCAGACCGGGTTCGGGATGATCGCGGCGTTTCCCGTCACCATCATGACCGCCATCGTCTCGCCAATCGCACGCCCGAACCCGAGGATGATTGCAGCGGTGATGCCGGAGAGCGCCCCCGGAACCAGCACCTGCGAGATCGTCTGCCACCTCGTGGCCCCGATTGCGAGCGATCCCTCCTTATACTCACTCGGTACCATGCTGATGGCATCTTCCGAGATGCTGATGATTGTCGGAAGCGCCATAATTGCAAGCAGGATTGAGCCTGCAAGCCAAGTCTCCCCTGACGGGACATCGAAGGTCACCCTGATGAAATCCGTCAGCACGATCAGGCCGAAGAAGCCGTACACAACTGAAGGGATGCCGGCAAGGAGCTCGATGGCCGGTTTTACGATGTTCTTGACCGTGAGCGGGGCGAGTTCGGCGATATAGATCGCGCACCCGATCGAGAGGGGGACGGCAAGTGCCATCGCTCCCAGCGTGACGAGCACGGTGCCGATGACCAGTACCGCAATGCCGTACACCGGCGGATCGCCGCTGGGGTACCAGTCAGTGCCGGTCAGGAACGGGACGATCCCGATATCCCGGACTACCGGCAGGCTGTCACGGACGAGAAAGAGGATGATAAAGACGATAGCGAGAATGGCCGTAAGGGCGGTGCAGAACCAGACTGCCTTTATCGCACGTTCGCGCAGTTCGCGGGCTTCAGCTGCGGATGAATCGTTCCGGTTCCGGTAATGCCCGGTTTTTTCATTATCAGGCTCCTGCTGCACCATATGAGAGAGGATAGGGACTGTTCAGTCCCTGTTTTCCGGATTAATCGATAATCGAGACGTAACCCTCGTCAGACACGATCTTCTGACCTTCGGGGCTCCTGATGAAGTCGATGTAATCCTTTGCAAGGCCGGCCGGGGCCCCGTTCGTGAACATGAAGAGCTCCCGGTTGATCGGGTACTTCTTCGACTTCACATTCACGGCTGTCGGTGCAATGGCATCGTTGGGATTGTTATACCAGATCGGGAGCGCCTTGACATCAGCCGTGATGAACCCGATGGAGACGTACCCGATCGCGCCCGGGGTCTGGGCGACCGTCTGCGTGACTGCCCCGTTGGAGTTCTTCTCCAGCATGGACTTTACCGGGACCGCACCTTTCAGGATTCCCTCGGGGGCCTTGTCGAAGAACTCGCGGGTGCCTGAAGCACTGTCCCGGCCGATGACAACGATCTGCTGGTTGGTGTTCGGGACATTCGCCCCGAAGACCTGCGACCACTTGGTGATCCGGCCAGTGTAGATGTTCTTTATATTGTCAGCACTGATCACGCTGATCTCGTTTGCCCTGTTGACGATGACGGCAATGCCATCCTTTGCTACGACAGATTTGACGAGACCGGGATACTTGGTCTTCTCGGTTGAGGAGAGCTCGCGGGAGGACATGCCGACATCGACCGTCTTCTCCCCGATCTGCTGGATGCCGACACCGGACCCGCCGCCAGTCACCTGGATATCGGCATTGGGATGGGCTGCCATATAGGCTTCTGCCGCTTTCTGGGCAATGGGGAGCACGGTCGTCGAACCGGAGACCCTGATGCTCTGCTTCTCACCGCTGACCGGTGCTGCAATCGCGGCCGGGGCTGAGGCCCCCTGGGCCTGAGGGGCAGTTGACTGTGGTACGACAGCAGCCGTGGCCACGGCCTGAGGTGCCTGCGTTGCCGCAGGGGGGGTAGTCTTTTGTCCGGTGCCTGTACAGCCTGCGGCCACCAGTGCAAGGACAAGGAGGGCCGTAAGGCCAAGAGAGGCAAACAAAAATGTTGGTTTCTGACGTTTCATGTGATTCGCAGAAGTCTTCTCCTGCGGGAAATATACCCTTTTTCGCCATGAAATATAGTTATATATATAACCTATATTGAGAGATAGAGACATAAGAGGATCAAAAAGTATGGAGATCCGCAGGATCCAGTTCACCGGGGGATCATCGTACGTGATGACGCTTCCCAAGGAGTGGGTCGACGCACAGAAGATCAAGAAGAACGACCCGCTCGGGATCGAGGTGCAGCCGGACGGGACGCTGCTTGTCACCACCGCGATCGAGCAGGCGCCGGTACAGCGGGTGAAAGAGTTCGAGATTACCGGCACGATCGAGGCGGCATACCTGTTCCGGTTGCTGATTGGCGCCTATATCGCCGGCTACACGTCAATCGTTGTATGGTCAAAAGAACGGTTCCCGCCGTTTGTCCGGCTAGTTGTCCGTAATTTTACCCAGATGACAATCGGGCAGGAGGTAATCGAGGAGAATGAGAATACCATCATGCTCAAGGACCTGCTCAACCCGGCCGAGATGCCGTTTGCCAACACGATCAAGAGGATGTTTGTTATCGTGAAAGCAATGCACGAGGACGCGATAACCGCTATCGTAAAACGGGATGCCGCTCTTGCCGCCGATGTCTCCGCCCGGGACAACGATATCGACCGGCTCCACTGGCTGATCGCCCGGCAGACCAACATGATCCTCTCGAATACTGCGCTTTCGAAACGGATGGAGGTCTCCCCGGTCATGGCGGTCCACTACGCCGTGATCAGTCGGATCATCGAGCGGATCGGCGACCATGCAGAGCGGATCGCGGACAATGCCACCGGGATCATTACCCGCGAGATCGATCCGGAGACGATTGGCAGGATCGTAAAGGCGAGCGAACTCTCGCTCGGCATCTTCGACCGAAGCATCGTCTCGTTCTTCAACAACGACATGAAGAAAGCCCATGCGAACATCGAATCCCTGCGGGCGCTTGAGACCCTCTGCGACAAGATCGACAGCCTTGTTATAAAACTGGAAACCCCCGATGCGATAGCACTGGGCTATATTATCGAGAGCGTGAGGAGGGCCGGCGAATACTCATCGGACATCTCCGAGAACGTGATCAACTACCTCGTCGAACACGAGCAGGCGGTTCCTGCGAAGAAAACCCGGCGCTGAACAGGATCCGGTATAGGTAAGAAAACAGCTTTTGTGAAATCATCATTTTTCATAACGTTCTTGGTGGCTTCGCCCCCACCACTGCGGCATCCCCCCATATGATACCTGTCGAAATCCGTGACGCATGGATTACCCCTGTCAACATAGAAAAAGTGATTTCAACAGAGCCGAAAAAAGTGGTTTTACGAGTCCCGCAGCCCCCTCCAGAGATCCAGTTCAAGAAAACTCCCTTTGACATCCCGCTCCATCCTCTGGTAAATTGCGAACGGAACGGAGAACGTGAGCACGTCTTTTCCCAGCACATTCCGGACATGCATCCGTGCCGCGAGGTCGGTGAGGCCAACGACAGCCCGTGGTTTTTTGCTCTCCCCCTCGACATACGTACAGACGCCCATCGCCTGGCATCCCGCAGCCCCGGCCGCGACAACGATCCCCTCCCGGATATTCCCGGTCTCGTAATTCGCAAGCAGGGACAGCGCAGCGATCTGGTCCGCGTTGGCGACAAACACCACGCTTTTTACCTCCTCGCTGTCCTCAACCTTCGAAATCGGCTTCATCACGATGTACCGGCCCTTCACGTCGTAGACGGGGAGGTTCTTTAAGAAATTGTGAACGGCCTTCGGGTTCTTCATGAATCGTTCGCCCTCGATGAGCATCTTCGTGTGGTGGGCATCGAATGACTGTGCAATGATCGCTTCGTATGCTTTCTTATCCACGGCCCCCTCAAGGCCGTTCGAGAGAAAGCTGCAGAACCCCTCCTCGTTCCGGGCCGCGTGCTTCTCCAGAGGCCGCCCGAACCCGAGCCCCATCGCCCCGCCGGCGCAGCCGACCGTCTCGCTCGAAAACACCGCGGTCTTCCCGTCTTTTGCGACCTTCGCAAAGAGCCACATCACGCAGCCCCATGCACCGGCCTTCGGTTCGAGAGCCCCGGCGGGTTTTTTGTCAGTCCATACGATGGCGACCGGGTTGAACTTCATTCCGGTTGCGCGGGCGATTTCACTGTGTGGCAGCATATCTCACGCACTCCCTGTTGTAATGGGTATTGGATCACTGCCGGGTATTAGGATATCGGTTTTCACGACAGCAGAACGGCATCCGGAGAACTACCGGAGGTCGAGTACGAACCAACCGGAAAAGAGCAGACACACGAGCAGAAATGAGGCCAGGGCCGAGATTCGAACCCGGGTCGGAGGATCCACAGTCCTCTAGGATAACCAACTACCCCACCCTGGCAGATTGCCTTTTTACATTGGCATTTTTCGCACTTTAAGGTATCTTTATTAAAGATACGGGAATTTTCGCCGACCGTGACGGGCGATGCAACCACTAATGCAATTAGACCGCTCCTCAACCACTGATATATCCGTAAAATGTGCAAGGTGTTGAAGGGGGTCGGACGATATGTTTCAGGCTTGCAGCAAACCGGGGGCTGCTGAGAATCTTCGTCATATTTTCCATCATTTCAACGCATCCGGAATTCAGCTTCCGTCCGTAAATATTGGTCCGACCCCCTACATGCCATTTAATTTTCAGGCCGGTTATTTGCCTGATTTAGCGATGGCGACTCAGGCCGGAATGTAACCGGAGGTGATGTAGGGGGTCGGGCCATATATTTCGATTTGGTCGCCGGTTGTCATGATTACACCATGAATTGCATTTTCAATCGATTCCAATGAGAAAGAGACGGCTTGCTCCGATAAATTGCTTTTTTTTTATGATTCCTGCGATAGCACCCGCCCAGCGCGACGCTCGAAGCCTGATGGCTTCTCAAATCAACCATCGCTGATGAGACGATTGATACCTGCCGAGTCGCGCGGCGGGCAGATCGGCTTTATTGATTATCCAAACCCCCGGCGCATTTTCAAAGACTATTAATATCCCCACTTGTCCAGTAATAATCAGGTTGACATGGACAAACCGTCCGAACGTTCATAACAGAGCGGGGTATCGCAGTTTTCATCCGGTTTAAACCGCTGCCGGTGCGTCTCCCCGCGCATGGACCGGTGGTGGCAATGGCGCAGCAAAACCCGAATATCCGTACACCCATCGTCTGCGTGATGGGCCACGTGGATCACGGCAAGACCTCGCTCCTCGACCGGATCCGGGGTTCGTCCGTGGTCTCATCCGAGGCCGGCGCAATCACCCAGCATATCGGCGCGACCATCGTCCCCATCGAGGCGATCCGGACGATGAGCGGCACGATGGAGAAGGTGCCTATCAACATCCCGGGCCTCCTATTCATCGACACGCCGGGCCACCACGCCTTCACCACGCTGCGTGCCCGCGGGGGGGCGCTTGCCGACATGGCGATCCTCGTCGTTGACATCATGCAGGGTTTCCAGCCCCAGACTATCGAAGCCCTTCAGATCCTCCGGAACTGCAGGACGCCGTTTGTTATCGCCGCAACCAAGCTCGACCGGGTCCACGGCTGGCGTGTATACGAGAACGAGACCTTCGTGTCGTCATTTAACAAGCAGAATGAACGCGTGAAGAGCGATGTCGAGAACAAGACCTACGAGATCGTGGGAAAACTCGGGGAGCTCGGCTTCTCCGCGGACCGGTTCGACCGTGTGGCCGATTTCGCACGGAACCTTGCAATCGTCCCTGTAAGCGCCCATACCGGGGAAGGGATCCCCGACCTTCTCCTCGTCATGATCGGGCTAGCCCAGCGTTACATGGGGCAGGAACTGAAGCTCTCTGTAGAAGGCCCCGGCGCCGGCACCGTGCTCGAGGTCAAGGAAGAGCGGGGGCTGGGCACGACGCTGGATGTAATCCTGTATGACGGCACGCTCTCTGTCGGCGACGAGATCGCGGCCGCAAAGCAGGACGGCGTACTGGTAACGAAAGTCAGGTCGCTCCTCAAGCCCCGGCCCATGAAGGAGATTCTGATCGAGGACCGGTTCGAGCGGGTGAAGTCCGTTGCCGCGGCTGCGGGGATAAAGGTCTCGGCGCCCCAGCTCGAGGGCGTGATAGCGGGCTCGCCTCTCTTCGTGATCCGGGGCAACCGTGCGGAGGTTGAAGAGCGCATTAAAAAAGAGATGCAGGAGATTCATGTCAAGCTTGCCGATGAGGGGCTGGTCATCAAGGCCGATACCATCGGGGCGCTAGAGGCCCTCTGCAAGGAACTGGAGGCAAAGGAGATCGGCGTGATGCGTGCGGAGGTCGGCCCGGTAAGCCGTCATGATCTTATCGAGACAGAGACCATCAAGAACCAGTACTACCGGGCCCTGCTTGCCTTCAATACCCCGATACTCCCCGATGCAGCCGAGATGATCAAGAACCCGCTGTACACGCAGGTGAAGGTCTTTGCTGGAAACGTCATCTACCAGCTAATCGACCAGTACATAGCATGGCGGGACGAGCAGAGGCGGCTTGCCGAGCAGAAGAAGTTTGAGCACATCGTCATGCCGGCGAAGATCCGGCTCCTTCCTGACTGCGTCTTCCGGCAGAGCAACCCTGCAGTTGTCGGGGTGCGGGTGCTGGGCGGCAAGCTCAGGAGCGACGTCGACCTCATCAAGCCTGACGGGAAGAAGATCGGACACTTGAAGACCATGCAGCTCCGGAGCGAGACCATCCGCGAAGCCGAGGCTGGTCTCGAGGTCGCGATCTCGATCGAGGGTGCAACGGTCGGGCGCCAGATCAACGTGGGCGATGACCTGCTCGTAGACATTCCCGAACGGCATGTCAAGGTGCTTGAGCGGGAGATGATGAAAACACTGAACCCCGCCGCGCAGGAAGTCCTCCTCGAATATACAACAATGCGACGGAAGGCCGAACCTTTCTGGGGCAAGTGACATTCTGACCCGAGGATTTAATAGCCTCATGAACGAATAACATGGGTACTTCTCTTATCGAAAGCGGAAGCGCTGGTAAAAGACAGAGACAAGCACGCCGTATGAAGCGTGCATAAAATACAGGAGACACAGAATGGCAGAATTCAAGGTCGTTATAGCAGACCCGAAGACAGGACGCGCCTACAATGTTGACGCAAGCGGCGGAGCGGCAGGCGCACTCGTCGGAAAAAAGATCGGGGAGGAAGTTGATGCAGGCCCGCTGGGGCTTGCCGGGTACAAAATGCAGATTACCGGCGGGTCAGACCGTACCGGTACCCCCGCGAACAGCAGCCTTCCCGGTGCGGGAAGGAAGAAGCTCCTCGTCGCAGGCGGAACAGGTTACCACCCCAAGATGGACGGGCAGCGGCGGAGGAAGATGCTCCGGTCAAAGGAGATCACCGCAGACTTCGTGCAGATAAATGCAAAACTCACGGGATACGGCGAGAAAAAACTCGAGGAGATATTCCCGGCAAAGCAGGCGAAAGAGGGGAAAGAGGGCGAGGCGCCCGCAGCGGCAGCACCCCCTGCAAAGACCCCTGCAAAGAAGAAGTGACCCGTTACCGGTCTCCTTTTTTCATATTCTTTTCAAGAACCGGGATCAGATCGTCGATACATACCTTGTGCCGGCGGGCGATAATCGCGATTGCGGCCTCGGGCAGCAGGTTGTGGTCGAACCCTTCAATTATCAGCCTGTTCATCTCGGCAACCACCTCGGTATCCTCCTTCTTCAGCACGTGGGCGATCCGTGTCACCGCCTCGCCAAACGCGTCCTTCCTGTCGAAGATAGCCGATGTCGGCTTGAACCCGATCGGAATCGTGACCGTGCCGGCATCGAATGCAGGTTTGTAAAGATCCCCCTCGCGGGCGAGCAGCCCGTCCTCCTCGGCATTCCGGAGCAGCATTGCGGCCTGCTCGGTACTCATCCACTTGCGGTCGAGCGCGTAGTAGTAAACGAGCTCGCTCTTCTTCATCGCCGCCTTCCGGAGGTGCCGGAACGGGGCGGCGATTGTCGTTTTCAGCGTCACGATTTCCCGAGGATTAGGTTCTTGATATCCAGCGCATCGAGGCCGGGAATGCCACTTTCCTTTGCGATCTCGATGTCAGTATGCTTTATCCGATCCGTCAGCCGGACAAGGAACACATCGTTTGCTATGGGAACCTTGCTGCCCCCGCGCAGGGCGAGTGCCAGTACGGAGATGCGGAAATCGGCAGCCTCCGAGATCGCTCCTGGCTTGAGAATGTCCGGCGTAACGTCTCCGAAGGTGGCCCGATCGATCGCGATCTCCACCTTGCTTTTCACTTTCACGAGTTCCTTGCCGGTCGTTTTTGTCTTTTCTGCACCATCAAGTTCAGTAACGATATGCCTGATCGCCTCGTGAAACGGCAGGCCGAGAGTGAAGGTAAGATCGATCCTCTGCGGGAACCGGTAATAGATCCTTCGCATAGCTCGTATATGGGAGGATTTAACAAAAAAGGGTGCTGGTTGAACCGGGGATGAAAGGGGTTACTCCAGCAGGATCGCGTTAATAACGCCATCCTGTCCGGGCCTGCTGACGATACGGGCACGCCCCAGTTCGGTATTGATGATCGCCCCCTTCGTTAAGAGATTGCGCCGCACGTAGTTCGGGTTGGCGCCGTTCTCAACGACGGTCTCGATCTTAGCTTTCGTCGTCTTGCCATCGGATTTCTTCGTAACGTTTACATAGACTGCACGGAGCGCCCGCACCTTTTCGTTATTACCAAAAGTACGCACGATCTTGTGCTTGTATTCGCCGATATGCGTGTCGGCGGGGGCAAGCCCGATCTCGGTCCGCTTCTTTCCTTTTGCCGGCCGGATCCGCCCGCCGGTCACTTTTCTGACTGATTCTCCTTGCCAGAGCATGAAATAACCCCTTTATATTCCTGTGTCTTCGGTAGTATATGCCGAAAGAGCGTGCTCTATATATTCCCTTTCCCGTTATTTAACAGCTCTGTTCAGAGAAGGATCTCCTCAAGGAGGGCAGGAACTCCATCACCGGTCTTCAGGTTCGTCCGGAAGACCTTCATTCCTGGATTGTACCGGTGCATGTCAGACTCCATCCGGTCGATATTGCACCCGACAAGCGGTGCGAGGTCGGTCTTGTTGATGACACCAATCGTGCAGTCGCGGAACATCATCGGGTGCTTGTTTACCACATCGTCACCTTCCGTGGAACTGACGATTACAATCCTCTTCTCAGCACCGAGCCGGAAATCGGTCGGGCAGACCATGTTGCCGACGTTCTCGATGAATAAAACGTCAATATCGTCGAGCGGGAGGTGCTCGATCGCGTGTTCGACCAGATGCGCGTCGAGATGGCACTCTTTCCCGGTATTGGCATTGTAGACAGGGATGCCGAGGGCTTTTATCCGCTTAAAGTCGTCGTCCCCGTAGACATCCCCGGCAATCGCCCCGGCACGTTTACCCTTCGCAACAAGCAGCGGTACGAGCCGCTCGATGAGCGCGGTCTTGCCAGAACCGATCGCGCCAAGGAGATCGAAAGCCCTGATCCCATGGGACTTCAGGTGGGCGGCGTTATGGTCCGCGATATGGTTATTGACGTCGTAGACATCCTTCTCGATCCTGACGTCGATGTGATGCATACCAGATATGTTTGAGCGTACAGTGTTTATACCTTAACACACAAACCCTCCTCCAATGGCTGATGAGTGCATACTGTATCCATGTTACTTCAATGCCGCGCTGGACCGCAGGCAGGGGCGTAAGGTGCCGCGCAAGGAAGGGGCGAAGGGGCCGTCGTTACAGGAGCTGGAGCGGGCGTTAAAGAAGCTCAATCTTCGGTTCCGGGCCGAGGATAAGCACCACCCGGCCCACTGGATGCGCCATGAGGGAAGGGTCGTCGTCGAATGGAAAGCTGGAAAAGAGGCACTCATCAGGAAAGTCGCGCGACAGATGGGAGGCAGGAAATGAAGGGGATGTACGACTTGCATACCCACACCCTCCTGTCGGACGGTGAGATGCTGCCGGTCGAGCTGATCCGGCGCATGGCGGTGCTGGGATACTCGACAGTTGCAATTGCGGATCACGTGGACGCATCAAATATAAATGACGTGATAGCAAGGGTTCAGGACGTCCGGAACTCTGCCATACTCTTCGGCGTAACCCTTCTCTGCGGAGTCGAGATTACCCATGTTCCCCCGAAAGAGATCCCGAAACTGGCAAAACGTGCCAAGGAGGCAGGGGCAGATATCGTAATCGTCCACGGGGAGACCCCGGTCGAACCCGTTGCTGCCGGCACCAACCGTGCCGCATGCAGCTGCAGGGACGTTGACGTCCTCGCACACCCGGGCATTATAGCGGAGAAGGACGCCCATCTCGCCGCAAAGAACGGTATTGCACTCGAGATCACCTCGAGGGGCGGGCATAACCGGGCAAACGGCCATGTCGTGAAGGCAGCGCGGCAGGCCGGGTGCCGGCTTGTCGTGGACTCGGACGCGCATGCGCCACACGACCTTCTTGACAAAAACGCAAGATTGCTGGTCGCGCAGGGTGCCGGACTCAGCATAAAGGAGAGCAGGGATGTCCTGAATTATGATATCCGGCAACTCCTTTTCCGCTGATATTTCTATATATACCTTTACAAAATATTTAAATACTAAAAAAGCATTGATATATAGATTGCTAATTTGATCCGGCACAGCCGAATCTTACCGGGGTCATTTACATGAACATGGTTGGTCGAGCGATCAGCACCTTTGGCAAAAGAACGCTCATCATCCGGTGCGATGCCGCCCAGCTGCCGGGACTGTACACCGATGTTCTCGACAGGACGATGAAGCCGGTCGGTAAGATCGTGGACATCTTCGGAAACGTAAAAGCCCCTCTGGCAACAGTGATCTGCCGCGACCGTTGCACGATCCGGCCTGATGAGAAACTGTTCTCAAAAGGGCAGGCAGGTGCGGGAAGAGAACGCCGCGTGTACAGGAAACGAGCATAGATCATACTATCTGGTGAATGTGATGTCGGAAATTGAGAAACTCAAACTCCTCCAGAATGAGAGGGAGGCGTTAAAGGCCCGCACTAAAGAGCGTGTCAAGGAGACGGAGAAGAAAGCGGAAGACCATACGGAGACAGTCTGTCCCGAATGCGGGGGACGGCAGCTGGTCCATGACTATGAACGTGCGGAGCTTGTCTGCCAGAGCTGCGGGCTTGTCATCGATGACGACTTCATCGACCGCGGCCCGGAGTGGCGGGCATTCGATCACGACCAGCGGATGAAAAGGTCGCGTGTCGGAGCGCCGATGACTTTTACGATCCATGATAAGGGTCTCTCCACGATGATCGACTGGCGTAACCGGGACAGTTACGGCAGGGCTATCTCCTCCAAGAACCGCGCCCAACTCTACCGTCTCCGGAAGTGGCAGCGCCGGATCCGTGTCTCCAACGCGACCGAGCGCAACCTTGCATTCGCTCTCTCGGAACTGGACCGGATGGCTTCGGCACTAGGTCTCCCGAGGAATGTCCGGGAGACTGCAGCCGTCGTATACCGCGATGCAGTGGACAAGAACCTGATCCGCGGAAGAAGCATCGAGGGCGTCGCCGCAGCGGCACTCTACGCGGCCTGCAGGCAGTGCAGCGTGCCGAGGACGCTAGACGAAATCGCAGAAGTGTCCCGTGTCTCCCGGAAAGAGATTGGCCGTACCTACCGGTTCATCTCCCGCGAGCTTGGATTAAAACTCCTCCCGACCTCCCCCATAGACTACGTTCCACGATTCTGCTCTGGTCTCACCCTCAAGGGCGAAGTCCAGAGCCGGGCGGTCGAGATACTGCGGCAGGCCGGCGAACGTGAGCTGACGAGCGGCAGGGGCCCGACCGGTGTGGCGGCAGCGGCGATCTATATCTCCTCCATCCTTGGCGGCGAACGGCGCACCCAGCGAGAGGTCGCCGAGGTTGCCGGTGTGACCGAGGTCACGATCCGGAACCGTTACAAGGAACTGGCAGAGAAGCTCGACATCGAGATCATCCTCTGATACTTTTTTTGTGATATAGGAACAACTATATCCCTTTGGTTGAAAATCCGTATACCGCACCTGGGCTCGTAGATCAGGGGTAGATCGTTACGTTCGCAACGTAAAGGCCGCGGGTTCAAATCCCGCCGGGTCCATTCTCGTTTTCCAGATCCTTTGATGACCGTAAGGTCATCCCGGGTGCGAGGGCAGCGCCCTCGAAAAATTGGCGGGTTCAAATCCCGCCGGGTCCATAATAAAGATTCTTTTTTATTATTTCTTCTGCTGCATCGAGGCCACTTCGCTCTCAAGCGTTTCCTTCAGCTTGTCAACAGCCTCGTTGAGATCCGTTGTTATCGTGATGGTAAACGAGTTGTCGCTCTTCTTGTCATGGTAATTCACGGTATACTCGATCTGCCCGTCCTTTCCTCTTTTCGGCTCGATAATCAGTTGCGCCATTGCAGGAAATGTATGGCCTTTTCCTTCATGTTCCTTCCGTTAAAAGATCAGCAACAACTATATGGCATCCGCAGAAAAATAGTATGCCACAATTCATAAGGGCTCGTAGATCAGGGGTAGATCGTCACGTTTGCAACGTGAAGGCCACGGGTTCGAATCCCGTCGAGTCCATTCTCGTTTTACAGATCCTTTGATGACCGTAAGGTCATCCCGGATGCGAAGGCAGCGCCCTCGAAAAATTGGCGGGTTCAAATCCCGCCGGGTCCATCCTCGTTATCCAGATCCTTTGATGACCGTAAGGTCATCCCGGATGCGAGGGCAGCGCCCTCGAAAAATTGGCGGGTTCAAATCCCGCCGGGTCCATCCTCGTTTTCCAGCTTTTTTATGATCCGGACTGAACATCTGTTTTTTCGTGTCTGTTTCAGAAAAATGAATGAATACCTTTTTGTCATTTGTTTTTCCAGTTGTGAAGTATATACGATGACAATATACAAGGAGGGAGGTAAGGAGTTATGCGATCCGAAGGTCTGAGGCAGCTATTGGATCTGATGCCGGTGCTGGTTGTATTTGTTGACGGCAGGGGATCGCCCGGGTGGGCAAACCGTGTTTTTCGGGATCTGTTCCGTATCAAAGACAATGCTGCCATCCGGGAGGGGATCGCAACGTTCTTCCCCGGCCTCCACGACGATATTCTGACCCTCATTACCGAGGTGCTCGAATCAGGGATGTCAAAGAAAGGCATCGTTACAGCCGTGGATATCCCGGATGCCGGGACAAAGACCCTAAAGATGGATATCCTTCCCTGTGCAAATACGCCAGGAGAGCCCGGATGGGTAATCCTGTTTGCTATCGACATCACCGAGCAGAGCGAACTGGAACGATTAAAAAAGAATGCGTTCGAACAGATCGAGAAGAACATCGAGCAGTTCGCAACGCTGGGGGATCATATCCGGAACCCTGTTGCCGTGATTACCGGCCTGTGCGACCTGCTGGAAGACCGGAAAACCGCTGATAAACTGCTTGCTCAGGCCCGCGAGATCGATCGTATCGTAACTCTTATCGACCAGGGCTGGATCGAGTCCGAGAAAGTGAGAAACGTCATCAAGAAATACTACGATGTCGGCGTGAGCGGGACCCATGAACTCGTAGCCCGAGCAATCCACGAGGAGTACCTTTTACACCAGAAAGCGGCAGGACATTCTCCAGAAACTAACTCATCGATGCGTCCGTGGGCCGAACTTTCCCGGAGCCTTCAGGAGTCCAATCTGAGGCAGGCAGACGACATCTGGAAAAAACTGAACCTTATCCACTGTGGGATTGCCCTCATGGTGGACAACAAACCCGCACAATTCGAGTTCAGTACCGATGAGATAGAACTCCTTGCAACATACGAGCATGAGCGCTGGATGCAGGAGCAGATCCGGCGCGGCTGGACCTACGGCTCAGTCGTAAATGTCCGCGAACGGACCCATAACTGCCTTGTCCCCTGGCGGGAGCTTACAGAAGAACAGAGGGAGAAAGACCGGAATACGATCCGCACACTCCCATCGGTTCTCGCAAAAGTGCGGCTGAAGATCGTCAGGTTCCAATAAGGCCTGCAAGAAAGGCAGACCATTCTTATAACGGCAAGGATGATGAGAACACCTTCGGATTTTACCAGAGATCCGTAAACTATTGTTAAAAGAAGCATTTTAAAGAACAACCATCCATCAGGTATTGTTGATTCTGTACGTCTCCCGCAGATACAGGGGATTGCCGCATGGCCGGTGATGGTTGTTCCTGCGGGGAACAGACGTATAAAAGGTATGGAGACAGATGACCGGTCCTTCACCGAACCCGAAATCCGGCGGTCTTATCCGCAGCCACCATGATGTATTCATCAGCTACGCCCAGCTGGACAAAACGACTGCCGATGCTATCTGCGCCAAGCTCGAGTCCCGCAGGATCCGGTGCTGGATAGCCCCCCGCGACGTCCAGCCCTCCAAGGACTTTCCTGCAGCAATCATCGAAGGAATCGAAGGGACGGAGATTATGGTACTCGTCTTTTCATCCCATGCCAACAATTCCCCGCACGTGATCAGGGAACTGACGAATGCCGTGAACAAAGGGAGGATCATCATCCCGTTCCGGGTGGAGGACGTCGTTCCGTCAAAATCCATGGAGTATCTGATCGGCGTCCCACACTGGCTCGATGCGATTACTCCTCCCCTCGAAAAACACATCGAGCACTTGGCAGACACGGTAGAGCATATCCTTGAAACCAACCGGAAAGAGGTCCCCTGCAGGGTCTGCGGCACACCCCTCTCCCCGTATGCGAAATTCTGTAAGGCCTGCGGCGCCCAGATGCCCGGTAATGAACCGGTTGCACCGGCAACTGCGGAAACACCCGCTCCTCAGGCACTGGCCGAAGATACTCCCCCTCCGCCACCTCCAGGGAAAGCTGCGCGGGCAGCGCCTCCGCAGCCTTTAGAGGTGAAAAGCGTTCCGGAGCCTTCACCTTTACGGGAACCGACCAAAGCGGCCACGGCTGGCGGCAGGAACATAATGCTGATTGCAGGATTCGTTGCTGCCATCATCGTTCTGGCTGTGCTCTTTTTTATTCTCTCCGGCCCAGCCGGGGTACTCAGCAACGATTCGCAAAAGACCAATGGCATGACCGCAACACCCAGGACAACGGTCGACTACCGGAGCGAGAGTGCGCCGGTCAACCTCGTTACCCTGACCGTCCAGCCGACGCAGGAACTGCCTGATGATCTCCCAATATATGTCGAGGTGAGCAAGGATCCGACAAACGCAATGATCACTGTCATCTATAATGGCGGTGACGGAGGAAAGGTCGTGCAGGACAATACCGTCACCCTGACCCGGTCTGACGGGACTGTGGAAACGGCAAAACTAAATTTCAAGGAGAGGCTCTCCGAAGTCGAATTTCAGGGGACGCGGGGGACTGACCGGATCCAGGTCGTCGTTGTGATGGGCGGCGGGACTCGGTATGCGATTGTGGACAAGCTGATGCCCTTCCGTACCCGCAACATTTAATGAATCTTCCGGTTGCAGATACGATATAAAGGATTAATCGATCCAGTCCAGATTATCCCCTGCCTTATCCTGTGTCTTCTTCGCAGAAAGCCTGACCCTTACCCGCTGCACGGCTTCGGTAGCAGGGGACAGAGGGGGGGCAGCAGGAGAAGAATGTTCGAAGCTCCCGTAGTCCAGGTACTCTGAGGCGAGAGCATCCCCTTGATCCGGACCGATCTCCCGGATAATCGGATCGGGAGCATATTCATCCACGGTTACCGGTTGCCGATCCTGTTCCCTAGCAGGGCCGCTCAACTGTGCCCCGGGTGTTTCATCATGGGGCCTATCAACAGGAAGGGGCGGCGGGACAAAGGTAACAGGAAATTCCGAGGATTTCACGGGAGCGATCAGGGGCACAGGCTTTTTTTCCTGCCGCTGGAGAAGAAAATCCACAAAGTCCTCGACTTCCCGCTGCTGATCCTGCGATAACCTGCACAACTTGCTCTCCAGGGATTCCATGGGATTCTCTGCCTTAACGTAACCAAATATCTTGTCCGGTAAGTATTAAGCAAAATCGGTCTGAGCCGTGAGGCGGATCAGCCCCACCGGTGCTGGTAGCCGCGTTTCTTGAGCGGCCTGCCGTCAATCAGGACACGGCGATCCGGGATGGCTTTTCCGATGACCGTGTACCGGACGCCGGCGATCGGATGGATCTCTTCAGGGCAGGTGAAGATCAGCTCGTAATCGCCTCCGCCAAAAAGGGCAAGTTCCCGTGCCTGCGGATCCGGTATCCCCGCAGGTAAAGGAACCTTTGCGGATTCAATCGAAAAGCCGCAGGAGTTCGCGTCAAGGAGATCGTGGAGCGAGAGTGCGATCCCGTCGGAAACGTCCATCATTGCAGTGACCCCTGCTTTTCCGAGAATTTGTCCTTCAGAAACCCTGGGCTGCGGCGTGAAGAGTGCGGCCTTGTGCTGGGAATAACCGTCAAGGAATGCCTGAGCCTGCCCGCAGGTTCCGGTCACGCATACCAGATCGCCCGGGCGGGCACCAGTCCTGCGGACAAGGTACTGTTTTTCAACAATACCGAGGCCGGTGCTCACGATTGTCAGTTCGCCATGCCGGTCAATGTCTCCCCCGATGATCTCTGCCCCGTACTTCCTGCAGCAATCAGATGCTCCCTGCATGACGCCGGCAAGCTGCTCCCACCGGTCAAGGCCGACGGCAAACAGCATGTACTTCGGTGCAGCCGCCATACTCGCGATGTCAGAGAGCGAAACCGCCGCGCTCATCCACCCAATCTCCCAGTCGGACATGCCACCGACAAAATCCGTAGTGGCATGGAGCATATCCGTCGTCGCAACCATCACCTTGTCGCCGAATGGTATGATGGCGCAGTCATCGAGACAGCGATCGCGCCCGACGATCCCCATCACGGTCTTCAACAGTTCCCGGTCATCCACCTTTCCGTACCTCCTTACCCCGTTCGCTCTTGTACTCCTTGAAGATGTGCTCTACCATTGCCGCCTGCTTCTCGTGCTCGCGCTCTTCCTCCTCCTCCTGCCACCGTTTGAGAGCGGCTGCGAGCGTTGCGGCCGGAACCTTGCCGATCTTCCCCTTTACGACAGCGCCTGTCTCGGTCTCCGAAAAGACCGGCAGCTTCAGCTCGCGGAATGCCGGCAGCAGGAGGGGATCGCCTGTGGAGGGAACGGATGAACCGGTAATTACGGCAGCGACACCGGCATCTGCGAGGTCTTTTATTATGCTCCTGCCCCAGCCATCGGTGCGGCTGACAAAGATCACATCGCCCTCTTCCACCCCGGCTTCTTCCGTGAGACGGTGGAGCGCGTCGCGAGTCAGTGCGTCAAGAACCTTGAGTGGTACCGCCTCGCCGTCAACAGCGATCTCTTCCGCCTGTTTCCGGCGCTCCAGCCTTTTTCCAAGCGTCCTGCTGCGCCGCTCCTCTTTCCGGAGTCGTTTCTTGATACTCTGGATAACTGCGTCGCGTTTCATGATCTCAGTATCCCTGACCAGCTCTGCCTCCCTTTCGGCAGCCGCACGGCGGAGGCGCGCCTGAAGCCGGCGTATCTCGTACTCCTTCTCCTTGATCTCTTCCTGCAGTTCGGCTACATAGGAACGGAGGCGCTTGACCATCCCGTCCAGCACTCTCACCCGTTCGTCGTGCTTCCCGTCCATTGCAACGACCGGCGCTGCAATCTCCTTCTCTTCCCCGCGTTCATTCAGTTCTCCAAGGACCTGCTCGAGCGACTGCCCCCGGATGACCCGTGCCCTGACTTCATCAAGATCATGGCCGGGCGGCACTCGTTTTGCGAGGTTCTGGAACTTGTTCCGGTACTGCCGGTATGCTTCGAGAGCGGCGGAGAGCGCGTCGCGCTCGTGGTCGTTTGCATAGGAGAACGGTGCGGTCAGTTCCATCTTTGAATCAACGCTCATATCCTGCTTCGGCGAGAAGGCGATTGCCGAGAATGCCCGGCGGATCTTTTCGACAGAGTATGGCATATCCGAGACATCGGAAGCGATGATGAGCGGTTTTCCAACCTTGCATAAGGACTCTGTGACCGCGGACATGTCCATCTGCCGGGAACTTGCGAGATGCAGGAGGTTGCCGTCGAGATCGAGGGCCGCGATCGCTGTCGTGGTCCCGGGATCTATGCCGACGATGAGGTGACGGGGCCTGCCGGTAAGCGGCCGGAAACGGATCCGGTCAAGGCGCTTCCCGCTGATCCGCACCTGCACATCGGCGCCGCGGTAGGTGGAGACGGGGATCCGGTCCCGGGCGGCAAAAACACGGAATGCGACCCGGCTAGATCCCCCGAAAGCCCGCGCCTCCTTCTTCTCGTACCGGAGACCTGCCGAGACAAGCTCCTGCTCGATCTCACGTCCCCGGCGCTGGACTGCCCCGTGGATCTTCCGGGCATACCGGTTCTGGCTCCACCCGCCCTTGCCCGGCGACCGGTGCCGGCTGATTATGATCTCGCTTTCGTTCTCGAATGCGATCACTTCTGCACCGGCACCGAGAGACGCGACCCGTGCCGTCGTACGGGCCTCAGCAAAGGGGTCAAACCGGTCGAAGCTGATATTGTACCGGGCGGCTACTTTGGAGAGCGTCTCCTTCCGCTCACCGCCGGTCACCTGCACGAGGCTCGTCTTCGGGGGAAGCGCCTGCAGGAAGAAGAAGAGCTCGCGCTGATCCGCCGCGATCTCCTGCAGGCTGTCGACCGCGAGGATATCCGGCTGCTCGGCGGTAAGGAGCCGGATCAGCCGGAACATCGAGACCTCGCCCTCGCTGACGATTGCCGGGCCTTCCATCCGGACGAGGGCGTACATCGGCCTGCGGGATTTCGAGCGCACCGAGCCCTTGATGATGTCGATCCCGAATACTTTCAGCCGGTCACGCATTGAATTGCATCCTCAGGTGTGTACGGGATATGGTACTTCCGTTTGAAAAAGGTGAGGATGGTTGTGAGGTCCTTTATAAGAATCTGTTCCGCATTCGGGTGCGTGTTCTCCACCCACTGGGGCCAGTCGATGATCACCGGCCTGCCCTCATCCATCATGATATTGAACTCCGAGAGGTCGGCATGGATGACGCCTGCACGGTAGGCCGAACGGACATTGTCAAGGATCGCATCCAGCACCGGTCTGGGATCGTCGAGCGGGCACCGGTTAAGGTTAACGCCGGAGATGAGAGACATGACAACCGCGTGGCGGTTGTTTGCCACCGGAAGGGGGACGCTGGTTGTCTGGTGAAGGGCGGTGAGCGCCGCATACTCCCGCTCTGCCGACCGGCGGGATGCAAAGATCCACGGGCAGTGCCCGGTCTCCGGCATGTACTCCCGCTTGCTCCGGGCGGCGGAGAACGAGCGCTGGCCGACCCGGTGGAACTTGATGGCGACCGGGCAGAGACCGAGCGCCTCGTATACGACCGACTCCTTGCCCTCCCCGATGAGTGCCCCGAGCGCCGAAACCGCCCCTTTTTTCACAAGTGCATGCAGGGCGAGCGTGTCATACCCGCCGAACACCAGCGCGTATCCGTCATAGGGAACGGTGTTGAACCGGACCATCCCCCGTGCCATGAGCCGGCCAAGCCGGTAGTCAGTCTCCGATTCGGAGAGGCCGGTGGTCTGTCGGATCTGCTCCAGCGGCACCCACGAGTACCGCTTCATCCACCGTTCGAGTGCGGAGAGGATGCGCAGCTCGTACTTGTGGAGCGTACGGATGTGTTCGGCGGCAACCGGCATCTGAACAGAGGTTATGCGGGGGACTATAAAATGACATGGCACAAAACGGCCGGCATAACCTTAAACATCTTTGCTCTTCCAGCTTGTAGCGAGAAGAGATGCGGTGCGATAAGTGCAGGAAAACATCTGTCATCCACCAGCCTTACTCCGGGCTGCACCTCTGCAGGGATCATTTTATTGCTGACTTCGAGGCAAAAGCGAAGCGGGCGATCCGGACGCACGGGTGGCTCTCCCGCGGCGATCATATCGCTGTCGACCTGTCAGGCGGGGCGGCGGGATCCGCCCTCCTGCACTTCCTGTTACAGCTGGTCGGCCGGCGCCGCGACATCACGCTGTCGGCAATCATCATTCAGGACCGGTCACTCGGGAATGAGCGCTCTTCAGAGGCCAGAGCGTTTGCGGAATCCGCAGGAGTGTCCTGCATTTCCGTATCATTTGCTGAAGAGTATGGGATTTCTCCCGCTGATATCGGGCGGGAACACGGCGTTTACGGGCTTGAAATCCTGCGGCGATCGCTCCTGCACCGGGTTGCCAGAAAACAGGGGATATCCAGACTTGCACTGGGAACCAGCATCGATGAGGAAGCGGAATCTGTTCTTGCGCAGGTCCTTTCAGGAACGCCCGACAGGCTCCTGCCGGTGCCGAAGGAGGCTACGGGGCCTGTGTCAGAGATCCGGCCGTTCATGTATGCCCTTTCTGAGGAGATCGCCATGTACTCGCGCCTTGCAACCGGCATGGACATTCCGGAACCATACCTCCCCGCCGGAGATGTATTTGCTTCGGATGTCAGGGGCCTGCTGCATGAGTATTCCCTCAGTCACCCCTCCGCCCCGTACTCGCTCGTCAGCCTCAGGGAGCAACTAGCAGCCCCCGGCATGCCGGTACAGGATGCTATCCATGTGTGTCAAACATGCGGCAGTCTGTACTTTGATGCCTGCACGGCCTGCCGGATTCTCGCAGAGGTGCGCTGCCATGCCACTTGAGAGAAAGAGGAGAGGGACAGTATGGCGGACCCTGCGCACATCTCCAAGTGCCCAGATCTCGCTCTACTTCCTGGCATTTGCCATGCTCATCGGCCTGTACACCTACATCTTCCACTCGCTGTACCCAATCCTAGAGAACAAGCCGATCCAGTGGTCGGAAGCGCTCCTCTTTGTCGTCGAATCGATGGCCACCGTTGGTTACGGCTGGCTGCTCCCCTTCCATAATGACCTGACCCGGCTTCTTACAATCCAGATCATGCTCTCGGGCGTAATCATGATCTTTATCGTTGTCCCGCTCCTGCTCGCGCCGTTCCTGACAACGCTCCTTGCCCCGACACCCCCGCGGAGGACGCCGCATGCTCTCAAAGGTCACATCGTGGTGATCGGGTATGACGAAATCACCCGGTCACTGATCGAGAGCCTCATGATCTCCGACCATGAGATCGTGATTATCGAGGAGGACAAGGCATCCGCCCTCGAGATCGGGGCACGGTTCCGGCACCGTGCATACGTCATATGGGGGGATTATATGGACACGGCGACGTGGGCTTCCGCCCATGTGGACGATGCTGAGTATATCGTGATCTGCAAGGACGAACGGTTAACCGCGAATATCGTTCTTGGGATCCGTCAGCTCACCGGCGGAAAGATCATCTCCGTTGTCGATAAACTATCGTTCGACCGCTACCTGAGGTATGCAGGGGCAGATTATGTTCTCTCACCGAAACATGCGACCGGCAGGATCTTAGCCAACCATGCAGTGCTTAACCCGGCTGCCGATGCGATGCCGGATATCCCGGGTCTTGATCGGCTGTACATCAGTGCTGCCGATCACCAGCAGCGGGAACTCCGTCTCATAAACATACCAATCGTAACCGGTTGTATGGCGGCCGGCAAGACCCTGATGGAACTCAGCCTCATGGGAAGATACGGTATTCTAGTTCCCTTCATCTGGAAAGCGGGGACATTCATACCGGATCCCAGCGAATCGGAAATTGTCGATGGCAGTACCTCCCTCTTCCTCTTCGGAACGGCTGATGCCGTTGCGAACGCGATTAAAATCGAGTTCGATCCGGACGGGTGTATGGAGTCCCGGGCAGTGATCGCCGGATTCGGGGATGTCGGTGCCTCGGCGTACAGCGAAATGCAGTCAGCGGGAATATCCTGCACCGTTGTCGATTCCAAAAAGCATGAGATCCATGATCAGGTCGTCGGCAATGCGGAAGACGAGTCAATACTCAAGGATGCCCGCATAGATCTCGCGCAGTACTGTATTGTCGCGCTGAATAACGATGATGTAAATATCTTTACGACGCTGATGGCCCGGAACATGAACCCGTCTATCCGCATCCTCGCCCGTGCCAACGAACCGAAGACAGTTGATAAGCTCTACCGCGCCGGGGCCGACTACGTAGCCCTCCTCCCGACTATCGGGGGGCAGATTATCGGGAGGATCGTGCTCTCGGACATCGTCACCATCCTGCTCGACCTTCCTGACGGGAATATCGTCGTGATGAAACATATCACGACAAAAAATGTCCGGACAACGGTCGGGCATATAAAGAGGGTGAGCGGGGCAAGGATATTAGGTATTGAAGCAGCGAACCGGACCATCGTTGCACCGGAACCGGATGAATTACTGAAAGAGGGTGATGCCGTGGTCGCAGTTGGCGATGCCATGCAGCTGAAACGGTTCATCCACGCGATCTAAAACAGGGGATGTCCATGGACGACGATATGGGATGCAGGATGGGTAAAGTCGAGCAGATGATCCGGTTCGCCTGCTGGTCAAGCGGGCGCAAAGGGATCGTGGTCGGCATAAGCGGCGGGGTCGATTCGGCAGTCGCTGCGGCATTCTGCTGCCGTGCAGTCGGTCCGGTAAACGTTCTCGGACTCATCCTCCCGTCATCGGTCAGCAACCCCCAGGATATGCGGGATGCAGAGGATCTGTGTGCAACCCTTGGCATGGAGCACCGGACGATCTGCATCGAGCCTATGCTTGCGGCGTACCGGGCGATGCCAGGCTTTACCGAAACCCCCTACCTGCTGGGCAACCTGATGGCCAGGATCCGGATGTCCGTGCTCTACTATTTTGCGAACCGGGACGACCGTCTCGTCTGCGGAACCTCGAACAGGAGCGAATATCTCCTCGGCTACTGCACAAAGTACGGGGATAATGCTGCCGACATCCAGCCGATCCTGCACCTGTACAAGACCGAGGTCTATGAAATGGCGCGGGAACTTGCAATCCCGGAGCCCATCATCAGAAAAGCACCTTCAGCAGGGCTCTGGGCCGGGCAGAGCGATGAGGCCGAGATCGGCCTTCCCTATTCCCTAATCGATGCAGCACTTATCGCGCTTTCAAAGAACAACTGGAGGGCATCGAATTCAAGTGAGGAGAAGGTGCTCGCGCTCGTGAAAAAGAGCGCCCACAAACGGATTCCCGCCCCTACCCTTTCAGCAGGATCGACAGGGCAGGAAGAAAACGTTCAGGTTCGTTGAGGAACAACAGGGCATCGCCATTCCCGACCAGGTCGTAAATCGGCCCCCTGCAGAACCGGTGCGGCCCGTGCCCGCTGGCAGCCGGAATGCGTCGCACGGGAGGGACTTTTCCATATCGGGGATTTTTCACAAGCTCCCCGTCCGTCATCTCGTAATATGCCGCGCCATGCAGAGTCTCGTACGCGCCATATTCGCTTGTAAACGCCGTGGATACTATGTTTGCCATGACGAGTGTTGCGTCCTGCGACGGGTTGATGGAGACGTGTCCGTACCCGGGGGGTATGATCACGACGTCCCCGGCTGATGCGGAGAGCAGCACGACATCATCGGGCTTTCTGGTCTGGAGCAGGTAGTGCGCCTCCCCTTCCAGTACTTCATAGATCTCGGGATATCCGACACCCCGCGGGTTCTCCGGGTGGTAGTGCCCTTTGGTCTTGACGCATTCGCCGCAGAGATCCCGTGGCGGTATTACGGTCAGGTCATAGCGAAGGTTCCGCTCGTGCAGCCAGCGCCAGTCCGCGTCGTTCTTTGCAAGATCGCGGTACATGAAATAGAGAGGCTCGCTACAGGCACACGACGGATCGGCAAGGACAAGGCGCATCTCCTCAGTCGTTCTTACCGATGGTTTCGGGAGATCCCCGTCCCATCCCAGCATCACAATTTCTTACGCATTACAAAGAGATAATACCCTGCACCGATGAAACAGGCGGTAAGTGCGAGCAGGATGGCCGGGTTTGTAAGCGGGTTTCCTCCTGCCTTTTCAATGACGCGGACAGTAACCTTGACCGTATCAGCGATCTGGCTGTTGTCGAGCGCATCCCGGTAGCGGACCTCGCTGTCCAGGGTATAATCCTTGGGATCGGCCTCCGGAAGCACGGAGATTTCATACCGTGCCGTTGCCGATTCGCCGGCCTTTAAATCGCCGAGATACGCGGTATCGTCATTACTCGAAAACGGGGGTACAATATTGATCCGGGCCTGCGCATGGTACACCGTCATCCCGCCGGTATTTTTGTATTCCACGGCGATCACGGCACGATTTCCGGCCTCGATCTCCGGAGGTGGCAGGGGGATTGTAAAACCGGCTTTCCCGCCGACCGGCACACCGATCGTCTCCGTTGAAGATGTAACGACCGAACCTTCATGATCTTCATACGTGACCGCAACATCGATGGGATAGGTCCCCGCTTCGGCATCATTCGAGACCGCGACCTTGTAACTGCACGTCACCTCGCTATCCTGCAGGAAGTCCCCGACAAAAACGCTGCTGTCAGTCGGGGTGATCGGGCTGCTCCCGCTCCTTGTAACGATGATCGTTGCTTTCCTCCCGTCATCGGATCCATCGTTTTTAATCCTGAGGCGGAGGTACCCTTCAGAACCGACGTTGAGGGAGTCCGTTGAAGCTTCCAACACCCGGATCTTCAGGAGGGGTTTGACTTTTATAATCAATGGAAGCGTCTGATTGACCTCTTTATAGATGAATTGCATATTATCGCTTGCTTCCTGCCGCGTCGTTTCCAGATATTTATACTGTACAAAGAGAGGGAGCTGGTACTCGCCGGCAGGGGCATTATTGGCAATTTTACCGTCAATAGCCAGCTGAACCCTGCCCGTACCCGGAATATCCCCCACCATCTGGGGATCTGTCTTAATGGTGACAGGGGCTGTTCCCGGGAGCAGCTGGACGGTGACCAGTTTTGCAGTGTTGGGCAGGTCATCGCGTGCAATCGTTCCGGAATTGACGAACTTGAATGTATTGAGACCACTGTTCTGGAGGACGATATTGAAAGTGACATCCTGCCCGGGCGTAAATTCGTTTGAACCGGTGATCAGTGCGGATAGCTCAGGACTGCTGTCGATATATTTTACCGCGGCCAGAGCAGGCATACTACAGCAGGCAAGAAGGAGGATGACGGCCACAATGCGGATATCCATGGATGGTTCCTTGTTGTTGTTGTTGTAACAACATTTATTATTACAGGATATAAAGCAATGTTTTTAATGGATAATCCGGACCTTGATCGCCAGCCAATCGTGCACCAGCTCAGGTCGCTTGGTCTGACCAAATATGAGTCGCTGGTTTATATTGCGCTTCTCAGGGTGGCCGATGCGACCGCTACTGAGATCCACGGGCTCTCAGGGGTGCCGCGCGCCTCCGTCTATCCGGTCCTCTCGCAGCTTCAGGAGAAGGAACTGGTCTCGATCTCCCAATCCTCCCCAAAACGGTTCGCTGCACGACCGCCCGAAGAAGGAATCAGGAACCTCCTTTCCAAGATCGAACGGGCCGCACAACAAGCAGAGGAGAACCTTTCTGCCATTTACCAGGAGCGGCTCACTACCGAGCGTACAAGCCAGGAGTTAATCTGGAACCTGTATGGAATTGCGGCGATCCGGAAGAAACTGGTCGAACTGGTCGGGCAGGCAACGAGCTCCGTCCGGATCATGGCCCACCGCCAGCTCTTCTCCGATGACCTGACACGGGCCCTTTCCCATAAGTCGGAGCAGGCTCTGGTAGAAGTCTTTACGCATGACTGGGACACGGATCTTCCACCGACAGTCCGGGTCACCATTAAAAAACCGCCGGAACTCCTTTCCGGGTTCCATAAGGCAAAGGGGATGATGGCAGGGGGCATCTGCGTGATCGATGATAAAAAGATTCTTGTCGTTATCGGCTCGGGTGATGAGGATGCGGTCGCCCTTTATTCAGAATCCGAGGGCTTCGTCCGGTTCTTCTCCCGGTACTACAGCCTGGTACGGGATCTTGCAGACAGGGCAGGTCAGTAGTCCCGTATCTCTTTCATTTCAGAGACGTCCATCAGTCCCTTCATCGCGTTGGTCTGCACCCAGCAGCCACCCTCCTTGATTGCAGCGAGGGGATTTGTGCCGCCTACACAGGCGACTGCAATGAACTGTGGGCTGACCGGGACTCCCAGCAGGGGGACGTTCGGCATCCCGACTTCCAGGATCCCGATGAAGCTGCTGTCTGAGAGCTCGTCAAGCACCTCCCCGACAAGAGATTCGGCCTCCATGTGGAATTCCCGGATATTGGCGAGGATCTTCCCGCTGCCCCTGCGCATGACGCTCGTGACCGATGTAAGCCGCTGGGAGTTGAGCACCTGCAGGGGGTCGATCGTGGTGTACTCATACAGGATCATGTGGATGAACCGGATCGGGTTACGGTTTTCAATCTCGACAACTCCGCCGCCAATAGGATTGATCGGGATGCCCCGCCGGATGAGAAGCCCGTCGAGCGTTACGCTGCAGACTGTGCAAACCGCTGTCTGGCCTTCCGGCACGACGAGGTCGCTGATCTTTTCCCCGGATCCGAGGAATTTCACAAGCCCGCTCGCAGCAAGGCCGGTTTTGTAAGCGTCTTTTAAGATGCCGATGACGAATTCAAGATCCTCATTCTTTACAAATGAGAGGTTATAGACTACGTTCCCTTCGTTGGTGGCCGGGTTGTAGGTGACCTGCATGGCATAGTCATCAATGCTATGGGTGACGAATTTCAACGGCTCGGTCATTCTATTAGTTCTCCGACAGATCAATAGAAAAATTGTTCTATAAGCATAAGGCAATCTCTATATGATGGAAGACGATATGCGGGAAAAAGCCAGGAATGCGATGAGGCTTATTCTGGAAGCGGCCCGGTTCGAGGTCGACGAAGTGGATCAGCCGCTCGATCTGTCCGCGGTCAGGGATGATACCTGCCTTCTGGTCCTCTGCTCGAACGACAAGAACGTAATCTCCCAGTTCGACAAGACAAACTACAGCCTGATGGTCAACGACCACGAGATGACCTGTAAAAAGCTCCTCTTCACATTCGAAAAGGACCTATCGACCGAGAACTGTGTCCAGTGGGGCATCGACGAGTTCGTCCGGTATGCCGGTGAGGCGGTGCTCGCCGACATCCTGAGCCGGGAGCTGGCGCTCGACCTATCTGGCACCCGGGCAAAGAAGGCTGCAGTGATTGCAGCCGGCGCAGGTGCAGCGGTGGCAGCACCCCCGCAGGGATCCGGCATAACGCTTCCCCATTTCCCAATCAAGATCACCGAACAGGCAGCAATAAAGACCGCAGGCATCCAGGGATCCGCCAAGCTCCGGTTCATGCCGTATTTCCTCTTCCACTACAAGAGTACCGGGGAGCAGGTGTACAAGGACCGCCGTATCCCATTCGATGCTGACGGCTGGGGGGCGATCAATGCCATCAACGGCATCAAGCTCGAGCTGGATGGAAAGGCTGTCGTGGAAGACGAGATCCCGGCTGGGGCCGAAGTTGCCGATCCGCATATCGCCAAGGAAGAGGCTTCCGACAGGATCACGAACGAGCTGATAGAGAGGCTCACGCAGAAGGTACGGATCAAGCAGGAGAAGGGAGATGCAATCTTCTACGAGGAGAAGATCCTAAAACCAGAGAAAAAGAACATCACAATTGAGTCCAAGCAGGTCTATATCCCGGTCTGGCAGATCCGGGGCAAGAAAATTATCGAAGTCAATGCGTATACCGGCGAACTCCTGTCGGAGCCGATGGACGAAGGCGTCGAGGTCTTCTGACCGGTAATTCCAGAGCATCATTCTCTTTTTTATGATCCTCGTTCTCGGCGGTGGTCCCGCAGGGCGGATCGGGGCGATCCGGCTTGCTGCAGCCGGTAAGGATGTAACGCTTGTCGAAGCCGGGGGGATCGGGGGGCAGTGCCTCCACTACGGCTGCATGCCGGTCTGTGCTCTTAACGATGCGGCGCGATTCGTCCGTTCCGCGGAGCGTTTCAAAGATCTCGGCATCATTGATTCAACCCCTTCCGTTGTGTTCCCGCGACTGTTGAAAGAGATGCAGGCAATCCAGCAGAAGATTGCCAGGATTCTCGATTCTGAGACGAAAGAAGCCGGTGTAACCATCGTCTACGGGAAGCATGGCCGGCTCTCGGGCCGGCAGGTGTTCATCGGTGATGAACCGGTAGACAGTGATGCTGTGCTTGTTACAACCGGTTCCCGGCCGAATGTGCCAAAAGTGGAGGGTATCGGACTGCACGGTGTCTTTTCACCCCACACGCTCTGGTCGGCCAGAAAGCTCCCTGAAAGCATTGTTATCATCGGAGGCGGAGTGATGGCCGCGGAATTCGCCTACATCTTCCGCGCATTCGGGAATGAAGTCACGCTGGTCGCACGGAGCACATTTTTAAAAGGCATTGACAGGCATCTCCGATCCCTTGCGGTGAAGCAGCTGGATGGTGTTGCGATCCTAGAGAACACCCCAATCCTGTCCATTGAGGGGTGCTCAGAGGTGACCGGTGTCCGGATCGGGACCGGGGGCGCTGAATCGACCATCCCTGCCGATGCTGTCCTGATCGCTACCGGCCTCGTGCCGAGATCGGAGGCGATCGAAGGGGTGATGAAAGGGCAGATCGGCGAGGTGATCGTAAACGACCGGATGCAGACCAGTGTCCCCGGCGTGTATGCCGCCGGCGATGTGACAGGTCCGCCCTACCTGACGCCGGTCGCCCGGATGCAGGGGGCGGTTGCTGCCGACAACATCCTCGGGATTGACCGGAAGTTTGACCGCAGGTTCATCCCTCAGTCCATAAGCCTCGGTCATGAACTGGCGTTCTGCGGGAATGGAAGCGAAACGGCCGGCTCAATCGCGATCCCCGGCCCTGCGGGGCCCGGCACGTTCTGGGACGTGCCGTTCGGAGATACGGGGCTCGCCAAGGTAAGCGTTGAGGACGGTGGGGCGATCGCCGGGATCTGCGCCGCCGGGCCGGGCGGGGGACTGATTGCCGGCTACCTCTCGTTCCTGATGAAAGAAGGTTACACGGCCCACGACTTCGAGGAGTTCCTTGAGGTTCACCCCTCGACGGATGGGGTGTACGGGCTCTTGAAGTACGCATCTGCATTGCTGAAAAAGCGGGAAAACGTGTAATCAGCGTTTCAAAGGTCCGACGGTTATCGCATCGACGCCAAGGTTCAGCAACGGCCCTTCCGCTGACGGGTACGCGATCTCCCTGAGGATCTCTTCCGTCCTTTTCAGGATGCCGGGCTCCATGGATTCGGATTCAACCATCAGCGAGAACGTTATCAGTTCGTGCAGCAGGCTCGTGTTCTCAGGCCTGAAGATCTCGCCGGCCCGGAGGAACCCCGGAAGGTATGACACCGAATGGGGTATCCTGTTCCTCTCAAGGATATTCCTGACATCCCAGCTGGTAAAGGTGGGGTCCGTTACCCTTTTCTTCGGGAGGATATCCTGCAGGATGCAGTTGAGGAAATAACAGAAATTTGCCGGGCTCCCTTGGTAGATCACAACCCTTCCGGTACCGGAAAGGAGGGACAGGGCATGGAGCAGGTACGGTTCGGGATCCGGCAGAAAGCAGTAGGTGCAGTGCGACAGAATGATGAGATCAAATTTTTCAGAAAAGGTCATCTGAGGCGTGAAAAAATCGTTGATGATCTCCCGTTGCACGGGCAGGCTCCTGAAATTTTCCTGTATTTTTGCCACGTGATCCGGCGACGGTTCGATGGCAGTGTAGGACTGGACCGGCCGTTGGCACCGCTCAAGAAACGAGCGGGCGAAATGTCCGGTCCCGGCGCCGATATCGAGCATGGAAAACCCGTCCGGGAGATACCGGGCAGAAATCTCAAGGAGGTGGCCGAGCATGTAGGGATATTCCTCCGAGTATCTCTCAAGGACCCTGAACGCCTCGATATACCGGTCAAACGTGATGCATTCCATCAAAGAAAACATACCGGTTTCCTGTATAATAATTATCCTGACCTCTGCTATCCAGCGCTGTAGGTATTATTACCATTCGTTGTGAAGTATTACAGGAGATAACCGGAACCATTCAGGAGCAGAAATTTAATGACCGATCCGCAGGAGCGGCTCGCCTTCGACCAGACCCGGCTCGACAAGGTCCGGGCCCTGCAGGAACAGGGCGTGCCGCTCTATCCCCACTCGTTCGAACGCAAACACACCATTGCGGAGATCCGGGCGAAGTATGCTGACATCGCCCACGATAAGAGTACCGAGAGCGTGACGACCGCCGGGCGGCTCTACATCATCCGGAACCATGGCAAGACGCTGTTCGCCGATCTCGGGGACGAGAGCGGGCGGATCCAGCTCTACATCCGGAAGAACGATATCGGGGATGCAAAGTTCAGTTTCTTCAACAGCTACATCGAACGCGGGGATTTCATCGGGGTGACCGGACATGTCTTCCGCACGAAGCTGGGCGAGATCACGATCTGGGTCGACGATATCGTTCTCCTGTGCAAGGCCGTCTGCCCTCTGCCCGAGAAGTTCCATGGGCTCAAGGACATTGAGAAGCGATACAGACAACGCTACCTCGACCTGATCGTGAACGAGGAGAGCCGGCAGACCTTCCGTACCAGGAGCAGGATCCTCGCATTCATCCGCAGGTATCTCGACGAGCGGGGGTTTTTAGAGTTCGAGACCCCTGTCCTCCAGCCGGTCTACGGCGGGGCGAACGCCCGCCCGTTCACTTCGTACCATAACTACCTCGACCAGAAGCTCTTCCTCCGTATCGCCCCGGAGCTGTACCTCAAGCGGCTGATCGTCGGCGGATTCGAGAAGGTCTTCGAGGTCGCCCGGAACTTCCGGAACGAGGACATCGACACCAACCACAACCCCGAGTTCTCGATGGTTGAGATCTACTGGGCATACCATGACTTTTCGGACATGATGGCGCTCACCGAGGACTTCGTAACGAGCCTTGTTACGGAGATCTGCGGCAGTACCGAGATCACGTTTGCGGGAACGAAGATCAGCTTTTCCGGGCCATGGAAGAAACTCTCGATGGCCGATGCCGTGAAGGAGTATGGAGGGATTGACGTTTTATCGATGGGTGTTGACGAGCTCCGGAAACTCGCAGAGCAGCACCAGATCGACGAGTGGGAGAAGCCGCAGAGCCAGCGGGAGTTCCTCGTGCTGTTCTTCGAAGGACTCGTGGAGAAGAAGCTCATTCAACCCACCTTCATCCACGACTTCCCGGTCGAGAACTCGCCTCTCGCCAAGAAGCACCGGACCAAGGACGGCTTCACCGAGCGGTTCGAGCTCTTCATCTACGGCATGGAGATCGCAAACGGCTTCTCGGAACTGAACGACCCGATCGACCAGAAGATCCGGTTCGAGGCGCAGGACGAGAAACGCCGGCATGGCGACCTCGAGGCCCAGATGATAGACTATGACTTCATCAACGCCATCGGGTACGGCATGCCCCCGACCGGCGGGGTCGGCATCGGGATCGACCGGCTCGTGATGCTCTTGACCAACAACGATTCCATCAAGGAAGTCATTCTCTTCCCGCAGATGAAGACGATAAAGGAAGAGAGAGATACACCGGAATCCGTATCTCCGAAGCTGCCTGGGCAGAACACATCCCGGGATTCATAAAACCCTTTTCTTATATCCGGGGGGGTGTAACCGGGAGCAATTTCCTGACTGTCCTGCCTGCTAACGATAAGCTCATTACCCTCCGGCCGGATTCTCCTTGGAGCAAACAGGTAGAGGATATCCATGGAAAAACCGGATGCGCCTGCATACCACGCGGTAAGCCTCAACAGCGAATATCTCGCAGGAAAAGCTCTCGATCTTTTCAGCAAACGGCACCGGGCCGGCATCCGGAACATGAGTGCACACCAGAAATCGGCCATGCTGGACGAGTTCCGGGCTTTCATCACCTGCCTGCAGGAGTCCCTCGCAACGCAAAACCCTGTATTCCTTGCCGATTATGCCGGCTGGCTGGCGGTATATTCTACCCATGCAGGACGGCGGAAGGGTTACGTTTCATCCCTCCTTGCAGTCCTGAAAGACGTGACGGAAACGGAACTCCCCCCCGACCTTAGAAAACAGGCCGGGCGGATCCTTGATTCCGGGACCGGTTCCCTGTCCACACCGCAGGAAGAGATCCTTTTCTTCATCCGTGAGGGCGATCCCTGTTCCGCACTCGCCGGATCGTGCCTTGAAGCCCTGCTTGCCGGAGATTCAGCCGGGGCGGAATCGGTTATCATCAAAGCTGCAGACGAAGGTGTCATGATTAAGGACCTGTACGACCGTGTGCTCCGCCAGGTGCTGGACGAGACCGGAAGACTCTGGCAGATAGGAAAGATTTCTGTCGCCCAGGAACATGCTGTCACCGGTGCGGTCAGGGCCATCATCAACCGGCTGCATGACCGGGTCCCGGAAGGCTCCGCTGCGGCCGGAATTGCGAGAAAGACCGCGATCGTGGCCTCCATCGCCGGGGAGACCCATGACATCGGGAGCCTGATGGTTGCCGACATCTTCAGGCTGGCGGGCTGGTCAGCCCTTCATACCGGTGCCGACACTCCTGTTGAAAGTATTGTCGCGATGGCTGGAAAGCGGCACGCTGATGCCGTAATCATCTCCGTAACGATGCTGGTTCAAAGAGAACGGGATCGACCCGCAATCGATCCGGATCCACGAGGATCTGCTATCCCTCCCCATCGTCTCCTCGCGCACGATCCGCGAACACCAGCCCCCCAATACCCCGGACTTTCAGTTCCTGTCAGCAGGTATGGGGGATATCTTCACCATCCAGGAGACAAGCGGCACGAGCGGCACCCCGAAGAGTTTCTTCCTGACATGGGACGACTGGAAGCGGTACGCGGAAAAGTACGCGAGGAGTTTCGTCTCGCAGGGGTTCGGGAGGGAAGACCGTATCATCGTCTGCGCATCGTACGGCATGAACGTGGGCGCAAACACGATGACGCTTGCCGCCCGCCGGCTGAAGATGACGATCATCCCGTTCGGCAAATGCACCTTCCCGCCCCGGGTCATCTCATCGTACCGCCCGACGTCCATCGTGGGGAGTGTATTCAAGCTCCTCCGGCTTGCCCGGCAGCTGAAACAGGAGGGAATCCGGCCGGAAGAGACATCGATCCGGCGGCTTGTCGTCGGGGGCGAGAGCTTTGCCGAGGAGTCCCGCGCCTACCTTGCGGACGTCTGGGGCTGCCCTGTCTTCAACACCTACGGGAGCACGGAAGGGACGATGTGCGGGGAGTGCACGGCCTTTTCCGGGCTCCACGTCCCCGAGGACCTCGTCCACCTCGACATCTACGATCCGCAGATGAAGGCGTTCGTCCACGACGGGGAATGCGGGCGGGCAGTCCTCACGACGCTCCTTGAGGAAGGGACGAAGGCGGGGACCCTCCTCCTCAACTACGACACCGAGGATACGACCACGGTCCTTTCGCGTTCGACATGCAGCTGCGGCAGGACGCACATGCGGATCATCAACCCGCAGCGTGAGGCCGAGACCGTCTGGCTCTTTGGGAGCCCGTTCAACCGCGTCGATGTCGAGGCCGGGGTGTTCCAGCACGGGAACATGGAGTCCCTCACCGGCGAGTACGAGGCAATTGTCGGGGACGGTGCAACCGGTGGCGAAGTCGTAATGCAGGTGAACCTCGAATGCAGAGACCCCGGAAGCATTGATAAAAAAGGCATCAGGGACCGGTTCACTGAGCGGTTCCTGAAATACCGGAACAACTTCGCTGAACAGGTCTCCGCCGGGAAGTTCGTAATCGAGATCAACTTCGTCAGACCCGGCGGGCTTGGCATCTCCGGGATGAAAGGCAGGCCGAAACGGCTGGTCGACAGGCGACTCCGGCAGCCGGCCAGATAGTCAGCTGACGGTATGCGGTCAGAAACCCGGGCAGAAATACACCTCAGGACGTAAGCCGTTCTGCGGTTTCAACTGCCTCTCCCGCTGTTGCCGCCCATGCATCGGCGCCGATCTGTTTCCAGAGAGCCGGCGCAAGGCCGAACAGGCGTCCGCCGACAACAATCTTCGCGCCATTTGTATCATCACCCCCCCGCAGGGACCGGATGAGGCGGTATGCTGAGGGAAGGTGCCGGGCCACCGGTAAAACGGGGAGTGCTCGTCCGCGTACCGGACCGTGTACCGCACCCGCTCATCGATCAGGGCGTCAAGGTCGGCCCGGTCCATCGTCTCGACTGCAGGGTCATGGTATGCGGGCATACCTGTACTGAGGAGGGGACGGGGAGCGTTTATAGGTTGCCTTCGTGCGAACCCTCAGCAAGCTAACGACCTGAAAGGAGATCCGGATCAATGATTTTCTCAGCCAGCTTCAGGCGCCTTCCGACGGAAATCTGCCGCTGCCAATACCTATTTAGGACGGACGGAAGGATCCAGTGGTATACCCAGAGGTGATGAGAGATGGCGAATCCAAAAGATGGAAAACTGGAACTGCTCAGTGATAAAAACAGTGCACTCGTGCTCGTGGACTACCAGCCAACGATGTTTGCCGGTGTTGCATCCGGGGACAAGACGAGAATCCGGAATGCCGCGTACTGCGCTGCAAAGGCTGCAGCCATCCTTGGCGTACCGGTCGTCCTGTCGACGATCAACCCGCAGAACAACGGGAATTTCCTCGCTGAAGTTACCAGCCTGTTCCCGGGCCAGCAGGCGTACGCCCGGACCGTCCCGAGTTTCGACGCATTCGAGGACGAAAAGACGTGGAATGCGTTCAAAAAGACCGGGCGGAAGAAGGTAGTGATCTCCGGGCTCTGGACCAGCATGTGCTTTGCCTACACAGCGCTGCATGCCCTGAAAGAGGGATACGAGGTGTACGGGCTGATGGATGCGGGAGGCGATTCAACACCCGATGCCCACCGGTACGGGATCGAGCGGATGCTGCAGGCCGGGGTGATCCCTATCACGGTCGAGTCGCTTGTCTCGGAATGGATGCATGACTGGGCCAACCCGAAGGCCGGGGAACTGGTAAAGGAAGTCTATTCCCGGTACGGCTATATGATTGGCTTGGGACGGGTTTAATCCGGGAATCACGACGGTAGTCAAATCGGGGATGAAACATATGATGTCGCGGCTCCAATCGTAGCTGCATGGAAAAACGGACCATCTCCTCGGAATTCCAGAACGCTGACTCTGCAGCAGCAACCGACCGGCTCGTGAGATACCTTGATTTCTCGGACTCCCTGCCGGAGATCCGGCAGATCAGGGTACGGAGTTACGGGTATCTCGGCCTGAAGGAGGGGGATGCGGTGCTCGATGCCGGGTGCGGGCTGGGGTCCGATGCTATCCGGATGGCGGCGATGGTCGGAAAGACCGGCCACGTCACCGGAATCGACCTGAGCGAACGGTTCATCGCGATCGCAGAGGAGAAGGCGAAGGGCACCGGGCTTCCGATCTCGTTCCGCGTAGGAGATGTCCGCAGTCTCCCCTTCCCCGATGCCAGCTTCGATGCGGTCAGGATCCAGCTGACGCTCCAGATCCTGAAAGATCCCGGCCAGGTCCTCGACGAGATGATCCGCGTGCTCCGGCCGGGCGGCAGGCTCCTTGCCATCGAGCCCGACTGGGAGACCTATGTCTGCGACCCCGGCAGCAGGGATACAGCCCGCACCTTCTTCCGGTTCTGCGCTGACCAGTTCCCCGACGGCTCCACCGGCCGGAAACTCTACCGCTACTTCCGGGAACGCGGCCTCCGTGATGTCTCTGTTCATCCCGAACCGCTCGTCATGCACGATTTCACCGCTGTGGCAACGCTGATGAACATGGAACAGTTCCTTGCGGCTGCGCAGGAGAAGGGGGTGCTGGCACAGGATGAGGTTGCGGCGTGGCTCTCGGAGCTGAAGGCGGCGGATGAGCGGGGCCGGTGTACGTTCGCCGGGCTGATATTTGCAGTGGCGGCGAGGAAGGCATAACTCGTGCCCGGGTTTGTCCTGAATCCTATAATCCTTACGCTTCCCCCATTATCCATGCCGGAACCGTTATCCCAGCGTTTTCCCAACATCTCTCCATGAGTTGCGGTGAAAGTCCGAAAAAGCATTACCCCCACGAAGTCTTCTCCTCAAAGAGGGCCGCCCATCTCGACACCCGGCTGCGCCGGTTCCTGTACCGCCCGGACCGGCTTGCGGAGCGGTACGTGAGATATGGCGACCGCGTCCTCGACTTCGGCTGCGGCCCGGGGTTCTTCACCCGCGAATTCGCAAAGCGGGTGGGAGAGATCGGACAGGTCTACGCCGTCGATCTCCAGGAGGAGATGCTCGCCATCCTCCGGGCAAAGCTGGATCCCGAAGAGCTGATGTCGCGGGTCAGGACGCACCAGTGTAAGCCGGACTCCATCAGCCTGCCTGCAGAGCTGCACGGGACTTTCGATACCGCGTTTGCCATCTTCGTCGTCCATGAGGTGCCGGACCCGGAGAAGCTGTTCCGAGAGATTGCCCTGCTCCTGAAGCATGGCGGCACGCTCTTCTACACCGAGCCCCCGTTCATTGTCTCCGGCAGGGAGTTCAGGGAGCATATCGCAGAGGCGGAGGCTGCGGGGTTCCGGGTTGTTGAGCGAAGCTGGTATTTCGTGAACCGGGCGGCCGTGCTGAGGAAGGTGTGAGGGGGATTTCATGACCACAATAACCGATGAATACATGCAGCAGATGCTTAAAGTATAACAAAATGAGAGCGCGCAATCTATCTAAGTTAGGAAAAATAAAACTACTATTACTTATTACACTAACATTATAGAAGATCACTATCATAAGGAGTGGTGTGTGTGAAGTTCCTTAATATAGGGGACCGAAAATTTTCAGATATTTCAGAATTTGTAGATTTTCTTAAAGAAGTTCAATCTGAGGGAAAAGATCTCTGGAATATTCAGTTAGTCCCGACAGTATCCAATCATAGGTCGTTTAAACAATTTGTTGAAAGCATTACTGAATATGGTTTTTCTATTATCGAAGAAGCGGGGAAGTTATTACTTGTGTCAAAACAGCATGGTAAAGATACTGTCCATTTTTACATTTTTTTTGATGATCAAAATCAAATTCCATTATTTTTAACAGATGCAAAAAAAACTGATGAAATACCTGATATTTTATTCGATTATCTTCGAAAATCAAAGGATTTATCAAACATTTGGATCTCTCCCATTGAGATGAAGGAGATAAAAGATGACTTGATTAAACAACATGACAATCTTATTATAACCTATTTTTCGGCTAAAAGAAGTCCAAATGCAAGATTTTCCTCTCATTATCGTCCCAATGTCGAAAGAAGCATAATTTATCGTGGAATAGACGGTAAACAAGCCCTTGATGAACTCGAATTCTATTATGGCGTACTTCCTAAAATTCTCGAGATGAGAATTCCTAATGGCCTCTCCTTTAAAATTGATAATAAAGGTATCATCACAATAAGAGAAGGGGATATTGCGAGTATTTTTGAAATAATTGGCCGTATGGTACGTCATATCAGTCCAATAAAAGATGCAATAGGGACGTCTCGATACTCGATCACTAAAGTCGGTAAGAAACAATTTGAGAGGATAATTCAGACTCCATGGTCAGTTACATTTTCTAATTCCTTCAACGAGGTAGTTATTCCAAATATCTGCCAAGATATTGAACAGGAAGAATGGGATTTTACACTTCTGGAGCATTCAGAAATTGCAAATGCCTCTCCATTTTCTGCGAGAATTATTGACAATATGTCAGGATCTTTATTCGATATCGCTGTTCATGGTCAAGGAATACATGTTTTTCCTGTCGAGAAACTCGATATTGGTTCATACATGAGATTTTTTGAATTTGTGCTTGAATCTGTGGATTCGATGGCAACGGTTGGGTGAGACATTTCATAGGTATAAGCATGGAGAGCACAACCCCTTTTATTCAGAAATTATCGATTGAAGAAAGGGAACAATATGCTCAGATTGTTGATAAATGGACGAAACGCAACGTACCTGCCTTTATCGAGAGAATCAATAACGAGATCGATACGGATAGAAAACATCAGGAAATTGTAAGATTGTGTGCAAAATCTTTTGCTGACACCGAGCTTGCAAAAAAAACAGGTTATGAGTTTTATTTCGCTGAACCTTTGATTGAGTTCGGAAATGAAAAGCCCGGTAACAGAAGTTTCGATTTATTACTCTACAATGAATCAACTCACCATGCGATTTTCATCAGCTGCAAATCATCAGTCTCTGATGTTAAGAAAGTACTAAGTGATATTCAAGAAGCAAGAGATTTGGTTGAAGAAAAAATTCGATATCTTGTGTCGGACTGCGTTGGCGATCAACTGACTATTGGTGATATTGAATATGTGCTTTGCGTTCATGAGAAAGATTCTCAAAAAATCATTGATAGTATATTAAGTAAAAAGACTAGAAAAATGCCGAAATCCGATTCTCACGAACCAATTTTATGGATTTACTATCCGAGGACAGATATTATTCAGATTCATGCTGATCATACCCATAAAAATTCGCAATTGACTGAAATGTTACTGACCGGTGCTGGACAGGATGATGAGAAAAGTCGATTCGATTTACCGTATTGTTCTACATCTCATCCCTATCGGATTTTGCAAATGGCGGTTGTCGGAGATTGCTATGCAAAACAACGGGCAGCAGGTGACTCAGATCCTAAAATCATTAATCGCAATACTTTGATGACGACATTAATGAGAAATATCTCTCTTGGGGCGCCCCCAGAAAAAAAGAAAAGAATTGTTCAGGATAAGATGGATGCTGTAATCCAATATGGGAAGAAATTCGATGTATTAGTCCCACTTGATGACCAATCATTTAAATTGAATTGCAGAGGTGAACATATCAATACTGTGAGAAAATCATTGGAAGACAAATTTATCACTAATTGGTCCACTATGAGAGCAAGAGAAGAAGCTGAGAAGAAAGCTGTTGAAGATATCACGAAAAAGAGATACCCAAGAACACTTACGGACTTTGGCTTTTAGCTTTTAATTATCGATATATATTCTATGATTATAAGATCATAGATCCTTTGGCTCTGTAGAAAAGCTACGTTCTCAGAAGTAAAACCGTGACCAAAAGATCTAAGGTACAGTGCCTCCTTACTCT
>MVRE01000012.1 GCA_002067895.1 Methanoregula sp. PtaU1.Bin051 | reverse complement strand
GTGGTTTCGATCTGGTCGAGCATGATCACCAGCGTGCGCCCGGCCAGCGGCCCTTCCAGCGCCATGATGATCTCTTCTTGCAGCGCCAGGGCGTGCGGAGCCGGGTCACGCGGGATGGGCAGCAGCCCGTTGGTCTGGCGCGCGATCTGCGTGTGCAGGTGGCCGTACCACTCTACCTCGGTCAGGCTGTTGATCGGCCCGAAGGAGACGTACACCGGCAGGTAGCGGGCGGACCCACGCAGCCGCGCCCACTGGCGCAGCAGCATCGAGGATTTGCCGCTCAGGCGCGGGCCGATCAGCGCGACGTAATCGCGCTGCCCCACCAGCCGTTCCAACGCCTGATCGGCGTGCCGCACCATGTACAGGTAAGCCGCGTCAGGCGGGATCGGCCCCTGGGTGTGGAACGACGTATCGCGAGATGTGGGCTGGTCAGTTACCTGCATGGTGCACCATCACAACCTTGGCTCCCCCACCATCAGTATACCCCTCTGCCGCTGCACGCGCCGCTCTCAGCACGCCTACAGCGCCCCTTGCGGATCGGCTTCGTAATGGCGGCGCATGATCTCGATCTGCCGCCGCTTGTCGGTCATGAAGTCCAGGATGGCCGGGAAGGCCATCGGGATCAACTCCAGGCGATCGCTCTCGCGCGGGCGCACGAAGCAGTACAGCTCCAGGTCCTTGGCGGTCCGGTCGAGCCGTTCCGGCGGGATCGGCCCGACGCCCGCGTCCACCAGCAGCTTTTCCACGTCCGCCAGCGTCAGGAAGCGCTCCCCTTCCGGCCAGATGAGACCCCCTGTCGCATCCGGGAAGCCAGTACTTCCCGTGGAATGTTCGTCGGCGAGGCCATTTTAAGTTGGTCGTAAAAACAGGTTGGGGGTCTCAGATCAGACCTCCCCCCACTGTTGCCGGATTCAGACCCCCCCTACCCCAAGGCACCCCCCTTGGCCCGGATTTTTTTCAAAAGGGGAGGGGGGTCTGGGGGATGACCCCCTTATTGTGACGTAAGTGAAATTTAAATTAAAAGAGGGCGTTCATGGCATCATTTTCGTTAATTTCATCACGGTTTTTCCACTGTTGAATTCTACTAATTTTTCCCAATCTATCTGTCCATTTTCTTTACAGAAATTATCCATGAATTGCTTGGAGAAACGATTGAGAAGCATGGAATATTCGTTCATAAATTCTTCGTTTCTCTCTTTTGCCTTATGCCCAAGTGGTTCAATTATTTTCTTATAAAACTCTGAGTCACCAGTAATGAAATCCCAGAAAGACTGGCCGCATTTTTTTATATAGTCGCCTCTGTTTTCATTTCGATTTCTTCCGTAACAACAACCGTTAACACAAACGATATTTTGAGAGCCGATGATGATTTTAGCCTTTTTGAAATTTTCTTTCATTTTTTTGATTTGCTGGCTGTTCCCCCAATTCGGACCGGACTTGATTGAAACGAGATACCTTATACCATCCCGAGAGAAATCCAGATCGAGATCTTCACCGGGTGTTTTATGACCTCCAAAGATCTTTTTACAAACAAATTGGGCAAGACTCTCTAAAAAAATACCAAACATAGTTTCTTCTTGTGATGAGAGATGAGCGTCAACGACATTTTTAATAAATTCTTCTGACGTTCTGACATTTTTTGCTTTGAACAGATAGGGATTCTTCCTTCTCAATAATTTGTCTAATTTTAATCCTTTGATGCTTTTTAACTTATTTTCATGAAATGTGCCAATATTTGCATCGACAAACTGAGTGACTTCGTTTAGATCAAGTGAATTCATCAATACTCCGTTGGTGATTCAACCCGTTCTTTTGCCAGTTTACAATATTCCGGTTGGGTATCAATTCCGATAAAATACCGGGTATTTTTCTTAGCTGCTACAGCTGTCGATCCCGAACCCATGAACGGATCCAGCACAACATCATCTTTCGCAGTGAAGAGTTTTATGAACCATTCCGGCAGACCTACTGGAAAAGCGGCGCTGTGATTTTTATGGCCGCATTCAGTAGCAATATTCAGGACATTGGTTGGATAGACCATCTCTCGGCCAACCCAGTTTGCTATCTTTTTCCCAAATCCGCTTTTTGTCTTCGACTCATCGCGGGTTAGATCTGTCTGATTAAGGTTTTTCAGGCGGGTATTTGACCATCCGCCGATTGGTACCATCACGGCCTTCTGGAACATCTTGAATTTTTTTGTCTTATTGAACTGCAGACAGCGTTCCCAAGAATCACGGAATCTGTTCGGCCATTTCCCGGGGTAACAGTTCTTCTTTGACCAGATGAATTCCTCAGTCCAAAGCCATCCTTGTTTCCGCAGTTCAAGGATTAGTTCCAGAACAAAGGTATGCCTCTCGCCATCGACAACCCGCTCCTTGATATTGAGGACAAAAGTTCCTTCGGGTTTCAGTACTCGCAGGAACTCTTTGCTTCTTGGTAAAAACCAGTCAACATACAGGTCAGGATGAATCCCGCCATAGGTCTTCTTTCTCTGATCTGCATAGGGGGGTGAGGTTACGATAAGGTCAATGCAGTTGTCTGGAAACGTTCTAAGAACTTCTTCGCAATCCCCGCAGATGATCGTATCCAATGGGAGAGTATTGAGCTGGTTAAAAGTTGTATGTTGCTGAAAAAATTCATTCAGCGTTACGGACTTAATCGAACCAGTACTCATAGTCATTCTACTGTTTCGATTTCTATATTAAAAAGGTCTTTATGGGGAGTGAAAGTGTCAGATTTCATACATTTAATCTGTCAACACTTCGCAACCCATTCCCTCATAATCCGTCCCCGCATCAACATCTGCCGAAATAACATGATCCCATAACGACCAGAAGAGGTTGTAGGCCTCAGTTCCGGGCAATCTGGAAAGCGCGGCGGCCTGCTTGATTGTCAGATAAACATGATACTTCTCCTTTCTCTGCCCCCCGTTCATCGTAAAGCTGACGCGGTGGAGTGCATATTCGGGCCGCGCCGGGGCCGTCCTGTTGTTCCCGCATCCCGGACATACGGGTGTCATCTCCTTCTGCGTATGGCCGCAGTCGGGACACTGAAACGTGATCTCTTCCTTAATCTGCCAGTTAGTCATGACGAATCGAACTCCCTAACGGGGGTCCGGTCCGCATCCTCTGATAAAAACGTGCTGATCAATCTGTTTACGCTCTTGGGGGCTGCGCCTTCGGCTTGCCCCCGCCGCGTGGGCATCCCCCACGATGCGATATCAGTGGAACTGGCAAAAAGGAAAACTAAAGAGAGGTTATTTCCCGCTGCCAAGTCTCCGGATCCGGCCCATCGCCTCTTTCAGCCGGTCCATGGACGCCGCATACGAGAGCCGGATCCAGCCCGGCGCATCGAACGCAGCCCCGGGCGTTGCCGCAACATGGGCCTTCTCCAGCCACTGCGTCGCGATCGCCATGTCGTCGCCGTCGACCTTGACGAAGGCGTAGAACGCTCCGTCGGCCGGGGCTGTTTTGTAGCCCATCAGGTTCAGCTCGGATATCATATACTGCCGGCGCCGGTCGAACTCCTTGCGCATGTCCTCGACGCATTTCTGGTCGCCTTTCAGGGCAGCGACCGCCCCCCACATGGCGAATGTCGTCGCCTGCGAGACCGAGTGCTGCTGCACCTTGGACATCTCGCGGATGATCGCCGGCGGGCCGACCGCGTAGCCGAGCCGCCAGCCGGTCATCGCGTAGGCCTTGGAGAAGCCGTTGACGGTGATGGTGCGCTCCGCCATGTCGCCGATGGACGCGAGCGAGATGTGCTCCTTCCCGTACACCAGCTTCTCGTAGATCTCGTCCGACATCGCGTACAGGTCGTAGTCGGTGCAGAGGTCTGCGATGAGTTTTAAAGAGTCCTTATTGAAAACGGCCCCGGTGGGGTTCGAGGGGGAGTTGACCACGATCATCTTGGTCTTCGCGTTGATCCTCTTTACGAGCGAGTCGTCGAGCTGGAAGGTCTTATCGCTGATCGCGTGCTTCACAACCCTGCCTCCGGCCATCTGAACGCAGGGTTCGTAGGAGACCCATGCCGGGGTGAGCAGGATCACCTCGTCGCCGGGGTTGATGGCCGCTTCCATCCCCTCATAGATCGCCTGCTTGGCCCCCGGTGTGACGATCACCTGCTCCGGTTTGCAGGGGAATTTATTCTCCCTCGTGATCTTCTCGCTGACAGCGGAGAGGAGTTCGGGGATGCCATTGGACGGGGCATAGTGCGTCTCGCCCCGCTTCAGTGCATCGACGCAGGCGTCCGTGATGTGCTGCGGGGTTGCAAAGTCGGGTTCCCCAATGGACAGGCTGATGACATCGATGCCCCCCCGCTCCATCTTCTTGGCCTTGTTCGAGATCTCGATGGTCGCGGAGGGGGCGATCGCGCCCACTTTCTCCGAGAGGGATCTCATTTCAACCGTTTGACCAGCTTGACTGCCGACTCGACCGCACGCTTCGCGTAATCGATCCGCTCGTTCGCCTCAAGCCGGGACATGCCGGGTCCGGAGATACCGAGCGTCACGGGCTTGCCGAACTCCAGCGAGAGGTCGATGATCTTCCGTGACGCGTGCTGGACCACGATCTCGTCGTGCTGGGTCGATCCCTCGATCACGCAGCCGATGGTAACGATTGCGTCGACCTTGCCTGCCTGCAGCATCTTCTTGATGGCAAGCGGCATGTCGTAGGCGCCCGGGACGTAGATGCAGTCAGTCACTTCGGCCCCGAGGAAAGCGGCATGCTCCCTGCCCTCGATCTCCATCATGTAGGTGATGTCACGGTTGAACTCCGCGACAACGAATCCAAGTTTCACCGGTGTATCGCACATACTGATCAACTCTTCTGTATTGCCCCTGATAAATCCATAAGTCTCGCTTCACTGCCGGGCGGGGCCGGCATCGGGGAACCCCTGCCGCTGGCCGGTGCCGGCCTCCCTCTCGAGCGCTCTCGGGTTTAAGACGAGTTTTATTGCATTTTCCGCATGCTCCCGTGTCCGCTGCTCCATAAGCCAGGCAAGTTCCCGGTCGTCCTTCGCCTCGTCCTCGTGGACAAAGACCTCGATGATATGGGTGTTGGTCATCAGCTGGCACTGGATGAGGCCGGTCGATGCCTCGTGGGCGCACATCTTGTCTTTCTCCTTGCCCCCGGGCATGCCCAGCGCCATGACGATGTCGCACCGGCGTTCTTCGATCAGCTTCTTGCAGGCGACGGGGAGATCCTTGATCCCCGGCACCGTCACCCGCTCGATGGCCACGCTGGCGTGCTTCTTGAGCTCGTCGACAGCAATGGCTCCCATGTTGACGCGTGAGAAGGTGGTGTCTGCGACACCGACTCTCATCCCAGCACCTCGGCGGCTGCACCAACGCCGTCGCCCTTGGGTTTGTAGCCGCACTTCTTCAGCGCGTACTGGGTTGCGGCAAGGGTTGCAAGGATCTCCGGTGCGCCGACAGCGCCCATGCTGCCGATCCGGAAGATCTTGCCCTTGAGGTGGTCCTGGCCGCCGGCGATCTGGATGCCCATCTTCTTTATTGCGCCCCGCATGTCGTCGTCCTTGACGCCCGCCGGGTACTCGATGGCGGTGACGGTCGAGGACGGGCTGTGGAGCTTGTCCGTCTTCGGGAACAGGGAGAGTCCCCATGCCTTTGCCGCTGCCTGGACCGCACCCGACATCTTCTGGTGCCGGGCGATCCGTGCGGGCAGTCCTTCTTCCTCGATCATCATGCAGGCCTCGCGGAGGGCGAGGAAGAGCGGGACGGCCGGGGTGTACGGCGTCTCCATCGGCTTGCCGCTCGCGCTCTTCCTGTATGCCGCAAGGTCGAGGTAGTACGGCGGGTTCTTCGTCATGCGTTCCCAGGCCTTGGGGCTTACCGAGACCATGGCAAGGCCGGCAGGTGCGGCAAAGCACTTCTGCGAACCGGTGAGGGCGATATCAACGCCCCACTTGTCGGCCTCGACAACGTCGCCGCCGATCGAGGTGATGCCGTCCATGATGAAGAGGGCGTCGTGCTTTTTGCAGAGCTTGCCGATCTCTTCTGCAGGGTTCTTGATACCCGCGGAGGTCTCGTTGTGGACGAGGGTGACGACCTGTGCGCCGGCTTCGAGCTGCGCCTTTAAGGCCTCGAAGTTGACGGGGGTTCCCCACTCGGACTTGATCTCGTGGGCCTTGCCGTAGCGCTGGCTGATTTTATAGAGCCGCTCGCCGAATTTGCCGTTGACGATGCAGGCGATCTCCTTGTCGCGTCCGACATTCGAGATCGCGGCTTCCATCCCGGCAGTACCGGAACCGCTGATAACAAAAAGATCGTTTGCGGTACCAAACGTGGTCTTGAGGACACGAACGCAGTCGGCATACGCGGCGCCGAACTCGGCGCTGCGGTGGTTTATTGCCTGACGCGACATTGCAGACCTGACCCTTTCCGGAATGGGGACCGGACCTGGCAGCATCAGGAGAAGTTCTTTTTCCATGGTGTTCTTCCCATACTATATTTAAGAAGCGGGATATAAGTTTGGATGGCATTCATGGCAGACGTATCAATCATATCAGGATCCACTTCGGACAGCAAAATTACCGACAAGGTAAAGAGCGTTCTTGACGAGAACGGCATCTCGTACGATGCACAGGTGATCTCTGCTCACCGCGACCCGGACAAGCTGGACGCGTATATCAAAGAGTGTGATGCAAAGGTGTTCATCGCGATCGCCGGCCTCTCCGCGGCACTCCCCGGGGTCATTGCGTCGAAGACAAAAAAGCCGGTGATCGGCGTTCCGGTCAGCGGCACCTTGAACGGCCTCGACGCCCTTCTCGCCATCGCCCAGATGCCCAAAGGGGTGCCGGTTGCCTGCGTCGGCGTGGACAACGGGGAGAATGCCGCGTGGCTCGCGATCCGGATCCTGAAGCTTGCGGGAAAGTAGAACCCGGTTTTTTCCCATATTTTCCCGTATTTTCCTGTGAACCTCTCTTTGTTCAAACAACAGCTCCCTCTGCGCCGGGCGTGCTGGAATCATCACCCGTCTGTATACCGGCCGGAGACGGTTGAAAATCATCCCGATAAAGAAATATTATCCCTGTATCCACTGATATTCGTATTATGGGTTTTACCGGCTGCTGCCCTGCCGACAGCGATCTTGAGATCGCATGGCGCGATGAACTGGAACGGGAAGCATATGAGATCACTTCACCCGCCTTTGACGAGATTGCCGAGATGCTGAAAGTCGTTGCAAACCCGCTCCGCGTCAAGATCCTGTTCCTTTTGGTACAGAAGGACCATTCCGTGTACGAAATGATGTACGTCCTCAAGGAGCCGCAAAACCTTCTCTCCTATAACCTCGGGATTCTCAAAAAGGCCGGTCTCCTGGAATCATACTACCGCTCGCGCCACAAAACTTACCGGTTTGCCGGGGACCGGAACGCTCCACTCATCCGGTGCCTGCGGCAGGTACTGCATCCCTGAAAAGAGGGATGTTACTTCCTTTTCATCCGAAGATCCCAGGTGATCCCGACAGATCTCCCGAGTGTTACCGCTATCGGGCAGACTGCGGTCACTGAGCGGCGGACAGCTTCACGGACAACATCCTCCCCGATATCCCCGCTTACCAGGAATATGAGATGGATCTTTTCAAACACGCGGGGTTCATCGTGCCGGAAGACGCATTCGGCTTTTACCGTGAATGATCGGGGCGTTACCCCGCTCTCGTCAAGCAGGAGGATAACGTTGGTACCGGTACAGGAAGCAAGGGACGAGATGAAGGCATCCACCATGGAAAAATGACGGTGGGTATCCCCGTCAGGAGGCCGGGCAACAAGGGTAAGCCGGCCCCCATCCCGGTTCTCGACGACGAACCGCGTCCCGCCTTTCCACGATGCTTTGACAAACGTCCATGTGCTGGCTCTCATGATCTCCCTGCGGGTAAACGTCTCGTTTCCGGATATCATAGAGTATCGGTCCGGTTCCTGCTCATGATGACCCGCGGGGATAAACCTCCGGCTGGCGGCAAAGGATTTTTGCAGTTAGCCTGTCTCTTACATTCCCGGCAACGGAAAAAAAAGGGTTCCAGGTATCATGCCTTCGATGGAATGATGTCGCAGTCCCAGGTAAGGTACGAGGCACGGCCAAAGGTTGCCGCAACCGGGCAGCGCCTCATCATGATGTCGGAAATGACCGTCTTTGCATAATCCTCATTAATATCCCCGGTCAGGCTGAAATTCACATGAAGTGTGTCAAAGAGCGTCGGCGGTGTCGGCCTGCGGAGTCCGGTGACCGTGATATTGATGTCCTTCACCCTGACCTGATCCTGGTTGATCATGACTTGAATGATCTCGTGAACAACACAGCCTGCAAGGGCGGAGACAAACAGGTCAAAAGGACCCGGGATCTTCCCGGAAGCGATGAGTTCGTCTGTTGCGGCCATGCTGATTGTGCAGCCGGCAGGAGTTCTCGCCACAAGGGTACCTGCTTTCTTATCCCAGGTCGCGTGTATTTTCATCGGCGGAAGTGCAACAGGTGGCGTACAGGTGTGCACTCCTGCCGTTTTTGCATTCGTCGTTTTTACACTCAATCGTGTTCACTCCTTTTCATCCTCTGACATAATCACGGGATCCGGATGATTCTGTCACAGGATATTTTCATGGTTAGTACAGGACCCTTATTTGCTCAAAGCCGGTTTTCAAGAATGTTTGAAAAGGGATCCGGCGGTAAAAGTGGGGGGCTGAGTAAGTATCCGACCGGAACAGAAACGGGCTCAATGCCCTTCTTTCCATTGCCCGGATGCCCAAAGGGGTGCCGGTTGCCTGCGTCGGCGTGGACAACGGGGAGAATGCCGCGTGGCTCGCGATCCGGATCCTGAAGCTTGCGAAGAAGTAAGACTTTTTGATTCTTCTTTTTATTGTGAACTGAACATCCCCTGAATGAAACAACCATAAACCCGCACGGAAACCGGTTGCATACAGGAGAGCCCCTCGCACCTGTTCCCGGAATCCCTGCCAACCCGGAACAAGGCCGTCATTACCGTCGCCGTCGTTTCCATCGCGGTCTTTGTATCCATCATGCTGAGCGCCGACCTGCTCCCGCTGCCGGGCCTGCACCTCCCCCTCCTGCCTGCCATGGCGTACCTGAAGATCGGATCCGCAACGCTCGCGGCATTCTGCTGCTTCTGGTACTTCCGGGGCCTCACCTGTGCCCTCATCGCGTTCTTCGGGATCTGCATCCTGTTCCGGACGCTGGATTTCCTCGCGGGCCATTGGGCATGTTCGGCAGCACGTATTCATACACCGGGGCGTTCCCCGGCCCCGCAATCGGCGGGACGCCCGTCCTGTTGGGGCTCCAGCACTTTGCCTATTATTTCTTCATGTCGTATTTCATCGCAAACCTCTTGGTGGACGGCGTAATCGTCTCATCACAGGAGAGCTGGTGGAAGCGGGCGCTCTTTGTCTCCTTCATTGCAAGCGCCATTGTCATGGGCATCGACATGATGGCCGACCCGGTGCAGGTGAATGTCTTCGGCCGGTGGCACTGGGCGGCCCGGGGAGGAGCGGGTTGTCAAGACCCTCCATCAGCGTGCGGCAGTCGGTCTTGAGCCCGATGCAGCGCTTTTTTGTGCAAACGCGATGCCAAGCTCCATGCAGGCTCCCTCATCCGGGACGCGACCATCGAGGTTGATGAGGGAGAGGTCGCAACCCGCGATGGTCTCCACGTCCGGCGCAAAGATCCGCTCCAGTGCCTCTTCTTCAGTCATGCCGCGGGCCAGCAGGTCTGCAAGCAGGAGCCCGTCGCGCCGGGGGAGGAAGGTTGCATACTTCCGCTCATTAAAAAAGGCGCTCACCTGCTCGTTGAACGCCCGTTCCGCCTGCGTGAAGAGGGGGCCTGCAATGTACACCCGTGGTTTCTTGTCTGCCGCCGGTTTCATCGTGCAAGGAAATTTTCCCCCAAAGCAAAGAGGTTTTTGTTTGGGGATGGTATCCCCGCAGCGGCAGGCAGATCGGCGCCGGTACGGCCGTCCGTCACCTTTATTTCCGATTCCTGCAATCCCCTCTGTATGAAGACTGCATTTATCCTCGTCATCATTCTCGCCGTGCTGGCCTGCGGGTGCACGTCCTCTGTCCCTACTGCGCAAAACATTCCGGCCACGACTACACCCCACCCGGACCGGGGGCCCGGGCTCTTCACAACACCCCATGCGGTCCCGAACCTGCTCGGCAACTGGACCGGCCCCGCGAGGGGGTATGTCAAGGGGATGGGGTACCGGGACACCGGGACGGCCACCATGACCCTGTCCGTCACCTCCCAGAATGACCGGGTCTTTGCCGGCAACCTGCTCATCCCCTACCTGAACGGGACGATCAGGACAGACGGGTTTGCCGGCGTCATCGCCCATGACGGGGAAACACTCCGGATCGTGGAGTTTGAAACCTACGAGCACAATGACGGGTGGATCCTCTCGGAGAACGAGATTGAGCTGGTCTTCATCGATGTCGGGGAGCCGCAGTCGATCTTTGTCGACTCCTTCAAACGGGCGCCCTGAAACGGGCTGCCCGGTCCCGGCAGGTTCATGTATCCGATCAATCCGGAAGCCGGGACCGGCTCAGTTCTTTAATACCGGCTTCGCAGTGCCGATCTTCCCCTTCTTCCTTCCGTGCGGGCACACGTACAGGCACAGCCCGCACACGCCGGCAGCACCCCGCTCTCTCTCAAGTCTCTTATAGTACCGGTCGCAGGCTGCTGCATCGAACCGGGCCTCGCGGGGCTCATCGGGCGCAAACATCCGGCCGGTGAACGCGTGCTCCGGGCAGATGTCCACGCAGGCCGTGCAGTCGCCGCACCGCGGGGCCATGGGGGAGCCGGTCGGTTCAAGCGGTGCGTCGGTGAGGACATTGACCCACCGGACCCGGGGCCCGTGATCCGGTGTCACGACTAGGCAGCTCTTCCCGATCCAGCCAAGGCCGGCCATGTGCGCCCCGAGCTTCTGTGAGAAGATACCGCAGATGTGCTCGTCATCCGTCCGCTTCGAGGCCGGCACAGGAAATGCCAGAAAGCCTTCCCGCTGGAGAGTGTTTGCAATCCGGAGCGCGATCTGGTCGAGTGCGCTGTTGACCACATCGTAGGACGTATGGCGGTACAGGATTGCCCCCGCTTTGTCTTTCTCAGAAAGAAGGTCGACCACGCTGTCCTGCAGGCGAATGCCGGCCACAATCGCCCTCGGGTACTGTGCGACCCGGTCACCGCCCTGCTTCCGGACGAACTCACGAGCAGGACTGAGATCCGCAACGCCGTAATAATCGGCGCCAAGAGATGCAGTAAGATTCCGGAGTACCTGATAGTGGGGTGCTGTCATTCCTGAAGTCCTTGAACGTTCTCTGGATGTATCGTCATGGGGATCGGGATTGCATCGTTTCGCAATCGATCGCAATTCCGCACTGCATTCTTATTATGGTATACACACGTATTGAATAAAAGAGATGCACAATTTACCATAAACCCGGAGAGCCTGCCATGATCCCGAAAAGTCCACTGATCCTTGCCACCATCGGAATCATCTCCCTGTTATTCACCGTGCCAGCCTGTGCAACCCCGATACCTGTCATCATCCATGGATCTGTCCTTGAACTGAACCAGACCGGCCATACGATGACAATCCTGCCGGATTGCGACGCGTATCCATGCAACTACGCGGTAAAGGGGCCGCTTACCGGGCTTGTCCCGAACGATGAGGTCTTTTCCCGGCTGGAGCGCGGCGAGCTCGTCGAGGCTGTTTGTAAGCAATGGATCAACCAGCTGACCGATCCCGGAACCGGGCTCATCTATCCTTCGGAGGAAGTGCGGGATATCCACCAGTGGTATGCAGTCGGACGGCTCAGTATCGTGGATGGTAACGGCACAATGCGGGGCACGGAACTATTCGGCGACCCGGCATACCTCGATACCCCCCTTGCGGACGGGTATGAGATCGCCTACAAGCTCTCCGGGCCGGAACCGCCGGTATATGATTACGGATCGTTTCCGCCCGAAACGGTGGCAAATGTGACGGTCAGGACACCCGGCGGCAACGCGGGATCCGGGATTCTTTCAACAGGAGAGAGTTACACATTTTCCCGTGAAGAAAGCAACACGACATTGACAGTACGGTTCATCGGGGGCTATAATGCAGAATGGATAGCCCCGAAAGCCTGCCCCTGTGCTGATTTTTATATCAGCGTACTATCCGGCAGGAATTACACACCGGTCGGCAAACCGGTGCCGGAACAGGAAAGCCCGGTGAACAAAACGCCGTTAGAGCTGGTCTGTGCCATAGCAGCCATAGGGTTCCTTGCGACGATGCAGGGACTGACGAGACGGCGATGACCGCATCGTGCGTGGGATTTCTGGTGTGAAAAAGAGAGCGGGTTATTAATAGCGAGAGAGGGGGACTTGTTACTTTCCCACCTTCCTGAGACCGCTGATCCTCTTCTCGATCATCTCCAGCTGCAGCTTCAGGTGCTGGCGGTGGACCTCAAGTGCCTGAACCTCCTCCTCGATCGACATCATCCCCATGCACCCGCAGCCGCAGTGGCCGGCGGGGCCGGCACGGCATCCCGATTCGTGTCCAATCATCTGTTATCACCTCCTTTCCGTTCTCCGGTAATTACATCATTTCGGGAAGTATTAATACTACAAAGTTTATAGCAATAGAGTAACTATGGCAAGGGAGAGTAATGAGGCCTGCATCTGCCCGCTCGAGGGCGTGATCGATACCATTTCCAAGAAGTGGGCGCTTTTAATCATCCACGTGCTCGGCAACCGCCCCCGGCTCCGGTTCAACGAGCTCTCAAAGGAACTGGAGGGGATCAGCCCTAAGACACTGACAGACACGCTCGTCGTGCTCCAGAAGGAGGGTTTTGTCGGCAGGGAGGCGTTCTCCGAGATCCCCCCGCGGGTCGAGTACTTCCTGACCAACGACGGAAGGGAACTCTGGGATGCTATCCTCCCTCTCCTGCAATGGACGCTGAAGCGGGAGAACATCTCCCATGAAGAATGTAAAGGCAATTGCAGGAAAAAACCCAGGCACCACCGGAAATCCTGATCCCGGCGCATCCTTTTATCATTCCCCGTGCGTAATTCCGATCCATGAGCGTCCGGCTGAAGCACGAGATTCAGAAACTCTGTTCCGAACTTGGTATCCCGCTTGTCGGATTTGCACCGGCCGGCCGCTGGGATAAGCCGCTCTTCGAACCATGGGTGCCGGAGGAGTTCCGGCCTGCTGCCATCTTCCCGGAAACAGAGACCGTAATCGTGATTGGCATCCCGGTCCTCCTGCCGGCGCTGGAGACCTCCCCGTCGATCTGGTATTACGAGGAGTACAGGACCGTGAATACGCTTCTGGATCTCAACGCCCACCGGATAGCCGCCTTCCTCAATGAGAAAGGATTTCCTTCGGTTGCCATTCCCCGGGACGGGTACGGCCATGTCAGTATCCTGAAGGAGAGGCCGTATGCATTCTTCTCGCACCGGCACGCGGCATTCCTTGCAGGCCTCGGGAATTTCGGGATTAACAATACCATCCTGACAAAAGAGTTCGGGCCCCGTGTCCGGTTCACGTCAATTTTTACCGGTGCTGAAATCCCGCCTGACCCTGTCATCGAAGAGCCGCTCTGCATCGACTGCATGCAGTGCGTGGAGATCTGCCCGGTCAACGCTCTCCCGCGGAACGGTTACCCGAAAGGACTTACGGACAAGAGAACCTGCGCCGAACGATCCGAGGGGCTGGCTGCGCGGTTCATCTCGCCATGCGGGTTCTGTATCAAGGTCTGCCCAATTGGCGAGGATCGTACGCTCTATGGCAGGGAGGATCCTGGTGTATACAATGAAGAAGAGAGCAAGTACGACCGACTACACAGCGCATGGAAACACATCAGGAAATATGGCAGCCGGTAAGATGGCCTTCCTTGATTCAGTATACCCAGACCCCCGTCACCATAATCCCTGATCACGCACAACAGCTCTTTCCATGACCGGGAAAAGGGAAAAGGACGTCCTGCTGCTCGTCGCATCGCTTGCATCCTTTCTCGTCCCGTATACGGTCTCTTCCCTCAACGTCGCCCTCCCGGCAATCGCGAGTACCTTCGCGCTGGATGCAGTAACGCTCGGCTGGATCACATCCGCCTACCTGCTCACAGCAGCGGTATGCATCGTGCCGTTCGCAAAACTCTCCGACATGCATGGGAGAAAGCGCTTCTTTCTTATTGGAAACGCCCTCTTCATCGCAGGATCCCTTCTCGCCGCCCTCTCGTGGGCAGGGTATGCCCTTATCATAGCAAGGATCGTTCAGGGGCTCGGGGGGGCGATGGTCTTTGGCACTTCGATTGCGATCCTGACCACGGTCTTCCCACCTGGGGAGCGGGGGCGGGCAATCGGTATCGTCACTGCAACGGTCTACGCAGGCCTCACACTCGGCCCCTTCATCGGGGGGTTTTTAACCCAGAATACCGGGTGGCCCGGCATCTTCCTTCTCAACGTCCCCATCGGCCTGCTGGTAATAGCCCTGACCCTCCTGTGGATCCCGGAGGAATGGGCTGACGGGGAACAGCGGCGGTTCGACCTTCAGGGTGCGGTCCTCTACGGCCTGATGCTGGTCTGCGGAATCTACGGGCTCACCATCCTGCCAGCCGTCAACGGTATCATTCTGATCGGGGCAGGGGCAATCTTCTTCTGCGCTTTTATCCGGCGGGAGCGGTGTACGCCGGACCCGCTCCTGGAGCCCGCCCTCTTCAGGGATAACCGTATCTTCCTGTACTCCAATATCGCGGCTCTGATCAACTACGCGGTTGTCTTTGCCGTAGGCTTCCTGCTCTCCCTGTACCTGCAGTACAACCGTGGCCTCGACCCGCAGACCGCCGGGCTCATCCTTATCGCCCAGCCGGTCGTCCAGATGGTAGTCTCCCCCGTCTCCGGCCACTATTCGGATACCGTCGAACCGCGGCTGCTCGCAACCGCCGGCATGGCGATTACGACTGTCGGGCTTCTCATTTTTGCCCTCGTCTCACCGGAGACCCCACTCTGGATCATCATCACCGGCCTCCTTATCCTCGGGCTGGGTTACGGCACATTCTCGTCCCCGAATACGAATGCCATCATGAGCTCGGTTGAAACCCGGCATCTCGGCGTCGCATCCGGTATGGTCTCGACTATGCGGGCGATCGGGCAGATGCTTTCCCTTGCGATCGCGATGCTGGTCTTTTCGGCCATTCTCGGCACGGTACAAATTACTCCTTCTGTCTACCCGCAGCTTCAGCAAAGCGTCACGACGGTATTTGCAGTCTTTGTCGTCCTCGGCATTGTAGGCACTGCAGCGTCGTATGCACGGGGTATATCGACAGAAACCGATATTCCCCCTGATCGGGATAGAGACCCCCTGTAGCAGGCCTGCGTATCTGATAAAGAGTTGTAGTTGTCCTGTTCAGATAACAGATCAGGGAGCCCGCATGATGAAGAACGTGTACCCATAATACCGCCGGTATTTCCGGTACATCTCCGCCTCATTTTGGAATGAATCGAGCACTGGTGATAACGCGGGATCCTTCCCATATTCCTTCCTAAACTCTGTGACCCGTTCCAGCATCGGGACATAGTAGTTCTCCCACCAGCCGGCCTCAGGCAGGCGGTACATGGCGAGAAGATCAAGGCCTGTATTCCTGACCTGTTCTGCCTTTTCCTGTTCAGTCAGTGGTATATACCCTTCCTTCTCCCACCACCGGACAAGTTCTTCGGGGGGATCTGGTTCAAACCATGCGGCATCGGAGACCACGAGATAACCGCCTTTCTTCACGAGCGGTTTCCATGCCGTAAGGCCCTGTTCAAACCCCATGATGAAGATGGCCCCCTCGGACCAGATCAGGTCGAACTGCCCGGGTCCAAACGGGAGGCTGTCCATCGATGCGCAGGCCGTTCTGATCCTGTCCTGCAGACCGTCTTTCTCCGCCCTTGTTGTAATCGCGTCAAGAAACTTCTGGTGGTTATCCGTCGCTGTTATTGTTCCCGTTGTGAGTGCTGCAAGATCCCATGTCTGGGCACCGCTCCCGCACCCGATATCGAGGACCCGGGCGTTTCGGGGGAGATCCGGCAGATATGAGAATGCTTTCCGCGTTGCACCTGTACAGCCCGGTCCCTGCCGTGGCATCGATTCGAAGACCCGATAAAAAAGTTCTTCAGGAGTCATGCTGCCCCTCAGGTTGCCGTCATTGGTTCAAATCCTTTGAGGTTTAAAGGATCGAAGAAAGCCTCATTACGATCCCGATCGTTCTAGTTATCGGATCCGGAATACCAGGATCAAAGTGGGGACAGGAGCATGTTCGCACTCCGTTTTTACCGGATGTACGATATCGGGCGGGAGGTCGATCTCACCGAGCTCGAGCAGGCACTCACGAAGAGCTATGCGACGGCCCGGGCCGGTTTTGTCCGGGTCAGGCCGAAGTCCATCATCATGGAAGACCCGCCGCTTGCGATCCGGATGCAGCCGTTTGTGATCGGAAGGGACGGCCGGCCTGTCGAGTTCTCGGTCTCTGCACGGATTTACGACGTAGGCGTTATCAGCTTCTGTTTCACCTGCGAGGATCCGGACGGGAATGCCGCGGGTCTCGAGCGGCTCGGTTTCCTCTTCCCGCACCAGGATGGGCTTGACGGGTATTTCGTGCAGTACTTGAAGACGATGGGCGAGCTCATCCGCCCCCATATCAGGAATTTCACGCTCAATCCTGACTTTTACGAGGACTATACGATCTATGTTACCGGGCGGCGGGACGAGTCCTTCGATCCCGTCCCCCTGCTCCTGAACGACCGGACGGCGATCGCACCCTCCACCCGGCAGGACATCCTTGCCAACACGCTCAGCTACACCCCGGACGATCTTGCGGTGATCTCATGGGACGCGGCGTTCCTCTGCGATGTGGAGTACCCGGCCGACATCATCGACCTTCTCGAGTTTGCCAACGTGCAGGTGCTCGAGCTCCGGTACTATGACCGGGAACTGACCCGGCAGATGGAGAAGATGTATGACGATATCGAGGGCGCGGAACGGCTTTCCCAGTACAGCAGGATGCGGCGGTACCACGCGATTATGGCCGTCCTTATGGAGACACAGGCGGAGATCTCGGAGACCATCGAGAAGGTTGACAACCTGATCAAGGTGACCGAGGATGTGTACTACGCCCGGGTCTATGCGACGGCACTCAGGGTGCTGCGCAGCGGGCAATGGAGCGAGAGCGTGAACAAGAAGATCTCGGTGATCCGCGAGACCTACGCGATGCTCTCCGACGAGGTCCGGATCCAGCACTCCAACTTCCTCGAATGGGTCGTGATCATCTTGATCGCGATCGAGATCGGGTTTGCCGTCTGGGAATTCTTCATCCGCTGATCCTGTTCCCCCAAAGAAGGAGACCCCGGCCTGCAGGAACAGGCCGGGAATTCCGATCACCGGTCATCCCACTTTGAGCACCATCAGGGTGATGTCGTCGAACTGGGGGCGGGAACCCGCAAACTGCGAAACGTCGTCCGCAATCGCGGCAATGATCCCCTTTGCCGTCAGGTGGCGGGAGGCGTTGACCTTTGCGGTCAGCCGCTCGAGGCCGTACTCCTCGTCCTTCTCGTTTGCCGCTTCGGTCACCCCGTCAGTATAGAGAACGACAATATCGCCGGACCGCAGCTGGATCTGTGCCGATTCGAGGGCGATGTCGTCGAGCACGCCAAGGGCGATCCCCTTTGCCTCAAGGAGGGTGACCCTTGAGCCGTCCCCTGCCGACCGGGATGAAGTCATAGAAGTCGCCCCCGACTTCGAGAGCCGGCAGGTTGAAACCGGCAAGGTCGATGCCCGGCAGTTCCGGTGCCGAGTCGGGAAGGAAGCTCTGCTGGATCCCCTTTGCGATGTCAAGCTCTTTCTCGAACCGCTCCTTCTCCGCGGTCGTGCGGCGGAGCGTGCTGATGTGCTCTTTTAAGTCAGCCGCCATCTGGTTGAAGGCATTCCCCAGATCCTCGAACTCGTCACCGGTCCTGATCGATACCTGGTGATCGAGGTCTCCCTTCCCGATGGCTTCGGAACCCGTGCGCAGCTCCTCGAGAGGCCGGGTGAGGAACCGGGAGAAGATGATGGTAAGAATCCCCACGACCAGCAGGAGGACCAGGAACGCGCCGAGGAAGATATTCCGCATGGCGTTCTGCTGCCCGGTGATGTGCCCGGCCGTTTCCTGCGATGCTGCAAAGATCGTATTTCTCGTCCGGACTGCCGGAGCAATCACCTCATCCACCGGCATGACGACGGCAACGCTCCAGTTTACGCTCCGGACCGGCGCATAGGCGATGAAACGGTCGCCGTCCTCGTAGGTCACACGCTCTATACCGGTCTTTCCTGCAGTCATGTTCTTTACCACCGCGACAAGTGCCGGGTTGGTGCTCGCATACAGGTTCTCGGTGATGAAAGACTCGTCCCACCTCATGTCACCTGCGGAAAGCCCGGGCCGGGTTATAATGTTGCCGTGCTGGTCGATAAGCATGGCATAACCCCTGTCGCCCACCTGAGTGCCGATGATATTCTGGTTGATGGTCTCAATCGTGACATCCGCACCGATAACCCAAAGCCAGTTCTTCCGGGGATCGGCGACCGGTTTAGAGCAGGTGACCATCAGTCCGTGGCCCAGAAGGTCGACATAGGGCTCGGACCACGTAAGTGCCCCGCTGTCCCTCGCATTCACAAACCAACCCCGCTGGCGGGGGTCGAAGGACTCGTTCATGCCGGTTGTCCAGGGATAAATCATGGACATGCCACTCTGCGTCCCGACATATAACGCGGCAAGGTTCCGGTCGTTCTGGTAGACAGGGATGAAAATGTCATCCATCATACCGGCAGCATCCCGCTCTTCGGCCGGGATCTTGTCTTCCACGCCGGGCGAGAGGAACAGGACGGTGGTACTGAACCGGTCAGGGGGTTGCATATCCTGAAGATAGAACTGCCGGTCCCGTACCATTTCGGGTTTTTCCATGATCCTGCCTGCATAGGCCGTGGTCATATCAATTTCGTCAGCGACACGCTCGAAGATCACGTTGCTGATATACGCCTGATCACCCGCCAGGCGGAGAAGTGAGGCCTGTGTGCTCTCCGTAAGCGCCCTGCTGGAATCCTCCATCGCCCGGTTGCCGAGATCGGTGCTGCGCGCGAGAGCGAAGGTACTGACATCGGACATCTGCACTGAGGCCAGCAGACCGGCAATAATCAGCGCACTGACGGACAAGGCGAGAAAAATGAGGAGCATCTTTGTCCTGACCGACATGCGGCGAGAAGAGCCGGGTATCTTTTCCATGTGTCTATGGATGATGGTTCGTGCTGTCCCAAATACCATGCGGGTCTGCGAGGCAAAATCGTTGGTTCTCCGCGCTACTGACTGGCAGTGGAAAATCCCGGACATGAAAAAACATCGTGAATTCACTTTCACTCCACTCCTCCCGCCGGTTCAAATACTGCAAAGATGAGAATCTCGTTCACGGCAAAGAAGAAGATTGTAACAGTCTGCGGGTATTCCTGCAGCGGGTGCGACCATTATACCAAGGAATGCCCCGGCTGCCCGAAAACCGGCGGGAGACCGTTCTGGACGGGATTTATCGGCATCGACCGCTGTGCGATCTATGACTGTTGCGTCAATGACCGGAAGATTCCGCACTGCGGGAAATGCCCGGAGCTGATGTGCGAGCGGTTCAGCCGGATTAGGGATGACCCGGATCTGAACGAGGCTGAAGCGACGGCGTGCCTTGCCGCGATGGAGAAAGAGCTTCGCAGGAGAAAATAGACATGGAGGACTTACAGGATTCCTGTGACCGGGGGCCGGTATATTGGACAGATAAATTCTTAGATCTCCCCGTCATCGGGTTCCGGTCATCCTGCGCACGTAAGCGGGTCAGGGGAGCGGGATCAGATAACGGAGCATTATAATCCCTTCTGATCCAATTTGTTAGAGATAATACAATGCCTATCCTGCAGGAACCGGCTGTCACGCTGGAAGGAGTGAAGATACGGAGCGTCTCGCGCGACTCCCTCGGCCTTGACGTGACAATCCGGGTACAGAACCCCAATCCTGTCGGAGTTACGCTGAAAGAGATCCCGTTCCTCCTCATGATCCGGGAGGGCGAGAACCTGCTTGAGATTGCAAACGGGAATACCGGAACGGTCTCCATCCCGGCAGGGGACAGCCCGGTACTGACCGTCCCGGTATCATCACGCAGCAACGATCTCGTTGTAGCCCTTGCAGCTTTCGTAACCCGGGGTGAGCTGGAGGTTACGATCAGGGGGGTCGCCCTTGTCGATGCCGTGATTGTCTGCTGGTCGGTGCCGTTCGAGAAAACGATGACCGTCACGATGCAGCAGGTGGCAGAAGCGCTTGGCAAAATACAGGATAAAAAATAACCGTGCCGGAAAGGTTTTTATTTTTTTTTCTTTTTCCTTCCCTTTTCTTCAAAAATCTCCTTCACCACCTTAATGGCACAGAGATCGCCGCACATCGAGCAGGTGTCCAGCTCGCCGTCCCGTGCGTGGATTTCCTGTGCCACGTCACCGTAGAGCGCAAGCCTGAACTGCTCCTTCCAGTCGAGGTCTTTCCGGGCATTCGCCATCGCAACCTCACGCTTGTCGCGGTATCCTTCCGGTCTTCTGGCAGTATCCCCGATATGGGCCGCGATCCTGGCGATCCGTGTACCCTCGACAATATCCTTCTCCAGCGGGAGGGCGAGGTGCTCGGAAGGCGAGACCATGCACAGGAAGTCTGCACCGTGCATGCAGGCCGTCGCTCCCCCAATCGCGGTTACGACATGGTCATAACCGGGCGCAAGGTCGGTCACGATCGGGCCGAGAAGGTAGAGAGGGGCATTGCCCGTGATCTCCTTGATCATCCGCACATTGTAACCAACCTGATTAAGCGGCATGTGGCCGGGCCCCTCGATCATCCGCTGGACGCCGGCAGCAAGAGCCTTCTGCGCCAGCGTCCCAAGGGTGACGTACTCCACGGATTTTGCCAGCTTCTCCGCGTCCTGCAGGCAGCCGGGCCGCATCCCGTCCCCGAGGCTGATCGTGACGTCATATTCGGCGAGAATCTCCAGCAGGTACTCAAATTCCGCAAAGAGCGGGTTCTCCTCGTCGCGCTGCACCATCATCGCGCAGTGGAACGCCCCGCCCCGCGAGACAACCCCCATGACCCGGGGGTCAGCCCTGAGCGCCGCGAGCGCCTGCCTGTTCACACCGCAGTGGAGGGTTAAGAAATCGACGCCCTGCCGGCAGTGCTCCCGGATGACCCGGAACAGAAGGTCGGCATCAACATCCGCAGCATTTCCGGCCCGGCGCACGGCTTCGTACACCGGCACGGTTCCCACCGTTGTATCCAGCGTGAGGATCTTCTTGCGGATCGAGAGTAAATTTCCGCCGGTCGAGAGGTCCATGATCGCATCGGCGCCATTGGAGATTGCCGCCTTTGCCTTCCGGATCTCAAGCGCCGGGTCACAGTGAGGGCCGGATGTCCCGATATTCACGTTAACCTTTACATGACAACCCTCGCCGATTGCACAGGGGACATGCTTCCGGTTCGGGTTTTTCGGGATTACGATCCTCCCTGCGGCTATCGCACGCGCCATCCGCTCCGGTTCGATGCCTTCCGATTGCGCCACAACTGATACTATCCGGGGGGTGGTGCGGGAGCATCTCCGGACGAGCAAATCCATAAGAACCATCTGCTTTCAGTCCTTATTATTCTGCATGAAGGTGACGTGGATCGCAGGCGCGGGATTCTGGGCGAACTCCTATCTGTATGGGGACATCCTTGTTGACGCTGGCGTAATGCCGATGCAGGTTGTACCCTATAAAGAGACAATCGAAACTATCGTCCTCACCCACTGCCATTTCGACCATACAGCCCGGCTCCGGGAGATCGCGCATATGTGCGGGGCGAAAGTCGCTATCCACAAAGCTGATGCCCGGGGGCTTGTCGACGATCTGTACTCGCTCTCGATGAATTTCGGGGCACGCCCACCCGCCATCGTCCCGGATATCCTTCTCAATGACGGGGATAGTATCGGAAATCTGAACGTGCTGCACACACCGGGGCATACCTCGGGCAGCATATGTCTTCTCTCAAAGCAGGATCGGATCCTGTTCAGCGGGGATACCGTGTTTGCTGACGGGGCTTTCGGCAGGTATGACTTCCCCGGCAGCAGCAGGGAAGACCTCGCAAAGTCCCTCGACCGCCTCTCCCTCCTCGACATCGAAGGATTGTACCCGGGTCACGGGGAACCCGTCGAGGCGGGTGGAGGCCGTCACATCAGGGCGGCGCAACAGCTGATGAGAAGCGGATATGGATAAAGGGATCTACTGCCTTGTCTTCCGGAATCCTGCCTGCACAGTACGGGTTGGTGCCCTCGGTGAGATCCGGTTCAGGGCCGGCTGGCATATCTATGTCGGATCAGCACTGGGCAGCGGGGGGCTGAAAAGGCTGGAACGCCACGTACGCCTTGCGAAAAACAGGGACCATGCCCCGAAGTGGCATGTGGACTATATCCTGACAGACCCCCGTTTTCTGCTCTCCTATGCGGTTCTCGCTCATTCGAATGAGAGGCTGGAATGCCCGATCGCCGAAGCGATTGGCGGCGAGTGCGTCCCGCATTTTGGCTCCAGCGACTGCTCCTGCTTATCCCACCTCCTGTACCGAGACAGGGATCCGCATGATGAATTGATCTCGGCGTTTTTCGCAATCGGACTTGATGCGGACATCAAAAGAATCATGAGCCGGGAAACCAAGGCTAACGTATGAAGGTTCTCGGGTTATCGGGAAGCATGCGCAGGAACGGGAACACGGCCCAGCTGATAAAGGTCATCCTCAAACGGTGCGACGATGCCGGGATCAGGACTGAGTTCGTCTCGCTTTCGGGAAAGAAGATCCTGCCCTGCCTCGGCTGCGAAAAGTGCAAGGAAACAAAATGGTGCGTTATCGAGAAAGACGACTGGGGCAAGATCATCGACAAGGTCATGGACTGCGAAGTACTCGTCATCGGCTCCCCGACATATTACTACGATCTCTGCGGCCATCTCAAGAACTTCATCGACCGGACGTATTGTCTCTATCATGACCGGAGGCTTGCCGGGCGAAGAGGCGTCGCCGTAGCAGTACAGGCGTCCAAGGGTGCAACCAGGACCATCCAGACCATCGAGGGTTTTTTGAACACCCACGAGTTCTCCTCACTCGGATCGGTTAAGGGAACCGGGTACGAGGAGGGTGCGGTGCTCATGGATAAGGATGCTGTCGCAAGGGCGCAGAAGATAGGGGACAAGATTGTCCGGCTGCTAAAGCCGCATTACGATTGATCCCCGTTCCATTTTCATGATCTGTATTCCTTGACAGGTAAAAGTGACTCCTCTGTTACAGGAAATTTGTGGTGTTAAGAGATTTTCGCTGTTCCCATTCTGAAGAAGACGCCCGGCTATTCCGCCCGCAACGCCTCCACCGGATCCATATTGGCGGCCCTCCAGGCAGGATAGAGGCCGGTCACGATACAGATGGAAACCCCGATAACCATGCCGATGGGGAGGTACATCATACTGTTCCACCCGAAGAAATATGCCGTCGAACCGATGAGGAGTGCGACAACGATATAGCCTGCGATAAAGCTCAGGATAACCCCTGCCGTAGAACCGATAAGCCCGATGATTAAGGCTTCATAAACGAACATCCGCATCACCTCATCTTTCTGCGTGCCGATGCTGCGCAGGATACCGATCTCGCTGATCCTCTCGGTAACTGACATCATCATCACGTTGAAGATGGAGACGGCGGCAACGAGCAGGGAGATGGCGGCGATTGCCTGCATAAAGGTCACCATGGTCGAGATGCTCTCCGTGACCCTGCTGGCCATACTGCTGGAATCGGATACTGATATAACATCCTCTCTCTTGTTGAGCTTGCTGGTGAGTGCATTTTTCACAACTGCTGAATCGTTGACGTTATCCAGAAGGATTGTGACCTGGTCGTACTTCCCTTCGCCACCATAGAATGAGGTATACAGATCATCGGTCATCACGATCGCGTTATCCGTCCGCAGACTGGAAGAGAGTCCGGTTTCTGCGAGGATCCCTGAGACACGCACCTTGATCTGTTGCTCGTCCTCGTCCCCTATCTTGAACCTGCTCCCGACTTCCAGATCCTGCCGCCCGGCAAGTGTGGTGCCGACAACGACATCATTCTCACTCCGGGGTAAAGTCCCGTTGGCAACAGTAAGAACAGTCTGCATATCCTCTTTGTCAAGCCCATAGATAGTAGCCCGTCCTTTCTGGTCATTTTTAGTATAGATGGTATCGCTCTCTGAGTAGTATGGATATACGGTCCCGTACCTGCTCGCGATCTGGTAGATATCGTCGTACTGCTTATCCGTAATGTAGCTGTCGTCATTCGAACCACCCCCCATGCCGGGTGGTGACCAGCCCCCGCTACTACCCCCGGTATAGGCAGTGACCGTCATGGTGTTTGCCATGGAGGACATCTGCGCGGAGACGACCGATGTCATGTTTGCACCGAGCATCCCCATCGCAGATATGGCAATAACGCCGATGGTGATGCCGAGTGCGGACAGGATCGAACGCAGCATATTGAGCCGGATACTCCGGGCAGAGAGCGTGAACAGGATATCCGAGAAGATCTTCATACTGCGATCCTCCCGTCACGGATAATAACTGTCCGATCCGCGTATTTGGCAGTCTCCGGGTTATGGGTGACCATGATAATGGTATTTCCCTTCTTATTGAGATCGCTGAGCATGTCCATGATCTGGTTACCCGTTTTCGTGTCCAGGTTCCCGGTCGGTTCATCGCAGATGAGGATCCTGGGATTATTGACGAGCGCGCGTGCGATTGCTACTCTCTGTTGCTGGCCACCGGAGAGTTCGGCAGGCCTGTGCCGGGCCATCTTTCTTGTTATACCGACAGATTCCAAAAGGTCCCTGACATGGCCTGTGTCATCCTGTTTGCGATGTTTGAGGATGTAGGGGTATTCCACGTTCTCATACGCGGTGAGGAGAGGGATGAGGTTATACCGCTGGAAGATATACCCCAGTGTGTTCAGCCGCAGCTGTGTCAGGTCGTGGTCGTTAAGAGTGCGGACATCTGTCCCGGCAATAAGGAGCCTTCCCTTAGTCGGGACATCGAGGCACCCCAGCTGGTTCATGAGTGTTGACTTGCCTGAACCGGACGGCCCCATAATGGCGACGAACTCCCCCTCCTCTATGGTTAGCGAGAGATTGTCGAGGGCAACGACGTCCCCGGAGGGAAGGGAGTAGACCTTGGTTATGCTGCGTACTTCAACGATTGGGGAAGTCATCATCGTCCTCGCTCTTTTTCCGCCTGGGGATCCGCTCCTTTATTTTACGGAGATATCCCCTCTTCCATGCGAAGACTACGATTACGATGATTACGATGAGTGCGGTGCCGATCTCCATAAGAGGCAGCGATTGGGCCCCGCTGCTGCCTCCCCTCATGCCAAAGACAGATATCCCGCCACGGGTGCTACCGGGTGCCCCGCCGGGAGCGCTGCTGGTTCCGGAACCGGAAAAGCTTCCTGATGAGGAGCCTGATATACCGGAGAGGGGGGCGCCTCCGGCAGACATATCAACAGCGAAGGTTTTGGTAAATGTATTCCCGTCAGCGTCCTTGTACGTGACAACGACCGGCACTGTCGAACCGGATGATTTATAGGTTACTTCGAAACTGGCAAAGTCATCCGGTTCCAGTTCACCGATGACATAGATCTTATTCGGGTCGACTGCCGTGGCCGGGCTGCCGACGGTTACCGTGACAGAATACGCGCTTGTAAGTCCGGCATTGTTGATGTCGCCCGAAATAGTGTTGTATCCGTTGCCACCGGCAATCTCGACATTGTTGAGAACGGGCTCGGCACTGAGTTTGTCATCGCCGAATTCAACCGGTAACGTGACCGTTGCCGAATGATCGTTCAGGCCATTCCGGTATGTGACATCGAACTGGAGTGTTGTCTCTTTCTCTGGCGTCACTTTAAAGGTAGCATTTTTGGTCTGATCCGATGCAAGTTCACCGAGGAATGCCTGTTTGGGGGAGAAGGTGGCGCCATCTCCGGAAGGCGTAATTGTAACCGAGTTTATCGTGTTCGGCCGCGGGTTGCTCACTGAGATAACGACATCGGACTTTTTCCCTTCGCCAAATGCATCCGGAGCGTCCCCAACCGCCACGACGAGTTCAGTGCTTTTCACTTCCACCGGTATGTACTCCCGGAAACATCCCTGGTTATCGAGATCGAGATAGAACTTCGGGTAATAAACGCCATCTGGAACATTTGCCTGGAAAGAGAACGTGAAAGTCCGCGTGTCGTCCACCCCGATTGCACCGACAGAATCGTACGTCTGGTCATTCAGGATTTTAAAACCGGTAACGGGGGGATCCAGCTGAGCGGATTCAATATTGATCGAAGAAGACCCGGTGTTCTTTATCGTAACGCTCAGTGTCCCGATATCCCACTCCATAAGATTTGTTGGTTCAATCGAAAAGCTGGTAATGCTTATCTCAGCAGTACTTATGTCTGTAGTTGCTGCCCCGGCTGATGCCACGAGCGCGATCAGCAAGAGCAGGCAGGAGACAAGTAATCGTACTATCATCTTGTTTCACCATTCTTCTATGGGTTCATCAAGTTGTGCCAGCGTGGCAAGTTGATAATCCGGATATCATGGAGACCGAATTCGGTCATTGTGTTCACCGGGTTTTATTGGTGTTTCCCTATTATGAGTGATAGTCCATCGCTGCCGGGTTCCGGTACTGTTCCACATCTGTGTAAAGTATATTTGACATTAAGTCTTAAATAACTTACTATAGAAAAAGGTGGTAATACCGCCTGTCAGAGTGCCGGCTCTTTCGTATTCTTCTCACAGGAATGAAGGCAGCATACTATTCCAGGATTGATGGTTAATGGCGATATACAGAACTCATGGTAATCTTTAAATAACATTATGTAACATATTGATTACTAATTGTCAGGTAAAACAATATATTTGCAGTCTTACGCGACATGTCAGGAGATTCACATTATGATGAAGAGCACTACCATACTTGTAATAGCATGCCTGATGCTTACTGTAGGAGTTCTTGTTGCCGGGTGCATTTCCGATTCGGGAACTGAACCGGCGAAATCGGCTGAACCAACTATTACAGATGATGCAGGATCCAGACCATCGGGAACTTTTCAGGCAGCATCTCAGGACGGGTCCCCGCACCCCTTGAAATCAGGGAATGCAACTCATCCTGAGATATCGGGAACTCCGCCAAGCGGAACGCCCCCGGCAGGATTTTCCGATGATATGAAGGCAGATAACAATACCCGCCCGCGGCCATCAGGAACCCCCCCGGCGGATATGCAGTCTTCCGGAACTCCCCCGTCGGGGACACCTCCGTCAGGAGGAACATGATGGGCTTGTAATAATCACTAAAACGCTGGGCGGGAGTAGTAACAGAATCTTAATGGTGCAGATCCTTTCATGATCCGGATCTGCTCCCGAAGTTTATTGCATTATTCTTCGTAATTAAAAACTTCCTCGATATTAACTTTAAAATGCCGGGCAATCCTGAAGGCGAGATCCAGTGACGGGATGTACTTGCCCTTTTCAATGGCAAGGATGGTCTGCCGGGTCACGCCGATAGCCTGTGCAAGGTCTTCCTGCGTCATATCATGCATTGCCCGGTATACCTTGATCTTATTCTTCATCGGCCTCACTCGCCCCATACTTACGGCCGTAATAGATACGGAACCCGATATAGAGGAAAATCATCAGACAAAGCAGGCCAAGCTGGACGAAACCGAATCTGCCAAAGGTCTCCGGACCGACAAGCGGGAGATTGACTTCAATATCCGATGGAGGAGAGCCCTGGCTGCCGGGAAACACCGGAGGACGGAAGTGGAGTGGCCGGTTCATCCCCATGACGATGCTCCCAAGACTCATGACGAAGAAGATGACCCAGAAGACCTCGAGCGTCCGCAATGCCGCTTTCTGTGCGATAAACTGGGTCCTCTCGTCCTCAATAATCGTTTCCACCTTCCTCTTCGCGAGATAGATCACGATGATTCCGATTAAAACTGCAGCCTGAATCAGAATCGGGTTATCTAACTCAATGGACACCCAGAAAATACCGACTTCAATGAGGGCAATAATCCCGACAATGAGATAGAAAATATTCGGCTTGATGCGCATACGTGTAATTCCTTCCACACTTTTTGTTAATAGATTATTACATCACCTGCCAATCAACATTCCCCTTCATCGTGCCAAGAAAACAGGTGAATCAAAGAAGTCGGTAAAGGGTTGTTCTTTGCCGGAGCTTCATTCCCGCATCTTCTGTAATCCTCTGCATCTCAGCAGGATCGAGATAATCGGTATTCTGCGCACCTGCTCCTTTAGAGATGCTTTCCTCAAACATCGTTCCGCCAAGATCATTGGCCCCCGCAAGGAGCGAGATCTGCGCCATCTTTATTCCTTCCTTGACCCACGAGACCTGAATGTTATTGAAATTGTCAAGGAAGAGACGGGCGACCGCGACCATCAGCAGATCTTCCCTGCCTGTCGCTCCTGCACGTGCAAAGCCCTTTTTATAAAGGGGAGTATTCATATGGATAAACGAGAGGGGGACGAACTCGGTAAACCCCCGGGTTTCGTCCTGAATTTTACGGAGGATTGCCAGATGTTTAACCCGGTCCTCATTGCTCTCGCAATGCCCGTACATGATGGTTGCCGTTGACGGGATGTCTAACCCGTGCGCCTCTTTGATGATTCGGATCCATTCATCCGTACTGATTTTCTGGGGGCAGATCTCCTTCCGGATATCGTCGACAAGGATCTCCGCAGCCGTACCGCACAGAGATCCCAGCCCGGCAGCTTTCATAGCGGAGAGAACCTCCCGTGTCGTCATCCCGCTCTTCCTTGCTGCATAGGCGACTTCCATCGGGTTGCTTGCGTGAATATGGACCTCTGGAAATACTTCTTTTATCCACCTGTAAAGACCGGTATATGATTCAGTAGTAAAGTCTGGGTGCAGCCCGCTTACGGTGCAGATCTCGGTTACATTACGGGACTTTGCCAACCGAACTTTTTCCTGGACCTGTTGCTTAGTAAAAAAATACACCCCGTCATCCCCGGGCTTCTTTGAGTACCCGCAGAACCCGCAGGCATTGACGCACAGGTTTGTGACATTGATATTCTGGTTTTTGACATAAGTCACGACACCCCCGGTCTTTTTCTGCCTGACCTGATCTGCCGCTGCTGCCACATCCCAGATGGCACGATCCTGTATACCGAATAAGAACAGGGCCTCTTCCTCTGTCAGCCGGTGCCCTTCCACCCCTTTGTTCAGGATTGCATGCAATCTGTCCATTGCAGTCTGTCCACCATGTATCTCGGCAGTATAGCCTTCCCTCAATGATAAATGCTTTGAAAAAACAACAGCTGCCATATGATTCTTATCTTACCACGGTACAATCTCTGTGAGAGGATCCTATGGCAATGGAGACAAAGAAAGTCCATCTTACAAAAAAAGAAGCGGATGGTTTTGTGATCCCGCTTGGACCGGCAAACCTCGTTGCGGTTAAAACCGATGTGGGTATGGTCGGGTGCGGGGCTTTCGATGTGACGGCACTTGACTCCTTCAGTTATCCGGCTGCCAGAGTGCGCCCATCGATCGGGCCGTCGATCACCAATATCGATGACCTGTTAACTGGTATTGTCAAGGAGGCAAACCGTTCCGCAATGGGTCGGGGCATCCGGAATGGTATGACCGGAAAACAGGCGCTGGAACTGCTCTGAGCTTTTCCTGACGGATTCCCTTTTCAGCGCTCGGGGGGTTCTATAAACACATACAAGGCCGCCTGCCCATCGGGATTATATCCATTCCGACATACAGCATTGACAGGTAATACACCTCGTTTCACGATGTTATTTTTTTATTTTCTTTCTGGATTTCTGCGCCTTCTTTCCATCATTTTCCACAGCCTCGCGCCATCGCAGGTACCATTCGTACAGGAGCATCGCGGCAACCATGATGATGACAACTTCCATGATATGGAGCGGCAGAAGGCCGATAAGCGGGATGGTAAACAATGCTTTTCCAACGACCCATTCCTTCCTGACCGGTTCTATGGTCCCGGCATCCGGTACTGACAGAAAGCTCTGGTCGCTCGCGATGTTGTTATCGCCCTTCGTGATATACCCTTCGTGAGGGGGGGCCTGGGAGATCGGAAGCACGTATCCTGAGCCGGAAACGAGGTAGCCGGTTGGTATCAGATACTGACTGGAAGAAATACGCAGGAGCAGATCGCTGGTACCTGATGTTACATTAGCAGAAGGAGGGGAATTTCCTGTGTACAGGACCGTATAACCCCCGGTAGTGAAATTACTGTTTTTAAGGGGCATATAATCTGCCGGTGTGACCTTGCCGCGATAGGGATTGAGATACAGGGGTTCCGGCTGCCCCTCCCCGACATATGTAATGGCCCTGTGGATGATCGGATGCTGTTTTGAGAGAGGCAGGATGCCAATTGTGGCCCACAGATCGGTGACCCCGTTAGGGCGGTAGATGATCACATCCCCGTAATCGCCGAATTTCTTATACCCGGATTTTTTTCCTTCATCCCATGTCTGGAGATTACCGAACCGGTCCTTTTCAACAACAACGACAAGGTCTCCCACGTTCATATGGGGCACCATGCTTTCTGACTCGATCGTCACAACGGCAGGCCATGATCCGCAGATCAGGTAAAGGGCAAGTGCAATTCCGCCGACAACTGCAATGACCCAGAGTATGTCCCTTGCCAGCGATGCAGCCCAGTGTTCACTCGTCCGGAATCGTTTAATTAGATCCCTGATGCCTGACGATTCTATCTTGTTATCCATTCTCCTGCTTCTTGTTGGATGTAACGGTTAATATACCGCACCATGGGCGTGCAGATGAGTTAGTGGAAGAACGCGATGCTATATCCGTCCTTACTGCATATTACTGATCATGCTTGATGCGCAGCAGATTGCGCTCCGGTTCCTTTCTACCCGGCTCCAGGTCCACCCGGATGTCGTACGGTATCTCCAGGAACAGGACAACCCGGATCTGATCGAGCGCATCATCGCACAGGTTCCTCCCGATACCCTTGTCGTTACGAGCCGGCACATCCCCGGCCTGACCAGCAGGCGCGACGGGGTCCGGTTCCTGACGGACCCTTCCTTCGAGATCGTGAGCGGGGCTGCAGGGACATCGGGAAGCGTGAACGGCACTTCCGATTATCTCCACTATTTCCGGGACCGGTACCAGCGGCTTGGAGGCATGATCCGGTCGCGGACCAGCGGCATGCCGATCGAAGGGTTGCTCCGGTCCAACCGGTACCGTCAGGAAGAGTGCACGATAATCGGCATGGTCGCCGAAGTCAAGAGTACCGCAAACGGCCACCGGATTGCCGAGCTGGAGGATCCCACAGGAGCCATTGCTGTCCTCTTCAGGAAGGATAAGCCGATCTTTTCAGATGCAGAACGACTCGTGCATGATGAAGTAATCGGGGTCAAGGGAAAACTCTCCCATGACGGTAAGCTCTTCTTTGCCGAACAGATGTTCCGGCCGGATATCAGGATTGATAATACGCCATACAAAAGCGACAGCCCCGGGAAAGCAGTCCTGATCTCAGATATTCATGTCGGGAGCAATACATTCCTCGAAGAACAGTGGAACCGGTTTGCCGACTGGCTGCAAGACGAACCTGCACACTACCTGCTGATCGCCGGCGACCTTGTGGACGGTGTGGGGATTTATCCGGGACAGGAGCAGGAATTAACCATCAGGAATATCCATGAGCAGTACGACCGGCTGGGAGAGATGCTCTCAGATCTCCCTTCAAGGATGCGGATCATCATCTCTCCGGGCAATCACGATGTGGTCCGGGGCGCAGAGCCACAGCCGGTAATTCCCAAACCGTTTTCCGATAAGTTCCCGAAAAACTGCACGCTTGTTGAGAACCCCGCACTCGTCAACCTGCAGGGCGTACGGGTGCTGATGTATCATGGGCGATCAATTGATGACATGATCGGGCTTATCCCAGGTGCCAGTTACGAAAAGAGCGGGCAGATGATGGAGGAGATGTTAACGCGCAGGCACCTCGCACCGGCGTACGGGAGGAAAACCCCGATAGCGGCAGGAAAGCAGGACAGGATGATCATCGACCCCGTCCCGGAAATCCTCCATACCGGTCATGTACACATCCGGGGCATCACCATGTACCGGGGGGTCCTTGGCATCAATGCCGGCACATGGCAATCGCAGACCTCCTTCCAGAAACAGATGAACGTGCACCCGACACCCGCGCTTGCGGTAACGGTAGATTTACAGACCCTGCAGCCCGAGACTGTATCATTCATGTGACGGTACATTGCTATCTCCCTTCCTCATTCTTCCGGAAAGTACTGCAATGAGGCCCGCCACAGATTCCCGGAAATATTCCCATTCTCTTGATGCATCTGCCTCATCGCTGTCAGTAATCGGCTGAATACCCAGAAGCGTCACAACAGCCCCCGTATCCTTTTCAAGGTACTCCATTAAAACGGTGAGCGGGATGGCGTGAGTCGAGAGAAGACCGGCACTGATCTCACCGGGTCCGATGATATCCAGCGTGCCGGGCCGTGCATTCATCTCGGCGGCATCGAGTATCAGGATATGGTGCGGATGATACTGTCGGATCGGGGCTGTGGTGCTCTCGGGAACTGTACCTCCGAAAAAGACCTTGATACCAGGGATTTTTTTTATTTCGATATCCCGTGCAGCAAGCATGCCAAGGCAGTCAGTTGGTGATGTCTCGTCCCCGACCCCGACAACAGCAATACGGGTGGCTCCCGAGAGTCTGTTGTTTAAGCGATCAGCGATGTCACGGTTTTCCGGTAATGTCATGCAGAAACAGCATCCTTGTCCGTTCCGCAAAGGGCAGGTTCACTGGAAACATGGATGGCATCGGCAGGACAATACCTCTCGCAGAGCCCGCACCTGATACACTTGAACAGCTTCACCTTCGGCTTCTTTCTGCGTACAAGCTGCTTTCCCTTAAATGACACTTCTTTCTGATTGTCGACCATCGCTATGCACCGGGCGGGGCAGACCACTGCGCACTTCCCGCACCCGATGCATTTTTCGTCAGATACAACAATCCTCCCGCGGAATCCCGGGGGTATGGTTACTTTCTCCTTCGGGTAAAGGATTGTGACCGGCCGGGTCAGAAGGTTCCGGATCATCTCGGAAATAACGCTCACGGGATCACCCGTGCAGACTGGATTGCAAGCACTAGTGCGACCTGGACCAGAGCGGCGGTTGCGATATATTTCCATCCAATGTCATTGAGCTGGTCGATCCGGATCCGGCCTGTCGCGACCTTGATGGCGGACAACAGAAAGAGAACACAAAAGGTCTTTACGAGAAATACGATGAGACCAGATAAGCCGGCAAGCCACCCGGGTTCCACTGACCACGGAAACGCAGGGCCTCCAAGGAACATGGCCGCTACAAGACCGCTTCCCACGACCAGCGATACATCGACAGCGAGATGCATGATTGCTAACCTTCGCCCGGTAAGCTCGGTCCATGGCCCGGCAACTATCTCGGTCTCAGCCTCCGGTATGTCAAACGGCGGCCTCTCAAGCTTCGCCTGAAGCCCGATCAGGGCGACAATAAAACCTATTGGCTGGAGAATCGCGCACCATAGGTGCTGCTGTTGCCATGCAACGATAGACGAGATGGACCAGGAACCCGCCATCAGCGCAGGTGTCAGGAGAGCAAGGAAGAACGGGACTTCGTAGATGAAGAGCTGGGTGACGGTACGGATCCCTCCCATAGCTGCATAGACGTTCCGGCTCAGCCAGCCCAAAAGGAACAGAATTATGGTCGGAATCGAGAGGAGATAGAGCACGAGAACGATGTCTCCCTCGAACGCAAACGGGCTGCTCCCGATAACCGGCACGTAGATAAATGCTGTCATGACGGCGGCAAGAGCAACCAGAGGTGCAGCATCGAACAGCCGCCTGTCGATACCGGCCGGATCAATTACCTCTTTTGAGAGCATCTTGATGAGATCAGCAAACGGCTGGAACCATGGAGGGCCGACCCGGTTCTGCATTCGTGCCGTGATCCAGCGGTCGATGTATTCCAGGATCAGTGCATAGGCAAGAAGGAAGAGGAATCCGGGAAAGACAAGGATATACAGGAGCGGGAACAGCGGATCGGTCATATGCGGTTGCTCCCCGGCCGGATCCTGCAGACGCCATTCCGAAGTTCGTTCCAAGAGATATTACCTGTCTTTCCGCTCTTTCTGTCCGCTACAACAAGCCTCGATGTGCAGGACAGGCACGGGTCAATTGCAGCCACTATTACCGGAATATCGGCAAGGTTCTGGTCCACAAGAGCTGCAGCAACTGATGTCCAGTTCGCAAGTGTAGGTGTACGGATATCCAGCCGTTCGACCTTATCGGTGCCGTTTGTCCGTATAAAATGTACAAGCTCCCCTCTTGGCGCTTCATATCGTGAGAGGATCTCGCCTCCCGAAGGAGCCGTTTTGGGCGCCTGAACCCGGATCGGTCCGCCAGGCAGGTTCTCAAGACAGTACCTGACCATGCCCAGGCTCTCTCTCAGTTCCCCGATCCTGACTTTCGTCCGCCCGAAGACATCGCCGTCTTCGTCAGTGACAACATTCCATGGAATCGTATTATAAATGAGATACGGATCGTCTCTCCGGGCGTCATAATCCACGCCACTAGCCCGTGCCGTCGGCCCGACCGCCCCGTATCTCAGGATCTCGGCCCTTGAGAGTTTCCCGACACCGCAGAACCGCATCAGCATGGTTCTCTGGCTTTTTGCCATCTTCACATATTCCCCGATTCTCTCTTCGAGTAGCGGAAGCCGCTTCAGGATTGATCCGGCCTGTTCGGGGCTGATATCACAACGGACACCCCCGATCTCGTTCATGTTGTAATTTACACGGTTCCCGCTGATCTCCTCGAGGATGTCCTGCACGGTCTCACGGTCGCGCCATGTCCACATAAAAAGCGTGTTGAAGCCGATCTCATGAGCGGCCACCCCCAGCCAGAGGAGATGGGAGTGCATCCGCTCCAGTTCGGCAACAATGGTCCGGATGTACTGGGCCCGTTGCGGGATCTCAAGCTGCATCAGTTCCTCGATTCCCTTGGCAAAGCATGTCGCATGAGAATGCGAACAGATCCCGCAGACACGCTCGAGAAGAGGCAGGACCCGGATGAAGTCGCGGGACTCCGCTGCCTTCTCGATCCCGCGGTGGTTGTAGGAGAGGTCTATCTCGAGCCGTACGATCTTTTCGCCATCAGCCACGACCCGGAAGTTGACCGGTTCTTTAAGGGCCGGGTGCTGCGGGCCGACCGGGATTACGACATGCGCCATGATCAGCTCCTGTCCTCCCGGATGCCGCCGTAGAACCGGCCCGGCTCGGGTTTCCAGTCCTTTCGCAGGGGATACTCGCCCTCCGGCCAGTCCTCATTCAGCATGAGGCGGTTGAGGCCGGGATGCCCGTCGAAGGTGATACCGAAGAGGTCATGGATCTGCCTCTCGTAGATCCCTGCAGGGGGGAGAATGTCGGAGATCGTCCGTATCTTTGGCAAATGGCTGGGAAGCCGGGTAGCGAGCGAGATAACAGTACGGTGGGGGCCAATCAGGTGATATATAAGTTCGAGCGTCTCGGTGTTATCCGCAGTACTGATGGCGAGGAGACGTTCACAGGCCAGATCTCCCTGAGCCGCAATTATAGCGTCCCTTATGGTATCAGGTTCCATGGATACCCTGATCCGGTTGAATCTGGCCTGTTCAACAGTCCCGAACCGGCCGAGTTTTCCGGTTACTTCTTCCAATGTCAGCTTTTTGTTCATCAGACGGCTCCTTCTCCGGTGCTCGCATGTCCTGCTTTCCCGGCAGGTTGTTTCTGCCGCCACTCCTTCCCGCCATGAGCCGCATCCTGCTCCATCAGGCCGAGGCACGCCACGACAGCGTTGATGATCTCGTCCGGCCGGGGAGGACAGCCTGCAAGGTAGATGTCAACGGGGATCACACATTCGGGCCCGTCAAGGACGTGGTAAAGGCCCTCAAAGACGCCACCCCCCGCACCGCACGCTCCCACGGCAATTACGTACTTCGGCTCCGGTATCTGCTCCCAGACCCTGCGGAGCCGCGATGCCTGTTTGCGGGTGACTCTCCCGGTCACGATCAGGATATCAGCATGCCGCGGCGACCCCTTGGCGAGGATCCCGAACCGTTCGACGTCGAACCGCGGCATCAGGCAGGCGATGATCTCGATATCGCAGGCATTGCAGGCTCCGCTGTTGAAGATCGTTATCCAGGGTGACTTGATCCGTGCCCAGCGCACAAGATTCCCGCTCAGTGAACCGGACATGCCACTCATGGTATCTGATCACCCCGTTTCCCTGATATAATACCACTGATGCAGACAATACTGCGGTTCAATGCTCCCACCTCAGGATGACGACTGCTGCCGCTATGATGGCTAGGTATCCTGCAGTCCCCCACAGCGGTGCATCCGGCGGCGCCAGCGCAATCACCAGCGCGGCGACATGTACCACGGTGAAAAATAGTGCAACGTAAAAGAATGCATAACCGGGCTGGAATACCTGGGCCTCTGCTACCTCACCACCGACATACGGCATCACCTTGCCGTGGGACGGTACAAAGGGGGGGGCAACTGTTTTCGACCATGCATAGATAAGATACCCGATACAGAGAGCCAGAAACGCGATACTTATGGGTGATAGTACAAGACTCCAGAGGGTCATTCATACCACCCCCCACGGGAAGAGCTGCTGGGCGGCACGGGTTATCCAGCCAAACGATTCCGGGAACAGGCCAAGATAGGCGGTCACGACTGCAAGTAAGACAACCGTGAATACGGCGCTCGCAGGCAAAGACAGGTGTTTCTCCGGCACCGTCTCTTTCGCATCATCAGCCCCCCTGAAAGAGAGGGCAGAGAGGGCCGGGACATAATAACCCAGCGAGATGAAACTGTTCAGGGCCAGGATAAGGGCAAGGACAACCCCGCTTAACATGGACGTCACCATCCCGGCCTGCTCAAGCAACAACTTCCCCAGAAAACCGCAGGTAAAGGGAACCCCGCTCAACCCCAGGATGAAGATCGCAAACGAGATGCCTAAAAGCGGGTAACCCGCACCGATACCCCGCATACGCTTAAGCTCGAAAGATCCCGCAGCCCTCCCGAACAGGTCAGCCGCCATGAATGATCCGGCTTTCATGATCCCGTAGGCAATGGCATAATAGAGCCCTGCGGTGAAGCCGAGTTCAAGGTCATACAGCATTCCCATGCCAAAGCCCAGCAAAACGTACCCCATCTGGGCGACGCTGGAGTACGCAAGGATATACCGGAGGTCCTGCTGGTTTAAGGCAAGGAGGTTGCCGGCCGTCATCGTCAGGATGGCAAAGAAAATAACCAGCATGCCGAGATCCGCAGACAGGGAGAGACGGAACGGAAGGGCGGACAGCGAGAGGAACATTGCGACGAGAACCCCTGTTTTCGTCGCCCCGACCAAAATGGCCGTTACACCGACAGGCGCCCTTGCGTAAGCATCAGGCAGCCAGGTATGGAGCGGGACGATGGCAAGCTTCACGCCATACCCCAGCAGGATGAGAACGGCAGCAAGCAGAAGGACTGTCTGGTCCGTACCGGCGAGTGCAGCCGGAAGTTCCGGCAGCCGAAGCGTGTGCCCGGCAAGATACAGGATCGAGACCCCCAGAAGTGCCGTGATGGTTCCCGCAACGCCAAGGATGAGGTATTTCATAGCAGCGGGAATGGCTGCCGGGTCTTCCTGGTACCGGTAAGCGACGAGGGCATATACCGGGACTGCAGAGAGCTCGACGGCGACAAAGATTGTAAAGAGATCCTGCGCAAAACCCACTGCCACCGCCCCCGCGAGTGCGAAAAGTACGAGCGGATGATAGAGATGTATTGGCCCTTTGGGATCAAGAAGGTCCTGCGAGGCAAATACGGCAAGTGCGCCGATGCCCGTGATGAGCAGGCCGGTTGTAAGCCCGAGGTAGGATGTATTGGGGGGGAGCGGATTCTGGAAAACCGCATAAAGCATCTGGAGAAATGCCAGTGCAAGCCAGAGTGCCGTAAGCGTTCCCGCCCTCGTGCGGTATGCCGCAGGGAAGATTCGAAGAGCCCCATAGATAACGACCCCTCCAAGAGCGATAAAGACCGGCATGGTTGCTGCCGGCTCTGCAGGCATCATAGTGACGCTCCCAGCAGGATCGTAGCCATGAGGGCAAGGAGAATGCCGGCAAACAGCGCGACAGATCCGCCCGCATCCCTGTTCTCCCAGCGCATCGCAGCTTTGCCTGCAGTAAAGAGTATTCTGGCAGTACTGACAGCATACCCGTACATTTGAGAGAATACTGTCTCGAGAGCCCCTGCAAAAGCGATAACGCCGCGCCCGGCCGCTGTATATGCAACATCTGCATCAAAAAGCCGGGTCTCGTGCGGTTCGAGCATTTTTTTCCCTGCGGTAAAGAAGAACACAGCGGCCGCGCCGAGGACGATGCCCGCACTCAGGATATGGACAGGATCATAAGCTTCATACATGACCGGGAAGGGCAGGATCGCATACAGCAGCCGGGGATAGATCCCGATAAGGATACAGAGGGCGGCAATACCCAGCATACCGGCCTGCATAAGTACCGGGGGATCCGACGCTTCCCTATCCCCCGGCCTGAGGAATGCAAAATACCCGAGTTTCAGGAACGAGAGGAGCGTACCAAATGACGCGATCTCAAGGAGCGCCCAGAGCCAGATACTGGTGTGTTCAGCGGCTGCAAGGACCATACCTTTCGAGACAAAGCCGTTGAAGAGAGGTATCCCGGCAATCGATAACGCGGCGACCCAGTACGCAAACGCCGTGACCGGCATCCTTTTCTGCAGTCCTCCGACGCGGCTGAGCAGGTTCTCGCTGGTCTTCCAGATGATGACACCTACCGCCATGAAGAGGAGCGTCTTATAGAGGATATTGTTGAAGAGATGCGCCATGCCGCCATCGAGCCCGAGCTGGCCTATTGCATCAGCTGATCCCAGCATGCCGATGATTCCCACACCTGCGACCATGTACCCGACCTGCGAGATGACATGGTAGGAAAGCAGGCGCCGCATATCGTTCTGGAAGACCGCAAACGTAACGCCATATACTGCCATGAACGCCCCCATATAGGCAATATATTCGGTGCCTGGCTGCGCCCGGGCAAGAAGGTAGACCGCGGCTTTGGTTGTGTAGACGCATAAAAAGACGCTCGCGATAAAATTGGCACGCGGGTACGCATCCGGAACCCACGTATGCAGGGGGATGAACGCGATATTCACCCCGATGCCAAGGACGATGAGGATCGTTGCCCAGAACGAGTACGCTCCTGCTGGCAGAGCGGCAAGCGGGCCGACTGCCAGCGATCCCCCGCCAAGAATGAGGAGGACGATCCCCGCGGTAAGGAGAGTCCCACTCAGCCCGTGATACAGGAAATACCGGAAACCGGCTGCAACTGCCTCCCCTCCTTCCTGCCAGATCAGGATGGTCGAAGTAATCGCCATCAGCTCCCAGAAGATTAAAAGGGTTATCCAGTCCCCGGCAAAGACTACACCGAGCGCCGATCCTGCATACAGCAGCGCGTAGAGATGGAGGCGGGGCGGGGCAGCGACCGCTGCATAAAGAATGGCAAGGAACGTGATGAGTGCAAAGATTACTCCAGTCATGTATGAGAGCGGATCCACCTTCAGCAGGGTTAATGTATAATTCAGGAAGGGGACACTCCACTGCACCATTCCGTCACCGACTGGCCCGGCAATGTACCCTCCCGGCAGGAGAAGGACATCTGCGAGGCCCGCGGCCCCCAGCAGGATCAGCCCGGCCTGCCTTGCCCTGCCGCCAAGTACCAGTACGAGTGGGGCGCCGACCAGGAAGATTACGAATGGCGGGATGGCAGATCCTGCAACGGGGGTACCAGGAATAACCATCGTTGTGTGAGTTACAGCTGCTGCGATCCGGGCACACAAAGCAAACGGGCTGGCCGGGTAAGTGGTCCAGATACCCAGCAGAACAGCACATGCCACTGTCACAAGAATTGGTACACGGAGCGTGCTTCGGACTTCCGGCACATCAATAGTACATTGCGGGAAGAATGCCCGCATGATGATTGGAATGAAGTAGGCAAGGTTCAGGATGCTTGCCGCAACGAGAACAAGGAGCATCCACCACTCGCTAGTGAAACCCGTCCCGACACCCAGCGAGAGGTACCACTTCGCGATGAAACCCGCCATGGGGGGCAGGCCAACCATGGAGAGGGTGGCAAGCGTGAATGCGCCAAACTCCCACGGCATCTTCCTACCGAGGCCGTCCAGTTCCGAGATCTTTGTCCTGCCGGTCTCGACAGCGACCGCACCGGCAATAAAGAACATGGTCAGCTTGCCCAGTGCGTGGGCCGTAAATGCATAGGTCGCCCCGATGATCGCTGCCGCCTGCCAGACATCCGCCGATCCGCTCATTCCTGCGGGAAGAAGGATGGCCGTCCCGAGGACCATGTAGCTGAGCTGGCTCACTGTCGAATAGGCAAGCCGGAGCTTGAAGTCGTCCTGCCGGAGGGCAAGCAGGGAACCGACAACGATCGTAATGACGGCAGCTGCGAGAACAAACTCCCTCAGCCCAAGGCTGACCATGAGGTCCGGGCCGAACACATAGAGGATGAGCCGCATCAGGCCAAAGACACCGGTATTGACAACCGCAACAGCGTGAAGCAGGCCGCTGACGGGGGTGGGTGCGATCATGGCAGTCGGAAGCCATCCATGGAGGGGGAAAATCGCTGCCTTTACACCGAAGCCGGCAAAAAGGAGGAGGAACGAAAGCCGCGCGAACTCCGGTGCAAGGACAGCCACCCCGGGATTGCCCCCGGCAATGAAATCGAGAGAACTGCCCATCCCGAGAAGGGTCATCATACCGGCAAGGATGGCGATGCCTCCGCCCTGAGTGTAGATCAGGTATTTTCGTCCCGCTGAAAGTGCCTCTTTCGTCTCCGTGTGCACGACAAGGGGGTACGCGGCAATCGCGAGGATCTCGTAGAAGACGAAGAGGGAGAAGAGGTTGGTGGAGAGGGCGACACCCATGACCGCGCCAATGGTTATTGCAAAACAGGCATAATAGCGTGTCTGGGCATGCTCGCGGCGTCCTCTCATGTAGCCGATATTATATACCGTTGTAAGGATCCACAGGCCAGAGGCGAGACAGGCAAACAGTAACCCCAATGCATCGGCATAAAGGCGGAGATCCAGCCCGGGAAGAACCGGTAGTGCCGCAGTGGACAGGGGTTTGGCTGCAAATGCCGAGGGCAGTACGAGAATACAGAGGGAAAATGTCAGGACTGCGGCCAGCAGCGATACGGCCTCCCGTGCATCCGGCCTCCGGTTCAGTACTATGATAAAACAGGTGGCAACAAACGGCACTGCAACAATAAGGGGCAATACCCAGGATCCGGCATCTGTCATGATCCGCCTCCGCTGATGAGCCGGAAGATAGCAGCTGAATCAAAGGTCTGGAACTTCTTTTTAAGCAGGATTACGAGAGCAAGGGCAACGCCTGCAATGACTGCTTCGATGGCAATGAGAGTAATCACGACAGCCTGAGACACCCCGGTATCGCCCGCAAGATATCCTCCGAGAATAAGGAGAAGACTTGCCCCCTTCCCGCAGAATTCCAGCCCCATAACCATCTTGATCAGGTGACATTTTATCATCAGGCAGGACAAGCCGGCCACAAACAGGGCCCCAGCTGTCATGATTACGACAAAGGTTCCCGCATCGGTCATGCGGACTCCTCTTTCCTCTTTCTATACACAAGGAGAAGCAGGATCGATACAACCCCTGCCAGAATGATAAATCCCTGGAGAACGACTTCGAATGTCCGGTCCATCCAGAGTGCGGTACCAGCACCGGCTGTCACCGGCACCTTCTCCGGCCATCCGCCCGGCGTTGGTGCAAGAATAATATAAAAAAGGAGCAGAAATGCAACAATGAACAGCACAGCGAACACATTCCGTCCGTTCATGAAGGCACCTCTGACTCTTCCCCTCCGGCAAGGATGAGCGCAACCAGAAAGAGCACTGCAACAAGACCCGCACCAACGGTCAGTTCCAATGCCCCGGCATAGGGCGAGGCGAGAAAGAAGAAGAGACCGGCAAGGCAGATGCTGGATCCTGCATATGCCGCTACTGACCTGATGAGGTTTTTATGAACGATTGCAACTGCAGCCAAAGCAACTGATGAGAAGGCAACTGCTGCGATTACAAGGACCTCATACTCGGGCACTTATGGAACACTCCCTTTCAGGCCGGGCCATGTTTTTTACATACGTTAAAAACAATTGCCAATACCACGAAAGAGAACATAAACCTTTGGAATTCGTTTCTGATATGACTGATATTGGGCTGAATATTGGCAAAAAAATAATAAAAAAGTATATGGATTTCCTGATTCTGATAAAAAAATAACCTTATTCGCCTGCAGCGCCTGCTTTGTCAGCCGGGGGTTTTACCGGTTTAACGTATGTGATTGTAAAGACTTCCACACCTTTTACGGATACCGGTGCAGTGTACTGGGTATCCATGGAAAGACATTTTGCCGGGCAGGTATCGACGCAGGAATTGCAGACAATACAACGGAACCGGTCGATCTGCCAGGTTTTTGCCTCCTTGGTGACAAGGATGGCCTGTGCCGGGCATTTCTTCATGCAGATCCCGCAGGAGATGCATTTGCTCCCGTCGAACACGACATGTCCCCTTGAGAGATCCGTCTTCTTGGCAGGCTCGAAAGGATACAGGATGGTCGCGGGCTTGCTGAGTACCGATTTCAGGGCCGTTTTTGTCATCTCGAAAAAGACCATGTTTATCACCTCTCCGTGCAGCTGATACAGGGATCGATAGAAAGGACAATCACAGGTACGTCAGCAAGCTCGCAGCCCTGCAATATTTTAACCAGCGGGGGGATGTTCGTCAGCGTTGGAGTGCGGATACGTGACCGGGCAAGGAACTTCGTCCCGTTGCCCTTAACATAGTGCACGAGTTCGCCCCGCGGCTGCTCGGCCCGCATGAAGAATTCGCCGTTGGGGGCACCGGTGACCTTCACGTCAATCGGCCCATCGGGGATCTTCTTCGCTGCCTGTCGTATGAGGTCGGTCGAGGTGAAGAGCTCCTTAGCCCGCACGAGACAGCGGGAGTAGCAGTCCCCGCAGCTGTCGGTAACCAGCTGGAAATTGAGCCTGTCGTACGCCCCGTAACCGGTCATGCGCAGATCGAACGCGGCCCCGCTGCCCCGGGCGGTCGGGCCGACGGCGCCGAGGTGATAGGCATCCTCCCGGGAGAGGATCCCGACGTTCCGGAGCCGGTGCTTTACCGACTCGTCCTCAAGGAAGACCGTAGTTAAGTCCTTCATCTCCCGGTCAAGGATGTCGAGGTCCTTTACCATCGCGTCCAGCTTCTCCCCGGAGATATCCCGCCTGACCCCGCCGATCTTTGCCGAGCCCTGGATGACCCGGCCACCGGTGGTCTGCTCGAGCACGTCAAGGACCCGCTCCCGGATCCGCCACGCGCCCATGAACAGGTTTTCAAAGCCGAACGCGTCGGCGAACAGCCCCAGCCAGAGGAGGTGAGAGTGCAGACGGGAGTATTCCGACCAGATGACCCGGAGGTACTGGGCACGTTCGGGAACTTCGATGTTCATGATCTGCTCGATCGCCTGGCAATAGGTAGCGCCGTGGATGAAGCTGCAGATCCCGCAGGTCCGTTCCGCGATATAGGTGTACTCGGTGAACTCCCGCTTTTCCACCAGCTTCTCGAACCCCCGGTGGATGTAACCGATGGAGGGCACCGCGTCGATGACACGTTCGTCTTCAAGGACAAGGTCCAGGTGGATCGGCTCCGGAAGCACGGGGTGCTGGGGCCCGAACGGGACGATGATCTGCTTCGTCATGGTGCCTCCTCCTTTTTGGGCTCAGCCTTTGCCGGAGCAGGTTTTGGCGTGGCGACCTTCTCTGCAGCCTGGCTGAACGGGAACTTTACCCTCGTTTTTATCAGGGTTCCCTTGAAATCGATGTTCATCCCTTTCACCTGAATGCCGAAGAGGTCGTGCATCTCGTTCTCATAGATGAATGCTCCCCAGTACATGCCGGTGATGCTCGGGACTTCCGTATCCGCGGTGACCGTGATCCGGAGCACCTCGAACATGTAGTCCTTGTCAAAGCAGTAGTTGATCTCGTAATGGTCTGCAACCTTCGTGCAGCCGATCTGGACAAGCCGGTACCCTTCGTTCCGGAACCGCTCCACGTTACCGACCAGACGACCGACCTCGATGGGGGTTATTGACTGCGGGGGGAGCATCATACAGCACCACCCGCTTTAAGCGGTTCGCCCGCTTTTTCCTGTATTTTCTTCCGCTTCTCCTCGAGAATTCCGAGGGCTTTTACGACGCCATCAATGATCGATTCCGGCCGTGCGGCGCAGCCGGGGACGTAGACATCCACCGGAATCGTGGTGTCGGTCCCGCCATAGACATTGTAGCACTCACGGAATATCCCGCCCGATGTGGCGCAGATGCCGATTGCAACGACGACCTTCGGATCCGGGATCTGGTCGTATACGTTCTTTAATGGTTCCCGGTTCTGGGAGTTCACGCTGCCGGTGACGAGCAGGATATCGGCATGCTTGGGATTTCCGGTGTTGATGATGCCGAAGCGCTCGACGTCAAAAACAGGAGTAAGCGCAGCAAGGATTTCGATATCGCACCCGTTGCAGGATGATCCGTTATAATGAACTATCCAGGGTGACTTTGCGAGGTAGGTCATGATGGCACCACCAGTTTCAGGTAATAAAGGACGCCAAGGTTAACTAAACCGAGCATCCCTGCAATGATCCATGAGCTGCGCAGCATCAGCTGCCACTTGACCCGGGCGAAGGTATTGTCTATCAGGATCTCGACGAAGTACGCAACGACGATCACGACGATTGCTATAAGCGGGCTCCATGCAAAGAAGAGCCAGATGACCCCCAGCAGGAAGACGTACTCGTACCAGTGGGCGATCTCGATTTTTGCGAGATTCGGGCCGGCAAAGTCGGTTGTGACGCCCTTTACAATCTCCTGATGGGCATGGTGAGAGGTCGAGAGGTCGAAGGGTGACTTCCGGAGCTTGATTGTCAGGACCATCAGGTACCCGATGAAGACCCCGGGGAGGTAGAAAATAATCGGTATCCCGGATGTCGCTATCGCGCTCACGAAGAAACTCTTCGTTACCATGTACATCCCGACAGCTGTCAGGATGATCATCGGCTCGTATGCGATGATCTGGAGCAGCTCGCGCTCCGCCCCGACATGGCTGTACGGGGAGTAGGAAGAGTACGCCCCCAGTACCAGGAAAATGTGGGAGAGCGTAAACGCGAAGATTACGAGCAGCATATCATTTCCGGCAAAGAAGAGCGCCCCGGCGACGGCCATAAAGACGAGATAGCTCAGGACGTAGGCGTTCTGGGCGACCGTGACTACCGGGTTTTCTTTTTCGAATAGCTTTGCCACATCATAAAACGGCTGGAGGATCGGCGGCCCGACCCTTCCCTGCATCCGTGCAGTGACCTTGCGGTCAATTCCGCAGATAAGTCCCCCAAGAAGAGGGGCGAGGACGATGTACAATATTGCAGTAACGACAGGCATCAGGTATTCAGGAATCACAGGATCACCCCCGCAAGCAGGGTACCTGCAATCAGGAGAAGCCCCCAGCAGAGGGCCGTCCCCGCCATAAAGAGCCGTTCCTCCCCAAAGAACCGGGGGAGGTAGTAGTTGGAGAGGACGACCTCACGTGTCACACCGAGCGAGCCTGCAAAGCTCATGTGGGTCGGGGTCGGCCGTCCTGCCATGTAGGGCGGTGCAATCGCAGCAGGTTTCTTCCGGTAGAAGAGCATCGAGAGCGGCGTGATCATCAGGAGACAGAGCATCATGATCATGATGGTTAAGTTCGCCTGCGCAAGCCGGGTCGTGTGCCCGTAGATATTGAGTACATACGGTTCGATGAGGAGCGAGGAGATTAACGGGAACGCGAAACAGACAACGACCACGAGGCCTGTCAAGATGTAGAGCGAGGCCCATTTCTCCTTTGCAACCGTACCCTCCACCACTTTCTGGTCCCTCATCACGGAGATGATCTTACCCATCCACTTGCTCCAGAAGAATACTGTTGCCGAACCACCGAAGGCAAGTATGGCGATGAAGATCAGCCCGAAGGGGGCGGTGATGAAGGCCTCGATCGCCGCCCACTTGGAAATAACCATACCGAACGGGGCGAGGAACATGCCGGCCATCCCGATGAACATCATGATGGCGATCTTCGGCATGCGCACAATAAGCCCCCCCATGTCCTCGATATTCCTGCTGCCAATCCGGTGCTCCACCGTGCCGACACAGAGGAAGAGGAGCGACTTTGCGATTGCGTGGAAAACAATCAGCAGGATAGCCACCCACATCAGGTTGTATGTACCGACACCGGCACAGGCGACGATCAGGCCGAGGTTCGCTATCGTTGAATATGCGAGAACCTTCTTAGCGTTGTTCTGGGATATTGCCATGAAAGATGCGAGGAGGAACGTAATACCGCCCACCATCGCGATGATAAGCCCTTCCGTGGTCCCGGTGAGGATCGGGGCGAACTTCACGATGATATAGACCCCCGCCTTAACCATCGTCGAGGAGTGGAGCAGGGCCGAGACCGGTGTGGGTGCAACCATTGCCCCGACAAGCCATGAGGAGAATGGCATGAGTGCAGCTTTCGTAATGCCGGCAAAACTGATCAGCACTGCAGGGACGAGGGCGACGGCCTGCCCGGAGGCGAGCAGCGTGTCGAGGTGCAGGAGGTTCGGGTCGAGGTTCGTTAAATAGACGATTGCCGCGATGAAGGCAACTCCGCCCAGAAGGTTCATGGACAGGGCAAGGAACGCGTTGTTTGTCGCCTCCTCGGTCTTTGCGTACCCGATCAGGACAAAGGAACAGATTGTCGTGATCTCCCAGAAGAAGAAGACCCAGAGGAGGTTATTCGAGAAGACAAGACCGAACATTGCCGACAGGAAGACAAAGAGCGTGAAGAAGAAGAGCTTCCTCCGGTCCTTTATCTCCTTGTGGTGGTGGTGGTACGTCTCCATGTACCCCAGCGCGTATACGCAGATCAGGCTTCCGATGATCCCGATTATCAGCGCCATGATCAGGGAGAACTGGTCGATGAAGAGGTTGAATCCCCGTTCGATATGGATCGAGTAGCTGGTCTCGAACCAGACCAGGAGCCCGGCCTGGACAAACATCAGGAAGAAGGTCAGCCACTTGCGGTGCTTCACGCCAAGATAAAGAATCCAGATCGCAAGCAGGACCTCGATGACAAGCATGACTTCGGTAGCTGGTTCAAAGGGAAAATTCACAAGAACCGTGTTCTTGTCCCAGTTAAGGAAGAGCAGTGCAATTGAGGCAAGGCCGAGGACCGCGGCCGTAGCGATAACAAGGGCGCTTCGAAGCTTCTGGCCGGATATCAGAAGCATTAAAAGCGCAACCAGCGCGGGGAATGCGATCAGGAACGAGAGGTCAATCATTCATCAATCCTCAAAAACGTTCGTAGTTTATCATAATTAATCATTTTCAAATAGTGGGGAGTACTTCAGGAAAAATGTAAAGATCCGCGTAAAATTTGTCCTATTGTTAGCAAAATCGGGGGTCTTTTTGACTGAAACTGTCAACCAAGTCCTGCCTGTCTGGTGGAAAGACAGTCTGTTATTAAGATTCGTGATAAAAGTTTAATGCTAAAAAAAAGCACTAATTATGTCTTAGGATGGGATATGGGCTGATTCCGGGGCAGACCCGGCGCCATGGCGCCCTCCTGTGGATCTTGTAGCAGGTTCCTGCTTATGCCAGTTATTACACCTGATGTACCAGCTCCGATTCCTGAACAGGGTTGTAATATCTTTGTGGTCAGACACGGAGATACCGGCCCTGATCGGAATGTCTGCGGGTACGACAGGGAGGTTTGGGAATGTTGGAAATCGTCATCGTCATAAGTATCATTGCACTTATCCTTGCTGCCATCCTGACAAAGATGGTGCTCGCACAGGATGAGGGCACTCCCCAGATGAAGGAGGTCGCCGACGCAATCCGGGTCGGTGCCGAGGCCTTCATCAAGCGCCAGTATTCGACCATTGGCATCCTGGCAATAATTCTTGCCATCGTGATCTTCGCAGTATACACGATCACGGGGCAGATGAATTCGGCCATCACGACAGCTATCGCATACCTGTTCGGTGCATTCTGCAGTGCGATTGCTGGCGTGGTCGGCATGACCGTTGCCGTCCGTGCCAATGTCCGCACCGCATCCGCGGCACAGACCAGTGCGGCAAAGGCCCTTGAGACCTCGTTCCGCGGAGGCGCTATCTCGGGCCTGTTCATCGTTGCGATGTCCCTTCTCGGCGTTTCGCTCTGTTACTATGCCTTGGGCGCAGACCCGCAACACACCCCATTCGTCATTGTCGGGTTCGGTTTCGGTGCCTCGTTCGTTGCCCTCTTTGCCCAGCTTGGCGGAGGGATCTATACAAAGGCTGCTGATGTCGGCGCAGACCTCGTAGGCAAGGTTGAGGCCGGAATCCCTGAGGATGACGTCCGGAACCCTGCAGTCGTTGCCGACCTTGTCGGCGACAACGTGGGCGACTGCGCCGGCCGTGGCGCAGACCTGTTCGAGTCCACCGCTGCAGAGAACATCGGTGCGATGATCATCGGTGTCGCCCTCTTCCCGGTCTTCGGGATGAACGGAGTCCTGTTCCCGCTTGTCATGTGTGCATTCGGCCTGCTCGCGAGCATGGTCGGTATCCTTATCGTCCGCGGAACAGAGGAAGGTCACCCCATGACGTCCCTGAACCGGGGCTATTACATTACGGCAATCCTGAGTGCTATCCTGCTCTATTTTGCCGTGCAGTGGATGCTGAACGGGATTATATGGTTCTACCTTGCCGGCCTCGCAGGGATTGTTCTCTCTGTGCTCTTCCTGCTGGTGACATACTACTATACCGACCACAACTTCCGCCCGGTCAAGGAGATCGCAGATGCCTCCGAAACAGGCGCTGCCACCAACATTATCTCAGGGTTCTCGGTCGGTCTTGAGACGACCGGTATTCCGGCGATCCTGATCGGTGCGGCCCTGCTCTTCTCGTACTGGTGCGGTACGATGACCGGCATTGCCAATGGCGGCATCTACGGAACCGCGGTCGCGACAATCGGTATGCTCTCGACCTGTGCCTATGTCCTTGCCATGGACACCTTCGGCCCGATCGCTGACAATGCCGGCGGTATCGTCGAGATGAGCCAGGCACCGGAATCCGTCCGCAAAAAGATGGACAAGCTCGATGCGGCCGGCAACACGACAAAAGCGCTCACCAAGGGATACGCCATCGGAAGTGCCGCTCTTGCCGTGTTCCTGCTCTTCAATGCGTACATTGATGATGTCTCCCGCCTCATCGGCCAGCCTTTCACCACGGTCAACCTCGCAAGCGTACCGGTCTTTGTCGGAGCGCTTCTCGGTGCAATGCTCGTATTCCTGTTTGCAAGCTTCGCCATCCGTGCGGTTTCAAAGACTGCACAATCGGTGATCGAAGCTGTCCGCATCCAGTTCAAGGACCCGGCCATCATGGCAGGGACCAAGAAACCGGACTATGCTGCCGTCATCGACATCACGACCATGGGTGCCCTCAGGAACATGGTGATCCCCGGTGTACTGGTTGTTGCATTCCCGGTCATCATCGGTATCATTCTCAAGTACGAGGCGCTCGCCGGTTTCCTGATGGTGGCAACAATTGCAGGCATCCTGCTCGCCCTGATCCTCAACAACGGCGGCGGTGCATGGGATAATGCAAAAAAGTATATCGAGAGCGGTGCCCATGGCGGGAAGGGCAGCGATGCCCACAAGGCGGCTGTCGTTGGCGACACCATCGGCGACCCGTTCAAGGACACTGCAGGGCCGTCGCTTCACGTGCTCATCAAGCTTCTTTCAACGCTGACGCTCGTGCTGGCTCCGCTTTTTATTTAAAAATATCTTTTTTATTAGGGCTTACTCAGACACCGTGCTTATAGTATCTGGCCGTTGCCTGAATGTTTGTTCATGTGTGCCCCCAGATCGGCATACGTCTTGAGGAGGAGGAAAAGCACCATGACCGGCATGGTTGCCTCGATCCCGGTCATCGTGAGGGCAAAGACGATGATCGACCCGAAAATGATTGTCAGGTGCATCGGAATAATCCGCCGGTACGGCCTGAAAAATTCCTCGGTGACAAAGCCCGCGCCCCGCCATTCGTCTTTCCGGTGGTAGAAATAAGAGAAGAGGTGGTTGATAAAAAAAAAGAGGCATGCAATCAGGATTTCCGGGTTGGAAAAATCCACCGCACCAAACAGGCCCGTATCGACAATGAACGAGAAGTAGGCCCAGTGGAACAGGCCATAGTGAAGGGCAAAAAAGCCCGCAAGCAGGAACGTATAGAAACGTACAAACCGCGGGCTGACATCCCCCGATCCGCCGTTTTCGATCTGGGATTTAACCATGTCCGACCTGAGGGCCGCGATATCTGCTGAGAGCAGCGATGCTACGGTAAAAATACCAATTATCCCGCTCTGGGCCCAGTAAATGAACATGACCGTTGCGGCATTCCAGTGACCGGCAATGGCAAAGACAATTGTAGTCAGATTGGCAAAAAGTAGTGAGATGATTGGGGGGGTTATAACAGGTTCACCTGGAAAAAGGCGGGAAAGCAGAGGTGGTAACGTCATGCTCAGCCGCATTGTCTGTTGAGCAGGAACATGGATATTTCGATCCGAGGGCGGGAGGAGGGATTACTGAGCGGCACGACGTCCCAGTTTAATCTTCGTATGCCGGCTCCCTTCGCCTTCCTGGAGTTCACACCGGTTCGTGAGTGTTCCCAGCATGCAGGGCGTGATCAGTTTCCCGGTCATTATGTGGAGGATCTTTTTATGATCGGGATCGATCTCGAGCGTCACGATATAATCATCTCTGTTGACCAGTGCCTTGGCCAGCAATCCGGTGGCAATCTCGAGTGCTGGCTTTCCCGTTCTGCTCTGGCGGGATTTCCTTTCCGTCATGCGGGAACATGTGACGGGCAGACTGATAATTCTTTATTCAGGTTTTCTGCGCGGTATTCAGCTGGACAAAGCTCCTTCAGGGGAGACGAATTACCGGCCGGTTCGGTTATTGTGGTGTGTGCTGATTTGATTCCGCGTCCTTTTCAGCCCGGGCTTTAAGTGCCGCAAGGGTCTTTTCAAGAGACCGGTCCAGAAAAGCCGGCCGGAATACAGTAAGAATTTTGACGAGCCAGCCGGAGAGAGCCTCACGGGTGGTAACCCGGGTCCTGCCTCCGACGGGTTCAAATGTCCAGAGATGCATCGCATGAATGCCAACAGAATTCCCTGTCCAGCAGATGCGCCTGCCGATTATAAGTTCCGTCACTGTTGAGCTGATCTGTATTCCCTTTGCCCTCCACCGGAAGTGAGTGCCAACGGTCAGATTATCTCCAATCGTTACGGATGATACCCCGGGGTTCCATGCCGGCCATTCCGCAATACCGGCAAGTACGTTCCAGACCGTTTCCGGCGGGGCATTGACGGTGATCTCTCTTTCCAATACCATCGCCGGATTACCGGAACTGCCAAGCCCCATTGGTCAGCGATCACTTCCCCGTTATTCAGATCTTCAGGTTTTTTAGGAACCGCTCATGCAGCCGCGTATCTCCGCCAAGTTCAGGGTGAAAAGCAAGCGCCATGTGCCTGCCCTGCTCAACGGCAACAATCCCCTGCGGGAGACGCGAAAGGACGGTCACTCCCAAACCCGTCTGTGTAGCGACCGGCGCCCGGATGAAGATAGCATGGAAAGGGCCACCGAGAAGCCCTTTTACGGGCAGATCCGTTTCGAAAGATTCCTTCTGCCGACCGAACGCGTTTCTATCGATGGTCATATCGATGAGCCCGAGCGGGCGGACTTTTGGATCATCAACCCGCGTCGCGATCAGTACCATACCGGCGCAGGTCGCAAAGATGCCCCCGGGAAACCTGCGGATCGGTTCATCCAGCTGGTTCTTGTCGATCAGCCGGGAGATTGTTGTGGACTCACCACCGGGAATCGCAAGCGCATCACAACGCTCAAGATCGGCCGGTCGTTTTACGGGAAAAACGGAAGATTGATCGGTATGCCCCATGCCTGCCAGGGCACGCTCAAATGCCCCGATATGCTCGCTCACATTGCCCTGCAGGGCAAGGACCCCGATCCTAACGTCCACGGTACTGGAGCACCTCGTCCTCTGAGAGTTTGTGGACGTCCAGGCCGGGCATTGCTTCACCAAGGCCTTTGCTTACCTTTGCGATCACCTTCGGGTCATCGAAATTATTGACCGCTTCAACGATCGCTTTTGCCATTCTCGGCGGATTTGAGGATTTAAAGATGCCCGAACCGACAAAGACCCCGTCTGCACCCAGCTGCATCATGAGCGCTGCATCGGACGGTGTCGCGATGCCCCCTGCAGAGAAGTTAACGACCGGCAGCCTGCCGCGTTCGGCGCACTCGATCACGAGCTCGGCCGGTGCCTCGATTTCCCGGGCATAATCTGTCAGTTCCGGTCTGTCCATCCCCTTCAGCCCCCGGATCGACCCCATGATCGCCCGCATGTGACGGACGGCCTCGACTACATTGCCGGTCCCAGCCTCGCCCTTGGTCCGGACCATTGCCGCGCCCTCATGGATCCTGCGGAGAGCCTCACCGAGATCCCGTGCGCCGCAGACAAAGGGGACCGTGAACAGCCTCTTATCGATATGGTATTGTTCGTCTGCAGGGGTCAGGACTTCGCTCTCATCAATCATATCAACCCCGAGAACTTCGAGAACCTGCGCTTCGACGATGTGCCCGATCCGCACCTTGCCCATAACCGGGATCGATACCGCGTCGATGATCTCGAGCACCCGTTCCGGATCTGCCATACGGGCAACGCCCCCGGCTTTCCGGATGTCGGATGGCACGCGTTCCAGAGACATGACGGCGACGGCCCCGGCCTCCTCGGCAATCATTGCCTGCTCGGCATTGACGACATCCATGATCACACCCCCTTTCTGCATGGATGCAAAGCCGCGCTTGAGAAGCTCGGTGCCAAACCTCAGGTCCCCAAGGTTGAGACGCCGGGCTTCACGGCTTCCCGGCTGCTTCCTCACCCGCTGCTTTTCCCTCTGCCTTTTTACCATATGCCTATATTATTGATCCATGATCCCAATAAAAAGAGTGTAGTACAAGCAAGAATGGCCGCAAGTACTGAAGCCGTCAGTGCTACGCAGCGGACCGCCCTGAAAATCACCGGCCCCCCCTCACGAAGAGTTCGTTCGGGATCCCCGATCCTGTAGACACCCGGTTTATCGAAACGGATACCCGCCCCGCCTGCCATTACCGCCATGACGACCCCGCCGTTGAAACCGGGGCGTTTCTTCCCGTCTCTTCGCATGATGGACCATGCACTGGAAAAACGCCCCCGTGCTGCAAAATAGGTGAGCAGAAAGAGTGCTGTTACCCGCGCCGGGATGTAATTGAGGATATCATCCATACGGGCAGCGCACCAGCCGAGGCGTTCACGTTCATCCCGGTACCCGAGCATGGCATCCATCGTGTTTGCTGCCCGGAATAGTGCGGATCCTGGAAGGCCAAACACGCCGTAGAACAGGAGCGGAGAGACGATGCTGTCGGTCAGATTTTCTGTAAGCGACTCGTAGGCAGCCGAGAGAGTCTGCTCCTCATCCAGTGCCGCAGTATTCCGGGAGACCAGCATCTTTACGATCTCACGTCCCGGTTCGAGTCCCCGGTTTACTGCATCAATTACAGCATTTGCATGTTCCTCAAGGGACCGCCATGCAAAACAGATCTTCAGCAGGAACGGGGCGCAGAGCAGGTACAGGTACCAAGGGACAAGAGAGGAAAGAACCATGAACGGAAGTGTGAAGATGATGACGGTGATGAGCCAGAATAGTACACCGGCCGCCCGCTGGAGATACGGGGGGATGCAGGACGGCCTGCCCCAGTACCCGATGAATCTCCCCAGCAGCGCCACCGGATGGAACGGGCTGCGGGGATCGCCGATCAACCGGTCAATAACGAGTGCGGCAGCAAGGACGAGGGCCGGGGTTACTGGTGCGAGTCCTGCCGGTACCATGTATATACTGCCCCGATGATGAGTGCAAGGAACGATGCAGTATTGAGAATATCGATTTTCAGATAGAGCCAGGCGCAGTACAAAATCAGCGCGATCCCCATCGCGGTCATCAGCGGGTGCGGGCGGCCATGGGCAACGGGCTGGAGTGGTGGTTCGGCGGGTCGCTTTGCCGGTTCGGGGATCTTTCTTTTATAGACCTCAACCCTGAACGAGTTCTTCATTACGCCATAGCCGCTTGTTATTTCAATGTCAAAGAAGCCTTCATGGGAGTCTTCGCGGATCGGAATTGTGAGCAGAGTCTCGTCGACTACATAAAGGTTCTCATGGAAAAATGGTGAGAATGTGCCGATATTCGGGGATGAGATGGTAATATGGACTGGCGAACCCCGGTTCAGGAACCGTAAGCGCAGCATGCCCCCGATCCTGACCCTGACCGGTGCCCGCGGTGCCTCGATGGAATTGATCCCGCTCCGGTTAAGATAGATATCGAAGGATCCGTCGTCCTCACCATCGCCCATGAGGATTGCGGCAACAGACAACGGGAACATGAACCTGACGTCCTCTATTCACAGGTGTTCTGGGGAAGCAGGTTTGGAATGCCATCATGGATCGGGTAATCGACCCGGCACGCGTTACAGGTCAGAACCCCTTCTATGATCTCCTTTTCGTTCTCTTCAGCAACGGAGAGTGTAAGGTCCCCCTTGCAGACCGGGCAGCAGAGGATGTCGAGGATCTTCCGTCTCATTACTTTTCATCCCGTATATCGATGATCTGGGATACATCCGGGCCGGTGGAGATGAGAACAACCGGACAGCCGATATCATCCTCGGCCTGCTTTAAGAAGTCCTTTGCCTTCTTTGTCAGCTTCCCGTATTCAGTAATTCCGTAACAGGCTTTATCAACGCGGTCGATGCCGGTGATTGCTGCCTGGGTACAACCGTTTATCATCGCTGAATAACGTGCCATCGCCCCGTCCCAGCCCCCGATCCTGCGTTTCCGGTGGGTGACCGTCCCGAACTCCATAATCCCCATTGCATCGGACTTCTCCGCCGGCATCTCGGTTGAGAACGGGCCTTCCCCAACGCGGGTGGGATATGCCTTGAAGACGACAACGACATTGTCGATCTTTGTAGGCCCGACACCGTTGTCTGCGGCAATCTGCGATGCAGAGGTGTCCTTGCTTGTCACGAAAGGATATGTCCCGTAATAGAGAGAGATGCCGAAGCCCTGCGTTCCCTCGAGCAGGACATTCTGGTCCTGTTTCAGCGCATCATCGATCGCTTTCGGGACATCCAGCAGGTATTCCTTCAGTTCCGGCACGTCCTTTGCCTGCGGGGAGACGCGCATGACACGGTCGGAGTTTGCAGGCCCGCAGCCGGACCCGGTGCTCCCGATCTTCTTTGCGAGGTGGGCGCTGCCCTTGTCACGTGCGATATGGTCCTCTGTGATGATCCCGCAGCGGTAGTCCACAAAAACCCTGCCTCTCACGTTAAGCCGTTCGATCTCGGACTTGAGCACGCGGGGATCGACCAGCACGCCGCTTCCGATACAGAGCTTTGCATCAGGATATACGAACCCGGACGGGACCATCCTGACACCGTATTCCGTCTCTCCGACCTTGACCGTGTGGCCGGCATTCGGACCGACACCCCCGCGCGAAATGATCACGGGTTTATCTTTGTGGGCGATGTGGGCGACGACCTTTCCCTTCCCTTCATCACCAAAAAATCCACCAACGATGATTGTACAGCTCATTGAGATTCAAGTAGTGTATGTTAAAGCGGGGTATAAATTATCCGCCGTAAGCCTGTAAATCATGTTTTGTAAGGGCGATGTAGGGGATGAGTTGGCAGACGGGAATACCAGAGTTTTCGCTCAGAGACCTTCGATGAACGTCTCCATCCGCTCCAGCGCTTCGGAGAGGGACTTTCGCGAGACCGCATAGGCGCACCTGAGGTGGTTCTGTCCGCCTACGCCAAGCACGCTCCCCGGTACAACGGCAACCTTCTGTTCTTTAAGCAGGCGCTCGGCAAATTCCGCGTCTGACAGACCGGACTTCTTCACCGATGGGAACGCATAGAAGGCCCCCTCGGGAACGTGGCATGAAAGGCCGATCCGGTTGAGACCGGCAACGAACATATTGCGCCGGAGCCGGTACTCGTCCACCATCCGGTTCTTGTCGTCCTCGGCAGACCTCAGTGCCTCGAGCGCAGCCACCTGCCCCATTGCAGGTGCGCAGAGCATAACATACTGGTGAATCTTGAGCGCCGCGTCGCAGATTGCCTGCGGTGCGCAGAGGTACCCGATGCGCCAGCCGGTCATCGCATAGGCCTTGGAGAACCCGTTGAGCGTGATCGTCCTCTCCCAGAGGTCGCCCACTGTGGCCGATGCGATGTGATTCCCCTCGTACGTGAGCTCCGAATAGACTTCGTCGCTGATGAGGGTGAGGTCGTTATCGATGACGAGATCGGCAATTGGTTCCAGGTCCTCCTTCCTCATCACCGCACCGGTCGGGTTGTTCGGGAAGTTGATCATGAGTGCCTTGGTCTTCTTCGTGATCTTCTCCGCGAGTGCATCGGGATTCAGCTTGAACCTGTCCTCTTCCCTGCACTCCACCGGCACGGGAATGCCTCCGGCCAGTGTCACACAGGGTGCATAGGAGACGTAACTGGGTTGTGCGACGATAACTTCGTCACCCGGGTTCGTGATTGCCCGGATCGCGATATCTAGGGCCTCTGAGACACCTGAGGTTATGATCATCTCCCTGTCCGGGTTGTACGTGAGCCGGTACCTGCGGGAGAGGTCGCGTGAGAGTGCCTCACGCAGGGACTGCAGCCCTCTGTTGGAGGTATAGGAGGTCGCCCCCTGCTCGATCGAGTAGATGGAGGACTCGCAGATGTTCCACGGCGTCGAGAAGTCAGGCTCCCCGACACCGAGCGAGATGACGCCTTCCATGGTAAGCGCGAGGTCGAAGAACCTGCGGATCCCCGACGGCGGGATGGCCTGCGCACGTTCTGAAACAGGATCTCTCATGCCTCACCCTAGAACGAGAATGGCAGCCGCTCGGTCTCCTGCTGCTCGAAGAACGTGTTGCCGTTCTCCTTGTAGGACTTCATGATGATGTGCGTTGCTGTCTCCCGAATCCGATCCATCGGGGCTACGTGTTCCGATACGAACCGGGAGACTTCCTGCATGTTCTTCCCGGTGACGATGAGCTGGAGGTCGTAGGTCCCCGTAATCAGGCGGAGCGTCTTGACCTGGTTGAAGCGCGAGAGACGTTCGGCGATCCGGTCGTACCCGAAATCGCGCTCCGGGCTCACCTTCAGCTCGATGATGGCTGCAACCTCCCCGTTGCCGGCCTTCTCCCAGTTGATCGCTGCCGTGTATCGCCGTATAATCCGGGCGTCCTCGAGTGCGCGGATCCGTGCCTGCACGACCGCGGGATCGAGGGTGGTCATAGTCGCGATCTCTTCTGCAGAGAGCCGGCTGTTCTCTTCGAGGATACGGAGGATCTGGAGGTCGGATTCATCCATGCTTTTTCACCTGAACCATGTCTTAATCCATTTGGTTTCCATCTGTTTGAGATCGAGATGCTTGAGCCCGTTCAGCCGCGGGTCCTTCTGCACAACCTCGCGGATCTTGCCTGTATTGGAGTCGAACCACATCTCCTTGGTCCTGCCGTACCGCCCCTTGCTCACGACACGGGTGTTGATAACGCCGAGCATATTCAGTTCCGAGATCAGGTCTGTAATGCGCCGGTGGGTCAGGACGTCGAGCTCTATAATGGGGGCAATATCCTGGTAAATGCGGGATACTTCCCCGCTCGTGAAGATATTCTGCCCGAGCCCTTCAAGGATCAGCATGGAATACAGGATCAGTTTGCTCTGGGTGGGCAGCGTGGCAATGCACTCGATCATGCTGTCGGTCTCGATCTTTGCCTGCGCCTGTTTCACATGCTCTTCCAGTACTTTTTCGGATTCGTCGCGGTCCGCCAGTTCGCCCGAGATCCTGAGCAGGTCGAGTGCCCGCCGGGCATCGCCATGCTCCTGTGCGGCGAGGGCAGCGCAGAGCGGAATGACCCCGTCCGATACCGCACCCGGGACGAATGCCGCCTCGGCACGCTGTGCTAGGATATCCACGAGCTGCGGGGCATTGTAGGGAGGGAAGACCAGCTCTTCTTCCGAGAGCGAAGAGAGGACGCGTGGATCGAGGAAGTCCTTGAAACTTAAGTCATTGGAGATACCGATGATGCTCACTTTGGAGTTCTTGAGATCTGAGTTTATCCTTGTCAGGTTGTAGAGCGTGTCGTCGCCGCTCTTTTTTACCAGTTTGTCGATCTCGTCCAGCACGATTACAAGAACCGCTCTGCTGGAGTCCAGCTGGTTCTTCATCTCCGCATAGACCTGATCGGTAGGCCACCCGGTCATCGGGATGTGCGTCTTGGCCTTATCACTTGCCATCTCATCAATCCCGGAGAGCTCTTTTGCGATCTGGGCCAATACCCTGTACTGAGTATCGATCACTTCGCAGTTTAAGTGAACAATCCGGCATACTGTTCCCATATTGCTGGAAACCTTCTCAAGTTCGGTCCCGACATGCCGGACGCAGGCGGTCTTACCGGTCCCGGTCTTGCCGTAGATCAGGATATTGGACGGTGTCTCATTGCGCAATGAAGGTGCCAGAATGGAGGCGATCTCCTCGATCTGGGGTTTCCTGTGCGGCAGGATCTGAGGGCGGTACGAGTGCCGCAACACTTCGCGATCCCTGAAGATCTTGTTGTTGGAAAGATATTTGTTGAATAACCCTTTTGAGGGATCTTCCTGTTCTGGCATGGCTGTACCCTGTGGAACTGATCCTAAGTGGTCTGATGTGAAAAAGGTGATTGTTTGCTCTCTTTATAAACCCCCTCGCTTCGTATGGAAATCCCTGAAATTGCGGGCGGATTCCAATAATTCCCTCCCTATTTGGATTTTTTTAAATTTATTTATTTGTAATATTCCCAAATTTGTATGGTCCGTTTAACATCATGTAAAGGCTTCCAAGTTCGAGTGGGGGACCCCTTTGTTTCGCGTGGAGATTTTCATGATCTATGTTCACTTATAGATCATGAATTTTACACGAGCATTTGGTAACTTTCTTTTCCTATAATAAAAATCAATCGAAACGATCTCATTATGTAGAGGATCAATTGTATTGACCCAACGAGGCTACCACATTCAGTTATAAAGCACCCCAGATAGGATAAACCAAAACAAAAACACTAGTGTTACGAATGCCTGTCATCTCAATCAGGGGTTTTTTATCATGATATCTGGTATTCACGGCACGAATGGCTTTCCAGTGGAAATAAAGGGGTCATGGTTATCTGGTCAGATTTTAGGAAATGGAGTGTAATACCCCGTTTTTATTAACTAGCAATGACCACCACTTTTAATAATATGAAGAAAGAGCACCTTCAGGCAGTTGCCATTACGACCGGGATCATCACGGTATCTACCAGCCGGACTGCTGAAAATGATACCAGCGGTCTTACAATCAGTGAGATTGTTCGCGAAGCAGGGTACCCGGTCGGTTATTATGCGGTTGTCCCGGATCAGATCGAAACGATCCGGGCCGAGCTTGCTAAGGCTATGCGCCATGCCAACTGCATCATTATCAACGGCGGGACCGGGCTCACCCATGACGACTGTACCATTGAGGCAGTAACCCCGCTCCTCGAAAAAACAATCGACGGTTTCGGCGAACTCTTCCGGCTGAAGAGTTACGAGGAGATCGGGACGTCCGCCATGCTTTCCCGGGCCGTCGCGGGCACGATCAAGAATTGCGCCGTTTTCTGCATCCCCGGTTCAACACCGGCAGTGAAACTGGCAACATCGGCCCTCATCGTACCAGAAATTCTTCACATAATCTCCCATGCCAGCCGCTGACCCGGGCATTATCCGGATATCGACCCACTTCTTTTAACGAGAACTGCACCAGGGACACTTACCTGTAGGCGTCAAGGAGCGCGACGCGCTCGATGACGAGATCCTGCAGCCGTGATATGCCATCTGCTGCGATAACCTCCTCCTCAGTAATCGCAAACAGCTGTTTCAACCGTCCGATTTTGGCCGGATCCAACTGGTCCCACGTATCGTCAACGAAATGCATCAGGGCTGTCAGTGCGTCCCAGATCGCAGAATCCGGCGGGATGCAACAGACATATGCCCGGTTCTCGCCATGATGGATGCCAAAGATTGCGGCTTCCGTACACTGGCGTGTTCCGGCAGCATAAAGAAGAGCCTCTACTTCGAGGGTTTTTGCGATCGGTGCGCCTTTTGAAAATGACCGGAGGGCATGGGATACGGCAGATTCGGCATGCCGCCTCCCCGCCATATTGTCGGCGTTAAAACAGATGATCGTAGCATGGTGTTTGCGCATGACCGTGCGCAATGCGTCAAGGAAGCTGTTTCGATCGGAGATCCGGATAACCGCACTCCGGATTTCGAACTCTGGTGCAGGCCCCTCCATAAAATCACCTGAACTGTATAAGGGTTGATTGTCCGCGATCTTCCGTATCTGCTTCAGCTGCGCCAGACCTCCAGCTACGGTTTTCCAGCTGAGTAAAGATCTGCTCGGCAACCCCCCGCCCCAGGATCTTGGTAACCTCCGATAAACCGGCACCTTTGATTGCATCCGGGGTGGTTATACCGTGGTTGAAAAGCCGCCGCGCACGCACGCGCCCAATCCCCCTGAGCCGCACGAGCGGGAGAAGTTCCCGCCGGATCCCATTCTTCATGCAGACCTCGTATTCCCGGATCGGCTGGCTGAACGCCGGCCTGAAGAGCCGGGCAAGTTCCCCGGAAGCGTGCAGCAGCCAGTTTACGCTCTCCACCATCCCGTAGATGTCGCCAGGCCCGACCCCGTACCGCTCGCAGATCTTCGCATCGGAGAGTTCATCGGACCAGTCGGAGAGGAGGAGAGCAGTCTTGATCGACCGGTAGAACGCCTCCATCCCCTCCTCATCTTGGGGGACTGCTATCCAGAGCTCATCGGCCCGCTCGCCCATAATCCTGTCTAGTGTTGCGACATCGGCATTGCGGGCGTACAGTGTGGGCATGTCCGGTGTGCAGCAGAGGAGCTGTAGGAGCCCGAGATCTGAGTAACTCTTCCTCTCCCGCAGCTCGGTGAGGATCATCTCCGCGCTTCTGGGATCGATGTAGAGGCGGGAAACAATGGTACCGGACTCGGTTGCCATCAGGTGTTCGCCGACCTCGGTAATCATCTCGGACCTTACAAGGAACGCAAGCGCGGAGTCAACAGCCCGCAGAATCAGGCGGCCCTGCGGGTGCTCGTGCGAGTAAAGTGTCCGATCCATAAAAGCAGAGAGCTCCCCCCGCGTGCCGGCAAATCCCGAAGCGATGAGTGAGAGCACATGGGTATAAAGCGCTGCCGGTTCTGCGGTCTTTGAATGGACATCCTCGGCCGCGGCATCGATATAGCCTGCGAAGAGGTCCTCGACCTGCCCCTCATCTTTCGCGATCAGGATCGCCTCACCATATGGATCGAGATGGGGCCTCCCGGCCCTTCCTGCCATCTGGTGGTACTCGCTCGCTGGTATCGGAAGCATCCCCTCACCGGCATTGTATCGCAGGTAATCGCGGATGACGACCCTGCGGGCCGGCAGGTTCAGGCCTGCAGCAAGCGTGGGGGTCGACGAGATGCAGCCGATAAGCCCTTTCCGGAACCCCTCCTCGACAATTGTGCGCGCCTCCCGGCGCAGGCCCGCGTGGTGGAATGCCGCCCCTTTTGCAACGCACACGGCCAGCGTCTTCTCCAGCTCTGTCTCCGCGATGGCAGAGATCTTCGCGGCACAGGCAGCAAGCTCATCGTTCTCCCGCTTGATGGCAGATGCAGCACGCTTTGCAAACGCCTCGGCATTCTTCCGGGACGAGACGAAGACGAGGCACTGCCCGCCTTCCGCCAGCGTGTCGAGGCAGAGGTTTAAGTCATCGTAATTCCGGGAGACTACGGGCACCTTCCTGATCCCGTCACGGAACCGGATCACATCCCCGCAGAAAACGCCCTGCCTGAGATCGACCGGCCGCCAGGTACTTGTGACAAGTTCAGCATCGAGCCAGCCGGCTAGTGTCTGCGGATTCCCGATGGTTGCTGAGAGCGCAAGCAGCTGCAGGGACGGGCTCTTGTATCGCATCTTGGCGATTACCATCTCGAGCGTCGGCCCCCTGTCCGGGGAATCGACAAGGTGCACCTCATCGATGACGAGCAGCGTGATCCCTGCGAGCCACGCCGTCCGGTTGCGCAGGAGGGAGTCTACTTTCTCGGATGTGGCGACGATGATGTCATTCTTCCCGAGCCGGTCATCCCGCCGGTCGAAATCGCCCGTTGAGATGCCCACCCTGACTCCCTTGCCGGAGAACTCGGCATACTTCTCGCTTGCAAGCGCTTTTAAGGGCACGATATAGAGACATTTACCACCCTGCGCGATATGGCGGTGCATGGCCATTTCGGCAATTAAGGTCTTGCCGCTTGCAGTTGGGATTGCGACAAGCAGGTTCCTGCCATCGAGTAACCCCTTTCTCACGCTCTCTGCCTGCGGGGGATAGAGCTCCGTGATTCCGGAAGCCCTGTACTTCTGCTTCAGGTTTTCCGGTATCGCAAGTTCCTCAATCTGCATGAACAATCCTGTTGATATCCCGGGCGTTTCGCACCTGTTTCATTAATGGGCGGCCTTCACAAAACCCGTCCGGACTGATGGGAAGTTATAGCGAGACAAGCTCCGGCCGGCCTCCCGTCTACCTGCCATCAGTAGTAGTAACCGAGCAGGTCCTGTTTCGCCTCTTTCTTTTTCTTGTCCAGGAATGCGAATACGTTCTCGTGTGGTACCCCCTCGATCAGCATGTCGATTGCCGCCCGGGCGACCTTGAGCTGCTCGGGGTAGCCGATGATGGCAATCGTCTTCCCGAAGACCGAGATCTCGACGTCGGTCATGTCCTCGATCTGCTCGCGGGCGCGCCCGTCCTTCCCGATGATCCTGCCCCGGAGCCGGTCGAGCTGCCGCGGGTTATCGGCAAGGCCCGAGAGGTCGATCACCTCGAGGAGCAGGTCCTCATCCTCCAGCATCTCGAAGGCACGCTCGGGCGAGAAACCCCGGTTCACCGCATTGATAACCTCCACGGCACGAAGCAGGGGGACGGTGTTCTCTTCGGTTCCTTCGACTTTGACCGTGCCCTCTTTGCTGTCTATCGTGATCGTAGTGCTGGTCTTTGATTCAAGTTCCTTCTTGGTCGAGCCGCCCTTGCCGATGAGGGCCCCGATCCGGTTTGCTGCAACTTTGACTTCCTGCATCATGGTGCATCTCTCCTGTTCAGTTTTCCCTTTGGTGGTTGAGTGCAGATCCCGCTGGTCCGGAACAACCAGGGATACCTGCATATCTGGCGGTCATATGGCGGTCATGGTTCAGCTTTGTCAAGCCCTGTGATGTCGTTGAAGATCTCCTCGTCCCCTCGCACGTCGCACCGGTTCCTGAAGAACCGGTTGATGTTTTTTACATCCCGCATCAGGAACGGGAGGGCACGGGGATGATCCCGGGTGACGGACTGGCCCATATCGATGAAATAAGGTTGGTCACCGTACAATATATTGAACTCGCTTAAGTCACCGTGGATGAGCCCGGCCTTTGAGTAGAGGGCTTCGATATAGCCAATGATTTGTTTATAGACGGCCATCGGATCCTCGAGCTTTACACTGCGGAGCTGGGGATACGGCCGCTCGTCTTCCCCCAGAAAGGACATGATCAGGATGTTCCGGTCCCAGACAAGGGGTTCGGGGACTGGCACTCCGGCATCCTTTGCGCGGGCAAGGTTGGAGAACTCCTTCTTGGTCCACGCAAAGATCAGGTCCTTCCGGTTCTTCCTGACGCTTGCGAACCGCCGGTCACCACGGATGTACTCACCCATCGTGGTGAAGTTCGCCGTCCGGATCCGGTAGATCTTGATGGCGATGGGGATACCTTCGCGTTCCGCGTAGAAGACGTTTGCCTCCTTCCCGGTGCTTATCGGGCCGCCGACAACCGAGATCCATTTCTTGTGGACGAGCTTGTACAGGGCGAGCAGCGTGATCTCGTCAAAAACGTCGTCCCGGACTTTCATCTGGTCGGCATCCTTGATCCGGATGCCCATCTCCTCGAGCGCACGGTCGAACCGCTCTTCTTTTTTCTTAAGGCTCACAGGCCTGTTCCCCGGGAGGTGATATGGTCGTTCAGCATAAGTTACCGGATGTAATCGCGGACCGGGGCGAGCACGGTGATTAAGGACTCGCCGCAGGCTTTCTTCAGGTCGGCAGGGTGGATGGCCTTCCCCTTATACGCCTCTTCAAGCGCTGCATAGCTTGCAAAGGTGCGGTCGCCCCCGAACTTCTCGGGCCGCCGGATGGTAACCTCGGAAAGGCGCGGGAATATGTGGTGCTGGAAGATCTGGAGGACGGGGTTGTCGGCGATCTCCGGTGGGCAGAACGCCTTCTGGCACTTCTTCCTGATGTCGTCTTCGGAGTCCGCGACCGAGATGTAGTTGCCCTGCGACGAGGACATCTTCTTGCCATCAAGCCCGTTCAGGATGGGGGTGTGGATGCAGACCGGGGCCTTGTACCCGAAGTTGATGAGGTGCTCGCGGGCGAGCATGTGGATCTTGCGCTGGTCGATCCCGCCGACCGCCGCATCCACGCCCAGCATCGCGATATCGGCAGCCTGCATCAGGGGATAGATCATCTGGGACACTGTCGGGTGGTCCATCTGCCGCCCGACTTCGTCCATGCTCCGCATCGCACGGTTCAGGGTGACCTGCTGGGAGAGCTGGAGGACTAAAAGCTCGTAATCCTTTCCAAGCTGGAGGTCGGAGCCCAGCACGTACCGGACATTCTTTAAGCCCAGCCCCTCGAAGCATTTCTTGTTGTACTCGGCCAGCTCGCCGATCCGCTCCATCGATCCTTTACGGTTGAGGAAGGCATGGAGGTCGGCAAGGAGCACGGTTATCTCGAACCCTGCCGCCTGCAGGTCGACGAGCTTGTTGATCGTCACCAGATGGCCGAGGTGGATCTCCCCGCTTGGCTCGTAACCCGCATAGACCTTTTTCACCGGTCTCGCAAGGAGAGCACGGAGGTCTTCTTCGGTTACGATCTCGACCGTGTTGCGGGTGACCCGTTCGTATGCGTCCATCCAGAAATAATGGGGTTTCTCCCCTGTTAATGGTTATTCCGGGTCATCACGACAGGGGGTGGGTGAGTACCTGATTAAAGGCTGATAAAAAACGCGATGACCCCGCCCGGCGCGACACTCGAAGCCTAATGGCTTCTCAAATCAATCATCGCGGATGCGACGATTGTTACCTCCCGGGTCGCGTGGCGGGCCACCTGATTAATCCAGTCTTATGTTCTCAATGGTAATTCTGTATCGGGATGAATTTCAGTGCCGCGTTGGTTGCGGCAACCGACTTTGCGCCATCTTTCTCGGCCCCCATCATCGCCCGGATCGCATCGACGTTCTCGACCACGATGTCCGCTTCTTGGTGGATTGCCTGGAAGAAGCAGAGCTCCTTGCCCTTCGCGTAGACCGAGTCCTCGAAGATGCAGTTCTCGTACAGGTCGGACCGTGGCCGGTTCAGGTCCATCGCGAACTCCTTGAGCTCGGCGGTGCTCTTGACGCCGGCGCTCTTCTTGACGAGCCCGAGCCTCGGGTGCCTGTTGATCAGCTCGATGACCCGCTCGCGGGAGACGTCCTTCTTTGTCGTGATCTGTACCGCGTGCAGGTGCATCATCGTTGTCGGGACGATCATCGCCATCGTGGTGATGGAGATATGGGGCATGACGGTCTGGACATCCGGGCCGTGGTGGCTCGGGACGGTTACCGGGTCCAGCACGACCGCATCGATCGGCCCCTTCTTGATCTCGCCGGGGTCGGATCCGCGCCGGACCATGATGGCATGGACGTGGGCGACGCCGTACTCCTTATCGATGGTGTTGATAATCCGGCACAGGCCGGTCGTGTTGCAGGAGACGACCCGGACGAACTGCTTGCCGATGGCGTCCTTGTAGTTGCAGTCCGAGTTGAACGAGAACCCGGCCACCTCGTGGTCCTCGCCGCCCTGCCAGATGGCCTTCTTCCCGAGTTTCTCGTACAGGGGCTTGTTGGTCTTCCCGACATCGCCCGGCGTCGCGTCCACGATGATGTCGGCGGCCTTGCACATGTCTTCGACGGACCCGGCGACTGCGAGGCCGGCCTTCTCGAACGCCGGCTTCTTCGACATATCCGCGATGTAGAGCGGGTAGCCCCGCTGCTTGGCGATGAACGCCTCCGCGTTCGGGCGTGTCTTGGAGACCCCGACAACTTTCATGTCCTTCTGGGCGGCGACCGCATCGGCAACCCGCTTCCCGACGGTGCCGTACCCGTTGATGGCAACCTTGATCATACAATCTTACATTGTTCCGGGGATGAAAAAGGTATCCGAATTGAAGTTGAAGGTGAAGCGGGTGACTTTTTTGTCAGGCCCGGTCTTATACTAATTATCAGGACGTAATAGTATCCTGTTTCCCTGATACCATGGAAAAGAAGAACCTCGCTCTGAAGGATATCGCCGTTGTTTCCGTTTTTCTGGTCCTCGCTGCCCTAATTTCACTTATGATGGCAGCAGTCGAGAGCGGGGGTTGGTCCGGGGTCGATGCCGAAAGGTTTCATTACATGGCAAGGATGATCATCAACGGGTTCACGCCATACGTCAGTTTCGTGGATCCGAAGCCCCCCCTGCTGTATTTCACCGTAGCGTTCATGGATATGATCGGGCCCGCCGGATCGCTCGATCTTCCGGTGATAGCTTGCATTAATGTTGCCTGTGCCTTCCTGCTCTACAGGATAGGCAGGGATGATTATGGACACATCTCCGGGTTTACGGCCGGCCTTCTCTATCTCATTACCGCGATTTTCGTGCAGGGATACTTCTTCTTCAGCGAACAGTTTGCGCTGCTCTTCCTTCTGTCCGCGATGATCCTTGCCCGCAGGGCGGATTACGTTCTTGCCGGCCTGATGATCGGCCTCGCATTCGGGTTCAAGCAGTATGCGATTCTCGGGTTGATCCCTATCCTCTACCTGATGCGGGCAAGGGGAAACCGTGCATTTCACCGCCTTTTGGTACCTGCCGCCGGTGCAGGCCTCGCATCGTACCTGCTGGTATACCTGCTGTATGGCAGTAAAGCCCTGACAAACGCCATCCACTGGACGATCGGGATTGCCCCGACGTATATCGGCGGGGGCATCATCGCCGAGATCCCGAATTATGCGGCAGGCAGCCAGTTCTCTTTTGCCGTCAGCCTGCTGGCAGGTATCGCGGTCGTGCTGCCGGTTGTCCTGTTCGCTTCAGCGAGCGTTGCCCGGCGGGGGCTTGTGACACCTGAAGAATGGACGATCGCCCTCTTTGCAATTATATTCTCAACAACCATCTTCGTCAGGCAGTATCTTCATTACTGGATCCTTATTCTCCCGTTTCTCGCTCTCCTCGCGTGCCGCGAATTTGCCGATGACAGATAATGTGTTCCCTAGTAAACAGTCCGGTCTCCGGATGCGATCCATCCCGGTGCTTTACCGGTAAATTCCGGTTCGAATCACCAATTATTTCTCCCATAAGTACGGGATTTATCGCAGGAATCCGGTTGCGGCCCCGGTCTTTTCAAAAAAAGATAAAGCCATCAGGATCACTGACGACGATTTTGCAGCCCTTTACTTCGTTATCTTTCCGCACGTTGAGCAGCAGTAGCGGTGGACGTTGATCGTCCCGCCGCAATCCCGGCATGCCCAGCGCTCTTTCTCGCTCGCGACAAACTTCCGGATCCCCCCGCCCCGGATCGATTCGAGATTCTCGACCATGCTCATGCCGTACTTCTTCCGGTACCGCTTGTCCAGATTCTTCAGCAACCGGCACGGGAAGACGGAGCAGGAAAAGCAGTACCTGCCCCCCATGTCCGCACAGCTGCGGATCCGGCATTTCTGGTGCTTCACTCCAGGCGACCGGCAGCCGGGGCAATGATTTTTCTCGCGCAGGAAGGCCATGCAGATCCCGCAGTTCATCCCGCAGGGGGCGATCAGGGTTGTCTTCATCCGTTCACCGCAACAAACTTTCGGAGCGCCGGGCGATAATGATTCGGGAAGACAATTCCGCTGGTTACTTGACCTTCAAACACCCACATCAACGCAGGGTAACGCAGTGGCCTCTCCCGTTTATTTCGAAAACGACCGGCTCCGGATCATCAACGACGATGTCCTGACAACGAGGCAGCTCAGGAGCGGGAGCATCGACCTCATCGTCACATCACCGCCTTACAACGTGAATATCCGGTACGGGAACCATGATGACGGCGGTTCGTATGACGAGTACCTGTCGTTCTCGAAAAAATGGATGTCCCGGTGCTACCGCTGGCTCAGGAAGTCCGGCCGGTTCTGCCTGAACATCCCGCTCGACAAGAACAAGGGCGGCCAGCAGAGCGTCGGCGCAGACCTGACGGCGATCGCGAAAGAGGCCGGCTTCTCCTACCATTCCACGATCGTCTGGAACGAGGGGAACATCTCGCGCCGGACCGCGTGGGGGTCGTGGATGAGCCCCTCGGCGCCGTACGTGATCGCGCCGGTGGAGCTGATCGTGGTGCTGTACAAGGGGGACTGGAAGCGGCCGGCCGAAGGCCGGAAGAGCGACATCACCCGGCAGGAGTTCATGGACTGGACGAACGGGCTCTGGACGTTCTCCGGCGAGAGCAAGAAGAAGGTGAACCACCCGGCCCCGTTCCCGGTCGAGCTGCCGCTGCGGTGCATGAAACTTTTCAGCTATGTGGACGACCTTATCCTCGACCCGTTCCTCGGGAGCGGGAGCACGCTTGTCGCTGCGGCCCGGTGCGGCCGGAGGGGAACCGGGATCGAGCTGGACGCGGAGTACTGCCGGATCGCGCTGGAGAGAATAAGGAAGGAAATGGGAATTGATTGAACTCAATCTCTTAAAAGAATTATTTGAATTTTTTAGTTAGTTTTCCCATTAAACTTGATTTTTCTTTTTCGGCTTTAACGATAAGATCACACTGATCCTTACAATAATATTTTTTAAAAAGCGTTCCTGTCTGTGTAACACACATACTACAGACAGTTTTTCCGCAATGATTGCATTGCTTGAGGTGATGTTTTCCGACAATCCTTGTACATGTCGTGCATGTTACGACACAATTCGAACAGACATAATCGTTGCACAAGTTACAACTTTGTTTTATATGATCCGAACAAAACGGCGTCTGGCATATACTACAGCGAATTGAATGGGTATTACATAGCCATTTTTTACAGATAGCGCATTGAGTCCCATGGTTTTTACAAAATGCCTGCCCGCATTCTTCACATACTGCAATGGTTTTGTTTAAGGGATTGAGGGATCTGAAAAAAGATCTCTCATGTAATGGGCAATTGGTAATTGTGTCAAAGAGTATTTGACCTGAACATGCAAGCACTTCCCGAGAGTAAACTTTTCCGTGGGAATCGAAATTAAGTTCCCATTTTGGTAAATAAACAAGTGTTCCGATATCCAATGTAATATCCTGCCTTTTTGGAATGAATCCTAGGTCATTTCGTGTATTTTCTTCAATTACGTAAGAAATTGCAGAATTTTTAAGAGCTTTTTTATTGTATTTTGGATCGATTTTAATAACACGATAATTTTGGTCGATTGCGATAGAAATCGACTTTAAAGGTTTATTTTTTATTACTTCCTGAAATCCTACGGGATCTTCCTCTTCTGTAATGACTTCATTATCTATAAGATCGATAACGACAATCCCAGAATCTTTGAATGTACGATTCTTTTGTGCTTGCCGGTCAAACCAGATCCGATTCATCTTATAATTAAACCGAAAATACGGATGAAAAACCAATTTTGCCGTAGAGACTGATATGTGATTACTATTACACAAATCTAAGAAAGTGGCCTTATCATAATCAATATTTACCGCCAAGGTGTCTTCAATAAAAATGCGATCTCCCTTTTCTGCGCTTCTTCCGGAGAGAGCAGAATAAAGACGTTCTTTGATATCGTTATTGTTCAATAATTCTATATTTCTGCTCTTAGCGAATTCTTCGGCATCTGATGAAAAGTCGGTATAACTCGCGACAACTCCACGCCACTCGTGACCTAAATCTTGGAGTTTTTCGGCAAAATCGCGGATCGGTTGGATACCCACTTGTGTGAGATAATTTTTACACTCTATAGCAACTTTATCGCGGCCTTTTATTGCGATAACGTCTATCTCATTTGTGTATCCGCTTTTTCCAGGGATACGTTGACGCTTTTCTGTGATATACCCCGCATGAATATAGATCTGTTCAACAACATTTTCGAAGTTTTTTCCGATAGTGGGATCTCGAATTTTCGGGATCGCTTTATTTTCATCGTGAGTTTCTTCTCTCTCTAAATTCAAATCTTGATCCTGCGAAATTTCAAGGTTAATATTATCACTTAATTTACATCCACAATTACCACAGAACTTTTCTGTGCCTTTCAATTGATTTCCACATTCGTGACAAAATGCCATTATTTAATCTCACTTGATCGATAGTACTCCCTATAGATTTTATAAAATTCAATGTTTCGTTATCAGATTGATTTAGAGAAATTATGTTATACTTCCAGACATCGTCCAATGAGATAAGCCCCCCACCTGCATCCCTTACCCTACCCCCCATCCTGACCCCCTGAGGGGGTACCCCCTGCACAGCGGTGAGTGGGGGGTGGGGGTACCCCCTCTTTGGCGGTTTTTGCTCTCCGACGGAGATTTCAGTAGATCAACCATCATTTCCCGTGCAAAACGGGGGATACACCCACCCGGACGGGGGGAGGGTACCCCCCACCCGTTGGATCGCGGACACCCCCCCACCCCCCATGGTGGGGGTCGGCCATCCTCAGACCAGCTCCCCCCATATACGCCCAATAGGAGGGGGTACCCCCTCAGACTCAATGTGGGGGGGGGGTCACATCTCAGACCCCCTTGCCCTGTCCCCGGCTAACCGCTTCTTCCGGAATTTACGTCGCAGTACTCTCCCGGCACCGGTTGTCTGACAGGGGGTCTCATATGAGACCTCCCCCTGCCTATGCCACCCCCCTCCGGCTGGATTTTTTTCCAAGAGGCAGGGGGGTCTCGTACATAACCCCCTACCCCGTCCGGCCAAATGAGACCCCCCTGTTGCATCCGGCCGACTTGTACCTTTTTGGAAGTACCGTCGGCAAGGCAGTTTTAAAGTACTCGTAAGAAACAGGTAGGGGGTCTCAGATCAGACCTCCCCCCTCTATTACGGAAATGAGACCCCCCGCCCCCAAGGGAACCCCCCTTGCCCACAATTTTTTTACAATGGGGAGGGGGGTTACAATTCAGACCCCCCTCTTCACAAGCCAGATGACCGGACAAGCCTTATGATACGTTCCTTATTTCATACCAGGAACATCTGGGACAGCGTCGTTGCCCCTCATCAGCCACGGCTCCAGCCGGCCATCATACAGCACGAAAACCTCGATCTCTTCGCCCTTCCGGAACGCCCGCATCCCGTCATCGTAGGTTTTCCGGACATGCCGGAGGCCATGCGATGCAAAATAATCGCACATGAACTCGTAGAACCGGATGGTCTGTCCGATGAATGCCGCCTCGTAGGCCTTAACCTCGCGTGCGATGGCGAGGCTCTCCTCGATGTGGATCTCGTTGTGGTACGTCCCGTGCTTGTTCAGCCCGCTGATCTGCCGCCAGTCAATAATCCCGTCCTCGTCAGGCTCCCGGTGGAGCATGTACGGGTAGATGCGGCAGATGGAGAGCCGGTTGTCGTAGATCCTGCACCGGTTGCCATTGAGGAAAAAGCACGTGCCGTCCGGCTTTGTCCGGAGCGCATAGCCGGAGTCGTAGAACCGCCCGCGCTGGTCGCAGAGCTCAAAGTAGGGCGCGGGTATGAGGGCGGTGGGATCGATGGATTTGATTACTGTTGTGTCCTTGTCGAGGAGGAAGACGTGGTCGTTGAACTCTTTCGTGCAGCACCTCGTGCAGCAGTCGCAGGCAAACCCGACGTCCCGGATGATCTCCGCGAGCTTGTCCTCGGGATAGTCGTTTACTGAGAAAAGATCCTGCCGGAGCGCAGTGAGCCTCGCTGGGATGCCGGGGATGATCCTGTCGCCTCGCAGGCTGCTACGAAAGGTATCTGCAGTATTCTGTTTCTCGTTCTGTATGGCGCGATGCGGTTGTCCGGTCATGGTTCCTGCTGCACGAAGGCAAGGGACGCCGAGTTCATGCAGTACCGCTTGTGCGTCGGCGGCGGGCCGTCGTCAAAGACATGCCCGAGGTGGGCCCCGCAGCGGGCGCAGAGCACTTCCGTTCTGTTCATACCCTGAGATCGGTCGGGGACCGTCCTGATATTGAGCTCCGAGACAGGGGCAGAAAAACTGGGCCAGCCGGTGCCCGAATCGAATTTCATATCAGAGAGGAACAGGTCGGTCTTACAGCAGGCGCACTGGTATACGCCTTTCATCTTCCAGTCATGATACATCCCGGTAAACGCCGGCTCGGTCCCTTTCTTCCGTGCAACGTAAAACTGCTGCGGGGAGAGGATCTCCATCCATTCGGCCTCGGTTTTTTCGACCGGGCTCAACTGCCCAACCGTTCCGGTACGGACGGAATAGATCGGAATCATTCTCGTTTCAGCCACAGGAACCCTCCACACCGGGTCACCCGTCCCTCCGGGCACTTACTGGCAATATTCGTATTGCTGTACAGACACATTTTCGCGCAGTCGGATAAGTATTCCCAAAGGAACAGTATCGGGCTTTGGCGGAGACACGTCTCAATTTTATAGATATATTTAAGCCTTCCGATCACAATAACACCATTATGGAGATCTCCAGGGTTATTCGTGGCCAGAGCAGCATCCAGTGGTGGCAGGTTGAACTGGTCGGTGCCGGCATCATCCTCTGCGGCATCATTGCATTGTTATGGACCCCCGAGTTCATCGAGGTTCTCGTTCCCCTCTTTGCGCTCCTCGCCCTTTTTGTCGGAATCATCATGGTCATCATTGTCATGGCCTTTCCCAAAGAAATTGTCCACACAATCCCCGTCCTGCTGGCCGGCGGGGTTTCTGCCATTGCTGCACTTGTGGCGATCCTGCTCCCGTTCGTAGTCGCCCCTTTCTTCGTTATTCTCGTAGGACTCCTTGCGATCATCGACAGCGTCCTCTTAATCGTCGTGGGATGCACTCTTCCGGATGTCTGGAAGGGACGGATCCTTATCGTTCTTTTCGGAATGATCACGCTCTTTTTAGGCACCGTGCTCGCACTCAATGCCAACTTCGCCCCGCCGGTACTCGCACGGATCTGGGGAATCTTCGCCTGGATGATAGGTGTCCTCTGCATCGTTGCCGGCGCGGCCATGAGGGACAAGCAGCTTATCCCGCCCGCAGGCCACGTATAACACTCTTTTCTTTTTATATAAACAGCGATTGCAGCTTCACGACTTCCGTGCTGTCCTTTGCCTCGGCATAGTGTGAGAGAGGCTCTGCGTTTACTTCGAGGAACCGGGTGCCCCAGCTCACTTTCTTAAGGATCTCCTCTGCCTGCTCCCGCTCGCCCGTAATAACGAGCGCAGCAGCGAGTGCCTCGACGGAGGAGAGCATGCAGGGCCTCCCGAAGTTTACCGGGTTTGCAGCTACGAGGAACGGGAGAGCCCTCCTGATCCGCCACGAGCGGACGGCGCCGGTGTCCAGAACCTCCCACGAGCAGTCCAGCACGGTTAAGGACTTTGCCCCCCTGTCTGCCGGAGAGAGTGCCTGTTCTGCGGTTGGATCAAGGAGGAGCGTGTTCCTCGGGATGGCGGAGATCCTCGTTACAATCCTGATAAGCCCTGCCCGCTCAAGCTTTTTCACCGTGCACTTCCTCGGGTCGCAGGTATTGTCCCGGTACGCGAGCAGTGGGATCATTGATCATCTGTGGGAACGTATGAGCTATCAATGTACGTGCTGGTTTGCCCCTGCATCCTGGACCCGGCGCTGCGGGCGGAAGGGATCACGAAGCCTTCCGATATCGCGGCGTTCAATCGTGCGAGGGAACGGTGCAGGAAATTTGATATCGATATGGTCACGCTGCCCTGCCCGGAAACCCTCTATCTCGGGCAGGAGAGGGCGCCCGGTACGTTCCTCGAACGACTGAATACCCCGGAATTCCTGCGGCTGCTGGATCAACTGGTTGTGCAGGTAAAAGGTCTCATTAAAGAGCGGGGACACCCTCTCTGTATTATCGGCGTCAACTCCTCGCCGACATGTGGTGTTACAAGCACGTATTACGGGAGCGAGGGGGACAGGCCGGCAAAGAGAGAGGAGCGGGGTGTCTTCCTTTCGCGGTTCCCTGAAATACCGGCAATCGATGTGACGGAATTCGCCCGTTACAGGATCTACCTAGCCGCCCCGCTCTTCTCCGAGGCCGAGCGGGCATACAACGCGTCCCTTGCAGCGCTGCTGAAGGACCATTTCTTCGACGTCTACGTCCCGCAGGATGCCGGTGACGACTCGCACAGCAGGGACCGTGCCGAGCACAGGCGGATCTATGCGGCACTCAGGGAAGCGCTGGATACTGCCGATGCGGTGGTGGCGGTCATCGACGGGGCCGATGCCGACTCCGGTACCGCGTGGGAGATGGGGTACGCTGCGGCGCGGGGAAAACCGGTCTTCGCGCTCCGGACGGATTTCAGGAAGGTCGGCGACTCCGAGCACGTGAACCTGATGCTGGAGCAGTCGGCAACCCTTGTCAGGAGCAGGGACGACCTTCTTGCTGCGCTCAGGTCGCCCCGCCCGGCCTGAGGTCCTGATGCACCCCTCCTGACTGGTGGAACATCTATATTGACAGACGACCCAGTTTCTCTACCATGCCGAACCTGACAGTCGCCGTGCTTGCGCCCAACGATTATGCAAAGGACCTGGGAAAGAAAGGCACCGTTAGCGACCTCACCTTTTACAACCTGAAAAAAGGCGATGATACGGTCACCTTTGTCGAGCCTACGCGGTACCCGGAGAAGATCTCTTCGCTCTTCTTTGCCCTATCCATGGCAGACACCGTCCTCCTTGTCGTGAATGAGATCAACGCACAATTCGGCGAAAGCGTACTGGAGCTCCAGTCCGCAGGAATGAAAAACGGCAGGATCATCCTGAAGAACTATATCACCGAAGACCAGATCGCCCCGCTCATCCAGGGCACCGTGCTCCAGCACTACGCGATCGTGCAGGAAGACTTCATCGGCCTCCGGGACATGTTCCTTGCAGAGGCGGCGAAGAAGGGCGGCAGGAGGGATATCCGGAGCGGCGCATCCGGGGGGTCCGTCCCCGTCGACCACCACTTCAATGTCAAGGGGGTCGGGGTTGTCGTACTCGGCTGCGTTGCTGAGGGCACGATAAAAAAGCACGACATGTTGAAGGTGCTTCCCTCGGGCATGACCGCACAGGTAAGGTCGATCCAGAAGCACGATGACGATGCGGAGATCGCCGTCACCGGCGACCGGGTCGGCCTCGCCCTCAAGAACATCGAAGCGGAAGACCTCGACCGGGGCTTCGTGCTCACGAGCGACCCCACGCTGAAAACCGCATCCTCGATCACGGCAAAGGCGGCGCTGGTGAAGTACTGGCCGGCGCCTTTAAAGGAAGGGATGGTGCTTTATCTCGGCCACTGGATGCAGTTCCTCCCCTGCAGGGTTGCAAAGGCAGAGGTGACGGGCGACTGGCGGATGCCTGTACTCACGACAGCGCTTGACAAGGAACTGATCTACCCACCGGGTGCCACCGCAGTCCTGCACTACCTCGAAGGAGGGAAGCTGCGCGTTGTCGGGTCGATCAGGCTCCCGTGAGGCACCCGGCGGCACTCCCGCCACCCGGCGACAACAACGACGCCCCTTTTTTACAATATCTTAAATAACCCGGGTCTCCTCATCTTTTCCTGATAAACAATGGACTGGATTATGCTGATAGTCATCGGTGTAATTGTCCTCGTCCTCATCGGCATCGTCCTGTGGGCGATCGGCATCTACAACCGGTTCTACACGCTGAAGAATTCCTCGGAAGCGACGCTCGGGCAGATCCGGGTTGCCATGAAAAAGAGGCTGGACATGATCGACCAGCTGCTCGGCGCCGTCAAGAGCTACGCGAAGTTCGAGAAGGAGACACTCGAGAAGGTCACCGCCATGCGTGCGAGCGTTGCAACAGCGGGCCCCGGCGACCTCAACAAAGTCGAGGCCGAGTCCCGGTCGATCTTCGGCAGGCTTCTCGCCGTTGCCGAGAGCTACCCTGACCTCAAGACCAACACGACGGTCATGAACCTGATGGGCTCTGTCAGGGAGATCGAGGACGAGATCGCCCGCCAGCGGTACACCTACAACAACATCTCGCAGGAGTTCAACACGATGATGGACACCATCCCCTCCAACTTCATCGGGCGGCTCATGGGCCTCATCAAGCTCGAGTACCTCCAGTTCGAGGAAGCGATCAAGACCGCGCCGAAGATTGAGTTCTGATCCGGGAGCCAGACGTGGGCGAGTCAAAACAGTTGTACCTGTTGGTTGCCGGCTGCCTCGTGCTCGGGATCGTAGGGCTTGCTCTCGTCAGCATTGCCCCATCCTTCTTCGAGGGCAACCTCGTCGTCGACCGGTACGATGCCGTGTTCTTGGGGGACGGGACGCTTGCTGAAACCTATACCTACGATGTGAAGAGCTCCGGCGAGTACCGGATGCTGTACCGGACCTGGGAGGCCCCCCTCCTCCTGAACGATACAACAGTGCCGTTCATACGGTTCGTCTCGATGCAGGCACCTCAGGAAGCCATCGGGTATATCCGGGACAATCGCGGTGTCGTAACGACCCCGCTCCGGGGGACGGACGCAGCGGTGAAGTCGGCCATCGGCAGCCTTGCGGAATTAAACGAGATCGGAGTCTACAGGCCTGCCTATTTCGATGCGGGGACGTATACGGCGACCTACACCTACGTCGTCCACCCGCCGCTCGAATACGACACGTACCATACCCACGTCAACCTCAAGCTTGCCGGGGACCGGCACATCCCCTATCGCACGATCCGGATCACGATCCCCTCTCAGCACATCGACAAGCTGTATGCATACCCCGCATCGCTTACCGTGACGGAGGAGGGCAGCAGCTACGTGATTACCGGGCCGCTTGCAGAGAACCAGGTCCTTGCCGTTGAAATGGTCGGCGGGAGCGATGCTTTTACGGGAATGCCGGCGTTCCGGTCCGCGGTTGATGATGTGAAGGGCAGGACGGATTCCGCGGCATTCTGGTACAACCTTCCCTACTACGCAGCCCTTGCCCTGAACCTGCTCGCAAAAGCGGCCGTGCTCGTAATACCCCTGCTCTTCCTGTACATCTACAACCGGTACGGCAGGGAGAAGGAGTACGGCGTGCCGGCCTACATGAGCACCGTCCCCAACACCAAGCTGAAACCATGGCAGGTGAACCTGCTCTTCAAGGACGATGCGCTCGAATTCGATGAGGACGGCTATTACGCGACCCTCCTCGACCTCCACCGGAAGAAGCTGCTATCGATTACAGAGAAACCAGATGGAAAAGGGGTCGAGATCCGGCCCCTCGGGACAACATCCCCCGACCCGTACGAGCAGCGGGTGCTGAACTTCATCGGCGCCCTGTCGGAGAACGACGTCCTCGATACGGCCCGGATCGAAACCCTTGCAAAGGAGGCGCAGACGAAGAGGTTGGCCGAGGAGACAGTCCTGAAATACCAGCGGATGCTCAAGGATATTACCGGGCGGGCGGATCCGGCCCTTCCTGCGCAGTATATCGTTGATGGCAGGGATCACATCGTCCCGCTCCTCCTCTCTGCAATCGCTCTGCTGGCCGTCTCAATCATCCTCGCCCTCGTCATGCCGGAACAGGGAACCCTCCTCTTCCCCGCTGTCGTTCTGGGGGCAGTCGCACTTGTACAGACCGTCATTGCGATTGTCATGCCGTCAACCCTCTTCGGGCACTGGAAGGATGACCGGTATAAGGAGAAACTGGAATGGGACTCCTTTGCGCATTTCCTCTCCGATCTCGCGATGATCCGGCGATATACACCCGCCGACATCTCCATGTGGGGCGAGTGGCTTGTGTACGGGACTGCGCTCGGTGTCGGGGACAAGGTAGAGAAGGCGATGAAGGCACTCGATATCAGTATCCCGGAGACCGGTGTGCCGGTAGGGATTGTCGGCATGAATGCCGCGTTTGTCCCGCTCATGCATTTCACGCCCCCGAGCCGTGGTGGCGGCGGCGGGCACGGCGGTTTCGGCGGCGGGGGATTTGGTGGAGGCGGTGGCTTTGGCGGGGGCGGTGCCGGCGGAAGGTGATGTGCCCCACTTATCGGGGACAGCTCGTGCCCCGAAATACCAGAAAATACCGTTTTTTCGCTATAATGAATGAATAAACCGGTTTTTACGATAAAAAATACGATCCGACTGAAATCCTGCCGATCATGGAAAAATATCTTATCATCCAGCGCGATTGATCTGGTATGGCAGGCGAACCGGGGAACAGCGGGTCTGGCCCTGAGACGGCAGAATCCCTTCCGGTATATGGCGAGAAGGGGTTCTGTGCGATCAGGAAGGCTGGAAAGACCCAGCGGTTCGAGTCCCGGAACATCAGCGAGCTCCGCAACTTCATCCAGGATGCCGAGATTGCCTGGATAGATTACGTTGTTGAGGATGTCGAGCGGGACGGCTATGCTGCGGCAGCTTCTTTCGGTTTTTCCGATATCCTTATCAGGAATCTTTTAAAAGAGGAACGGACAGCATACGAGGACTTCGACGACGAGCTGGGGATCCTGATCCCGGCGATCTTCATGCAGGGCTTCGACGTCCACCTTGAGCCTCTCTTCATCTTCATCAAGCGCAACTTCATCATCACCCTCCACACCCGCGAGGTGAAACGCTTCTTCCGGGTCCGCAGGTATGCAGAAACGTTCCTGCGCAAGATCCCTGTCTCGAGCCTGCCGGGAGACAAGATCACCCTCCTGCTCATCCGGATCATCGACGAAAACAACTCCAGGAACTTCGATTACCTGGCAAGTATCGAAGAGCATGGCGACCAGCTCAGCCGGATCCTGTCCGACCCGAAGACGCCACGGGACATCCTCGGCCCGAAGATCTATGACATGAAGCACGCCCTGATCGTGTATCTCGGCGGCCTCTGGGCAACAGTGGATACATTAAGCTCGCTGCGGTACGGGGATGCCGAGCTCATCACCGATGAAGAGAAGATCCTCGACCGGATCAACGCCCTGATCGGAGAGGTGCAGGCGCAGATCGGGCTTGCAGAGCACCTTTCGGAGGTGCTGGCAAGCGGGCTTGAGGTCCTCCAGTCGATCTACAACAACCAGCTCCAGATTTTGAATAACAAGCTTGCGCTGCTTGTTGCCTACCTTACCATCATCGGTACCGCGCTTCTTGTGCCCAACACAATAGCTACGGTTCTTGGCAATGCGATGTTCCCGTTTACGGCGGATCACATCCCTGTCTACCTGGCGACGATCGTTTTGTCAACAATTCTTTCGACAGCAGTCGCATGGTGGGCTGTAAAACGGGTGGGCCTTCTGCCTTCGCGGCCGGAGTAGTCCGGAAAGATCCACACGGAAAGTTATCGGGAGATAGTATCGCGGGAATGACGCAAGACCGGAAGCATGCGCACATAAACCATATGAACATGAGCGGGTGAACTTCTTTATATGCAGTATGCCCAGGGACAGGTCGGCAGGGTCTTTGTCGTTCGAATCGATGACGGCGAGGAGTTTCTCGAATCGATGCGCCGGTTCATCGCCGATAAGGGGATCCAGTCCGGCTCCATTACGTTTCTCGGTGCCCTGATGAATGGCAGGATGGTAACCGGCCCCGAGGAACCGATCATCCCGCCGGTCCCGCATTTTGTCCTGTTCGAAGGCGGATGGGAAGTCTTTGGCGTTGGCACGATCTACCCGGGCGAAGGGGGCCCCCATATCCACTACCATGCCTCGGTAGGCCGGGCCGGGCATGCCCTGACCGGCTGCCTGCGCGAGAAGGCGGCGACCTACCTGATCGTCGAGGCGATCATCATCGAGTTCACCGGGCTTATGGCGCGGAGGGAGTTCGATGACCGCACCCAGACGAGTCTTCCGGTCCTCGGCACTCCTGAGAAAGGGGCCGAGGCAAAACCCGGCGAGCCGGTGCCGGAGGCCCCGCCCGAAGAGGAAAAACCGCAACAACCGAAACCCGATGAGGAACTGCTTGAAGGCCTTGCCGATATCATCCGCGACCTTACCCGGCGTTAATCCCAATCCTTTTGGATTAAATAGTGCCGGGTTCCCTTGCTGATTGACCCATGATCCCGCAGCCGGCCTTTCTGCCTATGTCGATGAATGAGGCCAGAGACCTCGGGATCCGGCAGTTCGATGTTATCCTCGTCACCGGGGACGCCTATGTCGACCACCCCTCGTTCGGTACTGCACTGATCGGCAGGGTGCTTTGGGATGCCGGTTTTACTGTCGGTGTCATCGCTCAGCCAGACTGGAAGAGCGACCGGGATCTGACTGCGCTTGGGACACCCCGGCTTTTCTTCGGGATATCGGCCGGCAATGTCGACTCGATGGTAAATAACTATACGCCGAATAAAAAAAGGCGGAGCGAGAATGTCTATGCGCCGGGAGGGGTCCCGAAAAGACCTGACAGGGCCACGATCGTCTATGCCGACAGGATTCATGCCCTGTATCCCGGAATTCCCATCATCATCGGCGGAATCGAGGCGAGCCTGCGGCGGTTTGCCCATTATGATTACTGGCAGGACTCCGTAAGGCAGTCAATCCTTGCCGATGCACCTGCAGACCTCCTCGTCTTCGGTATGGGAGAGCGGCAAATCGTTGAGATCGCCCGCCGGCTCGATGCCGGGGAACCGGTCAGTGCGCTCCGGGACATCCGTGGCACAGCTTATAAAATGTCGCCGAAAGAATGGAGGGCCGGCTGTCATAACGGGATTGTTGAGATCCCGTCATTTACCGATGTGTCACATGACAAGGCTGCCTATGCCCGGGCGTTTGCACTTCACTATGCAGAACAGGACCCGGTGCGGGGGCAACCCGTTGTCCAGCCCCATCCGAAGACGGTCATCATCCAGAATCCGCCGGCCCTCCCGCTCGCAACCAAAGAACTGGATCATGTCTACGGGCTGCCGTTTTCCCGCAAGGCCCATCCGTATTATAAACAGCCTGTCCCGGCTCTCGAACCGGTGCAATTCTCCGTAACGAGCCATCGCGGTTGTTTCGGGGCATGCTCGTTCTGCGCCCTGACCCATCACCAGGGCCGGATCATCCAGAGCCGGAGCAGTAACTCGATTGTAAGCGAGGTACAGCGGATGACGAAAATGCCGGAGTTCAAGGGGATCGTTCAGGACGTTGGCGGACCGACAGCGAACATGTATGGCATGTCGTGCGGGAGATGGGCAACAGCCGGCGCTTGTGCCGACCGTCACTGCTCTCCGGCCTGTTCTTCGCTGGAATACAATCTTTCACCTTATCTCGCCCTGCTGCGGCGTATCAGGGATGTGCCTGGTGTCAGACACGTCTTTGTCAGTTCTGGAGTACGGTATGACCTGATCCCTCGGGACGATGCCGGATACCTTGACGAACTCTGCGCCCGCCATATCTCCGGGCATGTAAAAGTCGCCCCGGAGCATATCTCCCCCCATGTCACGACTCTCATGAACAAGCCGCCTGTTGTGGTCTTCGATGATTTCAGGGGCAGGTTTGAGGCGCTCCAGCAGGGAAAAAAGAAGCGGCAGTACCTGCTGCCGTATTTCATGTCCGGCCATCCCGGCTGCACAGTGGACGACATGATCGACCTCGCAGTCTATATCCGGGACAATGACCTGTATACCGAGCAGGTTCAGGACTTCACGCCAACACCGATGAGCGTATCGACCTGCATGTACTATACCGGCCTCGACCCGTTCACGATGAAGCCGGTACATGTCCCGAAGGGCCGGGAGAAGAGGATCCAGCGGGCGCTCATGCAGTGGCGGGACGTAAAAAACCGCGGGCTCGTGCGGGAAGGGCTGAGGATAACAGGACGAAAGGATCTGTCCGGAAAACAGGGAGCTTACGCGGGCGGGGAAGAAAGCGGCACTTCCCGTGCCGCAACCCCGTCAAAGAAGCGGCGCAACCAGATCTCGGCACATGCAATCCGGAAGAGCTCCGGCGAATAGGCCGATGCCCCCTTCAGGAACGCAAGATAATTGTCTGCAACTGTATCTGCATCCCAGTACGGGCGTTTCCTGAAACTCTCCGATGAGAGAAGTTCAAGGACAAACGGCCTGAGATCCTCTTTCATCCACACCTCTTCCGGGGTCACATATCCCATCTTATCCATCCGGCAGCGTACTGGCTCAGGGACAATGCCCCTGATAGCCCGGCGGAGGATATGCTTGGTTACGCCATTTTTGATTTTGCGGTCCAGCGGGAGGCCCGTGATAAATTCCACGAACCGCACGTCAAGGAACGGGACCCGCGATTCGATCGAAAATGCCATGGAGTTCCGGTCCTCGTAATGGAGGAGTGCCGGCAGGTTGGTTGATGTAAGTTCGCGTTGCAGCACCGCATCGAGAGGCCCGCTGTACCGGAGGACCTGCGGGATATTGCCTTTCAGAAGGTTCCGGCGCGCCGACCGGACAAAGAGCTGCCGCATGGCATCGGTGAAGAACCCGCGGTGGTGTCGGATCGCCCCGATAATCTCCAATGCGGCCCTTAGCCAGTGAAGGGATCGCAGGAGACCCCAGATATAGCTCCCCTCATAGGCAAGATAGCCGGCCAGCAGCTCGTCCGCCCCCTGCCCGTCGAGGACGACTTTAACCTTCTTACTGGCAAGGCGCATGACGCAGTACTGGGCATAGACGGAGAGCGAACCGAACGGTTCGTCCTGCATGTACAGGAGATGCTGCAGCTCGTCCCATGCCCCGCCTGCTTCCGGCCGGGTCCGGGAGGCGTCAACGCAGGTTGTCGAGACGATCTCGTCGATGAACCGGCGCTCGTCGAACCGGGGGTCGTCGAAGTACACGGAGAATGTCTTCTGGCGGGCACCGACACTCGCAGGGTTTTCCGTCCTGATCAGGTCATTGATCAGGATGGTCAGTGTCGAGGAATCGATGCCCCCCGAGAGGCAGGTCCCCACCGCGACGTCGCTCCGCAGGTGGATACTGGTCGCGCTGCGAAGGATCGAGAGAAGCTTCTCCGCTTCCCGCCCCCCGTCCTCTCCCGATGAGATCGCAGAACTGACCTTTGCGTCCCAGTACCTGAATGGCGCTTTCCGGCCATTATGATCAACTACCATCGCATGGGCGGGGAGGAGCTGGAAGACCCCATCAAACATAGTGCGTTCCGTATGGTCCAGCACGCCCCATGCAAGGTAGGTACGCAGCATCGCGTCATCCGGGCATTTCCCCACATCCTGGTGGGCAAGCAGCGCCTTGATCTCGGACGCAAAAAGGAACGATCCCCCCGCTTCGGTATAGTAAAACGGCTTGATCCCGAACCGGTCCCTAGAGCAGAAGAGCTCCTGCCTCTTCTCATCCCAGATAGCAAACGCCCACATGCCGTTGAACCGGGACAGGCAGTCCGCACCCCACTCCTCGTACGCGTGCAGGATTACTTCGGAATCGGACTTCGAGGCGAACCGGTGGCCCCTGCCGGCGAGATCCCCGCGGAGTTCCACGTAGTTGTAGATCTCCCCGTTGAAGACCAGATGCAGCGTCCCGTCCTCGTTTTCCATCGGCTGGAGAGCGTCGTCCGAGAGGTCGATTATAGCGAGACGGCGGTGGACGAGCCCGACGTTTCCGGAGATCCGGGTGCCTTTGCCGTCCGGCCCGCGGTGGGCGAGCCGTTCGGACATCGCATCGAGAAGTCCCGTATCGGGTTCCTTACCGTCGAAACAATACTGCCCGGCAATCCCGCACATTACCTATCAGGTTCGCATGCGAGGTTAAAAGGAAGTGGGGTTTACGTAAGCCCATGAAGAAGAGAGGACCGGGCATCAATTCGGATAGGGAGAACTCCCTTACGCCGATCGTACCTGATCCTGCCTTGGCTTCATAAAAATGCGAACAATCATTCCCAATATGAGAAGCTATTTAATCTAAATGAGAAGTACTTGTTACATTGTGAGATCATGAAAAAGCAGACATATTATCGTTATCTCGCCGCCATCATCGTGGCAATGCTCCTCGCTCTCGGCATCGGACTGCCGTCAGGAAACATCTTCGTGCCCACCGTTATCATCGCGTGCGCAGTCTGGGCTATCTGGTTCTGCCACAGCAGGGTAACGGACGTCATGACTGATGACCTCGATTCGGCTATCAGCAGTAAAGCTGCACTTCGGGCTCTCGAAGTAACGGTCCTGCTCGCAGCAATCGGATTTTCGATCGCAATAGGATTTTATTTCGCAGGGAGTCAGGGAATCGGCATGCATTATTATGATAATGGGTCCGTGCGGATTCACGCCACTCAGGTCTATCCCAGTGAACATATGATATATGAAAAAAACTACCTCATAGCAGATCCGACAAACCTGACCATGGACGATATTCTTGCCCTTAACCAGATGTTTACCGGTTCCCAGCGAGTCAGGGATTTCCCGTTTACTTTCGGTATCGCGCTCGGGTCGATAGTGATCCTGCTTGTGGGCCTCTATGCGGCATTTTCTTATTACTATACCAGAAAATATGAGGAATAACCTGCAATGAAAAACAGGATCAAGGTTCACCGGGCAATGCATGACATGACGCAGGAAGAGCTTGCCGAGCTCCTCGGGGTCACGCGCCGAACGATCAATGCCATCGAGCGGGGGAAATACAACCCCTCTATCGAGGTCGCGTTCCGGATTGCAAAACTGTTCAACGTGCCGGTCGAAGAGATGTTCAGGCTTGATGAAGAGAGTTAAAAGAGATTGAGATCTTACCTCCTTTTCTTTCTTGCAGTCTTCTTTGGGGCCTTCCGGCGCACACCTTTTGTCTCGCAGGGGATGCACCGCTCCAGCTTCTCGTCCACGATACGGTAGGCATTGGCAAGCACGGAAGAGTTCGAGATCATGCCGGCGAGCAGGATCACTTCGAGGATCTCCTCGCGTGTCGCGCCCATCTTGACCGCGGCCTGCATATGGTAGCCCGTACAGTGCGGGCACTTGAGGGCGGCCCCTACGGCCATGCTGATCAGCTCCACGTACTTGGGGTCGAGCGGGCTGGTCTCGGCAACAGTCCCCTTGTACAGCAGGTGGGAGATGAGCACCTCGGGGCGCTCGCTCATCCGCTGGAAGATGAGGGGCACCCGCCCGTAATCGACCTCGATTGCCTTCATCCACTCGTCTGCAGTGACATCGGCGCCCCGCGCGACGATCTGTGCAAGTTTCTCCTCAAATTGCAATTTTGACGCTCTTCCCATTCATACCACCACGTTCGTTTCAGAGAACGGCAGGATCTGGAGAAGGATATAATCCCGCATTCGCGAGGGGTTCACCCGCGCGATGTCTTCAATTGTCACCCCGTCCTCGATCTCAATCTTCCGGATCTCCGTTGCATAGGGATCGTATGGCAGCTTGACCCGGAGCCCCTGCATCTGTACGGTGAGCGGCGTCGGGGAGGTAACGTCGAGGATAGCCGGCACCTTTTCCCGGATTAAGTCCATGAGCCGGGCTGGCGAGACCGAGAGGGGGTCCTTTGCAATTGCAACCCTGCGGGCATCGAGCACACGGGTCACTTCTGAGATGATCTCGTCCAGCTTGGTCAGCTCCTCCGACTCTTTCGTCCGGTGCATGAACCGCCCGACATTGCCCACGTAGCCGTCGACCGGCGGATCAGTAATCCGCTGGAGGTTCTCCTTGTCCGGCCCCCCGCAGAGCACGATCGGCACCTCGATCCCGCGCCGCAGGTTCGGCAGCTTCTGCTGGATGCACTTCTCGAAGTTGCCCAGCAGGTAGACAGCGATATCGTGCTCGTTGATCACATCACGCTCTTCGTCGTTGAGCTGGGAGATCCGCTTGCCCGGCCCCCGGGCGAGGCTGACCATGTTGCTCTTTGCCCCGAGCCGGCGCACGTACTCGGCAATGTCGCAGGACGGGTGCGGGAGATGGTGGATCTCGAGCGACATGGAGACGATCGCGATCTCGGTGCCGACAAGCGGCGAGTCGGTCACTTCTCCGGAGATCGGCTTGACGGTGTTCCGCAGGAACTCCACATCGGCCTGCGGCACAAAACACTGGAGGACGACCTCCTGTGCGATTATGTGCTTCTGGACGATATAGCCCCCGATGTCCTCGATAAGATCCATCACTTCCCCGTGCCGGTAAATGCCCCCCCTATAGGTGACAGGAACGAGGATCATGGGAACGCCTCCCCCATCTTCGAGAACAATTTTGTTATATGACCATCCACTTCGTCGGGAAGCGTGTCCTCGCTCGAGACGAAGTAGAACCTGCCACCCCCGTATTTCTCGCGCCGGATCCGAAAACCTTCGGGGGCGATGCATTTCAAAGCGTAAATCAGGTCCTTGTATACTGACTCGCTGGGGTCGGCGACCACGATCTCCTCGATCTCCTTTACGCCCGCAGAAATCCCCCGGAGGATGACGGTGAACCGGTCAGCCTGCTCGACGCGGTCCTGCCCGAACTTCTGCCAGAATATTTTCAGCATCGGCGCAAGGTACGTCTCGTTCGAGAGTACGAGCGTGATTTTGCCCTCCAGCGGGTTGACATTGCAGAAGTCCCCGACCTTAACAAGCGTTGTGATCCTGTGCAGCATACCGACAGCGATGAAGATCGGGACGTTCGGATCGACATAGACATGGATCTTCCGGATTACGCGGAGCAGGTTATGGTCGAGCAGCACGTCGTTTGTTATCTGCTTGTAGTACTCGCCACCCAGCGTCTCGGGACACTCCACCTCGAAATACTCAATGGCCTGCATCTCAGCGTTCCCTGATAAACCCGCTCGCCAGCAGCGCAGAGCCTACTGCGCCGATGTACTGGGAGTGTTTCGGCACCATAATCTTCGTCTGGAGGAGTTCGCCCATCGCGTGTACGAGCCCCTCGATCAGCGATGTCCCGCCGACCATGATGACCGGCTCCTTGATATCAACCTCCTGCAGCTGCTGCTCGAAGACCTGCTCGGCAACCGAGTGGCAGGCTGCGGCAGCGACGTCCTCGCGGGAGCTGCCGGCGGCAAGTGCATTGACGAGGCTCTGGGTGCCGAAGACGATGCAGTAGCTGTTCATCGGCACGTTCCGTGAAAATCCCTTCATGGCAAGGGGCCCGAGTTCCGTAATATCAACGCCAAGCCGCTTCGATGTCATCTCGAGAAACCGCCCGCTCGCCCCGGCGCAGATGCCCCCCATCGTGAAGGTACCGGGGATCCCATCCTGCACCGAGATCGCCTTGTTGTCCATGCCGCCGATATCGATCACGGTCGCCGGCCCGTGCTGCCGGTCCGCGAGGTAGACTGCCCCTTTCGAGTTGACGGTCAGTTCCTCCTGGATCAGGTCGGCGTTGATATCCCTCCCCACGAGGAACCGGCCATAGCCGGTCGTCCCCACGGCATCGATCTCCTCACGTTTAATCCGGGCTTCGGTAAGGGCATGGGCGATCACGTCACGGGCGCTCTGGAGCACTTCAGTCGTCGGCTGCCAGCCGGTGCCGATGATCTGGTTGTCCTTCATGACGATAGCTTTTGTCGTGGAAGAGCCCGAGTCGACACCCAGAGTGATTCCCTCCTGTACCTCACGTGCGAGAAGCGCCCGTCTCCGTGCAATCGTTGTCAGCGCCTCCATCCGTGTGAGGAGCGTTCCTGCGGTCGTCCGTTCGGTAAACGAGTAGCTGACCACGGGGAGTTTCGAGTGCGTGTGAATGTAGCGCCGGAGTTCGTTTCTCACGATCGCAGCTTCGGCGCACCGGAAGCATGTGGCGATGAAGACGGCATCGGCATCGATCCGCCCCTCTACGAGCGCCTTCGCCCGCGCTATCGCGAGCTTGAGGTCGGGGCTCCGGACGTCCAGCCCGAACTCGTTGAAGTCCTTAATAATGTCTTTCAACGCGATGTCGGGGAAGAAGATCTCCCCGTTCACGGACTTTGCCGCTTCGTTGATCTCCTGCTGAACACCGCTGTATTCCGGCCCGCAGGAGAGCTGGGCGATACGGACCGGCGGAGTCATCTGCCGCCCCCGAGCCCATCAAGGAAACGTTTGATTGCCGCAACGAACTGCACGCCCTCCTCCTCGGATTTCGGGTAGTCCAGGTCAAGCCGGGGGACGCCTTTTTCCCGCACCAGAAATTTGATCAGCTCGTTCGTGCGGGCGCACCCCATACACCCGAAAGCGAGATCGGCATCGTTGATGACGATCGCTGCTTCGCACTCTTCAATCATCGGGCCGTAGAGCGACATCCTGCCCCGGACCCCGCTCGGAACCTCGACTGCCGCCCACTTCAGCCCTTTTTTCGGTTCTTCAGGGGTTATCTGGAGGGGTGCCGATTCAATGCCTGCGGTCTGGACGCGCTCCCGGATCGCGATCGCGGATGAGAGCGGGGTGTGTCCGTACCGGGCGACGAGATCCGAGAGGATCAGGCTGGTTGCGGGGTAGATGAATACCTTTGCCATGGTCAGGGCTCCTGTGCTTCGATTATCTTTTTCAGTTTGTACACGTCCAGTTTCTTTGTTTCAGGCGGACTCTCCGGCAGCGGGATATCTGAGTAGGGGCGGCTCCGGATCTCAGTGAGGCCGTGCGATATGTAGGGCAGCACGGCGGTCTCGAATTCGATTCCGTGGAAGCCGGGACGGGCCCCTCCGTGGTTGGCACGGCAGCGGCGGGGGTCACCGGGCAGGAAGCCCCGGTCCTTGACGAAGATATGGTCGGGTTCCATGGTGCGGAGCTTTGCGATCAGGCTGTCAACGGCCTGCTCTTCGCCGTTGATGGCAAGGCCGAAGCAGGTTTCCTTGATCATGACCCCCTGCGAGATCTCGTACGCCCGGATCGCAAGCTCGGACGGGGTTATCGTTAAGGACTCGACCACCACGTAACGGGTTACCGTCCCCGGTCTCATCGGGACATAGTCGGTCATCGCCGTACCTCCCTGATGTACACCTTCTCCCTCTCCTTAAACCCTTTCAGTTTTTCCGTATCGATCACGCGCCCGATGATATTAGTACCTTCGAACGGCTCGGATGTCGGGCCGAATTCCCGGTTCGCCGAGAGGCGAACCCCCACCATCCCCGATCCCTTCCGGGAATCGTTTGTGATCGCAAGCGCCGCAGCAGCGACCTCCCCTTCGGGGGTATTTTCGGGATTTATCTTCAGGCCGGGGGGAACCGGCGGTTTGAAGAGGTAGACATCGTCGAACTTGAAGAAGAGCGGGATGACACCCGCATCATGGTTCATCAGCCCCGTTACTCGCCGGAAGATTGCACAGCTCACCGGGGCCTTTTTATCGTCCAGCTCGAGGTCGACGACCCTTGCGGCCGGGGCTGTCGTAACGGTCGCTGATTTTTCCTTCAGCACGTCCAGCGTTGTTGCCGGCTCCTGCGAAACGATCATCCTGCTGCCGTCATCGCTGTCAGCATTGAGCACAAATCCCCGCTCCTGTGCGATCTTTTGCGCCCGCGAAAGCGGGAGACCCAGGAGGTCGATGCGCTCCGGTTGTATCCTAATGGAGAGGATATCGCCTTCCTTTGCAATCCTGACAAGCTCGATCCCCTGGATAACCTGCCCGACAATACTGTGGGCAGGACTGCTCTGGACATCCTCGCGGTAGATATAGATCCCGCCGGCAGACGAACCGGCAGTACGCACCGTTACCGCGCCCTCCCGCCGGGGGTGCCGGTGCCCGGCCTCGACCTCAGTGCCAGCCGGACCGGAATCCAGGATATGGGTGCTCGTGGCACGGCTGACCGTGAACCGGTGAGCCGCGAGCGATGCAAGCATGTGCTCGACGCTTCCTGCCGCCTCCGTTGTGATCCGGCCGGGGCTGTAACCCTGTGCTATAATGGAGACGTAAGTTATAACCTGCATCCCGTCCTCAAGAGTGATTGTAAGGTCGGTCGTGGTGAACGACCGGCTCGTATCGGCCCAGCTGATTACCTGCTCGATCCGCTCGATCCGGTCCCCCGTTGTCCAGCGGTCGAGAACAGCCCGGCCTGCAACGACCCTGCCGATTACCCCTCCGCCTGCATCAGCCCCGTGGTCAGCGGAATGGCGGCTCTTGGAGAAGATCAGGTACGAATGCTTCGGGTCATACCCGCCGCAGCCAAGGATCATGTCGCCCCGCTCATAGAGATTCGGTTTCCGCACCGGCTGTAGTGGCGAGGTGAACGGGCCGAACGCAGCAGCGTAACGGTCCTGCCAGTGCAGCACAAGAGCGTCTGCGGCGCCTCGCGCTGCAAGGAACGCGGCTTTGTCGCCTTCCGCTTCGATCCTGACTTCCCCGGCCGTCGTATGGATTGAAAAACTGTTCGTTGCTGCCCGCTCCTGTACGGGCGGCCGGATCACAGCAACGCAGCAGCCGTCCGGGAGCGCGGGGATAACGGTATGCAGGGCACTCCCCGGAGCAACCTCGATCTTCTCCCCGTCGAGGTGGATGACAGCCACGAAAAGGGCACCTCAGCCGTTAGGTTTGCTCATGACCTCGCGTTCATCCTTAGTGAGGCTTGCGAGCACTTCGTCAGTCTTTCCGATCATCACCATCTTTCCGCCCCGCATCAGTGCGAGCCGGTCGCAGATGTCCTGCACGAAATCCATGTCATGCGAGACGACGATGAACGTCTCCTCCATCTCCTCGCGTGCATGCATGATGGAGTGCTTTACGTCCATCTTGGTAATCGGGTCCATCGTGCCCGTGGGTTCGTCAAGGATCACGATCCGGGGCTCATGGATCAGTACCTGCGCGAGGGCGACCCGGTGGCGCTCCCCTTCAGAGAGCTGCCCGGGCATCCGGTCGAGGATCTCCGTACTCTTCTCTTCGCTGAACCCTGCCATGCGGAGGGTTACGATAGCCTTCCTCATCGCAAGCTCCTTGGGGAACTCGAGCCCGATAGCGTCGGTGAGATTGTCAAGCACCGTCCGGTGCGGGAAGAGGTCGTATTCCTGGTGCAGGAGCCCGATATACACTTTTGCCCGGCCTCGTTCCTCGATCCCGGGCTTGGTCATGTCCACCCAGTCCTCCCCGATCCGGATATTGATCTCACCGGTTGTCGGCTCAATGATCCCCGATATGATAGAAGAGAGCGTGGTCTTGCCGGCGCCGCTCTTGCCAATGATCCCGAAGATCTCCTTGTTGTAGACCTCGAACGAGACGCCGTTGACTGCCTTGACAACGCCGCGGTCTACCGAGATATAGCGCTTGATGAGGTCGCGGGCGACGACAACCTTGTCCCCCAGCTCGGCATGGGCGAATTTTTCCTTGTCCTCATGTCCCTTCAGGAACTGGCTGATAACTTCCTTCGGTGCACCGATCTTTGCGATCGACCCGTCAATGAGAAGGATCGCACGGGCTGCAACGTCTTCGATCACTTGCGAGAAGTGGGAGGTGACGATCATGCCCATATTGTTTGTCTGTGCTGAGGCCTTGAGCATGTCATGGACGAGGCGGGCGGTATTCGGATCGAGGGTGCCGGTCGGCTCGTCGGCAAAGAGCATGAACGGCTCCTTTGCGAGCTGCCGGGCCAGCACGACGCGCTGTTTCTCGCCTCCGGAAAGGTCACGGGCGATATGCATCATCCGGTGCGACAGCTTGACCTGGTCGACAAGGTCAGCTGCCCGCGAAATTTTCTTTTCCTCCGGGTACTCCACATCATCGAGAGCATGGAGAATGTTCTCAATCACACGGTCGTTTCCGTACAGGGCGAAGGTGCGCTGGAACATGATCGCGGTGCGCCGCATCAGCCTCCGCCGGAGATTGTCATCCTGTTCGCCCCAAAGATCGATATCGCGCGCAGTCAGCTTCGCGCCGCAATGGGGGCAGGATTTTCCCGCGGCGCTACCGACATCAAGGTGTTCACAGCCGCTGCAGACTGCGACGTGGTAGATGATCTTCCCGCTGGTCGGGGGCTGCTCCACGCCCCGCATCAGGTGCATCAGAACGGTTTTGCCGGCACCGCTCCTGCCGATGATCCCCAGCACTTCCCCTTCAGCGACAGTAAAGCTGATATTTTTCAAGACCTTCGCACCATCAAAATCCATGCAGAGGTTGTCGACCGTGACCAGTGGAGGCTTCATAATATCCGTATACCTAATGTTATACAGGACTCTTATTACCTTTTATATGCATCACTCAGCCTATAATCCGACGCTTTAGGCTGTCACAATTGTTATTCCCGCCCCTTTTGCTGTTTCAGTTTTGCTGTTTCAGCAGGCTTCTTACAATGGTAACGACATCGGAGACATGCCGGACCACGTGGTGTGCCGCAGCGTAGAGCTCGGGGGGACGGTCGCCGGGCTGCTGCTCGGTGAGGATAGCAATGTCCGCGGCCTGCATGGCATTCAGGTCGTTGATGCCGTCCCCTACCATGACTACCGAATCGTACTCCTTCCTCAGGTCGGTTACGATCTGCGCCTTGACCGAAGGGGTAGCAATACCGTATACGCGATCACGGGGGATGCCGAGATGGTCAGCCATCCGCTCCAGCTTGGCCGACCGGTCTCCCGATGCGATGAACGTAGGAACTCCCATCCGGTGCAGCGCGGTAATCGCTTCTTTTGCCCCCGGAAATGGGGAGCCTCCTGCGGTGATCGTGAATTCGATACCCTGCTGCGCCATGTTCACGATCGCACCGGAGTTCAGGGTCACGATAGACTCGCGGTGGCAGACCCTCCAGACCTCACGGATGCAATCGGCCAAGTCACCGACAAGTGCATGCCGATCGTTATAGAGGACATCCCCTATCTCCTCAGCGGTGATCACCTTGCGGGTGCAGCTTATGCCAAAACCGATGTCATTTTCCACAAGGTAAGTGGAAAGCAGCATGGCCTGGGGGGTAGCGATAATATCCTTCGTATGCACAGGGAGCACAATGAGAACCCGCTCGGGTGAGGCAAAGGTCAGTGTCGTTGTCTCAACACCGGGCATGAGTTCGCCTTTCCGAACGTCCTTGGCCGTACGATAGGTGGAAAGGAGGGTGCCGGCAGAGTCGAAGACGACAGCAACCGTCATGGATCATTCCCCGGGGACAAGCTCTATGTAGTTTTCTATAGCATTGGATTGTTGAAGCTGAATGCAGGTACGTGAAACGGCTGAGAAGATAAAGCGCATGGAGATCCGAGGTGCCGGCCGGATCGCCCGGGCAGCGGCGGAAGTGCTGCGGGACCATGCCCAAGCGTATTCAGGGAATGATCTTTCTGAATTCACCCGCACAATAGAGGAGTCGGCCCGCCTGATTGTCGCCACGCGTCCCACCGCAGTGTCGCTCCCGAACGCCGTCCACATGGTGATGGCCGGGCTCGGCACGGAAAAAACCCTTGCCGATGCAAGGGAGGGCATCTGCCTGAGGGCCGATGCGTTCATTAAATCTTCCCGGAACGCGGTTGCACAGATCGCGCAGATCGGCGCACGGCACATCCAGGACGGGGATATCATCCTCACCCACTGTAACTCGGAGGCGGCACTCTCCTGTATCATCGAGGCGCACCGGGCCGGAAAGTCGGTTGAGGTCTTCGCGACAGAGGTGCGGCCCCGCAACCAGGGATTGATCACGATCCGGACGCTGAACGATGCGGGAATCAAGACGAATTTCATTGTTGACTCCGCGGTCAGGTCGTTCATCAACGATATCGACCTCGTGCTCGTAGGTGCGGACGCCGTAACCGTTAACGGGGCTGTGGTGAACAAGATAGGTACCTCGATGATTGCCCATACGGCCAGAGAGGCGCGGGTGAACGTGGTCGTCGCCGCAGAAACCTACAAGTTCGCCCCCCGGACAATCATGGGGGAATTCATTACAATCGAGGAGCGGCCGGGAGATGAGGTGCTCTCTGATGAGATTGCAAAGACGCTCCCGTATGTAAGGGTGCGCAACCCGGCCTTCGATGTAACCCCCGCTGAATACGTCGACATGATCGTCACCGAGGCCGGGGCGATCCCGCCACAGATGGCGTACGTCATTATCCGGGACTACCTGGGCTGGGATCTTGAGGAATTCCATAAGAACTTTGAGTTGAATACCGGACAGGAAGAGTAAGGCCATGGAGATACCTTTTACCAAGCTGCACGGGAACGGCAATGATTTTATCCTGATAGATGAATACGAAAAAACTGTCATCCCCGACGAGATGAAGGCCCAGTTCGCCACCCTGTACTGCGACCGGAGGTTTGGTATCGGGGCGGACGGTGTCCTGTACCTGTCGAAGTCGGGGAAAGGGAACTTAAAGATGCGTATCCTGCAGCCAGACGGGAGTGAGGCCGAGATGTGCGGGAACGGCATCCGCTGCCTCGCAAAATATGCATTCGATACGGGATACGTGAAGGAGTCCTGCATAGTCGAGACGGTTGCCGGGGAGATGCCAGTTGCGGCGGGATACCGTGAGGATGAGTTCTTTGCGACGATAGCGATGGGGACCCCTCTGTTCGACCGGAGGGATATCCCGGCGACCGGCGAGGGGGAGTACAGGGAGATGATCGGCCCGCATGAGGTCTACGCGGTCAACACCGGTGTTCCGCATGCGGTAATCTTTGTCGATGAACTGGACAGGTTTGAGGTTGCAGCACAGTCCCCACAAATCCGGTTCCATGACACATTCCCGAAAGGTGCGAACGTCAACTTTGTTCAGGTCACCGGACCGGATGCTATCAGTATCCGGACGTTCGAGCGCGGCGTCGAGGCAGAGACACTCTCCTGTGGCACGGGCGCGACAGCGGCCGCCGCCGTAGCGCATAAGCTGGGTAGGGTCGGCACGACCGTGCAGGTAGAAACACAGGGCGGACCGCTCGTAATCACGCTTGACGGAGTGGCGAAAATGGAAGGGCCGGCTGCCACAGTGTTTACCGGGCTCATAACATTCTGATAGCCTCCTCTTTCTTTATTGATGGCTGTCCGGCTCGAGCCGGACAATCCCGGTTTTTTTTAGAATTTTCGGGTTTATGAAAATCTTTATATTATTAATCATTGTCTATTCAGTCATATGAATAAAGACAACCCTGAGTGCGTCTATGTCGTCTCGGACATTCACCTCGGCGCAAATGGGGCGTGCCCGGAAGAGTTTACCGCATTCACACGGTGGCTGAAAACAATCCCTGACCCCGGCATATGTCCCGATACCCCGTTCACGTTCCGGAAAGGGGATCAGCGGAAATCCGAACGGACTTGTTTCCGGCGTCCGTCAAAGCTGATCCTGCTCGGGGATATCCTCGACCTGTGGGACCCCCGCAGGCAGGATCGTGTTCAAATCGTGAAGGATGCAGTCGGGCCGTTGGCCTGCATGCACGATTTTCCCGGGGAGATCATCTATGTATCCGGGAACCATGACATGGATATCGACGAGATCCGGGAGACCCTTGACGGCAGGTTTTCCTGGAGCTGTACCTCAGGTAACAGCCCGAATTTCGAGCTGTCCCGGGATCATTATCCGGCAACGGAGAAACGCAGGTTACCGGGTATTGACGCGGAAGAGACGGTACTGCCAGGCATCATCATCGGTGATGTGAAGTACAGTTTCATCCACGGCCACCAGCTGGACCCCGAACAAATCCAGTACCATATCGGTGAAATTACAAAGTCGCGTTTCGACCCTGTCGATGCCGTGACCGACCTTGCCAACGTGACGTTTATCAAAGAGATGAACCAGACAAAACTCTGGGCGATTGCTGCCTGCTGGGTCACCAGTATACTTCTTCTTTTCTGGCTGCAGGAGCCGGTACTGAAAGCGGGCTTTACGACGATACTTGTTCTGGCAGCCATGGTACAGCTGGATCGATACAGGGAAAATGCAACAAAAGTCATCAGGGAGCGTAAATTCGCCGGGTGGGAAAAAATGGTTCTTCAGGTTCTCTTCATATACGGGGCCTGGACCATTATGGCGATAATCCTGGTTCTCCTGATCTTATTCACGGATCTTTATTCCGGTGTCATGTCCGGCCCGGTCTTCTGGATCATTTTCATTCTCCTGACATTCCTTTTCATCAGCTGCCCCGTAGTCAGGTTCATCGCGGGTTTCATGCGTGGGTTGTACGAGAATATGAAAAGGAGAGGGCGAAGTTCAAAGGAGACCGTTGACGAGGGCTTTGTCAGGGACCGGGACACGTTTGACTGCGACGTAGTAGTTTTCGGTCACACGCACAAGGAAGACAGCACGGTCCTCTCCGGCTCGGAGCGGAGTCTCAGCAGGAAAGGAAAGCCCCTCCTCTTCATAAACACCGGCTGCTGGGTGGCGGAAAATGGCGAAACCTGTACCGGAAGGCGCCATCCGTTCGTTTTTATCAATGAACAGGGGGTCGCGATCCTGAAATGGAAGAACGGAATAATCGAAGACTGCCCGGTCTGATGCGTTGTATTACCCGCCGCAGGACTCCCCGGAAGGGTTGAAAAGGCGATCCCCCACCCCGTCCGATTAAAGGATCCCCCTTGGTTGGAGTCGGCTGTGCTGAGGGGAGCTCCCCCTTGCGTCATTCAAGCTATCCTTTTGTTATTCTTATCTTGGATTACGAAAAGAGTGTCAGCGTCTCCTGCCGGCCGGTCTCCTGCGTGATCGTGAGGAACGGCCCGGCCCGCCTGGCGATCAATCCGCCCGTACCGATATCAGCGGGGGTGATTGGCCTCTTACTCCGCAGATGGAGGATTGTACGAGCGGTTTCCGGCCCGATGCCAGGCACCCGGATTAGATCCTCATACGTTGCAGTATTGGGATCAATTCTGTCAAGGTCCCATGCGAGGACTTCCTTGGGATCAACATCGGCCAGCGCACCGTTTTTACCAATCGCAGTGCGGAGTTCCTCCTCCGTAATCCCGTACTCCCGTAACAGGTAGTCAATCTGGTACCAGCGGTTCGTGCGCCATGCAGGAGTACTTGGGTGGCCGGCAAACCGGGTTCCCGGCATCGCACGGAACGCCGAATAATAAATCCGGGATAGCCCCGCGGATCGGTACAGCTCCGTGACGCAGGACAGGATCACCGCATCAGTCTCCCCCGCCGCCCCGATGACGAGCTGGGGTGTGTTTACCGGGCTTGGCCTCGGCAACCCACGTCAGTCTTTTTTAATATCCTGCTGGTAGTCCTTGATACCTGAGAGCGCCCTGAGACGACTTTCCCCGGTTGTCTCAATATTGATGCTGATCCGGTTTGCTTGCCATGCTGCCTCGTTAATGTCGGTGCGGGCCGTGCCGGGGAGGATTTTGGGGTGGAGGTAGCCATCGCAGCCCGATGCCCTGAGCAGTCGGGCAGTGTCGATGAGGTCTGCCATGGCAGAATCGACATCATAGGGGATACCGGAAGATAGAAAGAGGCCGCCCACCCGGTTCTGCCGGTACAGGGAAAGGAATGTCTGTGCAAGTTCCTCTGGTGTAAACGAATATCCGCGACTGTCGGTGCGGACCGGACAGTAGGCACAGTCGTACGAGCAGCTCCCCTGCATCAGCACCTTGAGCATCCGCCCGCAACCTCTATTCCCCTTGTAATAAGTGACGCAGGCAGATGAGGCAAGCATCTGGAGGCAATCGCCGGGTATGCAGAGGTCGAACCGGCTCGCTGAGGAAAGGTATGCCAGCTTCTGCTCCAGTACTGATATACCGGACAGTATACGATAAACGGTATAAAGGCGGGGTGTGCGGGGCGGAAGTGATCACCGGATCAGGGAACGCCCCGGGTTCCGACAGGACGGGATACCATCGTAAATTCTTTAACATGCCCCGTGTCATCTTCGCGGACAGCCCGGATGGTCGCCTCCAGCCAGACGAACGAACCGTTCTTGTGCCTCATGCGGAACCTGTCGGTCCCGGTCTCGGTACCATTTGCTTCAAAGTTCCTGATCATCTCCATGACATGGGGGAGGTCATCGGGATGGAGGTATTCAAATCCCGAACGGCCGGTCACTTCATCGGGATTATAACCGAGGCAGGCCCGCACGGCCGGCGAGACATAGATGCATGTCCCGTCTGGCTGGATCCTGCTGATGATATCCACCGAGTTCTCGGCAAGCATCCGGAATTCTTCTTCCTGCACACGAAGAGTTTCTTCGAAACGGATTCGGTCAGTGATATCCCGATCAATACCCCGGAGCCCGGCAACGGACCCGTCCTCCCGGATGATCGGCCGTGCCCGGCCTTCAAGAATCACGATTCGGCCGTCCTTGTGCACCCAGCGCGAATCATAACGAATGAATGACTCCCTCCTCGTGGCTGCGGCATCGAACACCCCCCGGGTCACCTCCCGGGTCGCCGGGTCAAGGAAGTCAAATGGGGAATGCCCAATCAGCTCATCCGGGCTGTAACCGAGGATATCTTCTATTGCCGGGCTGATGTAGACAAAACGGGCATCCCGGTCGGCTTCCCAGATGATATCTGACGTTGCCGTGACAAGGTCACGAAACCGTTCCTCGCTCTCCCGCAGCGTCTCCTCAGACTTTTTCCGGTCGGTGATGTCCCGCGAGATGCCAAGCACCGATGATACCTTTCCCATTGAGTCCCAGATCGGCAGGAGAATGTGGTCGAACCAGTGCATGCTTCCATCTACCGGCATTGCCCCCTCACTACGAACCGGCCGCCCGGTTGCAAATACCTCATACAACCTTTTTGCCTGACGACGCCCGATCTCACCCGGGAAAAGGGATGCGCGGGTCTTCCCGATGATCTGGTCCAGTCCCTTTCCCAGCAGGGTAGAGGCATGGCTGTTAGCATATTCCACAACATCATTCCTGTCAATGACATAGATGAGGTCACAGGACGCCTCGGCGAGCGAGCGGTACCGCTCCTCGCTCTTCCGTAATGCGTCTTCTCCTTTTTTCCTCTCTGTGATATCGCGCAGGGTCACCTGGACTGCCGGCGAACCTGCGATCATCGTCCTCACACCCCTCCCTTCAACGAGAACGTGGGTGCCGTCAAGCCGCATTAATGGCAGCTCAAGAGGCGGGGTTCGGTCACCCCTGAGATCCCTCTCGATATAGAACTGGATTACCTCATGGAAATCGGGGTGGAAGATATCGAAAACGCTCTTCCCGATAATATCTTCAGGATGGGAGGCACGGATCATGCGGAATGCAGCCGGGTTCATGTAAACGATCCTGCCGTTTTGGTGCAGGAGGATGGCATCGGGAGAGATCTCGACAAGCTTGCGGTAACGGTCCTCACTCTCACGTAACGCCTCTTCAGCAAGGATGCGCTCCGTGATATCCCGCGTCACACCGTAGATCTCGGTTGTCTGTCCGGTCTTGTCGTCAAAAATTGCCCGAAACGATGACTCGACCCAGATGTACTTTCCTTCTTTGTGACGGCACCTGTAGGTGACTTTGCCCGAAGGATTGTCTGGCGTCAATGCCCCGTAGTACAACTCCATCCGGCGGGCATCGTCAGGATGCACGAACTCGGAACCTTCATGGCCGATAATCTCCCGGGGCTCAAAGCCGGAAATCATCGTAATGGCGGGGGATACGTAGAGACAGACGCCTTCGGGATTGTGGCGGCTGATAACATCAAAGGTGTTTTCGGCAAGCAGGCGGAAGTGAAGTTCGCTGTTCCGGATGGTCTCTTCGGCCTGCCTGCGTTCCGTGATATCCTCCAAAAGAACCGATACGCCGCGCTGCCCCTCTTCGAATACCGCTGGTGCGATACGGCATGCAAAAACGCGGGAGCCGTTTTGCACCGACAGCTCCCCGGTCCATTCTCTGCCATTGATCCCGCCCTGGGCTTTCTTTTTTAAAAGATCGAAAGCAGCATCAAAGACAGTGACGCAGGGTGTAAACTCGATATTCCTGCCGTACAGGTCTTTCTGGGTCGTTCCAAGGAATGCAAGCATAGGTTCATTGGCATAGATCACACGCCTACTGTTGTCTAGGAGCATGATCAGCTCCGAGGAAATTGAAAGCATCGCCGAGAGGGGTACACGCTGTGCAAGCCGGTAAATCTTCGCCATGCCGAAGTGGCGCATCTCTACCTGCCCGGAAACCATCAGGTTCTCAAGGTAGCGCCCCGCCGTGTTACGGTTGATCCGGATCTGCCGGACAATAGCGGTGATGGAGAGGCCGTTTGGGTTCTGCCGGAGAAGGTCCTTTATTTGTTCAGTGATCTCTTTTTTGAGGGTCACAGCACCAGATGTATCTCTTGGACAAGATATAAGGATTACAATAAGTAGTGCGGAATCGCATCAGGTGCCAATCCCGTTTCCGGTCATGGCAAAGTCAAAAGAACTGCCGGCCGGCAAGGATCTGTGCTTGAGGAGTACTGCACGGCGTTCGCCAAGCCCATTCAACCGCTCGAGCCGTACGATCGCCTTAGATATATGTTCGAGGGCAGTACCTCCGAGGCCGGTATATGTACTCTTAACCGGGTCCCAGTATACCTGGTTGGTAATCAGGACAGGAATATCGTACCGCTTGGCATAGCCGAGCAGCATCAGCATCTGTCGGGTCAACGCCTGCATGGCGTCCCGGCCCTTGTCGAGCTCCGTGCGGTAGAGGGCGGTTGCCGAATCGACGACGACAAGCCCCGCCTTATGCGCCTTGATGGTCCGGTCGGCTTCGAGGATCATGGTGCCCTGCTGGCTGAAACTCGCCGGTTCGTACAGGAAGAGGTTTTCAGCCAGGCTTTCCACCCCGTCCCCGGCAACCTGCCGGAACCGTTCGACCGGGAACCCTTCGGAGTCGATCCAGATCACAGGGCGGCCGGTCTGCAGGCAGGCAACCGCCGCGATCAGGCAGAACGTGGTCTTGCCGCTCGCGGGCTCGCCCACGAACTGGGTGATTACTTTGTGTTCGATCCCGCCGCCAAGCAGGGCATCGAGGGCCTGGCTGCCGGTGCTCTCACGCATGTTCCTCATGCCACTTCTTAACCTCCCGCCACCCGGCTTCTGCGGCTGCCTGCAGTACCTCCCGGACCGGGACGCCCAGCTCAAGGGCCCACTGTCGTGCCGGCTCAAACTCAGGTTTCACGGTGAAGACCATTCCATGCAGCCAGCCAAACTTGACCGGGAGTTTCCGCAGCTTCCCTCCGACTACAACAGCGGTCATTTCCATCGTCCGTTCTGCGATGAACCGGTGTACCATAGGGCTGCACCGAATCCCGAGTGTCCCCAGTTCGCGTGCAAGGAGTTCCGCAAGTGTCGGGCTTTTATCCTGCGGGCAGATGACCCGGACAAGATGGCCGGGCCGCCCTTTTTTCATGATCATCGGGATCGCTCCCGCGTCCCGCGCCCCCTCTTCCATGCACCGGGCAATCACGTGGGCGAGTACCTCGCCGCTGATATCATCGACATTGGTTTCGAGTATGTCTACACTGTCCTGTGGCATGGCGTCTGCGGCCGTTTCCACGACCATTGCCCGGAGCACGTTGGGGATATCCTGCGGGTTCCGCGTCCCGGCGCCATAGCCCGTTCGTACAATCTTATAGGCTCCGATCTTCTGTTGGGACAGGGTGGAAAATTCCACGAGCAGTGCCGCTCCGGTCGGAGTGCAGAGTTCCACCGGCTCGTTACCGGCAGTTGTGCTGAGGCCGGATCCTTCGAGGATGGCGACAGTAGCAGGGGCCGGAACGGGGTATTTACCGTGTGATCCCTGTACCATCCCGACCCCAAGGGCAACCGGCAGCACGGTAACACCTCCAACACCCAGCGTATAGAGCGCGGTGCAGGCACCGATTACATCGGCAATAGCATCGTCCGCGCCAACCTCGTGAAAGTGGGTTTTTGCACCGTGAACCCGCTCCTCAGCAGCAGCGATCCGCCGGAAAACCCGGTACGCCATGGCAAGTGCTTCCTGAGGTGCATCAGCCTGGTCACAGCGTGCCAGTACTTCTTCGAGGGTCCTCTGCGCCCGCCCGGCACGGGTTTCGACACGTGTCGCACGGATGCCGCAGCGAGTCACCGTGCTGATGAACGGCTCTGCGACTACTGAAGCCATGGCCTTCACGACAAGTTCCTTATCAGCGCCGCAGTCGAGCAGCGCGGCCGCGACCATATCACCAGCCGAGCCATGGAATGGATCGAGGATGAGCACCCGCATAGTAATGACAGTACTTATAAATCCCTCCGTATATGACCTTTAAGGTGATGGATGAAGTTCAACTCAGGGTAGAAAAGGCATATCCTGAAGACAACGGGACAGGAAAAGCGCGTTTAGATCCTCAGACGATGCTAGGTTTACGACTCACTCCTGGAGACATTATCGCAATTGAAGGAAAGCGACGAACCGTAGCAAAAGTATGGCGACAGGTTGCTGAAGATTGGAATCAGGAAATGATAAGAATAGATAAAATCACCCGACTTAATGCAGGAGTGAGTGTTAGTGATGTGGTTAAGATATCTGCAATTAAAGGATCTCAAGAAGTCGGTGCGAATAGAATCATCCTTGCACCTCCAGAAGATTTTCCAAAAAATCTATCTCTCTCAAATAATCCGCATATACGGAACCGACTTATAGATTATCCCGCTTTAAAAAATGATCTTGTTTCAATACTTTTACCAGGTCCGTTTCTTCAACAGCAAATTGTGGCGTTCAAGGTTGTGGATATTGAACCTGAGGAAGCAGTAATAATCACAAAAGAGACTAAAATTGAATTTTCTGATAAGCCGGCTACTGGCTTTGAAGGATTCAAACGTTTCTCGTATGAGGATATCGGGGGCTTGAAGGACGAGCTTCAGCGCCTTCGCGAGACAATCGAGCTCCCGCTCCGGCATCCCGAGCTTTTCCAGAAACTGGGGATCGAGCCGCCCAAAGGCGTTCTCCTTTACGGGCCGCCGGGGACAGGCAAAACGCTGATCGCAAAAGCCGTCGCATCGGAGAGCGGGGCGCATTTCCGGCATATTGCAGGCCCCGAGGTGATTTCCAAGTATTACGGTGAAAGCGAGCAAAAACTCCGAGAGATCTTTGATGAAGCGCGTGAGAACTCCCCCTCGATTATTTTCATCGATGAACTTGACTCGATCGCGCCTCGCCGGGAGGAAGTGACCGGCGAGGTCGAGCGCCGAGTTGTCGCCCAGCTCCTGACCATGATGGACGGTCTCGAGGAACGCGGGCAGGTGGTCGTGATTGGTGCAACGAACCGGGTCGATGCTATCGATGCCGCGCTGCGCCGGCCGGGCAGGTTCGACCGGGAGATCGAGATCGGAGTACCGGCCGAACCTGACCGGATTGAGATTTTAAAGATCCATACCCGCGGCATGCCGCTTGCGGAGGATGTGAGTCTTGATGTTCTTGCCCAGCAGACGCACGGGTTTGTAGGAGCCGATCTTGCAGCACTCGCCCGTGAAGGGGCGATCCGGGCCCTGCGCCGATATCTACCTGAGCTGGATCTCGAAACTACAGAGATCCCACAGGAGATCCTCGACACACTCAAAGTAAATGGCGCCGATTTCCGGAGTGCACTTCGTGATGTGGGGCCATCTGCGATGCGCGAGGTAATGCTCGAGGTTTCGCATGTCAAATGGGAGCACGTTGGCGGATTGGATGCGGCTAAGACGGAGATCCGCGAGGCGATCGAGCTCCCTCTTCGGGATCCCCGGAGGATCGAAGACCTCGGCATCGAACCCCCCCGCGGGGTTCTCCTCTATGGGCCGCCGGGGACGGGCAAAACGCTGATCGCAAAAGCCGTCGCATCGGAGAGCGGCGCGAACTTCATCCCTGTACGGGGCCCCCAGCTGCTCTCCAAGTGGGTAGGCGAGAGCGAGCGGGCGGTGCGCGATGTATTCAAAAAGGCACGGCAGGTGGCCCCGTCCATCATATTCTTCGACGAGATCGATGCACTCGCCCCGGCGCGTGGAACCTCCAGCGACTCCCACGTGAGTGACAATGTGCTCAACCAGATATTAACAGAAATGGACGGACTCATAGAGCTGGAGGATGTCGTTATTATGGGCGCAACCAACCGTCCTGATATCGTAGATCCCGCGCTTCTTCGTCCAGGCCGGTTTGACCGGCTGGTCTATATCGGGGAGCCGGATCTTGAGGACCGGAAGAAGATCATCGCTATCCATACCCGCTTCATGCCTCTTGAAGGATCTGCGCTCGAAGAGATCGTTGAGCGCACTACAGGATATGATGAAGATTCGATTGCAGAGCTTGTCGAGATGTGGGGAAAGGATCGCACCCTCAATGTCATGGAACTTGGAAAAGGGATCGCTGATAAACGCGAGGCAACAAAAGGGATCAGTACCGGGGCACGCCGGCGCAGGCTTGTCGAGCTGATGGCCGAACGTGCACTCGTCCTTACAGATCCAGTGCGGGCAGCCTTCATCACAGCTCTTGCAGAACAGACCGGGGGATTCGTAGGATCGGACCTTGAATCGCTCTGCCGGGAGGCCGGGATGCTGGCGCTCCGGGAGAATGCAACCATCGTGACGCGCCATCATTTTGAAGAGGCGAAGAAGAAAGTCCACCCCACGATGAACGACCGGCTCCGGGAATACTACATGCGTCACCTTCAGCACTTCAAGGGCGGGCTCCACCAGCAGGTGCAGCCGCCGGAATACCAATAATTATCTTTTTTACACTATGCTCCGGATTGTTTGCCAGAAGAGTGCCATGAGTTCCCAGCCTGAGATAGCAAATCATGGTAAGCTGTGATCGCTGCGGTAAGGAAGAAGATATCCGCATGTTCTGCCCGTATTGTGGGGGCCGTTTTTGTGCTGAACACCGGTTACCGCCATCTCATGACTGCATCAACGGGGATGACTGGTGGTTCGACCAGCCTGCAAACATGGAAACGGGGGGCAACAACCGTCTCCCGGGAATCTCACGGCCACCGCAGACCACGGATATTGCTGCAGGGCAAAGGAAAAAGATGGCCCGGGTATTGGCAATCATCTGCATCATCGCTGTAATTGTCATCGCAGGATCTGCGGCCGGTCTCTGGATCGCCGGGATAATACAACCTCAAAGTCAGGCAGGACAACTGAATACTTCAGGCCGGCAGCTGACCCAGCCGGCGTCCGCGGGATCTATTGCAGCCGCTGCCCCGACCCCGGCACCGGTTCTTAAGGTACCGGTGACAATCTGGATTACTCCTGTACCGACGCCGCTGGCCGGTGTTATCTCGTATCCCCATATCAATGCGGATACTGCCGGCGGCACCATTACAAGAAACTATACTTTCCGGTTTCATAACCAAACGGTTTCTGTAGCCGCTACTGTAAACAGGTCTGTGTATAACGGCGCAAAAAACGGGCAGAGGACCATTGTCATGAACCGGCAGAGTGCCGACAGGTACGAGTGGGCGCCCGGCTATTTCCGGGCTTTCGTAGATGACAGGCAGCAGGATGGACTCTATACCGGGCTAATCACATCCTTACGAACGATCCGGCAGGAGATGAAACTTTCCGATGACGAATATCTGGAACTGATCGCGGTGTTCGTCCAGTCGCTGGAGTACGATGATGCCGGTGCCCGAAACCTTGACAGCGGGAACAGGTTCCCGGTCGAGACATTTGTCGATGGCAGAGGGGTCTGCGGGGATAAGAGTTTCCTCCTCGCAGGCCTCCTCGCACGCGAACGGTATGACGTTGCGCTCCTGCTCTTCGAACCCGAGAAACATATGGCAATAGGCATCCGGGCTGACCACGATGATTACCGGAACACCAGCTATGCATTCCTGGAAACAACAAAAGTCTCATTTGTCGGGGTTGTACCGGACCATCTCGGTGGAGACATCATTCTTAAGAGTACTCCGCAGGTAATCCCCTTGGGGGAGGGGGGAAGAAAGTTCTCGGCCACAGATGAGACCACGTATATCGGGGATCAGTCGCAAATGGCGAAGGAACGAATCATGCGTCTTGAGAAGGAGATCCGTTCATCGGAGTCCAACATCAGCCGGTACAACGCGCTGGCCGAGGAGCATAACCGGTATGCCACCCTGTACAATTACATCAGTACCCACGGATACGACAGGCCGGGGACATATAAATATGTCGTCGACCACGCTATTACTCCGCCGGAATCAGGGATCTCTTCCCTGCCGGGGCCCGCTTGTGCTGCCTGCAATCCGGCTGGTAATGTTTCCTGTCCCGCCGGATCGTTATGCTGCGAGGCCGACAATACCTGTTATGCCCCATGTAACCGGGGGATGTGGCTGCCGGATACATGCGTATGCAAGGTCTGATGGCCGGGAGCGGTCAGGGAAGAGAATCAGGGATATACCGGCAATGCTCCGGATCCAGTATGGCAGTCCCACCAATTCATCGCTCCCAGACCGTCTCCCCCGCATAAGTGATCCGGCGGATCCGGTGATACGGGATACATTTCTTCATACCAGTGACTGATTCAATCTCGAAATAATGGGCATCCAGCGAATGAATACCCCCCCCAGAGACATGAGAGCGGTCGCCCGGAGCACCTCGGTCGACATACCAGACACCGATATCGCCAAATGAGAACCTTGCATCGTGCCGGTACTTGAGGAGAAGTCCGTGGCTCGTGAGCATGAGGTTCCTGCCGTATACGGGATGTGGGCCTTTGCCGGTTATGAAGGTTTGGGAATCAACAGGCTGGTAGGCCCGCCGACCAGCGTGTTCATTGTATCTTATAACCTATATCAGATCCATGGCAAAAAAAACCGGTCAAATATGATAGGAAACCTGTATGCGGGCGGGTCAGGCAGATCCTAACGAAACGGCAGGAGAACCGCCGCCGGCTGGAGAAAGAGGCACCGCCCCTCTTTTCAGGTTTTGATAGCCTGATGAAAGAATATTACCGGCCGGGGGCCCTCGACCTGAAACATAAGGAGCTGATCGCAGTGGCGGCCTCTGTCTCCTGCCGCTGCGTACCTTGCCTTGCCAACCACACGAACAATGCTATCCGTGCCGGGGCGACACGGGCGGAGGTACTGGAAGCGGCTGCAATCGGGGTTGAATTCGGCGGCGGCCCGTCATTTGTCGTCGTACGGAACAACCTTCTGGAATTCCTCGACGACTGCGGGGCATAGCGGGAAGGGGACTCATGATTAATCCCCGGCAGGAAAGAGCCAAAGGTTAATACCCTACAAAGGAGAGCGGCTTAGTGTATGCCGTCCGGCCGACTCTTGCTATTTATCTACAATGCGGACAGCGAGTCTCTCCCGAAACCCAATGAGATGATCAGGACGGCAATTCCTGATAAAGACGAATGCAACCTGCTTGCCCTCACTTATTCCCCGATCGGCATGAAGAAGGAGTGGAAGCGTTTCATCCATGATATAGGAATACCGGTCCGGTTCCTCGCCCGCGATGAGTTCGGTACTGGTTTTAAAAATATATCAACGACATTCCCCATTGTTTTCATGCAGGAAGGAAGCAGCCTGTTCCATTTTATCAGTACCGACGAGATCAACCGGTGCCGTGAGCTGGATCAGCTTATCGGCCTTATCAGGGAGCGCGTGACGCAATTCGGCGATAAAACGGCATGAAAGGAACTGCCGATATAATCCGGCACCTGCCGTTAAGATCGCTCCTTTTTTTCACGCTGCGATTTTATGTATACAGGCAGCAGAGTACCCATGAGAGCCTTGCATATAACAGAAGTCCTTTTCCTTAAAGACAAATACCCGACGCGGCATAAGTACCCTTTCAACCTCGATATATTCGATACGACGGAATGTCTGGAATTTTTAAAACCGGTAACATTTTTTTTATCGGCGAAAACGGGACCGGCAAATCAACCTTCCTGCAGGCCATCGCACGGGCATGCGGCATCCATATCTGGAAAGACGAGGAACGACCACGGTATCGTTACAACAGGTTTGAGGACAAACTTCATCTCTTCCTTGCGATAGATTGGGCCGACAATAAAGTGCCCGGTGCATTTTTCGCATCGCACTCCCCTATCCTACTCACGTATCCTGATGCCGATCTCTATAGTTTCGATCGCAGCCCGATCCGGAAGGTGAGATACGAGGATACCGGGTATTTAAGGGTCTATAAGGATTTCCTGAACAACCGGGAACTTTATCTCGGGGAGCCCTGATAATAGCCGGACACCCCCCTTCAGCGGATTATTACCTTTTCATAGCCTCCGACTTCAGGTCCTTTGGCATCAGCTCGATTGCATACCTCAACGCCGTCCGGGGCATGACTTTCTTGTTTTTAATGACGTAAGAGAAGACTTCGTCTGTGTGTTTCCGGCTCGCCTCCTTGAGAAGCCACCCGTACCCTTTCTGCACCATGTCTTCCCTGTCAGTCAGCAGCAGGCCCGCGATCTCAAAAACATCCTTCAGGAACTCCCCTCGTTTTGCCGGCACGATAAGCGATACCGCTGCCGCCCGGCGCACCCACCGGTTATCTGATTGCGTCCAACGCTTCAGTTCCTCGATTGTATCGGGATACTGCTCGATGAAGTCGCCCATGGTATGGTTGCAGAAGCCGTCGCACGAGGCCCAGTTGGAGATGTACGTGTCGATCCAGCGCCGGAAAATTATAAGATCCTCCCAATCGTACAGGCCGGAGAAGGCATATGTCCAGTTCGAAACAATGAAGGACTCCTCTATGTATCCCGATTTATAGAGTTCCTCGCAGAGGGCGAATATCTCCCGCTTTGGCCGGTTTTTGACCTCCTTCCAGTACTTCTTTGCAATCGCCATAACGGTCGCGGTCTTCATTCCGTAGCAGGTGATCTCTTCCTTGAAGAACCGCTGGGAGGACTTCCTGATTACCGGATCGGCGTTGGATCGGAGCTCTTTCCTGATGCGGGTGATTATGAGATCCATGCCAGAACGTGGGAAAGCATGGCGGATAAGGATGGCGGGAACGGCCTGGTATGATTATACAACAGGAAAAATGGCTCTAATACTGTCTCAAAGGTTCAGATTGCGATATGCAATGCAAAGAACGATAAAAGATCGACAATTGTATATGCAGGATAAGAGAAACCTTTTATACTTACCGATGAGGCTAAACGATGTTCAGGGTGCTTTATGTCGATGACGAACCCGTTCTTCTCCACCTTGGCAAGACTCATCTCGAATTGTCAGGAAACCTCATAGTTGAAACGGCAGAGTCAGCAAGAGAAGCTTTTAACCTGCTGAGGCACCGGACATATGACGGAATAATCTCCGATTATCAGATGCCCGTAATGGACGGGATTGAATTCCTCCGGGAAGTGCGCGCGCTCTACCATGACATTCCCTTCATCCTCTTTACCGGGAAGGGACGGGAGGAGATCGCAATCGATGCCCTGAACAATGGCGCCGATTTCTATCTCCAGAAAGGGGGACAGACAAAGTCGCAGTATGCCGAGCTGGAACATGCGGTCATCCATGTCATTGACCGGAAGCAGGCCCGTGAGGAACTGAACCAGTCGCGGCAGCAGATGGCCGACCTTATCAATTTCCTTCCAGATGCGACGTTTGCCATCGATCTCGAAGGCAGGGTGATAGCCTGGAACCATGCAATGGAAGAGATGACCGGGATTCCGGGTACTGCTATTCTCGGAAGCGGAGATTATGCATATGCGGTTCCGATTTATGGCGAGAGACGACCTATTCTCATAGATTTCATCCTCAATAAGGACAAGATGATTGAAAAGCAGTATCAGCACCTGCAACGGCAGGGAGACAAGCTGATCTCCGAGTTATATGTCCCGAACCTGTACAACGGCAAGGGAGCATATATCTGGTTCATTGCCTCCCCGCTCTATGACATACGTGGCAATGTCATCGGTGCGATCGAGGCCATCCGTGATATAACCGTACGGAAAGAGGCTGAAAACAAACTCGTGCGGACCAACGAGGAACTGCACGCGGCGTACGAGCAGCTGACAGCTACAGAGGAAGAACTCCGGGCAAATTATGAGGAGCTGGCTAAAAGCCAGGTTGAGCTGCAGAAGAGCGAGGAGCGGTACCGGAACATCGTAGAAGACCAGACGGAATTCATCTGCCGGTTCACCCCGGACGGGAGGCTAAGCTTCGTCAACGAGGCGTACTGCCGGTATTTCGGGCTGAACCATGACACCTGCATCGGATCGCGGCACACCGTGGTGATCCCGCCGGAGGATCGCAGGCTGATGCAACAGCACCTTGCGGCACTTACTCCGGACAACCCGGTGGCGATCGTAGAGCACCGGATCGTGATGCCGAATGGGGAGATAAGGTGGCAGCGATGGTCGGATAGGGCGATCTTCGACCACCGGGGCCGAGTTGTCGAGTACCAGTCTGTAGGGAGAGACACGACCGACCGGAAGGAGGCTGAAGAAAAACTCGTCCGGACGAATGAGGAACTGCACGCGGCGTACGAGCAGCTGACAGCTACAGAGGAAGAACTCCGGGCAAATTATGAGGAGCTGGCTAAAAGCCAGGTTGAGCTGCAGAAGAGCGAGGAGCGGTACCGGAATATCGTAGAAGACCAGACGGAATTCATCTGCCGGTTCACCCCGGACGGGAGGCTAAGCTTCGTCAACGAAGCGTATTGCCGGTATTTCGGGTTGAACCGTACTACCTGTATCGGTTCCCCGCATACGATAGTAATTCCGCAAGAGGATCTCAAAATTGTCAATCAGCACTTGTCGGCACTCACGCCAAATAACCCGGTGGCGATCATTGAACACCGGATCGTGATGCCGAATGGGGAGATAAGGTGGCAGCGATGGTCGGACAGGGCGATCTTTGATGCCCGCGGCCGGATTGTCGAGTACCAGTCTGTAGGGAGAGACACGACCGATCGGAAAGTGGCTGAGGAGAAGCTCGAGCGGATGAACGAGGACCTCCATGCCGCGTACGAGCAGCTGACAGCGACTGAGGAGGAACTTCGGCAGAACTACGATGAGCTGGCTAAAAGCCAGGTTGAGCTGCAGAAGAGCGAGGAGCGGTACCGGAACATCGTAGAAGACCAGACGGAATTCATCTGCCGGTTCACCCCGGACGGGCGACTCAGTTTCGTCAACGAAGCATACTGCCGGTATTTCGGGTTGAGCCGAGATACCTGCATCGGCTCCCTGCACACAGTGGTTATACCACCAGACGACAGAAAGCTGATGCAACAGCACCTGTCCTCCCTGACCCCGGATAACCCGGTGGCGATTGTGGAGCACCGGATCGTGATGCCGGACGGTGAGATCAGATGGCAGAGGTGGTCGGACAGGGCAATCTTTGATCATCGTGGGCGGATTGTTGAGTACCAGTCGGTCGGGAGGGACACGACTGACCGGAAGGAGGCTGAGGAGAAGCTCGAGCGGATGAATGAGGATCTCCATGCCGCATACGAGCAGCTGACGGCGACTGAGGAGGAACTCCGCCAGAACTACGAGCAGCTGACAGCGACTGAGGAGGAACTTCGGCAGAACTACGATGAGCTGGCGAAAAGCCAGGTTGAGCTGCAGAAGAGCGAGGAGCGGTACCGGAACATCGTAGAAGACCAGACGGAGTTTATCTGCCGGTTCACCCCGGACGGGCGACTCAGTTTCGTCAACGAAGCATACTGCCGGTATTTCGGGTTGAGCCGAGATACCTGCATCGGCTCCCTGCACACAGTGGTTATACCACCAGACGACAGAAAGCTGATGCAACAGCACCTGTCCTCCCTGACCCCGGATAACCCGGTGGCGATTGTAGAGCACCGTATCATCATGCCATCCGGTGAGATCCGGTGGCAGCAGTGGAGCGACCGTGCTGTATATAATTCGCGGGGAGATCTGGTTGAGTACCAGTCCGTGGGGCGGGACATCACCCAGCGCAAGAGACTGGAAAGGGCGCTGCAGGAATCGAACAAAAAACTCAACCTTCTCTCGAGCATAACGCGGCACGACATCCTCAACCAGCTGACCGTGCTCCAGGGATCTCTCGAACTAATCGATCTGAATGCGTCCGACGCTGAACACCGCCAATGGCTCGTCAAGGCGATTCGGGCAAGCGAGGGAATCAGGAGCCAGATCTCGTTTACACGGCAGTACCAGGATATTGGCGTGCAGGAGCCAAAGTGGCATAATATTTATTCCGCTGTCACTTCAGTCTGCATGGATGACGGAATATCGAATGTATCGATCGATCGCCAGCTGGAAGAGGTCGAGATATTTGCTGATCCCCTCTTGAGAACCGTTTTCTCCAACCTGTTTGAGAATTCGGTTATGCACGGCGGGAACATAACGAAGATCCAAGTAAGCGGTAAAGTAACACCGAAAGGTTTCAGGCTCGTCGTTGAGGACGATGGTGCCGGAATCGATCCGGCGGACAAGAAACGGATATTCCAGAAAGGTTTTGGCAGGCATACCGGCCTCGGGCTGTTTCTTGTCAGGGAAGTGCTGGCAATCACCGGCCTTATAATCGATGAGACCGGGGAATATGGCAAGGGGGCACGGTTTGAGATTCTCGTCCCTGAAGGAATGTTCCGGAACACCCACAGTTCGATCGATGAGAAAGGCAAAACAATCGCCGGTTCACCTATACTCTCCTGAATAGAGAGCATACTATCCTCTTTTTCAGGAAAGAACGCCTTCGGTCAGGTAGATAATGATAATTAATGGGGTCGAATAGCACCCACCCAAATTTTTACAGTTCCCGCTCTATCGATTGGATGTAGGCGATACCAGCTTTTGCCCTGCGGATCCGTGTGCTGTCCAGCAGGTGGCGCATGTCCAGAAATTCTCCCTCAGATACAATCGTCCGGATCTGCGAATTGAGGTCGCGTGTATCATCGTAAGGTACATTCCTGAAAACCACGCCATGGTTATGCAGGTACATTTCTTGGTCGCCCCTGTTTGCCGGGTTGATATAGGAGAGGGCGCTGACGTCGGCCGAATCAAATGCAGAGAGATCGGACGAGAGGTCGATTCCGATCCCGAACGAAACAAGAGTGTCTCCAGTATAGGTATAACGGGTGTCCGTTGCGACCCATTCAGAGAGGTTGGGCGGGCTCATTATGGATGAACCATCCGCGGGTGCATTTGCGCGGACGGGAGATCTCTTTACGCCCGTGCTGGCTATCCCGTCCACGATCCCGAGCAGGGCGACGGCAACGATACCAGAAAAACCTCCCGGACGTTTCTTTGCATGGGTGAAGATGAGGCGGTAGAGTCCGGTCAGGGTAAGCGGCTCATCTCCGCATGTAACCGTAAGGTATTCGCTGAACGAGCCACGGAGGGTTGCGGCGAACCCGGTGTAGACCAGCACGTCCCCGCGATCCGGGTCCTGCGGGGTTAAGAAATCCGGGGTATTGTGCCCGTCTGTCGGGAGCCAGACCATCGAGCCATGCAGGGTGATCATCTCACCGAGAACCGGCATTGCATCGGCGACAGAGACCCCGAGCGCCCCGAGGCCAAGCGAATATTCAATCTCGGAAAACCGCCGGAGCCGTATATCATGCTCGGTGATCCGCGAATAGAGGACGTTGTTGAGGTCGCCGATGATGTGGAGGGACGCGCCGGCAGCCAGTCCGGCAGCTTCTGTGAATGTGACATTGTTGCGGGAAAGATCCTGCCGGTGCGGACCGGCACCGGGCTCACCACCCGGTAAGAACCTGCTAAGTTCCTTCATTGCCGCATCGACCGAAGGATAGATACCAAAGACGCAGGTAAAGCCGGCAATATCGAGCACTTTTTCAGGGTACTCCTGTACGCCGGCCAAGGCAAAACCGCCCTGCCGCCGCTGCATCTCTCTCTGATACGCAAGGAAGACCCTGATTCCCCCGCTGCTTAAGTACTGGCAGCTGGCGAGATCGAGGAGAAGAGCACGGTCGTCGTCATGCAGGGCGTCCCGGATCCGCACGTTCAGTTCGTTTGCCCCGAAGGCATCAAGCCGGCCGTCGACACGAACGATCAGAATCCCGTTTTGCCGTTCGAACTGCATTGCCATCGTCCCGGAATCCTGAGAGAATATCGAAGCAGGGGCCTGTTAAAACGATCGATCAGGATCCCATGGGGAATTCAGCCGGTCTTTCAATGTAAAGGATCAAAAATGAATGCCTAAATACCCCGGCACCTAATCCTGTACCACTCACAAGCAGAGCCCCATCCATGGTAAATGTAACCACACTCCTCGATGCAAGGAGCGTCCCTGAAGCGAAACCGGCGCTTGTCTGTCCGTCGTGGAACGAGACCTACAGCTACGGAAGGCTCCGTAACGAGATGAACCGGATCGGGCAGGGTCTCCGGTCGCTCGGGATACACAAAGGAGATCGGGTCTGCATCTACCTCGACTCCTCGCCCGAGTATCTCGTCAGCTATTTCGCCATCTGGCGGATCGGGGCCGTCGCTGTCCCGACCAACATCGTCTATAAGGGCGACGAGCTTCTCTATGCACTCAACGATGCCGGCGCCCGTGCAGTCATCACCGACCGGCAGGGCGCTGATGTCGTGAATGCGATCCGTTCCCGCGCCCCGGCGCTCCAGTACGTCATCTGCATCGGTTGCGGCAGCAGCGAAGGCAGTACCATCGCATGGGATTCGTTCCTTCCGGCACCCCAGGCAATGCGGGCGGCGAACTGTGCATGGGACGATCTCTGCCAGCTCCAGTATACCTCGGGGACAACGGGAAAACCCAAGGGGGCGATGCTCACCCATGGGAACTGGATGACGGCGCTTGATGCCGAGCGCGAGGCACTCCGGATGCTTCCAGACGATGTCTATCTCGGGATCTACCCGATGGGGCACGTAGGGCTCTCGTGGGGGCTCGCGATGCTCAGGGCCGGCGGTACGTTTGTCATAATGGAACGCTTCGAGCCCGACAAGTATCTCTCCCTCTGCAAGGAGCACCGGGTCACGGTGCTTGCCGGTATGCCACCGGTCATCCATACCCTTGTCAACAGCCCGCCGGGAACCGAGGATTATCTCTCCACAGTACGGGTAATGATCTCCGGGGGGGGCCAGCTCCTGCCGGTGGTCTGGGAGGCGTTCGACCGGCGCTACCATATCCCGGTCGCGAACAGCTACGGCCTCTCCGAGACGATCGTGATCGGCTCAGGGACGACAACGCTCCCCGAATACCCCCATCTTACGAAGGATTACCAGAGTGTCGGCGTTGCGGTCGGCTACACGGAGATCCGGATCGTGGACGTATCCGCTCCCGAGCAGGAACTTCCCCCGGGCGAGATCGGGGAGATCGCGATCCGGGGCCCGGCCGTTGCAATGGGGTACTGGAACATGCCGGAAGCGACGGCAGAGGTCTTCCGCCCGGACGGGTGGTTCCTCTCCGGGGACATCGGATACCTTGACGCGGACGGGATCCTCTACATCACCGACCGGAAGAAGGACATGATCATCATGTCTGGCTGGAAGGTGTACCCGACCGAGGTCGAGAACATCCTCCTCCAGCACCCGGCCATCCGGGACGCGGCGGTCTTCGGCTGCCCAGATGAACGGCGGGGGGAGATGCCGGTAGCGGCCGTTGTCCTTAAAGAAGGGGAGACCCTCACCGAAGAACAACTGGAGGCATACTGCCGTGACCGGCTTGCGGGATACAAGGTGCCTCGCCGGCTTGTCCTCACTGAAAACCTGCCACGGGTCCATGGCTGGAAACTGTTGCGCCGGACCCTCCGGGAGACTTATTGTAAAGGCGGGACATGAATCTGCCCGAAAGTCCGTTCACCGGAAATTCTGCGAAAAACGACGTAAATCCCCACAAACCTTATAAACGGCCTCTTAATAATATTAGCCGGTGCAATCCCCCATGGATATTAAGAGCCGGATCATGGACGTCCCGATAACGGGAAAACCAAAGAAACGTTCTACCGGCATTGTCGGGCTTGACCTCCTTCTTGACGGGGGGTTTATGCAGGGCTCGGTTATCATGATCTACGGGACGCCGACTTCTGGTCTCGATGTGGCAGCGCAGCAGTTCTGGAAGGTAGAGGGGGAGGAAGGGTCGTACCTGATGAACGACGGGGACATCGACGCGGGTATGATCGATGCCACGGATCTACACCCGGAGATGTATCTCCCCCAGATGGCGGGCAGCAGGATTGTTATTGACTCGCTCTCGAATGTCATTGTCAAGTACGGGATTGAAGGGGCGATCAAGTTCCTGCGCCTTGCAAGGGAGGAGATAAAAAAACGCGGGGCAAACCTCATCTTTCTAGTCTATACCGGCATCCACACCCCGATGGAGATGACCCGGCTGATGCGGTCGGCGGATATCGTCATCGAACTGACAAGCCATACTTCCCAGAACGATGTCGAACGGCTTATCTGCGTGCACAAGGTCAAGGACAGCCCCGTGCCCCAGCGGATGATCCCCTTCAATATCACGGAGAGAGGAATCGAGGCGTCCACGACATCGAGAGTCGTGTAATCATCCCTTTTTGAATAGTCATCCGGACACCGCCGTTTTCAAGCGAATTTCAGTTCCGCTGTTAGATAAAGTCAGTTTTTCGCCTGCCTGTGGCGTTTAGCGGAGCGGATCAAGCCTGCGTTTTCTCATTTTCAGATAGATTACGATGGATATACCGATGATAACAATCCCAGATACAATGAGCGCTGCGAGAGGCAACTTATTCAATCCTGGTGGAAGGGCGGTATGTTCTGATAGGTTTCCAGCCAGGCCTTCGCCGGCCTGCGGTCCCGTTGCAGGCGTCTCCCTCTCCAATGGAGCCAGTTGCGGCTGTTGCCTGGACTCCGGAGCTTCCGGAGCATCCGGAACCTTTGCCGGAGCCGCCTCATCTGCCTGTTGTTGCCGGGCCGAGGTTCCTGACGATATGCCTCCGCCGTAACAGGAATCCGAACCTGAATCCTGCTGGATGCTTGTGCCACCGTTCGTTGCTGATGCCGGGACGGGGGAGATGGCCGCAAGTACGAACGTCGAAAGACCCGTCGGAGATATTGCGGTGAAAATGTAGTTTCCGCTTATATCGGTACCGGAAAACTGTGTCTGGAGGAGGGTTGTCGTACCGTCATCGGACCGGTGCATGATTACGATTCGCCCGGTACCGCCATATGCTACAACCCAGTCGGGACTGACGGTCATGGTAATTGTTGCATTCCGGATAATCCCCCCGTCTGCTGCATTATCTATCCCGGTCTTTCCGAACGCCACGGTATATGCAACGGCAGTTATCTGGTTCCCGCTGTTCGTTGCAGCAAGAGTAAACGAACTCTGTTCTGTTGCCGTGGGATCGGAAGAGATGGTGCTTGTGATTGAAGCGCCGGAACCCGGGATCTGGGCCAGTTCCAGAGACAGGCTGACGTTCGGGTTGCCCAGTGACGGGATCGGGACGGTCACCTCATTTGTAACGGCCTGAACGCTGCTTACGTTGCCGGTCAGGTTCGTCCCATCAAAAACCGGTGCATCTGTCAGTGTAATCTCAATATGGTTCCATGTTGTGCCGGTACCGGTCACATTGACGACATTTCCGGATATTGTCGCGTTTGCGCTGGTGATAGTAACATTCTGTGTGTTCCCGACTATCGAGGTTGAAATACTGGGCAACGAGAACGTGCTCGTGGTTATCACCGGTGCGCTGACCGTGATGTACCCGGATCTGGTTGTCATGTTGCTACCACCGCTATTCGAGGCAGTCAGGGAGACCGTGTAGGTACCGGTTGCATTATAAGTATAAGACGGGTTCTGCACCGTCGATGTATTCCCGTCCCCGAAATCCCAGAGCCACGCGGTCCTGATGCCGGTCGAGTTATCCCAGAAACGCGTGCTGAACGGTGCCAGACCCTCGGTCTTGTCCGCTGTTAAACCGGCAACCGGGGGTGCCGGCGCTATTGCATTGCCGGTGGTAAAGTTCCAGACGTATGCGCCGGCCAGTTTATTGCCAGCAAGATCGCCGGCTCCGGTCGTAATTGTAGCCGTGTAAACTGTCTCCGGGGTAAGATTGGCAGCCGGCGCAAATGTCGCTGTAAAACCGGTACAGGTCACGGAACCTCCAACTGGAGTTGCATTCGGTCCGGTCAAAGTAAATGTTGATGTCGTGATTGTCAGGGGATCCATCTCTTCGCTGAAGGTAGCAGCCGGCTTGATGTTGATTACCACTCCGGCAGCACTATTGGCAGGATTCGTTGAACTCACCGTGGGCGGTATTTTGTCGGAAGGCGGGAGAACCGCCAGCCCGATTTTTTTGACAGATCCGCCCGAACTCCCCGCCGCGGAGTAGTACATCATCAGGTTGCCGTATCCCTTGTCAATAACGGAGGGTGTGTACGTTCTCTTGTCCCTGTATGTGAAACCGTCTGCCACCGTAAATATGGGGTCTTTATCCTTGGTCCAGTCTATGCCATTGGCCGAGAAAGCGTACCCGATACCGTTATAAGGAGTCGACGGGCCCCCGCTGTACCAGTAGTGATAGCCGGCAGCATCGGCATAGACCGTGCCGTAAACCGTGTCCTCCGAGTCCCATGCCGGGACCGGGGATTTTCCAAGCACCGGGTCCTGGGAGACGGCGGTCCAATAGATCCCATCCGAAGAGTACGCGAGCCCGGTCTGTTCCCAGCCGCCGTTTGTTCCGTCGAAGTACATCGTGTAAGCGTATGCCCATGGATTTACCCCGGCATTGGGGGCACTCCTGTTATAGAAGACCGAAACCGGACCGTAGGAACCGCGGTGCCAGTCATAGTTGTTGTTGCTACCTGTGACCAAAGGAGCAGCGGGATTCTGGGTGAGCGGGGCGACACCTGTCCAGTTCACCCCGTCTGTCGAATAAGCAGTTGCCATTGAAGAGATGGAGTACAGGTGTGCGGATTGGTTCCAGTACCAGATCCTGTATTTCGCAGTGGGAGCGTCGTTGAAGCCATCACTGCTGTAAATGACCTGTACATGGTGGGCATCAGGGATCCCGGTCATCGTAACCGGCAGTCCCCAGGTGGCCCCGTCGGTCGACATGGTCCTGAACACGGATCCTTCGCCATCAGAGTACCACATCGAGTAGGCCGCCCCTGTTCCGAAACCATCGGCAGAATAGATGACGCTCGGGTAGTATGCGCTACCGGCCGGAGCGGTATAAACGATTCCCATGTCCGTCCAGTTGAGGTAGTGATCTGATATTGCGGTATATGACTGTGTTGCGTTGAAGGTCAGGTCCTGACCATCTTTGGTTGCCGAGATATTTACGACATGTGTTCCCACAATTGCGGTGATTGTGCCATTCCAGATGTCATCGTTGTCATATATCAGGGGCGTGGAGTCCGCTACCACGCTTGTTACGTCATCTGCATATACTGTGACGAGAATGGGATCGCCGGCATGAGGGGCGGTTGTATTCAGGGTTACGGAAAAGATGACCGGCGGATCTGCAGCAGCTGGCGATCCGAACACAACCATCATAAGAAAAACGGAAAGCAGCAGCAGTCCTGTTTTTGAGAGAGATCCGGACACGGACAATGGCGTACCGTTACGGGATTTGTGGAGTGCTCTTGCAGATAGTACGGTTACCTGCAATGCCGTTTCATACCAGCGAGAGATTGTATTTGTGCACCTGACGCAACAATAACCAGAATCCCTTTTTATTTGCCCGCTTACTTTTATCCCACTCATCCACTCTGCCTGTTTTCTTTCGGTGCATCTTTTGTGCTGAATAGATGCCGAATTCTTATTTGTCCGGACTGATCCCCCTCTCAATTTTTATTATTGAGAATGGCTGCTAGCATTGCCGATGACAATACCTTTCCTGAAATTACAAATGATCATTTAAAATCGAAGGGTCTTAATATTATACCAAAACTGACAGATTAATCCCGTAACGATTAGGGATTCCGGGAAACCAATAATCCACTGCTTATCCATTACCGCTGGAAAATATCGGTGACCGGGCGCACAGAATCTTTATCATGCTGCCGACGTATGCAGTTGTATGAGCGCTTATCAAATACCCGTAAATGATGCATTTTTCATTCTCTGTACCTGTATTGCGGTACTGCTGACAATCACCGTTCCTGCATCCGGGCAGGACAATCTCCTCCAGCCCGGCGATTTTACCTATCTGGGGGCGTTCCGTCTCCCCTCAACCGGCGACGGCTGGGCGTATGGAGGAAGGGGCTTGGCCTACTACCCTGTGGGAGACCCGGGCGGGAGCTCTGACGGTTATCCCGGCTCCCTTTTCGGGATTGGGAACGACCAGCGCAACCTGGTGAGCGAGATCAGCATCCCGGTACCGAAGGTATCTTTTGGAAAACGCCTTGAAGACCTGAACACTGCGGGAACACTCCAACCTTTTACAGATCTCTTCTCGGGAGTCTTCGCATATACCGACGACGGGCTGCCGAAGCTGGCTGACGTGGCCTACCTTCCAAGGCAGGACGGGCAGTATGAGGGCAGGCTCTACCTGACATGGGGGGAGCACTTCCAGTACGAGCAGGTGCCGTCGCATGCATGGAGCAGGACCGACCTCTCAGACCCGCAGGTGAAAGGGCCGTGGTACCTTGCGGAATACGATAATTTTGCCACCAATGACTACCTTTTTGCAATCCCTGAGAGCTGGGCTGCCCGGAACACTCCGGGCCAGAACCTTGCAACGGGCCGGTTCCGTGAAGGAAGCCTTGGCGGCAGCGGCCCCGCACTGTTCGCATTCGGGCCGTGGAACGAGGGGAACCCGCCTGCCAAGAACGCCCGGCTCACCCGCGTCACCCCGCTGCTGCTATACGGGAAAGGCTACGAGCAGGAGGGGGGGGGACCGAGTCATGACAGGGTATAACAACGCTGACGACTGGAGCGGGGGCGAATGGGTGACGGCCGGTGACAGATCAGCGGTAATTTTTGCCGGTACGAAGGGGCGGGGAAACTTCTGGTACGGCTTTTCGAACGGGGTCGTCTGGCCGGACAACCCGCCGTATCCCGAGATCCCCCCGCCGCCCCATGATGACCGGGGCTGGTGGGCGGACTCGTTCGAGGGGGTAATCATCTTCTACGATCCCGGTGACCTTGCAAAGGTTGCGGCAGGCTCCATGGCGCCGTGGGAACCGCAGCCGTATGCCGAGATGAAGGTCGACCGGTACCTGTGGCACATCACCGGGCCCGTCCAGAAGATGCATGTCGGCGATGTGGCATTTGACGACGAACGGGGGTTCCTGTATATAGCCGAACCGTTCGCGGACGGCGACCAGCCGATCATCCACGTATTCTCCGTGCGTGCCACGGCATCCGCAACGGGTGTCAGGACCGGACAGGTCTCGGATCAGGCAACTCCGGCACCTTCAGGATCCCAAAAAGGGGGACAAACGGAAACTGCAACCGTAGCGGAGATCCCGGCAGATCAAAAAGGCGTGCTGGAAACTACGCGGGCACCAGGATACGGGGCCGGGCTGGCCTGTATCGGGATCGCGGCGCATATCCTCCGGAGGAGAGGCCGGCATTAGTTGGTGAATACCGGTACTGATGCTTTTTTATAACGCGAGCCGGACTTCCTTGGCCGCGTCGCACATATTTTTCAGTTTGGCATATGCAGCGTTCCGGCTGCGCATCCGCAGTCCGCAGTCAGGGTCGATAAGCATGGTCTTTGGGCCGAAGATCGACACGCCCCTCTCGATCTGGCGTTTGATCTCGGCAACGCTCTCGACAGTCTCTGTCGTCGAGTCAACGCAGCCGTACCCGATCATCCGCCCGCCAAGGTCGCGGCGGGACATCAGATCGAGGTTTGCAGGGTTGTTTGCGAACTCGAAATCGAAGACCTGCACGTTGAACTTCAGGATCTCGTCGATGACGTTTCCGAGGCTGCCGCAGACGTGCATGCAGACCGGCACCCGCAGGGATTTTACCAGCAGGTCAATAGCCTGCCTTGCTGCTTCGAGGTCGGCGACTCCGGTTGACAGGATCGGCTCGTCGACCTGCAGGAGGACGATTCCCGCCGCTTCAAGCGCACGGGCTTCGGGAACGAGGGCCGCGGCTAGATCGGCAACGAGTTCCTCCTTGTCCCGGTACATCGGGGTGCTGATGTGAAGGCCATGGGCAAGGGTCGAGGGGCCGGTGATGATGCCCTTCACCCGTGGGGCCCTGCCCCGGGCATACTTCGTATCTGCAACCGTGATCCCCACTGCGGCCGGCTGGATCTTGCTGGTCACTTCCTGCCCCTTGATACCGGGGATTTTCCCGGCAAATGCCCCGATCATGTCGCCCCGGACCTGCCCGTCGGAGATGATGTCGATGCCGGCTGCTATCTGGTCGGAAACGGCGGTCTCGACTGCGGCTTGGAGCGGGTCGAAGAGGCTCCTGATACCGGTGCCTTTGACAACGGGATAACTTCCTACGACGGTTGTCGCCAGCACCTTGTTGACGAAATAGTCCTTTGACATATTGGATCCGACAGATACTATGGTAGATCCGGGTTGACCTTCGCGGTAAAAAGGTAATTGGTCAGGGCACCAGCCGGTGCATGTCCCGCGGGAAGAGGACGGCCTCGCGGACGTTTCCGAGATCAAGCATCGTCTGGATGAGCCGTTCCGCGCCAAGGCCCCAGCCTGCATGCGGGGGCATCCCGTACCGGAACGGGCGCAGGTAAAATTCGAAGTTCTCAGGATTAAGGCCCTTCTTTGTGATCTGTTTTACGAGAAGATCATGCTCGTGGACCCGCTGGGCGCCGCTGCTAAGCTCCATTCTCGGGTGCATCAGGTCGAACGCCCTGCAGATCGAGGGATCGTCCTCGTACGGCATCGCGTAATACGGACGGATCTCGGTGGGCCAGTCCACGATGAAGTAATGCCCCCCCATCTCCTCGCCGATCGCCTTTTCCGCGGTGGTCCCGATATCGTCCCCGTACCTGATCGGTTCTGCGATCTTCTTCTGTGCGATCCCGATCGCTTCTGCATAGGGGAGGCGGGGGAACGGAGCTTTGGGAACTTCAAAGTCTGTAATCTCGAGATTTGCGAGCTGGGTGCCGCAGGTGTTCCTGACATGGGCATAGGTCTCGACGATTAAGTCTTCGAGGATCTTCATGACATCGTTGTGATCGGCAAACGAGACCTCGATATCGATGCTGGTCGCCTCGTTAAGGTGCTTTGTCGTATTGTGCTCCTCGGCCCGGAAGATCGGCCCGATCTCGTATACCTTCTCGAAGCCGGCCGCCATCATCATCTGCTTGTACAGCTGCGGGCTCTGGTTCAGGAACGCCTCTTTGTCAAAATAGGCTATCGGGAAGAGCTCGGTCCCGCCTTCCGTTGCGGCGGCGACAATCTTGGGCGTGGTGATATTGGTAAACCCGGCCCTCTCGAAAAAACCGGTGATTGCGTGCATCGCAGCGCTCCGGATCTGGAAGACGGCAGCGACCCGTGGCCTGCGGGCGTCGAGGAACCGCGCGTCTAGCCGGGTGTCGAGCTCAGCCGGTACCTTCTCCACGACATCGAGCGGGAGAGGGCTCTCGCTCATGCTTAAAATCTCGAATGTATCGGGAATGAGCTCGCGCCCGCCCGGTGCCTTCTCCATCGCCTTGACCGTCCCGGCAACCCGCACGACCGATTCGCGGGAGACGGCTTTTACTGCGGCAAGCACCGCTTCAGGCGCCTTTTTCTTGGGGACCGTGACCTGGATAATGCCGGTCCGGTCGCGTATCAGGAAAAATGCGAGGCCGCCGAGATCACGCATCTCGTGCACCCACCCGATAACCTCTGCCGTGCCGGAAGCCGGTGTAACTGACTGAATCGGTATTCGCATGAAATTCCTATAACAATGGGGTACGGGATATAATGGACTTTATGGGAGACCGATGCTCCGATAGGATCATCGGGCTGGAGAATGCCGAGGGTCATCAGACCCGAGGCAGGAGAAGACCGGAGGTCTTCGACCGAAATTTCAAAACCCCGCCACATTTATATTGCGTCGCCCCGTTTGTACGATAGGAGAACCATATGACAAACGCCATTGAGAAGAAGGATCCCCCAAGTGATGCCGGCTGGAGCACCGGTACGAAGATTGCCATCGGTGTCGTCGCTCTTATCGTCGTCATAACCTTCTTCGCCATAATCACCCTTACCGTCATCGTACTGGACACGCAGAACGGGGGATCGTTTCCCTACAGCACCTCGTACCGCGTAACCCTGCCTGATGGCGAGCCCGTAACAATCGGCGCCACCAGGATCCTCGTCGTGACCTACGGGGATGAGGTGCTGACCGAAGTGGACGGCGTAAAGGAGAAACTGGTGGTCGGGCAGGAACGCATAATCAGCCCGCATTATGCACAGGTGTCTACAATGGGCCTCCCGGTGATGGATACGGATTTCCAGATCACGCTTAAATACCTCGGGACTTCCGGCAAGAACGCCCTGTTTGACCTGACCATCCGCACATCGGACCAGATCCCTGAGATCCTCCTGCGGCGGCTGATCCCTCCCGGCATGAACGCCGTGCCGGTGTAAAAAAAAAGATACTCTTTTTTCTTATTCCAGGACCCGCACCGGCGGGTAGAGTACGTCATCCCGCGAATCAAGGGTTACGGTTGCTGCAGTCTGGTTGATATTGTTTATCGGGTTTGCAAGGATCTTCGCCGTTGAGAGCGTGTAGAGCATATCGCCGATATAGAGCGAACGCTTCACCTCGTTTTTCGAGCTGCCGTACCAGTAGTATGTCTCGTCATGGGAACCGTGCTCAACCGTGCCTTTGAGGACAAAACCGGTGGCCGGGTCGACACCGAAGACATATGCCCCGTACCATACCCGCGGGCCCGTGTATTTACCAGTATCTGCCGTCATTGTGCCCTGATTCACGACGACCCGGGCCGGGATCACGATGAGGTCCCTCTCCCTGCTGAACAGGAACGCCTTGTGGTCGTATAGAGCGGCGGAGTCCGAGCCGGCATCGCCGATCTCGACCTTGCCCACCTGCCGGGGGTGCTCAACGTCACTTACGTCAAAGAGGGCGAGCTTGAGCCCCTGCGTCGAGACACCGCCCCAGTCGTTGGTCGCGGTCTCCTTGCCAAGGCCGATGATGGTGTTCCCGTCATACGGGTGGAGGTAATCGGAATAGCCGGGGATCTTGAGCTTTCCGAGGATCTTCGGTTTTTCGGGTGTGGAGAGGTCGATGACAAAGAACGGGTCGACCCGCCTGAACGTTACCATGTAGAGCCGGTCGCCCATGAACCGGGTCGAGTAGATCTTCTCCTGCTCCGCAACATGCGTCAGTTCGCCGATTGTCTTCATGCCCGAATCGAGGACAAAGACGTTGTTGTACTCGTACAACCCCCGGCTCGTGTACACGTTTGAAGTCGTCGCGACGCGGAGGTTGCCGTTATACTCGTCCATGGAAAACTGGCTGTCCAGGTATCCCGGCACCTCGCCCCGGGCAAGGTAGGTAATGGCGCCGTTCTCGATCGCGATCTTGTGGATGACAGTCGTTGTCTGGTCGATCTCTCTCTTTACGACTTTCTCCTTCTCTTGTGCCTTCATCTCAGCAATCACCCGCTGCTTTTCGGCCTCGCTCATCTTATTGAAGTCCTCCCAGAGGACCTGCGTGGAAACGCCGGACGAGCTGCCAGAGCTTCCTGATGCCCTGTCTTCAACAGCAAAAACGGGCTCCGGCACTCCACTGCGGTAGATGTTGTGGTATTTCTGGTAGCTGATGTACATCGCGTCAGGCGATACGTACATGATGTTCCCGCTTCCGACAAGGTATGTCTTTGCATCCTTCTCATTGCCGCCGTTTATGTCAAAAGACGAGACCGTGGTGAACGCGTACTGCCGCTCCGGGTTATCGAAATAGTATACATCCGGCGTGACAACGCATTTCCCGCCCGCACGGACGCACGGGACGATGATCTCCTCCTCCTTGTACAGGTAAACCTGCTCCCGTGTAACGAGGTAGAGGTTGTTTTTGATCAGCCGTGCGTCGAAGTAATCGCCATCGATCTCGTAGTCCTTCACGACCACCGGGCTCTTCCGGTCGCTGATATCGTAGAAGACCGCGTGGGTGACAGGGTTGTAGCCCCGGTAATACGGCATCGCTTTCAGGCCCTCAGCATAGACCGGGCCGTCGCCGCTGCCGGATAGGGCAGGACCGGTCATGAAGAGCACGAGCCGGTTACCCGAGACGAAGATCTCCTTCGGAGTGTCGTCGAGAGTTGTCTGCGAAACGATTGCGGCCGATGTTGCAGGGTAAGCATCTACGATGGTTAAGGTGTCGCCCGAAATGAGGTAGATGTATTTTCCGTCGTTCTTGACAAAGTCCGGCTCGTCGACACCGGCCACCTGCACGTTCGTCTGGGAGTAGTCGGAAGCGCCGGTCCCTGCGGAAGGTATGGGTGCGGCAAGGCCTTTTGAGGACGCCTCGGCAACCGCCGCCTGCGGGGGTGCGATGGCGATGTCCCGCGACAACGTTGCGCCGTTGGTATAATAACCGCCCTCCGCCTCCGCTGCAAGCTTTGTGTTCTCCTCGATATACTGGCGGATCTCGTCCGCCGAACTGAACTTTTTTATCTCCCCTGCCGACGGAGTCACCGTTGAGCTGGTGCACCCGCATGCGAGGACTGCACCGAGCACTATGAGCACTGCTGCAAGAAAGAGAATTGCATATCGCACCATGATAATCAGGATATCGTTCGCTAAAAAAGGTAATGAATCTGGCGTTAACTGCGAAAATATTCGTAATTATGGGATATCCGGCAATAACGGCTGTTTGGACCCGGAAAACAGGGCGCCCTTTCCATGGGGCTGGCTGAAAGGAGAAGGACTCCCTGCTACTGTCCTGCTGTTGCCGCGGTCAGCCTCTCCACATTGCTTTTTGTAAAGAACCCGTCAAAGCCCCCGTACCGGTGGATGTACTCGGTGACCAGCATCGTGTGGGGAGACGGTTTCGTGAAGATCTGTTTCAGGCCCTCTTCAGGGGACCCGACAAGATCGAGCATGTAGGATAGGCCGTCCCCGCCAAGGGTGGCGACCGTCTGCTCGATCTCATCGGTATGGAACGCAATATGGTGCACCCGCGTCCCGTAGTTGCGGATGAACGCCTCGGTGGGGCCCGGTGCGGCTGAAGCGCCGGTATCGGGCGTGATGCCGGAAGTAAAGACCATAGCGAAGTCTTCAGGGCCACGCCGGGTAACACTGGTGATCGAGTTTAACGATCTGACATAGACGGAAAAGGCATAATGGTAGTTGGTGAGCGAGAGGAATTCGAGGATCGCGGCATTGCGCTCCTGCGCCCGCACCCGGGTTGCCGCATGGTCGAGTCTCCCGATGCTGCCGAGATATGCATAGGAGGGTTTGGGCAACACCGGCAATTCGGTCGCCCTCTCCTTTGGCCGGTAGGCCCGTTGTTCGGTATGCCATTCCACGAACCCCAGGGAATTGCCGGTGAACCGCGAAGGAACTGTCTGGATGAACAGCCCGTCTTCCAGTTCAATCGGTTCTCTTGTGAGAAACCTCACCCCCCGCTTCCGCTGGATGGTGACGTATCCGGCGATGTCCGGTGTGGAAAAGACCAGCGTCTCGAGCCGGGTATTCCGGAGCCTTTTCGCTGCAGGGGCGCTGTTGAACCGCGAGAATGGGTTTGCCCCCTGGTTGCGGGCCTGCAGGACAACCGAGGCTGATCCTGTCCGCGAAAGGGTACAGAAACGGGCGGACCGGCAGGTATGCATGCCGGTGCAGGAGAGGCCGGTATACCGCAGCAGTTCGGCTGCCGCAGGTAAGAAATGATCATGCTCGGTCGTGATTATTGCCGCATCGAGCCCTCCTACCAGCCCCTCGAGGCCCGCATCCCTGCGTTCATCCATCATTACGGGAGCGGCCTGCAGGAGATCCTCTTCCAGTCCGGCGGGCCTCCCTGATATGTCGTTTCGTTTCGCGCTCACAACCACAGCTCCTACAGGATACTACGGGTCCCGGCTTATAATAACGGCGAACCAGACAAATTTTGTACGATAAATAATATTTACGAACCGCCTTCATATGGAGATAGGTGTACGTTATGAGAATTACCCATAAACCCACCTATTCGTTCCTCCTCCTTACGATTGCGCTGATCTTCGTCAACACGCTGATTGCATGGCTCCTCTCGATCCCGCTGGGGCCAGGCGGGGAGCCAAGCATCTACCCCGCGGTTGCAGTCATGATCCTTTTTACCCTTTATTTTGGTGCATACGGCGCGATTGCAGCCTATGCCGGCGGGTTCATCGGCGCCGGCATACTACGGGGAACCGTCCCCCCGGAGGTCGCCGTCTACTGGGCGCTTGCCGATTTCTGGCAGGCGTTAATCCCGCTTGTCGCGCTCAGGATGCTGCGCATAAATCTCGATCTCAGCACCCGCCGCGACCTGGTGAACGTGATCCTCTTTGCAGTCATCATCAACAACGCCTTCGGGGCTGCGTGGGGAGGCGTGACCCTCGCTCTCGGCCACGTGATCGAATGGGCTGAAGTTACGTCAGTGTTTACAAGCTGGTTTGCTTCAAACGTAATCCTGACTGCGCTGATCCTGCTGCCGGCACTCTTCTACCTGACCCCGAAGGTTGCGAAATCGAGACTGTTTGTGAAGGAATACTGGAACTGACCGCGGGAAACATCGTACCTTTTTTTCTGTTAATCGCGGGAGAATCTCTGGACCATCCAGAAAGACGGGATGAGCAGGAGATATGTTGCCATCGAATACGGCGGGCTTGCAAAGGATATAAAAATTGCCAGTGCCGACACCATCGGGACAACGAACCCCCTGCGAAATCCGTTAACCGCGTCACGCCTGTCGATTCCTTCGGAGATGGTACCGGTTTTTTTATTCATGTACCACCAGTGGAAGAGGAAAAGGAGCCCGACAATGAACAAATTGAGATGGAAGAGGCAGACAGCAATCTGCGTATCCGGGTAATCGCCGCTGATGTTCGTCGTAAACGGCACCATGACAATGAATGCGAGGATAAACAGGTTGATCCGGACAAGCATGGGATTGACGGCACGGACGAAATGGAAATTGCGGTGGTGGACAAGCCAGAACGACGCAAGGATGAAGAATGCAATGAAGAAGGCGAAGAATTCCGGCCGCATTGCGGCGATTTTCCCGGGCAGCTCGGCAGACGCCTCGGACTTGGTGAGTTGCGGGATGACGAGCCCGGTTACGAGAAGGGTCATTGCGAATGCAAAGATCCCGTCCACGAGCGCCTCGAGCCGTGATTTCGAGATGCCGTATTCCCCGTGTGGGTCATTCCCTGTCACTGCACCGCCCCATCGCAAGTCGTTTTAAAACGGGTTATTTCTCCCCTTTTGCTGGCGCTTCATCCTCCATGACAAAGGAGAAGAAGCTCATGCCGGCCGCCATGACGAAGAGGAGCACGCTCACCCAGAGCATGACGCCCTGCTGGAGGAGGAAGACCGCCCAGAGCAGGGCGACGAGCACGATGAGATAAAAAAAGATCCATGTCCGGATTTTGCGGTAGTATGTAAAGGAGAAGAGGGAGATGAATGCTGCGATGATCACGATAGAGATGCTCAGATAGACCAGTGTCCCGGTGACAAGGAGAAAGGTTGCCCAGAGGACAGCTGCGAGCAGGATGAGGAGGAAGAAAAGGTATGTCCTCTTTTCCGGCAGCTGCCGGGATATTTCCATAGGAGTAAATCTGAGTAATCCTATATATAGTATATGGAAACGAAACCGACGGCATATCCCGTTATGCCTTACCAGACCAGTTCCTCGTCCTCCCCTCTCCACGGGGGTGCAACGATGCAGAGAAAACAGAGATCCGCGGTACCGGTATTTTCGATATGCTGGACTGCCAGTGGCGGGATCATGACAATATGCCCCGGCCCGACTTCCTTAACCTCTCCCCCGATCCGCATCCTGCCAGTTCCGGACAGGATGTAGTAGATCTCTGTTGATGTCCTGAGCCGGTGGGGGAGTGTCGATTCCCCTGCCGGGACGACTGCATGGGCGATGCTGCACCCGGCTTTTCCGGCCCCACTGACATGTTCGGGGTGCAGGAGCTCGCAGAGGAGCGATGCGTCCATGACGCGCCGGTGCGGGCAGTCATCGGTATGGCGGATCAGCATGGTTCAAACTCCCAACCAGGATACGCACATTTATCCTTCGGCATTGCTCACAATAACCCTTGTGAAAAGGCTATGAAGATTATCGGAATCAACGGGAGCCCGAAAGGGGAAAAGAGCCAGACCCGGCGGTTGGTCATGGCTGTGCTGGAAGGGGCACGCAGGGCCGGCGCGGACACAACCTTCATCGACATCTGCGGTCTTGAGATCAACTACTGCACGGCCTGCGGGAACTGCTATGCAAAAGGGGAGTGCATCCATGACGACGACTTTCCGGAGCTGCTGGCAACGATGCTGGAGGCAGACGGCATTGTTCTTGGCTCCCCCAACTACATCAACTCGGTTACCGCCCAGCTCAAGACCGTGTTCGACCGCATGGCGGACTCGATCCACTGCCAGTTCTTCGCAGGAAAGTACGGGTGTGCAGTCTCTACCGCCGGTGGATCGAAGGCCGAGGATGTCGCGGATTACATGAACGGGACGCTGTTAAGTCTCGGGGCCACGACAGTTGGCCGTGTGGGATTGAATTTCATGGGCAACCCTGACGCGATCGTGCCCGCAGAAAAAGAGGCAAAGGAACTTGGCCGGAAGCTGGCCGAAGCGATCAAAACAAAATGGAAGGATACGGAACAGTCAAAATTCCAGGCGGAGAGGAAGGAATACTTCAAGCGGCTTGTCTTACTGAACAAAGACCTCTGGGAACACGAGTACGACCACTGGAAGAGGTTGGGAGAGCTCTGAACCGCTGCCGTGCAGCAGTCCTCTCCAGTGTGACCAAACAAAACCAATCCTTTTTTACTCCGTCAGATCGGTCCGATAGCCCCCGCCCTCAAGAGCTGCAACGATCGACCTGATGTGATCCGGCCCCCGTGTCTCGATCTCGAGAAGGACGCGCACCGACTGGACCGGAACGTCCATGGCCCCGGCTTCGTGGTGGATATGCGTGATGTTACCTCCTTCCCGCGCCACGACCGCGAGCATGCGGGCAAGGGTTCCCGATGCGTCCCCGATCGTCACCCGGCACTGCAGGATCCTCCCCCGGAGTACCAGTGCACGACGGATAGCCCGTTCGAGCAGGGGCGTGTCGATGTTCCCGCCGCTTATGACGAGGACAACCGTGCTGCCCCCTTTTACCTCAACCGCCCCGCTGAGCAGTGCGGCAAGCGGTGTTGCACCGGCACCTTCCGCAATAACTTTCTTGCGCTCGATTAAGGACAACACCGCATCGGCTATTGCGTCCTCGCCTACGATTGCGATTCGTTCGACCCGTTCCATGATGACCGGGAGGGTCGCCAATCCGGGCTGGGCGACCCGGATGCCGTCGGCAAGCGTTGGTTTCGGGATGACGCAGACCGGTTTTCCAGTACGGAGCGCTTCGAACGCCGAGGGGCAACTCTCTGACTGGACGCCGATGATCCTGCAGGACGGGCGTAGTGCCTTTGTTGCAGTTGCGATACCTGCGATCAGGCCCCCGCCACCGACGGGGACAACCACCACGTCCATTTCCGGCAGGTCTTCGAGGATCTCGAGGCCGACTGTCCCCTGCCCGGCAATCACTTCGTCGTCATCGTACGGGTGGACAAAAAGCATCCCGTTACGGGCAAGTGACTCTGCATACGCGACACTCTCTTCGAGCGTCTGCCCATGAAGGACGATCCTGGCCCCGTACGATTTCGTGGCTTCCTGCTTGACGAGCGATGCCCAGACCGGCATGACGATGGTTGCTGCGACATCTGCATTGCGTGCTGCGACCGCAACGCCCTGTGCATGGTTGCCGGCAGATGCCGCAACCACACCGTACTTCCCGGCAATATCAAGGTTCCGGAGTATCTTGTTGGTCGCCCCCCGCACCTTGAACGAACCAGCCTTCTGGAACGTTTCCAGCTTCAGGTAGACGCGGGCACCGGTTCTCTCCGAGAACGTCGGCGAAAAAACCAGCGGCGTCCGGATGATATGGGGCGATATCCGGTCCTTTGCTTCCTGGACAGCTGCGAACGTGACCACACAGGAGTCCCTGTTCTTAGGAAATATGAATATTGCGGAACAGGGGGGATGGGACCTTTCAGAGATCCCCGATGTCCTCGTTCCAGAGCACCGGGTTCTTATCGATGAACTCTTCCATCATCGCCCTGCATCCGGGGAGGTCGAGGTCGACAATGACGACGCCGTTTTCCTCCATAAACGCACGGGCTCCCGCAAAAGTCCGGGACTCCCCGACAACCACGCGGGGAATCCTGAACTGGACGACGGCCCCGGCACAGAGAAAGCATGGCATCAGTGTTGAGTAGAGGGTCGTTTCGCGGTACGAGCCGATCCGGCCTGCGTTCCTTAAGCAGTCGATCTCTGCATGGATGACGGGATCGCCGTCCTGCACCCGCCTGTTATGCCCCCGGCCGATGATCCGGCCGCCTTTTACCAGCACCGACCCGATCGGGATCCCCCCCTCGGACCTGCCCTTCTCCGCCTCCATGATCGCCTCCTGCATGAACGGGTCCATAAAGCGTCTCTGAAGAACTATGGGGCAACAGTCCATATATAAGAGAGACTGGCCGCAGTACCGGGGATTTACCTCAGTACCAATGGCAGTCCCCGGTTTAGAACATGACATCCAGCAGGATGAGTGCCTGCAGGAGGTTTTTGAGGCGCACGGGGAGGTTATCCTTCGTGGCCTCTGTCGAGATCTCCCCGTTGATGTGGTACACGTCGAACCTGCGGAGCACCTCCCTCAGCCGCTCCCTTGCATCCTGCCGGGCGGACCGCCCGATCCTGTCCGGTCCGAAGGTCCTGTCATTCCCGCAGGACAGGTAGAACTGGCTTCCGCGCCTGTTCACGTAAATGCGTATTGAGCGCCCATCCCTGTCGGAAAACGGGGTCGTGACACGGTCGGTTTCCGGATCAAGCTGCTCTACCGCAAAACCGGCCAGAAACCTCTGCATTTCCACTTCGATCATACCGGATCTCCTTACCAATCAGTAGCGCCTTTTGCCATACTAGGGTTTCGCTTCCGCAATCGCGTTATTTGCCCCGGATTTTTACAACAGCGGATCTCCGGGCAGGCCGGCACCTGGTTTCAGGCGGCAGAAAAAAAAGATTGAGAGGGAACAATATCCCCTTCTGATGTAACTGACTTTTTTATTTCCGGTTCTTCTTCTTGATCATCTCGAGGGCTTCGAATGCTTCCCGGCGCACCGAGACGTTCTCATCTGACAGGAGGGCGGTTATATGGTCGACGGCCTTTGGGTCACCGATCTCCCCGAGGAGGAGCGCGGCCCGTTTCCTGATATCGCTCTGGTTGTCCTTGAGCACCATGATCAGCGGGGTTGTTGCCGGCTGCCCGATCATCCAGAGGGCCTCCATCGCGCAGGTCCGCACCCGAAGGTCCCCGTCGCGGAAGACCTGCATGAGGGGCGCTATCGCCGGAACGCCGATCGCTGCGAGGGCCTTTACCACCTCGATCCGGACCGACCGTTCCGGATCATCGAGCGCCCCTATGATAGTCGGGATCGCCCTGGTATTGCCGATCTGGCCAAGGACTTCGATGGCGCCTTTCCTGATGCCGGCATTCGCATCGCCGGCGGCCTTGATCAGCGACGCGACCGCACGCTCTCCGATCGTGACGAGGGCGAGTGCTGCCCTGCGCCGGACGTCCTCGTTTACGTCGATCAGTGCCCGGATCAGTGGATCGATCGAAGGTTCGTTAAGAGAACAGAGTGTTGCCATCGCAGCCATGCGGACCGGCTCTTTGGCATCGCTTAAGCACTCGATTAAGGGGCCGACGGCATGGGCATCCCCGAGGCGCCCGAGACCGATTGCGGCCTCCCTGCGGACAGCCGGGTCCGCATCTTTTAACGCCTCAATCAGGGTCGCAACACCCCGTGCATCCCCCATACTGCCGAGGGCCTCTACTGCTCCTCTTCGGATCAGTGGCTGGGCATTCTTTGTCGCTGCGACAAGAGGAGAAAACGCGGGCTCGCCGATGAGCAGGAGCCCCCGGATCGCCTCCTGCCGGACATCGTCACCGGTGGTTGCCAGTGCCTCGATGAGGTGCTCTACCGCAGGGGCACCGATCTTGCCCAGCGTATCGGCAGAACCGCGGCGGATGACCCAGTATTCATCGGACAGTCCGCGGATGAGCGGCCCGATGAACGGCTCTCCCAGATCGCCTACGGAACGCACGGCGTTCCAGCGGGTATCGAGATCGCCTTCTGTCAGGGCCCTGAGGAAGTTGTCGTACCGTTCCTTCTGGGACTGGATCCGTGCCTCCTCGTCCTCCCGTTTGCCTGACCGGAAAACGTTTAAGAACGACTTGATGATTCCCATAATCAGCTCCGTTACCGATTATTGGAATAAATTCCTTCAAATAGGTATCGGGTACCGATACCGAAACGGTTTCACCCGGAAGTCCTTTTATTTGGTTTTTACACGATTAACCGCCCGTATCGGCCGGTATGAGACAGACCCAACGATACAAAAAAGAGGGCGCGGGGATGAACCGTCAGGATGCAAAACCTACCGTGAACTGCGACGACCCATAGGTAGTTTTCGGCACATCGTAGGCAGAGATCGTATAGGTCCCTGTCGGCATATTCGCGTCAAGGGTGTATTTCAGGCTCCACATGTTGTCCGCCCCTACGGATACGGTGCCAAGGTCGATGCCGCTTGCATACCTGCCCGGGCCGTTGAGCATCACCATGACATTCTGGGCCCCTGTCGAGCACTGGCCAGAGAAGGTGACGGTGTCACCCGGCGAAACAGCAAAGGTGCTGGAGACAACCGATACGACCCCGCCGCCGACTGCCCGGAACGAGGCCCTGCCCGTCGTAATACCCGCAGCGTCGCCTGCCACGATCGCGTACAGGCCGTGCTGTATCTTTGGCCCCGGGGTCCACGTGTATGTCCAGAGGCCGACGGAGTTCGGCCTGATCTCGGCCAGCTTCACGCCATTGGCATAGTACCCCGGCCCGTATACCGTAAGCACGATCTCGTTAATTCCGGAACTGCTCCCGGAAAACGTCACTGCGTCCCCGATAACGATTGTGTCCCTGCTGACCTGGACCGTTATTTCCGGTGCCTGGGAAGCCACCGGTTTCTGGCCGGTTCCCGTCGCCGTCTGGCTGTCCGGCTGCTGTCCGGCTGACTTCGGCGAGAGTGCAGCCTGGAACCGGGACGTTCCTAGGGATACCGTGATGGTTCCCGACCACGTGGCGTATCCTGAGAGCCTGTATTCGAGGGTGTGGTTTCCCGGTTCGATACCGGTAACGGTAGCCGGGGCGGTCCCCCGGTACTGGTTGTCAAGGTAAATTTCCGCCCCGGAAGGCGACGATGTGAACTGGACGGTGCCTTTCCCCGCATCCTGGTTTAAGGTGCATCCGCAGATCAGGATGAATGCCAGCAGTAAAAAAACGGATCCGAGGATCCTTTGTACACTCATGTCTCTCACGATAACCGTTATTCCGTGCTGATAAATATGTTTGTTGTAATTAGGGGAGGCTAGGGACCTGTTGCAACCCGCAGGATATCGCGCGCCAGAGCGATGCTTTTGTCCTCGTCGGTCATGAGCGTGTCGAGCCGCACGGACCCTTTCACCTCGACAGGATCGCGGATGTCCTGCACGAAGACATCGACGATACCCCCGTAACAGTCAAGAGTACCCTTCGAGGAGGGTTCGTATCCTTTTGCCAGCATTAAAGCGGCAGCCGGGCCGCTCACCGGGGAATCGCCGATGAACGGGCTCACCGCGATCACCCTTTTCTCTTTTAGCGCCTTTACAATCCCGTCGCATTCGAGGATGGGCAGGATGCTCGTTATCGGGTTGCTTGGTCCGATCACGACAGTGTCGCTCGCTGCGATCTCGGCAAGCACCTCTTCCGTGGTTTTCGGGGGTTCTGCCGATGCCCGTACGACCTCGCGGATATCGAGGGCGCCTTTTGCCTTGATCCAGTACTCCTGGAAATGGATCAGCCCGAGATCGGTCCTGATCTGGGTCGTAACCTCAGTATCCGTCATCGGCAACACCGTCTCGCGCACCCCGAAACGTTCGCAGAGGACTTTGGTCACGTTGGTCAGGCGCATCCCGTTCTGGAGCATCTTGCCTCTCGCTATGTGGACGGCCCGGTCACGGTCGCCGATCGTTATGAACTCGTCGATCCCAAGCCGGAGGGCTTCGTCATGGGTCGTGAAGGTGTCGTCGCGGAGCCCCCACCACGTGTCCGTGTTCAGGACACCGGAGAAGAGGTACATGACGGTATCGATATCCGGCGAGATGTGGTTGCCCGAGATCCAGATGTCTTCGGCCGTGTTTACGATGACCGCGATCTCGTGACGGTCGGTAACTTTCATAAAACCGCGGAGCAGCTTGGGCGTGCCGGTGCCGCCCGAGAGGAACGTGATCATTACTCAATACTTTTATGCCATGTATATGAAGATTCTTTAGTGCCTTTGAAGATCATCAAGGATCCTGTCCATGGCTACGTCGAGGTCGAGGAGTATGCGCTCGACCTGCTGGACTCGCCCGCGCTCCAGCGCCTGCGGTACATCCGTCAGCTGGGCTTCTCGTACCTCGTCTACCCGGGTGCAAACCACACCCGGTTCGAGCATTCGCTGGGCACGATGTACCTTGCCGATACAGCCTGCAGGAAGTTCGGTTTTTCCGACGAAGAGCGGAAGCTCGTATCAGCCGCCGCCCTTCTCCATGACATCGGCCACGGGCCGTTCTCCCATGCGAGCGAACCCCTGCTGGAAGAGTACCTTCACCGCACGCACGATGATATATCAGAGATCGTACACGACAGAGCCGGGAGTATCCTCCTCCGGCACGGGATCGATCCCGAAGAGGTACGTTCTATCGTCCGGGGGCAGCACCCGCTTGCCGGCATCATCCACGGGGAGCTCGACGTGGACCGGATGGACTACCTGCTGCGGGACGCCTATTACACCGGCGCACCGTACGGTACCGTCGATGCCCAGCGGTTGATCCGGCACATGATCCGCACGGATGAGGGTTTTGTACTCGACGAGAACGGGATCAATGCCGCGGAATCGCTGCTTATCGCACGGACGCTGATGCGCCCGACGGTCTACTATCACCACGTCAGCAGGATCGGCGAGAGCATGTTCCACCTCGCCGTGCAGGAGCACCTGCGGGAAACTTCAGGCAACGGAAAACACCTGCTTGAAATGGACGATATGGCCTGCATGCAGGCTCTCCGTACCTCCAAGAACGAAACCGCCCGGGCACTCATGTTCGGGATCTACAGGAGGCGTCTGTTCAAGCGTGCTCTCTATGCCGGCGCAGACCAGGTGAATGCCGCGGAATTCACGTCGGGGATCTCGCTTCAGAAGAGCCGGGCCCTTGCCGTATCGATTGCCCGTTCTGCCGGTGTCGGGGCTGATACGGTGCTCGTCGACATCCCCCCGTTCCCGACCGACATGTCCATGGGGGTACAGGTGAAGAACCGGCACGTGGTCGTGAGCTTTGAGGAGATATCTCCGAGAATGCATACCCTGAACGCGACCCGCCGGGAGCAGTGGCGTCTCGGGGTGTACACCCTGCCGGACCAGAGGGAGGCGGTACTTGCAGCCGCAACGGAAATCCTGCATGTGAAGAAACCGACCCGGCAGGACAAGCTCTTCTGAATGCGCTTAATTCATTTTGCCATGTACGGTTCGGAACCGACAAACCGCAGGCGTATGGCCCGTAGAACGGGGATAACGAAACCGCACGAATGGCCGCTGGGCGGAAGTACCGGGCTCCATGCAACAGAAACCTGCAATCCTAATATATACCCGGCACCATACACTCACGTGTATGAAAGCATTTGTACCACTCCTAGCATGTATGATTCTTATCACCGTTCTCCTTGCCGGTTGCACGGGCACCCAGACCGCAACCCCGCCGGTGCAGACCACTGCCGCGGGATCGCCAACCGTTGCGGCAACACCGGCCGAGTCCTTTGAACTGGGAGCATCGTACTTAAGCCACCCGACGCCGTACTCGTTCACAAGCGAGAAGGACCTTTACACGGAACAGTTCCGGGCCACGAACGAGCCGTGGGGGGTCGAGTTCACCGTGAACCCGACGAACGAGGACCCGCAGTACACCTGGTTCAAGATTAAGCTGACCCAGATGGACACCGGCAAGACCGACACGTTCGGGTACGGCCGTGAATTCGCCTATGACAAGTACCAGCTGCACCGGATGTACGCCAGCGGGCCTTACAAGGTCGAGATGACCGGGAACCGGGTCAGCGTAAGGGTTGATATCGCAAAGATAAAGCCATAAGAACAGTGATGGCCGTGTCCGACGACTGGATTGTCGTAATATCCGGCGTGGTTGTCGTTGTCTGCGTGATCTGCGCTACGCTCGTTGCCCTCCGGAGGCAGGAGCGGCGCATGTTCGAGGGCAGGTACAAGATGCAGGTCTATTCCGACCTCCTGCACGCCGTGACCGAGCTGAACCTTGCCGGGGAGGATCCCTACAAGCTCGAGAAAGCAAAGAAGGACCTCGCATATACGGTCAACCGGCTGAACCTCGTCGCAAGCCCCGGCGTGCTGAAAAGCACCAACGATCTCCTGGACTTCCTTTCCGAGCACATGGGGAAGGACTTCGATGCGCTCCGGCTCCACAACATCTTAAACACCCTCGTGATCGAGGCACGGCGCGACGTGAACCCGGGCCATGCGAAGAGCATGGAGGAGGCGCAGGTCCGGTTCCGGTTCTTTACGCCAATAAAAAAATAACCGTTTTTTACACAAGCCATTTTTAGTTCCGGCTCCGACATTGGTATGCTTAAGGGAGCGGGAGCACGGGATCATGAAGGAATATGTCGTCGGGGTCACTGGCGCAAGCGGGATCTGCTATGCCCGAAAACTGCTGGAAGTCCTCTGTGCGGATGCGACAGTGCACGTAATCGTCTCGGATGTCGCAAAGAGGATCGCGGCCCACGAGGGGGTCGATCTTACGGGTTTTGCTGCGGAATACCATAAGAACGACAAGATGTTTGCAAAGATCGCGAGCGGGTCGTACCGGTACGACGGTATGGTGATAATCCCCTGCAGCCAGAAGACGCTTGCCGCTATCGCCAACGGGTATGGCGACAACCTCATTACGCGAACCGCGGACGTCTGCTTAAAGGAACGCCGCCCCTGCATCCTTGTCCCCCGCGAGATGCCGCTCTCCGAGATTCATATAAGGAACATGCTCGCAGCACACCGGGCCGGTGCGACAATCATGCCCGCCTCGCCCCCCTTCTACCACCGCCCGGAGACGATCGACGACCTCGTCGACATGGTCGTTGCACGCATCCTCGACCACCTGGGGGTGGAGCACATGCTCGCGGAACGCTGGGGTGGCGCCGATGCGTGAGTTCATCGAGAAGATGCGGAAACAGGGGCTCGTCACCGAAGTTGCAGCCCCCTGTTCCGCCGATATGGAGGCGGCAAAGAAGGCTGCCGGAACCGACAACATCCTCTTCTTTAAAGATGTCGGTGGCCGGCGCATGGTCATGAACGTGACCGCGAACCGGAAGGCACTTGCGGTCGCACTTAAGATGGACGAGCAGGAGATCGTAAAAAAGCTCGCGGACGTCTCGTATGACGGGAAGGTAATCGAGGAAGGGACACTTAAGATGGAGAAGCCAGACCTTTCGAAGATCCCGGTCCTGAAACACTTCCCTAAGGACGCCGGGAAGTACATCACCGCGGGCATCGTCTTTGCAAAGTATGGCGGGGTGGAGAACGCCTCCATCCACCGCATGCTGGTGCTTGACAAGTCCCGGGTCGCCGCCCGGCTGGTCGAGGGCCGGCACACGCACGTGATGCTCCAGAATGCCCTTGCAAAGGAGGAGAAGCTCCCGATCGCGGTCACTATCGGGACGCACCCGGCGGTCACCTTTGCGAGCTGCACCCGGGTCCCCGAGGGAAAGGAGCTCGCGTACGCCGCCGAGCTGCTGGGCGGGGAGATTAAGGTAAAGCGGTGCAGCAACGGGGTGCTGGTGCCCGATGCGGAGATCGTGCTGGAAGGGTTCATCGGCCCCGATGTTACCGACGAGGGGCCGTTCGTGGATATCACGGGGACGTACGACCCGGTCCGCCTCCAGCCGGTGATCACGTTCACCGGCATGCACGTAAAACCGGACTTCATCTACCACGCAATCCTCCCGGGCGGCAACGAGCACAAGGTGCTGATGGGCTGCCCGTACGAGCCGAAGATCTACCGTGCGGTCGCCGGGGTGACGCGGGTTAAAAACGTCGTGCTGACCCGCGGCGGGTGCGGGTACCTCCACGCAATAATCCAGATTAAAAAGAGCACGCAGGGCGATGCCAAGAACGCGATCATGGCGGCGTTTGCCGCCCACACGTCCCTCAAGCACGTTGTCGTCGTGGACGACGATATCGACATCAGCGATAGCGATGACGTCGAGTACGCGATCGCGACCCGGGTGAGGGGCGATACCGACGTCATGGTGATCACCGGCGTGCGGGGCTCGTCGCTCGACCCGAGCCAGCTGGAGGACGGCACCAACGTCAAGATCGGGGTCGACGCCACGATGGTGCTGGGAAGGGAAGACGAGTTTAAGCGTGCTACCTGGTGAGGGGATGGAGCTCGAACCCGGGGACGAGCGGATCCTTGCCGGTGAGTCGGGCGAGACCCGCCGGCAGATGATGGAGCTGCTCGTGGCTCTCGGAAAAGTCTTCGGGGCAGAGCGGCTCGTCCGGATCAAAAGCGCACAGGTGAGCGGGGCCTCGTACAAGACGATCGGGAAGTACGGGCTCGAGTGGTTAAACCAGCTCGACGCGAAAGCGGTCGTGCCCGCCGTCCTGAACCCCATCGGCATGCCGAGGGGCAGATGGGAGGAGATGGGGATTGACCGTGATTTTGCAGAAAAGCAGCAGGCCGTTATTGCTGCATACGGGCGGCTTGGTATCCGTCTCGAATGCACCTGCACCCCCTATTACCTGAACTCCCCCGCATTCGGCGATCATCTCGCATGGTCGGAGTCGTCGGCGGTGAGCTACGCGAACTCGGTGATCGGGGCCCGGACCAACCGCGAGGGGGGGCCTGGCGCTCTTGCCGCCGCCTTGATCGGAAAGACCCCCTGTTATGGCCTGCACCTTACGGAGAACCGGAAGCCGAAGGTACTCGTGCAGGTGGAAGCCCGGGGAACGGATCTCTCCATCGCACACTACGGGGCGCTCGGGTACCATGCGGGAAAACTCGTCGGCAACAGGATCCCGTACTTTACTGGCATCCGCCCGGACCCTGACGGGCTCAAGGCTCTGGGGGCGGCGATGGCGGCGACCGGTGCCGTTGCCCTGTACCATGTCGAGGGGGTCACACTAGAGGCGGTAAAGACCGGGTTCGATACAAACAGGCTAGAGAAGATCACGGTCACAAAGGAGGAGATCCGCCGGCTCTTTACGGATATCCCGGTGGATGCCATTGCTGTCGGCTGCCCCCACTGCTCGGCTAACGAGCTTGCACGGATTGCAGCGCTCCTGGAGGGAAAGCGGGTCACCCTCCCGTTCTACATCTTTGTGGCACAGGGGGTGATCGATGCGAACAGGGCGACAGTCGCCTCGATCGAGAAGAGCGGCGCTAAGGTCTATGCCGACACCTGCATGGTCGTCTCGCCGGTGATGGAGCGGTACAAGGCGATCATGGTGAATTCCGGCAAGGCACTCGCGTACGTCCCCGACATGTGCGGGGCGGTCTCCCGGATCGGGACGATCGAGGACTGCGTACGGGTCGGGACGGCATGAGATACTCTCTTACGAAAAACACTCTCTGACTTGCGAACCTTCCCAACCCATTCGGGTGTCGCTCGGTCGCATTCTGCGACCGATTGGAGAAGAATTCATCTGAATTCTTCGACTTCATCGCTGGGCAGGTTCGGTTGATGGAGAAACCTTTCCTGATCCGCCGCGGGGGCGAGTCGAAAATTCCCTGTAAGGAAATTTTCTCCAGCCAGCCCTGACAAATTGATCAGGGCCGCCTCCCCGCGGGGACAGCCGAAGGCTGTTGAGAAGGTAACCTTCGTGGCGGCGGCGTCAATCCTACCGGGTCTGGGGCAGAGCCCCAATATGTTATCTGCGTATTATTTCCGGTATACTTATCCGGATATTCCGCCAATGTAGGCCGGGACGAATAACAGGATGAAATAGACAAGCAGCATTGCGGCACCAATCGGGACGCCGATCCTTGCCCATTCCCTGCTGGTGATGCCGATCTTTCCTGCCGAGATGATGTTGGGGATGTTGCCGGGGATCAGCATGCCCCCGGCGATGAGGAGTCCCATTAAGGCGCTTTTGATCTGCTGCTCGGTAAGGAGCGGCCCGATCTCTGCGGCGGCGAGCGTCGCGTTGTCGAGCACGGCGGAGACCATGTTGACCCAGTACAGGCCTTCGGAGGGGATCCGGATGATGTACTGGACGATTAAGGGCTTGAACCCCTCGCCGAGGAATACGAGCGCCATGATGAAGAGGTATACCTTGGCGGCCCGGATGACGACCTCCCGCAGGGAGTCCGCCTGGAGGTGGCAGGCAAGGCTCGTCTGCGGGAGCCCGCTACGCCGGAAGAGGACGACCCCCACGATCCCAAGCGCGATGATGCCGGGGACGACGTAGAGGCCGAGAAGCCCTGCGAGGTAACCGAACCCGGCGTAATAGGGCGGGCCGGCCAGCTTGGCGACGGCAATCGTGGAGAGCGGTTCGCCAAGCGGGGTAAGCGCAGCGCCGAGCCCGATGGAGAAGCAGGATATGACCGTCACCGTCACCTTCCCGCCACGGTTGATGGGCAGCGCACAGACCAGCTCGACGAGGATAATGGCGGCAAGGATTGCGGAGATGATGCTTGAGACGAGCCCGGGGACGACGATGATTGCAAAGACGAGCGCCGTTAAGGAGAAGCGTGAGACCAGCCACTGGATCCCCTGCTGGATGGGACGGTGCCAGAAATGGATGACGAGGCCTACGAGGAGCACGATCTGGACGATTCCTACCGGGATGCCGAACAATGTCGTGATCATGAGAGGGGCACGGAGCGCCTCTTCGATGATTGCAACGGTCCAGCCGAATGTCTCTCCCTCGATCTCCGCGAACCCGGCAACGGTCAGGGCGAGGATGCCGCAGGTAAAGAGGAAGACCTCGAGGTTCTCCTCGACTTTCCGGACCTTAAACGGCAGGGTAAGAACGAGGCAGAAGATGATGAATAACCCGATATTGACGGTAATCATTGCGTCCATTTCCGGTACCTGGTCCTTTCGTGATCGAAGAGATTTGCCAGATACAATCTGTTGGGCACAGGTAAATTCTTTTACGGTAGCTTACGTCATGAAAAAAAAGGTCGCCATTCCGTACATTTTTATCTGCCATGATCCAAGGTACCATTCTGATGAGTAGCCCGCTACGGCAGGCTCCGGATCCCCGCTTCCGGGGCGTTATGGTACTTGCCGTCATCCTGGTCCTCGGCCTCTTCGACCGGTTGCAGGAGTCGTTTTTAACCGTCAGCGGGATCCGGCGGCTGCAGAAGTCCCGCGATATCAGGGCCCTTGTTGCTGCGCTCACGCACCCGGACGCCGATATCCAGTACGAGGCGGTTTCTGCGCTCGGGGAGATCCGGGATCCTGCAACGGTCGGACCGCTCGCGAGGCTCTTTACATCTGAAGGGTTTACTGCCGTGCGGTGGAAGGTTGCCGAAGCCCTCGTCCGCATCGGCCCTCCGGCGGTCGAACCTCTGATAGCCGCCCTTTCCCACCCTGACGACGACGTGCGGTGGAAGGCGGCTGTCGCGCTGGGGGAGATCGGGGACACAAAAGCAATCGAACCGCTGATCCGGCTCCTCTCCGATACCGACCGGTTCGTCAAGGGGCGTGCCGCCCTCGCCCTCGGCATGATCGGCGAGCCGGCAGTCGATCCCCTGATCCGGGCCCTGAAAGAGGGAGACGGGAACCAGCGGTGGGGGGCGGCGATTGCGCTGGGCAGGATCAAGGATATACGGGCGGTCGAGCCGCTGATCCGGGCGCTTGCGGACAAGTACGAGAATGTCCGGGCCGAGGCCGCAGCGTCCCTTGCCGCGATCGGGCAGCCCGCGGTCGCCCCGCTGATCCGGTTCCTCAAGTACACGGACGGCACGGCACGGGTGGAAGTGATGAACACGCTCGGGGACCTGCAGGCAGCCGAGGCCATCGAGCCCTTAATCCAGATGCTGGAGCGGGCGACCGACGAGGAGCGGCGCACGATTGCGGGTGTGCTCGACGTGATCCTGACCCCCTCGGCGGAAGCGATTGCAAAGCGCTTATGGAGCGGGGACGGGAAAGACACTGAGGGGAAGAAGCATGCAGGGGAATGAGACGATTGAGGGGCTGATCCGGGCGTTTGCCGACCCGTCGCTTGGGGTACGGCACGCGGCGATCCGGGAAATTGCAGGAAGGGGGGAGGAGGCGATCCAGCCCCTAATCGCGGCGCTTGAGACGGCGCGGGACACCGATGCCCGGTGGTACCTCTCGGTAACACTCGCGAAGATTGGCGAATCGGCGGTCGCGCCCTTAATCGCGGCCATGCAGCGCATCACCGCCCCCGAGTTCCGGCGCTATGCCGCGGCAGCGCTCGGGGAGATCGGAGAGCCGGCAATCGAGCCCTTAATCGACGCGCTGGCAACCGAAGACGCGGCGCTGCGGGGTTTCATCTCGCGGGCTCTCTGCCGCATCGGGCAGCCTGCGGTCGAACCGCTCAGCCGGCGTCTCAATGACCCGGACGAGATCCTGAGATCCTGCGCCTCCTTAACCCTCCTGCAGATGGAAGAGGGTGTCCACGTTATGCTGCAGAAGACTGTCGGGGAGAAGGACAAAGCGGAGTAGGGGCCGGGCCTGCCGGAATCTTTTCTTATTTTATCCTGACAGGGCACCCCATCCTTGCGGGCAGGGGGGCCGGTCACCATAGCCCTGACCCCCAGCTGGGGGGAGGGGGGGGATCCCTGACCAATCGAGGCGGGGGTACCCCCTCATGGCCGCGGGTGGGGGGTGCCACCCCCTCTTTCGTCGGAGAGTTGTTCAGGAGCGGATGATTTGTTGTGAAAACGAGGTTGGAGAACGATCTGCCGTGTTCTACCCTCACCCCCGCGCCTGGTGGTAGGGGGGTATGGAACCCCACCCCGGTCTGACATTGGGGTAGAGGGAGCGGAACTGTAGTGAAGTTTAGGAAAACGGCGGCCGGGCAGGCGACGCAGGCGATGGAGAACCTGCGGGCAATCCTGCAGGAAGCGGGGCTGGACTTCTCCGATGTCGTCCAGTCGAGGATCTACTTAACCGACCTGCAGGACTTTACGGCCGTCAACGGGATCTACGGGCAGTATTTCGGCAGCAACCCCCCGGTCCGGGCAACGGTGCAGGTCGCTGCCCTGCCCAAGGGGGCGAAGGTAGAGATCGAAATGGTGGCATGGCGGCGGTGATGGTGCAAATATGCTCCTGCCGATCCATGGCCAGGGTCCGAATTTTCCAAAAATTCCCTTTCCGGAATGATATCACGGGATTAATCAGGCAGAGCGATCACCGGTGATCATGGACCCGCGGCTCAATGTCATCACTCTGGGAGTAAAGGATTTCAGCCGCTCTCTTGCCTTCTACCGCGACGGGCTTGGATGGAAGGCGGACGTGCAGGACGATGTCGCGTTCTTCCCGTTAAGCACCATCATCTTCGCCCTCTATCCCCGCGTCAGTCTTGCCAAAGACGCGGCAGTGCCGGGAGAAGGGACCGGCTTTCCGGGATTCACGCTCGCATACCTGGCCCGGGACGAGAAAGATGTTGATTCGGTCCTCCGGAAGGCTGAGAGCCTCGGGGCCCGGATCCTCAAACCCGGGCAGAAGACGTTCTGGGGCGGCTATGGCGGCTATTTTGCCGATCCCGACGGGTTTATCTGGGAAGTTGCGTATAACCCGTTCTGGAAACTGGACCGGAAAGGGAACGTAAAACTGTAAGTAATCTCTTTTGTGCGACGTTCTGCCATCACCCCTAAGTTCATTATACCTAAATCCCATCTATCAGATTGTAATCAGATCGTGTCCGGGCGAATCCTCACCACGGATAAGAGGAGTTCCGGTTGCCGACAACACGGGCTCCCTTCCGGCAGGTGAGCGTGGACCGGTCCTTTTTCAGGAACTCTACTTGGTAAAAAACAGGAGATGACGGTATGACTGACGAGAGCAAAAGCCCGGTTATGGGCGGGGGGACCATGCAGGTTACCGGCCGGGGCCGGTCCATCCGGGACTGGTGGCCGAACCAGCTGAACCTGAAGATCCTTAACAAGAACTGTCCCATGGCGAACCCGATGGGAAAAGAGTTCGACTACGCGAAAGAGTTCAAAAGCCTCGACCTTGCAGCCGTGAAGAACGATCTTCGCGAAATGATGACAAAGTCGCAGGACTGGTGGCCGGCGGACTTCGGCCACTACGGCCCCCTGCTCATCCGCATGGCATGGCATTCCGCCGGCACGTACCGCATGGGCGACGGCCGCGGCGGCGCCGGTTCAGGCCAGCAGCGCTTCCCGCCACTCAGCAGCTGGCCCGACAACGCGAACCTCGACAAGGCGCGGCGGCTGCTCTGGCCGATCAAGCAGAAGTACGGCCGGAAGATCTCGTGGGCCGACCTCATGATCCTTGCCGGCAACGTCGCCCTGGAGTCGATGGGGTTCAAGACGTTCGGCTTTGCCGGCGGTCGTGTGGATGCCTGGGAGCCGGAAGAGGACGTGTACTGGGGTCCCGAGAGCACGTGGCTCGGCGACAAGCGCTACTCCGGCGACCGGAACCTCGAAAACCCGCTCGCCGCCGTGCAGATGGGGCTGATCTACGTCAACCCGGAAGGCCCGAACGGCAACCCGGACCCGGTCGCGGCGGCAAAGGACATCCGCGAGACGTTCGCCCGCATGGCCATGAATGACGAGGAGACGGTCGCACTCATCGCCGGCGGGCATTCCTTCGGCAAGACCCACGGAGCCGGCCCGGCAACCCACGTGGGGCCAGAGCCTGAGGCGGCCCCCATCGAGGAGCAGGGCCTCGGCTGGAAGAGCAGCTTCGGCACCGGCAAGGGCGGGGATACGATCACGAGCGGCCTCGAGGTTACCTGGACCAGCACCCCCACGAGGTGGAGCAACAACTTCTTCCGGATCCTGTTCGAGAACGAGTGGGAACTAGAGAAAAGCCCGGCCGGTGCGTACCAATGGAAGCCGAAGGGGGGCAAGGACACGGTGCCGGAAGCCCATGACAAAACGAAGCGCCGCCCGCCCGGCATGCTGACAACCGACCTTTCCTTAAGGTTCGACCCGGTATACGAGAAGATCTCGCGGCGTTTCTACGAGCACCCTGACCAGTTCGCGGACGCGTTCGCCCGGGCATGGTTCAAACTGACGCACCGGGACATGGGCCCGCGCTCACGCTATCTAGGCCCGGAGGTCCCGAAAGAAGAGCTCATCTGGCAGGACCCCATCCCGGCGGTCAACCACAAACTGGTCGATGCAAAGGACATAGCCGCGCTTAAGAAAAAGATCCTTGCCTCCGGCCTGTCTGTTTCAGAGCTGGTATCGACCGCATGGGCGTCGGCATCCACCTTCCGCGGCTCCGACAAGCGCGGTGGTGCGAACGGCGCCCGCATCCGCCTTGCGCCGCAGAAGGACTGGCAGGTCAACGAGCCTGCACGGCTGAAAAAGGTGCTTACAACCCTGGAAAGCATACAGGTGGCGTTCAACAGCGCCGCATCCGGCGGCAAAAAGGTATCACTGGCCGACCTGATCGTGCTTGCCGGCTGCGCAGGCGTCGAGCAGGCAGCGAAGAATGCCGGTCACAAGGTAAAGGTACCCTTCACGCCGGGACGCATGGACGCTTCGCAGGAGCAGACCGATGTTGCCTCCTTTGCCGTGCTCGAGCCGAAGGCGGACGGCTTCCGCAATTACGTAAAGACCCGCTATGCCGTACCGGCCGAGGAACTGCTGGTCGACAGGGCGCAGCTCTTAACCCTGACTGCCCCCGAGATGACGGTGCTCGTCGGCGGTATGCGGGTGCTGGACACCAACTTCCAACAGGCACAGCATGGCGTCTTCACCAAGAGGCCGGGAGCGCTAACGAGCGATTTCTTTACAAACCTGCTCGACATGGGCACGGAGTGGAAGCCGGTCACGAAAGACGCTGACGTGTTCGAGGGGCGCGACCGCAGGACCGGCGAACTGAAGTGGACCGGGACAAGAGTCGATCTCATCTTCGGCTCGAATGCCCAGCTCCGGGCCCTTGCCGAGGTGTATGCAAGCGCAGATGCGGAGAAGAAGTTTGTCGATGATTTTGTGGCGGCGTGGAACAAGGTCATGAACCTTGACCGGTTCGATCTCGCCCGGTCGTAGCATCCATGTCTTCAAATACAGAGTGCCTGACGCAGGCGGATGAGGAACACGGGCAGAGCGGGACAAAAGGGCCGGGGACGTGAAGGAAATTAGTGGCGGGGCACCGCGGATCATCTCGTGGAACATTACCCTGCGGTGTCCGCTGAAATGCTCCCACTGTTACGTAGGGGCGGGAACAGAGGAACCGGCAGGAGTTCTCTTAACGGACGAAGCGCTCTCCGTCATCGACCAGATCCGGGCTGTCGGAAGACCAACGGTCGTGCTCTCGGGGGGCGAGCCGCTCATGCGGGACGATCTCTGTAAAATTGCCCGGTACGGCACGGAGCAGGGCCTCCGGATGGTAATGGGCACAAGCGGGTATTTCCTCGACCGTTCCATGGCTGCCCGTCTCAGGGACGCAGGGATCCGTGCCGTTGCCATCAGCCTCGATTCAACGGACCCGGCCGTCCACGACTCGTTCCGGGGCGTGAGCGGTGCGTGGGAGAAGGCCGTGCAGGCGGTCCGGAACTGCCAGAACGAGGGTATCGGTGTCCAGATCAACATGACGGTGATGCGCCCGTCGGCCGGGGACGTGGAATCCGTCGTGGAGTTCGGGAAGGATCTTGGCGTTAAAGATTACCAGGTCTTCTTCCCCGTTCCGACGGGGCGTGCTCATGATTCAAACCCGCTGGATCCCAAAAAATATGAAGAGGTTATCCGTGACGTGCTCCTGAAGTATCGCGACAACAGCGTAAACCTCCGCCCGACATGCGCACCGCAGTTCCGGCGGATCGCCGGGGATCTCGGGATCAGCAAGCCGGCATGGGGCCGGGGCTGCATCGCCGGCATCTCATATTGCCGGATCTACGCAAACGGCGACGTGACGCCGTGCCCCTATCTTCCGGTGAGTGCCGGGAATGTCCGGACGACCCCGTTTGGTGGGATCTGGTCCCGTTCGCCGGTATTCTCAGCTCTCCGTGACCGGGACCTGCTGACCGGGAAATGCGGGTGGTGCGAGTACAGGGGCATATGCGGGGGATGCAGGGCCCGGGCATACCGGGGAACGGAAGCGTTCTCCCACCGCTGGTGCGACGGGCTTGAAAAGCCCGCGGCAATTGCGGGGGAACTCTGCACAGAAGACCCGTGGTGCCCGTATGAACCGGGAGGACCGCAATGAACAACGAACAACCGGTCGACGCACTCGACCTCTGCATCCTCGATGCCCTGCAGGAGGATATCCCGCTTGTCCCCCGGCCCTGGGAAGAGCTGGCAGGCCGGCTCGGTATTACGGAACCTATGCTGTTAATGCGGCTGGAGCGGCTCAGCCAGGCCGGGATCCTCCGGGGCATCTCGCCCATCATCGAATCCCGTCCGCTGGGCATTACTGCCGCAACGCTTGTTGCGCTACCCGTGCCTGATGAACGCGTCCGTGAAGTTGCCGATATTGTCAGCAGCTACCCGGAAGTCTCGCACAATTTCCGGCGCGACCACCATCACTCTCTCTGGTTCACGCTCTCGGCAAAGGATGAAAAAACATTACAGGAACTCCTTTCTGAAATCCTTGAGCGGACAGGTTTTTCCCGTAACGATGTTCTCAACCTGCCGACTGTGCGGAAGATCAAGATCGATGTCCGGTTCCCGCTCGGGGCCGGGAACGGGGGTTCCCATGGACCAGCGTGATCGCGACATCCTTGCCGCTCTCGAGGACGGGCTCCCGCTCGTTCCGGAACCATTCGGAGAGATCGGGAAAAGACTCGGCCTGACCGGCGGGGAGGTCGTACAAAGGGTCAGGAGGCTGCAGGATGCCGGGGTCATCCGCCGGTTCCGGGCCCGCATCAACCAGCGGAAGTTGGGGATCACGGCAAATGCCCTTGTCGCATGGGGCTGCGACGGGAAGCCGGCCGGTGAGACCGGCGCCCTGCTGGCATCGTTCCCCTGCGTCACTCACTGTTACGAGCGGAAACCCGTGCCGGGCCGGTGGGATTATTCCCTGTATACCGTCCACCATGGTTTCTCGCGGAAAGAAGTGGAAAGCGAGATCCGGCGGCTTGCAGGACAGGCCGGCATGTCCCGTTATCTCATTTTGTTCAGCACCGAAGAATTCAAGCGCGTCCCGAATATCCGTATCCGGGAGAACGGGGGCGGGCCATGAACCGGATCACGCAGTGCCTCCATGGGAAGGGAACAGTCAGCGCGGTCATGAAACACCGGCACGGGAGCGGTGCAGTCCCGGGCCGGTACCTCGCCTTTTCCGGGATGCGCAGGCCGGTTGTCTTCTGGAACGTAACCGACACATGCAACCTTGCCTGCACCCACTGCTACAGCGGATCCGGGCCGGGGAGCGGGACTGGTGATGAACTGACAACGGGCGAGGCCCGTGCACTCATCGACGACCTTGCGGCAGCGAAGATCCCGCTCGTCATCTTCACGGGCGGCGAACCGGTACTCCGTCCCGACATCTGGGAGCTTGCGAAGTACTGCAAAGAGAACGGGATTGCAACCGCGCTCAGCACCAACGGGACCCTCATCACTGATGAAGTTGCGGAAAAGATCAAAGGCAGCGGGATTACGTATGCCGGGATCTCACTGGACGGGGCGACAGCGGCAACCCATGACCGGTTCCGGAACATACCGGGAGCGTTCGACCGGGCTGTTGCCGCATTTGCCCGCTGCAGGAAAGCAGGGGTGCGGACCGGTGTCAGGGTGACCCTGACAAAGGAAAACCAGGGCGAGCTCGATGCGCTTGTCGACCTCGCACGGACTCTTAACGCATCGCGGTTCTGCCTGTACTGGCTCGTGCCCTGCGGGCGGGGAAGCGATGCGTACGACCGGCTCCAGCTGGGTGCACAAGAAGTGACCCGGGCGCTTTCCCTCCTGTACCGGAAGGCAAAGGAGATCCCGGCGGAGGAGATGGAATTCTTAACCGTCGATGCGCCGCAGGACTGCATCCACCTGCTGCAGTCCATGGAACGAGACGGTTCGCCGGACCTTCCGGAAGCCCGCGAGCTGCTCGCCTCGCTCAACGGGGGGTGCAGCGCAGGGGAACGGGTGGCCAACGTGGACCCCCGGGGGAACGTGTACCCCTGCCAGTTCGCCCGCTCGCCGGCGTTTCTCATCGGCAGCATCCGCGACCGCCCCTTCTCTTCTCTCTGGAACGACAGCACCAGTCCCGTGCTCGCCCGGTTCCGTACAAGACCCCCGGTTATTGACGGAAAGTGCAAGGCATGCACCTATCTTTCGCTCTGCGGAGGCGGGTGCCGGGTCCGGGCATATGCCCGGAGCGGGGATTTTTTTAGCGAGGACCCGTTCTGTTACGTGGATGACGCTCACGGTAACCGGGTTGTCGACCCCTAACCGGGTACCCGAATACACAGGATGATATTCCACCGGTAACAACAGGGGGGAGAGATCCCCCCGCAATCCAGGTTCTGTGATAATTGCATGGCAATCGTGCACGCCAGTTGCGCGGTGCAACCCGTGTTTGCAAATTCTTATTATTTTATAAAAATAGTCTTGTTCAGCCACGGTATGTGGCACAAGGAGGGAAACAGTATGGACGCAGAAGACGTAAGAAAGGAACAGGAGTGGGTGAAACAGGGAAATTCCCTTGACGCCCAGGGACAGTTCGAGAAGGCGATTGCTGCCTACGACAATGCACTGAAGATCGATCCGCACGACGCTGATGCAATATTTGTCAAGGGCCAGACCCTTGCAAAGCTGGGACGGGTTCCCGAGGCAATGAAATGCTTCGAGACTGCAACCCAGATGTACGTCGGCACCTACGGATGATCGTCCACTTTTTTACAATAACAGGCCGCAGATAACGGACTCCTGTACCGCACGGATCCCCGTTACGCTTTATACAGGGAAAAAACGCAGAACAACGACTATAAATTTTCCCGGGAACCATCATACCTATATGCTGCAGCGCTCGCCTGCGATGGAGGCGTACGAGAATACGCTCCGGGCCGGGCTGGATGCAGCGATAGGGATCGCACAGAAGGCCCGGAAGCAGGGGCTCGACCCGTCCACGGACGTTGAGATCCCAATCGCGAGCGATCTTGCCGACCGGGTCGAGGCCCTGCTGGGGATCAAAGGGGTGGCCGCCCGTATCCGCGAGCTCGAGAAGACGATGTCTCGCGAGGAGGCGGCTCTTAAGATCGGCGACGACTTCGTGCAGCGCCGGTTTGGCGAGACGAGCCGTGAGGAGGTCCTTGACCACGCGATCCGCACGGCGATGGCGCTCCTGACCGAGGGGGTGGTCGCGGCCCCGACCGAAGGGATCGCCAAGATCGGCATCGGGAGGAACGACGACGGTACCGAGTACCTGAAGATCTACTATGCCGGGCCGATCCGGAGCGCCGGGGGAACGGCGCAGGCCCTCTCGGTGCTGGTCGGCGACTACGTGCGGCGGGCGCTCGGTATCAACCGCTACATCCCGAGGAACGAGGAGGTCGAGCGGTATATCGAGGAAATCCGCCAGTACAACAGCATCATGAACCTCCAGTACCTCCCAAGCGACCAGGAGATCCAGTTGATCGTCACGAACTGCCCGGTCTGTATCGACGGCGAAGCGACCGAGCAGGAGGAGGTCTCCGGGCACCGGAACCTCGAGCGTGTCGAGACCAACACGGTCCGGGGCGGCATGGCGCTCGTGCTCGCGGAGGGGATCGCGAGCAAGGCTGCCAAGGTCCAGAAAAACGTAGACAAGATGAAGATGGACGGCTGGGGCTGGCTGGACAAGCTCTCCAAGCAGAAGACCGCCGACGGCACGTTCGTGATCAAGCCGCTCGACAAGTACCTCCGCGACCTGATCGGCGGCCGGCCGGTCTTCTCGTACCCGATGCGGAAGGGCGGCTTCAGGCTCCGGTACGGCAGGTCCCGGAACACCGGTTTTGCGGCGGCCGGCTTCAACCCGGCGACCCTGCACCTGCTGGGGGACTTCCTCGCGGTAGGCACCCAGATGAAGACCGAGCGGCCCGGCAAGGCATGCGGGGTCGTCCCCGTCGATTCCATCGAGGGCCCGACGGTCAGGCTGCAGGACGGGAGCGTGCTGCGCATCGATGATACAGCAACGGCAAAACAACTCGCACCGCAGGTGGACCGGATCCTCGACGTCGGGGAGATCCTCATCTCGTTCGGTGAGTTCATGGAGAACAACCACCCTCTCGTCCCGTCGGCCTACTGCGAGGAGTGGTGGCTGCTGGAAGGGGGAAAGAAGCGCCCGGGGAATGAGGAGGAGGCGATCGCGTTTGCCAGGAACGGTGCGTTCCTCCACCCGGAGTACACGTACCTGTGGGACGACATCTCCTGCGAGCAGGTCCGCCGGCTTGCCGAGACGGTATCAGGTGCAGGCAGGATCGACGGCGAATCCCTCATCCTGCCGAACCGGACGGAAGTGAAACATATTCTCGAGGAGATCCTCCTCCCCCATACGGTCAGGGACGACGGGATCTCAATCAAAAACCACCGTGTCCTGACAGCATGCCTCGGCCTTGATGAAAACCTGAAGAAGCGGATCATCCCCGGCACTGCGCCGGATGACGACCCGCTCGCCCTTGTCTCGCACCTCAGCGGATTTAAAATCCGTTCGCGGGCCGGGACCCGGATCGGCGGTCGTATGGGCCGGCCGGGCAAATCGAAGCCCCGGAAGATGAACCCGCCCCCCCACGTCCTCTTCCCGCTTGGCGAGTCCGGGGGGTCGCGGCGGTCGTTCCAGGAAGCCTCGAACCACACGCAGGAGGCGGACGCGGACTTCAACGGGATCGACTTCCAGAAGGCGGGCGGGGTGATCGAGATCGAGGTTGGCCGGCGCCGGTGCACGGGGTGCGGCGAGATCACGTACAAGAACCGGTGCGGAAAGTGCGGCGGGCACACCGTGCCGGTCTATACATGTCCGCGGTGCAAAAGGGAGACCGATACTGCCCGCTGCCCGGGCTGCAATGTCCCGACCGTCTGCCAGCAGCGGCTATCGGTCAACGTGAAGGAAGAGTACCTCAAAACCATGGAACAGCTCCATATCAGGCCTGAGAGCATCGCCCTCGTCAAGGGCGTCAAGGGGGTGATCTCAAGGGAGAAGACGGTCGAGGCGCTGGAGAAAGGGATCCTGCGGGCACAGCAGCAGATTTTTGTCTTCAAGGACGGCACGACCCGGTTCGACATGATCGACCTGCCGCTCACCCACATCCGCCCGGCCGAGGTCGGCGTAGACGTCGCCCGCTTAAGGAGTCTCGGGTACGAAAAGGACATTGACGGCAGGGATCTTACCGACCCGACGCAGGTGCTGGAACTGCGGCCGCAGGACATCCTGATCTCGGACTCGTGCGCAGACTACATGGTGAAGGTGGCAGCGTTCATCGACAACCTCCTTGTCTCCTGCTACGGCCTTCCCGCGTTCTACAACGCGAAGTTAAAAGACGACCTCATCGGCCACCTCGTCATCGGCCTCGCCCCGCACACAAGCGCCGGGGTGCTTGCACGGATCGTCGGGTTCACGAGAGCCAATGTCGGCTACGCCCACCCGTTCTTCCATGCTGCAAAGAGAAGGAACTGCTTTTATGGCGACACGGAGATCGAGGTCTATGACGGGAAACGCTGGAAAACGCTGCCGATCCGGCAGTTCGTCCTCGAAAACTTCGACATCAGCCGCCCGGGCATCGACCGGCTCGGGACCTATTACTCCGATCCCCAGCAGCCATGGTACACACGGGCAGTAGATACCGGAGGAAACGTGCGTATCAGGCGGGTAACCTCAGTCTCGATCCACCGCTCCCCCGCTTCACTTCTCCGGATCACGACGACCGGAAAGCGGGAGCTTGTCGTCACGCCGGACCACGCGATGCTGGTCTGGGACACCGCGTACCTCCGGAAGATCAGGGCCCTCGAACTGAAGGAAGGGGACTCAGTCCCCGTACTCATGGGAACGGCAGTAATCTCCGACAGGATCCGGGCAATTGAACCGGTCCCGGCCCCGGAGGAAAGGGTGTACTGTCTCACGGTTGCAGACGATCACACGATGACCGCAAACGGCATCTTCACCGGCCAGTGCGACGGCGACGAGGACTGTATCATGCTCCTCCTGGACGGCCTCATCAACTTCTCGAGATCGTTTCTGCCGGAGAACCGCGGCGGGTCCATGGATGCGCCGCTCGTGCTGACGAGCCGGATCGACCCGGCGGAGATCGACAAGGAGAGCTTAAACGTCGACGTCTGCCGCTCCTACCCTCTCGAACTCTACACGGCTGCGCTTGCCTACACAAGGCCCAAGGACATCGAGCATTTGATCGACCGGGTCGAGCGCCGGCTCGGCACGCCGGCCCAGCTGGAGGGGTTCTTCTTCACCCACGATACCTCGGACATCTCCGCGGGCCCGATCGAGTCCTCCTACACCCAGCTCAAGTCGATGTTCGAGAAGCTCGAGGCCGAGCTAACCCTCGCCACCCGGATCCGGGCTGTGGACGCCGATGATGTTGCAGAACGGGTCTTAACAACGCACTTCATCCGCGATCTCATGGGCAACCTCTCGGCATTCTCCAAGCAGAAGTTCCGGTGCATGAAGTGCAACACGACCTACCGGCGGATGCCTCTTTCAGGCAAGTGCACCAAGTGGCGGGGCAAGAGCATCTGCAACGGGAACATCGTCCCGACCGTCCACGAGGGATCGGTCAAGAAATACCTCGAAATGTCAAAAGACCTTTGCCGGAAATACAACGTCTCGGAATACACGAGGCAGCGCGTGGAAGTACTCGACCTTGCGATCACCTCCACGTTTGGCGAGGAGAAGCAGCAGCAGCTGGGACTGGCAGACTTCATATGACGAGTCCACGGGCACAGGGTTCAGACGTCATTGTACGATAACGGAAGGCCGGGGCACACCGGCACTACCCGGGCCTGGATCGTAAAAGAACTCCAGTCTACCGGAGGGACAGGGAAAAAAGAATCAGGAAATCAGGGTTTTGTGGTCACGAACCGACGGCCTTCGGCCTTGCAGATCAGCTGCACCGCCTTCCGGGCAGACAGTGCCGCTCCCGGGAGCCCCCCGCCCGGGGCGACCCATTGGCCGGCCATGTAAAATGACCGGAGGCCGGGCAGTGCCTGGGGAAGAGTAAGATTCATGCTATCCCGCGTCGAGAGCCAGCCCTCATACGACCCCCGCCAGTTTCCGGTATACCGGACGAATGTGTGGGGGGTGGCAATGTCCATAACCTCGACCTTATCCCGTATTTCTGGGTAAAAGTCCTGCAGCGTGTTGAGGACCTGTTTTCCTATCCGGTCTTTCTCCTCCCTGTACGCCTCCGTCTGGTAGGGGATCTTCTCCCAGTATGCATAATCGGCCTCGATCATAAGGGAAAGCACCGCCTTCCCCGGCGGGGCAAGGGTCGGGTCATGGGCGTGGTTCATCAGGGTGAGGCGTGAGACCTGCATCCCCGCGATCATCACCGGCTCCCGGAGCGGAATTGAGACCGATCGGGGGATGCCGGCATAGCCGCCCGCAACCCCGACAGAGACGAATACGAGAGGGGGGAATGGTTTGAGATCGCGGTAGTAGCCCCGGATCTCATCGGTCACATACTTTTCGGGAATCCAGCTAAAGAGCGTCGAGAAACCGTCAGCCGCAGAGAGCACAATGTCGGCGGGCACCCGGGTCCCGTCCTCCAGTACCACCCCGGATGCCCGGTCATCTTCAACGATAATCTCCCTCACTTTCGAACGGTACCTGATGGCGCCTCCCAGGGACAGGAACCGTGCTTCTATTGCTTTTGCGATGGGTACGGAGCCGCCAACCGGGTACCCGGCCGCTTTCCGGGCCATGAAGGCGATCATCATCATGACGAAGAATGCCGACTGGTCATGCCAGTCGAGAGCGGAAATGAAGAGATCCCTGAGGGCCGGGTTCCTGATCTTCCCGGCAAGCTCGGATACCGGTACTGCATAATGCCGGAAGAGTCCGAGGGAGGGGATTATTTTTATCAGGTCCCAGAAGCCGGGGTCGACCGGCATGTCGATCCTCATCAGTTTCCTGATATCAGATATGAACCGTTCAATAAATTTCCTGTCTTCGGGTGCGATACGGAGCATTTCCTCCCGGAGCCTGTCAGGGTCGGCCCAGACTGTAAAACGCTCGCCGTTCCTGTGGATGGCTACCGTATAGTATTCCGGATCCTGAAACGTCCTACCCTGAACCATGCCGAGTTCCTCCCAGACCGGGTACAGGCTGGTCCCCGCGGATGAACCGCAGAGCCAGTCGACGCAGAGATCGAAGGTGTATCCCTGCCGTTTCCATGCCGTGCAGAGGCCCCCCGGGAGATTATGCATCTCATGTATCTCCACGTCAAACCCGTTCATCTTTGCATAACAGCCGGCTGCAAGACCGGCAATTCCTCCACCGATAATAACCAGTGACTGCGACATCCCTGTATCTCCAGATGACCGTGAAACCCGGTATTATGCGGGAAGTATGTTATGACGGGGATTATACCTTCCGGTAACGGGAAACTCCGGTACTCCCAAAACAGCGCCGGTATGGCTGGCACTTCAGCCGGGGCTGCCCTTTTAATCAGATAAGGAAGGAGATCACGGCAAGCAGCACGATCAGTGCCACAAGGAGCCACGCGATGCGGGCAATTGTCTGTTGTGCCCTGTAATGGGCAAACAGGTCGCGGGGGCCGATCTTTAAGAATATCACGCCGATTAAGGATCCGGTGACCAGCCCTACGACGTTCTGGAGTGTAAGGGTGAGCGCATTGGCAAAACCTGCAGGGTGCCATACCACGGCAATGCCGGTCACGACTGCAGGCGGGAGGAGGGCGGCCGCAATCGCCACGCCGGCAATCCCCTCAGGTATCCCCTTTGCAAGGGCGATAATCGTTGCGAGGCCGAGCAGGATGGCCATTAAGATATAGACCGAATTGGAGTCCATCCGCGTGGCGATCTCCATCGTCATCGGCAGATCGATCACGTACGAAAGTGGCAGTGTCACGATCGCGGCGATTCCGATCAGCATCAGGATGTAGATCCCGAGGATCTTGATGCACTCGATCGTGGTCTTCCGGTCTCCGACGGCCATCGAGATCGCAAGGGCGTAGATCGGTCCGAGCAGGGGGGAGATAAGCATGGCTCCGATGATGATGCCGATGTTGTTCAAAAAGAGGCCGATCAGGGCGACAACCCCCGCGATTGCGGCGAGGATCACCTTGTCGGTATCGAACCTCGAATATTCCTCGGTTGAAGCGAGAATCTTCTCGATCGGGACTTTCTCCTGTACCGGTGCCTCTGCTTTCCACTTCTCCTTCAGCCGGTCGAGGAACGGGGAGATGACAAAGTCCGGAGTGGAGACATCAATGAGGGTAATCCGGTCCTCTTCACCGGCAGCTCTCTCGATTTCAGGTATGATACCGGTCCAGAGCGGTGCCCCGCTCCCACGCGAAACCGTCTCGTCAAGAGTATCCTGCGTTTTTTCGATCATCCCTTCGAGCATGCCGTCGGGGACATAGAGCGTGTACCGTATCCACTCGTCGGATTCAATGGACGTGAACTCGATCCCCTTCAATGCATGGGCGATAAAATCTGCCTTGGACCGGGGCACTGTGATGACCACTTTTTTCATGGACCGGAGCTCAGCGTGTACTGTGGGATTCGACCTATTAAGGATGTGGTAGCCGGATCCTGGTAATCCGCATGTAATGAAGCAGTGGTGCGCCTGCTCCTTGTTCGTGGGAAGAAAAAAAAGAACGTTTACATTCCCAACCGGCAACAGCGGTTTACGGGGCAAGATTCATCTTGGCACAGAACCTTTTACTATGCTGCACACATGCTATTCTGAGCGAGGGTATCTAAGTGGCCAACAGAGGCAGACTCAAGATTTTTCAACCAAATTTGGCATCAGACATCCTTTAGAAATCTCAAAGGCTTTTACTATCCCCAACAAATGTATTAGTGAGCGAGGGTAACCAAGTGGTCAACGGTGATCGACTCAAGATCGATTCGCGCAGGCGTTCGCGGGTTCAAATCCCTCCCCTCGCATTCTTTAGTTCATTCTTGGTAATCTAGTCTATAAAAGACACACAAATCCTCAATTTTTTCGAGGATTGCTCCTCTGCGAATTATAATTCGTATCGAAATCAAAAATTGTTACAGCATAAGGATTTGCGATTCCTTTCGATATAAATTCTGAAAATTTATTAATATACAGTGGTGACGAGATCTCAAAAATTTTATAACCTAAATTGTATAACAATCCATCCTCCTTTTCTTTTGTAAGATTATCAATTAAGAGCCCAATAGCTCCAATTAGAATTCCAGTTCCAATGCTGATTTGATTCGCTCTATTTCGAATCAATTTAGCTTCATCCCAAATATTATCCATTATTGTTGACAATTCTATCCGATTCTGAAGAACTTTATCCCCCATATTTGCCAATATTGCACGATTCAATGCATCAGAAACGGAATATAAATCCTCATCTTTATAATGATCAATTACTTCGATGCATTCTTGAAAATTTTTTGGGGAATAAGTATGTTTTTTAAGAATAAATGATCCAATTTCATAAGGAAAATAAAATTTTCTCTTATCCATTAATTTCGTATCTTTAAAAATTGATTGAATCATATTAAACTCGAATTGAGAAAAATTCGGAGAGAAATGCAACGGATTTGTAACTGGACGACATAATACCTCATATGACCATTTTAATAAGAGAAGTGATAACGCGGGATTAACAAAAAAATTATCATAAATTATATCGGTTATATCATCATATCCGAGCAATTTTAAACCGGGATAGCCGAATTCTAAAGATATTTCGAGCGTATTCCTATCAATTAAACGTTGTTCTTTTGACTTATTTGGATTAGAATAAAAGGGTAACAAATAATCGATTAATCCTAATCGATAGAGATCAGTTAATTCGTTATCTGCCCGTTCTAGTTTTATTTTATATTCATGGGCATCAATCGTATCGTGTATACTGAATAATAAAGGAGGATTTAGTTTTTCAAAAATTGGTGCAAGATATTCAATTCCACAATATTGTGTTGCTGGTTGATTAAGGACAAATTGAATTTTTCCGGTTTCTTTACTGTATTTTATTATATCAGGAATTTCTGAAATTGAAAATTTGTAAAGTTTTTCAAATTCTATTTGACTTTTTATAGGATCTAAAGGAATGATTAAAGATCCAGTAATTGGTACTTGAGGCCAAAAAGAAATGTTCAATTTCGATGACAAGGCGACGGAATATGAATATCTTTCATGTAATTTATTGAACCTTTCTTTTGGAGGATATATAGTTTTGAATAAATTTTCTTGGGAAGTTGATTTTGAGTAATGTCCAAAATTTTTTCTTTCTCTCAATTGATAATCTAAAAGATATTCAAAGCTCATTCTTTGCTTATTTTTCATAAATTACACAATTAATAGTTGAACGAGGGAATGATTAATAAAACAATTTGTCAGTCTGAGTGAATATATTGGTTCTCGATTTTCTGCGCGTACCTTCCTTTTGGACCCCTAATTCAATCTAAATTCCCCATTAAATGCCCCGGCCGGTTGCCATAACTCACGGGTTCAGTAATCCTTATAAGCAAATATGTGCTTGGAAGAATAATAGCATGTTAAAAGAACCCGGTACGGTAACGGCGAGGGAGTTGCGCCCGTATGTCAAATCGCAGCGAGATGCGGCGACTTATGCGGCCATCTTCAATTTTTACACGCTGTTCGTGTACCTTGTGGCGGACATGGTAAGGCTTCCGTCCGAGATCATTAATAATCTGACCTGGGGCCATGCGGTCAATGCATCGAGCGCCCGTGGCTCCCGCGTATTGCTCTCCTCTTTTCGTTTGCGTCGTTGACCGCTGGTCCTGTGAGCGCGTTGCTCCGGTCTCTGTGATCGCTGTGTAGGTCACCTGCCGTTCGGAGAATGGCAGCACCCGCCCCTGCGATAGCCGAGGCTCCAGTTCCGCGCCCGGGGCCGGCGTTTCTGATCTCTGGACGGCCGGCACTCCTTGCCCGCCGCGGTACCGCTTGTGAACAAAAACAAAAAAGTTGGTGAAATCTATGCAGCAGAGTTCTGCACGGTCGGAGAAGTGCGGTGTCACTTCACCGGCGAGAAGCGCCTGCCCGGCGGGCGCTTCAAAGGGTTGCCCACTGAGGGTCACCCAGGAAGCCATCGACGCCTATGAACGGCAAACAGGCTTCCACGGTATTGGCAAGATCATGGTCGAGCACGGCGTCTGGGTAATTGTTCCTCGTGGGGAGGTGGCGCAAGCCAATTGGAACAATGGCGGATGCACCGGGGCCCATCCTGCGGCCCCTGCTGTCTCATTCCATGATCGGGCCTGTACCGATTCTGCTGCGAAAATCCAGGAAGGTGCGCCATGACCGCGTTTGCCGCGGGCTCCATCATCAGCGGGAGCGAGGGCTGCGTCCACATCCGGATCATGGGCGAGCCGCACTACCTCTGCCCCGAGGAACTCGGGCGGCTCCTCTTCATGGGCGACAGCGTGCCGCTCCTGCGGCATTACCCGACAGCGAACGACCCGCCGCAAGTTGCCGGCTCGGTGCATCTCAATCCGTCCGGCCGCGGTGTGATCATCGAGGTCGGCAAGCAGCGGTACCAGCTGCCCCGTGACCGGTTCCTTGCGGTCGCGCTCGGTGAGGACATCTCCTGCATCTTCTTCGAGATTCCGTCCGATGAGCTTGAACCAGCGATTATTGCCACGGCCCGGAGGGGTACGGCATGATCAAGCACAAACTGTATCCGGTCGTGAAGAAGGCCGCCAAGGAACTCCGGCGCCGCGGATACCAAGTGATCCGCTCCGTCACTCCTAATGAGTGGTGCGATCCGGAGACATTCATCTGCAAGCGGGGTGAGAAGGACACCCTGCACGTCAAACTGAAGGTTTCGCCCAACACCCTAACGACCGGGCCGGAGATCGCACAGTACTGTGACGAGGATATCCGGGCCCTCCGCCGGCTGATGCGCTCCAGCCCCCGGAAGACGAGCGAGCACTACGAGGTCCTCGTCGCGATGCCATTCGGCACGTACTCCGAGATCGAGGTCCTGCCGGACACGCTCATCGACCGGAGGACAGGGGCCGTCCTCTCCCAACAGCCCGCACGGAGTGTGGCTGCATGACGGCCCGGCCCTGTTACATCCTTGAGTATGAGGCGCAGGAGCTGCTCCGGGCAGAGGGCTACAAGGCCCACATCCTGAAAAAAAGCGAACGGAAAAATTCCCTGCCGCTCTGCGTGGTGGCCTTCCGCGAGCCGGGCGAGACCCGGTATGTGCGAATCTGCACTGCCGGCGGGAAAATCCCAACGCCCGCCGAGATCGAAGAACGCTGCGCAAAGGAGATCACGCTCTACCGCAACATACAGGCCCGCTCTCCCGGGGATACCGGGCTCCACTGCGAGATCTGGTTCTATGCAGCGAGGACCGGTTTCCACTGCTATGAGGTGGTGGCTGACAGTATCCGGAAGATCCCGACACCCGAGCCGGCCGGGGCCGGTTCGCTCCATGACTGTATACGGTGCCCGGTGCTGCGGAGGGGTCTCCTGTGACGAGCCGGCGCTGCGTTGTACTGGAGCAGGGCGTCCGCGAGCAGCTCCAGCGGGCCGGCTACACCGTGCAGGCGGTCCCGCCCGTATTCTTAAAGAAACTCCCGCCGGCCCATCTCATCGCTACGCGGGGGGCTCTGGAGACCCGGTATATCCGGATCCGGAAGATGTCGCGCACGGAGCCGACCGTTGCGAACGTGGAGCGGTTCCTTGGCCGGGACATCACCCGGTACCGGACCTGCATGGAGAGAAGGCGCGCAATGCCCGGCCTTCACTATGAGATCTGGGTCTCCACGCTCCGGCACGGCCTCACCTGCTTTGAAGTGTACAAAGACCGCGTGCGGGAGATCCCGAGGATCCCGCCGGCTACACCGGCGGCCGTGCCAGCAGGAGGCACATCATGACCGCGATGCACCGGATGGTGATCCTGGAGCGGGAGGCAGGGGCAATCCTCCGGGAACTCGGCTATGAGCCGGCTGCCATGAGCGACTGCTTCCCCCATTCCAATTTTATCCCCTACAATCTGATCGCAACGAAGAAGGGCACGGACGGGACGGAGGAATGCCTCTGGGTGAAGCTGAAAGCCTCCCCGCACCCGATCCGCTCGCCCGAGGAAGCGGCCCCGTTCTGCGGCAACGAGAGAAAGTTCTATGAAAAGAAGTTTCGGGGCATCCCGTCCAACAGCATGATCCGGTATGAGGTCTGGTTTTCGGTCCCGTCCGACAAGTTCGAGACCTTCGAGATCACCCATGACGGGATCCGTCAGGCACAGCACCCGGACCGGAAGCCCGTGGAATCAGATGGAGGCCCAACATGATCGCCCAGAGCGCCTTCCACGCAGCGAAGAACCGGTGCGGCAAACTGCTGGCCTCCCGGGGCTACGAGCCGGTCGTGCCGGTCACCGATCATTTCCTCTCGCGGTACATCCCTCTCCACCTGATCGGGATGCAGGGCAACTACGAGGCTCTCTGTGTCAAGATCCGGCACGCACAGGGAGCGGTGACACCGGAGTATGTCGAGTCCTACTGCCGGTTCGAGTGCTGCCAGCTGCGATCGCTGCTCACGATGTATCCGGGCGACATCTTCCTCCGCTGCGAGGTCTGGGTGATCTCGCCCTCCGGGGCTATCCACTGCTATGAGGTGACGGCGGCCGGCGTCCGCGAGGTGGCCGCCTATGTCCGGTGACCCGCCCACACCCGGCCTGCAGGAGGAGCGGATCGAAGGCGTCCCACTTTACCTCATCCCGAAGGTGATCGCGGACCATATCCGCGAGAAGCGCGAGACTGTCTTCCGGATCTCGGTGGGCCGGGTCCGGGAGCACCGGTACCGCATCGTGGTTGAAACCTTCAACGAGCACGCACAGCAGGCGACGCAGGCCGTAGCTGTCCCGCAGGGCCCGCCGGTCCAGCCGGTGCAGCAGGTCGTCCCGGTGCGGCAGCGGAAGGGGGGCCGGCATGGATCCTGATTACGTTCCCGGTATGGTGAACGCCAGCCAGGGCGAAGGTGGTGACCCGTGGATGGCCTGCTCCGTGAGGCAATCGCCCGGTTAGCCGGGCCCGGTCAGGTCATCGAAGTCCGCGCACTCTCCGACCAGCACACCCACTCCGGCTACTTCAGCGATCCGGACGCTCTTGTCCGGGCCGTGGAGCCGCTTGATGTCGATCCCTCGGTTACGGGCATCTACGTCACGCTGAACGAGGTGAACCCGGCCCTCCTCTCGCGCCGGGCGAACCGGATCAAGCTGCGGCTCTCCCGGAAGGACGCGACGACCAGCGACGCGGATATCGTGCGCCGGCGCTGGCTCCCCATCGACATCGACCCGGTCCGGCCGAGCGGGGTCTCCAGCACGGACTCGGAGCACGGCTTCGCGCTCGCCAAAGCGGATGCGATCGCGGCGTGGCTGGCCTCGCTCGGGTTTCCGGAACCGGTCCGGGCCGACTCGGGCAACGGGGCCCACCTGCTCTACCGGATCGACCTGCCCAACGATGAGGCAGCAACGGCGCTCACAAAGGGCTGCCTTGCGGCACTGGACACGCTCTTCTCGGACGGGCAGGTGACCGTGGATGCGGCGAACTTCAATGCGGGCCGCATCTGGAAGCTCTACGGCACGGTCTCCCGGAAGGGCGACTCCACGCCCGAGCGGCCGCACCGCCGGAGCCGGATCCTGTCGGCCCCGGACGTACCGCAGATCGCGGGCCGGGCTCTGCTGGAGCAGCTGGCCGCCCGGCTGCCCGCCGAAGAGCAGGGGGAGAAGCCTGCCGCAAAGGGGAAGGGCTTCGACCTCCGGGGCTGGCTCTCCCAGCACGGCTTTGCCACACGCAGCGAGAAACCGTACAGCGGCGGCACGCTCTTTGTCTTCGACCAGTGCCCGTTCTCCTCTGCGCACAAGGACGGGGCCTTTGCGATCCAGTTTGGCAACGGTGCGGTCTTCGCCGGCTGCAAGCACACCTCCTGCGGCGGCGGGGTGCAGCGGTGGGCCGAGCTGCGGGCAAGGTACGAACCCGACCGTGCCGCGAAGCGCAAAGACTGGGAGCAGAGGCAGAAACATTGGGGAAAGGAGCGGGCCAAGGCAAAGGTGGAGAACGAGGGTACCGGCCCGGCCCTGCCAGCAGCCCCGCCCGATGCCCGCACGGCCGCACTCGACGTACTGGAGCACGGCGACCCGGTGGCCCTGATGCTCAAAGCGTTCGCTCAGGAGCATGTTGGCGACGAGATCCTTGCCCGCTGCCTCATCCTCTCGATGGCCTCGCAGGCGGTGAAGAACTCGGACGGGCTGCACGTCTCGGTGACCGGCGACTCCGGCAAGGGCAAGACGCATGCCTTCAAGAAGATGCTCCGGCAGGTGCCGGACCGGTACAAGGTGAAGGGCACGGTCAGCAACAAGGCCCTCTACTACATGAAGGACCTCGCGCCCCGCTCCGTATTGATGAGCGACGACACCGAACTCTCGGATGGGATCCAGGAGATCCTGAAGTCCGCGACCTCGAACTTCCACGAGCCGATCACGCACACGACGGTCACCAAGGACCTGACCTGCCGGGTCTGCACGATTCCCGAGCGGTGCGTCTGGTGGATCGCCAAGAAGGAAGGGACGGGCGACGACCAGGTGATGAACCGGATGCTCACCTGCTGGATCGACGAGTCGCCCGAGCAGGACGCCCGGGTGCTCGCGGCCAAGCAGGCCAAGGAACGGCAGGAGCCGGGGGCGCTGCCGGACGAGACGCCGGAACTCGCCACCTGCCGGGCCGTCTGGGAGATCCTGCACGAGCAGATGGTCTGGGTCGTGATCCCGTTCTCCGAGCGGATCCGGTTCCATGCCATCAGCAACCGGCGCAACCCGGACATGCTCTACGACCTCATCAAGAGCCATGCGGCGCTCTTCTTCCTGCAGCGCGAGCAGAAGACCGCAGAGGACAGGACGCTCTGCATCTATGCGGGCGAGGCCGACTTTGCAGCAGCAAACGAGGTATTCGCGCAGCTCTCGGGCACGTCCGGTGGGCAGGAGTCCAAGCTGACCCGGCGGGAGGCCGACCTGCTTACCGCAATCCAGAAAGCAGACCGGCCCGAGTTCACAATCCAGGACCTGCAGGAGCTCACGGGCTGGTCATACTCGAGTATTTACCGGACCCTGAAGGGCTACGACAGCCGGGGGAAGAACTACACCGGGCTTCTGGAGAAGTGCCCCGCGATCTCGTTCACCGACCGGACGGTGACGATGAGCGAGGAAGAAGGCGTGTCAGTTAGACGCAGGACGGAGGCATTCGCGTGGAACCGGGGGATCTACCGGAACTGGATGACCGGCGGACCGTGCTGGCTTGACCGGGGCCCGGGTGACGGGGGCAACGGTGATGGTAGCAACGGCAGCAGCAACAACGGAAGCGGCAACAATGGCAGTAACGAGAGCGGCACCGGCTCGTTTGCAGCATTGCAGCATGTTTCCAGCAGTTTTGCAGCAAATGCTGAAAAGATGAACGGAGCGCCCGGCTCTTCCGGATCTCCAAAAGGAGATGATAATAATAAAAATTCTTTTCTAAGAGAAGGAACTTTTCAGCAAAACGGGAATACTGCTACTCAGGAAAGTTCCGGATCAGATCCTGCTCAGTGTGTAAAAAATGCTGCAAATGCAGCAAACGAAAACCGATCTTCCCAAAAACCTGCACAAAACGAAAAACCCGCACTGTATAGAGCCCCGATTGTTTGCAGCAGCGGTACGCAACCTGCTGCAAACGTGCAGGAAACAAGGGCCCCGGCCACAGCAACCCCCGGCCCGCCCCGCACAATCCGGGCCAAAGACTACAAGCCGCTCGAACCGCCCGAGCCGCAGACCGCGTGTTATGTCTGCGGAAAGAAGGGCTCGTGGTACGTGGAGAAGTTCACCGCAGAGCGCCGGGCCCGGCCCAAGGACCAGCAGGACGCCCGGCGGATATGCCGGTCGTGCTACAAGGAGCAGGTGAGGGCCGAACAGGAGGCTTCGGTCCCGCTGCCCGGGACCTTCGACATGGCCCGGTGCGAACGGGTGACGGTTGGGGTAGGGAAGTGCTCGGTCTGCGGGCTGGAGAGGGCCGCATGGATCGACCGGCAGGCTGGCGTGAAGCTCTGCGAGCACTGTTATAGTAGGGAGACGCGATCGCTGAGTACAAGGGGCGTGGCAGTATGACCGTGCCCACGGCCCTCCTTTCCCATGCCAGCACCGAGCACTACACCCCGCAGTTCATCCTCGATGCCGTGATCGCCTGCATGGGCGCGATCGACCTCGACCCGGCCAGCAACAGCACGGAGATCCCGAACGTGCCTGCCGCGAAGCACTACACCATCCGGGATAACGGGCTCGTCCAGCCATGGGAGGGCCGCGTCTTCCTCAATCCCCCGTTCGGGCCCGGTGTCGAGGTCTGGTTCTCGAAGTTGTATCAGGAGCGGCTTGCGGGCCGGACTACAGAAGCGATCGTGCTCTGGAAGTCAGCCACCGAGACCGCGGCCTGGAAGACGCTGACGGCGTTGTCGTGCCGGGTCTGTTTTCTCTCAGCCCGGATCCATTTTATTAGGCCAATGGGGAATGAATCCGGGTCCACATTTTCGCCGGCGTTATTCTATGTTGGAGTAGGGCCCAAGCGGTTCGAGATGGCGTTTGATGAGATAGGGCAGGTGTGGATGGTGCCTGGGAGACGATATTATTCTCGTCAAGAACAGCGGTGATCGTTTGTTCTGTTAAGCATGAAGTATTTTCTGAAAAATATCGACCATTTTTGAGTCTACGAAACGAGCATCGATGTTTGAGAGGAATAGATAGTACAGCTGATGATTCTTTTCAATCCTCAACTGTTTGAATAATTCGAGATAATAATCGTAATTTTCCTGCAACATCGTATTTTCGTCAAAATGCCTTGACTGGCAATTTAATATTTTCAATGCTTTCCGGAACGGAATTGAAATATCCTTATGATTATTGGAAACAATGGCAATTGAATTGTCTTGATTGACTGAAAAATTGTGATATTTACAGAATAATAGAATAACCAGTGAGTGTTCCCCGGTATTCCTTAACGAAGTCGAACTTAACAAAGGAGCCTGTGGGCATTTTGTTATAGGGATAAATCTGATTTTTTGAAAAACCTCCCGTTGATTTTTTTTGATATCTGCTTTTTTATGGTCAAAAAAAAGGTCGGTATCTTTGATTGTCTTTTTCAATAGCAATTTTTGATTGACTTCTGTTTTTACTTCATTCGTGGAGACCCATTGATAATGCTGATCCTCTGAGATTTTTTCAAGAAAAGCATCTGCTATAGCATCGTCCATGATGGATAGAGTGCGGATGGTATTGATTAAAAAATCCGCATCTAACAGCCTGATATGTGTCATATCGGTTTTGACGCCAATTTATTGATTTTATTTGCCGTTATTTCGTCGATAATATTGGTATCCAGCAATTTCTTGATATAACGGTCTTTATACCTTAACAAATTACCCTTGATCTCCGACTTTGAAATGAAGTAATCTTTAATTTCATTCGGTATGTACGGATTGAAATAAATGAAGAAAATTACCTGATCAGATTCGAGTTTTTCGACGAGGTCTTTTATCGATGATAAATACGCCTCTTCATCCTCACTGATATCACCCAGATAATTATCACGTCCCCTTCTGGATGCCTTCACCAAAATATCCTTGCTGTCGGGATTTCTTACCTCAAGGTATCCGTCTTTGATTAAGGATTCAACCTCTCCATCAATCGCAATGGAATATGGGCCCTGCTTGTCGGGATGTATCTCGATTTTTTTTATGATTTCATTGAAATCGATTTTCTTATGGATGCTGTAGAGCCAGAGGTAGTAGAACAATCCCTTCTGAATCTTCCATTTGTCCATCCAGGAATCCTGCGACAGGTAGATTACGACCTTATCGATTAATTCGAAAACCTGATCGAGTGAGAGCCCCATTGTGTATGACAAGGATAACTTTTTTTAATATATATACATTAACCATAGGTTGTGCAAGTAAAGGTTCTCGAATTTGATGAGGAGGCTTCTTTTTTTACATCACAGTTGAAAAACCGTGAAAACGATTTACATTACCTGCCGAGCCGGGCCTTTCGTAAGACAAGTTCTGATTTTTATGACCGATACCTGAATGAAGTCCTGATTGGCATCAGAACGGAAGACTTGTCTGAGAGCAGCCCGGGCTATGATAATTTCAGCCGGACCATTGAGCCGAAATTAAGAAAGAAAAGTGTCAGCAATGAGATCAATTTAATAACGTTTTTTGGAGACAGGGACATCGATCTGAATCAATTGCTTTCCTTCGAAGATATCAACCTCCTTGCAGATTTTGAACAACGGTATAATGATCATCTGGTATCTTTGCCCTTCACTCTGAAATTCAGGGAAGATACGTATAACGCGACTCAAATACTCAATGATATCCGGGCATCGTACTCGGATTTTGCTTCAACGTTACGGAGAACGAATCTTCTCGGCTATGTACCAGCGTACGTATCGCACAGGGAATTAGAGAATTTTATTCGGCTGTATCTCGATACGGCAAGCACCATCAATACCCCTGTTGGAACCCTCAATTATGTTCCCTTGCTGATTGATTGCAAGAACAGCCTGCCAGATAAATTCAAACGATCCCTGGCGAAATTACGGCAATTGAAACTGAAATATTTGGACGAGGGAACCTATCTCTCTTATTACGGATTCAGCCTGGGGACTCCGCGGGTGAGCGAGAAAAAACAGATTAACACTACACTGGCAAAGGAATTTTTACTCTCATTCCTCGGATTCGATATCATCGGGGGCTCGCATACCCGGATTAAACCGGGTGGGGGGGGTAACGCGTTTGATGAGAAAGCGGCCGGAGTTTTTGCCCGTGATGACTTCAGTTATCATCTCCGCAGACTTCCCAAACGGGAGTATGACCGTACGAAACCCTCCAATTTTGCTGATCAGACTGAATATTTATCCGGTCTTTCTCGAAATATGCAGACAAACCGGGAACTCGCTAAAAATGAGCTTCATAGAAGAAGAGAAGCCTTTGATTACGTTGAATCGTACCGATAATACCCAATTGAGATTCTGAAAATCGGAATAATCAAAATTTTTTTAATTATCAAATCCTCTCAATATAGACCGTCCGTATCGCCTTAAAATTAAATGTTGGCTTGGAAATTGATAATCTATTAACTAAAATATCTTCGAAAGCAAACTCAAAATGACGTAATTCTCCGGTTTTTAGATTTTTTATTGTTGCACTCCCCTCATTAAAGCAGTTATTATCATATTGGCAGTATGAATATTCTATATCAATAATACTACTTTCGTCTGCATTTTTATCATTTACATCAAAAGAACAAGAATGAAAGTATTTTGTAATTGTGGCAATTTTTGCTTCTGTTTTACAGCTAAGATTTGAATAAGTAATATTGGAATCTTGGAATTTCTTTACATCGACGAATTTTATGTCTTGACTTGAACAACCGGTGGTCAGAATTATGAAAAACAAGAATGACAATACCATCGAAATATGAAAAATTTTTGTTTGTGTCATTTCTTTCATAATTTCTCCATCCTGTCCCACGCTTCCAGCACCAGTCTCCTCGTCCGGTACTCCCCGTACTTCTTGATCTCCTTCTCCTTCAGCACCCGGAACGTCTCGCCGGGGAACTCCGGCCCGTACACATCCGCAGGATCCAGGATATACCGTAGCTCATCCCGTGATAATCCATAGAGCCGGGCATACAACGCATCGAGCTCCGCTCGCAGCACCGCACGCCGCTCCTCATCCCACTTGAACGGTGGCAGCGGGATGCCGTCTTTCTCAATCTCCACCCATTCGGGAGGCTTCCACCCATGCCCGCCGGTCACGGCCTTGTTCGCTTCCCACTGCTGGCGGAGGAGGGCCTTCATCGCATCGTCGGCATCTCGCCAGACATCATCGGCAAAGGCCTTGATGTCCCATGCAGTGTAGGTGAGTTCGAGGACGCGGGGGACGATGAAGGCGAGGTCGGCGGGGGTGTAGCGGTCGGGGGGGATAACGGGGAGTTGTTTTAGCTGATGAAAATCCAAATGGGTTCCCCCGATTTTCTGACGTGCACAATAATCAAAAATTAATGAGTTAAAATTCGCCATTAACGATCCAGATAAATAAGATTTCAAATTCGGTGATAGACAAATTGGAAGACCATCGCTACTCCCTGAAAAGGGGAAGATTACAGCTATAACTGTTCTTTCAACAACACTACTCGTAATCCTTCGATATCCCAAGAACCATTTTCTCTTTGATTCATGTATTCGCGAGGTTATTTCTCGAACAGGCACCCAATATTTTGGAAGAATCGAAAAACACGGATCTATTTTTTGGCTCAATGAGGTTTGAGGTAATATTCCTGAATTTAAGTTAGCTTGAGTGGCGTTTTCAAAACTTGTGTATCTGTGATTAAACTGATGAATTAATTTACCTTCATAAAGTGGAAGAAAATCCTCTTTTCTTTCATTTTCAAAAAACTTACTATCTATATTCATCATAAACATTAAAGTCAAATTAAGATTCCACGGATTTTGTTCTTGTTTTTCGTTAATCAGAACAGGAACGCGGTTATAAATTTTCTTTATCAATTCAGCATCATTTTTTGTACGGAAAATGGGGCATACCCGTGTATTTGGATTAATTAAAAAGAATTCATCAGCAGATAGTTCAAAATGCCTTTGATTTTGAGATATATGTGAAAAATTTCGACAGAAAAAGGCAAGGTCACTTTTTGGATTTTTCACAGCGTTTCCAGTCACAGTTAATGCGCAGAATTTGAATGCATGATGTATGTTTGGAAAAATAAAATCCTCATTTTCAAATCCTATTATTCTTGAAATTGATTTCTTTTCAATTAAATTTGAAAAGAAATGTTGATTAAATGAATCGGTCGCAATACCGATCGGCAAAATTAAACCGGCTCTCCCCGTCATATTATTCATTTGTTGAGTTAATTCTGCAAAAAGCGCCATAGAATTTATTCTTCCATAGCTTGTGTATGGGAATCTTCTACTTGAATGAATGAACTTTTGATAATTTTCGATAATTCGTTTGTTATTTTTATATTCTGAAAAAAGTGAGGGATTATCTCTTTCTAAGTTATTAATCATTTTTTGCCGTGCAGCCATATTTTGTGCATTCGCGATTTTTGGATCACGTGTTGAAAAGAATTCAATAGGATTCAATTCAACAATTCCCCATGGCGGATTGCCCAAATTACAATCAAAACCACCTTTGGCAAATACTTCGGGAAATTCTAATTGCCAATGAAAGAATCGATGTTTCTTTGCAAGTCGTCTAGCAGTTTGAACTTGTAGGTTTTCGACTCCGAGTTCTCCTGTAAAGTATTGTCTTAATGAATTCGTAGTAGGAATTACTCGCTGTAGCATTTTCTCCTTTGTTAACTCTATGAAAAATGCAGAGGTCCAAAGATCACAAGCAGTTTTATCTTTACACCATGGTGTTCCTTCTTGCTGGAACTCGGAAAAAAGTTCTTTCTTTTTACGAATATATTCAGGTTTGTCATCAGTAATAGCATTCATTTGTTGACGAGAAGCCGTTAGGGCATTTAACGCAGGGTCAAACTCGATGAGGCTACGATTCTGACTTTCGTGTTTTTTATATTCTTTATTCTGTTTTTTCAATTCTTTTGCGACCGACTTATCGTCATTAATTACTTGGGTATAAGCCTCTTCAGGAATTCCCTCTTCGAGCACTTTTAGATCAAATACTCCGATTAATGAATCCCCACAACGGATACGGTGGTCAAGGAAGGTGAGTGGTTTGGCCTTAGTATGCCCTTCGAGCCAGAGGGCGACCTTGCAGAGATCGACGGCGAGTGGGTTCTTGTCCACGCCGTAGATGCAATGGGTGATGGTGTCACGTATGGCAATCCGCATCTGCTCAGGAGCAGGCTCCTCGTCGCCGGTTCGGGCCTTGGCCAGCTCACGCCCGATGGTGCGGGCGGCGGCAAGGAGGAAGTGGCCCGAGCCGCAGGCCGGGTCGCAGATGGTCATACCAAGGAGGGCATTTGCCTTTTCTTCTCCGGTCTTTGCACCGGCAAGCCGGTCCTTCATGGTCGGGACAAGGGTGCTCTGGATCAGCTCGTTGACAAGTTCCGGCGGGGTGTAATAGGAACCGGTGGACTTGCGCTCGGTGCCGGTCAAGAGCAGGAATTCCGGCTTCCCGTTCTTTTGTACAAAGACCGGCTGGAAGTCGAGCAGGCTCTCGTATACGCTGCCGAGTTCCTCCACATCAAGCGCTGCGTAGTTGACCCTGCGCCATGGTGCGTTCTCCTTCTCACGGTACATGCAGATGTCCCACGTGGCGGTGAGCAGGTCGCGGTTGGTAAGCGAAATTTCGTTAATCTCTGAAGTGCGTTCAGGATCGAAGAGGTCGCCGTTCAGGATCGGGACATTGAGCAGGGGGCCGAGGGATTCGTCCTGGAAGAGCCGGAAGGTCGTTGCAAGCCCGAGCCAGAGGTCTTCCTGCTGGGTATAGGCAGCCCGGACCTCCACAAGGCGGCGGATTCGGCTGATGCTGTAATGCTCCCGGTACGACATGTTGTCGGTGATCAGGTTCCGTTCCTCGGAGACCATCAGGAAGAGGAACCGGTAGATGAGCCGGAGAAGCTGCTGGTAATATTCGAACGGTTCGAGGGATTTATCCTGGACTCGCGAACGCAGCGCCGAATTGCGTTGATGATTCAGGAAGCCGTTGCCAAACCGGATGAGCGCCTTCTCCACGCCATCTCGGAGATGATCGCGGACCCGCCCACCCTGTTCCACGGTCTGCCGGTGGTACTGTTCGAGCAGGCACAAGTCTGCATCATCGATCCCTTTCGGGAGCCGGGAAACATGGATGAGCCGGTAAAGCAGGGCAAAATCTGCAAAAAGTTCGTCTTTGAGGATCTGCTCAAGGTCGAACTCGATGTAAGCCTGCTTGCGGAGCAGGTGCGAGTCCCGGAGGATCCGCAGCGTGGATCCATTTGTTACGATGCCCCAGAGGTGCTCGGTCCGGTTGAGATACTCCTGCACGAGCGAGTGCGGGGCCAGCCGGGGCCGCCCGGACTCCGGGCGACGGTCGAGCGACTGCCGGATACCGACGATGTGGATCGGCGGGGAACTCTCATCTTTTCCTGCACGGTTCGAGATCGCGAAGGTCTGGCCGTCAGCTTCTGCCGCGGTTCGTGGCGAAGACAGGTCGTAACCGAGCGTTGAGAAAAAAGGCATCATCCAGCGGTTGCGGGTGATGCTCGTGGCAAGGTCATCTTCCGGCAGTTTGGCAAGATTGTTCTGGAAGATCGTCCAGTACGAACGGATATCGCTCCATGCAGCGGCGATGTCGTCGATGGTGAACTCCTTGATTCTCTGGTCGGCGATCCGGTCGATCTGGTCGGAGGAGATGAGCCCGCCCTCCAGCCGGAGCGTGGGGAACCGGGTGATCATCGGGAGGCCCCCGTCGGTATCGGGATAATAACCAGAATTCCCAGCAGGTCGGGGGGCTGGTGCGGGGTGACCGCGAGGCCCCGGCGCGGGATATCCACGCTTTTCCGTACCCGGCGGTGGGCTTCTTCGAGCGCTGCTGCCTTCTGCTCCACAAGTTTCCTGACCGGTGCCTGGAGTTTTTCCCATGCAGCAATGGTCTCGGTGAGGACTTCATGCCGTTCCGCTTCGGTAATATTCGCTTCAGGCCGGACTGTCGTGAGGAGGTCGAGCGCATCGCTCTCGGCAAGCCACCCGTCAGCAGCTGACACCGATCCACGGAGCCCGGTCACGATCACTTCCTCGGCAAGGAGCGGGGATTTCTGCTGTGGGGCTTTCATTGCGAACCGGCCCCGCAGGAGGAAGAGCATCGTGCGGGTATCAACCTTAGATGACTTGATCACACCGCATCGGGGGGCCGCCGCATCAGTGCCATTGGCGAGCGCCTCTTCAAAGAGATATTGTGCCAAGGAAGTTACAAGCGGATGATTGCGTCCAAGAAACTGGATACGCTCCGGTACTGGTGTGGTAAATCCGATCTGCATCTCCCATTTCTGACAGGCTGTATCCGGAAGTTCCATCCTCACCATTTCCGGGAGCCGGTCGAGCGATCGCAGTGTGAAAGCATCATATGATCCGACTTTTTGCGGTGAAACGGTAACACCGAGCCGCTGGCAGGCATTCATGACAAAGACTTTTACCGCATCCGGATCTCCAAGGACACTATCGGTCTCTTTCAGCTCTTTCTCGATCTCATCCGGCTTGATGGCCCGCTGGGCAAACCGGGTCCGGCTCTCCTTCTCGCGGGCTGCGGCCTCATCCCAGCGCTTGTGCACATTCTGGATGGTCTCTCCCGTATCGAGCGGAATGAAATCAGTAAGGGCGAGTTGCCGTTCCGGTACGGCCCGGAAAAAGAGCGTCTTTAAGACGGTCTCCATCACGGTTTCGCTGTCGGTCGGGACCGGCACTGTGATGCCGAGGCTGTTGCGGATCTCCCGGGCCTTGCGGAGGAGGACATCCAGCACCGCACCATCAACCGGATTGTCACGCCCGTAGAGGAGGACGGCTTTTACCTTGTCCTTTGGCTGGCCGAACCGGTCAACCCGGCCCTCCCGTTGTTCGAGCCGGTTCGGGTTCCACGGGAGATCATAGTGCACGACAGCATCGAATGATTGCTGGAGGTTGACACCTTCAGAAAGGCAATCCGTCGCCACAAGAACGCGGCGGGTATGCAAACCGAGCTCATCGACTTTTTCCCTCCGTTCCTCTTCGGGCATCGCACCGGTGATCGATTTGATACAGATATCCGGATAGGATCCCCCGAGCCGTTTTACCAGTTCGTCCGCAAGGTAATCGCTCGTCGCAATATACCGGCACCATATAATGGGATTGTATCCTTCTTTGAGGAGTTTCTTGACAAGGGTTGCACAGGTCTCGACTTTGGAATCAATCTCCTTCTCACGGATCTCTTTCGCACGACGGGCAAACTCAGCAATGGAACGCACCTCTCCGGCAGACAGATCCTTGATTCCTTCCTCTATGATCGTTGCCGGCTGGGTATCATTTACCGTGTCATCGGTCGGCTCGTAGATGAGCGCAGCATAGGAATCATCCTGGGCGCTTTCATCAGCGGCAGGTTCCACATCGAGCGTCCGGCTCTTCGCTGCATTCACCAGAGCTGCTGATGCAGCGGCCGGGCTCGACATCACGCAGCGGAGCAGGGCCAGAGCATGCCAGAACTTAATCCTCCGCTTCCAGCCCTTGAGTGTCTCGCCGCTTTTAACAATCTCGCGGGAGAACTCGTAGACCCGTTTGAAGAGATCCTGGTATGCCGGGGAGAGCGTGTAGGTAATCTCTTCGGTCTCCCGGTCCGGGAACCGGGTCTCCCCAAGCCAGTTTTTAATGTCGGCCCGTCGCCGCTGGATAAAATACTGTGATAATGCAATTCGCTCCTTCTCGTTCATCTGGGCCAGATTGTATTTCGCAAACTCCGGCCTAATCAGTCCAAGGAGAGAGAGGAATGATTCTTCAACACCGCTGTGCGGCGTAGCCGTCAGCATGATCATGTCACGGGTTGGCTTTGCTGCGAGATCCTTGAGCAGCCGGTGCCGCTGCTGCTGGCCGACTGCTTTTGTCGAAGGCTGGGCAGCGCCGTGGGCCTCATCAACGATCACAAAGTCCGGGCAGAACTGCAGGAACTGGGAGCGGTTCCGGTCAGACTTCACGTAATCGATGGAGACGACAATGAACGGGTAATAATTGAAAATGCTCCAGTCGCCGGAGGGCAATTCCCGTTCGAGCCGCCCGATGGTACCGGAACGGATGACCTCTGCGTGAATATGGAATTTCTCGGCAAGTTCCTTCTGCCACTGGTCACAGAGATAGGGCGGGCAGATCACACAGAGCCGTGAGATCTCCCCCCGGTCGAGCATCTCGCGGGCAATGAGCAGGGATTCGATGGTCTTGCCGATACCAACATCGTCGGCAATCAGCAGCCGGACCGGCTGGATGCGCAGCGCCATCAGGAGCGGGACGAACTGGTACGGACGGGGCCTTACCGAAACCCGCCCAAGGGAACGGAACGGAGCCGCACCATCACGGAGGGACAACCGGGCGGCATTCCACAGTAACCCGACACCAATAGCATCGCCTGAGTGTTCTGGCTTGGGGAGCGGGAATGTCGCCGGCTCGATGGCATCGAGGCCCATCCCGATCAATGGCCGGTAGATCCCGCAGAGTTCTCTCTCACTGCCGGTAAGCGGACGAAGGAGGGCGACATTTTCATCGGGAGATGGTACGACAATCCACTCGCGGTTCCGGCACCTGACAATGGAGCCGATACTCTCCTCTGCCATCCTTACGCACTCCCTTTACCGAAGATATCCGTATGAGCCTTGATCTGCGCTTCGAGATCCTTGTCATAGCGAATCACGATGACGCGGTAGCCTTTCTCCTTCAGGCCCGTACGGGAATCCTCATCCACCCGCATCTGGTCCTTAAAATCATGCACCGATCCATCGCAGAAGATGAGAACATTCGGATCGTAGACAAAGTCCGGTTCGCTGTAATAATCGGCAAGCCGTTCCTGGGCTCCGTCCGGCAGTCTCCGTTTTGTCCGGTAAAGATGATCGAGGAACTGACGTTCGAGACCGGACTGCGGGTCAGTCTGCTCATGGAGCCAGCGGTATTGTTCATCGTAATTCCGGTCCTCTTTTTTCACAAACGACGTACTCTTGCTCAGCTTGGAAAGCAAGGCCGGGAGCAGGTGCCGGTCGAGTTTCCGGTAATCGCGCTGGTTCTTGAAGGAGAGCAGGCATTCATAGCAGGCATGGGAGCAGTCCTTGGCCTCGGGATCTTCTTCAAGGGTCTCCGGATTGAAGTGACAGCGTTCCAGTGCAGCGACAGCGACCTGCCGAAGGGTCTCCTGCTCCGTGACAAGCCGTTTCAGGACACCGACACCACCTTCCGACGCTTCCCAGAACAGGATTGCTGCATTCTTTCCGGTCCCGATCCGTTCAGAAGCGATCTCAGCTTCATCGATCTGGAATACCGTCTCCATGCCCCGCTGAAGCGCGTACTGGAATGATGCCAGGATCGCATCATCGACTTCGTCTTCCCCGGCAAAATTCACGAGCAGCATGTTCATGGTGTCCTGCACAAACAGTTTCACCGCTTCGGGCTGGATCGAGGTTGTCGGCTCTGCATCACTCTCTTCTGTATCCGGTGTCCGCATCCAGTCGCCGGTTGCCATGTCAATATGGAACGACTTCTCCCGCTGGATGCGCCATCCGTGATTGATCCGGAACAGGGTCGCGGCAGGTGCGTAGGTCAGGTTCAGCAGCGGTGCTGAAGCGCTGTCCTGCACGACGCCTTCAACGGTTCGCTTCTTCCCATCAGGGCCCGGGGCAAAACGGAAGTGTGAGCTCAGCTGGTAACCCCAGCGCTTGCGCTCCTCCTCGTCAGACGTGATCTTCTGCCGCCGGATAGCACTGACGTTTGTCATTTCAAGAAGCGATACGATCTCACTCGTCGTAGCATCCAAGGCCACGCCGCAATTATCACAGAGGTCCCGCTTCACATCGGTATGGAAGTACCCGCAGTTCTGGCATACTTTCGCTTCCCGGCGGAGTGACGCCAGCCCGCCGGGTGGGGGTGTCAGGCGTTTGACCTGATACTTCGTCCCTTCATGGTAGAGGAAAGCCTGGGGGCCGAACTCGGTGATTGCAAGGAACCGGGGCCGGGAGATGAACTCCCCTTCATTGGAACTGGAAGGAATGAATGCACGGATGGGGAGCCGGGGGAAATTGTAGCCTGGAAGGAATCCTTCGCTCCCAAGGTACCGGTACGGGTAAAAGTCCGACTCCTCTTTTTTCGAGGTATGGTTGCAGAGGAGATTTTTCTGCCGCTCGGCTTCCATCCGCTGGTTCTTTGCCCGTTCCATTTTTTCCTTGTCGCGGCTGGGGATCCGCATCTGGTTGTTCGCATCTTCCCAGAGCTGATCGGCCGACCTGAACAGTTCGCGGAACCTCTGGAAGGCGGCATTGAAATCCTTCGGAGCGCTCCGTAAAACCGTCATCAGCCACTCATCATTATACCAGGTATTCTCTGCAAGATCGTGTCCGCAGCGGGCGAGAACTTCCTTCACGTCTGCAAAACACTTTTTCAGCCGGTCTTCAGACAGCTGGATCTGCTCTTTTATATTTGTCTGGAGCGGGTAGTCCTTGATCCCAAGATCCACAATCTCGTCGATCGATGAGCCCAGCGAGAGCCTGACGTAGGAGAGCCAGAGGGCATGGATATGGGCCCGTACGAGATCTTCATTGCCGAGATCGATCCGTGGTGCCCTGACCGATCCTGCGACCAGATTGTCACGGTGGTGGAAGAAGTACTGGTCGTGTCCGCTCCCTGCGGAGCAGTACGTGAGCACGAGAGCAGGATCTCCTTTCCGCCCGGCCCGCCCGCTCCGCTGCGCATAATTTGCCGGTGTTGGCGGGACATTGCGGAGGTGAACGAGTTGGAGGTCGGCGATATCGATACCAAGTTCCATTGTCGGGGAACAGAAGAGGGCGGCAAGTTTGCCCTCGCGGAACTGGTTCTCGCGTTCAGCCCGGTTTTCATATTTTATCTGTGCCGTATGCTCCCTGCTCTCCACGTCCTTGAGTGACAGGGCTACTTCCTGATAGAACCTGCTGAAATATTCATTCGCACGGCGTTCCACCTGGTCAAATGAGGGCCCTTCGGCCTTGGTTGAATAGATGGGATCACGTTTGGGACTCCCGTCCCCCACCTTCCAGAGAATCACCGATGCATCGACCTGGAAATACGGGTTGCCGCGTTCTTTGCTTTCGATCAGAATCCCGGCAGTGAACAACAGATCGATAAACCGGTTGATGAACGGGCGGTAATCCGTTGTGATTGTGAGGCTGCGTTTGAGGTATCTTCCGACAAGGCTCGTCTCGCTCAGGCTGTTAGTAAAAAGCAGAGCCTCGCTCTTCCCGGGAAGCACGAACTTGCCGGCATGCGTGGGTTTGCTCTCGATGAAATCAAGGCTCCATTTTTTATTGATGGTATGGTAGACCTGCCGGTGGAGCTGCTGGAGGTGGCCGTCATCGAAACATTCCGTCCTGATTGCAAGTTTCTTCCGGAAGAAATCCAGGACATTCTTTGCAATCTCCTTTCTCTCTTCCTTTGAGAGATCCCGCATTGGCCCGATCTCTTTCCAGAGAGCGTCTTTTTCGCACACCTCATCCAGACCCTGATACTCGAATGCGAGAAGGCCGACCTGCTCAAGGTTGGGCTGGACGACACGCCAGCCGCGCCGCAGGTCTTCATAAATCCGGTACTCAAGGAGATCCCGGAACGCATCCCAGGTCTCTTTGGCCTTCGGCGTATGTTCATCGATCGCGGGATTGCCGGCAATATCCCTGATTGTCAGGCCCGTGGCACTGAGTACCTTGTCGGCGATCTGGTCGTATTTCAGCTGCCCGTCTTTCCTGAGGGCTTTGTATATTGCTCCCCTGAGGAATGAGACCTGGACAAAATCATTGAAGTGCCCGGCCTGGAGCGATGCATCCTGCCGGTTATCCGTGAAACTCAGCACTTTACGGGCCTTACCCTCAATGTTAGCGAGCGGGGCCCGCTGGTATGCTGCGAGGGAGAGCACGGTCGTACAGGTACTGCGGCCTTCGGTTGCCAGCCCGCTCAGTTTCCGGTAATCGTTCTGGCTTCGTGCGGTGTAATATTCTCCACAGCTCTGGCAGAGCATGAACGGCTTGGGCTGATACCAGGCTTTGACACTCCCTTCAGGCCGCCCCTCTGATGATGCATCTGTGTAGGAACCATCGGGACGAACCCAGACCGCGACAGGAACATTGTTCTGCCGGGCTTTCTTCACCTTGATCTTCTTACTTTTTGTATCAATCCAGTCCGGCGGGATATCTTCAAGACCCCATGTGTGCCGATCGTCATTGACCGCAAGCATGAGATAACCGGACGATCCCTCTTCATCTGAGTAATCAGCATTCTCGTCATCCGGGTACATCACCTGCTCGTGCGTATCGCGGCTCACCATGTAATATTCCTGACCGCAGACACGGCAGAACTTCAGAGGATAGAGGAGTTTCTTCTCTTCGGTGCCCGGCGCATAGTATTGGCCCTCAAGTGTGAGATAGCGGGACTCGGGACGTTCAACCGTTGAATAAATTGTACGGCCCTGAGAGATGAACTGGTGGAGCTTGAATCCGAAAAGCGGGAAGCCGCCGTCCATGATGAACCGGCTGCCGGCAAGAAACATCTGGTTGAGCCGGGACATGCAATCCTCGCAGGGCAATCCTGTCTCCTTTGCCAGCATCTTCGCCCCGTCTTTCAGACTGATCGGGACCCGCCTCCGGTAATGCCCTTCCTCCTCCTGATAAATGCCGAATGTAAACTCGATCCACGCGGTCAGCGGATCAGCGAGAAATGCCTCTTTGGAGGCCGGGACCTGGGACTTCAGGCTTCGAACCAACTCCTCTTTTGAAGGAGTTCTTGGGTGTTGGGTGACCCGCTGGAGCGTCTCTTCAATAATATCGTGTGATTCAATGGGCACACCGAAAATCGTCGAAGCGAAGTTGGCGACGGCGAGTTTGCGTTCCGATGCCGTCGTCTTCCTGCCGGCAATCATGGTGGCGCTGGTACCGATACAGAGCAGGTCCGGGTTCCCGCAACGCTTCCGCAGTCTTCGGATCAGCAGCGCAACATCAGCACCCTGCCGGCCCCGGTAGGTGTGCAGTTCATCAAAGACCAGAAACTGGATGCCCGAGGTGGTTGCATCGACGAAAGTATGCTCTTCCGGCCTGATCAGCATCAGCTCGAGCATCACATAGTTGGTGAGAAGGATATGGGGCGGGTTCTGCTGGATCTGCTTTCGCTCTTCGTCCTTCTCCTGCCCGGTATACTTCCTGAAATTGATGGGACACGGTTTCCCGGTTCTCCGCTCGAAACCTTCCGCGTACCGCTTCAGGGCTTCATACTGGGAGTTGACAAGGGCGTTCATCGGGTAAACGATGATTGCCCGAACCTTGGGATCCCCAGGATTCGTACGGGCAACGGCATCGAAAATCGGAATGAGATAGGCAAGGCTTTTCCCGGAACCGGTCCCGCTCGTCACAACGAATGACCGGCGTTCTGTTCCCTTCTTGATTGCATCGACCTGGTGGCGGTACAGGAGGAGTGAACGGTTCTGTTCATCGCGGAAAATGTCGGCAAGCGTTGGGTGGAGAATCTTTTCCTGAACTAATTTCTCGATTGTTGAGGCGGATTCATATGCGGGATTGACCTGGATGAGAGCATCGGGCCAGAGTGAATTTTTTCGGACAAGGTGATCTTCGATAAAATCCCGGATTCTGTCATCCGAGATTGAGAGAAAACTCTGTACATATTTCTGATAATCTTCAACAATCTTCTCATGCATCTGGAAAATGCTACTCATTCGAATACCCGCCGCCAACTTGACTATTCAGTGAACTATTGAAAATTGAAATACGTTATATTTATTCACTCGATTGTAATTTGTCCGAAACGGATGCTCTCTCTTCAAAGGTTCAGTCAAGGCTAAGCCCTGAGAAAAACGATATATAAACAGCCCGAGGGCCCAAGGGCGGGAGCCATGAGAACAATGGCAGATTTCGTACAGAGTTCTGAAAGCAAGAATGCGGTTCGCGAACTCGCGACCCCCATCCCGGACGTGGCGACGTTCAACACGATCGTTGCGTCGGTCATCACCGACAACCCGTTCGAATGTGTAGGATATATGACTGCCGGGGTTACCCATGACCCCGTGGAAAAGATCCGTGAGAGCTACACGGCCAAGGTCGTTTACCAGGACGTAAACGCCAAGACCGTGGGCAACGACTCCAGCAAGTTCAACACGATTGCCGGGTTCAACGCCGGGGCCGCTGCACTGCTCGCCGACGCAGCCCTCGCAGCAGCACATGGCGGGACCGCTGTGCGGGACACCGAGAACGAGTCCTTCAGCGCGACCCTCCGCTGCCACGACGCCAACGGTGAACTGTACAACCTCACGTTCACCCGCGACCGGGTCACGCTCCAGTCCTACTCGGACGACGCGATCCGGACCAACGTCGAGACCTGGGCCGACACTGTCGCAGCCCTCGCTTAGGCGGGAGCAACGCAGAGGTGAAAGGGAATGGACAACGAAATTCTCATCACGGCGCTCTTCTTGGGCGCAGGGTTGCTCGCCTATGTCATCATTCCGGGCCTGCTCGTCATGTGGGACCGGGTGCTCGACTACATGGGCAACTCCGGAAAGAACGAGGAATACTGACGAGGGAGGGAGATCCTCCCTCTCTGTCCGGCCCGGTTTTCACCTCCCCAACCCCCTTTTCTGAATTAAACAATAAAAATAATCATGAGCCGATGTGATATGAAGTATAATGGCACGACGAAAGCGACGCCGAGATCCTGAACCAGAGGAGGAATTTGATGATTCTTTCATAGTTTCTGGAGAAGAGACATTCTATATTGACGATCAGGAAATAGTCGTTGAAGATGCCGTTCACGTTGTGAAAGACGGGCAGGAATACGTTATTATCGACAATCAGTTTTATCCAGTTGATCGGTCGGATGATAGTGTTTCTGATGAAGCTGAAGATGAGGTTTACACCCCTCAATATGAACAACCTGCAGCACCGTCATCCGGCATTGGGACTATTGGGATAATCATTATTGGTGCTATTGTTGGAGCGATAATTTTCTTTGTCGCAGGCCCCTATTTCATGGGTCTGGGGAACGATTCTTCCGATTCGGATAATACAAATATCATCTCTCCGAGTCGTGGAACGCAGGTAGATCCCACTCCCTTGGCAACACAAAGTAAATCAAAAGAAAGCCAAACCGCAGAAAAAATAAAAACTGCTATGGATTATACAAATCCTACGACCCGGGATTTTGCGGTGTCGCTCATCCCAAATTCGCACGAGGGAAATTATAACATTGCCCAGATCTGCGATTTGTGGGAGACGGTGTATAAGAGATGGACCTACGTCAATGATCCCAAAGGATCTGAGTATTTCTCCCCGGCCAGCAGGACAATTCAACTCGGTTTGAAAGGGGATTGTGATGATTTTGCCATCACGGTGGGATCAATTATTCAATCGATCGGTGGGAGTACAAGAATCGTTACTGCATACAATCAGGAAGGTGGCCACGCATATCCTGAAGTATTAATTGGGACGAGTAAGACGGATCTCGATAAAATTGGAATGTATATCATTAAACGATATCATTCGAAAGGGATTGCTTATCATACAACAACCAGGAACGGAGTTACCCAATACTGGCTCAATCTTGACTGGTGGTCAAAATATCCGGGCGGGACATTTTTTCACGATTCTGGCGAATTAACCATTTATTATCCAAATGGATACTGGTATAAATCCACTTAAATTTTCACTTTCTAAAATCCCTTTTTCATACGATTTCTGCAATTCATTTTTACCTGATCGCTCCATTCAACTATCATGGATGCGGCGAAGATCAGCAAACTGGAGAAGCGGCTGGGCCATGAATTTACGAATAAAAAAGAGTTATATCGGGCCCTGACACATTCGACGTTCTCCAAAGAGGAGAGGGAGCGAAAAGTCGGGGCAAGAAAGTGCCCGCATCAGGAGACGTATGCCACGCTTGGTGATGCCGTCTTAAAGGCAGGATTTGTTTTGCTGCTCATGGACCGGGGCCTGAATACCAAAGGAGACATTACCATTGTCAAATCGGACCTGGAGAAAAATTTGAAACTAGCCGCAGTTGGAAAGCGGCTCCATCTTCTCGATGATAATCTGATTCTGCATCGAATGGGGGAGGGCGAGCAACTGAAAAAAGGAACGAAAAAATTGTGTGCAGATACCGTTGAAGCACTCGTCGGGGCAATCTTTCTTGATACGGGCCGATCTTTACCTGAAACGATTGTCTGTATTTCGAAGATTTTTAAGCCCGAATTACAGGATATGGAAAAACGATCCCACCCTAGTCCCCTCTGAGATACCCTATTTTCCCACTCCCTCCCGACGAGGGGAAAATACGCCCATTTCTGGCCCTTTTTCACGTCTGAAAGGGAGGCCGGATACCGGAAAACCCCGTAAAACCGCCCTTTTCTGTTCCTGTGGAAACGAAGGGGTTATAGCGCCCTGATTGCCGAAATGCGACAGGATTGCCCGTCAGTGAAGGGGTGCTAAAAGGCATAGAATCGAGGCCAATCCGGCCACGTAGTTTTACCCGATCCCGAGGGAGAAACGCGGTTTAAGGCCCTGTTTTGAGGGTCGGTTTTTCCGGGCGAGTCTTGAATGGACGAGATTCGAGAAGACCGAAGGTCTTCGAGGGAGATCCTGAAAAGATGGGGGGGTGTCGGGATTGTCGGGAAAATGTCGGGATTGGTGGCGGGTTTGTCGGGATTATGTCGGGATTCTTTTTACCAGAGTATATTCAGTTGCCTTACCTTTCTTATCCTCTTTATTGAAAATTTTCCGGTCACAAAGTTCCTTGAGATCGCGCAGGGCGGTCCGATCCGTTATACCCGTAAGTTCGCGGTACGCTTTGTTCGTGATAGCCCCCTTCTCCTTCACATATCGGACAGCCTTCACCTGCCGGTCGGAAAGCCCCAGCGCGAGAAGCCGGTTGTCCGTGTAGATATCTTTGGTAAACGTAACGCTGAACCAGTCCGGGTTTGCAGAGAATTCCGGTTCCGGGATCCCATGTTTTTGACAGAGCGCAATCATGCGGCTTGTGCCGGTCCCCCATTTCTCCAGTAGTTCACCATAATAGAATACTTGGGCAAGCAGGGCATTTCGCGGCATTGACCGGTGGCCCTCGCGTTTCAGTTCCTCTACAGTCATCCCTTCCGGAAGACTGCCGGGATTTGTGATTACCACGCGGTCATCGTAAACGCGGATCTGGATCTCCTGGCCGGCCTGGAAATAGTCCCGGTGGATGAGTGCGTTGATTACTGCTTCACGGAGGGCCTCGATCGGGTAATCCCAGATCTCTTTGCGCTGCATAGCCGAGAGCGGTTCGCCTTCGCGTGACGTTCCCTCAAATTCATACCTGACCTGCAGGTATGTACGGAACAACTGAACAGCACCCTCCAATTGAGCGAAGAGATTGCCTTTCAGCAACTTGTCATCGATGATGGTGATGTCATCTTTGAACCGGCCCATGTGAATCTGTGCATTAATGAACTGGGCCTGAGGGTTCTTGCCGAACAACAGCACCGCACCCCGGGTAACCCTCCCCTCAGGGATCAGGTCGAGTTTCTGGAGAATGCTATCAACGGATTCTTCCCCCCGTGCAAACGGCAGCCTGCCTCTGGCAAGTTCAACAAAACGTCGCACAGCAACCGGATCAATCTGGTCGATGGAATAGCCATTTGTCACGCCATCCCACTGAACACCAAGTTTTGCAATGAAGTAACGGCCAAGCTGCTCTGCCGGGATCTCCCGGGTCGTGTTACCTACGCGCTGGTAATACCGGCCCCTGCACGCGACCAAGGTTGTGATGGGGCTTACTTTGATGACGAGCACGGGCTTTCCCTGCTCCTGCTGGACCGAAACTGTAGGCTGGAGGCCGAGGATCTCGACAATCTGGTTGATGATGGCCTGCTGTGCCCGGTCATCCCCATTCCAACCGATGACCGCCCCATTATCCTGCACACCGATGAGGAGCGTACCGCCTCGTGTATTGGCAAAGGATGCGAGTGCTTCAAGACCGTGGTCGTTCCACTGTTCTTTGAATTCAACATTCTCGCCTTCGCCTTGCCGGATAAGTACAGCCAAGTTGTTCATCAGGCCGGTTCTCCTCGTTCCTGATCCTTATTTCTGTTTCAAGATACGGGTTTGTGCATTATTGATTTATGCATAATTAACAGAGAGAAGCCGGTCCGCGAAGCGGGTGCGAGCACGGCGAAGCTGTGCGAAGCATGCGGAGCGGGCCGACGATAAACCGCTAACTGTCCGCGATCGTGATGATCTGTACCGGGCAGAGATCCGCAGCGTCATGAGCGCACGCCTCGAGATCTACCGGGGGTGTCCCGGTCCCGATATTCCCGTCCTGACGGAATTTTTCAATAATCTGGCTGAATGTGTCATCCGGGTTCTGCTCGAAGAAGCCCGGGCAGGCATCCCAGCAGGATCCGCAGCTGACGCAGGATGAACGGTCAATGGTGACAATCACGGCACATCTATCCTGAAAAAAAATCAGTGGCGGTGGGAGCTCCCTTCCCCGCCGTGCTGTTCCCCGTGGCCGGCAGCGTTCGTCACATTCACGTACATGTGATGGGAATACACGACCCAGCCGATGAAGGCCGCGATGAACTCCCTGCCGGCGGCAACGTCGTCCACAGCATACTTCTTCTTCTCCATGACATGATGGAAGCGGTGGGTCAGATCGTCCTCGACGGTCTTCAGGATAAAGTCAATCGTCTCCTTGGGATCACCGGTCTCGATCGCCTTCTCTGCTCTCGGGACGACCGGGCCCTCGCTCAGGCCTGCCGGTTTCATCCCGGTATACGGAGCCCCTTCGCCGGCCCGGTGGAGCCGGATCGCGGTCTCGAAGAACCAGTCATCGGCAACCTCCTGTGCATCTTTCCCGGCTTTCCGTGCACGGAGGGTTCGTTCGAATACTCCTTTCAGTTCCTTCTCGGATTCCTTGGGAATCCAGATCAGTACGTAGTTGAGATTTCCGGTCTCCAGCGCTTTCTTTGCGGCCTTGACAACCGGGCCGTCCCTGGTATCACAATGTGGTGGCATACTTCATCCTCACTTTCTGGTATGATTACCTTTCTGTTCATCATCGGGTCATGAGACGTATCATATGGCGATAACCGTCCAGTCATCCCTCTTTTCTCTCGACAAGTTTCCGGTACATCTCCTCCCCGACACATTCCTTCGCGTACTTGCACCACTGGACGCAGGAGGCGATGTCGTTCCAGATGATAAAGCCGCAGTTGTCGCAGGTCACCTTGAGGTCATTGGAGAAGACCTCCACCTCGTTCCCGCACTGCGGGCATTTCCGGATCGAGAGCGTGGGCGTTCTCAGGTTTGTTGCACCGGGACAATGGTCAAGCATATTTTCACTCTTTCTTGCCCTCCAGCTGTTCTTCCAGGAGCCGGATGTCTCCTGGCCTGAGCATCCTGTACTCCCGCAGGAGGGCCGCCCGGTACTCCGCCATCTTCTTTGTCGGGATGTAATTGAACTGCCGGACCCTCTTTACCAGCTCGTCGGTGATCGTCTCATCGCCACTGAAGTTCCTTCGGTACACGTCAAGGAGGATCCAGTCCAGCCGGTCGATGCCGGTCTCTTTGCCTTCGATCGGGATCTTCTTGATCTTGATCTGGTCGGGCGGAATACCGCCGCAGATGGAACAATAGTACCCGTCCTTCGCGTCACCGCCCATGGTTCACTCCCGGATCATCGTGAGGGACATCTTGAACCGGGTGATCGCGGAGAGGGCATGCGGGACATTTGCCGGGAAGATGATGGTCTCCCCTTCCTTCATCTGGTAGGTCTGGCCGGCAACCCAGACCTCGCATTCCCCTTCGAGGATGGTGACGGTCGCATCGTACGGCGCCGTGTGCTCCGATAATCCTTCGTTCTCATCGAAGGAGAAGAGCGTGATGTTCCCTGCCTTCCGGGAGATGATCATCCGGCTCGCAACGGTCCCGTCCGCGTAGTTCACCAGATCCCGAAGAACCAGCACTTTCCCCTTGAGTTCCTCGCGTTTTTTATCCGGTTTATCCTTCTGATCGATTTTTCCCATCTCGTATTCAGCCATGAAACTCTCCTTGAAATCTGGGTTATCCGGTTATGCGGGTGATGGCAGGATTCCGAGCTGCTGCGCGAGGCCCATCAGGTTTGCTTCGCCCCAGAGCTCGGCGATCTTCCCGTCCTTCATGCGGAAGATCTCGATACCGGTCATGACGATTGGCTTGTAGGTTGGGGGGAGACCCATGAATTCCCCCTCATGCACACCCCGGGCCGTGAACCGGCACGTCACCTTGTCACCGTCAGCCGTCATGTCCTCGATTGTCACGTTCAGGCCGTGGAAGGCAGCCCGGCAGGTCGTTATGACGTTGTTGATCGCCTCGATCCCGGGACCGGCGACCGGCAGGGGAACGTGCAGGGAAAAGTCGTCAGCGAGGAGTGCATCGGCTGCCCGGATGTCGCCCCCTGACGGCCCGACCTCGAAAAATTTCCGGACCGTCGCCATGTTGGCTTTCTCGGTTGTTGTCTGAGCCATGTATATTCCTCATCGGTTCAGATTTTAACCATGCGGGCCATGTCGGCCGGGACGGTGGTGTTGGGCTTGAGGTCGAACTGCTTGACAAGGACATCCAGTACCGCTGGTGAGACAAATGCCGGGAGCTTCGGCCCGAGCGTGATGTCCTTCACCCCGAGCGAGAGGAGGGCGAGGAGCACGAGCACGGCCTTCTGCTCGTACCAAGCGATGTTGTACGAGACCGGCAGCTCGTTGATGCCAACGCCAAATGCCTTGGCGAGCGCCTGGGCGATCACAACCAGCGAGTAGCAGTCGTTGCACTGGCCCGCATCGATGACCCGGGGGATCCCGCCGATGTTCCCGAGGCCGATACTGTTGTACCGGTATTTGGCACAGCCGGCAGTGAGGATGATGGTATCCTTCGGAAGGGCTTTTGCGAACTCGGTGTAATACTCCCGCTCTTTCTGCCGCCCGTCGCAGCCTGCCATGACGATGAACCGTTTGATGTCTCCCTTCTTCACCGCTGCGATAACGGTATCCGCGAGTGCGAGGACCGCATCGTGGGCGCAGCCGGTGATGAGATCATTTCCACTCCCCGGCAGTGCCTTTGGCAGCGGGCTGGTCTTTGCGAGGGCGATAATCTTCGAGAAGTCCTTCTTCCCGCCAGGGCCCGCTTCAATGTGCGGGACGCCCGGGTAGCCGGTCAGGCCGGTCGTGAACAGGCGGCATTTGTAGGTGTCCTTCGGCGGGACAAGGCAGTTGGTCGTAAAGAGGACCGGGCCGTTGAACTGCTCGAACTCCTCCTTCTGGTGCCACCATGAGCCGCCGTAGTTGCCGACAAGGTGAGAATACTTTTTAAAAGCCGGGTAGGCATGCGCCGGCAGCATCTCGCCGTGGGTATACACATCGACACCGGTATCTTTTGTCTGCTCCAGCAGCATTTCGAGATCTTTCAGGTCATGGCCGGTGATCAGGATCCCCGGACACTTTCCGACCGTTGTCTTGACGCTGGTGATCTGCGGTTTGCCGTAGGCGGACGTGTTTGCTGCATCGAGCAGGGCGAGGACCTTAATCCCGGTGCTCCCGCATTCCATCACGAGCGCGATCAAGTCGGGAACCGCAATATCCTGAAGTGTGGATGCGAGTCCCTTCTGGAGGAACGTGGTGATTTCTGCATCGGTTTTCCCGAGAACAGCTGCATGGGTGTAGTATGCGGCGATTCCCTTGAGCCCGAAGAGGAGCGTTGACCGGAGCGACCGGACATCCTCGTTCGCTGTCGAGAGGATGCCAACAGACTTCGCTTTTTCGAGAATGTCGCGGTCTCCTTTCGGCATCCAGGTACATGCATCCGGTTCCGTGCTTCCGCCCGCAGGCAGTTTGTCCCGGATTGCCACGGCCTTGTTGATCATTGCCGTGAACCGGGCCGCATCAAAGTTGACGTTGGTCAGCGTTGCAAAGAGCGCGTCCGCGATGAACATCCCCGCATCAGGATCGCCCTTTCCCTTCTCCATTGCCGCAAGGTTCCGTACGGAAATCCCTTTGCAGAGGTACACGAGTACGTCCTGGTAAGCGGCGATATCGTCCTCCTTCCCGCAGACCCCCTTGATCGTGCAGCCGGTTCCTTTCACGGTTTCTTCACACTGGTAACAGAACATGGTCAGACTCCTTTTGTTTCAATTTGATACAAGATATCAATAGTATACCAGATTATAAATAGTCAGGAGTTTCCATTTACATACCATGCAGGATTCATGTACGGTCAGCAGGACTGTCCGGTACCTCTCCAAGCGGTGGACGCTCCTCATCATCCTGGAGCTCTACAAAGGAGAGCGGTACACGCGGCGGTTCTCGGAGCTCCGCGATGCCCTTGCCGGCATCACGCCAAAGGTCCTCTCGGAGCGGCTGAAGGAGCTGGAGGATCAGGAGATCATCACGCGGAACGTCGATGTCACCGCGTTCCCGGTCCGGACCGAGTACACGCTGACAGAGAGCGGCCTCGAGATCGTAAATATCATCCGGGGCATCAAGGGCTGGGCGCTGAAATGGAAGATCAAGAACATCCCCTGCGGGCAGCAGGACTGCAAGGTTTGTGTACTGTAGAATCCTGGGAACACCTGACAAGGACGTGAACGGATGAAACGGAAGATCATCAGCATTGACGAGAAGAAATGCACGGGGTGCGGCCAGTGCATCCCGGACTGCCCGGAGGGGGCCCTTCAGCTGATCGACGGGAAGGCGCGTCTGGTCTCCGACCTCTTCTGCGACGGACTCGGGGCCTGTATCGGCACCTGCCCGGAGGGAGCGATCTCGGTTGTCGAGCGCGAAGCGGCACCGTATGATGAGAGGGCTGTGATGGAGATCATCGTGAAACAGGGCGTCCCGGTCATCAAAGCCCATCTCGAACATCTCGCAGGCCACGGGCAGATGGCGCTCTATGATCAGGCAGTCGGGTACCTGATCGAAAAAGGCATTCCGGTTCCCGATCATACGGCGCCGGACCGGGCCGGTCGCAAAAAATCCGCTCAGCAGGGGGCAATACAGCAACCCGTATCAGCAGCTCCCCCTTCCGGTGTGTGCCATACTCCACAGCACGCGGCCCATCCGTTCGCCGGCTGTCCCGGCTCGGCAGCCCGCAGCATCCCCCGCGCCGGTGGCCCGCGCCAGCCGGCTCACGGGGCAACGGATTCCGAGCTCCGCCAGTGGCCGATCCAGCTCAGCCTGCTCAACCCGGCAGCCCCGTATTTCGAAAATGCGGACCTGCTCATCGCTGCCGACTGCGTCCCGTTCGCATATGCCGGGTTCCACGCGGAGCTCCTGAAAGGCCGGATCGTGATCATTTTCTGCCCGAAACTGGACCCGGACATTGAGGGATACATCGAAAAACTTGCACAGATATTCTCCACGCATACGATCAAATCGATCACGGTTGTCCACATGGAAGTCCCGTGCTGCAGCGGTGTCCGGTATGTTGTTGATAAAGCACTGGAAAAAGCAGGGAAGACAATTAAGGTTGCGGAGAAGACAATCACCATCGATGGCGGTATGGTATGACCGGAACAGGTAACAGCGAACCGGGATGCAGGATATCAGAGCGGGCAATGGGTGGTGAAGGCCGATGACGAATCCCACAGGGGCAATCCGCCAGCGGGATGGCATGACGTTCGCGGTCGTGACCCGGATGCCGGCCGGTATCGTGACCCCGGCCGATCTGGAGAAGGTCGCAAAGGTCGCCCGGACCTACAGGGTTCCGATGCTCAAGGTGACGAGCGGCCAGCGGATCGCGCTCGTGGGCCTCCAGCCGGGCGATGTGCAGAAGGTGATGGATGAGCTGGGACCGCTTGCAAAACCCGAGACCGCCCCCTGCGTCAAGTTCGTGCAGGCGTGCATTGGCACCGAGATGTGCAGGTACGGCAACCAGGACGCGATAGGCATGGCACGTGCAGTCGATGAACGGTTTAAGGATAAGACGTTCCCGGCGAAGATCAAGATCGGCGTCTCGGGCTGCCCCCGCTGCTGCGGCGAGAGCCATACCCGGGATATCGGGATCATGGGAACGAACAAGGGCTGGACCGTTCTCTTCGGAGGAAACGCAGGGACCCGGCCGAGGTTCGCGGACATCATCGCCCGCGACCTGTCGGCAGCCGATGCGCTTGACTGCGCTGTACGGGTTTCCGAATACTACCGTGCCCATGCGAAGGCTCACGAGAGGACGGCCCGTTTCATGGAGCGTGTCGGGATGGAAACGCTGAAATCGGAATTGCTGACATTACTTCCTTACATTCAGATTGAGAAGGTGAACTGAGATGAAAATCACTGAAGTTGCAAAGGTTGTATCGGGGCCAAACCCGCACCATGTGGATGCACGGAAGATCTATGACACGCCGCACGCGATGGCAGTCGTTATCACGCTCCAGCCCGGTGAGGCACTGAAGAAGCACATCACGCCGGTCGATGTTTTCTTCTATGTACTGGAAGGGACCGGCCTTGTCGAGATCGGGGACGAGAAGAAGACCGTGGGGAAGGACATGCTCGTTGAGAGCCCCGCGAAGATCCCGCACAAGTGGACGAACGAAAGCTCTTCGGTCTTCCGGGTTCTTGTCGTGAAAGTACCGAAACCGACTGAAGAGACGAAACTGCTCTGAGCGGTAATATCCTTTTTTGAGCCGATCGCGGGAGCGGTGCTTTGCACGGCGCAGTCGTGCGAAGTATGCGACGCGGGCGGCGATCTTCTGCTGCTGTTCTCGACATGCCGGTGACGCTCGGTCATGTTCGTCTCCGCAGGCTCGCAACCCGCTCCGCTCACATCACCTCGCTGTTTCACGTCGTTTCCTGTTGAGATGATGACGCCCCCGGCTTGTCACTTCGTTCCTGCGCCGGCGGCTGCTCCGGCCCGCTCCTCGCACCATGCATTCGCATCGTGCTCGTCGCTGCTGATGCGACAGACGCAGACGCTCGGTGACTCACTCGCACGACGCATAGGGGCTCGGACTCGCCGCTGATGCGGCTCGTTACCTTCGCGCCCTGTCGCGGTGCTCGTTCGGGCCGCTGGGCCACTGTTCCCCGCCGCCCGTGCTTTGTTCGCTTGCGGGGATGGGCAAGCATCCCCCCGCTCACAACCCTGCGAGCCGCACTCCTCCCGCCCCCGAGGGGACGGGCAGTCCATTGTGAGAGCCCTGCCTTCGGCAGCGGGAGGAAGACACGGGAGGGGAGGACAAAGCGACGGTTACCGGACGCCTCAGCGGACGGTCGCTCGCTTTGTCGGGCGGGCCCGACCGCAGCGATCGCGTGCCAGCAGGAAACCGGGGGGCGGGTCATGGCCACACGGCGCGGTTACCGGGCGTCCGCGACGACCGGTCGCGCTGTGTGCCCGGGCGGGCCATACAAAAGAAGAATTCTACGCAAAATTGTTCTTTCGTAAATCTGACAGCGCAGCGGCTTTACTTTCACCCTGCGCACGGCGGTGGCTTATATGATCTACCGTCGATAACTATGTGGTGAAAAACACCATGAGACCAACAACGCAAGAAGATGTGACCTTCGAGCACATAGGGGCTGCGCGCCTCTACAATGGCTCGGTCCGTATCGATGTCAAGACCATGCTGGCGGTCATTCCCGCCGGCGAGATCCGCAGGCTCGAAGAACACTGGCCCGCGACTGTCTACGACATTTCGGACGTGATGAAGGACTCGGACGCGGCCCCGGTCGGGAAGGCATGGATCACCCGGTCCGGCAAAGCGGTAATGATCCTCATCAACGATGTGCAGTATGTCTCCCCGCTCGCACAGGTAAAAGGCATGCTCAAGGGGGAGCGGAAGTATGCGAACGTCTCGGCCATGCGCAGGGCCCGGACTCTCACAACCTCCATGAAACCAGCAGGGGCGACAGCATGAAGGCCGCCGATGTAAAAGTGCAGATCAACGAGCGGATCATCAGGGCGCTCGGTGAAGGGAAGATCCCCTGGCTGAAACCGTGGACCGAGAACGGCCCCCGCAATCTCTTCAGCGGCAGGGCCTATACCGGGCTGAACCGGCTGATCCTCGGGCTCATCCCCCATCCCCTCCCCTTCTGGGCGACCTACCGGCAATACCTCGCCGCAGGGCTGCAGGTCCGGCGGGGCGAGCACGGGTACGGGATCATCTACGCGGGCCGGACGGTGAAGACCGACACGGTGACCGACGAGAACGGAGAGGAGACGGAGAGCAAAAAACAGATCCGGTTCCTCAAAGCCTTCGTGGTCTTCAACATCGCCCAGACCGATTATCAGGAGAAGGGCTACAAACTCCCCGACGTAAAGGACAACCAGCAGGTCCTCGGGTGCGATGCCGTCATCCTAGGCTATACCGGCCGGGAGAAGATCACCGTCTGCGCAGGGGACCGGGCCGCATACAGCCCGGCAACGGACGCGATCACCTGCCCGGCAATCGGCCGGTTCCGGACCTCCGAGCATTACTATGCGACGATGTTCCATGAGTGCATCCACTCGACCGGGCCCCGCATGAACCGGTTCAAACGCACCGATCCGGTCTGCTTCGGCTCCGACACCTACGGGCGCGAGGAACTGGTCGCCGAGATCGGGAGCGCCTACCTTGCAGCCCTCACCGGGATCGACTCCTCGGCCGTGATCCGCAATCAGGCAGCCTACCTCCAGAACTGGGCAGCCGCAATCAAGGCCGATGCCGATCTCGTGATGTATGCGGCGGGCCGGGCCGAGAAGGCGGCGGATTTCATGATCGGGGCTCCGGCCCCGGTCCCTGCCTGCGCAGCGGGAGGGGCGGCGGCATGACCCCCTCTATTTTTGATGCCATGCCGATCAGGGTCCTCGAAGAACTCGAACGCATCGAGACGGCGATCCCTGAACTGGAGCGGCAGGCGTTCGTCCTGCAGGCCAATGCGCAGGATCTCCGGCTGCAGCACGATGAGATCATCGCATCGTGGAAGGCCCGGGCCGAGCGGGAAGGGCTCGACAACCTGATCGCACAGCGTCAGCGGCGGGAGATGATCGCATGGGCCTGCGATCCCCTGCCGGCAGGAATCCGCGCAACGGGACCGTGAGGTAGAAGCATGCGGATCAGCAACAAGATGCTCAAGGAGCACCGGCGCTACCAGATGACGCTTCCCGGGATGCTGAAGAGCCTGTGGCGCTGGGTGCGGATGGGCCTGAAAAGAGTCTACCTGCGCTATGTCTGAATGGTGGCCCGGACAGGGACACCATGAGACCAATCAAAGAGCCCTGCCGGGTTAGTTACACTATCGACGCCCGGCAATATCTTTCTTGGCAACGTCGGCCCCGCCCGGCCTGCCTGCGACGGGCCGCGATCCCGCGTCCCGTAACCGCGTCAGGCCCACCCGCCCACCGGTGCACAGGGGCCCGCCGTACGCTCGTCGCGTCTACGGACTCGTCCTTCGGACTCGTCTCCGGCCGCTCCTCGCTGCCCTCCCCTCCTTCCGCGGACGGGCGGAGGCACGAGCACGGCCGCATGCTCCCAGAAGGGAGCCACTCGCATCTCTCAGCGAAGCCTCAGCTGAGCTGGCTTGGCCGCAGCGGCCCGAGCGAGCGTAAGCGAGCGAGTCACCGAGCGTACTGCATACCCCCACAAACAGCGACGAGCACGATGCGGAGCATGGTGCGAGGAGCGGGCCGGGCAGCAAGCCCACAGCGAGCGGAGCGAGTGAAGGGGTGCGTCTTCGTCTGCTCCATCAACAAAAAAGAGCAGCGAGGTGATGTGAAGCGAGAACGAGCGGGCGCGGATTTGTCGGTTGTTGCGCCCGCGAGATCGAGCAAACATGACCGAGCGTCTTTATCTTATGCGAACCGCTGGAGGAAGATTGCCGGCCCGCTCCGCATGCTTCGCACAGCTTCGCCGTGCTCGCACCCGCTTCGCGGACCGGCTCATCATCTGTAATATGCCATTAATTCATAGATTTTCTTGCAGCAGGGAATGAATAATTGAAGATTTACATAACATTGCTCACGTGAAATTACCGCTCCAGTTGGATGACCCGATTCGTTTCGATAATTTCTGATGAGAGATACAATCATATCGAGATTGATATCGAGATCTTCTCTCAATTCCTTAGGCAATTCCGATTTTTTCTCATTGAGTTTTTGTTTGAATTTGTTGAACTTTCGAAATAGGGTTGGTTCTTTTGATACGCTTTGGAAATGAGCTGAGTATGCGCCATTCTGATTAATCACTTCGTAAAGTATGTCAAGAGAATATTCTAATGCAACACCAAGCATAACTGCGGAGGAAAGACGACACCCTACAATGAAGGCCTGCATAGCCTCTTTTAGATAAAACAAAGTAATCTCGTCAATATCAGGAATATTCTCTCTAATTATTTTCTCATAACTCGTGAGATCGTGGAAAAAGTATACATCGTCATTAGCGAGAGCCTTTTTTCCAAAACTGGAAACACGGAACCAAGGATACGCAGCGTTAGGATCCCCGCTGGTTCCGAGTGTTATGATGTTCTGCCTGAATAGATCCCAGAATACTTCTTGGAAAAGATCTTGATCATTCTGAGTAAGTTGTGGCTCCCTCTGACCTGGATGTGTTGTTGTCCCATCTCGTTTATGTAAAACCTCAGCAACTCCAATACGGAGGTGAACAAATTGATTTGGTGTGAATGAAGATCGCTCTCGTCCGGAGAGGATATCGAGTGTTGCTTTCCGGATTTCCTCATATGAATGGTCCATAATATCACTCTAATCTTCAGATCTCTTAAAGCGAAGTTAAAATTATTTGGGGAAGCCCACGCGGCGAGGGGCCGGGCCCCGTTGAGCGTAAGGAAAAAAATGAGCGTCATGATGTTCTTGCCATGCCCGTACCGGCTGCCTGCTCAGCCTTCTTGTGCTCGACCCATGATGTGAGAGCATCGAGGTTGTTCATCACGGTCTGGTGCATGGTATCGACCTGTTTTGCTGCGATATCCGAAAGGGTTGCCGAACAGATCTTGCAGAACATCGAGTCGTGGGCATTGATGGTCCTGCAGCGTGGGCAGCGGATGGCCTCCAGTGCTGTTTCCTTGAACTCCTCGTCTTCGCACAGGCCGGCCTTCTGCAGCACTTTTCGCTCCACATCGGCCCCGGACATGTGGACATAGATCGCCGGCATCCCGCTCGCCGCTTCCCAGCCGGCAATGATCCGCAGTTCCATTTCCGAGAACCCCTGCTTTGCGAGGTCGGTGAGCCGAGCATGGCGGATGGCGTGGGGGTGGACGGGCTTCTTGATCTTCGCCAGCTCAGCGAGCACCTTCAGGCGGTTTGCGACCGTGTGCTCGTGGACCCGTTTGCGCCCGAACCCGTACCGGTTGTAGGTGATGAAGAGCGGGGCCTCCGGGTTCTCCTTCATCGGGTGGGTGTTGATCCAGGTCTGGAGATCCCCTACGCAGGCCGTGAGCCGGAGCCGCCGCTGCCCGGTCTTGCCGTCCACGACCATCACGGCCCCGTACCGGTCGAACTCGATGTTCCCGATGTTCCTTGACAGGATTTCGTTGATGCGGCAGCCCGAGTCCCACAGGAGCATGACAAGGGCCCGGTCCCGCTGGGTGTCGCAGGCATCCACCAGTTTCTCGATGTCGGCCCGGGTGAGCAACCGTTCAACCGGGAGTCGGTGCTTCTGCCGCTTGATCTTGATGTTTGCGAACAGCTGCTCCTCCTCATCGGGCCGGAGGTACCGGAAAAACAATTTGATCCCGAGCATGTCGCCCTGGATGGTGGCATGGGCACAGGGCCTCCCCCGCTTGGTCTTCGTGGTCTTGCGGTGGATCAGGAAATCCTCGAGATCCTGTGCGGTCGTCTTCTTCAGGTCACGGAATTCCGTGAAGAGCAGAAAAATATACACCCGCCAGAGTTTGTCCTTGATGCTGCGGGGCCGGAGTTGCTTGAGCGTAAGGGCACGGGCGTACCCTTCGAGGTATTTGAGGTTGACAGGATCGAGTTTTTTCATCCTGGCAAATTCGGGGTGCATGAATCTGATTCACATCGCGATCTCATAAATGTATCTTATACTATTTGTTGGTATAAGACTCAAGATCTGTTCCCGAAGGGGTTCGCGGGTTCAACTCCCTCCCCTCGCACTTGCATCCTGCAGAAAATAAGTACCTTTTTTCCTGCGGAATCTGCTATTAATGCTACAGGCTCCTTATCATGACATCGTATTCCTTGATAACAAGCGTCTGGGCGTCCGCCGGAAGCTGGTAGATGTTCGAGCCCGCAAAGGTCTCGTCCCAGCCGAGGGTATTGACGATGTAGTCCCGCCATGCCGTCGAATAGTCATTCTCCGGGTCGGGGACATAGCCGACCGTGAAGGGGGGATCGGAGAACGACCGGTAACTGGTATTCCCAAGCTCCATCTGGACGTTGCCGACACCAGACTCGCTTAACATCTCCTCGGAAGTGATGTTGATCATGTAGATCACTGCGGTATGGGTGGGGGTATCGTAGAACCACCGGGGTTCCGCAAGCATCGTGGAGCCGCTCTGCCCGTACTGCCTGAAGATCACCGCGCCGCTCTCGATGGTCACGACCATCCCCTCGCTGTTGGAACGGTACCGCAGCTCGCCGAGGTTCCCGACAAGCGGGAAGGTATCGAGCAGCACGCCGTTGATGGTGACGTTGAAGGCCTGGGGGGTCATGTCAGAACTGAAAACGGCCAGCGAGCCGCCCCCGACTTTCAGGGAGGTCTCCTTGTACGGCACGCTCTTGTAGCAGATGCTCTTGATATCGTTCTGGAGCACGATCATGTTCTTTTCCATAATTCTCTGGTCGGCGCTTGCCTGCTGCCTGAGAAGCATGGGGTACCCGTACAGGGTCACCAGCCCGATCCCCATCATGACGATGGTGAAGATCAGGACGAATCCGATCGCTTCCGATACCCCCGCACTGTCATATGAACTGCTGCCCCTTCTCATCAATATCCCTCCGAGTTATAGCTTATCCTGTTTATCCCCTTACCGGTCGTGTTGCCCTTCACACCCTTCGTGGAACCGATGCCGGCAAGCGAAATGCTGCTTTTCACGGTGTTCCTCGATACCTCGACAACCTGGTCGGACGACCCGACGGTGGACCCGATCTCGACGAAGTACTCCTGCTGCGCCACATCGTCCGGGATGTCGAACTGCGTCACGATCGTACCGTTTGTAGGCGCGATCACGTAAACGTCCACGATACGCGTGCTCACGCCGTTGCCGATGTCCGTGAACGCCGCGTACCTGAGCTGGTTTGCCGGCCCCTCCATGATGGTCGAATTTACCGAGAGCATCATGATCACGAAAAGCAGCATCAGGATGCCGGTGACCGAGACGTATTCGATAAGGCCGGACACCCCGTCGTCAGGACCCAGGTCAGTAGAATGCAGTCTCATTGAAGACCGTCACCCCGTTCGAGTAATGGATGATTATCGTATCATAGACCGATTCCGGAGGAGGGGGCTGTATCATATACGAGACGATTGCGTTCTTCCGTGCCAGCGAAAGGGCTGTTATGTCCGCATTGATCTCGCCTCCCCAGCCGGTATCCGAATACCGGAAGACCACATGTCTGAAGTCCCGGATGTCATTCTTGGGGAATTCAAGCACGCCCTCCGCTGTCGTCTGGCCGACGACCGTCGACTGGCTCAGCACGTAAGCGAGGAAGAAGAGGGCGAAGCTGACGAGGAATCCCATCAGCACGATCCACTGGGCGTCATCATTCAGCCTTTCCATAACAGGACCTCCACAAGCACGGCCTGTTCGCGGTTCTCGACCTCGACCGGCATCCCGGCAGGCGGCATGGGAGCAGGAAGCCGGTTATCCACGAGTACCCACCGTGTAACCCTGACGGCACGATCCCCCGGGGTGAGCGACCGCGATTTGCTGAATTCATACATGGCTGTCTCGTTGCCCTTCCGGTACGACACCCAGGCGATATACTGGATATCGTCATATGCACCGCCGGTCTTGTTGCTGCTGTAGGATAGGAACATATTGTTGAACAGCGCAGCCCCGTCACCGTCCTTGTTCTCGACAAATGTCTGGAGGGGGCTCCTGAACGGAGCGGCGCTGTTGTTCGGGGTATCCATCGTAAGCAGGATATCGTTTCCCAGCTGCTCAAGCTGCATATCGCTGATATGGGTGTCACCCGGCGTGTAGATCGAGGTTGTACCGATAACGATCCAGGCGGTCGCGACCATGATTAAGGCAGCAGCGAACCCTTCAATGGTGTACAGTTGTCCCCCGCAGCGGTCTACCATACGGCCACCTCGACAACGCCGGGTTTCAGCTCGGGCTGGGTGACCCGCGTGGAATCATAGTCATATTCAAAATGCCGGTTGCCGTACGTGCTGTTGATGAACCGGTCGCCGTCCGGCCCGGTATTAACTAGGGTGAACGTAAAGTTCACAAACATCTTCGTATCGGCCGTAGCCATGGCGCTGAAGAAGCCGGCGGGGAAGAGGAGGGAAACGCTGTCATCCACCGCGCACGGGGGGGTTGATGGGTTGGCATCCCTGTCGATATATGCATCCAGATCCGGAGGGACATTGGAGAGGGACGACCCACCATCACTCCTCCATAACCGGATCCGGGTGAGCTCAATGGTTGTTGCCGGGTTGGCAAGGTTGCTCTTCAGGTTTGTAAGGTTGATTGTGACCGGTTCGCGGAGGGCGTCGATCCTGTACTCGGGGCGCTTCTCGTCCTTGATGAGGCGGGTCATGTTGAGAGTGACCGAGAAGATGTGTATTGTGCTGTTTGCACTGGAGTTATAGAGATGAGAATCGATCGTGGCGTTGCTCATCTGTTTGACCAGCACGAACCTGCGGATGTAACCGTATGCCTTGGGCCGGAGCGATCCTACCGACCGGTTCGTGGAATTGTCGAACGTCATGACCGAGACATTGAACTGGTAAGGGCGGTCCCCGAAGATGACCTTTTCCTGGTAATCTTCGGGATAGGTAAAGTCCGAAGAGAAGAACCGGTTGATCTTTTCCGGCGAAAGGATGTTGGGAGTGTCCTTTGTCAGGGCCAGCCCCATGCGCTCCACCTCGCCCTTCTGCGCAAACGTCTTTCCCTCCCATGGCGGGTTTACCGGCATCCCCGGGTCTTCGACAAGGATGACCCCGGAACGGTACGCGATGGCATCGTAATCGATGGAGTACCCGGAAACCCCGATGAGAAGTCCCGGGATCATGGTCGCGACCCAGATGAACGCCAGTATGAAGACGGTAAAGCCGGCAAGGAAGTCGAAAGAGAGGTTCGCCGCATCATTCTTCATGGCCGGATCATTACTCCTGTTGTTGCATTGAATGAAAAAAGATGCGTTTTCCGGCAGCCGGATAGCGAAACGCTACCGGTGCTGCCGGAAAGCCCGTTCTGCCTTATGACGCCGGGGCCGGTTCCGATCGGATCCGGGGGCTGGGCGGCGGATCCTGCAGGGAACAGGATAAGAGGGATATCCGGTGTATCAAGACACGTGGGAACTGCAGGGATGCCCGGCCAGCGCATGATTGTCCTTTCGTTGAAATTTGGCGGGAGGATGTGATATACATATTGGTTATATAACTCTTCCGCTCAACGAATTCCAAAAATTCTTGAAAAAGAATGGAAATTAACGGAAATAATGTCAGGGTACTATCTTCGTGATCGGGATCTCGAGGATGTCTTCAGCCCCGCAGCTTTTCAGCTTCGGGATCAGGCGGTTCACCGCACTTTTCGGTACTACGGTCTGAATACTGTAGTAATCGATATCATGGAGCCGGCTTACCGTCGGCTTCTTCATGGCAGGCAGCTCGGAGACGATCTTCTGCATCGAGGCTGCCGGGACATTCATGGTGAGGAGCACCTTGTGCCGCGCCTCAATGACTCCGAAAAGGAGTGTTTTTAACTCCTCGATCTCCCTGCGCTTCCCCGCATCCGCCCAGCTCTCCTTGTTCGCGATGATCACGGTGTAGGATTCCATGATCTGCCCGATGATCTTAAGCCCGTTCTTCCGGAGCGTTGTTCCCGTCTCGGTTAAGTCGACAACGACGTCCATCAAGTCCGGGACCTTGGCCTCGGACGCCCCGAACGAGTGGAAGAGCTGGATTTCGATCCCGCGGTCGGCAAAAAACTGCTTTGTCAGTTCCGGGTATTCGGTCGTCACCCTGCTGCCCGGCCGGATATTTTGTACATCGTCAATCGGTTCGTCGCGGTGGACGGCGATCACGATCCTTACGTTGCCCTCCCCGGTCTTGCTGTAGGAGAGGTTGGCCACTTCAACGACATCGGACCCTGTCTCTCTCACCCAGTCGAGCCCGGAGATGCCGATGTCGAAGTACCCTTTTTCGACGTAGGTCGGGATCTCCTGCGGGCGCAGGATCTTCACCTTGCCGATCCGGGGGTCGTCAATCCGGGGGTTGTAGTCCCGGTCGGTCCGCCTGATCTCGAGGTCGGCCTCCCTGAAGAGCTGCAGGGTCTGGGCTTCGAGGCTGCCCTTGGGAAGTGCGATGGTGATCATACCATTAATCATCGGGGATGAAGAAGGATAAAAGTTCGTTGTGCCTGTATTCAATCGAAGGTGTGGACTAAAAGCCCGCTCAAAAGCTTCGGCTCGAACCACGTGGACTTCGGGGGCATCACCCCGCCGGCATCGGCGATTGCAAGCACGGTGTCCACTCTTACCGGCTGCATGGCAATCGCAACCCGGTAGGTGCCGGCATCCACGAGCTCCATGAGGTCCCGGACCGGGCGGGCGCCGCCGAGGTACTGGAGCCGGGCATCCCCCCTAGGGTCCGTGATGCCGAGCATCCCTTCAAGGACATACCGCTGGAGAACGGCGACATCGAGCGATTCGGGTCCTGTCAAACCGGGATCGATTGGCCGCGTGCACTCGTACCACTGCCCCTCTGTGTAGACATGGACGACATGGTACCGGTCAGGATCTTTTATTTTCGGGGCGATCTGGAAGCCGTTGCCATCGACATGGTTGTACGGCTCGACGGTGAAGAACGCTTTCAGGCCTTCGATGAATGAGGCCGGCGTGTACGTGCCGGTGTCGGTTATGAGCCGGCTGTACCCGTGGATCCGTACCCGGTCGTGGGCGAAGAGCACGCCGAGGAACCTTGAAATCTCCCCCCCGCCCCCGTACCTCTCCGCAACGTTCACGGCAGATTTCGCACGATGATGGCCGTCGGCGATGTACAGGTTCGGAACGCGGGAGAACCGCTGCTCGATCGTATCCATCACCTTAGGATCGGAGATCCGGAACACCTGGTGCACCGTGCCGTTCCCGGCATGCACTTCCTCGTCAGGGGCCGTTCCCGTCGGCACGATCGATTCGATGAAATGACAGAGATCCGTATCGTCTTCGTAGAGGAGCACAACAGGGCCGTTGTGGGTCTGTGTCACGCGGATGTGCCGGGTCCGGTCCTCCTCCTTGTCGTACCGCGTCTGTTCGTGCCGGCGTATGTGGTTGGCACGGTAATCCTCGACATCGAGGCAGCAGGCAAGCCCTAAAAAAGTCTCCCCGTCCTGGGTCACCCGGTAAAGGTACAGGCCCGGCGTTGGATCCCGTACCATGCGGCCGTTTTTGAGAAGTGCGAGGAAGTTCTCCCGGGCCCGCAGGTACACGCGGTCGTCATCCGGCGGGAGATCGGGGAGTTCCGCATCGGGACGGCTGACCCGTAAGAAGCTCTCCGGGTTTTTCTTAAGGATCTCCCTCACTTCGTCGGCGGTCACGACATCATAGGGCACCGCTGCGATCGCGGAAGCGGCATCCCGCGCCGGGCGCACCGCGGCAAAACGGTAAATTCTCACCATGATGAAGCGACCCTGCCTGTCATGATCTTGTCCGTGCTGTCATATCTGGGTGCTGCTCCCTATTAGTCTCATCCCTTCAGCCGTGCGACCGCACTGATAAATTCCGACAACCGGCGCAAACCATATCTGGTCAAACGCTCCACCATGAGCTGCCTGTCCCGCCAAGGAGGATACCTGTGATCAGCTCCCGGAGGATCGCCACGCACCAGCCGACCCGGATCCGGCGTGCAACCCCCCTCGACATCCAGGCCATTGTTGCAATCGAGCGGGAACTATTTATCGACCCGTGGGAGCAGGCGGTGTTTTTAGAAGCGCTCACCTATTACCCGACCACTTATTTCGTTGCAGAAGCCGACGGGAAGGTTGTCGGCTTTGTAGTGGGCGGGCTCGAGGATACCGGGGAGAACGTGTACGGCCATCTCTGCAACCTCGGAGTCACGCCATCGTACCAGTGCCGGGGGATCGGGAGGCTGCTGGTGAACCGGATCGAGCACCAGTTCGCATTCGAACTGGCGACCGCCATCCAGCTGGAAGTCCGTGTCTCGAACGTTGTCGCCCAGCGGTTTTACCGCAGGCTCGGGTACCGCGAGGTGTTCCGGATCGCCAGCTATTATTCCAATGGCGAGGATGCCGTCGTGATGATGAAGTGGTTCCGGTTTTAAGGCGTTGGAATATCAGGCTATAACAAAAAAAGGACTTATTCTTCCGCAATTACGATTTTCCCCGCCCAGCGCGACGCCTCGCCGGGTCGCGCGGCGGGCATGCGGTTTAATGAAAAACGCGTATACAATTAGGGGGTCAAGGGGTGCCCCCCTTGGGCTGCCTCCCCCTCTGGGGGAGAGAGGGGGTCACTCTCCTGATGATCATGGCAAATCATGTGCTGAAAATATACGATTCAAAGGCATTTTTTACAATAATTGGTGTGATTTGTGATTCGATTATAGCTGCAAGGAGGATCATTAGAACTATCAATAGAAAAATCGGAGGCTCTGTAGAAAAGCTACGTTCTCAGAAGTAAAACCGTGACCAAAAGATCTAAGGTACAGTGCCTCCTTACTCT